>NZ_QNRC01000029.1 GCF_003709565.1 Paracoccus sigandri | reverse complement strand
CGGCCGCCAGCAGCGCCAGTCCCATCATCGCCCCGGCCGCGATCAGTCCGATCATCGTCATCGCATCCTCCTGTCCGTTCTGCCGGGCGGGGCTAGAGCCCGGCCGCGGCGAAAGTGTCGCATTGCTCCATCCGCCCCGAGCGGAAGCCGCGCATCAGCCATTCCTGCCGCTGCGCCGCGCTGCCATGGGTGAAGCTGTCGGGCATCGGCGTCCGCCCGGCGCTGGCCTGCAGCGCATCGTCGCCGACGGCGGCGGCGGCGCGCATCGCCTCTTCCAGGTCGCCTGCTTCCAGGGTTCCGAAACGGTCCTGCGCATGACGCGCCCAGATCCCGGCATAGCAATCGGCCTGAAGCTCGGTCAGCACCGACAGCGCGTTCGAATCGCGTTCGCTGATGCGGCCGCGCAGGCTGTTCACCCGTCCCAGCGTCCCGGTCAGGTTCTGGACATGGTGGCCGACCTCATGCGCGATCACATAGGCGGCCGCGAAATCGCCGCCCGCGCCCATGCGCTCCGCCATCATGTCGAAGAAATCCGTGTCCAGATAGACGCGGCGGTCGCCGGGGCAGTAGAACGGCCCCATCGCCGAGGACGCCCCGCCGCAGGCCGACTGAACCGCGCCGCGGAACAGCACCAGCGTCGGATCCGCATAGTCGATCCCCGCCTGGTCGCGCAGCACCGGCGCCCAGACCTCCTCGGTATCGGCCAGCACGACCGAGACGAATTCGCCGTATTCCTGGTCCGCCTGGGTCAGCGGCGCGCCTTGGCCGGGCTGGCCCTGGTCCAGTTCGCGCATGATCGGGGTGATGTCGACCCCGAAGAAATAGCCGACCGCCAGCACCATCAGCATGCCGACCACGCCGACGCCCCCTGCCCCGGCGGCGCCCATGCCGCGCCGATCCTCGATATTGCTGCTGCCGCGCCGGCCCCGCCATTTCATCGCCGCACCCCTTCACCACGCCCTCGCTGAGGAGGAACCCCGCCGGGGGCCGCCGGTTCCCGCGCCGCGCGGATCGGAAAACAGGCCCCCCTTGCTCGCGGATGATCACAGCGCCGCGACGGAAGCGCAAGGGCGCTTGACGCGCGCCGCGCGTCGCCGCATCCAGAACGTCGGGTCACAACGGGGCGTCGGGAAATGCCTGGCGCGAAAGGGCCTTGTCCCCTCCCCGGCCATGGGGACGGGCCAGCATGACAGGACCGGCATGGACGGAAAACAGCTTTCACTTCTGGCCGGCGCGGGCTCGGCCGCGCTGCTGATCGCCGCGCTGGGGTTCCAGGCGGCGGGATACGCCCCCTGCGAGCTGTGCATCCTGCAGCGCTGGCCGCATCTGGCGGCGGTCGTCATCGCCGGGCTGGCCTGGCTGACCGGGCGGGTGCGGGCCTTCGCGCTGCTGGGCATGGCCGCGGCGGGCGTGGCGGCGGGGCTGGCGATCTATCACACCGGGGTCGAGCTGCAGGTCTGGGCCGGACCCGCGCATTGCGCGGGCGGGGTCGGCGACCTGGCCACGATGTCCACGGCGGAACTGATGTCGCGGCTGCAATCGGCCCCCGTCGTGCGCTGCGACGAGGTCGCCTGGAGCCTGTTCGGCATCAGCATGGCGGGCTGGAACGCGATCTTCTCGGCCGGGCTGGCCGGGCTGTGGGGGATCGCCGCGAAACGCGGCGCCTGAGGGGCCCTGGAAGGCGCCCCCGCGATTGCCCCCAGCGGGCGTGTCGGCTATACCGAAACCCAACAAGATGTTGAGGAATTCCCGTGGCTGACACCCCCGAAGACGATTTTCCGGAAACCCCTGAAACGGGCGACGAAAACGGCGCCGCGCCGCGATCGGTGATGGCCCATGACGGGCCGGTCATCGACATCTCCAGCGAGATGCGCACGTCCTATCTGGATTACGCGATGTCGGTCATCGTCAGCCGCGCGATCCCGGACCTGCGCGACGGGCTGAAGCCGGTGCATCGCCGCATCCTCTATGCGATGAACGAGACCGGCAACACCCATGACAAGCCCTATCGCAAATCGGCCCGGCCGGTGGGCGACGTGATGGGGAAATACCACCCGCATGGCGACAGCGCGATCTATGACGCCCTGGTGCGGATGGCGCAGGATTTTTCCATGTCGCTGCCGCTGCTGGACGGCCAGGGCAATTTCGGCAGCATGGATGGCGATCCCCCGGCGGCGATGCGCTATACCGAGGTGCGGATGGACAAGCCCGCCGCCTATCTGATGATGGATATCGACAAGGACACGGTCGATTTCCAGGACAACTATGACGGCAAGGACCGCGAGCCCACGGTCCTGCCCGCGCGTTTCCCCAACATGCTGGTCAACGGCGCGGGCGGCATCGCCGTCGGCATGGCGACCAACATCCCGCCGCACAACCTGGGCGAGGTCGTCGACGCCACGCTGGCGCTGATCGAGAACCCGGACCTGCCGACCGAGCGGCTGCTGGAGATCATCCCCGGCCCCGACTTCCCCACCGGCGCGATGATCCTGGGCCGCTCGGGCGCGAGGAAGGCCTATCTGGAGGGGCGCGGCAGCGTCATCATCCGCGCCAGGACCCATATCGAGGAGCCGCGCAAGGACCGCTTCGCCATCGTCATCGACGAGATCCCCTATCAGGTGAACAAGGCCACGCTGATCGAGCGGATCGCCGAGCTGGCCAAGGAGAAGCGGGTCGAGGGCATCGCCTCGGTCCAGGACGAATCCGACCGCCACGGCATCCGCGTCGTCATCGAGCTGAAGCGCGACGCCACGCCCGACGTGGTGCTGAACCAGCTGTTCCGCTTCACCGCCATGCAGACCAGCTTCGGCTGCAACATGCTGGCGCTGAACGGCGGCCGGCCGGAACAGCTGACGCTGCGGGATTTCCTGACCCATTTCCTGACCTTCCGCGAAGAGGTCGTCGCCCGCCGCACCGCCTATGAGCTGCGCCGGGCGCGCGAGCGCAGCCATGTGCTGTGCGGCCTGGCCGTGGCGGTCAGCAATGTCGACGAGGTCGTCGCCACGATCCGCAGCAGCGCGGACGCCGCCGAGGCGCGCCAGCGGCTGATGGAGCGGCGCTGGCCCGCCCACGAGATCCTGGAATATCTGCGGCTGATCGACGATCCCCGCCATCCGGTCAACGAGGACGGCACCTACAACCTGTCGGAAACCCAGGCCCGCGCCATCCTGGAGCTGCGCCTGCAGCGGCTGACCCAGCTTGGCGTGCTGGAAGTCACCGACGAGCTGCAGCAGCTGGCCGATGCGATCCGCGACTATCTGGCGATCCTCGCCTCGCACGAGCGGATCCTGGGCATCATCAGCGCCGAGCTCCGCGAGGTGAAGGAGCTGTTCGCCGTGCCGCGCCGCACCGAGATCACCGACTGGTCCGGCGACATGGAGGACGAGGACCTGATCGAGCGCGAGGACATGGTCGTGACCATCACCTCGGGCGGCTATATCAAGCGCACCGCCCTGGCCGAGTTCCGCAGCCAGCGGCGCGGCGGCAAGGGCCTGTCGGGCATGGCCACCAAGGAAGACGACGTCGTCACCACGCTTTTCGTCGCCAATACCCATACCGAGCTGCTGTTCTTCACCACCGACGGCATGGTCTACCGGCTGAAGACCTGGCGGCTGCCGCTTGGCGGGCGCACCGCCAAGGGCAAGGCCATCGTCAACATCCTGCCGATCGAGCCGGGCGTGTCGATCGCCGCGCTGCTGCCGATGGACGCGCCCGAGGCGGAATGGGCCAATTACCAGGTCGTCTTCGCCACCGACCAGGGCGACGTGCGCCGCAACGCGCTGTCGGACTTCACCAACATCATGCGCAACGGCAAGATCGCCATGAAGCTGCCCGAGGGCGTCAGCCTGATCGGCGTGCGCATGGCGACGACCGATGACGACGTGATGCTGCTGACCGCCCAGGGCCGCGCGATCCGCTTCCCGACGACGGCGGTGCGGGTCTTCAAGGGCCGCGATTCGACCGGCGTGCGCGGCATCCGCCTGGCGACGGGCGACCGCGTGGTCAGCATGGCCGTGATCCGCCATTTCGAGGCCGATCCGGCCGAGCGCGCCGCCTATCTGAAGATGCGGCGCGCCGTGGCCGGCGCCCTGGACGACGGGGCCGAGCCCGACGAGGACGAGGAGGCCGTGGCCGAGGGCAGCGTCACCCCGGCCCGCTATGCCGAGATGTCGGCGGCCGAGGACCTGATCCTGACCATCACCGCCAAGGGGGCGGGCAAGATCAGCTCCAGCCACGACTATCCGGTGCGGGGGCGCGGCGGCCAGGGCGTGATGGCGATGGACAAGGCGATGCGCGGCGGGCCGCTGGTCGCCAGCTTCCCGGTGGACATGGACGACCAGATCATGCTGGCCACCTCGACCGGCCAGTCGATCCGGGTGCCGGTGGACGGCATCAGCTTCCGCTCGCGCAGCGCGGGCGGGGTGCGGGTCTTCAACACCAGCAACGGCGAGATCGTCGTCTCGGTCGCGCGTATCGCCGAGCAGGGCGAGATGGCCGAGGAGCGCGACGGCGAGGAATGAGACCGGCGGGCCGGTGGCGGGGCGCCCGCCCCCCGGCCCACCCCCAGAAACGGAGACGGGCAGCTTGGATCAGCCGCAAGACAAGGTTCTGCGAGAACGGCTCCAGACGGGTTTTCTGGGCATCATCGCCTTCGCGCTGATCCTGTTCATGCTGGTCCAGGCACGCTTCATCCTGATTTCGCTGGCCATCGCGATCATCCTGTTCTCGCTGACCTCGGACGCGATCTGGGCGATCTCGACCCGGCTGAAGGTGCCGCACTGGCTGGCCACGACGCTGGCGCTGATCGGCATCGCGCTGGGGCTGCTGTGGATCTCGACCACCATCGTCGCGCAGGTGAACGAGGTGGTCCTGACCGCCATCGCCTATGCCGAACGCGCGCAGGAATCGCTGCCGGTGCTGACCGAATGGCTGGGTCCCGAGGCGCAGGAGCGCGTCATGACCTTCATCAGCGGCTTCAACATCCCCGGCTGGATCCGGTCGCTGGCCGGGCAGGCCTCGGGGATCCTGTCGGGCAGCGTCCTGGTCATCCTGTTCGTCGGCTTCATGTTCGCCGAGCGGGTCTGGTTTTCCACCAAGATCGAGCGGCTGGCCAAGGACAGCGAGGATGCCCGCCAGGTGCAGGAGATCATCGGCTCGATCATGCACCGGGTGAACCGCTATCTGGTGGTGAAGGCCGGGGTCAGCGCGGTCACGGCGCTGTTCATCTGGGCGATCTTCAAGCTGGCCGGGCTGGAGCTGGCCGGGCCGGTCGCGCTGCTGACCTTCGTGCTGAACTTCATCCCGTCGGTCGGCTCGATCGTGGCGACGGTGGTGGCGGCGCTTTTGGCCTTCGTGCTCAGCGGCGACACGACGCTGACGCTGATCGTCGCCGCGGCCTGCACCGCGACGCAGTTCATCATCGGCAATATCATCGACCCGATGCTGCTGGGCCAGACCCTGCGCATGTCCAGCTTCGGCATCATCCTCAGCCTGGCCTTCTGGGGCGCGGTCTGGGGCATCGCGGGCATGTTCCTGGCGGTGCCGATCATGGTCGCGATGATGATCGTCTGCGCCCATATCCCCTGGCTGCGCCCGGTCGCGGTGATGCTGTCGCGCGAGGGGCTGCCCGATGACGGCAGCGGCGACGAGAAGAAGGGCGACCGCCCCCGCGCCGCCTGAGCCCCCGCCGCGCCTACCTGCCCGCCTCTTCCTCGCCCTCGTCGGGGGCCACGATCATCGCCTGCGTCGCCGCGGCGGCGGTATCCTCGCCCTCGGGCGCATCCTCGGCCCCGGGCGGCCTGGGCCAGACGTCGCGGGCGGTGAAGGGCAGGCCGATGCCTTCCTCGGCAAAGCGCTCGACGATGCGGTGATAGACTTCCGAGGTCACGCCCATCCCCTCGGCCACGTCGGACAGCACCGCGCGGATCTCGAAATTCATCGCATCGACCGTGATGCCCCGGAACAGGACCGAGGGCGCGGGGTCGATGGTGACGATGGGCTGGTCCTCGATGATCTCCATCAGGATGCTGGCGACCTTGCGGGTGTCGCTGGTCGGCGCGACGCCCACCGGCAGGATGATCCGCCCCATCTTGTTGTGCCGCGTCCAGTTCGTCACCGGCTGGCTGATCAGGTCGCTGTTCGGGACGATCACCTCGGTGCGGTCGAAGGTCTCGACCTGGGTCGAGCGGACCGAGATGCGCTTGACCACGCCCAGGTCGCCATTGCCGGTGCTGATCCAGTCGCCGACGCTGATCGGCCGCTCGATCAGCAGGATGATGCCCGAGACGAAGTTCGACACGATGTTTTGCAGGCCGAAACCGATACCGACCGACAGCGCACCGGCGACGAAGGCGATCGAGGACAGGTCGATCCCGGCCGAGGTGATGGCCAGCAGCGCCGCGATGACGATCCCCACATAGCCCAGCCCGGCGACGACGGCGTTCTGCCCGCCCGGATCCAGCCGGGTCTTGGGCAGGATCGAGCCGCGGAACGCGCCCTGCACGGCGCGGGTCACGACATAGCCGATGGCGAAGATGATCAGGAAGGTCAGCACCGATCCCGGCGACAGCCGCACCCCGCCAAGGCTGACGCCCTGCTGGAAGCTGCTCCAGCGGTCGATCAGGTCGGCCTGGCGGGCGCCCCAGATGACCATGAAGACCGGTACCGACATCAGGATCAGCCCGAAGCCGATCAGCAGCGGCGCCAGCCCCTCGCGCGCGCCCTCCTCGCCGCGCTTCACCATGTTGAAGACGTCGGCGATGAAGTCCTGAAGCGCGACCAGCAGCAGGGCCAGCATCAGCGACAGCGACCAGGGCCAGACCAGCAGATTGGCCAGGTTGATGAAGCCCAGCAGCGACAAGAGCAGCGCCAGCACCACGATGGGCCGGGTGACATAGCCCAGCACCGACAGCACGCGATAGCGGAAGGACGGATCGTCAGGCTCGGCCCATTGGCGCATCCGGCGCAGGACATTGCCCAGGCGGAACAGCGCGAAGCCCGCCACGGCGATCAGCACGAAATGCCAGACCGAGATGGCGCCCTCGCCGAATTCCATCGGCACGCGCGTATCGGGATCGCCGGCCCGCCAGTAGACGCCGGTCAGCGGCATCATCGCATAGGACAGGATGTGGCGCAGCGCGAAGGCCACCGCCAGCAGGTCGACCATGCGCCGGGCCGTGTTGCGGGCGTCTTCCGGCATGGTCAGGGTCTGATAGGCGATGGCCCGGCGCGGGAACATCACCCGCGCCAGCCAGATCCCGCCGAACAGGATCAGCCCGGCGCGCGGCAGGGCGTCCAGGAAGGGCGTGGTCCATTCGCCGAAAAGATGCGTGGCCTTCAGCGCGCTGACCGCCAGATAGACGCCGATCACCGGGATCGCGATCTGCCCCAGCGACACCACGAAGGCGACCACCGCCCGCGAATGGTCCGAGGCCCGCGCCGACATGCGCGAGGGCAGCGAGCGCACCCAGGCCCGCCCCGCCGTCAGCATCACCAGCGCCGCGACCAGATAGGCCAGCACATGCGGCAGGCGCGGCTGCAGCTGTTCCCATGTGCCGCGCTCGGCGAAACGCTGGCTGAACTCGGTCGAGATGGCCTCGCTCAGCGCGGCGCCCTGGGCGCCGGCCTCGACCCAGTTGCCGGGCAGCAGCGGCGAGGGCGACTGGCGCGCCAGCGTCGTGGCCTGCCGGTCGGCGATGATGCCGGCGATCTGGTTGGTGATGGAATCGGCCCGGCTGTGGGCCTCGATGGCGGCCAGCCGCGGCGCCTGCAGCGTCGACAGCTGCTCGTTCAGGTCGGCGCGGCGGGTGGCGATCTCGGGGTCCTCGGACTGGCCCTCGCCGGGCGGATCGCCAAGCGCCGCGATCTGGTCCTGCACCGCCTTGATGCGGTTGGCGTTGATGCCCTGCGCATCCTGGAACTGGCGCCGCCAGTCGGCGATCTCGGCCCGCGTGCGGTTCAGGTCCTCGTCGCTGGCGTCGCGATTGTCGATCAGCGCCTCGGCCCGGCTGGCCACGCGCTCCCACACGTCATAGTCGGGGGCGCTGATCTCCTGGGCGGCAAGCGGGGCCGCCAGAAGGGTCAGCACCATCAGGATGACGGCCAGGAACGCGCGTGCCATGAAGGATCAGCCCTCGAAGACTTCGGGGACCTCGGGCGCGGCGCGGGTCAGCCAGTCGGGCACCGGCAGCGACTTGGCGCGCAGGAAGTCCGGGTTGAAGAGTTTGGTCTGGTAACGCGTGCCGTAGTCGCACAGCACCGTCACGATCCTGTGACCCGGCCCCATCTCGCGCGCCATGCGGATCGCGCCCGCCACGTTGATTCCCGAGGACCCGCCAAGGCACAGCCCCTCTTCCTTCAGCAGGTCGAACAGGATCGGCAGCGCCTCGGCATCGGGGACGCGCCAGCTGAAATCGGGCGTGAAGCCTTCCAGGTTGGCGGTGATCCGTCCTTGGCCGATGCCCTCGGTGATCGAGCTGCCGGGCGCGTCGAACTGGCCGGTGGTGTAATAGGCGTGCAGCGCCGCGCCCTCGGGATCGGCCAGGGCGATCTTCACGCCCTTGGGCTGCAGCGCCTCGGCCACCCCGGCCAGCGTGCCGCCCGAGCCCACGGCGCAGGTGAAGCCGTCCACCTTGCCGTCGGTCTGTTCCCAGATCTCGGGGCCGGTGGTCTCGAAATGGGCCTGGCGGTTTGCCACGTTGTCGAACTGGTTGGCCCAGATCGCGCCGTTCGGTTCGGTCCTGGCCAGCGCCTCGGCCAGCCGGCCGGAATAGCGCACATAGTTGTTGGGGTTCTTGTAGGGCGCCGCCGGCACCTCGACCAGCGTGGCGCCGGCCAGGCGCAGCATGTCCTTCTTTTCCTGGCTCTGCGTCTCGGGGATCACGATCACGCTGCGGAACCCCATCGAGGCCCCGACCAGCGCCAGCCCGATGCCGGTATTGCCCGCCGTGCCCTCGACGATGGTGCCGCCGGGGCGCAATTCGCCCCGCGCCACCGCGTCGCGAATGATATAGAGCGCGGCGCGGTCCTTGACCGACTGGCCGGGATTCATGAACTCGGCCTTGCCGAGGATCTCGCAGCCCGTCTCCTCGCTGGCGCGTTTGAGCCGGATCAACGGCGTGTTGCCGATAGCGGCAGCAAGATCAGAGCAGATACGCATGGCGGCCGACCTTCCCTTCGGGATGTTCCTTTAACGGCCTTACCTACACATGCCCGAGCGGCAGGGGCAAGCCCGGCCACCCTCAGCCCCCGGCTTCCGCCCGCAGCCTTTCCGCCTCGCGATCCAGCCACAGCGCCAGCATCACCAGCGGCCCGTTGCTGATCTGCCCCGCCAGCACCATCCGGGTCAGCTCGGCGCGATCCAGCAGATGGCCGCGAATGTCCTCGGTCTCGCCGTCCAGCCCATGCACGCCGGCGCTGTCGTCGGGCAGGTCGGCGATTCCCACGAACATGTAGAGGAATTCGGTCACGGCGCCGGGGCTGGGATAGTGGTGCAGCGCGGGGAAAAGCCGCCGGACACGCAGGTCGGCCTCCTCCGGCGCCTCGCGGCGGGCGGCCTCCTCGACCGTCTCGCCCGCATCGACGCGGCCCGCGACCGCCTCCAGCAGCCAGGGCTGCGGATCGTGGCGCATGGCCGGACCCATGCGGAACTGCTCGACCAGCAGCACCCGGTCGCGGACGGGATCCCAGGGCAGCACGACCACCGCATCGCCCATGACGAAGCCCTCGCGCCGGACCTCGGGCGTGAAGCCGCCGGCATGGGTGCGATGGGACAACCGCCATTCCTCGACCGCGAAATAGCCCGCGAAGGGTTCGCGCCGCCCATGCAGGCGGATGTCGTCCCTGCCCCGCAGCGGAACCAGATCGCCGCCCGAGGGCACCGATCCCCGCGCCCGCATCCGGCTTTCGGCCCAGACCCCGATCATCGGCAGCCGCCGCGCAATCAGCCCGGCAGGCCGGTCCATCGGCGCCTCCAGGATCAGCCGCGCGATCTCGGCCGCCAGGTCCGGCAGCCAATCTGCCGCGTCCCAGTCGGGCGCATCGCCCTGCCCCGGCGTGGCGCCCGGCACCTGCCCCTCGGGGCGCGGCAGCACCCGCAGGTCCATCACCTCGCCGTAGCGGGCAAGCGCCGGCGTGATCCGCGCCTCGATCGCCGGCAAGGTCCCCTCCGCCTCGGTCAGGACCGGCCAGCCGCCGGCATCGATCCCGGCGCGCGCGCCGCCCGTCAGCCGCCCCGCCAGCACCGTCTCGCGCCCGTCCACGGCCAGCACCGCCCGCAAGGCCGGATGGGCCAGCGGGCCGACCAGAAGAAGTTTCCTCACAGATCGCGCCCCTGAAGCTGCCGTGCCGCCGCCATTCCCATCTCGCGCGAGGTCTGCGCGAAAAGCTGGTCGAACCCCGCGAACATCGCCACCGACAGCGCCTGCCCCGCATCCGAGACGGCGAAGGCGATGTACTCCTCGATCTCCGCGTCGCTCAGCGGCGACAGCGCCAGCATCAGATAGGCGCGCATCCAGCCCTCGGTCTCGGCGCGGATCTCGGGCTCCTGCGCCCAGGCATCGGCCAGGATCTGCGCCTCGGGCACCGTGACCGGATAGCCGCCGCCCGCGTCGAAGCCGCGCGCGAAGGCCACCGCGGCATTCATCGCGCCGGCGACGTTCATCTCGATCAGGTCGGCGGCCTCGACCAGCCGGTCGATCTGCGCGGCGCGCGGCGCCTGCTGGCGCGTGGCGGTTATGACGGCGTTGCGCGCATCCTCCTCGGCCCCCTCGTCCAGCATCGCCCGCCGGGCCGAGCTTTCCAGCCCGACCAGCCGCCGCCCCAGCCCGGTTTCGTAGAATGCCACGCTTTCCCCCAGCAGCGCCGGCTCCACATCGCGAATCGCCCGCTCCAGCGCCTCGCGGAAGATCGAGGCCATCCGCTCGGGCGCATGGATCGCCTCGACGCTGGCCAGCCAGCCGTCGCCCCCCGGCCCCGCCGGTCCCAGGTCCAGCCCGGCGGCCTCGGCCAGGACCTCCTCGCGCATGATTTCCATCAGTTCCGGCATCCGCAGGCTGTCCCAGAGCCGGTCTTCCAGCGGCCCGGCCTCGGCCAGCGGCGCGGGTTCCTGCGCCTGCTGCGCCACGCCCGCAGGCGGCAGAAGCATGGCCAGAGCGCCCAGAAGGCAGATCAGTCGAAGCATCGGCGCCCCTTTCGCAATCCGCCCCGATTTTTCTGCGAAACCCCCTTGCACTTCAACCCTCACCCCTCTAAATCCCCGCCTCACCACCCAGAAAGCGCGGAGAGGTGCCGGAGTGGTCGAACGGGGCGGTCTCGAAAACCGTTGAGCCTTCACGGGTTCCGTGGGTTCGAATCCCACCCTCTCCGCCATTCCTCGCTGATCTTGAACGATGAATCTTGCGGACGGTCCTGCGGCCGGCATGCCGATTGCCGCCGGGTCCAGCGCCCTGCCCCGAAACGCCGAAGCATCTAGTCCCGCGCCTCGTTGCGCAGTGCCGCCAGCGCGGCCTGGACCTTGGGCGTGCGGTGCAGGTCGACATGGGTGACCAGCCACAGCCGCGATTCCCATTCCGGCAGCGCCAGCGCCTTGACCAGCCCCTCGGCGCGGTCGGCGGGCAGCCAGCCAAGCGCCAGGCCGGCGCGGATCACCGCCTCGCGCGCGTCGGAATCATTGCTGACCAGCAGGACGTTTTCGGGCGTGATCCGGTCGCGCAGCCAGCGCATGTGCGGCGCCCCGCGCCCCTCGGCGCCGGGCAGCACGAAGCGGTGGCCCGAAAGGTCCTCGACAGGGCCATGCGCCTCCAGATAGCCGGGCGCGGCATAGAGGTGATATTCGTTCCGCTCCATCGGCAGGACGACGTAATCGGGCTCGGTCGGCTGCGCGCCGGCGCGGATGGCCAGATGCGCCTCGCCCGCGTCCAGCCGGAACAGCCGCGGATCGGTCAGATAGCGCAGCCGCAGCCCCGGATGGCGCCGCATCAGCCCGATCAGGCGCGGCATCACCCGCCCGGCCAGTTCCGGCAGCGAGGTCACGATCAGCTCGCCCTCGATCCGGTCGCCAACCCCGGCGATCTGCGCCGCCATCTGGGCGAAACGCTCGTCCGCCTGCTCGGCCGCCTTCAGCAGCGCCTGCCCCGCCTCGGTCAGCGCATAGCCGCGCGGATGGCGCTGGAACAGCCGCGCCCGCAATTGCGCCTCGAGCGCGTCGATGCGCCGGATCACCGTCGCATGATGCACGCCAAGCGCCTCGGCCGCGCCGCTGACCGTGCCGCTGCGCGCCACCGCCAGCGCGGTGCGTATGTCGTCCCAGCTTTCCAGTGGCATGTGCATCCTTGCACAGTGATTGCGCATTTATCGCCATTCCGTTCGGCCATGCAAGGCCCTAGATCTGTCGCCGAAAGATATTCCCAAACACACCACGCGGAAAGACGCCAATGAACATCCTGCATATCGACAGCGCCATCACCGGCGACGCCTCGGTCTCGCGCAAGCTGACGGCAGATATCGTCGCGCGGCTGAAAGCCGCCAATCCCGATGCGACCACGACCTATCGCGACCTGAACAAGGGCGTGCCCGCCATCGACACCGCCTGGTTCCAGGCCGTCCGCGTGGCGCCTGAAAGCCCCACCGAGGCGCAGCAGGCGCTGATCGACGTCTCGGACGCCTATCTGAAAGAGGTGCAGGATGCCGACGTGCTGGTGATCGGCCTGCCGGTCTACAATTTCACCCTGACCGCGCAGCTGAAGAACTGGCTGGACCAGATTTCCCGCGCGGGCGTCAGCTTCCGCTATACCGAGGCCGGCCCCGAGGGGCTGCTGAAGGGCAAGCGCGCGATCATCGCCTATGCGGCGGCGGGCACGCCCTTCGGGTCGGACCTGGACCATGCCTCGGGCTATCTGCGCCACATGCTGGGTTTCCTGGGCATCACCGACGTGACCTTCGTGCCCGCCGACCGGCTGGCCTTCGACCGCGATGCCGGCCTGGCCCGCGCGCAAGAGGCGCTGGAACAGATCGCCGCCTGAACGCGGACCGACAAAAGGAACGGCCTTCGTTGACTCGGGGGCCGTTTTTTCGTATCAGCCACCGGATTCCCGGAAGGACGACCCTTCCGGTCCCCGTCACATGCGGGGATCGCCCCCCGTCAGCGCGTCGCGCCCACGGGGGCGACAGCCTATTGGACCCGAAGGAGGCCCGGCCATGTTCGAGAACCTTTCCGACCGTCTGGGCCGCGTCTTCGACCGGCTGACCAAGCAGGGCGCCCTGTCCGAGGAGGACGTCACCGCCGCCATGCGCGAGGTGCGCGTGGCGCTGCTGGAGGCCGATGTCTCGCTGCCGGTGGCGCGCAGCTTCGTGAAATCGGTGACGCAGAAGGCCACCGGAAGCGCCGTCACCAAGTCGATCACCCCCGGCCAGCAGGTCGTGAAGATCGTCCATGACGAGCTGATCAAGGTCCTGCAGGGCGAGGACGAGCCCGAGGCGCTGCGGATCGACAACCCGCCCGCGCCGATCCTGATGGTCGGGCTTCAGGGCTCGGGCAAGACCACCACCACCGCCAAGCTGGCGAAACGGCTGAAGGACCGCGAGAAGAAGCGCGTGCTGATGGCCAGCCTCGATACCCAGCGGCCGGCGGCGATGGAGCAGCTGGCGATCCTGGGCCAGCAGATCGGCGTCGACACCCTGCCGATCGTGCCCGGCCAGACGGCGGTGCAGATCGCGCAGCGCGCGAAGCAGCAGGCGGCGCTTGGCGGCTATGACGTCTACATGCTGGACACCGCCGGGCGGCTGCATATCGACGAAGTGCTGATGAACGAGGTCCAGGCGGTCCGCGACGTCGCGAACCCGCGCGAGACGCTGCTGGTCGTCGACGGGCTGACCGGCCAGGACGCGGTGAACGTGGCGACCGAATTCGACGGCAAGGTCGGCATCTCGGGCGTGGTGCTGACCCGGATGGACGGCGACGGGCGCGGCGGCGCGGCGCTGTCGATGCGCGCCGTCACCGGCAAGCCGATCCGCTTCGTCGGCCTGGGCGAGAAGATGGACGCGCTGGAGGGCTTCGACGCAAGCCGCGTCGCCGGCCGCATCCTGGGCATGGGCGACATCGTGGCCCTGGTCGAGAAGGCGCAGGAGGTGCTGGAGGTCGAGCAGGCCGAGCGCATGATGAAGCGCTTCCAGAAGGGGTTGTTCAACATGAACGACCTGAAGGGCCAGCTGGAACAGATGCAGAAGATGGGCGGCATGCAGTCGATCATGGGCATGATGCCCGGCATGCAGAAGATGGCCAAGCAGGCCGAGGCCGCCGGCATGGACGACAGCGCCATCCGCCGCCAGATCGCGCTGATCAACTCGATGACCAAGAAGGAACGCGCCAATCCCGCGATCCTGCAGGCCAGCCGCAAGAAGCGCATCGCGGCGGGGGCGGGCATGGACGTGGCCGAGCTGAACCGCCTGCTGAAGATGCAGAAGCAGATGGCCGACACGATGAAGAAGCTGGGCAAGATGGGCAAGGGCGGGATGCTGAAGCAGGCCATGCGCGCCATGACCGGCAAGGGCGGCGGGCTGCCCGACCTGGAGAACATGGACCCCGCGAAGATGGCCGAGGCCACGAAGATGCTGCAGGACCCCAAGGGCCTGGGCGGACAGCTGGGCAAGGCCGGGCTGCCCGGCGGGTTGTCGGGCATGTTCGGCAAGAAGTAGGACCCGATGCGCGACGCCTCCCCTGCCCTGACGCTGAACGCGCCGGTCCTGACGACCGGGCGGCTGGTGCTGCGCGCGCCCCATGCCGGCGACTGGCCGCATTGGCGCGACTTCCACCTGTCGGACCGCGCGAGCTTCATCGGCGGCGGCCCTGATCTGACCCCGGCGCTCAGCTGGCGGGCCTTCGGCCATGTCATCGGCCATTGGGTGCTGCGCGGCTGGGGCATCTTCGTCTTCACCCGGCAGGGCGACGACACCCCGCTTGGCGCGACCGGCCCCTGGTTCCCTGAAGGCTGGCCCGAACACGAGATCGGCTGGACCGTCTGGACCCCCGAGGCCGAGGGCAAGGGCTATGCCTTCGAGGCCGCCCAGGCCGCCCGCGCCCATGCCCGCGACGTTTTGGGCTGGGACAGCATCGTCAGCTATATCCATCCCGACAATGCCCGCTCGATCGCGCTGGCGCGGCGGCTGGGCGCGACCCGCGACGACGATGCCCCGGTGCCATACCCGGACCAGCCCTGCCTCGTCTTCCGCCATCCCGCCCGCCCCGTCCCGCCCGCCAAGGAGCCCCGGCATGAGTGATCCCGCCGCCCGCGCCGCCGCCCTGCTGAAGGACCACCGCGCCAGCATCGACCGGCTGGACGCGATCCTGGTCTATACCCTTGCGGAACGCTTCAAGCATACCCAATCCGTCGGCCGCCTGAAGGCCGAACACGACCTTCCGCCCTCCGATCCCGCGCGTGAATCGCAACAGATCGAACGGCTGGAACGCCTCGCGCGCGAGGCCGATCTGGACCCGGAATTCGCGCGCAAATTCCTCAATTTCGTGATCGCCGAAGTCATCCGGCATCACGAGAGCTACCAGGCCTGAGGCTGCGCGGAAACGCAGCATCACACCGCCATTTCAAAGGAGAAGAACAAATGGCCATGAAGATCCGTCTCGCCCGTGGCGGCAGCAAGAAGCGCCCCCATTACGCCATCGTCGCATCCGATTCGCGCATGCCGCGCGACGGCCGCTTCCTGGAGAAGCTGGGCACCTACAACCCGCTGCTGCCCAAGGACAGCGAGGACCGCGTGAAGATGAACATCGAGCGCGTGCAGTACTGGCTGGGCCAGGGCGCGCAGCCCACGGACCGCGTCGCCCGCTTCCTGGAAGCCGCCGGCATCAAGGAAAAGGCCGAGCGCAAGAACCTGAAGAAGGCCGAGCCGGGCGACAAGGCGAAGAAACGCGCCGAGGAGAAGGCCGCCAAGGCCGCCGCCCCGGCCGAGGAAGCCGCCGAGTAATCCTGCCGCGGAACGGCTGGCGGGGCACGTTCCCGCCGGTCCTCTCGGGCTTGCGAGGAAGCGCATGGCAACAGATCGGATCTGCGTCGGAGCCATCGCCGGAGCCTTCGGCGTCCGGGGCGAGGTGCGGCTGAAAAGCTTCTGCGCCCAGCCCGCCGACATCGCCGGCTATGGCCCGCTGACGACCGAGGACGGCAAGCGCGCCTTCACGGTCAGGCTGACCCGCCCGGTGACGGGGGGCCTTGGCGCGCGCCTGTCGGGCGTGGCCACGCGCGAGGATGCCGAGGCCCTGCGCGGCACCACGCTCTGGGCGCCGCGCGAGGCCCTGCCCTCGCTGCCCGACGACGAATTCTACCATGCCGACCTGATCGGGCTGGAGGTCGTGGATCCCGGCGGGCAGCTGCTGGGCCGGGTCCGCGCCATCTTCGATCACGGCGCGGGCGACATCCTGGAGGTCGTGGGCGGCAAGCAGGTGCTGCTGCTGCCCTTCACCCGCGCCGTGGTGCCGACCGTCGACCTGGCCGCGGGCCGCATCGTCGCCGACCCGCCCGGTTCGGACGAATGACCGGCGACACCCCCAAGCCGGAGGCGTCGAAATCCCACGGCCGCCTGTCGATCAGCGCCAGCCTGCGCCCGCGCGAACTGATGGCCGAACCGCAGGTCGCCGGCGCCTGGACCGCCAGCGTCGTCACCCTGTTCCCCGAGGCCTTTCCCGGCATCCTCGGCCTGTCGCTGACCGGCCGGGCGCTGGCGCAGGGGCTGTGGAACCTGCGCACCATCCCGCTGCGCGACTTCGGCCTGGGCAAGCATCGCAATGTCGACGACACGCCCGCCGGCGGCGGCGCGGGCATGGTGATCCGCGCCGATGTCATGGACGCCGCGCTGCGCGAGGCCCGCCAGGGCCCGCCCTGCCCGGTCATCTGCATGTCCCCGCGCGGCCGGCCGCTGACCCAGGCGCGCGCGCGCGCGCTGGCCGAGGGCCCCGGCGTCACGCTGATCTGCGGCCGTTTCGAGGGCATCGACCAGCGCGTCCTGGACGCCCACGGGGTCGAGGAAATCAGCATCGGCGACTATGTCCTGACCGGCGGAGAGATCGCGGCTCAGGTCTTGATCGACGCGACGGTCCGGCTTATACCGCGCGTGCTGGGGAATCAGGATTCGCTGGCCGAGGAATCCTTTTCCATCGGCAACCGGGGTCTTCTGGAAGCCCCCCAGTACACGAAGCCCGCCCAATGGGAAGGCCGCGAGATCCCGGAGGTTCTGCTGTCCGGCAATCACGCGGCCATTTCTGCCTGGCGGGCGCAACAGGCCGAAAGGCTGACCAAGGAACGCCGCCCCGACCTGTGGCGGGCATATGAGGACAGCCTTCGGGCGGCCTCTATGGACCCGGCAAAGGACCGACAGCTCTCGGGCGCATCAGACCAATCGCGGAGCTACCGCGAGCATGACAAGGAACCGAAGCGATGAACCTGATCGCAGAACTGGAAGCCGAGCAGATCGCCGAGCTTGGCAAGACCATCCCCGACTTCAAGGCGGGCGACACCGTGCGCGTCGGCTACAAGGTGACCGAGGGCACCCGGTCGCGCGTGCAGAACTATGAAGGCGTCTGCATCTCGCGCAAGGGCGGCAACGGCATCGGCGCCAGCTTCACCGTCCGCAAGATCAGCTTCGGCGAGGGCGTGGAGCGCGTCTTCCCGCTCTACTCGACCAATATCGATTCGATCGAGGTCGTCCGCCGCGGCAAGGTCCGCCGCGCCAAGCTGTATTACCTGCGCGACCGTCGCGGCAAATCGGCCCGTATCGCCGAAAAGACCAACTACCGTCCCAAATCCGACGCGAACGCTTAAGGAGGTCGCGAGATGAAGAAAGAGACCCATCCCGACTACCACCTGATCGAAGTCAAGATGACCGACGGGACCACCTATCAGACCCGCTCGACCTGGGGGTCCGAAGGCGACACCATGTCGCTGGACATCGATCCGACCTCGCACCCCGCCTGGACCGGCGGCTCGGCCAAGCTGATGGATACCGGCGGCCGCGTGTCGAAGTTCAAGTCGAAATATGCCGGCCTGGGCTTCTGATCGCCCCGGAAACCGGAATTCGGATTTCGGAACGCCGCCCCTCTCGGGCGGCGTTTCCTTTTGAATCGCCGTCAGATGTCCGCGTTCAGCAGCCGGAAGACCGCCAGGCGGCCCGCACCATCGGCGTCCCCGACGCCTGACGCCACCGCCCTCACGCTCTCGCCCCTCGCACTCCTTAAAAATACCTTCGGGGGTCGCCGGCCGGGACGCCACCGGTTCGAGAACCGGCCGGCGACGGGGCAGACAGCCCCCGGCCTTCGCCAGCCTCCGCAGGCCCCGTTCAGGCCGCCGCCGCCCCCGGTTCGACCAGCGCCACGATATCCATCATGATCGTGTTCAGCTGGAAATCCTTCGGCGTATAGACCCGCGCCACGCCCATCGACAGCAGGCGCCGGGCATCCTCGTCGGGGATGATGCCGCCGACGATCACCGGCACCCCGCCCAGCCCCGCCTCGCGCATCCGGCCCATCAGCTCCTCGATCAGCGGCAGGTGGCTGCCCGACAGGATCGACAGGCCGACGACATGGGCGTCCTCCTCCTGGGCGCGGGCGACGATCTGCTCGGGCGTCAGGCGGATCCCCTCATAGGTGATGTCCATGCCGCAGTCGCGGGCGCGGAAGGCGATCTGCTCGGCGCCGTTGGAATGGCCGTCCAGGCCCGGCTTGCCGACCACGAATTTCAGCCGCCGCCCCAGCCGGGCGCTGACCGCATCGACCGCCTCGCGGATCGGCTCCAGCCCCTCGGTCCGGTTCGACGGGCTGGCGGATACGCCGGTCGGCCCGCGATATTCGCCGTGGACAGCCCGCATCACCCCGGCCCATTCGCCGGTCGTGACCCCCGCCTTCGCCGCCGCGATCGAGCTGGGCATGATGTTCTCGCCCTTCTGCGCAGCCAGGCGCAGCGCGGCCAGCGCCGCCGCGACGGCCGCCTCGTCGCGCGCCTCGCGCCACGCCCGAAGCCGGGCGACCTGGTCCTCCTCGACCGCCGGGTCGACAACCATGATCCCGCCATCGCCCGAGACCAGCGGCGAGGGCTCGCCCTGCTGCCAGCGGTTCACGCCGACCACGACGGTCTCGTTCGCCTCGATCCGGTTCAGCCGCGCGGCATTCGATTCGACCAGCCGCGACTTCATGTAGTCGATCGAGGCGATCGCCCCGCCCATCTCGTCCAAGAGCTTCAGCTCGGCCCGCGCGCCCTCCTTCAGCTCGGCCACCTTGGCCGCCACCGCCAGATTGCCGTCGAACAGGTCGCCATATTCCAGAAGGTCGGTCTCATAGGCGACGATCTGCTGCATCCGCAGCGACCATTGCTGGTCCCAGGGCCGCGGCAGGCCAAGCGCCTCGTTCCAGGCGGGCAGCTGCACCGCCCGCGCCCGCGCATTCTTCGACAGCGTCACCGCCAGCATCTCCAGCAAAATCCGGTAGACGTTGTTTTCCGGCTGCTGCTCGGTCAGGCCCAGGCTGTTGACCTGCACGCCATAGCGGAAGCGGCGGTATTTCGGATCCTCGATCCCATAGCGGTCGCGGGTGATCTCGTCCCACAGCTCGGTGAAGGCGCGCATCTTGCACATCTCGGTGACGAAGCGGATGCCCGCATTCACGAAGAAGCTGATCCGCCCGACCATCTCGGGGAAGCTTTCCGGCGGCACCTTGCCCTTCAGGTCGTCCAGCACCGCGATCGCGGTGGCCAGCGCATAGGCCAGCTCCTGCTCGGGCGTCGCGCCGGCCTCCTGCAGGTGATAGGAACAGACGTTCATCGGGTTCCATTTCGGCAGGTGCTGGCGCGTATAGGCCGCCACGTCGGTGATCATCGCCAGGCTGGGCTTGGGCGGGCAGATATAGGTGCCGCGCGACAGGTATTCCTTGATCAGGTCGTTCTGGACCGTGCCCTGCAGCTTGCCGACATCCGCCCCCTGCTCCTCGGCCACCGCGATATAGAGCGACAGGAGCCAGGGCGCCGTCGCGTTGATCGTCATCGAGGTGTTCATCTGCTCCAGCGGGATCTGCTCGAACAGCGCCCGCATGTCGCCCAGGTGGCAGACCGGCACGCCGACCTTGCCGACCTCGCCGCGCGACAGGACATGGTCGCTGTCATAGCCGGTCTGCGTCGGCAGATCGAACGCCACCGACAGGCCGGTCTGCCCCTTGGCGAGGTTGCTGCGATACAGCGCATTCGACTTCTCGGCGGTCGAGTGCCCCGCATAGGTGCGGAACAACCAGGGTTTGTCCTTCTCGGCCATCTGACACCCTCGAAACAATCTTTCAGCAGGCAGATCGTTACCGAAATAATGATGCGCCGTCAATTCGCCGCAGCGCGGCAATCCGCCGGCACGTCCCGGCGGCGGTTACGCCGGCACCCTGGGCAGCGCCGCCGGCCGGGCTGCCCCCTTTGCACGCAGGCCAAGCACGAGCAGCCGCGTGCCCGACCAGCGCATTGCAAGCATGTGCAGGGCCACGGGCAGCGCGATCCCCAGGGCCGTGCCGGCCAGCACATGGATTGCCAGCGAATCGACATCGAGCCGCTCCAGCACCCGCCGCGACGCCGATGTCGCCAGGATGTGATACAGATAGATCGTCAGCGAACAGGCGCCCAGCCATTGCAACCGGCCCAGGCGCGGCAGCAGCAGGAAGGCCGCGACGCAGGCCCCGCCGCCGAACAGCAGGCTTTGCAGATCCAGCCGCTCGAAAGAGAAGGCCCCCGTCGCCCGCAATGTCGCGATGTTCATCGCAAGTCCCGCGCCCATCGCCAGCAAAGCCAGCAGCAGCACCGCCCGACCATGCCGCCGCAGCAGGGCATGATGGCGGACGAAAGCCACGCCCAGCAGCATGTAGGCCAGCAGATGGGTCACGCGATCGGCGGCCATCAGGTCGCTGTCGAAGCCCAGGCCCAGGGCCACCGCCGCCATCGACAGCACCAGCGCCGGCAGAAGCACCCGGCCCCGGCTGAGAATGTCCGCGCTGCCATAGACGGCGAAGATCAGCAGCATCGCCTGGAGGAACCAGAAGATCGCATAGTGCCGGAAATAGGCCTCCCAGACGCGCCCGCCCATCATGTCCTCGGACCCCATCAGCTGGGCCATCGCCAGGAATACCGTGATCGCGGTCACGCCGGGCAGCGCCAGGCGCCGCAGCTTGCCGGTCAGGAAGGCCGGCAATTGCCGCGGCTCGACCGGGCGCAGCGCATAGACCACGCCGGCGATGAAGGCGAAAAGCGGCATTCGCAGATCGATCAGAAGGTCGGCATAGAGCCGCAGGCCATGGGGATAGGGGACATTCAGCCCGCGCCCGCCCTCGCCGCCGCCGATGACGTGGAAGCTGACCAGGATGGCGATGGCCAGCGCCCTGGCGGTCTCGACGGGAAGGTCCGGGCGGGGGTCCCGCGCCGGTGCGACGGCATCGCCCTGCGACATTCCAATTCTCCGATACTTTTGACACGGGCAACAGCGGAACCGATTCGCGTCGCATCTAGCGGCGGCGGATCCGCCCCGGCAAGGTCCGGTCTGCCGCCATGGGCAGGCGGCAGCACGCCGCGGCCCGGCACAATTCCGCTGCGCTGCGGCTAGAAAAACCGCCTCATCTGTAACGATTGGGTCATATTATTGCGCATGAATGCCCCTTGCCTATTGCAATATTGCGCAACGAAAGTTAGCACGGCGCAGGATACCCGGCGATTCTGCGCCGCGGCACAAGCATGGAGAAGCTGATGGCCCTCGACGCACCGACCCCGATCGCGCCCTACGAGGCGCCCCAGAAGGACCTCTACGAGATCGGCGAAATGCCGCCCCTGGGCCATGTGCCCCGGCAGATGCACGCCTGGGCGATCCGCCGCGAACGCCATGGAGAGCCCGACAAGGCCATGCAGCTGGAGGTCGTGGACGTCCCCGAGATCGACAGCAACGAGGTGCTGGTCCTGGTGATGGCGGCGGGCGTCAACTACAACGGCATCTGGGCGGGCCTCGGCCAGCCGATCAGCCCCTTCGACGGCCATGGCGCGGAATATCACATCGCGGGGTCGGACGCCTCGGGCATCGTCTGGGCCGTCGGCAGCAAGGTCAAGCGCTGGAAGGTCGGCGACGAGGTGGTGATCCACTGCAACCAGGATGACGGCGACGACGAGCATTGCAACGGCGGCGATCCGATGCATTCGCCCAGCCAGCGCATCTGGGGCTACGAGACGCCCGACGGCAGCTTCGCGCAGTTCACCCGTGTCCAGGCCCAACAGCTGATGCCGCGCCCGCGCCACCTGACCTGGGAGGAATCGGCCTGCTACACGCTGACCCTGGCCACCGCCTACCGGATGCTGTTCGGGCACGAGCCGCACGAGTTGAAGCCGGGCATGAACGTGCTGGTCTGGGGCGCCTCGGGCGGGCTTGGCTCCTATGCGATCCAGCTGATCAACGCGGCGGGCGGCAACGCCATCGGCGTCATCAGCGAAGAGGACAAGCGCGATTTCGTCATGGGGCTGGGCGCCAAGGGCGTCATCAACCGCAAGGAATTCAGCTGCTGGGGGCAATTGCCCAAGGTGAACACCCCGGAATACAAGGAGTGGTTCACCGAGGCGCGCAAGTTCGGCAAGGCGATCTGGGACATCACCGGCAAGGGCAACAATGTCGACATCGTCTTCGAGCATCCGGGCGAGGCGACCTTCCCGGTCTCGACCCTGGTCTGCAAGAAGGGCGGCATGGTGGTGATCTGCGCCGGCACCACGGGCTTCAACTGCACCTTCGACGTGCGCTACCTGTGGATGCACCAGAAGCGCATCCAGGGGTCGCATTTCGCGCATCTGAAACAGGCCAGCGCCGCCAACCAGCTGATGCTGGAACGCCGCCTGGACCCCTGCATGTCCGAGGTCTTCCCCTGGGCCGAGATCCCGCAGGCGCATATGAAGATGTACAAGAACCAGCACAAGCCGGGCAACATGTCGGTGCTGGTCCAGGCCCCGACCACCGGGCTGCGCACCTTCGAGGACGCGCTGGAAGCCGGGCGGCGGTGATCCTGCAACATTGCGAATTTCGGAGGGGCCGCGGGAAATCGCGGCCCGTTCTGCTGCGCCCGCCATCCTGCCGCCACGCAAATCCCCTTCGCTTTGCCCGCCTGCCGCGCTAGACCGGGAGCATGACCGGCCAGCTTCCCCTTTCCGAACCGAATACCGCCGCCGACAAGGGGCGCACGGCCCCGCAACTGTCGCCCGACCAGGCCGAGGCCTGGGATGCGCTGGCCGAGACCTTTGCCGGGGCCGGGATCGACCTGGTGGCCGAGGAGATCAGCCCGCCGCGGCCCGGCAAGGGCCGGGTCATGGCGGTGATCGGCAAGGCGGGGTCCGGCAAGACGCTGCTGCTGTCGGAAATCACCCGCGCCCTGCGCGAGGCCGGGGTCGATGTCATCAGCGCCGATTACGAGGGCCGCAAGCGGCGCGACCGCCGCACCGTCGCCATCCTGGCGCCGACGAACAAGGCCGCCTTCGTGCTGCGCACCCGCGGCGTGCCGGCGACGACGATCCACCGCATCCTCTACAGCCCGGTCTATGACCCGGAATACGAGCGCATCGCCGAATGGCTGGCCGGCGAAGGGCCGCGGCCGACCACCGACTCGCTGCTGCAGGCGGGGCTGACGGACGAGGCGCTGGACCGCGCCAAGGCCTTCTACGACCAGCACGCCTCGATCCCCGGCGCCCTGGCGGCGGCGGGGCTGCGCGGCTCGGATTTCATCCGGGGCTGGAAACGGCGCGAGGACGGGCTGGATGTCGGGCTGATCGACGAGGCCTCGATGCTGGACGAGCGGCAGTTCGACGACCTGCGCGAGATCTTTCCGGTGCTGGTGCTGTTCGGCGATCCGGCGCAGCTGGCCCCGGTCGGGCAATCGGGCGAGATGGTCTTCGACCGGCTGGCCGCCGGCCAGCGGCTGATCCTGAACCGCGTCCACCGGCAGGCGGACGACAGCCCGATCCTGGACCTGGCCCATGCGCTTGGCGACGAGGCCCTGGATTTCGACGGGTTCGAGCGGCTGGTCCGCCAGGCCGCCGCCCGCGATCCCCGCGTCGTCTGGGCCGAGCGCGTGGAAAGCGACCTGATGGCGCGCAGCCCGGTGCTGGTCTGGCGCAATGCGACGCGGATCCGGCTGATCCACGCATTCCGCGCCGCCCATGGCGCGCCGGGCGATGCGCTGCTGCCGGGCGAGCCGCTGGTCTGCGACGGGCTGGAGCTGCCGCTGAAGCACCGCAAGAAGCGCATCGACCTGGAGGCGCGCGGGCTGATCAAGGGTGCGCAGGTGGTCTATCTGGGGCCGGGCCGCAAGCCGGGCTTCTCCCGCCTGCACGTGATCGGCGCCGAGGAGCCGCGCCTGTCCGCCGCCAGCATCGTCAAGATCGAGCAGCCGGGCCAGGAGGAGCCCTTCATCCCCTATGCCGCCCGCATGGGCGCGGCCTTCCTGCATGGCGCGGCGGTGACGATCCACAAGGCGCAGGGCTCGCAATGGCCCGATGTACAGGTCTTCGGCCCCGACATCTCTGCCGCCGCCTGGTCGAACCGCAGCGAGGCCGGGGTGCCGCTGTGGAAACGCCTGGCCTATGTCGCCATCACCCGCGCGCAGGAACGGCTGCTGTGGGTGACGAAGGCGCGGCTGGCGCGGCCCTCGGGCGGGCTGGCGACCGACGACCTGGAGGCGCCCGCCGCCGCGCTGGCGCTGGAGGCGGAAGACGAGTGATCCGGCGCCGCGCGGCGATCTGCGTCCCGCGAAAGCCGGGGGACTTCACGTCCCCCGGACCCCCTGTGAGGTATTTTCAAGGAGTGCGAGGGGCGCGTGCAGCAGGGGCGGCGGCGTCAGGCGGCGGGGCCGGGGCTGCCGGAAAGGCGGGCGCGGTGCTGCCTGATCCAGGCATCGGCGCTGCCGAGGAAGGTCCGGTGAAGCTGGCTGCGCTCCACCGCCGTGCTCATCAGCATTCCCATCCGCATCGGGCGCGGATTGCCGGAGAGCGGGATGAAGCGAAGCGGCCGGCCGTCCGGGGCCAGGTCGTTCAGGGGCCGGACATTGACGATGGAATAGCCGAAGCCGTTGGCGACCAGGCTGCGCATCACCGCCATGTCGCGCGTCCGCTCGGCGATATTGGCGCGCAGGTCCTGCTGGCTGAAGAAGGACAGGAAATAATCCGCGCTGAGCGGCAGGTCCAGAAGCACCATCGGATGGGGCGCCAGCTCCTCGACCGAGACCTCGGGCAGATGGCCCAGGGGGTGGTCCTCGCCGATCGCCACCAGCGGCGGCAGTTCCAGCATCGGGAAGAATTTCAGGTCGCCCGGCAGGTCCAGGTCATAGGTCAGTGCCAGGTCGACCCGCGCTTGGCGCAGCAGGCTGAACAGCTCGGCCTGGTCGGCCTCGATCTGCGAGATGCGGACCTCGGGATAGGCGTCGACGAAGCTGCGCCTCAGCCCCGGCAGGACCACCTGCGCGAAGCTGCTGAGGCAGCCGATCAACAGCGGCCCGCGGACCGAGCCCGACAGCTCGCCCGCCAGGTCGCGCAGCGCCGCCGCCTGCCGCAGCACCAGCTGCGCCTGGTCCAGAAGCTTGCGCCCGGCAAGCGTCGGGGTCAGGCCCTGCGCGTGGTGGCGGACGAACAGCTGGACGCCCAGCTCTTCCTCGAGATGCGAGACGCCCGCCGAGATCGAGGGGGGCGAGACATTGACCTGCTGGGCCGCCGCGACGATGCTGCCCGCCTCGCCGACCGCCACCAGATATTCCAGCTGCCGCAGGGTATAGCGAAGAGGCATCGTCCTGGTCCTTCCGCCCGCCCGGATCCCGCACCCGGCGCGCCGGGCCGCAGCCGGGAACGCTAAGGGAAAGACCGGGCCGGGGCAAGGCGGCCGGCGGGGGCCCCATCATTCGTCGCGCGTCACTCGTCGCCCGGCACGCCGTAGGAGGGGGCGGCGCGCGGGTCCAGCGCGCGCTGGACATAGGCGTCGATCTGCGGCTTGTAGACCTGCCAGGCCGTGGCGACGGCCTCGATCGGGCAATCCTCGGTCCAGTCGCAGCGCAGGTCCGCGATGGGCCAGTCGAGCTTGTCGACGATCTTCATGCCCGCCGAATGGATCGGCCCGGCCTCGCCGCCCGCCGCGAGGCCGGCGCGCATGGCAGCGATCAGCCGGTCGCCCAGATGTCCGGTCGCGCCCAGGAAGCCGTCCACGATGGCCTGCGGCACGTCGCCGTTGGCCAGCAGGTTCCCGCCCGAGGCGACGTTTTCGTCCTGCGCCTGCGTCCAGATGCCAAGCGAGTTCGGCCCGGAATGGATCGCGGTTCCGCCCGCCCGGTCCACCGCCAGGACCTGCCGGTAGTCGACGAACCGGGCCTGCCTGACGATTTCGGCCACTGCGCCAGCGGCCGTCATCCCGCCTGCCATCAGATCCAGCGCCATCGGCCCGAGCCGCGGGTCCGTCACGTTCTGCGAGGCGACCGCGCCGACCCCCGCGCGGGCATGGGCGCAGCGCGCCGCGACCGCCGGGGAAGACGAGGCGACGGCGATTCCGAACATGCCGGTCCGGGGGCAGCGGGCGACGAGGGAAAAGGTCATGGCATCAGTCCGGGATGACCGCGGTGCCGTCGATCTCGACCAGCCATTCCGGCCGGGCCAGCGCCGAGACGACCAGCCCGGTCGAGACCGGATGCACGCCGCGGATATATTCGCCCATCGTCCGGTAGACCGCTTCCCGGTGGCGGATGTCGGTGATGTAGACCACGACCTTCACCAGATGCTCCATCCGGCCGCCCGCCTCCTCGATCAGCTGGCGGATGTTCTGCATGACCTTGTGGGTCTGTTCGACCGGGTCGTGGCTGTCGATGTTCCTGGCATCGTCCAGGCTCTGCGGGCACTGGCCGCGCAGCCAGACGATCCTGCCGCCCTGCGTGACCACGGCCTGGCAGAGATCGTTGTCCAGGCTCTGCTCGGGATAGCTGTCGCGGGTGTTGAACTTGCGGATGCGGGTATGGGCCATCGTGGTCTCCTGCTGGGGCGGGCGGGCGTGAAAGGAAGGTCCGGCCTATCGCTGCGCGACATGGGCATGATCGGGCCGGTTCGGCCGGGCCTGCGACGGGGGCCGATAGGCCAGGTATCCGCGCTGGATGGCGATCTGTTCGGCCAGGTGCCGGGCATCGTGCCAGACCCCCCAGATGAAGCTGGAGCCGCGGCGCGACTGCCAGGGCAGGCCCAGGAAATAGATGCCCGGCTCGGTCGAGACGCCGCGCTGGTGGATCGGGCGGCCGCCTTCGTCGAAGGCGTCGACCTTCATCCAGCCGTAGTCGGTCGAAAAGCCCGTCGCCCAGATGACGGTGGCGATCCCGGCCGCCGCCGGGTCCAGCGCGCGGATCGGATCGCGGATGCATTCCGCATCGGGAGGGCGCCGCCGCGCCTCGGGCTCCTCGGGCAGGTCCAGGCCGTTCCGGGCGACATAGGCGTCGGCCTCGTCCAGCAGCCCGTCGTGATTGGCGTCGCCATCGGCGAGATTGGCCACCAGATCGCCCGCGAAGGCCAGCAGGCCGTCCCGCCAAGCCTCGGTGCGGCCCAAGAGGGTGATCCCCTGCCGCGCCAGCCGGCGGAAGTCGATCGTCTCGCCGCCGCGCGCGCCGCTGACGGCGATGGTGACATGTTCGGTCCCCGGCGCGGGCGCAGGCATGTCCCACTTGCCCAGCACGCCCAGCCACCAGCAGAAATCCCGCCCGCGATAGGACCGCGGCGGGCGGTCATGCGGCCCGACTGACAGATAGACCCGGCGGCCGGCCCGCATCAGCTCGTCCGCGATCTGCACGCCCGAGGAGCCCGCGCCGACCACCAGCACCGCGCCCGCCGCAAGCTGGCCGGGGTTGCGATAGTCGCTGGAATGGATCTGCACCAGGCCCACGCCTTCGGGGATTACCGGCGGGATGACCGGCTTCTGGAACGGCCCGGTCGCGGCGACGACGCGCAGCGCCTCGATCACGCCCTCCGAGGTCTGCACCCGGAAACCCTGCCGGCCCTCCAGCCGCCGGACCTGCTGGACCTCGACGCCGGTGCGCACGGGGGCCTCGATCCGCCTTGCATAGGCCTCCATGTAGCCCGCGACCAGGTCCTTCGAGGGGAAATCGTCGGGGCCGACGCTGGGGTCGATCTCGTCAAAGCTCATGCCGGGGAAGCGGTCATGCCAGGCGGGGCCGTTCGCGACCAGCGAATCCCACCGCGCGGTGCGCCAGCGTTCGGCGATCCGGTCGCGTTCCAGCACCAGATGCGGGATGCCGCCTGCCGTCAGATGCTCGCTCATCGCCAGCCCGGCCTGGCCGGCCCCGATCACCAGAGTGTCAATTCCTTCAACCCGCATCACCTGTTCCCTTGTCGGCCTCCACGCCCATGCGGCGGAAGGCGGCGGTCCTGGACACCGGGTTTAATCGAGCCGCGATCCGCCGGAACATTACGTTCTGGCGTTGCATTGGTTAGGCTGTTCCTAAGCGGCGGCGCGTGCCGAAATGACGCATCGACAACGGCAGGGTTCGCGCCAGTTTCACCCGGTCGGTTTGCAGAGGGGATCACGATGTCGGCAGAGCGCGAAACCAGCATGGCGGTGACCAGGGGGCTGCGGAACCGTTGCCCGGCCTGCGGCAAGGGGCAACTGCTGCGCGGCTACCTGGCCGTCCCCGCCGAATGCGAGATCTGCAAGGCGCCCCTGGGCCGCTATCCGGCGGCGGACGGGCCGGCCTTCTTCGCGATGACGATCATGCTGCTGTTGCTGATCCCGCTGATCGGCTTCACCTGGGTGATCTTCCGGCCGTCGCCGGTGATGCTGCTGGTCATCACCACGGCCGTCACCACGGTGCTGACCTTGCTGCTGCTGCGCCTGGTGAAGGGCGCCTTCATCGGCTATCTGTGGGCCAAGGACGAACAGGATCGCGGCGCCTGAACCGCGGCGCCCCCCCGGAGCCTATTCCGGGACCAGCCCCCTGCGCTCGACCACCAGCCGCGCCAGCGCGGCCGAGGCGATGCGGGCGTTCAGCGGATCGGACCGCGAATTCAGCACGATGGGCACCCGCGCGCCCAGAACCAGCCCGGCGGCGGTCGCGCCGGCGAAATAGATCAGCTGCTTGGCCAGCATGTTCCCGGCCTCCAGATCGGGGACCAGCAGCACGTCGGCATGGCCGGCCACCGGGGACACGATGCCCTTGGTCGCCGCCGCCTCGGGGCTGATGGCATTGTCGAAGGCCAGCGGCCCGTCCACGTCGGCGCCGGTGATCTGGCCGCGCATCGCCATCACCGTCAGCGCGGCGGCGTCCAGCGTCGCGGGCATCGAGGAATTCACCGTCTCGACCGCCGCCAGCACCGCGACCTTGGGCCGCTCCAGCCCCATCAGGCGCAGCAGGTCGATGGCGTTCTGGCAGATGTCGCGCTTGTGATCCAGCGTCGGGATGATGTTCACCGCCGCGTCGGTGACGATCAGCGGCTTGCCATAGGCGGGCACGTCCATCGCGAAGACATGGCTGATGCGCCTTTCGGTGCGCAGCCCGGAATCGCGGGCGATCACCGCGCCCAGCAATTCGTCCGTGTGCAGGCTGCCCTTGACCAGGATCGAGACCCGCCCGGACACCGCCAGCTCTGCCGCGCGGGCGGCGGCGGCGTGGCTGTGCTCGGTCGGCTCGATGGCGATGCCGTCCAGCGACAGCCCGGCCTCGTCGGCGGCGGTGCGGATCTTCGCCTCGGGGCCGATCAGCAGCGGCTCCAGCAGCCCCTCGTCGCGGACCTCGATCGCGCCCTGCAGCGCCGCCCTGGAACAGGGATGGACGATCCCGGCCGGTGCCGCGGGCAGGGCGCGCGCCTTGGCGATGAAGCGCGCGTAAAGGTTGGGGCCGTCGCCCGAGGGTTTCTGGATCAGCATCTGCGCCTCATCGTTGCAGGACATAGGTTCCGGGGGCGTCGCAAAGCGGCGCCAACCCGCGATCCGGCGCGCCCATCGGCGGCGGCGCGACCGGGGCGCCGCTGCGCGCGGCCAGCCAGCGGCCCCAGGCGGGCCACCAGGAGCCCTCGACCGGCTCATGCGCGGCCAGCCATTCCGAGGCCACCGGCAGCCGGTCCAGCGCCTGCCGGGTGCCGACGCGGTAACGCCGGCCGGGATGGCCGGGTTCGCTGACGATCCCGGCATTGTGGCCGCCCGAGGTCAGCACGAAGGTCACCTCGGTATCGGTCAGGTGCTGGATCTTGTAGACCGAGCGCCAGGGCGCCACATGGTCGCGCTCGGTCGCGACGGCGAAGATCGGCTGGCGGATGTTCTGCAGCACCGCCGGCAGGCCCTCGACCATGAAGCGGCCGGTGGCCAGCTCGTTGTCCAGATACAGCCGGCGCAGATATTCCACATGCATCCGGAAGGGCATCCGCGTGCTGTCGGCGTTCCAGGCCATCAGGTCGTTCATCGGCGCCCGCTGGCCCAGCATGTATTCGCGCACCAGCCGCGACCAGATCAGGTCGTTCGAGCGCAGCATCTGGAAGGCCCCGGCCATCTGTCCCGCCGACAGGTAACCGCGCTTCCACATCATCGCCTCCAGGAGCCGCATCTGGCTGGGGTCGATGAACAGCGCCAGCTCTCCGGGTTCGGAAAAATCCGCCTGCGCCGCCAGCAGCGTCACCGAGGCCAGCCGCTGGTCGCCCGAATGCGCCATCGCCGCCGCCGCGATGGACAGCAGCGTGCCGCCCAGGCAATAGCCCGCCGCATGGACGCGCCTGTCGGGCAGGATCGTCCCGATCGCCCGAAGCGCGTCCATCACGCCCAGCTTGCGGTAATCCTCCAGCGTCAGGTCGCGGTCGCCTTCATCCGGGTTCCGCCAAGAGATCGCGAAGACCGTATGCCCCTGCCCCACCAGCCAGCGGATCAGCGAATTCTCCGGCGACAGGTCCAGGATGTAGTATTTCATGATCCATGCCGGCACGATCAGCACCGGCTCGGGGCGGACGGTTTCGGTGGTGGGGGCATACTGGATCAGCTCGATCAGGTGGTTGCGCCAGACCACCTTGCCCGGCGTCACCGCGACCTCGTGCCCCGGACGGAAGGCTTCCGCCCCGGCGGGCGGGCGGCCCGCCATCTGCCGGGCGGCGTCGTCGGCCCAGTTGCGCCAGCCCTGCAGCAGGTTCAGCCCGCCGGTGGCCCATGTGCGCTGGATCACCTCGGGATTGGTGAAGGGGTTGTTCGAGGGCGAGAACATGTCCAGCACCTGCCGCGCCGCGAAAGAGACCTGCGCCTCGTGATGACGCGAGACGCCGGGCACTTCATGGGTGACGTTGTGCCACCATTGCTGCTGCAGCAGGAAACCCTGCGCCATCCAGGAAAAGGGCGGGTGCTGCCAGCCGGGATGCTCGAAGCGCCGGTCGCCCGGCAGGGGCTGGATCGCCGGGGCCGCGCCGGGACCGGCGGCCGAGGCCATCAGATGCGCCACCATCCGCCCGGCCTTGCGCAGCGCCTTGACCCCCAGCTCCATCTGCTTGCCCGGCGCCGTGGCCAGGTGCAGCCCCCAGTCGAACAGCGCCAGCGCCGCCGAGGCCCGCGACATCCCGCCGGTCATCAGCCCGCGTTGCGACAGCCACAGCCGGTCCAGGGTCTGGAACAGCTCGATCCCCAGCGGCTCTTCCTCGGGCGGGCAGGACGCCGGGGCAGGCTTGGCGGCGGGATTGGCGACAGGCTTGGCGGGGGGCCTGCGGCGCTGGCGCGGGCGGCGCAAGGGCACCACCTTGCCGCCGGTCTCGGGCGTTGCGGTGTGGTCGGACGGGGACATCTCGGGCCTGCGCTCCTGTTCGGCGGTCTTGCGCGGGACCATGCCACGCCAAGGCCGAAGGGTTCATGACATGGATCAAGAAGTCTGAAATTATTTGCACATCCAGACGAATCCCGCAAGATTGCCGCGCTGCGGCAATTCCGCCGCGCCCCAGGACGCCCTCGTGAACCCCCCGGCCCCGCGGGGTTTGACCCCGATCAAGGCCACCGCCCAGGGGTCCGGGTTATCCGCGACGGACACAGGAACACCGCGCGAAGGAGACAGGATGACGCCCCCCGACAGCCACAGCCGCACCCCCCAGGACTGCCTTGCCGCGCTGGAGAGCCGCCCCGAGGGCCTGTCGGGCGACGAAGCCGCCCGGCGCCTGCAGCAATACGGGCCGAACCGCCTGCCCGAGGCGCCGCCGCGCAGTCCGGTGATCCGTTTCCTGGCGCAGTTCAACAACGTGCTGATCTATGTGCTGCTGGGCGCGGCCGCGATCACGGCGGCGCTGGCGCATTGGATCGACACCTCGGTGATCCTTGCGGTGGTGGTCGCCAATGCGGTGATCGGCTTCGTCCAGGAGGGCAAGGCCGAGGCCGCCCTGGGCGCGATCCGCAACATGCTGGCCCCCCATGCCACGGTGCTGCGCGACGGCCGCCGCGTCTCGGTCGAGGGCGCCGCGCTGGTGCCGGGCGACGTCGTGCTGCTGGAGGCGGGCGACAAGGTGCCCGCCGACCTGCGGCTGATCGAGGCGCGCAGCCTCTCGGCGCAGGAGGCGGTGCTGACCGGCGAATCCGTCCCGGTCGAGAAGACGCCCGAACCGGTGGCCCCCGACGCGGCGCTGGGGGATCGCCGCTCGATGCTCTATTCTGGGACGCTGATCACCCAGGGCACCGCGCGCGGGCTGGTCACCGCCACCGGCCAGCAGACCGAGATCGGCCGCATCGGCGGGCTTCTGGCGACGGTCGAGCAGCTGACCACGCCGCTGGTCGCGCAGATGGACCATTTCGGGCGCTGGCTGTCCCTCCTGATCCTGCTGGCATCGGCCCTGCTGCTGCTGTTCGGCTATGTCGTCTGGGACTACGATTTCGGGGACCTGTTCATCGTCGTGGTCAGCCTCGCCGTCTCGTCGGTCCCCGAGGGGCTGCCGGCGGTGATGACCATCACCCTGGCCATCGGCGTGCAGGCCATGGCGCGCCGCCATGCCATCGTCCGCCGGCTGCCGGCCATCGAGGCGATCGGCTCGGTCTCGGTGATCTGCACCGACAAGACCGGCACGCTGACCCGCAACGAGATGCTGGTCGCCGCCGCCGAAACGCCCCAGGGGCTGTTCGAGATCGCGGGCCAGGGCTATGCGCCCGAGGGCGCCATCACGCCTGCGGGCGATGCGGGGGCGGGCGACCTGGGCGCGCTGGCGCTGGCCGCGGCGCTGTGCAACGACGCCGAGATCCATCATCGCGACGGCGACTGGCAGCCCGAGGGCGACCCGATGGAGGCGGCGCTGCTGGCCTTCGCGGGCAAGGCGCTGCCCGATGCGCGGGCGGGCTGGACACGGCTCGACGCCATCCCCTTCGATTCCCGGCTGCGCTTCATGGCGACCCTGGCCGAGGGGCCGCAGGGCCGCGTCCTGCATGTCAAGGGCGCGCCCGAGCGGGTGCTGCAGATGTGCGCCGGGCTGGACCAGGCCGACTGGCTGGCCCGCGCCGATGCCATGGCCGCGCGCGGGCTGCGGGTGCTGGCGCTGGCCGAGGCCCCCGCGCCGGCCGGCAACATCGACGCCGCCGCGCTGGAGGGCGGGCTGCAGCTGCTGGGCCTTGTGGGCCTGATCGACCCGCCCCGCGCCGAGGCCATCGCCGCCGTGGCCGAATGCCGCGCGGCGGGGATCCGGGTGAAGATGATCACCGGCGACCATGCCGGCACCGCCGCCGCCATCGCCGCCCAGATCGGGCTGGAAAATCCCCATCGCGTGCTGACCGGGGCGGAACTGGACCAGATGGACGAGGCCGCCCTGTTGCTGGCGGTGATCGACGCCGATGTCTTCGCCCGCACCAGCCCCGAGCACAAGCTGCGGCTGGTCACGGCGCTGCAGGAACACGGCCTGTCGGTCGCGATGACCGGCGACGGCGTGAACGACGCCCCGGCGCTGCGCCGCGCCGATGCCGGGATCTGCATGGGCCTCAAGGGCTCGGAAGCCGCGAAGGAGGCCGCTGACCTGGTGCTGACCGACGACAATTTCGCCTCGATCGCGGCGGCGGTGCGCGAGGGGCGGACGGTCTATGACAACCTCAAGAAGGTCATCAGCTGGACCCTGCCCACCAATGCCGGCGAGGCGATGACCGTCATCACCGCGCTGGTCCTGGGCATGTCGCTGCCGGTGACGGCGGTGCAGATCCTGTGGACCAACCTGATCACCGGCATCACCCTGGGCCTGGCGCTGGCCTTCGAGCCGACCGAGGACGGCACCATGTCGCGCCCGCCCCGCCCCCGCAACGCCCCGATCCTGTCCGGAGAGCTGGTCTGGCATGTGGTGCTGGTGGCGATGCTGTTCCTGGCGGCGGTCTTCGGCGTCTTCGCCTATGCGATGGACAAGGGCTATCCGCTGCCGCTGGCCCAGACCATGGCGATGAACACGCTAGTGGTGCTGGAGATCTTCCACCTGTTCTTCATCCGCAACATCCACGGCACCTCGCTGACCTGGAATGCCACCAAGGGCACGCGGGTGGTCTGGATCACGGTGCTGACCATCACCGCCGCGCAATTCGCCGTCACCTACCTGCCGCCGGCGCAGATGATCCTGGGCACGCAGCCGGTCCCCTTCGCCGACGGGCTCTTGATCTTCGGCGTGGGCGTCGCCTTCTTCGCGCTGATCGAGATCGAGAAGCAGATCCGCCTGGGCCTGCAGCGACGGCCGGGCAGCTAGGCGCGCCGCACCAGCCGGGCCATCCGCGAGGCGGCCCGGCGCCAGAGAGGCAGGCGCGGGACGGGGCGGGCCGGTGGGGGCGGCGGCTGTTGCGAGGGGCGTTCGGGCGGATCGAGTTCAACCAGCACGCCCGAGACGATGGGCTCCTTGCTGGGGACCGGTTGCCTCAGCCGGCGCTTCAGCTGGTATTCCGCATGGGCCGGGCCGGGGGCCTTCACCGGCCGCATCGACACTTCGCAACCGCGCGCAAGCGGCCAGGCTTCGCCGGTCGCGTGCTCGATCGAGACGGCCTTCAGGATCTTGCGGTCGAACGACTTGTCGATCGTCGTCGAGATCCGCAGCTTTCGCGAGCTGCCCTCGGGCCCATGCAGCTGCGCCAGGACGCCGACATCCTCATTCGGCCGGCAGATCATGAAAAGCGCGATGATCCTGCCCGCTTGCCGGGGCGCGATCCGCAGCGGCAAGGGTGCGGCGGGAACATCCATGATCGAATTGGTGAAACGCTGCTTCGCGAAATCCGTCAGCAATCTCAGCCGCCGGCCATCGGTGCGCAGCGCGGCGACCTGCGCCGGGACCCGGCGGGGAACGGACGAGACGCCCCTGGCGATGAAATCCAGCAAGGCGGGATCGTGGCTGTAATGCAAATTGTCGGCATATAGCTCGGCGGGGATGGCGGGCAGGCCATGCGCGGCGCGCCAGGCGCGCGACATGTCGAAGGATCCGATCCCGTAATGATCCAGCAGCGCCAGCAACTGGTCGTAATAGGGATCGCGATCGGGGGCCAGTTCTTGCGGCCGCGGGGTGAAGATCGCCATCACCAGGCGGCAGCGGCGCCTGCGGCAGATGCAGATCAGGTGCTCGACATTCTTCAGCAGCAGGTCCACCGAATAGCCGCCGCGAGCATGGTTGACCTCGTTCAGCGCATATTCCCAGACGACGGTGTCGCCCCGCCCTGCCCGGCCGTCCTGCAGCAGGCGATAGATCCCCGCCAGCGTGGTCGTGGCCCCGACCGAAAGATTGACGACCTCCTGGCTTTTCAGCGCGGCGTAATGGGAAACCCAGCCATTGCCGAACAGCGAGTTCGACCCGCCCAGAACATAGATCGTCAAGCCATTCGCCTCTTGCAGCTTCGCCGCGCCCATCTTTCAGCGGCGCGGGGAAAGTGCAAGCACCACGGCGTTGCGGCCGGAACGGCAAACGGGCCGGCATGGCAGCCGGCCCGTCGCCAGATCGCAAGGGATCATGCCGCGGCAGATCCGATCATTCGGCCGGCAGCTGCGCGGCCAGCTGGTTGACCAGCGATTCGATCTGCTGGCACTGGGCCTCGGCCGTGGTGCCCTGCTGCGCGGCGCTGTCCTCCAGCGAGACCTCGGCGCCCATCGCGGAGACCACGCCCTCGGTGCCCTTGGCCTCGGCCGCATCGCCCGCCGCCGCGTCGCCCTGCGGGATCATGCCCAGCACGCGTTCCTGCACCACGATGGCCTCTTCGCCGCTGAAGCCCTGCGCGTTGCAGAATTTCAGGATGCCCAGCTGGTTGCGGGCGGCCTCGTAGGCGGCGGCCGGATCGGCCTCGGGGACGGCCGGGGCCTCGTCCTGCGCCAGCACCGGAGACGCGCAGACAGCAAACGCCGCGATGAGGGAAAGCTTACGGATCATTATCTGACTCCTCAGTCGTTCGATCGTAAACGGACGTCGCAGCGCCCGCATGTCCCAAGACCTAAGCCGGGGATTTCCGAACGGCCACCCCGCGATCCTGCCCACAGCGAAACCGTGCCGAAACAAGCGGATCGGGGGATCTGCCTGCCAGGTTTCCGGCCGCGGACAGCCGCCGCGGCGCGGCGGATGCAGCTTGTGATCGGATGTGAACGACCACAAGCCGCGCCAAGAATTCGCGCCAAATAACTGAATTAACTTGGTATTAGCGTCGGCCTCGGCCGCATCGGCCGCAGGAAATTGCCCGGCGCAGGCAAAAGCGGCATTTGCGCGGGAACCTGCTGCCGCCCTAGCGTTCCAGCACCAAGAGATCGCCCTCGAAGCCGACGCGGGCGAAGCGGCGCAGGTAGGACATGCCCAGAAGCGAGCCCTCCAGCCCGCCGTCGATCACCATCGCGGGGACGTCGCGGTCGACGATGTCGCCGATGGCGAATTCCTCGATCCGCACCGGCGCGGTGCGCACCCTTCCATTGGCGGTCACGGCGGTGCCGATGAAGGCCAGCCCCTCGGGGTCGATGCCGATGCGGCGCGCATCCTCGCGGCTGAGCGCCACCGTCGAGGCGCCGGTATCGACCACCATCCGCACGTCCTGCCCGTTCAGCTGCGCGATCAGGTGGAAATGGCCGTCGCGGGACAGCGGGATCTCGATCCGTCCGCCCTCCAGCACCTGCTGGCGCGGTTCGGACCAGTCCAGCCACAGGTTGGCGGCAAAGATCGCCCCGGCGAAGATCACCGCCCACAGCGCGATCTGGCGCAGCGCCTGGCCGCCGCGGCCCGACAGCTCGAACAGCATGGCGCCGCCGATCACCACCAGCAGCAGGATGTAATAGGCCAGTTGCGCCCAATCGCCGCCCATCGTCACACCAGCCCCGAGCCCTTGAGCCCGTCGATCACGAACTGGATCGAGAGCGCCGCCAGCAGCATCCCCAGCAGCCGCGTGACCACCATCGTGCCGGTGCGCCCCAGCGCATGGGCCAGCGGCGTCGCCAGGTGGAACAGCAGCATCGCGATCACCAGCACCAGCAGCATGGCGATATTGATCAGCGCCAGATGCAGCCAGCCGTCCTGCTGGCCGGCCAGCAGGATCATCGTTGCCAGCGCGCCGGGCCCGGCCAGCAGCGGCATGGCCAGCGGAAAGACCGAGGGATCGTCGGCGCGATCGTCATGGCCCTGCCCCTCGCGCCGCTCGGTGCGCCGCTCGAACAGCATGTCCAGCGCGGTCAGGAACAGCAGCACGCCCCCGGCGATGCGGAAGGCGGGCAGCGAGATGCCGATGGCCGACAGGATCGCCTCTCCGGCAAGGCCGAACAGCATCATCAGGATCCCGGCGATGACCAGGGCGCGGAAACCGATGCGGCGGCGCTCGGCCGCGCTCATGCCCGGCGTCAGCGCCACGAAGATCGGCGCCAGGCCGACCGGGTCGATGACCACGAACAGCGTCACGAAGGCTGTGATGTAGACCGCGATGTCCATGCAGCCTTATCGCCCGGCCTGCCCGCCATGCCAAGCGCCATGCCGGCCCGGTGCCCAGCCTGGGCGCGCTTCGTGCGGCGCGCTCACGCAATCGGGCTTTGCAATCCCCCGGCCGAGTCCCTAAATGTTGCACGCGGACGGTTGAACCGTCCCGGCAAGGGAGCTTCACATGCTGAACAATATCGGCCTTCCCGGTCTTCTGCTGATCGCGGTCGTCGTGCTCGTGCTTTTCGGCAAGGGCAAGGTGTCGTCGCTGATGGGCGAGGTCGGCAAGGGAATCACCGCCTTCAAGAAGGGCGTGAACGACGGCGCCAAGGAGATCGAGAGCACAGGCGAGGAACCGCATGACGTGCCCGGCGAAAAGGCGCGCGACGTGACGCCGCAACCCACCGACCGCAGCTGACCCCGGAAGGCACGGTCCATGTTTGACGTCGGCTGGAGCGAGCTTCTGCTGATCGGCATTGTTGCGCTGATCGTGGTGGGTCCGAAGGACCTGCCGCATCTGTTCCATGCGCTGGGACGCTTTACGGCGAAGGCCCGCAGCATGGCCCGCGAGTTCTCCTCGGCCATGGAGGATGCGGCGCGCGAATCCGGCGTCGACGATGCCACGAAATCCCTGCGCGACCTGAAATCGCTGACCTCGAAGAAATCGCTGGGGCTGGACGCGCTGGACCGCGCCGCCGACCGGTTCGAGAAATGGGACCCCGCGATGCCGACGCAGCGCAACCGCCCGCAGCGCGATCCCGACGCGCCGCAGCCGCCCGCGGCCGACGCCCCTGCGCCCACCCCCGCCCCCACGCCGCAGCCCGCCGCCGGCGAAGCGGGCGGTATGGGCGGCACAGGACCCGCCAGCACCGGGACAGCGGGCACGGGGACAGCGGGCACGCAAACGGGCGACGCAGGAACCGGCCGCCGCATCCGTGCCGTGCGCCGTTCGGACATGAAAGACCGCTGACTTGGCCAAGAAACCCGCACAGGAAGAAGAGCTTGACGACAGCTCTGCCCCGCTGATCGAACATCTGGCCGAGCTGCGCAGCCGCATCATCTGGTCGATGCTGGCTTTCATCATCGCCATGGTGCTGTGCTATACGGTCTGGAAGCCGATCTACAACATCCTGACCCAGCCGATCTGCGCGGCGCTGGATGCGCGCGGGCAGAACTGCCAGCTGCAGATCATCAAGCTGCAGGAAGGCTTCTTCACCGCGATCAACATCTCTTTCTTCGGCGGCTTCGTACTGGCCTTCCCGGTGATCGGCTATCAGCTGTGGCGCTTCGTGGCGCCGGGGCTGTACCGGTCGGAAAAGGCGGCGTTTTTGCCCTTCCTGATCGCCTCGCCGGTGATGTTCGCGATCGGCGCGGCCTTCGCCTATTACGTCATCCTGCCGATGGCCTACAATTTCTTCCTGGGCTTCCAGCAGGCCCCGGTCGTGGCAACCCCGGACGAGGTGACGGCGACCGGGAACGTGGCGGGCATCGCCTTCCAGGGCTCGATGCAGGAATACCTGAACCTGACGATCAAGTTCCTGCTGGCCTTCGGCCTGTCGTTCCAGCTGCCGGTGGCGCTGACGCTGCTGGGCAAGGCGGGGCTGGTTTCCTCGTCCGGCCTGGCCTCGGTGCGCCGCTATGCGGTGGTCGGGATCCTGGTGCTGGCGGCCATCGCCACGCCGCCCGATGTCGTCAGCCAGATCGTGCTGTTCAGCGTCGTCTATGCGCTTTACGAGGTCTCGATCCAGCTTGTCCGGCGGATCGAGAAGCGCCGCGAGGCGGAACTGCGCGCGCAGGGCTTGTGGGAAGAGGACGAGGAAACCGAGGAAGCGGCGAAATGACCTTCGACAATCCCGCGACCGATCCGCTGGAACGCATCGCCGCCGCGCTGGAGCGGCTGGCCCCGCCGCCCGCGCCCGCGCCCAGCTTCTCCGAGGCCGGCGCCTATGTCTGGCATCCCGATCCCGACCGGCTGGAGCCGGTCGAGACCGTCGCCCGCGTCGATCTGGTGCAGCTGATCGGCATCGAGCGCGCCAAGGACACGCTGCTGGCCAACACGCTGCAATTCGCCCGCGGCTTCGGCGCGAACAACGCGCTTCTGTGGGGCGCGCGGGGTATGGGGAAATCCTCGCTGGTCAAGGCGGTCCATGCCGAGGCCGTGGCCCAGGGCCTGCCGCTGGTGCTGGTCGAGATCGCGCGCGACGACCTGGATTCGGTCGACCGGCTGCTGGCGATCCTGGGCCGGGCGAAGGAGCATCGCTTCCTGCTGTTCTCGGACGACCTGTCCTTCAGCCATGACGACACGCAATACAAGTCGCTGAAGGCGGTGCTGGATGGCGGGATCAGCGGCCGGCCCGCGAACGTGATCCTCTATGCCACCTCGAACCGGCGCCACCTGATGCCGCGCGACATGATCGACAACGAGCGGTCGACCGCGATCCATCCCGGCGAGGCGGTCGAGGAGAAGGTGTCGCTGTCGGACCGCTTCGGGCTGTGGCTGGGCTTCCATCCCTGTTCGCAGGACGAGTTCCTGGCGATGATCGACGGCTATTGCGCCGCCTACGACCTGCGGATCGATCCGGCGGTGCTGCGTGCCGAGGCGATCGAATGGCAGGCCACGCGCGGCGGGCGCTCGGGCCGGGTGGCCTGGCAGTTCTTCACCGACCTGGCCGGGCGGCACGGGATCGCGGTCTAGCCGGGGCGCTGCGCGGCAGCCTCGCCGGGGGCTTCCGCCCCCGTCCCTGCGGGACTCCCCCGAGGATATTTCGGCCAAGATGAAAATGCGGGCTTGCGGCGGGGCGGAAGGCGCTTGCCTGCGGGGGGCCGGCCGGGTTTCATGGCCGCCATGAAGCAGCGCAGCGCCACCCGTGTCCTGACCGGAACCCGCATCCGCGAACGCCGCCTGGCGCTGTCGCGGCGGCAGGCCGATGTCGCGCGCGAGGTGGGAATTTCGCCGGCCTATCTGAACCTGATCGAGCATAACCGCCGCCCGGTGGGCGAGGAGCTGATGACCCGGCTGGCCGATGTGCTGCATGTGCCGGCCGAGGAACTGGCCGCCGGCCGCGAGGAGGCCCGCATCGCCGCCCTGCGCGAGGCCGCCGCCCGGCTGCCCGAGGCCCTGTCCGACGGCCCCGCCGAGCTGGAGCAGGCGCCCGAGTTCCTGGCCCGCTTTCCCGGCTGGGCGGGCGTGCTGATCGCCACCGCGCGCCGGGCCGAGGGGCTGGAGCGGCAACTGGTCGGCCTGTCGGACCGGATGACGCAGGACCCCTATCTGCTGGCCACGCTGCACGAGGTGCTGTCGGCGGTGACGGCCTTGCGCTCGACCGCCTCGATCCTGGCCGAGGAGGGAGAGATCCCCCCCGACTGGCGGCGCCGCTTCCACGCCAACCTGGACGAGGACAGCCTGCGCCTGTCGCAGACCGCGCAATCGCTGGTCGCCTATCTGGACAGTTTCGAGGCCGACGGCACCATCTTCACCCCGCAGGAGGAGGTCGAGGCCTGGCTGGCGGCGGGCGCGCCCGAGATCGAGGCGCCGGGCGGGCCGCTGGTCTCGGATGCGGGCCGGGCGATGGCGCGGGATCACCAGGCCCGCATGGCGGCCGAGGCCGCGATCCTGTCCGACGAGGATCTGGCCGGGGCGGCGGGGCGCGCGGCGGGCGATCCGCTGCAGGTCGCGGCGCTGCTGGCCCGGCCGCTGGACCTGGTCATGCGCCGCCTGGCCGCCTTGCGCCCGGCGGGGTTCGAGACCGCGGGGCTTCTGGTCTGCGACGGCTCGGGCGCGCTGACGCTGCGCCGCCCGGCACCGGGCTTTCCGCTGCCGCGGCCCGGCGATGCCTGCCCGCTCTGGCCGCTGTTCCAGGCGCTGGCGGCGCCGCAGACCGCGATCCGCCTGTATCTGGAGGCGCCCGACGGCGGCCGGTTCCACACCATCAGCTACGGGACCCGCAGCCAGCCCGAGGGAATCGATGGCCCGGTGCTGACCCGCGCCCAGATGCTGATCCTGCCCGCCGCCGCCGCCTCGGGCGGCCCGGTGATCCGCATCGGCCCGGCCTGCCGCATCTGCCCGCGCAGCCAGTGCCCGGCACGCAGGGAGCCCTCGATCCTGGCCACCAGCTGAGCTTCGGGCAAGGATCGCCGGACCTCGACCAAGGCAGGCTTTGACAGCGGGCTCCATTGCGGCACATTATCGTCCGACAGGCGGCGCGCCACGGTCCGGCTGCCGCAGGGAGGAGAGGACCCGTGCCGCAAGAGCTCGACATCCTGATGATCGAGGACGAGACGAATATTGCCGAGGCGGTCCGCTTCATCCTGACCCGCGAGGGCTGGCGGATCGGCCTTCACCCCGAGGGCAAGGGCGCGATGCAGCGGATCCGCGCCGCCCGCCCGCGGCTGGTGATCCTGGACCTGATGCTGCCCGGCCGCTCGGGCGCCGAGATCCTGGCCGAGCTGCGCGCCGACACCGATGCCGGGCTGGCGGCGACGCCGGTGCTGATGCTGACCGCGCGGGGACAGGGGCCCGCCGTCCAGCCGCTGGCCGAGAAGGCCGATGCGCTGCTGGCCAAGCCCTTCTCGAACGACGACTTGCGCCGCGTCGTGCGGGAGCTGCTGGCATGACGGCGCCCCGAACGCTGCCCGCAACCGCGATCGCAGCCCGCGAGACCCGCGATGCCTGAACGGCGGCTGTTCCTGGAGCGCGCCTCGTTCCGGCGGCGGCGGCTGGGGGATGCGGCGCGGGTGCTGCCGGTGGCGGCGGCGCTTTTGCTGCTGCTGCCGGTCTGGTGGCTGCCGCGCGCCTTCGCCTCGGCCGGGGGGGTGATCTGGATCTTCGCCTTCTGGGCGGTGCTGATCGTGCTGATCTGGCTGCTGCACCGCGCCCTGATCCGGGCCGAGGCCGCCATCGGCACCGCCGATCCGCGCGCCGATCCCGAGGCCGATCGCCAGGGCCATCCCGGCGCGGCCGCCCGTGCCGACCGCCGCGCCGGGGCGCGATCCGATCCCGACCAGGACCCGCCCGATGCCCTTTGAGACGCTGGTCGCGGGCTGCCTGGCCTATGTCGCGCTGATGTTCGCGGTGGCCTTCTGGGCCGACCGGGCGGCGGCGCGCGGGCGGGTGCGCTGGCTGGACCATCCGCTGGTCTACACGCTGTCGCTGTCGGTCTATTGCTCGGCCTGGACCTTCTATGGCGCGGTCGGTTACGCCAGCCGCTCGGGGCTGGAATTCGCCACGATCTACCTGGGGCCGACCATCGTCTTCGCGGGGTCCTGGTGGGGGCTGCGCCGGCTGGTGCGGGTCGCGCGGACCCATCACGTCACCTCGATCGCCGACCTGGTCTCGGCGCGGTTCGGCAAGTCGAACCCGCTGGCCGCGCTGGTCACGCTGATCGGGGTTCTGGCGGCCACGCCCTATATCGCGCTGCAGCTGCAATCGGTGCGCCTGTCCTTCGAGGTCTTCGCCACCGCCCGTCCCGAGGACAACGGCGCCGTCGGCGGCACGGCGCTGTGGGTGGCCGTGGGGCTGGCGCTGTTCACCATCCTGTTCGGCACCCGCAACCTGGCCGCGGACGAGCGCCACCACGGCGTCGTCACCGCCATCGCGCTGGAGGCCGTGGTCAAGCTGCTGGCCTTCCTGGCGCTTGGCGTCTTCGTCGTCTGGGGGCTGGCCGACGGCCCCGCCGACATCATCGCCCGGATCGCCAGGGCGGCGCAGGACCCGGCCAATGCCGAGGGCTGGCAGCTGCGGCCCGACCGCTGGACGGCGCTGAACATCGTCTCGGCCGCCGCCATCCTGACGCTGCCGCGCATGTTCCAGGTGATGGTGATCGAGGCCGCCGACGAGGACCGGCTGCGCATGGCCGGCTGGGCCTTCCCGGCCTATCTGTTCGCCATGTCGCTGTTCGTGCTGCCCATCGCGGTCATGGGCCACGAGCTGATGCCCGCCGACGCCAATCCCGACCTCTATGTGCTGACCCTGCCGGATGCGGCCGGGCAGGACATGCTGGCGCTGCTGGTCTTCCTGGGCGGCTTTTCCGCCGCGACCTCGATGGTCGTCGTCAGCGCCATCGCGCTGGCCACGATGATCTCGAACCACTGGCTGACGCCGGTCTGGCTGGCGCTGCGCAAGCGCCCCGCCGACGAGGAGACCGAGGACCTGCGCGGGCTGGTGCTGAATTCCCGCCGCCTGGCGATCCTGGCCATGGTCGGCGCGGGCTGGGTCTATCACGAGGCCTCGGGCGGCTCGACGGCGCTGGCGGCGATGGGGCTGGTGGCCTTCACCGGCGTGGCGCAGGTGCTGCCCGCGATGATCGGCGGGCTGCTGTGGCGCGGCGCCAACCGCTTCGGCGCCTATGCCGGGGTCGGTTCGGGCTTCCTTCTGTGGCTGGTGATCGTCTATCTGCCCTCGCTCGGCATCGGCAGCCCGCCGCCCTTGCCCGAGGGCGTCGATCCGCTGGCCTTCAGCATCTTCATCACCCTGGCCGTGAACAGCCTGGCCTTCGTCACCTGCTCGATCTTCTGGTTTCCCGACCCGGTCGAGCGGCTGCAGGGCCTGTCCTTCGTCAGCGCCGTCGAGCCGCCCCGCAACAGCTCGCTTGCGCGCGGCGACGACCGGGCCGAGCCGCTGCTGGCCATGGCGCGGCGGGTCTGGGGGCCGGATCCGGCGCTGCTGTTCTTCCGCGCCGAGGCCGCCGCCCAGGGCAAGTCCGGCTATCTGCCCGACCTGACGCCGCGCTTCCTGACCCGGCTGGAGCGGCGGCTGGCGGGCTCGATCGGCTCGGCCACGGCCCATGCCATGGTGGAACGCGCCGCCGGGCGCACCTCGCTGACCGTCGCCGACCTGATGCAGGTCGCCGACGAGGCGCAGCGCGCCAAGGAGGAGACCCAGCGGCTGGAAAACGCCTCGATCGAGCTGGCCCGCACCGCCCGCCAGCTGCGCGAGGCGAACGAGAAGCTGACCGCGCTGTCGGTGCAGAAGGACGCCTTCCTGGACCAGATCAGCCATGAATTGCGCACGCCGATGACCTCGATCCGGGCGTTTTCGGAATTCCTCAGCGAACCGGACCTGACCGACGAGGAACGCCGCAAGTTCGCCGGGATCATCCACGAGGAGGCCGGGCGGCTGACCCGGCTGCTGGACAATCTGCTGGACATCTCGGTGCTGGAAAGCGGCCAGGCGCAGCTGAGCGTCTCGGCCAGCAATCTCCACGACCTGATCGGCCGGGCGCTGACCGCCGCCTCGGCCACCCGCCCCGAGCGCGTCTTCGGCATCGACCGCGACCCGATCTCGGAACATGTGCCGGTGATCACCGATGCCGACCGGCTGCTGCAGGTGCTGATCAACGTGATCGCCAATTCCCGCAAATATTGCGATGCCGAGCGCCCCTGGCTGAGAATCCGCGTCACCCGCCGCGACGGGGCGGGCACGCAGATCGACATCGTCGACAACGGCTCGGGCATCGATGCGGGCCAGCAGGCGCTGATCTTCGAGAAGTTCTCGCGGCTGAACGATCCGGCGCGGGCGGGCGGCGCCGGGCTGGGCCTGGCCATCTGCCGCGAGATCATGCTGTCCTTGGGCGGCGAGATTTCCTACCTGCCCGGCCAGGGCGGGGCGGCCTTCCGCATCAGCCTGCCCGCGCGCCCGCCGGTCGGGCGCGGGCGCGTCGCGCCGCCCGAAGGCCAGGCATAAGGCATTTCTTAACCTGTCTTTGCCAGTTTGTTCACATCAATGGCGAATCGGGTTGGCGATGTCGGAATTCGGGTCAGGGGCGGAACGGAACGGGGCCATGCCGGGCGGCGGGGTGCTGCGGCGCCTGCTGGCCGCGCGGCTTGCCGCAGAGGAAGACGCCGGCCGCCCGCCGCAATTGCCGCAGCCGGCGCCGCCGACCCCGGCCAAGGCCGCGGCCATCGCGATCGGCCGCGCGGCCGACCGGCTCTACGGGCTGGAGGTGCAGCCGACCGCCATCGCGCCGGGCGCCCTGTCGCTGGCCGAATTGCCCGAACTGCTGCCCGACCCGGCGCTGCTGGCCGTTCTGGAAGGTCCGGGCGAGGCCCTGGGCGTCATGGCCCTGTCGCCCGAGGCCGTCACCGCGCTGATCGAGGTGCAGACCCTTGGCCGCATCACCGGGCGCCCCGCCGAACGCCGCCGCCCGACCCGCAGCGACGCCATGCTCTGCGCCGATTTCGTCAATGCGCTGATGGCCGAGATCGCGCAGGAACTGGACGGGATCGACGGATTCGAGGGCTGGGCGGGCTATCGCTATGCCAGCTACCTGGACGATCCGCGCCCGCTGGCGCTGATGCTGGACGACCGCCCCTTCCGCAGCATGGCGATGGATCTGCGGCTGGGCGGCCCGCAGGGGCGCGAGGCGCGGATCCTCATCGCCCTGCCCCAGCCCGGCCCCTCGGGCCGCCCCGCCCCCGCTGTCCGGCCGGCCGCGCCCCAGCCGGCGCCCGCAACCGATCCCGCACCCGTTCCGGCCGAGCCCCTGCCCCGCCCGACCCTCGCCGCCAATGTCCGCGAGGCGCCGGTCGAGCTGGTCGGCATCCTCTGCCGCCGCCGGATCTCGCTTGGCGAATTGCGCGCGCTGGCGCCCGGCAGGATTCTGGCGCTGCCGCGGGTCAGCCTTGCCGATACCCGGCTGGAAACCCCCTGCGGCCAGGTGCTTGCCCATGGCAAGCTGGGCGAGGCCGACGGCTGCCACGCGATCCGCCTGCAGGGCCCCGATGCCGGCAGCCAGCCGCAGGACGACCCGGCGCCGCCCGAGGAAGGCCGCCCCTACCGCCATCACCTGCCGATCGAGGACCTGGCCCGCCCCGACCCGTTCCGCGCGCCGCCCGATGCGACCGGCACCCCGGCGCCCGAACCCGACCTGCGGAGCCTGCCCGAATGACGCGGCGCGGCTTTTCCGCCGCGGATCAGGGGTCTGAAGCCCGCCGGCGGGCGGTTTTCCCTTGAATTCATCGCCTGCCCGACGCATTTAACAGCGGTCCCGAATCTTGCGGGGCGCCCACTATGGAGTGATCATGGCCAAGGAAGAAATGCTCGAATTCCCCGGCGTCGTGAAGGAACTCCTGCCGAATGCGACGTTCAGGGTCGAGCTGGAAAACGGCCATGAGATCATCGCGCATATGGCAGGCAAGATGCGCAAGAACCGCATCCGCGTTCTGGCCGGCGACAAGGTGCAGGTCGAAATGAATACCTATGACCTGACCAAGGGGCGTATCAATTACCGCTTCAAGTAAGACCGGCGCGCCTGGCGCCGGACTTTCCGCATGACCCAAACCGCGCCCCCCCGGCTGATCCTCGGTTCGGCCAGCCCGCGCCGGCTGGAGCTTCTGGCCCAGATCGGCCTGTGCCCCGACGCGCTGCGCCCCGCCGATATCGATGAGACCCCGCAAAAGGCCGAGACGCCGCGCGACTATGTGCGCCGCATGGCGCTGGAAAAGGCCGAGGCGATCCCCCTTGCGGAAGACGAGGCGCTGCTGACCGCCGACACCACGGTCGCGGTCGGTCGGCGGATCCTCGGCAAGCCCGCCGACCGGGACGAGGCCGCGGCCTTCATGCGCCTGATGTCCGGGCGCCGCCACCGCGTGCTGACCGCCATCGCCCTGCGCCATGGGGGCCGCAGCCGGGTGCGGCTGGTGGAAACCCAGGTCCGCATGCGCCCCATCGACGCGGCCGCGCTTGACGCCTATCTCGATGCCGGCGACTGGCAGGGCAAGGCCGGCGGCTATGCGATCCAGGGCGCGGCGGCGGCCTTCATCCCCTGGATCCAGGGCTCGTTCTCGGCCGTGGTCGGCTTGCCGCTGTCGGAAACCGCCGCCATGCTGGCCGCGATCGGCATTACCGGAGGCACCACATGAAGGGACGCCAGGTCATCCTGGGCCGCATCGGCCCCCGCGAAGCCGCCGCGCTGATGGTCGATGGCCAGCTGGAGGATCTGCTGGTCGATCCGGCGGCGATCACCCCGCTGGCCCCCGGCGCGATCTGCCGCGGCGTGACCGAACGGCTGATGAAGGGCCAGGGCGGGGTCTTCCTGCGCCTGCCCGATGGCCAGCGCGGCTTCCTGCGCGACCGCTCGGGCCTGCGCGAGGGGCAGCCGCTGCTGGTCCAGGTCAGCGGCGTGGCCGAGCCCGGCAAGGCGATCCCGCTGAGCGGCCGCCTGCTGTTCCGGGGCCGCCATGCGCTGGTGACGCCGGGGGCGCCGGGCGTCAATGTCTCGCGCCGGATCCGCGACAGCGAGACGCGCGAGGCGCTGGCCCGGCTGGGCAGCGACGCCTTGGCGGGCCGCGAATTCGGCCTGATCCTGCGCAGCGCCGCCGAAGCCGCCGATGACGCGGAGATCCTGGCGGACCTGATGCCGCTGCTGGAACTGGCCGACCGCATCCTGCCCGAGGACCAGGGCCCGCCCGAGTTGCTGCTGGACGCGCCGACGCCGTGGGAGCTGGCCTGGACCGAATGGGCCGACCCCGCCCCGGACGCCGTCGAGGAAGGCGAGGACAGCTTCGATCTGCACGGTGTCGGCGACGCCATCGACCGGCTCGCCTCGCCGCTGGTCGCCCTGCCCGGCGGCGGCTCGGCCGCGATCGAGGCCACGCGCGCGCTGGTCGCGATCGACGTGAATACCGGCAGCGACAGCTCGCCCGCCGCGGCGCTGAAGGCCAATATCGCCCTGGCGCGCGACCTGCCCCGGCAATTGCGGCTGCGCGGCCTGGGCGGCCAGGTCGTGATCGACTTCGCCCCCATGCCCAAGCGCGACCGGGCGACGCTGGACCAGGTCCTGCGCGCGGCCTTCAAGGGCGACGCCAGCGAGACCACGCTGATCGGCTGGACCGCGATGGGCCTTTACGAGATCAGCCGCAAGCGCGACCGCGCGCCGCTGGCGATGCTGCTGGCCGGGGGCGCCTGATGGCCTGCCCGATCTGCAACAAGCCCTCGGCGGCGGCCTATCGTCCGTTCTGCTCGAAACGCTGCGCTGATATCGACCTCGCGCGCTGGCTGCGCGGGGAATATGTGATCCCCGGCCCGCCGCTGGACGACGTGCCTTCCGAGGACGACGACAAGCCGCACTGATTTTTCATCGATTCGGGCTGGACAGTCGCAGGCACTGCCCGTAAACAGCGCTCCACGCAGGCAGCCGAGATCGGCTGAAACGGCGCCCGGATAGCTCAGTTGGTAGAGCAGCGGATTGAAAATCCGCGTGTCGGTGGTTCGAATCCGCCTCCGGGCACCATTTTCCCAAGATAGCCAAGACAGAAAAAAGACTAGGAAACACAGGGTTATAGGCAATCCAAGCCTCCCTTTTCCTCCACCCCCGGATAGCGGCGCTTGTGCCTTTTTCCGGGGGTTTTCGGGTATTGTCACAAGAAATGCATGGCAAAAACGTGGCAAAAGTGGCCCCGCTGCACCTCCCCTCCCAATCGATTCGCACACGCTCAGACAGCCACTCAAGAGCGATCTGAGGCAGCACACAGGCACCATACACGCACGTCGCTGTAGTGGCCGAGCGCCCCCCTGTGAGCCTCCTATGGAGCGCGGAACATTTCGCGCCCGCCGCGTGTGGGGTGAGCCTCCGGCTTGCTGGCCGCAAGTCAGCTTAGCTGACTTAGCGGGGGCAGTCGGTGGCCTTCTCGTTCGGCGGGCAGGTCAACGGCGATGCAGCCGTGCCATGTGCACCTAGCTGCAGCGTGGAAAACGCACGAGCGCCCCCGCCCCGCTGCAGCTTAGCGGTATTCCCGCCTCGCACAAACCATCCCCTCATTATCTATTTGTCCGAATATAAAATGACCCGTTTTTGTGGTCTGCCCCCTGAAAAGTGGTCCTCCCTGAAGTAGGCTATTGAGCCGCTGGAGAGGACGTTGGAATGCCCCAGAAGAAGCATAAGCCCGAAGAGATCGTCGCGAAGCTGCGCCAGGTCGATGTTCTGCTGTCGCAAGGAAGATCGGTTGGCGAGGCGGTTCGCACGATCGGCGTGACGCAGTTCACGTACTATCGGTGGCGCAAGGAGTTCGGCGGCCTGAAGGGTGACCAGGTGAAGCGGCTGAAGGAGCTCGAGAAAGAGAACGACCGTCTGCGCAAGGCTGTGTCGGACCTGACGCTCGAGAAGCTGATTCTGAAAGAGGCTGCCTCGGGAAACTATTGAGCCCCGCCCGTCGTCGTCGCTGCGTTGACCATGTCATGGCAAAGTTCTCCGTCTCGGAGCGGTTTGCCTGCAAGGTTCTCGGCCAGCATCGCTCGACCCAGCGCAAGAAGCCTTGCGGCCGTGCAGATGAAGAGGCGTTGACCGCCGACATCATCCGGCTCGCTTCATGACACTGAAACGCACGAGAATGCACGTTTTCAGATGTCAGGTGAACCAACCGAAATGGGCGGCAACGGCGCAGGGAGGTCTAATCTCGCTAAGGCGATCCTGAAGTGGGCCAACGAGAACGGCGTCGAATGGCATTATATCGATCCGGGCAAGCCCCAGCAAAATGGCTGCATTGAGTCATTCAATGGCAGCCTGCGCGACGAATGCCTCAACGAGGAGATCTGCGAAAGCCTGGCCGATGCCCGCCGAAAGCTGGCCCTCTGGCGCTACGACTACGACCACGTCAGGCCGCATTCCTCGCTCGGCAACCAGACCCCGGCAGAAGCGCGCAGGGCGATTGAGCAAACTGGGGGCTCCGCGCCCGACCCTCGCCCAACCCGAAACCGACCAATATCAACCCCAAGGACTCTACATCACGGCGAGGGACGACCGGGGGGCAGGTCAGATTGTTCGGCTCCTGGATCGAGGATTATAATGCAAGCCACCCGCACTCTGGGCTGAAAATGCGCTCGCCACGCGAGTTCATCGCAGCTCAAACCGCAATCGCCTGAGTGTCCGATAAAATGGGGGCAAGACCCGGGCGGATCAAGCTCAACCTGATTGACCGTAAGCCCTGCGGGCAGCAAATCTCGTCGCGAAAACCATGTCTCCAGCGGCAGCCTCCTTAGAAGGCCCAAATGAAAGCCCTCAGCAGCTCAACTGCACCAAATCTGCGCCAGGACGTTGTTCCACGCCGTTCAACACTCAATTCGCACTCCCGTTCACAAACGGAAACTATTCCAGCAGCGCTATGTCTATTTCAGCGACCTGTTCCAGATCTTATAGGTAAAGCGTGACAGGCCATCATCGCCCACCTCACATAGGGAGTCGCAGCAGTGAACCTCTATCTCAGATCACTAAGACCGGTTCAGCTTCGCCTGATCGCGGCGATCGGACGGCTCGGGAAACTTCGGCTTGCCGCCGATGCCTGCGGCATGACGGTGCCCGCTGCCTCACGGATGCTGACCGAGATTGAGGTCAAGCTGGGCGTCGCGCTGTTCGAACGGGATGCAAGAGGCATGAAACCCACGGCATCCGGTAAGGTGCTGGGGCACCACGCTTTAAAGGTCGTCCACAACATCGACCAGATGGCGCATGACTTCGCGGCGCATCACGAAGGGACGGCAGGGTCGGTGCGGATCGGCGCAGTGACGGGCGCGGCGCTTGCAGCCGTGATTCCCGCCATCCTGCAGCTGAAGCGGAAGGCTCCGCTGTTGAAAGTCTCTCTGGATGTGTCGTCCTCGTCAAGGCTGATGTGGGGGCTTGAACGAGGCGAATACGATTTTGCGGTCTCTCGGCTGGAGCGCGGCGCCAATGCAGGAGATTTCGACGTATCGCCAGCACGAGACGAGGAAGTGCTGCTTATGGTTCACCGCCGGCACGAACTGGCCCGGCGCGATCATTTGCTGCTGGCGGAGATCGCAGACCATCCGTGGACCATGCAGGAGCACGGCGCCCCGATTCGGCACGCGATCGAGATCGCCTTCCGTGAGGAGGGCGTCGACTTGCCACTGAACCTGATTGAAACTGCCTCGGTCGTCGCTATCATGGCGCTGCTGCGCGATTCCAATGTCATCGCAGCGGTCACCCAAGAAGTCGCGGACCTGCTGCTGAAGCCCCCCTTTTCGGCCGACCTAGTCCTGCTGAAGACCCACAATTCGATTGTCATCGAGCCTTATCACATCCTGCGTCCGCGCGACCGCAGCCTGTCTGCAGGGGCGGAGCAGATGCTCGCTCTGGTCAAAACGCTGCTGGAACGAGAGAAGGTTACCAATTCCGATAAGTGGTTTGGCGATGAAATCAATTGATTGATAATGAGTGGCGCCCGTACCTTTCTCCGGACAGATCCGAGGGAGGGACATGTGAAGATCCGCGCAACAATCCACCGGGATTTCACTATCGCCCACATCGACGACCGCTTATACTCGGCGTTCATCGAGCACATGGGACGCGCGATCTACACTGGCATCTATGAGCCTGATCACCCCACTGCAAACGCGCAGGGCTTCCGCCAGGACGTGCTCGAATTGGTCCGCGGCCTTAGCATTCCGGCGATACGCTACCCGGGCGGCAACTTCGTCTCGGCTTACAAGTGGGAGGACGGGGTCGGCCCGAAGGACCAGCGCCCGGTGCGGTTGGACCTCGCCTGGCGCTCGCGCGAGACTAACCAAGTCGGGATCAACGAGTTCGCGGGCTGGGCGAAGGATGCCGGAATCGAGATGATGCTGGCCGTCAACCTCGGCACGCGCAACATCGAGGAGGCGCGCAACTTCGTCGAATATTGCAATCACCCATCGGGCACCTACTGGAGCGACCTGCGCCGTCAGCACGGGGTCGCGGACCCCTATAACGTCAAGATGTGGTGCCTGGGCAACGAGATGGACGGCCCTTGGCAAATCGGCCATAAGGAAGCCAAGGAATACGGTCGCCTGGCCGATGAAACCTCGAAAGCCGTGAAGGCCTTCGGGAAGGGCATCGAGACAATCGTCTGCGGCTCTTCCAACGACCAGATGGCGACGTATCCGGAATGGGAGCGGCAGGTTCTCGACGAATGCTACGAGAACGTCGACTACATCTCATTACACAAGTATTTCGGCAACAGCAGTCACAACATACTGAACTATCTTGCCAAAATAGACGAGACGGGCCGCTACATTCAGACGATCGGCGGGGTAATCGATTTCGTCAAGGCCAAGAAGCGCGCCAAGAACGACGTCTATATCTGTTTTGATGAATGGAATGTCTGGTATCACAATCGCGAGCAGGACTGTCCCCCGTCAGCGCCCATGGCACAGATTTGAGGTTGTGATTTAAGGAGGATTTGGGCTTCGTCGTAGTGACGAAGGAACGAAGATGAAGCCCAAATCCTCCAATACAAAATTGCCGGCCAAGTC
>NZ_QNRC01000028.1 GCF_003709565.1 Paracoccus sigandri | reverse complement strand
GGCCGTTCGAGAGCGTCCGGTGGGAAAACGATCCGCCGGATCGTTTTCTGGACCACCTTCCACTTCTCGACCAAGATCCATCTCCGCGTCAACGGCGCTGGCCTCCCGATGAGAACCGAGATCACGCTGGGACAGGATTCCGACTACACCGGCTATGACCTGGTGATGGCCGACAACCTGCCGCAGCCCGCCGTTCTGGTCGCTGACAGGGGCCATGGCTCTGATAAAATTCGAGAAGATATCGAGAACCGCAACGCCCTGCCGATGATACCGATGCGCAAGAACAAGGTACGCAAGGCCGTCGACATGACCATCTACACGCTGCGGAACATGGTCGAGCGCGTTCGCCCGTTCTCTCGAACCGGTGGCGTTCACGGGCTCACTCGACAAGCTCAAGAACAGCCGGCGGCTGGCAACCCGCTACGATAAAACCGCAGACAGTTTCCTCGGGTTCGTCGATGTGCCCTGCATCAGGCTATGGCTGCGCCATTTGTCAACATGACCTAATGGGCTTCAGCCTTTCACTGCAGCCGCACATCATGTCGTCCAGATAGAAATCTCTTTTTATGATCTCCGCACCAGGAGGGATGCGCGTCTTGTGCTTTCCTTCTTGCAGCGCACCCGCGCCCTCCATAGTCGCCCCTGAGCAACGTGCAACGTCTTGATATTATGCGAAGATCGGTCTGTTTTGTTGGCACTGGGTTGCAGGGTTTCGTAATCTGGCCCCAGAAACCCTGCAAATTCCGATCATCCATGAAGCCCCAATCCCGCGCGCCCGAACAGGATGACCTTCTACGTCCCCGACTGGTGGACATGATCGATCTGCGCCATGAGCTGGTGAAGCTTGCAGCTCTGATCGATTGGGAGTGCTTCGCGCGGGAATGGGCCGGGCTCTTCCCCTCGACGACGGGCCGCCCGGCAACATCGCCACGCCTGGTCGCCGGGCTGATGTATCTGCAGCACGCCTTCAAGCTGTCGGACGAGGCGGTTGTTGCCCGCTGGGTGGAAACCCATATGATCAGCATTTCACCGGTGAGACCTTCTTTCAGCACCGCCCGCCGATTGATCCCTCATCGCTGGTGCGCTGGCGCAAGCGGATCGGTGAAGAAGGCGTAGAATGGCCTCTGACCAAGACCATCGAAGCCGGGCGCTTCTCGGGGACGATCACCGACAATGCCCTGAAACGGGTGGCCGTCGATACGACGGTGATGGAGAAGAACATCGCCCATCCGACAGACGCCCGTCTTTACGAGCGGCCCCGGCCCCTGCTGGTGGGCCTGGCGAAGCAGGCCGGGATCGAAAGCTACGCCCGCCTTGCGCCGCGCCTGGCGGTCCAGGTCGGCCGTTACGCCCATGCCCGTCAGTTCAAACGCATGCGCAAGGCGCTGCGCCAGCTCAGGGGTCATGTCGGCCGGGTGCGCCGCGATCTGCGCCGCCACCTGCAGGAAATCCCACCGAGCCCCTTGCGCGAGAGGGTTCTGGACGCCCTCTGGCTGGTCGGCCGCCTGCTGGAGCAGGGACCGAAGAGCCGCGACAAGATCTATTCCCTGCACGAGCCCGAGGTCGATCGCATCTCCAAGGGCAAGGCACGGGTGCGCTACGAATTCGGCACCAAGGTCAGCCTTGCCACCACCCTTGACGGCGGCTTCGTGGTGGGCGCCCGCAGCTTTCCGGGCAATCCTTATGACGGCCACACCCTGGCGCCAGCGCTGGAGCAGGTCGAGATCCTGACTGACACGAGGCCCAGCCTGGCCGTCGTGGACCGCGGTTGTCGCGGACATGGCGCAGAGATCGCCCAGGTCCTGATCAGCCGTCAGCGGCGCGGTATTACACCGGCGCGGGCGAAGCTCCTCAAGCGACGCAGCGCCATCGAACCCGAAATCGGGCACATGAAATCGGACGGGCGGTTGACCAGATGTCCCCTCAAGGGCCGGATCGGCGATGCCATCTTCGCCGTGCTCTGCGCCTGCGGCCACAATATCCGAAAGATCTTCGCCCATATCAGGGCTCTTTGGGCTCTCGTCATCCGCTTCATCCGCGCCATCATCGGGGGCGCTGACGGATCACTTCGGACGCCCCGCGCGGCATAACCGCGTTGTTCAGAACCGACTGATTAGTCGTGGAAGAGTGGCCTGCGAGAAGAGTTGCGACCGCCGCCCGACTAGAGCCATCCCTTTCCTTTCCCGCGCTGCAGTGCGCCGGCCCCGTTTCCCTTGTTGCCAGCCGTGATTTTCTGTCTTTTATACTTGTCCCGATCCAAGGGCCGCCCGTCGCGGATGGGCCAACGCGCGGCGACGATGACGGAGGAGGAGCAGCCCCGGGCCGCCGCCGATTGGGAAGCGCCGCTCACGCAGGCCGACATCGACGCCGCCATATCGCACAACCGGTCGGAATACGAACGCCTGCTGGCCCTGGACGCGGAGGTCGCTGCCGGCTGGATCGACTACGTGGCCCGCGCGGAGCGCCTCGAGCGGCAGTACTGACCTGCCCGCCGGCAGCGGCGCCTGGGCCGCTGCCGTCATGACCGCATCCAGGCCGGCATAGGCAAAGTTTACGGCTCACGCCCGGACGCCGCGAGAGACGGGCGAACCAGGCAAAGCAACACAAGTATAATATATTATTTATTGACAGATACATTAACTGTCGCGATACTGACCGGGCCAATGGGGGAGGAAACCATGAAGCCACGCGTGTCGCAGACGGATTTCGATGTCATCCAGATCGGCTACGGCCCTGTCAGCAAGTTTTCGGCCCTGCTGCTGGATCGCCTGGGCTGGCGGGTCGGCGTGTTCGAGCGGTTCGGCGAGATTTTTCCGCTGCCCCGTGCCGTCTGCATCGACCACGAGATCTTCCGGGTCATGCATGCCGGCGGCCTCGGCCCCATCGCCGACAGGGTGACCGAGCCTGCGCCCGTCTATCGCTGGTTCAACGCCGAGTGGCAGGAGCTGATCTCGATCGACTGGACCGCCGGCTCGGTTTCGGGCGGCACCGAGGTCAATTTCGTCCACCAGCCGTCGCTGGAGCGCGAGCTGGATGCCGAGGCCAAGCGCCGCACCAATATCGCGCTGCATTTCGAACAGGAATGCATGGCGATCACCCAGCATGACGATCATGTCGTGGTCCGCATCCGCGACACCGCCACCGGCGCCGAGCGCGACCATACCGCCCGCTATGTGATCGGCATCGACGGCGCCAACAGCTTCGTGCGCGAAACGCTGGGGATCACCCGCAGCGACCTGGGCTTCGAGGCCGACTGGCTGGTGGTGGATTTCGTGCTGAACGACGGGCTGACGGCGCGCGATCTGGGGCTGATCGAATGCGGGCAATATTGCAATCCCGAACGCCCGACCACCATCGTGCCGGGCGGGATCGAGAACGGCCAGATCTGCCGGCGCTGGGAATTCATGCGCCTGCCCCACGAGACGCGCGAGGAGATGGTCGAGACCGCCAAGGTCCAGGAGCTGCTGGGCGACTGGATCAAGCCCGAACAGGGCCGGCTGGTGCGCCATGCGCTCTATACCTTCCGCTCTCTGGTGGCGGACAGATGGCGCGACGGGCGCATCCTTCTGGCGGGCGACGCCGCGCATGTGATGCCGCCGTTCATGGGCCAGGGCATGTGCGCCGGGCTGCGCGATGTCTGGAACCTCGGCTGGAAGCTGGACAGCGTGCTGAGCGGCGCGGCCGATCCGGCGCTGCTGGACACATACCAGGCCGAGCGGCTGCCCCATGTCACCGACATCATCAAGGCGTCGATGTTCCTGGGTTCGATCATCTGCATTCCCGACAAGGACGCGGCGGCCGAACGCGACCGGATGTTCCTGTCGGGCGAGGCCCCGCCCCCGCCGCCCTTCCCGATCCTGACCGACGGGTTTCTGGCCCGCGATGCGCAGGGCGCGGTGCTGGCCCCGGCCGGCGAGCTGTCGCCGCATGGCACCGTTCGCCTGAATCGCCGAACCGGGCGTTTCGATACGCTGGTCGCGCCCGGACTGGTGCTGATCCTGACCCGCGAGTTGACGCTGGCCGACCTTGATCCCGCCAGCCGCCGGACGCTGGAGAGGCTGGGCGCGACCGTCGTGACCGTCGCCGGCAGGACCTGCGCCACCGACGGCGAGGTTGCCGACACGCAGGGCCAGATCCTGCCCTTCATGCGCGAACGCGGCCTGAACGCCATGCTGGTGCGGCCGGACCTGTATCTGTTCGGCGGTGCCGCCGATGCGGCAGGTCTGGACCGGGTCCTGGCCGAACTGGACCGGCAGGCGCGTCAGGTCGGCCTGCTGGCGACGGACGATGTGCCCGAACCGCACATGGCGGCCAGCGCCTGACCCTCAGGCAAGCGAAAGATGGGCGGGCTTGGCTCAGGCCCGCTTCAGCCTTTCCTCGAAATCCTCGACCAGGTTCGAATCGAGCAGGATGCGGGTCGTCAGCGACAGATGCTCGGCCATGGCCGCACCGGCCGTCGCCGGGTCGCGGGCAATGGCGGCATCCGCGATGGCCTTGTGTTCGGCATGCAGATCCCGCTGGCTGCGGTCCAGCGGCACCGTGGCGCTGCGATAGCGTTCGGATTGCACATAGAGCATTTCGCGGATCCGCATCAGCCAGGCACTTTGGCAGGCCGCCACCAGCGCATGGTGAAAGCGCTGATGCGCCTCGGCCCAGGCCGCGCTGACCCCGCCGGGATCCGAAGGATTCTCCAGCCCGATCCGCGACAGCTCGTAAAGGCTGGACACGATTTCGGATTCCCATTTCAGGTCGCCATGCGCGATCGCATCCTTCAGGCAGGCGCATTCGATCATGATCCGGGTCGCGGTCAGATCCTCCAGCTCGACGCGGGTGATCGGCGCCACCCGATAGCCCTTGTTCGCCTCGGCCAGCACCAGCCCCTCCGAGGTCAGCCGCGACAGCGCCTCGCGCACCGCGCCGAGGCTGAACCCCAGCCGCGCCACCAGGTCCGAGATCTTCAGCTTCTGCCCCGGCGTGATTCGGCAGGCCAGGATATCCGCCCGGATCTGCTTGTAGGCCTGCGTGGTCAGGTTTTCGCCCTTGTCCCGGTTGCCCCTTGCCATCGTCGTCACCCGCTTTCCGCTTCGATCGCCCCACTCTACCCGCAAGAGCTGGATAATAATAGATTTAAACACTGACAATCCACTATCACCAGCCTACCTGCCCTTCCGCGCATCTCGACATGATAATATATTATTTATTGACATATTTACTATCCCTTCTATCCTCGCAGGCATAGCTTGGAGGAATGCCATGAAATTCGCAGCGTTTTGCAAGTATGGCCGCAAGGGTCTGGCGGTCGAGGTGGAGGGGGGCTTTCGCGGCCTGACGGAAGACGAGGCCGGCTATCCCGGCGATCTGCTGACCCTGATCCGCAAGGGCGGCGACGCCGTGGCTCAGGCGGGGGCGGCGCTGCAGGCGGCCCCGCAGATCCCGCTCGGCAGCGTCGCGCTGCTGCCGCCGATCTCCGATCCCGAAAAGATCATCTGCGTCGGGTTGAACTATCGCGACCATTCCGCCGAGAGCGGCTTCGAGCAGCCGGATTTCCCGACCCTGTTCGGGCGTTTCAACTCGTCGCTGATCGGGCATGGCGCGCCGATCATCCGCCCCCTCGCCTCGGCGCAACTGGATTACGAGGGCGAGCTTGTCGCGGTGATCGGCCGCGAGGCGCGCAACGTGTCCGAAGCCGAGGCGCTGGATTACGTCGCCGGCTATTCGATCTTCAACGATGCCTCGATCCGCGACTATCAGTTCAAGTCGCCGCAATGGACGGCGGGCAAGAATTTCGACGACAGCGGCGCCTTCGGCCCGTGGTTCGTGACCGCGGGCGCCCTGCCCGCTGGCTGCCTGGGGCTGACGCTGACCACGCGGCTGAACGGCCAGGTCGTCCAGCAGGCCGCCATCGACGACATGGTGTTCTCGGTCGCGCAGCTGGTCGCGATCTGTTCCGAGTTCATGACCCTGAAACCGGGCGACGTGATCGTGACCGGCACGCCCTCGGGCGTCGGACTGGCGCGCAAGCCGCAGCTGTTCATGAAGGACGGCGATGTCTGCGAGGTCGAGATCACCGGTATCGGCTTGCTGTCGAACCCGATCCGCGACGAGGCCGCGACCCGGCTGGCGAAAACGGCCTGACCGGGGAAGAGGAGGAACAACCATGACCGCAATCACGGGAAAGGTCGGCATCACCAAGCGGCCGGGCGAGCTGGGCATCCATTCGATGGACACCTTCCACATGGTGGTGCCCGACCTGAAGGTGGCGCAGGATTTCTACACCGCCTTCGGGCTGGACGTGCGCGAGGAGGGCGAGGGCCTGGGGCTCTATACCTTCGGATCGGACCATCGCTGGATGTCGCTGGCCGAAAGCAACCGCAAGAAGCTGAGCCACCTGTCCTTCGCCGTCTTCGAGGAGGATTTCGAGCCGATCAAGCGGCGCATCGAGGCCGAGGGCGTCCGCATCATGGACGCCCCGCGCGGCTTCGACAGCAACGGCATCTGGTTTCACGACCCGTTCGGCGTCCTGATCGAGGTGAAGGTGGCGGAAAAGACCTCGCCCGCCGCCAAGATGGACTTCACCACCCGTTCGGTGCCGGGGGGCAGGATGGGCTCGATCCAACGGTCGAAGGCGCCGCAGGTGCGGCCGCGGCGGCTGGCGCATCTGCTGATCTTCACGCCCGACGTCCTGGGCTGCATCCGCTTCTATTCCCGCGTCCTGGGGCTGCGGCTGTCGGACCAGTCGGGTGACGGGATCTGCTTCATGCACGGCATCCACGGCTCGGACCACCATCTGGTCGCCTTCGCGAAATCCGAGGCGCCGGGCCTGCATCATTGCAGCTGGGACGTGGGCGGCATCAACGAGATCGGCCTGGGCGCCGCGCAGATGGCCGACAAGGGATTCTCCAAGGGCTGGGGGCTGGGCCGGCATGTGCTGGGGTCCAATTACTTCCATTACGTGAAGGATCCCTGGGGCAGCTATTCCGAATATTCGGCCGATATCGACTATATCCCCGTCGATCACGACTGGGAGGCGGGCGACTATCCCGGCGAGGATTCGATCTATCTCTGGGGCCCCGAGATCGCGAAGGACTTCGTCGTCAACTACGAGGCGCGGCAGGACTAGGCCCCAGGTCCTTGCCGGCGGCAACGCCTTCACCGCCCGGCCCCGGCTTTGCCCGTGGCCGGGATCGTGCTTTCATGGAGCCGCGAACAGAAGCAGGAACAACGCATGAAACTGAGCCAGATCAGGGATGTCGTCGCGACGGCCGAAACCGGCAGCCTGCGCGCGGCGGCGCGCCAGCTGGGCATCACCCAGCCCGCGATCACCCGCAGCATCCGCGAGCTGGAGCAGGAGCTGGGCGTCCCCCTGTTCGAGCGCCATCAGTTCGGGATGCAGCTGACCGCCGTCGGCCGAGCCTTCCTGGACCGCGCCCGCGCCGTACAGGAAGAACTGCGCCGGGCGCGCGAGGAAATCCAGCAGCTGCAGGGAACCATGACCGGCAGCATCAGCGTCGCCATGTCGGCCATCTCGACCTTCGCGCTGATGCCGCAGGCCGTGCGCGCCTTCAGGAACCGCCATCCGGGCGCCGTCCTGAAGATCATCGAAAGCTTCTTCCAGCCGATCGAGGGCCGGTTGCTGAACGGCGAGATCGACTTCTTCGTCGGCCCCTTCGCCGCCGCGGAAAAGCGCAGCAGGATCGCCTATGAGACGCTGTTCAGCAACCACCGCGTGGTGATCGCGCGCAAGGCGCACCCGCTGAAGGACATCACCTCGCTGCGCGATCTGGCCGGGACGGAATGGGTCAAGCAGGCCCTGCCCGACCGCGAGAGCGAAGGCGATTTCGAGCGGCCCTGGTCCCAGCTGGGCCTGCCGCCGCCGCGCGTGGTGATGCATACGACATCCTCGACGGCGACGCTGCTGGCGGTGGCCAACAGCGATCTGCTGACCTCGGTGCCCCGGCAGATGCTGAACGCGCCGGTCTCGCGCGAGCTGTTCGAGGTGCTGCCGATCCGCGAGGAAATGATCGCAGCGCCGATCTGCCTGGTCTATCGCACCGACATTTCGCTGACCCCGCTGGCGGAATCGATGTTCGACATGTTCCGCCGCGCCGGGCTGCAATACAGCCGCAAGACCGATGGCGCGGCGGCACCGTGACGATCAGGCGGGCACCGCCGCCCGCTGGCCCGCGATCACCGCGAAGACGCCATCCTCGAAGGCATCGCCGCGCCAGGCGACATGCTGGTCGGGCCGGATCAGCGCCAGCCGCGCGGCATAAAGCCCCGGCAGCCGGTCGTCCCCCGGCGCGATCACCGTCAGCGGAACGCCCGCCTGCCGCGCCTCGGCTTCGGCGCGGGCGATCTCGGCATCGAGGCCGGGGCCGGTCGCCAGCAGCGTGAAGCCGGCGCCGAAATGATCGTAGAGCGAGCTTCCGTCCGCCAGCCAGCAATGCGGCGCGATGCAGCCGGGGATCGCGGCCGGGACATAGTCCAGCGAACGCACCCAGTCCTGCTGGCTGCCGTCGTCCACCACGACGGGCGAGCCGCGATAGCAATAGCCCAGCACCACGCCGCGAGCATAGAACTCGGCCCGCTTGTGCCGGCGCACCAGCGCCGCCGCCTCAGCCCGCGCCGCCTCGCCCGCCGGGCTGTCCTCTTCCAGATGCGGCAGGATCAGCTGATTGGCCAGGATGGTGTGATTGGCCTCGGCCGCGTCCAGCACGATCTGCGCGGTCTGCCGCCGCTCGATCTCGTAGCTGTCCAGCAGACCCTCGCCGCCCCAGCCGGCCAGGACCGCCGCGATCTTCCAGCCCAGGTCGACCGCATCGCCGACGCCCAACAGCATCCCGAAGCCGCCGAAGGGCGGATGCAGATGCCCCGCATCGCCGACCAGGAAGGCGCGGCCGTTGCGGAAGCGGTCGGCCAGCAGCTTGCTGGCCACCCAGGTATCGGAACTCAGCACCTCGATTTCGGTGTCGATGCCGGTCGCCTTGCGGATCATCGCCTCGGCCTCGGCGGGCGTCGGCGGGTTCGCCCCATCCACCCCGGTCGGCATGAAATACCACAGGTCGCCCTGGTCCATCGGCCCGATCAGGCTGGGCAGGTCGGGATTGATCTGCCAGAACATGATCCCCGGCCCGTGCGGATGCGCCCCGGCCAGACCCGGCGCGCGGAAGATGATGTTGAGATTGCGCGACAGCCCATAGCTGCCCTGCATGGTCGCGTCGATCCGGTCGCGCACCGTGCTGCCCGACCCGTCCGCGCCGACCAGATAACTGGCCGCCATCTCGTGGGTGCTGCCATCCTCGACGTCGCGCAGCCGGACGGTCACGCCGCTGCCGGTCTCGGCGTAATCGGTGAATTCCTGGCCGTAGAGGATCCGCACGCCGGGCAGCGACAGCGCATGATCCAACAGCACCTTTTCCAGCCGGTATTGCGGAATCCACTGGCCATGTTCGGAATAATGCTCGTCCCGCGCCGGGTTGCAGTCCAGCGCATGTTCGAAACGGTGCAGCAGATGCCCGCCAAGCCGCGTCACGAACATCACATGGCTGGGGTAATCCACGCCAAAGGGCGAGGCCTCGGCCAGCTTCCCGGCGATCCCCCAGCGGCGCATATGTTCGCGGGTGCGCGAATGGGTGGTCTTGGCGCGGGGCGCGTGACCGGCGCGCGGGCTGCGCTCGAAGATGGTGCAGGGCACGCCGCGGTGGCCCAGTTCGATGGCCAGAGACAGGCCGGCGGGGCCGCTGCCGATGATGGCAACGGTGGTCGTGTCGGGTTTCGGTGTCACAGCAACAGGTCTCCGCTTGGCAGGGCCATGACGGCCCGCCATATCCGCCCCACGGGGCCGAGGACGATGTGAAAGATCAGGCGGGCAGTCTGATGTCGCCCGGCGTTTCGGGCAGGTATTCGCCCTCGCGAGACCGCTTCAGCAATTCCGACTGCGGCACGCCCTGTTTCAGCGCGGCGATCAGCTTCGGCGGGTCCACCTCGACGCCGATCGGTTCGCGCGCGAATTCGGGCGAGGTCTGCATCCAGTGCGCCGAATGGATCCAGTTGCCGAAATTGTCGCTTTGCAGCTCGACCGAATTGCCGTCCGGGTCGACATAGTAGAACGACATGGTCAGCCCGTGATCCAGGCAGATATGCGGCAGGATGCCCACCTCGGCCAGCCGCTCGTAATTGTCCAGAAGCGCCTGCAGCGTGCCGAATTCGAAGGCCGTGTGGTGGATGCCGCTATGCGCCACCTTGTCGGGATCGTCCTTGATGCCCGGCGTGGTCAGGAAGGCGATGCGGTGGTTGGCGGTGTCGTTGGTGGTCCAGGCGGCGCCCTCGAAGGCGAAGTTCGGCGCGCAGCCGACCACGGCCTCGTACCAGTCGATCATCTCCTGCAGGCGCGTCGTCTTGAACGTCACGTGATGCAGAACCGGCTTCTGCGCGATGGGCTTCGGTTTCTTCATTGGGCTCCTCCCCGACAGGTCGAAAATGCGGCGCCCCGGACATGAGCCCGGACGACGGCTTTCCGACTCCAGACTGTCATGGCGGAGGGGCTTTCATCAGATGGCAAATCAAAAACGGTGATGCCGAAAGATTATCGCGCTCCGATCTTCCGAAACGAAAATGACCGACCCTGCATGCAGGGCCGATCATCCTTTCCTGGCAGCGGCGCGAAACGAAGCGTCAGCCGCGGATCACGCAGCGGAACCCGATATGGCCGGTCGGACTGTCCACGGGCTGCGGGTGCCGGGCGGCGGGGCGATAGCGCCGGCAATAGTTCGGCGCGCAGAGATGCGAGCCCCCCTTGATCACCTTTTGCGCCACCGCGCCAGAGGCGGGGTCCGGTGCGCGCGCGCCCTTGCCCGCGGCGCAACAGGGTCGCGATCCGCCGGCCTGGCCGCGAGCCGTCCAGGGATCATCGGTCCATTCCCAGACATTGCCGATCATGTCCTGCAGGCCGAAGCCGTTCGCGGAAAAGGCCTCGACCGGCGAGGTGCGATACCATCCGTCCTCCATCAGGTTCTGGACCGGAAACCGACCCTGCCAGGTGTTGGCCATCTGCCGGCCATCCGGCACCAGCTCATCGCCCCAGGCGAATTCCGCAGCTTCCAGCCCGCCGCGCGCGGCAAATTCCCATTCCGCCTCGGTCGGCAGCGATTTCCCCGCCCACCGCGCATAGGCGGCCGCATCGGCATGGGCGATATGGACGACCGGATGATCCTCGATGCCCTTGATCGAGCTTCCCGGCCCCAGCGGGCGGCGCCAGGACGCGCCCGGAACATGGCGCCACCAGCGGCCGTGATCGTCCAGCGGCACCGCCTTTTCGGGGGGCGTGAAGACCGCCGAGCCGGGCTTCAAGAGATGCGCCGCGGCATCGGGGTAATCCTCGCGCCGCGGCTGGCGCTCTGCCAGCGTGACATGGCCGGTCGCCTCGACGAATTTGCGGAAGCGGCGGTTGGTCACCGGCAGGCGGTCGATCCAGAAACCTTCCACCGCGACCTCGCGCGCCGGCGCCTCCTCGGGATAGTGATCGTCCGACCCCATCCGGAAGCGGCCGCCGGGGATGAAGACCATTCCGCGGCCGGCGTTGGGGTGAGGGTCGGGATCGCTCATTGCCGCGCTCCGAACAGGGTCAGGGGTACAGCTCGAAATGCCTGCTGGCGTTGGAATAGAACATCCTGCCGGCCATATCCGGTGACCAGATGTCCCCGTTCCGTTCGCGGTAGTCGTCCCATAGCGCAACCATCGCATCCCGTTTCGCGGGTTCGGCCTTCGCAAGGTCGCGGCTTTCGCCGGGATCGGCCGACAGATCGAACAATTCCCAGTCATCCGTGCCATGGGGCGCATTGCTCCAGACCAGCTTCCAGTCGCCCTGGCGGATGGCGATGCGTCCCGACAGTTCCCAGCCGACATGGCTGTCGCCGTCATGCACCGCCTCGGCCTCGCCCGACAACATGTCCACCATCGAGCGGCCGGTGATCGGCATGATGTCGCGGCCCTTGTAGGTGTCCTCGGGCGGCGTCACCCCGGCATAGTCCAGCAGCGTCGGCGCGATGTCCATGACCGTGGCGAACTGGTCCCGCAGGCCCGGCTCGACCCGGCCGGGGGCGGTGATGAAGGCGGGCACGCGGATGCCGCCCTCATAGGTGAAGCCCTTGTACATGCGCAGGGGCGTGGACCCGACCGCCGCCCAGACCGGGCCATAGCCGGCAAAGGACGTGACCGTGCCGATATTGTCGGTCGAGTTGTCGAATTTCTCGGCGATCCAGTCGGCATTGTCGGGCGAGGTTTCCTCGGCATCCTGCCCTTCGGCGCCATTGTCGGACATGAACACGAAGATGGTGTTGTCATATTCGCCGGTCTGCTTGAGATGGGCGACCAGCCTGCCGATATTCTCGTCCATGTTGTCGACCATGGCGGCATAGACCTCCATCAGCCGCGCCTCGCGAAGCCGCTGGCTGTCGGAAAGCTGCTGCCAGCTTGGCCAGTCCGCGGAAAACTCCCAGGGCGTGATGTCCGCACCGATGATGCCAAGCTGCTGCATCCGGTCGATCCGGGCCTCGCGGATGGCCTCGTAGCCCGCATCGTAACGGCCCCGATACTTGTCGATATAGGGCTGCGGCGCCTGCAGCGGCCAATGCGGCGCGGTCAGGGCCAGATAGGCGAAGAACGGCTTTCCGTCATCCTCGTCCTCGGAAATATACTCGATGATCCGGTCGGTATAGAAATCGGTCGAGAAGAAGTCCTCGGGCAGGGTGAATTCCTCGCTGCCCTCGCGGAACGAGGCGACGGGCACCCGGACATTGGCCCCGACATCGTCGAAATGCCCCGCCGCGCCGGCCAGCAGGACGGTGGACTTGTCGAAGCCCCGATTGACCGGCAGCTGCTCGGGCTGGCCGCCCAGATGCCACTTGCCCGAGATATAGGTGTTGTAGCCCGCGTCCTGCAGCAGTTCGGGAAAGGCCACCACCCGGTCGGCCAGGAAGGTCTCGTAGCCCGGCTGGCCGCGCTGCTCGTCATGCAGCAGCTCGGCCATGTTGCCCAGGCCCGCGACATGGTTGTCGGTCCCCGACATCAGCATGGCCCGCGTGGGCGAACAGGTCGGCGAGCTGTGGAAATCCAGCAGTTGCGCCCCCTCGCCGATCAGCTCGTCCAGATGCGGGGTCTCGATCTCGCCGCCGAAGGCGCCCAGGTCGGAATAGCCCAGGTCGTCGGCGACGATCAGCACGATATTGGGCCGGGGATCCTGCCGCGCGGCCTCCTCTGCGCCCGCGGCGCCGGATGCCGCAACGATCACGCCCATGCCCGCCAGAACGGCGCGCAGAAAACGGTCGCAACCGGGGCCCTGCTTCGAGATGTCCATCATCACTCCCCCTTGATGATCCGCGTCGAGTTTCGCCCTGCCGCGATGCGGCAGGCATGCCGTGTGACGGCCGAAGCATCCATGGACGCCTCGGCCGAGAGCCTTAAGCCGGCAGTCTGATGTCGCCCGGCGTTTCGGGCAGGTATTCGCCCTCGCGCGACCGCTTGAGCAGGTCCGAGAGCGGCACGCCCTCTTTCAGCGCCGCGATCAGCTTCGGCGGGTCCACCTCGACCCCGATGGGCTCGCGCGCGAATTCGGGCGAGGTCTGCATCCAATGCGCCGAATGGATCCAGTTGCCGAAATTGTCGCTTTGCAGCTCGACCGAATTGCCGTCCGGGTCGACGTAGTAGAAGGACATCGTCAGCCCGTGATCCAGGCAGATATGCGGCAGGATGCCGACCTCGGCCAGCCGCTCGTAATTGTCCAGAAGCGCCTGCAGCGTGCCGAATTCGAAGGCCGTGTGATGGATGCCGCTATGCGCCACCTTGTCGGGATCGTCCTTGATGCCCGGCGTGGTCAGGAAGGCGATGCGGTGGTTCGCGGTGTCGTTGGTGGTCCAGGCGGCCGCTTCGAAGGTGAAGTTCGGCGCGCAGCCGACGACAGCCTCGTACCAGTCGATCATCTCCTGCAGGCGCGTCGTCTTGAACGTCACGTGATGCAGAACCGGCTTCTGCGCGATGGGTCTGGGTTTCTTCATTTTTCTCTCCTCGTGAAGTCTGGTCTGTGGGCGCGCGGTCCGGTGACCGGATTGCGGGTTGTCCCGATGATACCGGGTCCGGATCGGCAGATGCGTTTCATCCGGGCTCGCTTGTCCGCATTATCGGCAGAATATGCCGCTTTTCGGTGCATGAGGCGCAGGTTCGACCGCCCGCATGCTAAAGATCGGTCAGGGTTCCTTCGAAGGCCTCGGCCGCGAAGCCCAGGGTTTCGGACAGCGTCGGATGCGGGTGGATGGTCAGCGCCAGGTCGGCCGCATCGGCGGCCATCTCGATGGCCAGCACCGCCTCGGCCAGCAATTCGCCTGCATTGGGGCCAGTGATGGCCGCGCCCAGCACCCGGCCGGTATCGGGGTCGAACAGCATCTTGGTCAGCCCCTCGGCCCGGCCCATCGACAGCGCCCGCCCCGAGGCCGCCCAGGGGAAGCGTTCCACGCGGAGCTTGCGGCCCTCGGCCCTGGCCTGGGTTTCGGTCAGGCCGGCCCAGGCGATTTCCGGGTCGGTATAGGCGCCCGAGGGGATCGCCACGGGATCGAACGCCGCCTTGTGGCCGCAGGCGGTCTCGGCCGCCACCTTGGCCTCATGCGTGGCCTTGTGCGCCAGCATCGGCTGGCCCACGACGTCGCCAATGGCGAAGATATGCGGCTGGCCGGTGCGCATCTGCGCATCAACCGGGATGAAGCCCTGGTCGGTGACCGTCACGCCGGCGGCCTCGGCCCCCAGCAGCGCACCGTTCGGGCGCCGGCCCACCGCGACCAGGATGGCGTCGTATTCGGCCTGCCAGCTGCCCGCCTTGCCCTCGAAACTGACGGTCAGCGCCTTTCCCGCCTGAACGGCGGTCACGCTGGTTTCCAGATGCACGGCCTCGTAGCGCGCGGAAATCCGCGCCATCAGCGGCTTGACGACATCCTTGTCGGCGCCGGGGATGATCTGGTCCAGCCTTTCGGCGATGGTGATGCGCGAGCCGAGCGCGTGATAGACCTGCGCCATTTCCAGCCCGATGATGCCGCCGCCCAGGACCAGCAGGCGCTGCGGCACCTGCGCCAGGTCCAGCGCGCCGGTGCTGTCGATGATGCGCGGGTCGTCGGGCAGGAAGGGCAGCCGCACGGGACTGGACCCCGCCGCGATGATCGCCTGGTCGAAGCGGATGCGGCGCGTCCCGTCGGGTGTCGCCACCTCGACCTCATGCGGGCCGGTGAAGCGGGCGGTGCCCTGCACGGTCTGGACCTTGCGCCGCCGCGCCAGCCCGGACAGCCCGCCGGTCAGCTTGCCGACCACCTGGTCCTTCCAGCCCCGGATCGCATCCAGGTCGATCTGCGGGGCGCCGAAGCTGACGCCATGGGCGGCGCCCTCGGCGGCATCGTCGATCAGCTTGGCGACATGCAGAAGCGCCTTGGAGGGGATGCAGCCGACATTCAGGCAGACCCCGCCAAGCGTGGGGCGGGTATCGATCAGCACCACCTTGCGGCCCAGATCGGCGGCGCGGAAGGCGGCGGTATAGCCGCCCGGCCCGGCGCCGATGACCAGCAGGTCGGCGTGATCCTCCGAAGCGGTCGCCGGCGCTGCGGGGGCCGGCGACGGAGCGGTGGTTTGCGCCTCGGTCTCAACCCGCATGACCGGCGTGCCGGCGCTGACCCGGTCGCCCTCGGCGACCAGCAGTTCGGTCACGGTTCCCGCGACGGGGGCGGGAATGTCCATCGTCGCCTTGTCGCTTTCCAGCATCAGGATGGTGTCCTCGGCGGCGATGCGGTCGCCGGGCTTCACGCTGATCTCGACGATGGCGACGTCCTTGAAATCGCCGATATCGGGGATGGTGATGTCCTTGATCATCGGGCGCTCCTCACAGGCTGATCCGGCGGAAATCGCCCAGCACGTCCTTGAGGAAGCCAAGGAAGCGCGCCGCCGCGACGCCGTCGACGGCGCGGTGGTCCCAGGACAGCGACAGCGGCTGGATCAGGCGCGGCTGGAAGCCCTGCCCGTCCCAGACCGGCTTGATCGCGGAACGGGTCATGCCCAGGATCGCCACCTCGGGCGCATTGATGATCGGGGTGAAGTTGGTGCCGCCCACGCCGCCGAGCGACGAGATGGTGAAGGTCGCCCCCTGCATGTCGGTGGCTTTCAGCCGCCCGGCACGGGCATCGGCGGCCAGGTCGGCCATCTCGGCGGCGATCTCGCGCAGCCCCTTGCGGTCGGCATTCTTGACCACCGGCACGACCAGACCTTCCGGCGTGTCGGCGGCGACGCCGATATTCCAGTATTTCTTCAGCACCATCTCGTCGCCGTCCAGCGAGGAGTTGAATGCCGGATAGGCCTTCAGCGCCGCCACCGCCGCCTTGACCACGAAGGGCAGGATCGACAGCTTCGGCGCGTCCCTGTCTTCATTGGCCTGTTTGCGGAACGCCTCCAGCTCGGTCACGTCGGCTTCGTCGAAATTGGTGACATGCGGGATGACGATGGCATTGCGCGCCAGCGCCGGCCCCGAGATGCGCACGATGCGCGACAGCGGCTTGCGCTCGATCTCGCCGAACTTGGCGAAATCGACGCGGGGCCAGTCGGGCAGGCCCAGCCCCAGGCTGGGACCGGAGGCGGCAGCCGGCGCCTGCAAGGCCGCCTTGACGAAGCCCTGCACATCCTCGCGGGTGATGCGGCCCTTGGGTCCGGTGCCGGTGATCCGCGCCAGATCGACGCCCAGCTCTCGAGCGAATTTGCGGATCGAGGGCGAGGCATGGGGCGGCAAGCCATCCGTCCGCGCCGCGGCCGCCGGCGGCGGAGACGCGGGTGCGGGGGGCGCCGCGGCGGGTGGGGCCGGTTCTGCCGGCGCTGGCGCGGCGGGTGCGGCGGCGGGCGCTGCGGGGGCGGGATCGTCCTGCGCGTCCTCGGCCTCGATCTCGGCCAGCAGCGAGCCTTCGCTGACCTTGTCGCCCATGCCGACATGCAGGGCCGCGATGCGGCCGGCGATCTCGGCGGGAACGTCCAGCGTCGCCTTGTCGGATTCGACCACCACGATCGTATCGCCCGCCGCGATCACATCGCCGACCGAGACCGGCATCTCGACGATCGGCACATCGCGGAAATCGCCCAGATCGGGAACCGTGATCTTCACAATATTGCTCATCTCGATCCGCTCCTTCAGACGGTCCAGGGCGCGGGCGCGTCGGCATCGGCACCCAGTTCGGCCAGCGCGCCGACCAGCACGGCGCGCTCGACATGGCCGTCGCGGACCAGCGCCTCGATGGCGGCCAGCGCGATGCTGGGCGCGTCCACCTCGAAGAAGGCGCGCAAGGCGGTGCGGGTGTCGCTGCGCCCGAAGCCGTCCGTGCCCAGGGCGACAAGGCGCGCATCCAGATAGGGCGCGATCATCTGCGGCAGGGCGCGGACGTAATCGGTGGCGGCGATCACCGGCATCCGGCCCGCCAGCAGCCGGGCGGCATGGCAGGGCTGCGGCTCCTCGGCGGCGGTCAGGCGGTTGCGGCGCTCGACCTCGCGCGCGTCGCGGGCCAGTTCGGTGAAGCTGGTGGCGCTGTAGATGTCGCTGGCGATGCCGAAACGACTGGCCAGCAGATCGGCGGCGGCGATCACCTGCTGCAGGATCGTCCCCGAGCCCAGCAGCCGGACCCGCACCGCAGCCGCGTCATCGCCCCGGCTGTCCAGCTTGTAGAGCCCCTTGACGATATCGCACTCGGAGCCCGGCAGCAGCGAGGGCTGGGCGTAATTCTCGTTCATCACGGTGATGTAATAGAATTCGTCCGCCTGCTCCTGCATCATCCGGCGCATGCCGTGATCCAGGATCACCGCCAGCTCGCCCGCGAAGGCGGGGTCATAGGCGCGGCAGTTCGGGATGGTCGAGGCGATCAGGTGACTGGTGCCGTCCTGATGCTGCAGGCCCTCGCCCGACAGCGTGGTGCGCCCGGCCGTCGCGCCCAGCAGGAAGCCGCGGGCGCGCTGGTCGGCCGCCGCCCAGATCAGGTCGCCGATCCGCTGGAAGCCGAACATCGAGTAATAGATGTAGAAGGGCAGCGTCGGCGTGTCGTGGATGCTGTAGGATGTCGCGGCGGCCGCCCAGCTGGAGATCGCGCCGGCCTCGGTGATGCCCTCCTCCAGCAGCTGGCCGTCCTTGGCCTCCTTGTAGAACATCATCGCGCCGGCATCCTCGGGCTCGTAGAGCTGGCCCTTGGGGGCATAGATGCCGACCTGCCGGAACAGGTTGTCCATGCCGAAGGTGCGCGCCTCGTCGGCAACGATGGGCACGATGCGGGGGCCGAAACCCTTGTCCTTCAACAGCCCGCCCATCATGCGGACGGCGGCCATGGTGGTGGACATCTCCTTGCCCTCGGCGGCCAGCGCGAACTTGGCATAGCTGTCCAGCGCCGGGACCGGGATGCGGTCCTTTTCCGCCTTGCCCGCCAGGCGCAGCGGCATCGAACCGCCAAGCGCCGCGCGGCGGTCGCGCAGATAGGCCATCTCGGGGCTGTCCTCGGCGGGTTTGTAGAATTTCAACCCTTCCAGATCGGCCTCGGACAAGGGCAGCTTGAAGCGGTCGCGGAAGGCGACCAGCGCCTCCATGTCCAGCTTCTTGGACTGATGCGCGGTCATCCGGCTTTCGCCGGCATTGCCCATGCCGTAGCCCTTCTTGGTCTTGGCCAGGATCACCGTCGGGCGGCCCTTGTGGGCCTTGGCGGCGGCGAAGGCGGCATGAAGCTTGCGGAAATCATGGCCGCCGCGCTTCAGCGCGTGGATCTCGGCATCGGTCATATGCGCGACCAGCTCGCGGGTGGCGGGATCGGCGTCGAAGAACTTGGCGCGGTTGTAGTCGCCGTCCTTGCTGCCCAGGTCCTGATACTGGCCGTCCACCGTCTCGGCGAAGCGGCGCAGCAGCACCAGATCCCTGTCGCGGGCAAAGAGCCCGTCCCATTCGCTGCCCCACAGCACCTTGATGACGTTCCAGCCGGCGCCGATGAACAGGCTTTCCAGTTCCTGGATGATCTGGCCGTTGCCGCGCACCGGACCGTCCAGCCGCTGCAGGTTGCAGTTGATGATGAAGGTCAGGTTGTCCAGGTTCTCGCGCGCCGCCAGCGTCAGCCCGGCGATGGATTCCGGCTCGTCCATCTCGCCATCGCCGAAGACGCCCCAGACATGGCGCCCGGCGGTATCGGCCAGCCCGCGCCCTTCCAGGTAACGCATGTAGCGCGCCTGATAGATCGCGCTGATCGGGCCGAGGCCCATCGAGCCGGTCGGGAACTGCCAGAAATCCGGCATCAGCCAGGGATGGGGATAGGAACACAGCCCGTTGCCGCCGACCTCCTGGCGGTAATTGGCAAGCTGTTCCTCGCTCAGCCGCCCCTCCAGATAGGCGCGGGCATAGACGCCGGGGGCGGAATGGGGCTGGAAATAGACCAGATCGCCGCCGAAATCCTCGGTCTTCGCGCGGAAGAAATGGTTGAAGCCGGTCTCGAAGATCTCGGCCGCGCTGGCATAGCTGGCGATATGGCCGCCCAGTTCCCCGTAAGCCTTGTTGGCGCGCACGACCATCGCCAGCGCGTTCCAGCGGATGATCGAGGTGATCCGCTCCTCCATCTCCAGATCGCCGGGATAGCTGCCCTGCTGCGCGACAGGGATGGTGTTGCGATAGGAGGAATAGGGCTGGCCGGTCAGGAAGACGCCGTGGCGGCGGGCAACGTCCTCAAGCTGGCGCAGCAGGAACTGCGCGCGCTCGCCGCCCGAATGGGCCGCCACCGCCACCAGCGCCTCGATCCATTCCTGCGTTTCGACGGGATCGGAATCGGCAAAGCCGCTTCCCTGGGGCTGCATCTGGGTCATGGGTGTTCGTCCTGTCTTCGATTTCGGGAAGACTAGGGCAAGCTGCGCCGAATATAGTGCCGAAGGCCGGGGCGAAGACGAAAAATTCAGGCATCCATGCCGGAATGCCCCCATATCGCAGCATGACGTGCTTATTTTATTGCGCTGCAGAGATTCTATTGCCTGCGCTGTGGCGATTTGGCAGTTTTTGGCGACGAACACGCTCTGCCTCATGTCAGGAAGGATGAAGATGACCCGGAAATCCGTTGCCATGCTGGTTGCCAGCCTTCGCAAGGAATCGATCAACCTGAAGCTCGCCAGGGCGGTCGAGCGTTACGCCCCGCAAACGCTGCGCTTCGACTATGTCCGCATGGATGACATGCCCTATTACAATGGCGACCTGGAGGGGCAACGGCCCGAAAGCGTGCGCCGCTTCACCGACAGCATCAGGGCGGCGGACGGGGTGTGCTGCGTGACGCCGGAATACAACCGCTCGATCCCCGCCCTGCTGAAGAACGCCATCGACTGGGGATCGAAGCCGCCGGCCGAGAATGTCTGGAAGGACAAGGTCCTGGCGATGACCGGCGCCTCGCCCGGCGGCATCGGCACGGCCGTCGCGCAGCAGCACCTGCGCCAGATCCTGGCGATCCAGGGCTGCATCGTCATGCCGGGCGAAACCTATATCAGCTTCAAGACGCCCGACATGATCCAGCCCGACGGCAGCATCGCGGATGAAGCCGTGCGCGAGTTCATCGCGGCTTTCGGCGCGCGCCTGGCCGCCTTGATCGAGCGCATGGCCTAGACCGGCAGCGCCGTCTTGTATTTCACCTGCTTCAGCGCAAAGCTGGAGCGGATGTTCGACACGCCGGGAATGGTCGTCAGCTCCTTGACGATGAACCGCTCCAATGCGTGGATGTCGGGAACGATCAGGCGCACCAGATAGTCGCTGTCGCCGGTCATCAGGTAGCATTCCATCACTTCGGGAAAGGCGTTCATCTTCTGCTCGAAGATCTGCAGGGCGCGTTCGACCTGCTTTTCCAGCGTGACCTGGATGAAGACGCTGATCGACAGGTCCACGGCCTCGGGGTCCAGCAACGCGACATAGCCGCGGATGAACCCGTCCTTTTCCAGCTGCTTTACCCGGCTGAGGCAGGGCGAAGGCGACAGGCCGACCCGCGCCGACAGTTCGACATTGGTCAGCTTGCTGTCCCGTTGCAGCTGATTGAGGATACGGCGGTCGGTGGCGTCAAGCGCACGGCGCGGCATAACAAGCTCCCATTTATCGGATATGACATATGTTATGCTGATTTATTGGATTTCCCTGCCGTTAACCGCAAGAAATTTCCGCCGATCCCGCATAAATTCGGCCTGCGCGACCCATGGCGATGCCCGAAGCTGATCGGCATGGCCGGTTGCGCATCGTCACATCGGCACATGATGCGATTAGGCTTCCGCGTGGCCCAGACCAAGGAGAGATGAGCATGACCACCAGCGACCAAGACACCCTGCGCGACCTGGAAAGCAGACGCTGCGCGGCTCTGATGGGCGCGGACGAGGCGGTGCTGGCCGGCCTGCTGACCGAGGATCTGGTCCATATCCACCTGAACGGCCATGTCGACGACAAGCCCGGCTATCTGGCCGGGTTCCGCGACAAATACATCTTCCGCAATATCGAGCGCGGCGAGCTGACGATCCGCATTTTCGGCGACGCGGCGGTGATGACCGGCCCGCTGATCCAGACCATCGTGGTGCGCGACAGCGGCCAGGTCATCGACGTGCGCGCGATCACCACCCAGGTCTGGTCGCGCGATGGCGACGGCTGGCGGCTGAACACCTGCCACAATGCCCCCGTGGCCGCATAATCATCATCACAGCAGAGGACTTCCCATGCCATTGGCAGCTTATTCCACCACGGGCGAGATCCGCCTGGGCAAGGTTTTCGGCGACCGCCTGATCGACATCGCCAGCATCGACCCGGATTTCCCCAGGACGATCAAGGCATTCCTGGAAGCCGGGGACACCGCCCGCGCGGCCTTCGACCGCATCTCGGAAAGCGACGGCACCCCGATCCCGCTGCGCGACGTGACCCTGCACGCGCCGATCCCCGACCCCGAGAAATATCTGGCGATCGGGCTCAACTATGCCGATCACGGGGCCGAGGCGAACAAGCTGGGCATGGCGACGCCCGAATACCAGATCTGGTTCAACAAGCAGGTCTCCTGCATCACCGGGCCCTACAGCGATGTCGTGGCGCCGAAGGTCTCGGACAAGCTGGACTATGAAGGCGAGCTGGCGGTGGTCATCGGCAAGACCTGCCGCAACGTGCCTGCCGACAAGGCGCGCGAAGTGATCGGCGGCTATATGGTGTCGAACGACGTGTCGGCCCGCGACTGGCAGTTCCGCACCACCACCATCACGCTTGGCAAGTCCTTCGACACGCATGGCCCCACCGGCCCCTGGCTGACGCTGGACAGCGAGATCGAGGATCCCCACGCCCTGGGCCTGCGCACCTATGTCAACGGCGAGGAGCGCCAGCACGGCAATACAAGCGACCTGATCCACGACATCCATGAGCAGATCGCCTATCTGTCGCAGGTCATGACGCTGAAGCCCGGCGACATCCTGGCCACCGGCACCCCGGCGGGCGTCGGCGTGGCGCGCGATCCGCAGGTCTTCCTGCAACCCGGCGACGTGGTGCGGGTCGAGATCGACGGGCTGGGCCATATCGAGAACACCATCACCGCCGAAAGCTGACCAAGCGCGTGGCGGCGCCCGCTGCGCCGCCACGCCTGCCCGCTCTGGGGCGGATCGACATTCAACCTTTGGCACCTGCTGCACAGGGCTGAGGGCAGTGCCCGACCGCGGGCGGGCACAGCACCGGTTGTGCTGGGCAGTTCATGCTGCCGCCCCGCAGTCAAATATCTGTTGCGCGCAACCTCACCGAAGTGCCCGCCCGTCCGGGCGGTCGGGCACTGCCCGGCGGCGCGTTCCGCGCCTTGTTCCGGGCAGGACTTTACCTTCGGCGAAAAGGATCCAGTGGAAAGCCAGGTGAGTGTCGATCCGCCTTAGGCCGCCCCGGTGCAGAGCCTCACGGCGTCGGTCAGCGTCTCGGGCGACCGCCCCTCGGCATCGCGCCACAGCACATGGCCGTCGGGCCGCACCGCGACCGCGCCGCGCGGGCCGATGCCCAGCAATTCGCCCGCACGCGGCCCCAGGTCCAGCCCGCCCGGCCCAAAGCGCCGCAGCACCACCGGGAAACCCGCCTGCGCGGCCTCGTCGGCCACCGCCTGCCACTGGTCGCCTTGGGCAAACAGGGTGATCGCATCGGGCGCGACATGGCCCAGGGTCGAGGTTGCGAACCCGCCATCGGCCGAGCTGAACGGCAGCCTTGCGCCGGGATGCGCGTCGGGGCGGTATTCGGTCGGCGCCGAGGATGGCGGTGCCGAGCCATCGGCCACCAGCACCCCTTCGGCATAGGCGAAGCCCAGGTCGATCCCCGCCCCCTGCGCGAAATGTTCGGCCTGGTCGTCCACCGCAGCCTGCACCGCCGCTCGCCTGGCCTTCGCCTCGGCGCTGTCGCCGTCGATGCCCAGAACCGCGTCGTCGTGAATGCGGATCGGCCCCTTGCCGGCATCCGGCGCGATGGGGGCCAGCGTCGGCACGCCAAGTGCCTCGTCTATGGCGGCCATCTTCATCAGGTTCTTCACGCTCTGATCGGTATTGCGCTGCGCGATGGGGCGGCGTTCCTGCTGATAGCTGTCCAGCAGCGAGGGCGCGGCCCGGCCGGCCATCACAGCATCCAGCTTCCAGACCAGGTTATGCGCATCCTGGATGCCGGTATTCATCCCCAGCCCTCCGGTCGGCGGAAAGCGGTGGCAGGCATCGCCCGCCAGCAGCACATGGCCTTCGCGATAGCGGGTGGCGACCTGCGCGCTCATGTTCCAGCTGCTGACCGCGTCCAGTTCGACCGGAACGTCGAAGGTGCCGATGGCCTTGTTGATGATCGCGGTGGCATCCTTGTCGGTGAAATCCTCGATCTTCGCATCGCCGATCGGCACCAGCATCGCCCAGGTGCGGCCGGCCTCGTCGAAGCTGATGAAAACGCCGCGCACCTCGGCCCCGCCGATCCAGTAGAGCAGCGCCCGCCGTCCTTCCCGGAACCGGTCGATGTCGGCGTGGAAATAGATCGTCATGAAACGCGCGATCGAGGGCGGCCCGTCCATCTCGATGCCCACCGAGCGGCGCACCGTGCTGCCCGCCCCGTCGCAGCCCAGAAGCCAGTCGCAGTCCAGCACCTGCGTCTCGCCACCCTCTTCGACCGTGACCTCGGCGCCGGTCGCGGTATCGCGGGCATCCGTCACCCGATGGCCGAAGCGGACCGAGCCGCCCAGCTCGATCAGCCTCTCATGCAGGATCTGCTCCATATGCGTCTGCGCGATGTTCACGGACCGGAACCGGCTCAGCGGACCGCGCGCGTCCTGCGCCGCGCCCTGGATCGGCAGGACGCCATATTCGCGGCCCGCCATGCTTTCGACCCAGACCACGCGGCTGCTCAGCGCCGTGGTGTCGCCCTCGTTCCAGATCCGCTCGCCCACGCCCATCTCGGCCATGATCTCCATCGTGCGGGTATTGGCGACATGGGCGGCGGGATAGCCCTTCAGGCTGGGCCGCCGGTCCAGAACCACCGGGTCATGGCCGCGCTGTCGCAGCAGGATGGCAGCCGAAAGGCCGGTCGGGCCAGCGCCGACGATGATGACGCGGGATGCTTTGGTCATGATGTGATTGCCTCTTCCATTACCATCCGGAACCCATGCGACCATCGGCCCATGAGCCCCTCCTCCAGAATGCAGAATAAGCCAGCCGTCGCGGCATTTATCACTTGTTTCTACCGCGATATCAGACACAGGAAGCATATCCTGCGCCGACACTTGGGAACCTCCCGCAGAATGCACCCTTCCAGCTGCAAATGGGCCATGGCGCCCAAGGCGGGGGCTTGAGAGAGCCAGAGCCGCGGGTCAGAGCCGCGAAGGACAGTCCGCCCCTGCTCCGGCCCAAAGTGCAAAAAGACGGTCGGGTCTTCCGGCCTCCCTCATGTCGCGCCGGGGATCAGAACGGATAGCGCCCCGGCCCTTGGGTGATGGTGGTCAGGCGGATCTCGGTGAAATCCTCGACCGCGTAATGGCCCGAGCGGCCCCAGCCGCTGTCCTTGACGCCGCCATTGGGCAAGGATGCCTCGCCCGCCATCGTGGCGCCGTTGACATGCACGATGCCGGTGTCGAAACGCTGCGCCATGTCGAGGCCCCGCGCCGGATCGCCGGTCATGATCGCCGCGCTGAGACCATAGGGCGTGTCCTGCGCATCGCGCAGCGCCTGTTCGGGGTCGTCGAAGGGTTCGATCACCAGCATCGGGCCGAAGGTCTCGTCGCGGCCGGTGGTGCAGATCGCGTCCTTGGGCACGTCGGTGAGGATCGTCGGGTGGTAGATCATCCCCTCGGCCCTGCCGCCCGCGACCACCCGCGCGCCGCGATCCACCGCGTCCTGCACCCGCTCGGTGGTCTGCGCCAGCGCGCGGGCATTGATCAGCGGGCCGACCACCACGGCGGGATCACGCGGATCGCCCGATTTCAGGGTCCGCGTCCGGGCGGCCAGCCGCCCGACGAAATCGTCATGGACGCTGCGCGCGACATAGACCTTGCGGGTGTTCATGCAGATCTGGCCCTGATGGAAGAAGGCGCCGAAATTCACCGCCGCGGCGGCATTGTCCAGATCGGCATCCTCCAGCACGATCATCGGGTTGAAGCCGCCCAGTTCCAGCACCATCCGCTTGAGCGCCCGTCCCGCGCGTTCGGCCAATATCCGCGCGGTCTTGTCCGAGCCGGTGAAATTGATGCAGCGCACGGCGCGGCTTTCGAAGAACACATCGGCGATCTCTGCCACCTCGCCCGGCGCGTGGGTGACGACATTGCAGGTGCCGGGCGGGAAGCCCGCCTCGTCAAGGATCTCGGCATGCAGCAGCCCGGCCGACAGCGGCGCCTCTTCCGAGGGCTTGATCACCACCGTGTTGCCGAACGCCATCGGCAACAGGATCGTCCGCCAGCCCAGATAGAAGGCGCCGTTCCAGGGGGTGAAGCCCGCCACCACGCCCAGAGGCTTGCGCGTCACCATCGCCATGCGGCCGGGAATGTCGCTGCGCAGCACGTCGCCATAGGGCAGATAGCCCCAGGACGCCGCCTGCCGCATCAAGGATGCCGAAAGCTGCACCTGAAACGAGGCGAAGGCGCGGCTGGTGCCGGCCTCGACGGCCATCAGATGCACGGCCTCGTCATGGCGTTTCTCGGTGATCTCGGCGGCGCGCAGGAACAGGCGCTGGCGGTCGGCGGGGCGCATCGCCGCCCAGTCGGGAAAGGCGGCATGGGCGGCGGCGACGGCGGCCTCGGCCTCGGGGCGGCCGCCGGCGGCGATCTCCGCGACCAGATCGCCGTTCAGCGGGTTGCGGTCGGGAAAGCTGCGGCCCGTGGGGTCGGTCCATGCCCCGGCGATATAGTGGCTGTGGCGGGGGGCGACGGTCGCGGCGGGATTGTCGTTCATGGCAGTCTCCGGGTCGGGGCGGTTCAGTGAAGGCCCAGCAGCCGCAGGGCATTGCCGGACATGATCTTGCGGCGGTCCTCGGGCGTCAGGTCCAGCCCGTCCAGCGCCGCAATCGTCGGTCCGATCGGGGCGAAGGGCGTGTCGGTGGCGAAGACCACATGGTCGGCGCCGAAGAATTTCAGGCCCGCATGAAGGCCGCTGGTGCCGCCCATCAGCGCGGTGTCGCCATAGAAATCGCGGAAATAGTCCAGATGCGGGCGTTTCAGCGAAGGCAGGACGGCGCTGTAATCCTCGTCCGGGGTGCGGCTGCCGAGGACCTCCATGCCGTGGCCGATGCGGCCGTCGAAATAGGGGATCATGCCGCCCAGATGATGGGTGATGATCCGCAACCCGGGATGGCGGTCGAACAGGCCCGAGAAGACCAGCCGGGCCATGGCGACCGAGGTCTCGTAGGGCCAGCCGAAGCACCACCACATTTCAAAGCGGGATTTCGCCTCGGTCTTGTAATCGGGCATTCCGGCGTCGCGGGTGGGATGGAGCCAGATCGGCACGCCAAGCTCGGCGGCCTCGGCGAAGACCGGCTGAAACTCGGGGTCGTCCAGCGGGCGGCCGTTGACATTGGTGTGGATCTGCAACCCCTTGGCGCCCAGTTCGGTGACCGCGCGATGGGCCTCGGCCACGGCGCCCGGCACGTCGTTCAGCGCCACGGCGGCGACGAAGGCGGGGAAACGGTCGGGGTGCCGGGCCACCAGTTCCGCCAGCCCGTCATTGCCGAGCCGCGCCAGGCGGGCGGCCAGATCGGGGTCCGCGACCTCCTCCAGCGCCGGGGCGGGCAGGCTGATGACCTGCCGGTAATCGCCGAATTCGTCCATCTGGCGAAAGCGCGCGTCGAGATCCATGACCGAGGGCAGGCTTTTCATCCGCGCCGCCAGACTGCCAAGGCCCGCCGTGCTTTCGGTCAGGGCGTCGAAATAGGCGCGCGGATACAGGTGTGTATAGATGTCGATGATCACGGTTGCGCCTCTGCCGATTCAAGCAAGGCGGCGAAATCCAGTTGTTCATCCTGAAATGCCGGCCCGGCGAGGTGATAGTCGATGCAATGGCCCGCGCCGGGCACCAGTTCGGCATCGACCTGCGGGCTGGCGGTGAAGAGGCGCGCGAAATCCTCGACGCGGGCCGCCGAGACCAGCCACAGCCTTTCATGCTCGCCCTGCCGGTAATGGACCGGCACGCGGATGCGCGCGGCGATCCCGGCCAGCCGGTCCTGCCAGCCGCCGGTGATGTCGGTCAGTTCCGACAGCGGCACGGGGCGGTGCGCGGCATGGCTGGCGGCGGGCATGTCGGGCGGATAGCTGCCTTCGGGGCCGAACATCACCTGATCCTTCACCGGACCGGGCAGTTCCACGAAATATTGCCGGGGCATCTGCGCATAGGCCTCGGCGCTCTCAGACGGGGTTTCCGCACCGACGCCCGACACGGCCACGCCGGCAAGGGGCCAGCCCTCGCAGAGCGCGGCCAGCGTCAGCGCCACGGCCCCGCCGATGGAATGGCCGATCAGGCAGACCGGCCGGCCCGCCAAGCCAAGCGCGGCCAGCAGATCGGGCAGCGCGGCGTTCAGCGCCTCGGCATTCTTCTGGATCAGGTCGGGCGCATCGGGCAGCGGCGTCGAGTTGCCATAGCCCGGCCGGTCGATCGCGACGACATGAAAGCCCCACGCCACCGCCCGGTCCAGCAGCGAATGGCCCGGAATGTCGAAATAATCGCAGTCATAGGTGCCGCCATGGATCGCCAGCAGCACCGGCAGCCCGGCCTGTCCGCCATCGGGCTGGGCCAGCTTGCCGCTGAAGTCTTGCCCCGCCGCCTCCAGCGTGAATCTCTGTTTCATGCGCGTCCTTCCCCCTGTCAGTTCATCACCGAGCCGCCATCGACCACCATCACCTGCCCGGTCATGAAATCGCTTTCCGCCGACAGCAGGAAGCCGATGGCGCCGTTCAGATCATCGGGCTGCTGGTCGCGGGGCAGGCAGCGCGAGGCGACGGTCGCGCGGTTGATCGCCGCCGTCTCCTCGGCGTCCAGGATCCCCTCGCTGAGCGTGAAGCCCGGCGCCACGCAATTCACCCGGATGCCGTCGCCGCCCACCTCTCGCGCCACCACCCGCGTCAGGGCGATGATCGCGCCCTTGGAGGCCGTGTAGTGCAGCAGGCCCGGCGTGCCCTTGTAGACCGTGCCCGAGGCAATGTTGACGATCTTGCCGTAACCCTGCCCGCGCATTCCGGGCAGGACCGCGCGGATGCATTCGAACGTGCCGCGCACATTGACCTGCAATACCCGGTCGAATTCCTCGGATGGGATCTGCTCGAACGGGCGCGGCGTCAACGCCGCGAAGATCGCGGCATTGTTCACCAGCCCGTCGATCCCGCCGAAGCGCGTCTTCACCTGCGCCACCAGATCCGCGACGGAAGCGGTGTCGGTGATGTCGCAGACGGCACCTATCGCTTCGCCCCCTGCGGCTTCGATATCCGCGACGACGGGGCCGGGATCCAGCACGTCGCAGATCGCCACCCGCGCGCCCTCGGCCGCCAGCGCGCGGGCATAGGCTGCCCCGATCCCGCGCGCGGCGCCGGTGACGATGATGGTTCGGTTCGACAGTCGCGACATGCCGGGCCCTTTCAGAACAGGAACAGCTCCATCCCCCAAAGCGTGATCGAGGGCAGGTAGGTGATCAGCAGCAGCACGGCCACGAAGATCCAGAAGAACGGCAGCACGCCCCTGTAGATATCCGGGGTCCGCATCTTCAGCACCGATTGCGCCACGAAGATGTTGATGCCGAAGGGCGGGGTGAACAGGCCGATGGCAAGGTTCAGGGTCATGACGATCCCGAAATGCACCTTGTCGATGCCGAACGCCTCGACGATGGGGATCAGAAGCGGCGTCAGCAGCAGGATCGCCGAAAGCGGGTCCATGAAGCAGCCCACCACCAGCAGGACGATGTTGACCAGCAGCAGGAATTGCCAGGCGGTCATTTCCTGCGCGGCGATCCAGGACACCAGCGCCTGCGGCACCTGGTTCACGGTCAGGATCCAGGAGAACAGCCCCGCCACCGCGATGATGATCAGAACCTGCGCGGTGAAGAACACCGTGCCGATCGCCGCGTCCAGGATGTCGCGCCAGCCCAGTTCGCGATAGACGAAGCGGGTCACGACCAGCGCATAGGCGCAGGCCACCGCCGCCGCCTCGGTGGGCGAGAATACTCCGCCATAGATGCCGCCCAGCACGATGACCGGCGCGCCAAGCGCCCAGGCCGCGCGCAGCCCCGCCTGCGCGAAGCGGCGGAAGGACAGGCTTGCGCCGCTGCCGAAGCCGCCCGCGCGCGCCCGGATCATGATATAGATCGCCAGCGCCGCGGCAAGGATCAGGCCGGGCACCACCCCGGCGGCATAGAGCCGGGGGATCGAGGCCTCGGCCGAGGCGCCATAGACGATCATCGGGATCGAGGGCGGGATGACGATGCCGATGGCGCTGACCGAGGTGATCATGCCGGCCGAGAAGGCGGCGGGATAGCCGTCGCGCGTCATGGCCGGCTGCATCACCTTGCCCACCGAGGCCACCGAGGCCGCGCTGGACCCCGAGATCGCGCCGAACATCGTCGCCGTGCCCACGGTCGTCACCCCCAGCGAGCCGGGCACCCGGCCCACCATCGAGCCCACGAAATCCACCAGCCGCTGCGAGACCGTGCCGCGCGACATCAGCTCTCCGGCGAAGATGAAATAGGGCACCGCCAGCAGGCCGGGCGAGTTCAGCGAACCGAACAGGTTCTGCTGGATGGCGGTCAACGGCACGTTCATATGCACCACCAGCGCCAGCGTCGCGCCGCTCAGCAGCACGATGAAGATCGGAAAGCCGAGGACCAGCAGGACCATCGGCAGGACACCCATTGCAAAGATCATTCGATCCGCTCCTTGCCGGTCTGGGCCTGGTCGAGGCCGAAATCATGGCTGGCGATCAGGCGGATGCAGCGAACCGCCGCGATCAGGGCGATGAGAAAGAGGCTCAGCGGGATCAGCGCATGCACGATCCAGGTCGGCAGGCCGGACGCATCGCCGCGCATGCCGATGGCATAGGCGCGTCGGACATAGCCCACCGACTGCCAGGCCACCCAGCCGCACAGCCCCGCCATGACGGCCTGCTGGAGGATGTTGAGCAGCCTCTGGACCGCGGATGGCATCAGGTTCGCGAAGATGTCCATTCGGATCTCGGCCCTGTGCCAGCCGCAGACCACCGCGCCCAGAAAGGCCAGCGCGATCATGGCGAATACCGTCGCCTCGTCCGCCCACAGCAGGGCGCGATTGAAGACATAGCGGCTGATGACGTTGCAGATGGTCAGGCCGATCATGGCGATCAGCACAAGGCCAAGCAGGGCCAGAAACGCATTCGCCGCCCGGTCGAGGAAACGCATCATGGTCAGATCTCCGAGAAGGGGCCGGGGCGATGCCCCCGGCATGTCGGCGTTACCTGACCGCGGCCGCGGCGGCGCCGAGGATGTCGTAATCGGCCTGCATCTGCGCATCCCCGGCCACGATCCCCGCCACGATCGACCCGGTCGTTTCCAGGTATGTCGCGGCCTCCTCGTCGCCCATGCGGATGACGCGCCCGCCCGAATCCTCCCAGGCCTTTTCCTGCGCGGCGACATTGTCCAGATGGGCAAGCACGACGCTTTCGGCGTTCTGCGCCTCTTCCATCACGATCTGGGCAAGCTCCGGCCCGATGGTGGCCAGGAAATCCCGGTTCACGACGGCGCCGATGATGGTGAAGGTGCCGGGCAGATAGGTCACGTTGCGCGCCACGTCGGCCATCTGGAAGCCGTTGATCACCGCCATGGAATTCGTCGCGGCGTCGATCGTTTCGGTCTGCAGCGCGGGAAGCACCTCACCCAGCGGCATCGCGACCGGGGCCGCGCCGACCGCCTTCAGCGGTTCGTTCAGCAGCGGAGTCGCGCCGCCGCTGCGCACCTTCTTGCCCCGGAAATCCGCGACCGTCTCGATCGGGTCCTTCGAGATGATCACGCCCTGCCCGTCGACCACCACGACCAGCGGCTGGACCCCGGCGGCGGTGCCGAATTCGGCCAGCATCTCGCGCACCTCCGGCTGCTGGAAGGTCCGCATCGCCTGTTCCGGCGTCTCGAAAAGCCCGCCGGCGTCCAGCACCCGGAAGCGCGGGTCAAGCGAGCTGAAGAAGCCGATGATCGAGAACGAGGCCTCGATCGTTCCCATCGAGACGCCCTCGATCGCGGCGGGCAGTTGCCCCAGCTGGTTCGAGGGGTAGAGCTGCACGTCGATCCGACCGCCCGAGCGTTCCTCCACGCCGCGCTCGAACGCCACCATCCAGGCATAGACCGGATCCTTCTCGGTGGCCGGGATCGGCGCCGAGATCTTCATCACATGTTCCTGCGCCGCGGCGGCGAAGGGTGCCGCGCAAAAGGCGGCAGCGCACAGGACGGCCGCAAGGACCTTGTTCTGCTTCATTGATTTTCTCCTCCCCTGGAAGGCAGCCGGACAGACCGTTCATGCCGGTCCCGCGAAGCTTTCCCCCGGAAAGGCGATATCAACCGGGACAGATCAAAAGAAGATGCCGTCCCGGCCGACATGATGCCAAATAATGATCGCGCGGGACGATCTGTCGCCCTCCAAGCCCGTCCTCCGCCGGCATATCGCGGATTTCCGCAGGCCGTTCCGGGTCCTTCAGGGGTTTCGCGGCCTGTCCTTCATGTGCGGCCACAGGTGCGATCCAGCGGGCCGGGCCTGCGCGGCTCGTTCCGGGCCGGCCGCGAAGATCATTCGCCGATCGTGCGGGCCACGTCCAGCGCCCTGGCGGCGGCCTCGCGGTCCGGCTGGCCGGCAACCCATTTCTCGGCCGCCGGCGCCAGGGCCGTGTGCCAGGCCGCCACCGAGGGCTCCTCCAGGTCGATGAACTTCACCTTGCCGGCGTTGCGGAAGTCGCTCTCGATCTCGGCATCGGTGGCATCGACGATGTCGGCGACCCATTCGGCCATCTTGCGGCCCGCCATTTCGTCCAGCACCCTGCGGTCCTCCTCGGGCAGCGATTCATAGGCCGCCCTGTTCATCAGGATCGCCATGGGCGAGGCGGTGAAGCGCAGCGACGTGACGGCCGGCGCGACCTCGTCCAGGCGGAAGGTGCGATAGGCGTCCATGACCCAGACCGCGCCCGACACGACATGGCGCTCCAGATTCTCATAGACCTGCGGCGCCGGGATCGAGACCCCCGAGGCCCCCAGCATGGCCAGGATTTCCGACCCGAAGGGCGAGGGCGTGCGCATCTTCAGCCCGCGAAGCTGGTCGGGTTGCGAGACGCCGTCGCCGGTCATCAGGAAGCGGTATCCCGGCGTCGAGAACAGCGCCAGGACCTTGTAGTCGCGATATTCATCGTCCAGCACGCCCTGCTCGGACAGGGCGTTCAGGATGGCGGTGCCGTCGGCCGATGTCTCGACCAGTCCCGGAACCTCGACCACGCCCGACAGCGGGAACAGGCCCGGCGTATAGGTCGGCACGATCAGCGCGACATCGGCGACCCCCGCCTTGACCAGTTCGGGCTGCGCGGGCGGCGCCCCGAGGATCGAGCCGGCATAGAGCCGGAACGAGGTGCCGGTCAGCTTCGGATTGATCTCGTCGATCCATGCCTGCAGCACCTTGGCCGAATAGAAGCCCTGGGGCGGCTCGAAGGACGAGACGCGCATCTCGCGCGCCTGCCCGGCAAGGGGCGCGGCAAGGGCGATGATCGCAGCCGAGGCGGCGAGGATCTTCCTGAACATGATAACTCCTCCCATGGAAAATCGGTTTCTCAGAGCGCCGCATGGGGCACCCAGGTCACGATCGCCGGGATGGCGATGATGATGGCGACGCGGATCAGGTCGGCGATGACGAAGGGCGTGATGCCGCGCCACAGCTCGGTCATGCGGATTTCCGGGTTGGTGGTCTTCAGGACGAACAGGTTCATCCCGACCGGCGGCGTGATCAGCCCCATTTCGACGACCATGACGGCGAAGATGCCGAACCAGATCAGGTCGATGCCGGCCGCATCCGCGATCGGCACGAACAGCGGGACCGTCAGCAGCAGCATCGCCAGGCTGTCCATCAGCGTGCCCAGCAGCAGATAGATCCCCAGCATCATCAGGATCACCAGCATCGGCTGGTCCAGGATGCCCGAGAACATGCCGGTCAGCGAGAAGGGCAGGCCCGACAGCGCCAGGAAGAAGTTGAACAGGTTCGCCCCGATCAGCACCAGATACAGGGCGCCGCAGGTGACGGCCGTGTCCATCGACGCCGCAAGGAAGCCCCGGACCGTCAGCCTGCGCGACAGGACGCCATAGGCCAGCACCACCGCCGCCCCGACGGCCGCCGTCTCGTTGGCGGTGAAGAAGCCGGTATAGAGGCCGCCCATGATCAGCCCGAAGATCGCGACCGGAGGCGCCAGTTCGCGCAGGGCGCCAAGCGCCTCGGCCCGGCTGGCGCGGTTGCGCTGCGGCGCGGTGGTCCAGCCCATCCACAGCGGCACCCAGATGGCCAGGCAATACAGCGTGACCGCAAGGACGATGGGCCCGGCGGTGGCCAGCAGCAGCGAGCGGATCGACCGCTCGGCGATGAAGGCATAGATGACCAGGATGGTCGAGGGCGGGATCAGGATGCCAAGCGTTCCGCCCGCCGCGACCGAGCCGGCCGAGAGCGGCCGCGAATATCCCGCCGCCTGCATTTCCGGCAGGGCGATCCGGCCCATGGTCGCGGTCGTTGCCAGCGATGACCCCGAAATCATCCCGAATCCCGCGCTGGCGCCGATGGTGGCCAGCGCCAGCCCGCCGCGCCGATGCCCGATCAGCACCGACATGGCCCGGTAAAGCTGCGAGGACAGGCCGGAATTCGCCGCCAGGTTCCCCATCAGGACGAACAGCGGCAGCATGGTCAACGTATAGTTGGTCACGCTGTCCCAGATGGTGGTGGCGCCGACGGCGATGGTGCCGTCGATCCCGATGATCAGCGTGACGATGCCCAGAATCACGGGCATGGGCAGCGCCAGATCGCGCGACAACTCGGGCGATCCCAGCTTGGACCAGGTGTTGTCGGCCATGGTGACGAACAGGACCAGCGCGAAGACCGTCGAGACGAAGGCTCCGAACAGCCCCAAGGGCCGCGCGAAGGTCCGGGGCCGGACCTCGGACAGCAGCCTGGCGGCGACATGGCTGCGCTGGACATAGCAGACCGGTCAGCAATTCGTCATAAAGCCCTTCGACCACCTGCACCGGCTGGGCGGCGCGCTGTCGCCGAAAGGCGGCCAGCGCACCGGGTAGCAGGACCGAGCGCGCCATCGGCAGCGCGCCGATGACGATCTTGCCGACCTCGCGCCCCTCGATCTCGGCAAGATCGGCCACCGCCTGCTCCAGTTCGTGAAAGGCCAGCCTCGCCGCCTGCGCCAGGTCTCGCGCGGCGCGGCTGGCCACCAGGCCGAAGGGGGTGCGCTGGAACAGCGGCCGCCCGGCCTCTTGCTCGAGCTGCGAGATGGCGCGGTGAACCGTCGGCTGCGACAGCTCCAGCGACCGCGCAGCGAGAGTGAAGTTCTCGAACTCGCAGACGCGGATCAGCGCGGTCAGCTGCGCGTGACTGGCGGTCAGCCGCAAGCGGGGCGACAGCTCGGCCAGCGGCGGGTCCAGCGTGGCAAAGGCCCGCCGGGTCCGCCCGGCCAGGATCTCGCCCCGCCGGGTCGGGAGGAAGCCCTGCCGCGTCCGCAGGAACAATGCCCCGCCCGCCAGCATCTCCAGCTTGGCGATGGCCTGCGTCACCGCCGGCTGGGTGATGTGATGGCGATCGGCCGCCAGCGTGACCGAGCCGCCGTCGCTGACGGCCAGAAACAGCCGCAGATGCCTGAGATTGCGCGAGATCACAGCCGCGCCAGGACGCGGTCCAGCCGCGTCGCCAGATCCCCGGCGCCCGGATCGGCCTGCGTTGCGGCAACGCGATCCTGCCAGCGGGCGGTGGCCGCGCTCATCGCATCGGGCAGGCCAAGGGCGGCGACGGTCGCCGCGACCTCGCGCATCTCGGCGGCGCGGCGGGCGCCGTGAACCATCATCCGTTCGAGGTTGTAAGCCCCCTTGCCCGCCATTCCGTGCCGGGGTCCGAGGCCTGAAGCGAGGCGATCACCTGCGCCTCGACCGCCTGGGCAGCCGGGTCACGGAACTGATCCAGCTCGACAACGGCCGCATCGGCGGCTGCTCGTTCACCGTCAACAACAAGACCTATGACCTGGCCTGCACCGAGGAACATGGCGGCGGGCCCATTGAGTCAGGAGGGGGCCGGCTGCACCACGTCACCTATGCCACCGACCAGCGCGAGGACATCCTGCGCGCCGCCGACATCTTCCTGCAGAACGGCGTCCATATCGAGACCGGACCGCACAAGCACGCCATCCAGGGCACCTTCTTCCTCTATGTCTGGGAGCCGGCCGGGAACCGGGTCGAGCTGGCCAATGCCGGCGCGCGGCTGATCCTGGCGCCCGACTGGCAGCCGGTGGTCTGGACCGAGGCCGACCGCCGGAAGGGCCAGGCCTGGGGGCTGAAGACCATCGAGACATTCCACACCCACGGCACCCCGCCGGTGCAGAAAGGCTGAGCCATGTCGATCGTCGTCCAGAACATCCAGCGCGCCGATCCGGCCGTGATCGCCGGGCTTGCCGAGGCGGGCGTCGCCACCGTGCACGAGGCGCAGGGCCGCATCGGCTGCCTTGCCAGCCAGATGCGGCCGATCTGGGCCGGGGCGCGGATCGCCGGCTCGGCGGTGACGATCAGCGCGCCGCCCGGCGACAACTGGATGCTGCATGTCGCCATCGAGCAGCTGCGCGCGGGCGACGTGCTGGTCCTCGCCCCGACCTCGCCCTGCGACAACGGCTATTTCGGCGACCTGCTGGCGACCAGCGCCATGGCGCGGGGCTGCCGGGGGCTGGTGATCGACGCCGGGGTGCGCGACGTGCGCGACCTGACCGAGATGGGCTTCCCGGTCTGGTCCAGGGCGGTCAGCGCGCAGGGCACGGTCAAGGAGACGCTCGGTTCGGTCAATGTCCCCGTCGTCTGCGCCGGGCAACTGGTCGAGGCGGGCGACGTGATCGTCGCCGATGACGACGGCGTCTGCGTGGTCCGCCGCGCGGATGCCGAGGCGGTGCTGGCCGCCGCCCGCAAGCGCATGGCGGCCGAGGAAGCCAAGCGCGTCCGCCTCGCCGCGGGCGAACCGGGGCTGGACATCTACGACATGCGCCCCCGGCTGGAGGCCAAGGGGCTGAAATATGTCTGACGGCATTCCCTGCCTGTGGATGCGGGGGGGCACCTCGAAGGCGGCCTGTTTCCTGGCCTCCGACCTGCCCACCGATCCGGCCATGCGCGATGCGCTGCTGCTGCGGATCATGGGGTCGCCCGATCCGCGCCAGATCGACGGCATCGGCGGCGCCGATCCGCTGACCTCGAAGGTGGCGGTGCTGGCGCCGTCGTCGCGGCCCGATGCCGATGTCGACTACCTGTTCCTGCAGGTCTTCGTCGATCAGGCGCTGGTGTCGGACGCGCAGGGCTGCGGCAATATCCTGGCGGCCGTCGGCCCGGCCGCCATTGAGCGCGGGCTGGTGGCCGCAAAGCAGAGCGAAACCCCGGTGCGCATCCACATGCTGAACACCGGCGAGGTCGCCCTGGCGCGCGTGCAGACCCCGGCCGGGCGCGTGACCTATGCGGGCGAGGCCGCCATCGACGGCGTGCCCGGCAGCGCCGCGCCGATCCCGCTGATGTTCCAGAACACCGCCGGCGCGATGTGCGGGGCGCTGCTGCCCTCGGGCCGGGCGGTGGACGTGATCGAGGGCGTGGATTGCACGCTGATCGACAACGGCATGCCCTGCGTCATCATGCGCGCCGCCGATTTCGGCCTGACCGGCGGGGAAAGCCGCGAGGCGCTGGATGCCGACGGCGCGCTGAAGGCCCGGATCGAGGCGATCCGGCTAAGGGCCGGGCCGCTGATGAAGCTGGGCGAGGTGGCGGAGAAATCCGTGCCCAAGATGGTGCTGGTCTCGGCGCCCGTCGCGGGCACGATCCGCACCCGCAGCTTCATTCCGCATCGCTGCCATGCCTCGATCGGGGTATTCGCGGCGGTCAGCGTGGCCACCGCCTGCACGCTCGCAGGCTCTCCGGCGGCGACCCTCGCAAATCTGCCCGGTGACGGCCGTTTCCTGATCGAGCATCCGACCGGCGCGGCCGAGGTGCTGCTGGAACGGGACGCCGCCGGGCATGTCACCGCCGCCGGCACCATGCGCACCGCCCGCAAGCTGATGGAGGGGCGGGTGTTTCCCCGGTCCTGAGCCCTGCGCCTGATCTGCCGGTCGATCCGGGGGCGTGTTTCCGCTGCTTGCCCTCGCGGCCGCCGCTTCTTCGACCGCATCAGCCCGGACCATCCTGCGCGGCGCGCGCCACAGAGGATGGTGCATTGGTTGATACAGGTGCCGCGGAGATGCCCGAACCGGCCCGAGAGGATGATACCGACTTCAGGAAGCGGTGGCTGGCAAGGGCCGCGCAGGCCGGTCCCGGTCAGCATGACCGCCCGCCTTGAGGTCGGTTCCGGCGATCTCGCGCCAGGTCTCGCGCAGCCAATGGGCGATGGCGACGTTCTGCTCGAACAGCGAATAGCCGACACCGCCGCCGTAGTCGGCCATGTCGATCATGTCGGTGGTCAGCCAGCGCAGCGGGCTGTCGGCGCGGTCGTGGTGATATTGCAGCACCTTGCGGGCGACGTATTTGCTGGGCTGAACCTTCCACGCATGCCAGTCATGGTCCCATTCGCCGGGCGCCGGCCGCAGGAACGGATACTGGCAAGCGCGGCCGTAACGCCCGCCCGACCCCATCATCGCGGTGTTCTTCGGCCCGTTCGGTGCGACCGGCCGGGTCTGCAGCCAGACCACCATGTTCTGCGCCAGCCATTCGTCGATGACATTGCCCGGCTCATGGGGATCGAGGATCAGCCGGCCGCTTTCGACATCGGCGCGGATGCCGCAGGCGTCCTGTTCCTCGGGGCTTTCGATCTTCAGCAGCACATGGGAATGGTCCAGCACGAAGTTGAACGGCACGCCCCGCGCGCGGACCTTTTCTGCAACCGGGGTGATGCGGCGGAAATCCTCGGTGAACCTGTAGATATGCACCTCGGCGGCGATGGTGATGCCCAGCCTGTCGCCCTCCTCCATGGCGCGCAGGTAGAATTCCACCACCTCGTCATCGGTCACGACATGGCCCTGCGCGTGATGTGTCAGGATCATCAGGTTGTGGCATTCGGCCCCGGCGCGTTGCGCCCATTCCAGGTTGTGGCGCAGCAACCCCTCGTCCCGGCCGACCTGATAGGTCCAGAGCCCGGTGGTCATCGGCACGCCGAAGCGGTTCGATGCCTCGACATAGGCGCGTTCCTCTCCGGGCTGGGGGATGCGGTCGAAATGGTCGAAGACGCCGCTGTCGCGCAGCAGGCGGAACTGCGCCTCGACCGGCAGGGGCGCGCGATGCATCACGCCGCGGCCATTGCAGCCGAGCGACAGGTTCTTATCGGTCATGATTGGCTCCTATAATGCGATGCTGACGGCGCCCTGCGGACGGCCGCAGCAGGTCAGCACCATCCCCTGCTCCAGCTCGCCGGGGCCGAGGCCCTCGGTATCGTCCATGGCGACCTGCCCGGCGCTGCAATGCGCCTTGCAGGTGCCGCAAAGTCCCATCTGGCAATTGGTCGGCACGGCGATCCCCTCGCGCGAGGCGACGTCGAGGATGGTCTCGCCCGGCCGATAGGGCGCGGCCTTGCCCGACAGGGTGAAATGCACGAGGTTCTGCCCCGCCTTCGCCGGCTGATGATCGACGGGCGGCGGGGCAGCACTTGCGGCGGGTTCCCCGCCATCGGCGCGCAGGCTTTCCGGCGTGGCGCCATCGGGATTGCGCCGCTCGGCCGGGTCGCCGAAGCTTTCCTCGTGGTAATGCGCCATGTCGAAGCCCGCTTCGCCCAGCATCGCCCTGACCGCCCGCATATAGGGCGCCGGCCCGCAGGTCAGGACGGTGCAGTCATGCAGGTCGGGCACATGCGCCTGAAGCATGTCGCGGGTCAGGAAACCCGCCTCCATGCCCGGCAGGGCGTCGCGTTCGCAGATGAATCCCAGCTTGGCGCCGCCGCGCGCCGCGATCGCCGTCAACTCGCCCTGGAACAGCAGATCCGCCGGGCTGCGGGCCGAATGCAGGAAACTCACGCGATATCCGGTCTCGCGCCGGTCCTGCAGGTAACGCAGCATCGACATCATCGGCGTGATGCCCGAGCCGCCCGAGAGCATGACGATATGCCGGCGCGGCGCGACCGAGAACAGATCGAAGCTGCCTCCGGGCCCCTGCGCGGCCAGCCGGTCGCCGATGCGCAGCACGTCGTGCAGATAGCGCGAGACCAACCCGTCCGGATCGCGCTTGACGGTCAGCGTCAGCAGCATCGGCCGCGAGGGCGGCGAGGCGATGGTGTAGGACCGCGGCACCAGCATATCGCCATGCCGCAGCCGCAGGGTCAGGAACTGTCCCGGCCGGTGCAGGCACAGCGGCGCCTCGCCCGCCGCATTGGGCAGGACGCGAAGATGGAACGACTTCACGTCATGGGTTTCGGTTTCGATATCGACGCATTCCAGCGTCAGCCGGGTCGGGGTCCATTGCGACGAAAGAGGCTGCAACATGGCTCAGATATCGTCGCGTTCGGTGTCGAGGAAAGCTTTCAGCGCCTCGGGCCCCTGCGCCTTGGCCTTGCAAAGCGCGTAGAGCAGCCGGCGATAGGTCAGCGACACCTTGTCGGGCGCCACCGCGATCTCGTCGCGGGGATGCGGGATCTGCTCGGGATCTTGGCTTTCGACGATATCGACATCCTCTTCGAGGATCCGCATCTGCTGGTCGATATGCGGCTGGTCCGGCCCGTCCAGATCGCCGTTGCGGCAGGCGAACCAGAAGCTGCGGCAATGGATGTCGTCCAGCGGTGTCGCCCAGACCCACAGCACGGTGCGGGCGCCGTTCTGCAAGGTCAGGTCCACGCTGACGCCGAAGGGCAGCCGGATGGTATAGTCCGAGAAGGCCAGCGGAGAGAAATTGCCGCTGGCATCGACCGCATTGCGCGCGCCCTCGGGCGGGGCATAGCGAAAGCGCATCCGGCCTTCCTTGCGGAAGGCGATCTGCGGGGTCAGGAAAGTCACATGCCCGGCGCTGCCCAGGGTCTCGGGGTGAACGAAGGGGAAATGCGCGAGATCGGTATAGTTCTCGACCCGCCGCGCTGAATGGGTCTTCCAGTCGTAGCTGGGGCCGGGCACGCAGCGGAAGGCCGGGTCGTCGAAGACCGGATGTTCGGGAATCGCGGTCCCGGCGCTGCCGTCCAGCCGGACCCAGACCAGCCCGTAACGCTCGGCGCAGTCATAGCTGACCGCCTTGGCATTGGGCGGGATCGGGCCATCGGGTGCCGCCGGAATGCCCTTGCACGACCCGTCCGCCCCCCATTGCCAGCCGTGATAGGGGCATTGCACGCTGTCGCCCCGGTTCCAGCCCAGATGCAGCTTGGCCGAACGATGCGGGCAGCGGTTGTTCATCGCCACCACGCCCGAATCCAGCCGCGCGATGACCAGTTCGGTGCCCAGCAGCCGGGCGCAAAGCAGCTCTCCCCGCCCCTTGTCGGACTCCGCCAGTTCCTTGACTGTGCAGACCGGGTGCCAGAAATAGCGCCATGTCTCGTTGTCCAGAAAGCTCTCGCCCATGTATCGTCCTCCCGATGAATGAAGCTGGCCGGCCCTCTGCCATTGCCGCGGCGGAGGGATTGCGTTACACATAATAACGTTACTACATGTAACGCTATTAGACCGACTCACCCGGTTCTGGCAAGGGGGAATTGCCGTGGAGAAAGACAGAAAGCCGCGTGGCCGCCCGATGGACGAGGAACTGGGCGCGCGGGTGCTGCGCGCGACCTGGGCGCTCCTGGCCCAAAAATCCCTGTCCGAGCTGACCCTGAACGAGATAGCAAGCGCGGCGGGCACCAGCCGACCGGCGCTCTACCGGCGCTGGAATTCGGTCGAGGCCATCGTGATCGACGCCTTCCTCGCCATGGTCGAGGACGAGGTTCCGACCCCCGGCATCGCCGAGCCGGCGCTTGCGCTGCAGGAATACATCGCCTCGCTGGCACGCTTCCTGCAAGGCCGGGTCGGCCGGGTGATCGCCGAGCTTCTGGGCCGCGCGCAGAACGACGAGGCGCTGATGGCGGCGTTCCACCAGGGCTTCTTGGTCCCGCGTCGCAACCATGCGCGCGAGCTGATCGCGCGCGGGCAAGTGGCCGGCGTGTTCCGCAGCGACCTGGACCTGGACCTGATCATCGACCTCTATGCGGGCCCGATCTATTTCCGCGCCTTCTCGAAGCATGCGCCGCTGGATCGGGACTTCGCCGAGGGACTGGCCCGGCTGGTGACCGACACCCTGCGCCCTCCCCGCACAGCCGATTGAAGCGAGTTGCAGGAAGGCGGGTGATCCGCCCGGAATGCGATCCGCGCCCTGCGACGTTTCGCAATGGGTTGCAGGTTCTGGTCTTCTCGCCACTCTCGGCCAACGACCCAGATCTGGACTGGAAAAACAAGCTCATCTGTCCAGCACAGCGCATCGCAATGGCGCGCCACTCACAACTTCCGCCTACCGCCCCCGCCTGCCAATTTCACGGCAGCCATGGATTTCGTGATTTCTAAACAAGGCTCTATTGCACAAATCGTTTAACGACCGGACTCCCGGATCGGGTCGCCCAGATCGACCGGCCTGCGGTCGCGATCCGCGGCCGGGATCAGCTGGACGATGACATTGACCCTGTTCTTGCCTAGGGATTGGCCGACATTGACGGTCGTATAAACCGACTACACCCCGGGGAATTCGGTCAGCGCGACCTCCAGTTTCTCCAGTCTGGCCGTCGTGTAATCCAGCGACGAGCCGACCGGTATCTCGGCCGTGATGGCGATGCGGCCATCATCAGCGGGGGCGACGAACTTGGTTCCGACCATCGACACCATGGCCAGGCGGCCGACGAAGGTCGGGATCGTCGCCAACAGCGTGATCAGCCGATGCCGCAGCACCCATGTGATGACGTGCCTGCAGGCCCAGACCATGCACTCGGATCGAAACGCTGAACCAGACCTCCGATGACGCCCCGTTTCTCGCCGGGCTGGGAATCCGGGTCATGCCAGACGTTTGACAGCATCGGGTCCAGCGTGAAGCTGACGAACAGAGATCATGATCGCCACCGATACGGTCATGCCGAACTGATAGAAGAACTGCCCCCACCCCGCTCATCAGGGCGACGGGCAGGAAGACGGCGACGATGGTGGCGGTGGTCGCGATGGGCAGGGTCAGAGCGGTGATGACCGTGCTGCGCCAGGAATTGAGGAACAGGAACATGATGTCGATGGCCAGCGCGGTCTGGCCGTCGCGGATCACGCGGGTCTCGGCAACCGAAGCGCTGGATGACCGGCTTGTCGAGCGCGGCAGGAAAACCCCCTTCCAGCGGCGAGGCGCGGTCGCGCACATGCTGCGCCGCCGCCAGCCGGTCGACCTTCAGCCTGAAGGTCGCGGTGACCACCGGCTGCCCCTCGCAAGGGGCCGAGTTCACCTTTTCCAGGCCGCATCGAATTCAGCGCCTCCTCGATCGTGCGCGAGATCTCGACCGTCTCCGGGGTCGTGCTTGCGGCAGCCACAGCCTCCCGAATACGACGAATGACAGCGCGGCCCCATCGCGGAGATGGGCTGACGATGCGCGGCGCGACGAGAATGAACCGCCGGTCAGGTGAAGCCATCCTGCCGCCGATCGGGACAGCCGATCGGCTGGCAAGGGCCGTGTCAAGCCCGCCTGACGGATGTCTCGGGCGCGGCCACCGGATGATCAGGCCATTTCCCTTATGCGCCCAACCTGCCAGATTGGCGCCATGACGCGACCTGTGTCCTTTCTGGAAAGCCCTGCAAGGCTGGCCCTTCTCGGGGCCGGGCTGCTTCTTCTGCTGCTGACGGCGATGGGCATCGCGCAGCACCGGGCGCTGAGTGCCGAACTGGCGCAGGAAACCGCCGTGCTGCATCGCCTCGCCTCGCAGCGTGCCGATCAGCATGACGCCCACCTGACCGCGCTTTCCGCGATTGCAGTGGCCAGCGACGACCCGGCGCAGCGGCTGTTTCTGGAGGTGGCGACGACGATCACCCGCTTTTATCCGCGCATCAGTGCCATTGCCCTGGTGCCGCTGCAACCGGGCGGCGTGGCGGCGGCGGGGACGGCATTGGACCCCCAGCTGACGGCACGGATCCGGGCGGCGGCCATTGCATCGGGGGGCGAGATCGCGCTTCTGCCCGATCCGGGCCGGGCCGGGCATTACGTCATGGTCAAGCGCAGCCCCAATTCCGATGCCGCGCGCCATGGCCTGATGCTGTCGATCGACGCCGCCCGGCTGCTGGACGAGGCCGGGACGTTCTGGGACCGGCCGGGCATCAACCTGGCCCTGTCGCTGCCGGATGGGACGGTGCTGTTCCAGCGCGGCGCGATCGACGGCACGGTGGACGGCGCGGTGGACGGCACCGGGCAGGCCAAGGCCCTGGGCAGCGCCTCGCAGCCCCTGCGGCTGGAGACGGACCGCAGCATCACCCCGGGCGACCTGTTCCCGCCGCTGCGCAGCGCGCTGATCCTGATGGCGGCCGCCGCGGCGGGTTTCGGCGCGCTGGCCTTTCTGCGCCAGCGGCGGCGCGCGGGCCAGGCGCTGGAGCAGGCACGGCTCAGCGCGCTCGATTCGCGCCTGGCCCATGCCGCGCGGGTCAATGCCCTGGGCGAGCTGGCCAGCGGCCTGACGCATGAGCTGACCCAGCCGCTGACCGCCATCCTGGCGCAGGCCCAGGCCGGGCGGCGGCTGCTGGCACGCGACGACCGCGACGGTCTGGCCCCGGTGCTGGACGATACCGTGACCCAGGCCCGCCGCGCCTCGGCCATCCTGCAGCGGTTCCGCAGCTGGTCGCGCCCGCAGGCGGCGCCGGTCCGGGCCTTCGATCTGCGCGACGCCCTGCGCAATGTCGCGGCGCTGCTGGCGGCGCAGGCCCAGGCGCAAAGGGTGGCGCTGAGCTTCGATCTGCCCGCCGATGCGGTCATGATCCGCGCCGATCCGGTCGAGATGGAACAGGTGGCGTTCAACCTGCTGCGCAACGCGCTCGAGGCCCTGCGGGACCGGGCCGGGGACGGGCAGATCCGCGTCACCCTCTGCCCCGAAGCGGGCAACGCCGTGCTGGAGATCCGCGACAACGGCCCCGGCATCCCGCCAGAGCTGCGGGCGCGGCTGTTCACCCCCTTCATGACCACCCGCCCGGACGGGACCGGGCTTGGCCTTACCCTCAGCCAGCGGCTGGTGGAACGCGCCGGGGGCGAGATCGCGCTGGAGCACGGCACAGAAGGCGCCAGCTTCCGCATCACCCTGCCGCTGGACCCGACCGGGGAAGGACCATGACCCATCCCGTCTACCTGGTCGATGACGATACGGCGGTGCGTCACGCGCTGAGCCTGCTTCTGTCCACCGTCGACATTCCGGTGACCGGCTTTGCCGATCCGCAGGCCTTCCTTGCCCGCCTGCCGCAGCTGCCGCCGGGCTGCCTGATCCTCGACATCCGGATGCCGGTGATCTCGGGGCTGAAATTGCAGGACAGGCTGGCGGATCTGGCGATCGACTGGCCGACCATCATCATGTCCGGCCATGGCGATATCGAGGCGTGCCGGCGTGCCTTTCGCAACGGGGCCATCGACTTCCTGTCCAAGCCTGTCGACGAGCAGGATCTGATCGACGCCATCCAGAAGGCGCAGTCCATCCTGGATCGCCAGCTGGACCGCCGGGCCGAGCTGGCCGAGACGCTGGCGCTGCTGTCCGCCCTGACCCCGCGCGAGGCCGAGATCCTGGAACGCATCGCCGCAGGCTTCACCACGCGGCAGATCGCCGAGGGGCTGGGCCTGTCGCCGCGCACGGTGGAAAGCCATCGCGCCGCGATCGGGGCAAAGCTGGGCACCACCTCGCAGGCCGAGATGACCCGGCTGTGGCTGGAGGGGCGCGCGGCTCCGTAGTTCTACGGAGGCGGCTGCAAGGGCTACGCATACCCGACCCGCGGCATCGGCGTTAGCGTCCCGTCATCATTCATGACAGGAGATCCCGATGATCCGCACCCCGCTGCTTGCCGCCGCCCTGCTGGCCCCCCTCGCCGCCGCCGCGCAGGATCTGCCGACGGCGCCCTACCTGCCGCTGGACCTGGCAGTCGAGGCCGCCGATGCCGCCCTCGGCGCCTGTGCCGCCGACGGCCACAACGTCAGCGTCGCCATCGTGGCGCGCGACGGTGCGACCAAGGTGATGCTGAAGGCCGATGGCTCGGGCCCGCATACCGGCGCCAGCGCGACGGGCAAGGCCTTCACCTCGGCCGCCATGGGCCGCGACACGGCCGGGCTGGCCGGGTTCATCGCCTCGGCGCCCGAGAATGCCGGCCTGCGCGACATGGATGCGCGGATGGTCATCCAGGCGGGCGGCCTGCCGATCCGCATCGGCGAGGCGCTGGTGGGAGGCATCGGCGTCGGCGGCGCGCCCTCGGGCGATCTCGACGCCGCTTGCGCCACCGCTGGCCTGACCGCCATCGGCGCGGCAGAGTAAGGTCGGGGCGTGGCCCTGCCGGGATGATATCGGCAGGGCCTGTCCCGTTCCCGACGTTTCCGATCCCTTGAAGATTGCCGGCCGGGGGATCTCCTCGCCGTCCGCTGGACCGCTTCAGACGAGCTGCACGACGGTATGCAACGGTCTCATGCCGTCCCCCAAGGGGAATACGGCATCGTGCCGCATGGCGTCGGAGCGACTGTTTTGGAAAACGTTCCGCGCGGAACAGGACGGGGCGGAACGCCGAGCCTGATCGCCATCGCGTGGGCCGCATGGCGGGGCGGCGGCAAGACGTGGATGGCACGCGCCATGGGCGACAGCGCCGGGATCACAATGAACGGCCGGGGACGCAAAGCCCCCCGGCCGCCGCAAGAACGCCGCTCAGGCGTCCAGCTTCTCGACTTTCGGCGCGGCCTTGGCGATCTCGATCCGGCGCGGCTTCAGCGCCTCGGGGATCTCGCGCACCAGGTCGATATGCAGCATGCCGTCGGCATGGCTGGCCCCCTCGACGCGGACGTGATCGGCCAGGGTGAACTTGCGCTCGAAGGCGCGGGTGGCGATGCCACGATGCAGATAGCTGCGCCCGTCCTCCTCCTCGGCCTTCCGGGCCGAGACGATCACGGCGCCGTCGCGGACCTCGACATTCAGGTCGGCGGCCGCGAATCCGGCCACGGCGATCGAGATGCGATAGGCATCCTCGCCGGTCTTCTCGATATTGTAGGGGGGATAGGTGGGCGCGGCGACATCGGCCGACAGGGCCCGGTCCATGACATCCGCCAGGCGGTCGAAGCCGACCGAGGCACGATAAAGCGGGGTCAGGTCAAAGTTGCGCATGGGTCACATCCTTTCAAAGCGATGTTGTCTTGCCCCCCGATGGGTCGGGCGGGCGATCCACCGGCGCCGTTGCGGCCGCCGGCGACATCGAATCTGGGAAGCCGGAATCCGGGTTTCAAGACCCCTCAGACCAGATCCGCCAGCGCCGGCGGACGCGGCCCGCCGGTGGCCCAGTCCAGCAGTTCGACCGTATGGACGACCGGCAGGCCGGTCCCGCCGCCGATCTGCATCATGCAGCCGATATTGCCCGCCGCGATGACCTGGGGGGCGACGGCTTCCAGCGTCGCGACCTTGCGGCGGCGCAGTTCCTCGGACAGTTCCGGCTGCAGCAGGTTGTAGGTCCCGGCCGAGCCGCAGCAGAGATGCGGGTCCGCGGGCTCCAGCACCTGGAAACCCGCCTGCGCCAGCAGCGCCTTGGGGGCGGTGCGGATCTGCTGGCCATGCTGCAGCGAGCAGGCGGAATGATAGGCCACCCGCGCCAGCCGGGGGGCCGCGCCGGTCTCGGGCAGGCCCAGGCCCTCCAGGAACTCGGTCACGTCGCGGGCCAGCGCCGCGACCCGCTGCGCATCCGCCTCGATCGGGTCGCCCGCGAACAGGTGGCCGTAATCCTTGATCGTGGTGCCGCAGCCCGAGGTATTGACGATCACCGCATCCAGCGGGCCCGCCGCCTCGCAGGCCAGCAGCCGGCGGATCGTGTCGCGGGCGCGGGCGGTCGCGTCCTCTTGCCGGCCCATATGCAGGGTCAGGGCGCCGCAGCAGCCGAAATCGTCGGGGATCACCACCTCGCAGCCCGCCCGGCGCAACAGCCGGATGGTCGCATCGTTGATATCGGTGTTCAACGCCCGCTGCGCGCAGCCGATCATCAGCGCCACCCGCGCCCGGCGCGGGCCTTCGGCCGGGAAGGTCTGGCCCATGTCGTTGCGGCTGACCGGCGGCAGGGAGCGCGGCGCCATGGCGATCATCGCCCGAAGCCGGGCATCCGGCATCAGCCGCGCGAAGGGCCGGGCGATCCTCGCGCCCAGCAGCGCCAGCCGGAAGCGGCGCGGATGGGGCACCAGCGCGGCCAGCAGCCGGCGCAGCAGCCGGTCGCGCCAGGGCCGGCGATAGGTCGCCTCGATATGGGCGCGGGCGTGATCGACCAGATGCGCGTAATGCACCCCCGAGGGGCAGGTGGTCATGCAGCTGAGGCAACTGAGGCAGCGGTCGATGTGCCGCACGGTCCTTTCGTCGGCCGGACGGCCCGATTCCAGCATCTCCTTGATCAGGTAGATGCGCCCGCGCGGGCTGTCCAGCTCGTCGCCCAGCACCTGGTAGGTCGGGCAGGTCGCGGTGCAGAAGCCGCAATGGACGCAGGCGCGCAGGATCCGGTTCGAGCGCGCGGTGGCCGGGTCCTGCAACTGTTCGGGGGTGAAGTTCGTCTGCATCTAGGGGGCCCCCTGGAAGATCCCGCGCGGGTCGAACCGGGCGCGCAGCCCGGCATCCAGCCGCGCGGCGACCGGGTCGGGGGCGGGCAGGATCGCGGGCTGCGCGCCGCGGATGCGGCGGGCATGGCCCGAAAAGCGCGGCAGTTGCGGCAATTCGCCCGCGGGCAGCGCGACATGGATCAGCGCGCCGCCCCAGTCCAGCGAGCAGGGTTCGGGAAGGGCGGCCAGGAGGGCGGCGGCCTGGCTGGGTCGGCAGATGATGCGCCAGAGGTCGGCCTGGGGATCATGGGTATTTGGGCAACGAAGAAGCGGCCAGGGATCGTCCTGGGCATCACCGGGATCGCCGAAGGGGGCGAGGGTCTTGCGCAGCGACTCGGCGCGGAGGCGGACCGAGCCTTCCAGCCCTTCGAGCCGGATCAGCGCGCCGCGGCCGGGCAGCCAGGCGGCGCCGCTGACGTCGAAGGGGCCGCCAAGCGCGGCGGTCAGGGCCGGGATCGCGGCGGCGGCGTCGCGGGCGGGCAGGCAGAGCGTCAGGCGGGATTGCGGGATCGGCGCGGTGCGGAAGGCCAGTTCGGTCAGCACCCCCAGCCGGCCGCGGCTGCCCGCCATCAGCTTGACCAGGTCATAGCCGGTGACGTTCTTCATCACCCGGCCGCCATTCCGGACGACATTGCCCTGCCCGTCGATGAAGCGCAGGCCGATCAGCGCATCCCGCGCCGCCCCCGCCTGCAGCCGGCGCGGCCCCGAGGCATTGGCCGCCGCCACCCCGCCGATGGTCGAGCCGGGGCTGGCGGGCGGCTCGAAGGCCAGCATCTGGCCCTCGGCGGCCAATATGTCGACGATGCTGGCCAGGGGCGTGCCGGCGGCGACCACCAGGGTCAGCGCCTCGGGCTCGTAGAGGGTGACGCCGGTCAGGCCGCGCGTGTCCAGCCGCGCGCCCTGCCCCTCGCCCGGTTCCAGCCGCGTGCCGCCGCCCGTCACCGAAAGCGGCGCGCGGGCGGAGCGGATCGCCTCGGCCAGGGCCGCCTCGCCGTCAGGCCGCATCGGCAGATCCCGCATCGCGCCGCGCCTCGCGGCGGCTGGCCGAGATGTCCAGCGGAAAGACCTTGGCCGCGTTCAGCAGCCAATGCGGGTCGAAGACGTCCTTGACGCGCATCTGCGCCTCCATGTCGATGGGCGTGAACTGGTCGTGCATCAGGTCGCGCTTCTCGATGCCGACGCCATGTTCGCCGGTCAGGCAGCCGCCGACCTTCACGCAGAGCCGCAGGATGTCGGCGCCGAAGGCCTCGGCCCGTTCCAGGTCGCCGGGCGCATTGGCGTCGTAGAGGATCAGCGGGTGCATGTTGCCGTCGCCGGCATGGAAGACATTGGCCACGCCCAGCCCGTATCGGCGCGACAGATCGCCGATCCCGGCCAGGACCTCGGGCAGGGCCGAGACCGGGATGGTGCCGTCGAGGCAGATATAGTCGCCAAGCTGGCCCATCGCCCCGAAGGCCGACTTGCGGCCCAGCCAGATGCGGCGCGATTCCTCCTCGCTGCGGCTTTCGCGGAATTCGACCGGGTGGAAGGACAGCGCGATCTCGCGGATCAGCGCCAGCTGCTCGTCGATCTCGGGCGGGGTGCCCTCGACCTCGACGATCAGCAGCGCCTCGCAATCGGGATAGCCGGCGCGGGCGTGATCCTCGGTCGCGCGGATGCAGGGGCGGTCCATGAACTCGATCGCCACGGGCAGGATGCCGGCGCGGATGATGGCGGCGACGCAGGCGCCCGCGACCTCGCTGGAATCGAAGGCGACGAGGACCGGGCGGGCGCCGGCGGGCTTGGGCAGGATGCGCAGCGTGGCCTCGGTCACGATGCCGAGCTGGCCCTCGGATCCGCAGACCACGCCCAGAAGATCGAACCCCGGCGCCTCGCCCATCGGGCCGCCCAGTTCCACGACGGTGCCGTCCATCAGCACCATCGTCACCCCCAGCAGGTTGTTGGTGGTGACGCCGTATTTCAGGCAATGCGCGCCGCCGGAATTCATGCCGATATTGCCGCCGATGGCGCAGGCCAGCTGGCTGGAGGGATCGGGCGCGTAGAAGAAGCCCAGCCCGTCCACCGCGCCCGAGACCGACAGGTTGGTGCGCCCGGCCTGGACCCGGACCAGCCGGTCCTCGGGGCTGATCTCCAGCACCTCGGTCAGGCGCGCCAGCCCGACCACCACCGCATCCGCCGTGGGCATCGAGCCGCCCGCCAGGCTGGTGCCCGCCCCGCGCGGCACCACCGGCACGCGCTCATCGTGGCACAGGCGCAGCACCGCCGCGACCTCGGCGGTCGAGCGCGGCAGCACCACCGCCATGGGCGGGCAGCGATAGGCCGCCAGCGCGTCGCATTCATAGGCCCGCGTCTCGGCGGGATCGTCGATCACCGCGCCGGGGGCGGCATCGCGAAGGGCGGCGACGATGGCATCCCGCCGCGCCAGGACGGCGGCGTCAGGTTCGGGCATCTCCATCGCAACTCCTCCTTCGCGATGCGCGTCTGGTCAGGACGGGACGGCGGCGATCATCCGGGCGATCTCGTCCTTCAGCTGGGCGCGGCGGCGGCGCAGCTGCTTCTCGGTATCGTCGCTGACCGGCCGGACAAGGGTTTCGGCCGCCGCCACCTCGTCGTTGACGCTGTCATATTCGTCCAGCAGGCGCGCGAAATGCGCGTTCGACAGCTTCAGGTCGTGAATGCGCGTCGCGTCATTCGGGAATTCTTCGTGAATGGCATGGGGTGCAGCCATGATAACCCTCCGTTACGCGCGCGTTCCTGAAACGAACCTAGAGGCGCGCAAGGGGGCTTTCAAGGCGCCGCCGCCGGTCATAGAACCATGGCATGAGCATCGATCTGCCCTTTTCCGTCACCCTCGGCCTGCCGGACGCGCTGGCGGTGCTGCTGCTGTTCGTCAGCTGGTACGCGATCGGCTGGGTGATCGAGCGCCCGCCGGCCGGCAAGCCCTCGGTCTCGGTGCTGATGACCCGCTTCCGCCGCGCCTGGATGGAGCATTTCATCACGCGCCAGCCGCGGATCTTCGACGCCAACATCCTGACGACGCTGCGCGAGGGCACCTCGTTCTTCGCCTCGGCCTGCATGATCGCGACCGGGGGCCTGCTGGCGCTGATCGGCAATGCGGACCGGCTGCGCGGGCTGGCCGAGGGGATCGAACTGGTCGAGGGCGCGGATGCGCTGATCCGGGCCAAGCTGCTGGTGACGATGTTCTTCGTCGTCAACGCCTTCCTGAAATTCGTCTGGGCGCACCGGCTGTTCGGCTATTGCGCGGTGATGATGGGCGCGGTGCCGAACGATCCCGGCCAGCCCGCCGCGATGGAGCGGGCCATGCAGGCGGCCGACCTGAACATCACCGCCGCCCGCAGCTTCAATGCCGGGCTGCGCAGCGTCTATTTCGCGCTGGGATCGCTTGGCTGGCTGGCGGGCACATGGACGCTGGTGCTGGGAACGCTGGTGGTGCTGTTCGTGACCTGGCGGCGCGAATTCGCCTCGACCTCGCGCCGGGTCATCCTGCGCAGTCTGCCGCCGCCGAAGCTGCCCGTTCCGACAGCACCGCCAGAGTCAGCACCACCGCCCCCACGGCGGTAAGCGCGATCCCGACCAGGCCGGGCGAGGACCAGCCCCAGCCCGCCGCCAGGGCCATGCCGGCCAGGAACGGCCCCAGCGCATTGGCGGCGTTGAAGGCGGCGTGGTTCATCGCGGCGGCCATGTTCTGGGCCGGGCCCGCGACATCCATCAGCCGGGTCTGCAGCGGGATCACCAGCCCCGCCCCCGCCGCCAGCAGGAACGAGGACAGCACCATCAGCACCCAGTCGCCGACCACCGCCGCGGCGAAGCCCTGGGTCAGCGCCATCAGCGCCAGGCTCAGATAGGCGGCGCGGGTGGTGCCGAGCGTCTCGGTGAAACGGCCCGCCGCCCAGGTGCCAAGCGTGCCGCCGACGCCGAAGACCGCCAGGGCCAGCGGGATCGCCCAGCCCGGCGCCTCGGTCGTGGCAAGGATCGCCGCGGTCAGGAAGGCATAGACCGAAAACAGCCCGCCGAAGCCGATCGCGCCCACCGCCAGCAGCCACAGCACGCGCGGATTGCGCAGCGCCTGCAGCTCGTCCCAGGGCCGCGCATCCGGGTTGCCGCCGACCCGCGGCGCCAGCCGCAGGATCGCCCAGGCCGAGGCCAGCGCCAGCACCCCCGGCAGCGCGAAGCCCCAGCGCCAGCCGATCCCCTGCCCCAGCGCGCCGGCCAGCGGCACGCCCGCGACATTGGCCAGCGTCAGGCCCAAGAGGACCTGCGCCGCGCCGCGCGCGCGTTTCTCTCGCGGCAGGGCATCGGCGGCGTAAAGCATCGCCACGCCAAGGAAACCGCCATGCGGCAGCCCGGCCAGGAAGCGCATCGTGGTCAGCGCCGCCAGTCCCGGCAGCAGGGCGGCCAAGAGGTTCATCACCCCGTAGAAGGCCATCAGCGCCGCCAGATAGCGCCGCCGCGGCAGCCGCGCGCCCAGGATCGAGGTCAGCGGCGCGCCGATCACCACCCCCAGCGCATAGGCGCTGATGACATGGCCGGCCTGCGGCTCGGTGATCGACAGGTCGGCGGCGAAATAGGGCAGAAGCCCCATCGCCGCGAATTCGGAAGTGCCGATGGCAAAGGCGCCGAGCGCCATCGCGAGGATGGCGTTGCGCGTGCTGCGGGGCTGGGTCATGGCTGCGCGTTCCCGTGGGTGTTCGCCCTAACATACGCTGCGCCGCAGCATAGGCAAGCGCCGCCGCGGACAACGCAGCCTTGCAGCAGCGTCAGAGCGTCCCGCGACGCAGCATCAGCCAGATCGCCGCCGCCCCGATCAGCAGCAGCCCCAGCACGACCGAGGCGGTGACATGCAGCGCCCGGTCCTGGAAGCGGCTGACCTCTCCCAGCGGGCGCAGATGGGCGGTCAGCGCGTGATGGGCGCGGCTGACGGCGCGCATGTCCTGCTGGCGCCCGACGCGGGGCTGGGCACAGAGCCGGTCGGCCTCGGCCAGGCGCTGCGCCTGCCGCCGCAGCCGCCCCGGCAGGGCGCCGCCGCGCCGGCGCAGCATCTCGTGCAAGGGGGGCTGCTCGCCTCGCCGGGCGCCGCCGAAACGCGCCGCCATCAGTTGCGCCACCTCGTCGGCCATGCGGCGGATATCGTCGATGGTCTTCGCTTGTTGCCTCATGGCGCGCAGGATAGACGGGTTGGCGCGGCTTAGCCAGCCGCCCTGATGCGGGGGAAGATGATGCTGAACCAAACCGTTACCGGCCGGGACGAGGGCCTGCCGATCCTTCTGGTGCACGGGCTCTACGGGCAGGGCCGCAATCTGGGCGCGGTCGCGCGCAGGCTGGCCGAAAACCGCCGCGTCGTCACGGTGGACCAGCGCAACCACGGCGACAGCCCGAACATGGAGCGGCACGACTATCCCGCCATGGCCGCGGACCTGGCCGAGGTGATCGAGGCGAATGGCGGACGCGCCGACCTGGCCGGGCACTCGATGGGCGGCAAGGCGGCGATGGTGCTGGCGCTGACGCGGCCGGAACTGGTGCGCAAGCTGGTGGTGATGGACATCGCGCCGATCGCCTATCAGCACGACCAGAGCCGCTATGTCGAGGCGATGGAGGCCATCGACCTCAAGGGCATCGATCGGCGCAGCGAGGCCGACCGGCGGCTGGCCGAACATGTCGGGGACAGCCGGCTGCGCGCCTTCCTGCTGCAATCGCTGGACCTGAAAAGCGATCCCGCGGCGTGGAAGCTGAACCTGCCGGTGCTGCGGCGCGAGATGGGCAAGATCACCGGCTGGCCCGAGGACCTGCCGCGCGGCAGCTTCGAAGGCCCGGCCCTGTTCATCAACGGCGCGCAGTCCGATTACGTCACCGCGGCGGGCGAGGCGGCGATTCGCGCCCATTTCCCGCAGGCGCGGCTGGTGACGCTGAAGGATGCCGGCCACTGGCTGCACGCCGACCAGCCCGAGGCGCTGGCCGAGACGCTGGCGGTCTTCCTGGGCGAGGGCTGAGGGGCCGGCCCATCAGCAGCGCCATCAGCAGCGCAGGTCGAAACGCGCGACGCCGGTATCGCCGGGAATGCGCGTCCAGAGGCTGCCGGGGATCACCGCGCAGCCCGTCACCGCCTCGGCCGCCCGCGCCATCAGTTCCGGCACCCGGTCGCGGTCGCGCCGGGACAGATAGCCCATGCGGATCACCTCGGCCTCGGTTGCCTGGTGAAAGACGGTGAAGGTGATGCCCTCCAGCGTGACCTGGCCGCGGCCCGCGCCCATCATGTCGGGCGAGGGCGAGGCGCAGCCCGCCAGAAACGAGAAGACGAACAGGATCAGGGGCACGCATCTGCACATGCCACCTTGATCGCAGAAAGGCGTTAAGGCGCGGTTAACGGGCGCGCGAAAAGATCAGCCGTCCTGCTGTTCTTCCAGCCGCTCGGCCAGGGCCTCGGCGCGGGCGGCAAGCTCGGCCATGGCCTCCTTCAGCTCGGCCGGGATCACCGGGACCTCGACCCGCTGCGGATTGGATTGCAGCCGCGCCAGGTGCCGCTCGGCCCGCTCGGCGCGTTCCTCGGTCGAGGCGAAGCGGTCGGCCAGCATCAGCCCCGCCAGCAGCAGCAGGCGCGGCTCGGGCACCCGGCCCGCCTGCGCCAGGATCGCCTGCGCCTCGGCATCCAGGACCTGCGCGGCGCGCTTCAGCAGCTTTTCCTCGCCGTCCTGCGCGGAAAGGCTGTATTCCTTGTGCCCGATCGTGAATTCGACTTCGGCCATCTACCTGCCCTCTTCCTTCACCTGATCCGCGCCATCCTCGGGCAGCCCGGCCTCGTCGCCCATCACCTCGGGCTGGACCGCCTCCGCGGCCGGACCCGGATGGCCGGTGCCCATGTAATGCTCAAGCTCGGCCATGATCTCGCCCAGCTGGGCGATCTCGGCGGCGCGGGCGGCGCGCAGGGCGCCGATCTCGGCCTCCAGCGCCCGGTGCACGCCGTCGCCGTCCAGGTCGGGCGCAGCATCGATCAGGGCGCGATTGGCCGCCGCCAGTTCCTCGTTTGCGCGGGCAAGACCGGCCAGCTGATCGTTGGCGGCATCCAGCCGCGCCTGCAGGTCGGCCAGCCGGGCACCGTCCTCGGCGGCCTCGGCGGGGGCGGGCCGATGGCCGCGCCCGGCCTCGAGGATCTGGTCGATACGATCAAGCGCGGCGCTGAGCCGGCGTTCGCTGGCGGAGATGTCGCTCATCACGTCGGTCCTTTGGTGGCGTCAGTGACGGTTTTGGCATTGCCTGCGCGATAAGACAAGAACGGGCGGGCTCTGCCCGCCCGTTCAGTTGTCTGCCCGGGGATGTTCAGGCGAGTTCCCGCCTTTCGCCGATCAGCCCCTTGACGATGGCCCAGCAGGCGCCCAGCA
>NZ_QNRC01000027.1 GCF_003709565.1 Paracoccus sigandri | reverse complement strand
AGACGCCGCTGGCCCGATCCGGTTGCGCTGTATGGAGGCTACACCGCATCGGGCCAGCTACCCGTGCTGACCAAGCGGGGTCATTATTGGGCGCCGAAAGGGGGTCAAAGTTGCGTGCCGATTGACACTGAAATCTATGTCCTAGCGAATAATCGCTGTCCATCCTGGGGCAGCGACGCCCATGGGGCACCGTCCACACCCTTTACAAGAGCCATGGCACAGATCTTGGAGGCGCTGGACCTTAACAGCAAAAGCTGCGCGGCTCAGTGTAAAAAGGTTTGCGCACCTCTGCGAGGGAATGAGGCAGCGATTATGGCTATTCGTCAGCGCGGCATTCTTGGACGGCAGCTGCGCGGCGAAGCGTAGCGTGAGAAATACACAGAAAGCGCGAACTTTCTTTTTCCATACATTTTCCACCAAAGCACTGATTACGCCAGATTATCAGCCAGTAGCAACAAGCACACAGGCTGACCAATGCCAATCACCGATCCCCTTCTGAAAGACAAATAAGCCGCACCGTTCCTTGGCATCAGCGTTCCGACGTTCTGGCGGCGCGTTGCAGATGGCACCATTCCCAAGCCGATCAAGCTGGGAGCGCTGTCCCGCTGGCCACAATCCGAAATCCTCGAAGTCATCGAACGGGCAAAAGCTGCCCGCGACGACGCCGCATAACCAAACCGCCACCCTTGGGCATAAGGGCGGAGGCGACATTGGTTTCGTGGGTGGTGGACACCCCGAACATAGCGCCCAGCGCCCTTGCCTGCAACGACGAAGGCAAGAGCATGGCACATGCGAAGCGCAGGTATTCCGGCCAATGGCTGGTTTGCGCAATCAGTCAGGCCATCGTGTGGAGGGACGCATGATGGCTGCCCTGATCTGGGGGAATGGCCATGCGGATTGATCTTCCCGCCAAACCCTCGCTCCTGCCCTATTGCCGCAAGCTGCTGGCCGAGGGCGCAGACCCTGCCGAACTGGTTCACGTCTATCGCGGTGAAACCCTGTGCTTTCATCCAGCGCCGTTGGCTACCTTCGCGGCTCTGACAACGGAAGAAGGCGTCGAGCGGTCCATTCGCTTTCGGAAGTGGCGCGAGATGCCACGTCAGGGTGGGGTATACGCCTCGGAGACGGCGACGATTGCAGGGGGCGGGAATGACTAAGCCCCTCACGCGACAGCAGCAATGGCGGCGTCAGCACCCCGCGGCGCTACCTTGCCCACCTTTACACGCAAGCAGCCAAGCGCCTCGAGGTGCTGACGCCGCAACCCTGTGCCGCCGGCATCATCGGCTGGTGCACGCGGGGGAAGGTTTGACTGAAAGCCAAGCCACCATTCAAGGCGGCGGAAGATGAACGTGTATGCCCAAAATGTCGCAGCATTCGCGGACGCCGGGCTTCCCGTATTCCCCGTGAATACGCGCGATAAGAAGCCGGCTGTCCGAGGTTGGCAGAACGCCACGCCACGGCGAGCGAGGCAATGGGCTGCAAATAGCAGGTTGGCCGAAAGCGATGGCATTGGCGTCGTCATGGGCAAGCCGTCCGGTATCACTGAGGTTGATGTTGATCTAGCGGGCGGTGCTTGGATCACCGTCGCCCGAGAGTGGTTCGGCGATACTCAGACCATCATCCGCACGGCCAGCGGCAAGGCAAAGCTGTGGTATCGACACAATGGCGAGAGACGGCGTTCACGCATCGTCCCCGGCCTGGCCATCGACCTTCTGGGGGACGGCTTCACCATTGCCCCGCCGTCATGGCGCGATGATCTGGGCGCAAGCTATTCCTTCGTGGCGGGTGGGCTGGACGATCTGCGCCGGCTTCCGACGATCCGGGCCGGCGCCCTCGATGCAGGTTTCACGCGCGCTGCCGAGGCCGTCCAGAGGGGTGAACGCAACGACAGCCTGTGGCGCTATTGCATGACGCAGGCACGCCATTGCGACGATGCGGAAGCCCTGATCGACGTGGCGCTGACATGGGCCAGCGTATTCCCGGAACCCCTCGACGCTGCGGAGGTCGAACGATGTGCAAGATCCGCATGGCGATACGAAAGCGAAGGCCGGAATTATCTGGGCCTGCGAAAGCCGCAGATCAATACAGGGGATAGGATCATGGATGACCTGATACACAACCATGGGGACGCTTATTGCTTGTATCAGTATCTCTGGCGCTGGCACAGCAACCGTCCGACGTTTGCGATAGCACCGAAGGCGATGAGTGATGTCGGCAGCCCCGCTTGGCACCGCACCAGAATAGCCCGTGCCCGAGATGTGCTGCTTGAGCATGGACATATTGAGGAGGTCAGCCCTCCGATCAGAGGCCACAGGGCCGGGCGATATCGTTTCTCTGCATGTCGTGAAAGCGGCCATAATCATAATACATCCCCCCCACCTTAATGCGAACCCAGCCCACACCTCGCGCGCAGTGCCTTTGCCAGCTTCCTGCCCGCCCCCAACCTCGCCGCAATCAACTGGAGACGTTCACATGAACCCGAAGAAACCACATCCCACCTATGACAGCCCGCAAGGGCCCGTTAAGGATTTTGTCCGATTTATGATCGAAAATGATGAACCCCCTCAGTATCGGTCACTGGACGAGGCGATCACAGCGGCACGGCAGAGCTTTTCCGAGGGCGAAGATTGCTTATGCGATATGGGGGATGGCTTCGGCCCGCGCCGAGCCTCGAAGATCCTCGACGACATTGAGGATCCTGTAAATCGCGTTTTGATGTTCGAACGGATCGCAGCGAACCTACGGCGCCAATTCACAGCGAGGGATTGTGCCGCAGTAAATTTGGCTGCTGAGATGGAACGCCAAGCCTCATTGCTGCGGCCAATGATTGCAAATGGTGGCGATCCCAGCTTCGACATGAATGACGGAAAAGGCATTCGACCGCTACCGGCGATCCTCGACGAACTAGATGCGGACGAGGCTTTCGCGAATGCAATCTCACGCGATAGTCGGGAGGCCTGAAATGTCCTTCGCTGATTGTGTTGGCCGGGCAGTCAAGGACGGGCATACCGATGCCGGGCGCGGGAAGCGCGCACAGGCCATGTGGTCGGAACTCGCTGATCGGTATGAAGCGCAGGGGCGCCCCCGCGATGTTGCAGAGGCGCTAGCGGCAGAGGATGTGAAGCGGGCGCTGAAGAAGGAGGCCGGTGACAAGCGCCACACCTATATCAAGCAGCTGAACGTCATGCGCAGGCTTGAGGCCGAAGTGGATCAGGCCAAAGACCTTGCCACGCTCGCCACCAACAAGATCGAGCATATGGCGGCAGGGGCGAACCCCACTACCTCGCTTGTCGGCCAGGCGAATGGCTTGCGCCGCATGTTCCACCACCGTCTTGCGGATCTGCTGGTTCGCCATAGCCGCGACCTGAAAGGAAACATCAAGGACCCTGCCGGCCTGATGAACGTGGTTCGCGAACTCCATGGTGAAAGCACCGGGGATGCCGCGGCGCTGGCCATGTCGAAATCCGTCAGGGACGTTTTCAAGGATATGCGCCGCATGTTCAACGAGGCTGGCGGCGTGATTGGCGAACTGGATGATTGGGGCCTTCCCCATGTCCATAATCGCCTGGCCATCACCAGTGCCGGCTTCGACACATGGTCCCGGCAGATCGATGATCGGATTGCCTGGCACCGAATTGAGGACAAGATGACCGGCAAGCCCTTCGCTTCCGAGGGCCAGAAGCCGCCTCTTGAGGTTCGCCAGCGCTTCCTGCGCGAGATATACGACAACATCGCCTTTGGGCGCGACAGCCAAACTGCAGTTTATGGCCGGGTCGAGGGCAAGAACCTCGTCAACAAGATGGCCGAAAGCCGCGTCCTGCACTTCAACACGGCTGACGACTGGATCGCCTACAACAAGGATTTCGGCACCGGCAATCCCTATGCCTCGATCATCGCTCATGCGCACCGGATGGCTGATCAGATTGTTCAGCTGCGAGAATACGGCCCATCTCCTGAATTGGGCCTAGATTACCAGCGCCAGCTCGCCCTGAAGAAGGCGCGGGAAGCCGGGGATGAGGCGCTGGCCGGCAAAATAGAGCAGAACTTCGTTCATGCAAGCAGGATGCTTCGTATCCAGAATGGCGGCATTCAACCAGCCTCTCTGCGGCAAGCACAAATTGCGCGGTTCTTTTCGTCGCTCCGGCATTTTCTGACCGCAGCAATGCTGGACCGCGCGGTTATCGCTTCCCTGTCGGATGCCAACTCCATGCGCATGGCAGCGCGGTCGATCGGCATGAACCCCGCGAACCCATTTCAGCGCCACATGAGCCTGATCACGAGCGGCATGGCGCGCGAGGAAGCCCTTCGCGCGGGGTGGGTGGCCGATACCCTGGCAGATGCCGGTCTGGTTCTGGCGCGCTGGCAGAGCGAGGTTCCCCCGGCTGATATCGCGGAGCGCATGTCCAGCTTCGTCATGCGCGCGCAGGGGCTTTCTCACTGGACAGATACCGGCCGCAACGCCTTCCAGATGGAAATGTCCGGCCTGTTCGCGGCCAATGCCGGCCGGAAAATCGACGATATCGACGATATCGACGAACCTCTGCGGACCCTGTTGCGCAACAAGAATATCAGCGATGACGACTGGCGGGCCTTCACCGATCCCGAGACGATGTTCAGGGCAGGCAACGGCGCCACGTTTGCATCCCCAATCTACTGGCGCGAAGCCACCACCATGGACCCATCCAAGGCAGACGATCTGTTCCTGAAGCTTCAGGCCCTGCTTGAAGAACAGACCGAGTTCGCGGTGCCGACACAGAGCCTGTGGGCCCGAGCGCATGTTGAGGCAGACGCTATCCCAGGGACGATAGATTATGAGATCCGCAAGTCCGGCCTGATGGTGAAGTCCTTCGCCATGACCTTCACCGTGGACCAGATCAGCCGCATAATGTCCATGAACGGCTGGCAGCAGCGCGCGCTCTACGGTTTCGACCTTGCGGCTGGATCAACGGTTCTTGGCGCTACCTCCCTTCTGATCGCAGATCTGATCAACGGTCGCGACCCTTCCGACATGACCAAGCCGATGTTTTGGGCTGAGGCGATGGCCAAGGGCGGTGGTTTCGGGGTGATCGGGGACATCGTTGCCACGGGTGAAAGCAGCTGGGGCGGCGGATATGGATCGTGGGTGGCCGGGCCGGGCTTCCAACTTATGGATGATGTCTGGCGTCTTTCCGTCGGCAACGCCATCGAACTGATGGGCGGTCAGGAAACCAAGGCTGGCCGAGAGTTTGTCCGGTTCCTGAAGCGATACACGCCCGGCTCCGATCTTCCCTATGCCGGCCTGGCCATCGATCGCTTGGTATGGTCAAGCCTCCAGCGGCTTCTGGACCCAGAGGCAGAAGAAGCCTTCACCATGGCCGCGCGCCGCAATGAGAAGGACGGGGGTTCTCCGGGCTGGTGGCTCCCCGGATCACCGGCACCAGGCCGAGCGCCTGATGTGATGAACGCGCTCGGACGGTAGCGTCTACTTATCAGAGATTAGAGCCACGCCGGGGCCACGCGCCACGGCTCCATCATCAAGGAACTGAATACCCCGCCCTTCCAGCGTCAGCCGAACCAGTTGGACGGTGGAAGCCTTCCCGTCGCCCCTGTCCAGCTTGTTCAGCGTGTTGCGGTGCAGGTCGGTCACTTCCGACAGATCGGGATTGCTTAGACCGAGCATGGCCTTTGCGGCTTTGAACTGTTCCGGCGTCATTGTTCGGTCCTTTGTGCTTACAGCATATTTTTTGAGTTGACAGAACATGTCATACGCATACATTTTATGCTGTAAGCACAAATTGTCCATGCCTTTAACTACCAGTCAACTCAAAGGAAAACGCCATGACCAATCATCATGCCGATTTCACCGTCCAGCCTGACACCCCTGTAGAGCCGCTGGTGCCGGCAACAACGCCAGAAAGTCGCGCAACGAAGATAGAAGATTACTTGGATGAAATGCAGCGCAAAGCGGTTCGCATTCATGCCCTGATCACCGCCGCCGAACTCTGCATTGATGAGACGCAACAAGCCACCACCCTGCGGGGAGTTCTTGAAACGGCGCGGGATCTCGCTCACCAGATGAACCACGGACTGGATAGCATCTCACGACCCTGATCGCCCCTGCGCCCGGCCTCGGTCGGGCGCCGATCCTTTCAACAACCGGCGCAGCATCATGGACGCGGCCTATTCCACTAACCGACATTGGTCCGATCAATTCATTCCCGAGATCCGCCGCATTGTCGGCGCGCACCTGCTCAGCGTGGCCCCGGATCACCTGGACATGCGGCAGGCAACCGATCTTCTGATGCTGGATGGCCGGGACGTGAGGATAGCGGCCCGTGTGCGGCGTCATGGCTATGCCGGGCGGTATCCCTACGATTTCACCATCCGCTCGCGCCTGCCGTCCGGCAACCCCACTGAGCTGGCCAAGATAGTGAACGGCGAAGGCGACTGGTTGTTTTACGGCCATGCGAACGCTGCCCAGACGGGCTTTGACCTGTGGTGGCTGCTGGATCTGCGCGCCTTCCGTGCCGGGCTGATCCGGCAGGCATCGAACGGCTTCTCCATATCCTCGGGCGACCGCCGCAACCCGGACGGCACCTGCTTCAAGTGGTTCGACATCCGGTCCTTTCCGAAGGAGCCGCCCTTGGTGCTAGCCACATCAAGATCAGGCACGGCACCACCGACTTGGTGAGATACCCGGCACCTGCGGACGTCAGACGAGCCAGATGCAAGCGTGCCATCGCGGGTTCCTGACACGACCGGGCGGGCAAAGAATAGCAGTCTCGTATCAATCCCTCAATGCAACCATGAAGCCCTGCCCAGCGTGGGGGCTTTTCATGGGTGCCAGCCTTTGGCCTGTTTCTCAGCAAGCCGGGCAACATCACGCGAACGCTCAATGGCAAAGCGGCGTTCGCGTGATGGCTGTTTGTTCCGGGTGCCGCTTATCCATCGCAATGTGGTCTGAGGCATTGGCGCTGGGCGCAAGTATACCTCGACCCCCAACACTTCCGCCCACGCAAGAAACCCCTCAATGCCCGGGGCCTGCTTGGTGCGCGGGTTTTCATGCCTGACGAGCCAAGCCTCTGACTGCCCCATCAGTTCTGCAAGTTCCTCGATTGAAAGCCCAGCTGCATTCCGCCGCTCGGCCAGGATGGCGCAGGCCTCTGCCGATCTCGTCACGGTGACACATTCGTCAGCACCCCGGGCCTTCGGGATATCTTCTCCCACCGGGGCATAGATCATGCTGCCGTCCGTCCCATTGAACAGTTGAGCTCCATGAGCATCCACCGCGATGATCCACCAGCCTGCGTCCTGTACCGCCTTCAAATGGGCCATCAATCTTTCTTCGGTCATTCGTGCCTCCTGAAAAAAACCAGTGACGGCAGACGGTCGCGCGTGGGGAACTCCACTCCCAAGCCAACCTGCGCCGCTCTACATCTGGATCGATCATGCACATCTATGGTGCTTCTTGCACATGAACAGGGCGGGGCGCCGGTTTCCCGGCCGTCAACGGTGGTGATCTGAATTCGTTTTGCCGTGCCCCTCTGCGCCGCTGCGCGCGACTGGTGGCTTTCCTGTGTATCCCTCTATGTGGCTTGTGGATCGCGAGGGATGCGCTGAGCGAGGATCCGGCGTTAGTCTGCCGATGTTGGCAAAGGAGGTATCGATGCGAATTTTGACGATTATGGCGCTGCTGGCCCTGACGGCCTGCGACACCCCTACGACAGCCGAGGGATGCCCAATCGGCTTGACGGATATCGGCATGGCCCAGACGCGCGCTTGCCAGCAGGCGTTTCACGAAGAAATGGCGCGCCAAAGAGGCGGAACCGTGACCCGCTGCATTGGCGGAACCGGCAACGTAAGCTGCACAACCTACTGAAACGGGTCAGCATGCCATCCGAGGGCGTGACATCTGAGTGCGCGCCGCTTTCGGTCACCGCGATCTCACGCCCTGCCACAAGAGAGGATGCCCGGATGATGGCATAGCCGCACAGCGGCCCTATTCCCCACCCTGCGGCTTATCCTCGATCTCGATCACCCGCGCCCCCGGCCGCACGAACTCATACCCGCCGCCCCCCACATTGGTGCTGGCATCCACATGGACCGCGACGGCCGGTGCCTTGCCGTCCGCCATCAGCATTTCAATCAGCCTGAGCTTCACCTTGCTGTCGGTGTCAGTGCTGTTCAGCATGTCCGCGGCGATGTCGAGGGCGCGGGCTCGCAGGATTGCGCGCTTGTTGTTCACCTCGGACAAAAAGCGGGTCTGGGTTTCAGCAAGAAAATCTGCCACAGAGGGACGCTTCATTGCCTTCTGAAGGCCGAAGCGCGACAGGCCCGCTTCCTCGGCTGCGGCGGCGATCGAAAGACCCTTCTGCACTCGCAACTCAATGGCGGTGCGGACCTTCGGTGATATGCGGGGGGTGCGCTTGGGATCGTTCATACCCACCTTATGCGCCCGAAGGGCACACCACCAGGATGCACAGGACGTTCGGGAAAGCGTCAGTTGTCGTCATCCTCGATATAAGGGATGTGCCGTCGCCGGCTGACGCCGGAGGCCACGTTCACGGCGGGCTCAATATCCTCATGAAGCAGGCGGCATACGCCCCAAAGCGCCTCTGGCCGGGCTTTGCTGAAGGCACCAGTCTGGATGTAGCGCGATGGCAAGTAGTTCGCAGGTATCATAGCGATCACCTCGCGATCTTCAGCATTAGCCGGCAAGCCTTCAGAAATCGCCCTGTCATGCAGCTTCGGGATTGAATGGCCAAGCTTCTTCAGGTCGGCCAGCGAATATCCCTTCAGGCGCAAGTACGATTTCAGGTAAAGCTCAATCGCGTGATAATAAAGGTAGTCAACCGGCGCGTCCTTGTGGGTGACTTCGCGAGGAGACTTTTCCAGCACAGCCGCCGAAACCCAATAGCTATGGGCATAGTTGAATAGCCCCATTGCGGTCGTCCGTGACTCGTCGCCGCAGTTACTCGTCTTGGCCATGTTCCGCCTTGGCCAACCGCCGCGCCCCTTTTCCATTAATGTCGATCTGGGCGCCGTTGGGCCCAAAAGAGCCAGATGCTGTAAGCCCCATCAGAGCCTGCATCGCACGGGTGCCTTCATCAAGCTTTCCGGTGCTTTCGGCCGCGATTTTCTGGCATAGCTGCAGCCATGTTGCGTCGTCAGATTTGTAGATGAGGCTGTGCTGTTTGGTGGACATGGCGTTTCCTCGGCGGCGCCAGTGATCGAAACAGGCCTAAAGTTCACCCGACAGCCACCAGCCTGCAATCTTAAAAAGGAAAAATTTGCAAGCCGCCCGAGGGGGAGACGAGTAGAGGAAACGGCGCGCCCGATTTTTACCCCCACCCCCCTGCCTCTATAGACCCCCACCCCCATGAGCCACCCCCCTGCCCTGATCGAGGGGCAGCCAGGGAGACTTGAGCCGATACGGTTGCTGTTACGCCTTTGCGGCGCCACCACGGGCAGTCAAGCGCGCGCCGAAAGGTAGACTGAAAGGGGGACCGAATACCCTGGAAACAGCTTAATACGCTGATATTGCGTCATTATTCAGGTTAAGATGGTGCGGTCGAGAAGACTCGAACTTCCACTCCGGTTAAGGAACAGCGACCTCAACGCTGCGCGTCTACCAATTCCGCCACGACCGCATCCGGGCAGTTCGCGCCTGATACAAGAGGCGCCGGGGAATGAAAAGGGCATTTTTCGTCCGACCCGCGCCCCTCCTCCGCGACCGGCCGGGCTTGACGCCGCGACCGCTTCGGGCCAGATCGCGGGCATGGTGGAATGGATCATCAAGGGCGGCCTGACCGGCTATGACGAGGCGCTGGCCTTCATGGAGGCCCGCGTCGCCGCGATTCTGGCCGGCGAGGCCGACGAGCTGGTCTGGCTGGTCGAGCATCCGCCGCTCTATACCGCCGGGACCAGCGCGAAATCCGCCGACCTGCTGGAGGCGCGCTTCCCGGTCCACAGTGCCGGGCGCGGCGGGCAATATACCTATCACGGGCCGGGCCAGCGCGTCGTCTATGTCATGCTGGACCTGAACCGGCGCGGCCGCGACGTGCGCGCCTTCGTGACGCGGCTGGAGGCCTGGGTGATCGACGCCCTGTCGCGCTTCAACCTGAAGGGAGAGCTGCGCGAGGGCCGGGTCGGCGTCTGGATCGCCCGCCCCGACAAGCCGCCCCTGCCCGACGGCTCTGCGCGCGAGGACAAGATCGCCGCCATCGGCGTCAAGCTGCGCCGCTGGGTCAGCTTCCACGGCATCGCGATCAATGTCGAGCCCGACCTCGGCCATTACGCCGGCATCGTGCCCTGCGGCATCAGCGGGCACGGCGTCACCAGCCTGGTCGACCTGGGCCTGCCGGTCGGCATGGCCGATCTGGACCTGGCGCTGAAGGATAGCTTTCCCGCCCATTTCGGCTGAGCTTTGCCCATTACGGCGCCGCGCCGGGGTGCGACCACGCGGCCATTCGCATCCCGGCTGGTCCCGTCCTATACTGCGCGCCACCCAGCGACACGCGTCATGTGCGAGGAAATCATGAAGTCCATTCTTACCGGCGCCCTTCTCTCCGCCATCCTCTCCGCCCCCCTCTCTGGCCCCGTCCTTGCCCAGCAGGCGGGCGACCCCGCCGCCGGCGAGGCCGAGTTCCGCAAGTGCCGGTCCTGCCACATGGTCCGCGACGACCAGGGCAACGACCTCATCAAGGGCGGCATCATCGGGCCGAACCTGTGGGGCGTGGTGGGGCAGAAGATCGCCTCGGTCGAGGGCTATGCCTATGGCGACGGGCTGCGCGCGGTGGCCGAGGCCGATCCCGACATGGTCTGGACCGAGGAGGAGCTGATCGCCTATGTCACCGATCCGCGCGCCTGGCTGCAGGAAAAGACCGGCGACGCGGGCGCGCGCACCAAGATGACCTTCAAGCTGACCCGGAATCAGGCCGATATCGTCGCCTATCTGGCCAGCGTCTCGCCCGGCGCCCAATAGGGCGCGCCGGGCCGGCGCGGGGATGCGACATTCCGACGCGCCCCCGCGCAGTGAAACGGACCCGGCGCCGTGAAGGACGGCGGCCCGGCCGGGCCGGCTTGATGCAGATCATTTTACGCCGCCTCCTGTCTGTGGCAGCCTGACGGGGTCGATGCGGCAGCGCCGCCTTCTCGGCGCAGCCCGGAACCGCGATGGGAGGACCAGACGATGTTCAAGCACATACTGATCCCGACCGACGGGTCGGATCTTGCCGGTCAGGCGGTCGAACGCGGCATAGCCTTCGCCGCCGAGGCCGGAGCGGAAGTCACGATCCTGACCGTCTCCGAACTCTTTCATATCCCCGGCACAGATGCGGTGCAGATCGAGAGCACACGCGTGAATTACGAGGCGAATGCCATCGCCTTCGCCAAAGAGATCCTGGCCGCGGCCGAGGAAAAGGCGAAGGCCGCGGGCGTTGCCGTCACGACACGCCACAAGTGGCACGACTACCCCTACGAGGCGATCATCGACGCCGCGCTGGAGGACGGCTGCGACCTGATCGCCATGGCCTCGCACGGCCGGCGCGGGGTGGCGGCGATCGTCCTGGGCAGCCAGGCGACCAAGGTGCTGACCCATTCGAAGATCCCGGTGCTGGTCTACCGCTGAGCGCCGGGACGGCGGAAACGGACGGCGCGGCCGCGGGGCTTCGCCGTCCGTTCTCAGCCCTATAGGGCATTGCCGGGTCGGCATGGCTGGTCTAGAAGAACGCTGGGAAATGCCGGTCTGCCGGACCGGAATCGAATATATCTGAGGGAGTTCGGGTATGGCAGACGCAGCCGCACAGGGCCACGACGACCATCACGACCAGCGCGGGTTCTTCACCCGTTGGTTCATGTCCACCAATCACAAGGACATCGGGATCCTCTATCTGTTCACGGCGGGTGTGGTCGGGCTGATCTCGGTCTGCTTCACCGTCTACATGCGGATGGAGCTGCAGCATCCCGGCGTGCAGTACATGTGCCTGGAAGGCGCGCGGCTGATCGCCGACGCATCGGCGGAATGCACGCCCAACGGCCATCTGTGGAACGTCATGATCACCTATCATGGCGTGCTGATGATGTTCTTCGTCGTCATCCCGGCGCTGTTCGGCGGCTTCGGCAACTATTTCATGCCGCTCCATATCGGCGCCCCGGACATGAGCTTCCCGCGCCTGAACAACCTTTCCTACTGGATGTATGTCGCGGGCGTGGCGCTCGGCGTCGCCTCGCTGTTCGCGCCCGGCGGCTCGGAGCAGCCCGGCTCGGGCGTGGGCTGGGTGCTCTATCCGCCGCTGTCCACGGTCGAGGGCGGCTATTCGATGGACCTGGCGATCTTCGCCGTCCACGTCTCGGGCGCCAGCTCGATCCTGGGTGCGATCAACATCATCACCACCTTCCTGAACATGCGCGCCCCCGGCATGACGCTGTTCAAGGTGCCGCTGTTCGCCTGGTCGGTCTTCATCACCGCCTGGCTGATCCTGCTGGCCCTGCCGGTCTTGGCCGGCGCCATCACCATGCTGCTGATGGACCGCAACTTCGGGACGAACTTCTTCAACCCGGCCGGCGGCGGCGACCCGATCCTCTATCAGCATATCCTGTGGTTCTTCGGCCATCCCGAGGTCTACATCATCATCCTGCCCGGCTTCGGCATCATCAGCCACGTCATCGCCACCTTCGCCAAGAAGCCGATCTTCGGCTATCTGCCGATGGTGCTGGCCATGGCCGCGATCGGCGTGCTGGGCTTCGTGGTCTGGGCGCACCACATGTACACGGTCGGCATGTCGCTGACCCAGCAGGCCTATTTCATGCTGGCCACGATGACCATCGCGGTGCCCACCGGCATCAAGGTGTTCAGCTGGATCGCGACGATGTGGGGCGGAAGTGTCGAGTTCAAGACGCCGATGCTCTGGGCCTTCGGCTTCCTGTTCCTGTTCACTGTCGGCGGCGTGACCGGCGTGGTGCTGAGCCAGGCGCCGCTGGACCGGGTCTATCACGACACCTATTACGTCGTGGCGCATTTCCACTACGTGATGTCGCTTGGCGCGGTCTTCGCGATCTTCGCCGGGGTCTATTTCTGGATCGGCAAGATGTCGGGCCGGCAATATCCCGAATGGGCCGGCAAGCTGCATTTCTGGGCGATGTTCATCGGCTCGAACCTGATCTTCTTCCCGCAGCACTTCCTGGGCCGCCAGGGCATGCCGCGCCGCTATATCGACTATCCGGTCGAGTTCTCCTACTGGAACAACATCAGCTCGATCGGCGCCTATATCGCCTTCGCCTCGTTCCTGTTCTTCATCGGCGTGGTGTTCTACACCCTGTTCGCGGGCAAGCGCGTGACCGAGAACAACTACTGGAACGAGCATGCCGACACGCTGGAATGGACCCTGCCCTGCCCGCCGCCGGAGCACACCTTCGAGCAGCTGCCCAAGCGCGAGGACTGGGACCACAGCCACGCCCATTAAGGCCCGCTGATGCCTTATCGATGGACAGATGCGGCCCCGGAGGATTCCGGGGCCGTTTCGCATCATCTGCTGCTGTGGCCCTATCGATCGCTGCCGCGGCGCGGCTTCGTCTGGTTCATCGGGATAACCGCCGCGCTTCTGGCGCTGCCGATGCTGGCGGCGCTTGGCAGCACGGCGCTATGGGGGTTGCTGCCCTTCGCGCTGCTGGCGGTGACCGGGATCTGGCTGGCGCTGCAGCGCAGCTATCGCAGCGGCCAGACCCGCGAGGAGCTGCACCTGTCCCGCCGGCGCCTGCACCTGCGCCGCTCGGATCCCGGCAGGCCGGACCGCGAATGGGAAACCAACAGCTATTGGGTGCGGGTCAACCTGCGCCCCGGCCCGGTCGAGGACTATCTGACGCTGAGCGACGGCCAGCGCGAGGTCGAACTGGGCGCCTTCCTGACGCCCGAGGAGCGGCGGCAATTGCAGGGGGAACTGCAGCAGCGGCTGGGGGCGCTGCGATAGGGCGGGCGGATTGCGTCCCGCGACGGCCGGGGGGCGCTGCCCCCCGGACCCCCCGAGGTATTTGGAAGGAGTGCGAGGGGCGGGGGGCCCAAGCTGGGGCCGAGGTCAGTCCTGCTGCTTGTGTTCGGGCAGGTCCTTGTGTTCGGTCGAGGCCAGGTCTTCCAGCTCGGCCTCGGTCATGCTGTCATACATGTCCTTCGACGCGCCTTGCAGGTCCTTGACCCTGGTCTCGCCGCGCTTGGCGGAGAGGGCGGCGCCGGCGGCGCGTTGCTGGGCTTTCGATGTCGCGGGCATGGGGTCACCTCCTGCGAAGGCCAACGCAGAAGGGGCGCGATCAGTTCAGCAGGCGGTCCTTGACCATCGGCCCGACGGCGGCGAAATCCATCTGCCCACCGTGGCGCGCGCGCAGCTCGGCCATGACCCGGCCCATGTCGCGGATGCCGGTCGCGCCCAGCTCCGCGATGGCCGCGTCGATGGCCGCCGCGGTCTCGGCCCCGTCCAGCTGGCGCGGCAGGAATTCCTGGATGACGCCGATCTCGGCCTCTTCCTTCGCGGCCAGTTCCAGCCGCCCGCCCTCTTCATAGGCGCGCGCCGATTCCTGGCGCTGCTTGACCATCTTCGACAGGATCGCGACCAGGTCCGCCTCGCCCAGCCCCTGCTCCTCGCCCCCGCTTGACCGGGCGGCGATCTCGCGGTCCTTGATCGCCGCGCCGATCAGGCGCAGCGTGGACAGGCGCGCGCTGTCCCGCGCCTTCATGGCCTCTTTCGTGGCGGCTTGCAGCCTGGCTTGCAGATCCATCGCGCGCTCCTTCGCCGAAAAACCCCGTGCGCCGGCCGATCCCGGACGCAGGCCACGCGATGTAAGGCGCGCGAGGCGCGGAATCAAGCGCGCCATCGGGCAGGCACCGGCTTGACCTTTGCCCGCCCGCCCCCTATCCACCGGCTGATTTCAGACAGAGGTGCCGACATGGCCACAAAACCGACCGCCTGCCTTGCGCTTGCCGACGGGACCGTCTTCTACGGCCAGGGCTTCGGAGCCACGGGCGAGGTCGTGGCCGAGCTGGTCTTCAACACCGCGATGACCGGCTATCAGGAGATCATGACCGATCCCTCCTATGCCAGCCAGGTCGTGACCTTCACCTTCCCCCATATCGGCAATACCGGCATCACCCCCGAGGATGACGAGGCCGCCGATCCCGTGGCCAGCGGCATCGTCGTGCGCTGGGACCCGACCCAGCCCTCGAACTGGCGCGCGGCGGGCGATCTGGCCGACTGGATGGCGCGGCGCGGCCGGATCGGCATCGGCGGCGTCGATACCCGCCGCCTGACCCGCGCGATCCGCCAGCAGGGCGCGCCGCATGTGGTGCTGGCCCATGACCCCGAGGGGAATTTCGACCTGGAGGCGATGATCGCCCGCGCCCGCGACTGGCAGGGGCTGGTCGGCCTGGACTTGGCGAAAGAGGTCAGCTGCGCCCAGAGCTATCGCTGGCAGGAAGGCGCCTGGGAATGGGGCAAGGGCTTCGGCGCCTCGGCCGAGGACCGGCCGTTCCGGGTCGTGGCGCTGGATTACGGCGCCAAGCGCAACATCCTGCGCTCGCTGGTCAGTTTCGGCGCCGATGTCACGGTCCTGCCGGCCACGGCCACCGCCGAGGAGGTCCTGGCCCATGAGCCCGAGGGCGTGTTCCTGTCCAACGGCCCCGGCGATCCGGCCGCGACCGGCGAATATGCCGTGCCGATGATCCGAGAATTGCTGGACCGCGACCTGCCGATCTTCGGGATCTGCCTGGGCCACCAGATGCTGGCACTCGCCCTGGGGGCGAAGACGGTCAAGATGGGCCACGGCCATCACGGCGCCAACCACCCGGTCCGCGACGAGGAGACGGGCAAGGTCGAGATCACCTCGATGAACCACGGCTTCGCGGTCGATTCGCAAAGCCTGCCGCAGGACGTGATCGAAACCCATGTCAGCCTGTTCGACGGCAGCAATTGCGGCTTGCGGGTCAGGGACAAGCCGGTCTTTTCGGTGCAATACCACCCCGAAGCCGCGCCCGGCCCGCAGGACAGCCTGTATCTGTTCCGCCGTTTTGCCGATTCCATGCGCAGCCGGCGCGCGTGAAGGGGCGGCCTTAACCGCTTCTTAACCCGCGCCGTGCCACCAAAGGGCGAGCCTCAGAGGATTCGCCCATGGCACGACAGGCAATCAGCAACGACGCGGCCGCGCCCGCCCTGCCCGATTCGGTTGGCATCTCTCCGCCTGCCCGGCTGATCGGCCCCATCCTGGCGCCGCGAAACCAGCGCCCCCTGGGCCAGATCCTGCTGGAGGACGGGGCGGTCGATCCCGCCAACCTGCTGAAGGCCGCGGTGATGCGGCAGCGCCAGGACGTGCGGCTGGGACGGATCCTGCTGGCGCATGGCTGGGTCACGCCCGCCGCGCTGACCCGCGCGCTGTCGCGGCAATGGCGCACCACCGCGCTGGACCCGGCCGAGACCCCGCCCGATCCGCGCCTGATCGATGCGGCGGGCGCGGATTTCTGCCTCAGCCACGGGATCCTGCCCTGGCGGCGCATCGGCGGCGTCACCTGGGTCGCCACCGCCCGCCCCGAGGGTTTTGCGGCGCTGCTGCCCCGCCTGCCGGCCGAATTCGGCACCATCCGCATGTTGCTGTGCAGCGAGGAACAGATCCAGCAGGCCGTGCTGGCCAGCCGCCGCACCGCGCTGATCCGCCACGCCGAATGCCGCGTCCCCGCTGCCGAGAGCTGCCGCACCCGCGACGAATCGCGCGCCGGGCGGCTGGCCCTGGGGCTGATGGCGCTGATCGCGCTGGGGCTGTGGGCGGCGCCGATCGCGCTGCTGTCGGTGCTGACCGCCTGGGCCGTCATCACCCTGATCGGGCAGAGCGTGCTGAAGCTGCTCTCGGCCATCGCCACCCTGCGCGCCCGCGCCGAGGAGCGGCGCCACCGCCAGGCCATCGCCGAAGGCAGGCTGGCCGCGCCCGAGATGACCGGCCCGCTGCCGGTGATCTCGGTCATGGTGCCGCTGTTTCAGGAAAGCGACGTCGCGGGCAAGCTGGTCGCGCGGCTGTCGCGGCTGGAATATCCGCGCGAGCTGACCGACATCCTGCTGGTGATCGAGGCCAGCGACATGGTCACCCGCGCGGCATTGAAGGACGCCCGCCTGCCGCACTGGATCCGCGTGGTCGAGGTTCCCGACGGCCCGATCCAGACCAAGCCGCGGGCGCTGAACTATGCGCTGAACTTCTGCCGGGGCGGCATCGTCGGCATCTGGGACGCCGAGGACCGGCCCGATCCCGACCAGCTGCACAAGGTCGCCCGCCGCTTCCATTTCGCGCCCGAGGACGTGGCCTGCCTGCAGGGGGCGCTGGACTATTACAACCCGCGCAGCAACTGGCTGGCGCGCTGCTTCACCATCGAATACGCGGCCTGGTTCCGGGTGCTGCTGCCGGGCGTGGCGCGGATGGGGCTGGTCGTGCCCCTTGGCGGCACGACGCTGTTCTTCCGCCGCGCCGCGCTGGAGGCGGTGGACGGCTGGGACGCCTGGAACGTCACCGAGGATGCCGATCTGGGCGTGCGCCTGGCCCGGCGCGGCTGGCGGACCGAGATCCTCGACACCACCACCGACGAGGAGGCGAATTGCCGCGTCCTGCCCTGGATCAAGCAGCGCTCGCGCTGGCTCAAGGGCTATGCGATGACCTGGGGCGTGCATATGCGCGACCCGGTGGCGCTGTGGCGCGACCTGGGCGCCCTCCGCTTCATCGCCTTCCAGGTGCAGTTCTTCGGCAATCTCTCGCAATACCTGCTGGCCCCGATCCTGTGGAGCTTCTGGCTGCTGTCGGCCGGGCTGCCGCATCCGCTGAGCGGGCCGCTGCAGGGCGTCTGGGCGGGCCATGCGGCGGCGGCACTGTTCGGCCTGTTCATCGCGACCGAGCTTCTGAGCATCGTGATCGGCATGTGGGCGGTGCGCGGCGCCAAGCATCGCCACCTGCTGGCCTGGGTCCCGACGCTGCATCTCTATTTCCCGCTGGGATGCCTGGCCGGGTGGAAGGCCATCTACGAGGTGGTGGTGAAGCCCTTCTACTGGGACAAGACCGCGCATGGCATCTTCGACGATGCCGAGGTCGCCGCGGCCGAACCCGCGTCGCCGGCCGGTGCCGTCTCGCTGCCGCTGCTGGGCCGGATCGGCGGGCAGGACCTTGCCGACCGGGCGGGCGAGATCGCGGCCCCCGCCGTCGCGCCCCCGGCCATCACGGATCCGGCCATCACGGCCCCCGCCGTCGCCAATGCCCAGCCCATGCCCGCCGACGCCGCGACCCGGCCGGGCGCGCTGCGGGTGGCCGGGATCAGTCTGCCGCCCCGACGGCGGACGGGGGCATGAAGCTCGCGATCAGCGTCCCTGCCCGCGTGGTCCGCTCGGCCAGCCTCTCCAGCAGCTGCGGCAGGTCCGCGCAGCCGGTCTCGCGCAGCAGGAATTCCTGCCCGCCCAGGCCGATCTCCTCCGGATCCAGCCGGCCTTCGGTCAGCAGCCGTCCCGAGGCATGAAGCCGCCACAGGAACCGCTGTGCCGAGGCCAGTTCCTCGGTCTCTGCCGCGCCCAGCAGCCCGGCCCGGCGCCCGGCGCGCAATTGCGCCAGCGTGCCGCGCGCCGCATCGCCGGCGCGCAGCGCGCAGGATTGCGCCAGCAGGTCGATGTCCTGCAGCCGGCCCGGCCCCAGCTTCGCCTCGTAGGGATCGGCGGGTTGCCGGGCGGCAAAGATCTTCTCACGCATCCGCGCCAGATCCGGCATCACCCGCGGATCGCCGCCGCGTTCGCGCAGCACCGATCCGCGCAGGGCCTCGACCTCCCCGGCCAGCGCCTCGGCCGCCGTGCCCACCCGCGCCACCACGCGGGCGCGGGTCAGGGCCAGATGCTCCCAGGTCCAGGCCTCGGTCATCTGGTAGTTCTCGAAGCTCTGGACCGAGGTCGCGACCGGCCCCTGCCGTCCCGAGGGCCTCAGGCGCATGTCCACCTCGTAGAGCCGTCCCTCGGCGGTGGGCGCCGACAGGGCGGTGATCATCGCCTGGGTCAGCCGCGCGTAATAGGCGCGCGTCGCCAGGACCCGCGGCCCCTCGGAGGCATCCACCCCGGCGGCGTCATAGATGACGATCAGGTCCAGGTCCGATCCCGCGTTCAGCAGCCGCGCGCCCAGGGATCCCATGCCCAGCACCACCGCCCCGCGGCCGGGCGGCGGGCCGTGGCGGCGGGCGAAATCGGCGGCGGTGACGGGAAACAGCGCGGCCAGCGACGCCTCGGCCAAGTCGGCATATTGCAGCGCCGCCTCGTCGGCATCGATCAGCCCGCGCAGGTGATGCACGCCGATGCGGAAATGCCATTCATGCGCCCACCGCCGGGCCGCGTCCAGCGCCCGCTCATAGCCCCCGCCCGGCGCGTTCAGCGCCGATGCCAGCGCCGCCGACAGCGCCGCGCCCAGGCCCGGAACGCCGGGCCAGGGCGCGAAGAAGCTGCCGCCCAGCACCGCGTCCAGCACCGCCGAATGCCGCGCCAGATAGGCCGCCAGGCCCGGCGCGGTGCCGCAGATGTCCACGATCAGCTCGATCAGCTGCGGATTGGCCTCGAACAGCGAGAACAGCTGCACGCCGGCCGGCAGGCCCGCCAGGAAGGCGTCGAAGCGCGCCAGCGTCTCGTCGGGGTGGCCGGCGCGGGCCATGCGCGACAGAAGCTCGGGCTCGACCCGCTTGAAGATCTGCTGCGCGCGCTGCGAGCGCAGGGCGGGATAGGATTGCCAGCGGTCAATGATGGCGCGGGCGTCGTCGGACAGATCGGGACGCTCGGCCGCCTCGCCGGGGGCGAAGAAGGATTCGGTCAGCTCGTGGACCCGCTCCAGCCGCGCCTTCAGGCGCTCGCACCAGCCCTCGACGTCGCCTTCGCCCATCATCGCGGCGATCACCGCCAGCCCGTCGCGATCCTTCGGCAGGGCGTGGGTCTGGGCATCGTTGACCATCTGGATCCGATGCTCGATGTCGCGATGGGCGCGGTAATGCGCGGTCAGCTCGGCCGCCACCTCGGGCGGGATCCAGCCCTTCGCGGCCAGCGCCGCCAGCCCGCCCACCGTGTCGCGCATCCGCAGGTCGGGATCGCGCCCGCCGGCGATCAGCTGCCTGGTCTGGGTGAAGAACTCGATCTCGCGGATGCCGCCGCGGCCCAGCTTCAGGTCATGGCCCGCGACCTCCAGCCGGCCGCCCAGGCCCTTGTGCTCGCGGATCCGCAGCCGCATGTCATGGGCGTCCTGGATGGCGGCGAAATCCAGGTGCTTGCGCCACACGAAGGGGCGCAGCTCGCGCAGGAAACGCTGGCCCGCCGCGATGTCGCCCGCGCAGGGGCGCGCCTTGATATAGGCGGCGCGTTCCCAGGTGCGGCCCTCGGCCTCGTAATAGGCCAGCGCCGCCGAGATCGAGATGCAGACCGGCGTGACCGCCGCATCGGGGCGCAGCCGCAGGTCGGTGCGGAAGACATAGCCATGCCCGGTCACGTCCGACAGCGTCGCGGCCATCTTGCGGGTGGCGCGGATCAGCGCCGCGCGGGCCTCGAACTGGTCGTCGGGCGCATAGGCATCGTCGTCGTAAAGCACGATCAGGTCGATATCCGAGCTGTAGTTCAGTTCCCGCGCGCCGCCCTTGCCCATGGCCAGCGCGAAGATCCCGCCGGCATCGGCATCCGTCGCGGGCAGCTTGCCGCGCCGCGCCTCATGCGCGACATGGGCGCGCAGGGCCAGGTCGGTCGCCCGGTCGGCCAGGTCGGACAGCGCGCCGGTCACCTTCTCCAGCGGCCAGACCCCGCCCAGGTCGGCCAGCGCCGCATAGAGCGCGACGCGACGCTTGGCCCGGCGCAGGGCGATGCCCAGATCGGCGGCGTCCAGTTCGTCGAATCCGGCGGTTTCGCGGGCCACGACATCCTCGTGATCCAGCGCGCCGGGCAGCCAGTCGGCCTCGCGTTCCAGCAGCCCGGCCAGATAGGGACTGGTGCCCGCCACGCCGGCAACCAGGTCGCGGACCGGCTGCGGCAGGCCGGCGAAAAGCGCGGCGGCGGCCTGGGCCCGCGCGGGATCGAGGGGCAGCGGATGGCGGGTGATGCGGGCGGCGAAATCCATGGCCGCCACAGTAGCCGATGCCCGGCGGCGGTCAATTCCGCGAAACCGGATCCCGTTAACCACGCCTGCAAAGGCTGGCCGCCTTAACCCTTTCCGCGCTTGGCCTGTCACGGATTCGTTGCTAGGCTTCGCTTCAGCTCAACAAAAAGGCGACCTATCCCGGAGTCGCGACGCCCGCATGATGAGATCCGACCCGCCCTTCCCTTGCAAGGCCCGCGCGTGATGCGCCACAGCCTGCCGCATGCCCCCCAGTTCTATGTGACGGCGCCGCAGCCCTGCCCCTATCTGCATGGCCGGGCCGAGCGCAAGCTGTTCACGGCGCTGCAGGGCGACAACGCGGTCGAGCTGAACAACGCGCTGTCGCGGCAGGGATTCCGGCGGTCGCAGAACGTGCTCTACCGGCCCAGCTGCGAAAGCTGCGTGGCCTGCATGTCGGCGCGGATCCGGGTGGCGGATTTCCGGCCCTCGCGCACCCAGAGGCGGCTGCTGCGGCGCAACCGGGCGATCCGGCGGCTGGCCACCAGCGCCTGGGCGACCGAGGAGCAATACGAGCTGTTCCGCCGCTATCTGGACCAGCGCCATTCCGATGGCGGCATGGCCGACATGGACATCTTCGAATTCGCCGCGATGATCGAGGAAACCCCGGTCAAGACGCGGGTGATCGAATATCGCCGCGACGCCGGGGATGGCGGGGATGGCGGCGACGACCGGCTGACCGGCGTCTGCCTGACCGATGTGCTGGATGACGGGCTGAGCCTGGTCTACAGCTTCTACGAGCCCGGCCAGGAGGCCGCCAGCCTGGGCACCCATATCATCCTCGACCATGTCGAGATCGCCCGCGCCGCCCGCCTGCCCTATGTCTACCTGGGCTATTGGGTGCCCGGCAGCCGCAAGATGGACTACAAGGCGCGGTTCTCGGCGCTGGAGATCTACAAGGGCGGGGTCTGGCAGGATATCGGCAACCCGCAGGATCACAATGACGAGGCCCATCCGCTGTCGGTCGATCCGATCGTCGAACAGGTCGCCCGCATCGCCCTGCCGCAATTCGACCGCTGACCGGGGCGGCCCGGAAGCCCGAGTCGCGAAAGATTATTTCAATTTCATGCGCCCTGGCGTCATTTTCTCCGCGCACCCCCATTGACCATATTCACGCGGCTGCATAGTTTGCCCCGACGCGGTGGCCGGGTTGGTCATGCGCGGGATTTACCTGATGGAGTAGAGAACATGTCCCGAACGATGACGGGTGCGAGAATGGTGGTCGAAGCGCTGAGGGATCAGGGCGTCGATACCGTATTCGGCTATCCGGGCGGGGCGGTACTACCCATCTATGACGAGATCTTCCAGCAGAACGACATCACCCATGTCCTGGTCCGCCACGAACAGGGCGCGGTCCACATGGCCGAGGGTTATGCGCGCTCCACCGGCAAGCCGGGGGTGGTCCTGGTCACCTCGGGGCCCGGCGCGACCAATGCCGTCACCGGGCTGACCGATGCGCTGCTGGATTCGATCCCGCTGGTCGTCCTGTCGGGCCAGGTCCCGACCTTCATGATCGGCACCGACGGCTTCCAGGAGGCCGACACGGTCGGCATCACCCGCCCCTGCACCAAGCACAACTGGCTGGTCAAGGACACCGCGAAGCTGGCCGAGACGATCCACAAGGCCTTCCATGTCGCCACCTCGGGCCGTCCGGGTCCGGTGCTGGTCGACATTCCCAAGGACGTGCAATTCGCCACCGACGAATATGTCGGGCCGAAACAGGTCGAGCCGGCGCAATACCAGCCGGCGCGCAAGGGCGACATCGCCGCGATCACCCGGCTGGTCGAGCTGATCGAGCGGGCCGAGCGTCCGGTGCTGTATACCGGCGGCGGGGTCATCAATTCCGGCCCCGGCGCCAGCCAGCTGCTGCGCGAACTGGCCGATGCGACGGGCTTTCCGGTCACCTCGACCCTGATGGGGCTGGGCGCCTACCCGGCCTCGGGGCGGAACTGGATCGGGATGCTGGGGATGCACGGCCTCTACGAGGCGAACCTGGCGATGCATGGCTGCGACCTGATGATCAATATCGGCGCCCGCTTCGACGACCGCATCACCGGCCGGGTTGCCGATTTCAGCCCCGGCTCGGTCAAGGCGCATATCGACATCGACCCTTCCAGCATCAACAAGGTGATCCATGTCGACATCCCCATCGTCGGCGATGTCGGCCATGTGCTGGAGGATATGCTGAAAATCTGGAAATCCCGCGGCCGCAAGGTCAACCGCGACGCGCTCGGCAGATGGTGGGAGCAGATCGAGGGCTGGAAGACCAGAAACTGCCTGGCCTTCCGGGGCAGCGACCAGATCATCAAGCCGCAGCATGCGCTGCAACGCCTGGAGGCGCTGACCAAGGGCCGCGACCGCTATGTCACCACCGAGGTCGGCCAGCACCAGATGTGGGCGGCGCAATACCTGCATTTCGACCAGCCGAACCGCTGGATGACCTCGGGCGGGCTGGGCACGATGGGCTATGGCCTGCCGGCCAGCATCGGCGTCCAGATGGCGCACCCGGACGCGCTGGTCATCAATGTCGCGGGCGATGCCAGCTGGCTGATGAACATGCAGGAGATGGGCACCGCGGTGCAGTTCCGCCTGCCGGTCAAGCAGTTCATCCTGAACAACGAGCGCCTGGGCATGGTGCGGCAATGGCAGCAATTGCTGCATGGCGAGCGCTATAGCCAGAGCTGGTCCGACAGCCTGCCCGACTTCGTCAAGCTGGCCGAGGCCTTCGGCTGCGGCGGTGCGCAGGTCCGCGATCCCAAGGAGCTGGACGCGGCGATCCAGGCGATGCTGGACCATGACGGGCCGTTCATCCTGGATGTGCTGGTCGAGAAGCACGAGAACTGCTTCCCGATGATTCCCTCGGGCAAGCCGCATAACGAGATGCTGCTTGGCGAGGCCGAGACCGAGGGCGCGATCCAGTCCGAAGGCGCGGTGCTGGTCTGATCGCGGCGGCGGGGGCGTTGCCCCCGCACCCCCAGGGTATTTTCCGCAACGAAGAAGAGAGGCGGAGCGATGAATGCGTTGAACATCCAGAAGGGCGCGTCGAGCCATTCGGCCTATGACCTGCGCGACCCGAATGCGCAGCTTGAGGAAAGCCACACGCTGGCGGTCCTGGTCGAGAACGAGCCGGGCGTGCTGGCGCGGGTGATCGGGCTGTTTTCCGGGCGCGGCTACAATATCGACAGCCTGACCGTGGCCGAGGTGGACCATACCGGCCACCGCTCGCGAATCACCATGGTGACGCGCGGCACGCCGGCGGTGATCGAGCAGATCAAGGCGCAGCTGGGCCGGATCGTGCCGGTCCATGACGTCCACGACCTGACCGTCGAGGGCCCCTCGGTCGAGCGCGAGCTGGGGCTGTTCAAGGTGCGCGGACAGGGCGACAAGCGCGTCGAGGCGCTGCGCATCGCCGAGATCTTCCGCGCCAATGTCGTCGATTCGAGCCTGGAGAGCTTCATCTTCGAACTGGTCGGCGCGCCCGGCAAGCTGGATGCCTTCGCCGAGCTGATGCGGCCGCTGGGTCTGAGCGAGCTGGCCCGCACCGGCGTGGCGGCCCTGTCGCGGGGCGCCTGAGCGCCGGCGAAACGGAAAGGGCCCGCCGTGAGGAGACGGCGGGCCGTTTTTCCTGCAAGTCTGGCGGGCGGGATCAGCCGGCGGCGCTGATTCGCGCGGCGCGGGCGACGGCGTGCTGACCGCACTCGGCGGCCTCGCCCGTCTCATCGCGCGAGACGACCAGCTTCAGATGGGTTTCGGGGCGCGATTCGGCCTGCTGGCCCAGCAGCCGGGGCAGTTCCGGGCAGCTTTGTTCCGACAGCAGTGCGACCTGCCGGGCATGGCGCAGCGCGCCGATCGTTTCGCATTCCAGTTCGACAAGATCGCCCGGTTCGGGCCAGCGCATCGGATCGGCCAGGCTGATGCGTCCCTGCAGATAGGCCAGCGAGGCCTGGTCCTCGCACCAGATCACGGCTTTTTCGCGGGCTTCGCTGCTCCATACAATCACGCCGATCATAGGCGAACCTTTCCTTGTCGTCATGGCGCGGAACCTCGCCGGAAACTTGTCAACTCAACAGTTTGTTTATGTGCATTGTTAACTGACTAAAGCAAAAAACCGCCGACAGGCTAGTACTTTTTGTCCCGGCATCGGCTATTTTTTGCACCGGCAGTTGAGATGGTCAGGTTAACACAACCAAAACGCGCCAAAATACCCAGACGAATTGCACAATTGCCACAGTTCGTCCTGGCTCGCCAGAGGATGATTTCCTTACCTTTACCGGATGCTGCGGGTGGCTTGGGGCGGAATCGGCGCGGCCTGGTTCCGGCTCAGCGCACCCGTCCCGCCTGCACGTCCGCGACCGCGCGCTGGACCTGCTGGATCCGCGCCGCGCGCGAGGGATGGGTGCCCAGGATATGATCGCCCGGATCGGGAATCCGCTCGAAGAAGCGGGCGCCGTTGATCGGATCGAAGCCCGCGTTCAGCGTCATGATCGCGCCCAGGTAATCGGCCTGAAGCTCCCAGTCCTTCGAATAGTAGCGCGACCCGACCGAGGCGCCGATTCGCCGCGCGGTATCCACCGCCGAGGAATTGCTGCCATAGACCGAGGCGATGCTGCCCAGGATCACCGCCCCCGCCGTCGCCGCCCCCGCCTTGCGCTCCAGGTGGTTCAGGACGTGGTGGCTGGCCTCGTGGCCGACGACGAAGGCGATCTCGTCGGCATTGCGGGCCGCGGCGATCAGCGGCAGGGTGAAGCCGATCACCGGGCGGCCGGTATTGTCGATGGTCTGGAAGGCGTTGATGTCCTGCCCCGGCCGGTCGTCGACCACGAACTGGAAGTCGCAATTGATCGGCTGGGTGCGGCGCTGCAGGCATTCGCGCTCGACCGCGGGCTCCATCCGCTGCATCACGCCGATGAAGTTGCGGGCCGCGGCCTCGGGCGTGTTGGTGGTGGTGAAGCCGGGCGCGGGTTCGGGCATCGGCGGCGGCGCGCCCACGGGCCCCTGCGGCATCGGCGCGCAGGCCGCAAGCAGGGCAAGCCCCGCCCCTGCCAGGACGCCGCCCATCCGCCGTATCGCATTCGCTCTGCCCGACACTGCCCGTTCCCCATCGCCTGGACGCGGTTGCTCCGCGCTTTCAGGGCCCATTCTAATGCGGCGCAAATGCGGGCGCAAACCCCCAGCGCTTGCCCCGTCCTCTCATTCACGCGATTGTCGGGATCAGCGAAGGAGAACCCGATGTTCACAATCGAGCATGATTTCGACGCCACCGTCATCACCCTGATCGACGAGGCCGAGCCCCAGAGCCGGCCGCTGAACGAGGATGTGGTGATCCTGACCTTCGACGACCGCGTCGTGATCGAGCAGATGAGCCCCGACGGGGACGAGGTCAATCGCGTCACCTTCACCATGCATCAGCTGGCCGAACTGCGCCTGGCGCTGAACCTGCCCGAGGGCAATTACCGCATCGAGAAGCAGGGCTAGTCCAGCCGGAAGACCTTGTCGCGCGAGGTCGCGCCGCGCAGCAGCGTCAGCCGCGACTTCGCGACGCCAAGCGATTTCGCCAGCAGCCGGATCACCGCCTGGTTGGCCTTGCCGTCCTCGGGCGCGGCGGTGACGTGGGCGCGGATCAGCTCGCCCTCGAGGGTGATCGCGTTGCGCCGCGCCCTGGGCGTGACCCGAAGCGCGATCAGCGCGCCCTCGCGCGCAAGATGGGACAGGTCGGGATCGCTCATGGCGCGGATGATCGCGGGCGGGGCGGCCCGGCGCAAGGGCTGACCGCTTGCACCCCGCCCCGCGCTCTGGGAAAACATGCGGGCCCGATGCGAAGGAGACGCCGATGGACTACCGCAATGACGCCGTGCTGGATTTCCTGGCCTCGCGCCGGTCGCATCCGCCGAAGCTGCTGACCGGCCCCGCCCCGGATCGCGACCAGCTTCTCCAGCTGCTGACCCTGGCCGCCCGCGCGCCGGACCACGGCAAGCTGGAGCCCTGGCGCTTCCTGGTGCTGGAGCGCGCGGCGCTGGACCGGCTGCAACCGATCCTGCGGCAAGAGGTGCTGGCGGCGGGCCAGGACGCGGCGGCAGCGGAAAAATCCGCCTCGGCCTTCGCCTCGCCGCTGATCGTCGCGGTGATCTCCTCGCCGGTGGACAGCGGGAAGGTCCCGGAATGGGAGCAGGTCCTGTCGGCCGGCGCGGTCTGCCTGGGGCTGGTCAATGCGGCGCTGGCCTCGGGCTGGGGGGCGGCCTGGCTGACGGGCTTCGCGGCGCTGGACCGGGGCTTTGCCGAGGCGCATCTGGGCCTGCGGCCGAACGAGCGCGTGGCCGGGCTGGTCCATATCGGCACCCGCGGCGCCACCCCGCCCGAGCGTCCCCGCCCCGACATCGCCGCCAAGACCAGCTGGCTGGAATGACCGTCCTGCGCGCCCTCGCGCTTGGCTGGGCCGACCTCTTGCGCCCGCGCATCCTGTCGCTGGTGCTGGCCGGGCTGGGGCTGACGCTGCTGCTGTTCCTGGCGCTGCAGGCGCTGATCTTCTGGCTGATCCGGCATTTCGTGCCGGGCGAGGCGACGCTGCCCTGGATCGGCAGGATCGACCTGGGCGACACGCTGTCCTGGGGGGCGCTGGCGCTGTTCCCGCTGTTGGGCATCTTCCTGATGGCGCCGGTCGCGGCGGGTTTCGCCGGGCTTTTCACCGATCAGGTCGCCGACCGGGTCGAGGACATCCACTATCCCGCCCGCCGGGGCCGGGCGCCGGATTTCCTGGACGGGGTGCTGGAATCGCTGGCCGTGGTCGCGGCGGTGCTGCTGGTGACGGTGGTGTCGCTGATCCTGACACCCTTCGCCGGGCCGCTGACGCCGATCCTGTTCTTCGGCGCGAATGGCTGGCTTCTGGGGCGCGAATTCTTCCAGATGGCGGCGCGGCGGCACATGGACGGCGCCGCCGCCACGGCGCTGCGCCAGGCCAATGCCGGGCAGGTGACGCTGGCCGGCGCGCTGGTCGCGGTGGCGCTGTCGATCCCGCTGGTGAACATCGCCGTGCCTTTGCTGGCGGCGGCGGCCTTCACCCATCTGTTCCACCTGATCAGCGGATCAGATGGTCCAGATTCTCGATATGCGCGCGGGTGACGATCCCGCCAAGGATCAGCCAGGCGATGATCCCCCACAGCACCGTCGTGATCCCCGTGGTCAGCAGCAGCTTGCGCCTCCATGCCAGCCTGCCCGGCGCGCCGGGCGGCGTTCCGGGCACGACCTCGCCCAGGTCGGCCTGGCTGCGCTGGCCGATCGGCATGACCACGAAAAGCGCCAGGAACCAGATCGAGGCATAGAGGACGACGGCGCCGGTCAGGTTCATCAGACTTGCTCCAGTTCGATCAGGCAGCCGTTGAAATCCTTGGGATGCAGGAACAGCACCGGCTTGCCATGGGCGCCGATCTTCGGCTCTCCGCTGCCCAGCACGCGCGCGCCCTCGGATTTCAGGCGGTCGCGGGCGGCGATGATGTCCTCGACCTCGAAACACATGTGATGGATGCCGCCCGAGGGGTTCTTGTCCAGGAACCCCTTGATCGGGCTGTCCTCGCCAAGCGGGAACAGCAGCTCGATCTTGGTGTTCGGCAATTCGATGAAGACGACGGTGACGCCATGGTCGGGCTCGTCCTGGGGGGCACCGACCTTCGCGCCCAGGGTGTTTTCATATTGCGCGGCGGCTGCCTTCAGGTCCGGCACCGCGATGGCCACATGGTTCAGACGTCCGATCATGTCATCCTCCGTTTGCCCGGCGTTTTAGGCCCTGCCGGCCGAAAGGGAAAGCGAAAGCGGGACCGGATTAACCGCTTCTTAGGGAAAGCCCGCTTTACTGGCCGAAGCAATCGATTCGATGAGGGATGACAGATGCTGACAGAAGTCGGAACCAAGCCGCAAGAGGCCCTGCCGCTGTGGCGGATGTCGCTGCCGGGCCGTCCGCTGACCGGGCTGACCCTGCTGGTGGTCGAGGATTCGCGTTTCGCCAGCGAGGCGGTGCGGCTGCTCTGCCTGCGCTCGGGCGCGCGGATCCGGCGGGCGGACTGCCTGCGTTCGGCCGCGCGCCATCTGCAGACCTATCGCCCGGCGGTGGTGATCGTCGACCTGGGCCTGCCCGACGGCGACGGCGCCGGGCTGATCCGCCAGATCGCCCGGGCCGAGCCGCGGGTGCCGGTCGTCCTGGGCATGTCGGGCGATCCGGATGCGCAGGCCGCGGCCATGGCGGCGGGGGCGGACGGCTTCCTGGCCAAGCCGGTCGAGAGCCTGGCGCTGTTCCAGCAGACGATCCTGTCGGCGCTGCCCGATGGCGCGCGGGGTCTCGGGCTGCGGGCGCTGCCCGACGACGTGATCCAGCCCGACCCGTCGGGCCTGCGCGACGACCTCGCCCATGTCGCCGAGATCCTGGCCAATTCGCAGGACACGGCGGCGATCGAATATATCGCCCGCTTCCTGGCCGGGGTGGCGCGTTCCGCCCATGACGCGCCGCTGGAATCCGCCGCGACGGCGCTGGCCCGCGACCACGAGGCCGGGCGCGCGCTGGCCGCCGACCTGGCCCGGATCAGCGGGCTGGTCCAGGACCGCCTGGCCTCGGTGGCCGAGATGTAGGGATCGCGGGCAGCGGATCGGCGATCCGATCCGGCAGGGCAGCCGCCGTCAGCGCCGACAGGCTTTGCCGCTGCCGGCCCGAGGCGTCGAAATTCGCCGCATCCAGCCAGGCCGCCCAGGCGCGGCTCAGCGCCGGCCAGTCGGCATCGGTGATCGCGAACCAGGCCGTGTCGCGGTTGCGGCCCTTCACGATCATGTGCTGGCGGAACACCCCCTCGAAGCCGAAACCCAGCCGCATGGCGGCGCGGCGCGAGGCCAGGTTCAGGGCGTTGCATTTCCATTCCACGCGGCGATAGCCCGCCCCGAAGGCCCAGCCGATCATCGCCATCAGGGCGGCGCTGGCCGTGCGGCTGCGCTGCAGGGCCGGGCTGAGCAGGATGTTCCCGATCTCGATCACCCCCATCGGCCGATCGATGCGCATGAAGGCGGCATGGCCAAGCGCCCCGCCCAGCCCGTCTGCCGGGACGATCGCATAGAAGCAGGGATCCGCGCCGGCCGCGGCATCTTCCAGCCAGTGCCCGAACTCCGCCGCATCCGCGAAGGGACCCTGGCCCATATAGTCCCACAGCTGGTCATGGCCCGCGACCGCATCATGCAGCGCCGCGCCGTGGCGCGCGGGGTCCAGCCGCTCCAGCCGCGCCCAGGGCGCCTCGATCAGCGGCAGTCCCGGCGCGGGCGGGATGGTGAAGCCCGTGACCTTCGGCCCCAGCAAGGCCCCCTCGCCCGTCACGCTGCCTGGCATCGCGATCCCTCCGCCCGTTTCGCCTCAGGCCAGAATGCGCGGATTGCCCCCCATGTCGAGCCCCGGAAACACCGCCGTCTCCAGAAGGTCGCGCGGAACGTCGAACAGGTCGCGCAGCGCCCAGGCGGCATAGGCGCGGATGTCGCGCACCGGCATCAGGTCGCGCCCGGCATAGAGATCGCCTTCGCCCAGCCCCGGCCAGCGCCCCAGCGCCTTGCCGCCGCGCACCGCGCCCCCGGCCATCAGCATCGCCCCGCCGGTGCCGTGATCGGTCCCGCCCGAGCCGTTCTCGCGCACGGTGCGGCCGAATTCGGTCATCGCCAGCACCGTGGTGCGCGACCAGTTCCGCCCCAGCCCGTCGCGCAGGGTCAGGATCGCATCGGCCAGACGTTCGAGCGCGCGCGAGATCACCTGCGGCTGGCGGGCATGGCTGTCCCAGCCCGGCAGCGAGAAACTGGCGATCCGGGTTTCCTGGTTCAGGCGGTCGGCCGCGAAGCGGGCCAGCGCGCGGGCATCGCGGGTCGGCCCGCCCTCTTCCTTCTCGCCGCCGATCTCCATCGAGGCGATCTCCATCGCCTGCGCCCCGGCGGCCTGGAACAGCGGGTCGTCGTGATAGACGCGCTCCAGCAGCATCTGCGCCTGCGGGCTCAACTCCAGCCGCAGTTCCGGCGCCCAGCTCATCGAGGGCGCCTCGCCCGACAGGATCCGCATCTCCTCGACGCCGACGGCATAGGCGGTCTCGGACTGCACGCCGGGCATCTGCTGCAGCAGCCGGTTCAGCCAGCCGTCGCGCTGGCTGCCCTCGCCCAGATCGGTGCCGGTCCCGGCCTCCAGCATGTCCTGCCCGTCGAAATGGCTGCGCTTGTCGCGATAGGGCGTGGAGACGGCGGGCGCGAAGCCCATCTCGCCGCTGCGCCACAGCGGCAGCAGCGGCGACAGCGCCGGATGCAGCGCGAAGAAGCCGTCCAGGTCATGCGCCCCGTCCTCGGGCCCGGTCGAGATCGTCCGGCGCAGCGCCCGCAGGTTCGGATCGCCGTAAGGCTGGAAGGCGTCCAGGCCATCCATCGCCCCGCGCAGGATGATCACGACCAGCCGGTTCTCGCCCGGCGCCGAGGCGAAGGCGATCGAGTTCAGCAGCGGATGCGCCGCCGCCGAGCAGCCGATCAGCGCGCTGGATTTCAGGAACAGGCGTCGGTTCAGCACGGGCTCACCTCCTGTTGAAATCGGCCGAAGCCAGGACGATCATCACCGCCTCGCGGGCGGTTTCCGCCTTGGGCACCGCCCATTGCAGCGCCTCGGAGGCGGTCGAGCCGAGCGCCGCGGCAAGGAAGGCCTCGGGCTGGGGCAGGTCGGGCTGCAGGCGCGGCGTGAAGCGCAGCGACCACTGGATCCGCGCCGCCAGGCCCTGCGGCGTCGCCCAGCTGGAGGCGCCCTCGGGCCAGCCGTCGGGGCCGACCGGCATCCCCCAGCGCTGGCCCATCCCGGTCATCGGATATTGCAGCCAGTTGCGCGCCTTCGTCAGCTCCAACCCCAGGACATCGTCGCCGGTCAGGCCAAGTGCGCGCACGGATGCGACAATGAAATCAAACGGCTGGCGGACCTTCTTGCGAAAATGGGTCTCCAGCTCCGGCGCCTCGACCAGGATGGCATAGAGCGCGGGAAGATGGCCGTCGCTGTCCTGCCAGGCGGCGGTGAGGCGGCGCACCAGATCCTCTGGCGGGTCGTCATCGACGAAATGCACCACCAGCTTGCGCGACAGATGCTCGGCCGTCGAGGGATGCAGCGCCAGGTCGGTCATCGCCGCGCGGATATCGCCCAGATCGGCCTCGCCATCGCCGCCATAGCTCTTGCCCAGCACCGTCTCGGCGCCCGGCTCGGCAAGCTGCGGCAGGAAGATCTCGTCCCGGCGGGCATTGAAGCGCAGCCCGGTCAGCAGCTTGGCCAGCTGCCGCACGTCGCGCTGGCCATAGTCGCCGTCGACCCCCAGCGTGTGCAGTTCGATCATCTCGCGGGCGAGGTTCTCGTTCAGGCCCAGCTTGCGGTCGGGCCGGTTGCGCGCCGACCGAGAGCGGGGCCCGACCGAGCTGTTCTGGTCCAGATAGCCCAGCATCATCGGATGGGTATCCGCCGCGAACAGCAGGTCCGCGAAATGGCCGTTCAGATGCGGCCGGATCGCCTCGTCGATGAAGGCATTGGCCAGCAGGATCTGGAACGGATTGCCGCCGCGAACGGTGAAATGGTCGGCCCAGAACTGGACCAGCCTTTCGCCGAAACCGGCGGGATCGCCGACGGCGCGGGCGAAGCGGCGCTGGACGGCATGGCCGTTGCGCTCGACCACCTCGTCGCGCTGGCGCTGCGCCTCCTGGCGGGCGGCCTCGTCGCCGTCCCTGGCCTTCTGGACCAGTTCGGCCCGCGCGATGGTGGCTTCGCGAAAATCCTGCGTGCGCACGGCATGCGCGTCGGGGGCCGCGCTTGCGACCGAGGCAAGCACCGCCGCCGCATCCGTGGGCGGGGGGATCAGCGGCGACAGGCCGAAGCCAAGCCGGATCGCCGCGAGTTCGGGATAGGCAACCATGATCGCACCATCTGTTCCGCTGCGGGGACCGTGCGCCCCGCAGGATGTATGGCACGACGCGCGGGACGATGTCAGTTCACTCTTTCGGCAAGACCCGCAGGCGCAATTCGCGCAGCTGTTCGTTGGCAGGCTCGGACGGCGCGCCCATCATCAAGTCCTCGGCCCGCTGGTTCATCGGGAACATGATGACCTCGCGGATGTTCTGCTCATCCGCCAGCAGCATCACGATCCGGTCGATCCCCGCGGCGCAACCCCCGTGCGGCGGCGCGCCATAGCGGAAGGCCTTGACCATGCCGCCGAAACGCTTCTCGACCTCGGCTGCCGGATAGCCCGCCAGCTCGAAGGCCTTGAACATGATTTCCGGCTTGTGGTTGCGGATCGCGCCCGAGACCAGCTCGTAGCCGTTGCAGGCCAGGTCATACTGGAAGCCCTTGACCGCCAGCGGATCGCCCTCCAGCGCCTGAAGACCGCCCTGCGGCATCGAGAACGGGTTGTGGCTGAAGTCGATCCGGCCCTCGTCGGTCTTCTCATACATCGGGAAATCGACGATCCAGGCGAACTTGAACTGGTCCTCTACAGTCAGGCCCAGCTCGCGGCCGATCTCGTTGCGGGCGCGGCCGGCGACGGGCTCGAACTGCTCGGGGCGGCCGCCCAGGAAGAAGGCCGCGTCGCCGATCCCCAGGCCCAGCTGCAGGCGGATCGCCTCGGTCTTCTCGGGGCCGAGGGCCTTGGCGATGGGGCCTGCGGGTTCGGTGCTGCCATCCTCGGCCTTGCGCCAGAAGATGTAGCCCATGCCGGGCAGGCCTTCCTTCTGCGCGAAGGCGTTCATGCGGTCGGCGAATTTGCGCGACCCGCCGCCCGGCGCGGGAATGGCGCGGACCTCGGTGCCGTCCTGTTCCAGCAGTTTCGCGAAGATCGCGAAGCCCGAGCCGCGGAAATGGTCGCTGACCACCTGCATCTCGATCGGGTTGCGCAGGTCGGGCTTGTCGCTGCCGTATTTCAGCATCGCCTCGGCATAGGGGATGCGCGGCCAGTCGGGATCGACCGGGCGGCCCTTGCCGAATTCCTCGAACAGGCCCTGGATGACCGGCTGGATGGCGGCGAAGACGTCCTCCTGGTCCACGAAGGACATTTCCATGTCCAGCTGGTAGAAATCGGTGGGCGAGCGGTCGGCGCGCGGATCCTCGTCGCGGAAGCAGGGGGCGATCTGGAAATACTTGTCGAAGCCCGCCACCATGATCAGCTGCTTGAACTGCTGCGGCGCCTGCGGCAGGGCATAGAACTTGCCCGGATGCAGGCGCGAGGGCACCAGGAAGTCGCGCGCGCCCTCGGGCGAGGACGCCGTGATGATCGGGGTCTGGAACTCGGTGAAGCCCTGGTCCCACATGCGGTTGCGCAAGCTGCGCACCACCTGCGAGCGCAGCATGATGTTGTCGTGCAGGCTTTCGCGGCGCAGGTCCAGGAAGCGATAGGTCAGCCGGGTTTCCTCGGGATAGTCCAGGTCGCCGAAGACCGGCAGCGGCAGCTCGTCGGCGGGGCCGAGGATCTCCAGCTCGGTCGCGTAGACCTCGATCTCGCCGGTGGGCAGCTTGGGGTTGACCAGCGATGCGTCGCGCAGCTTGACGCGGCCGTCGATGCGGATCACCGTCTCGGCGCGCAGCTTCTCCATCGCGGCGAAGGCGGGGCTGTCGCTGTCGGCCAGCACCTGCGTCATGCCGTAATGGTCGCGAAGATCGACGAACAGCACGCCCCCGTGGTCGCGAACGCGGTGAACCCAGCCCGACAGGCGGACGGTTTCCCCGGCATTGGCGGCGGTCAGGTCGCCACAGGTATGGCTGCGATAGGCGTGCATGATCGGTCCCCGGTTGTTCAGGCCCCGCATGAAGCGCGACGGCGCGGCGAAGTCAACCGCTCAGAAGGGACGGACCACGTTGCCGGACCAGAAATAATAGCCCATCCCCACGGCGAAGAGCATGTTTCCCGCCACCGCGTGAAGAAGCCAGGCCGAGGGGAAGCCCTGGCGCAGATAGGCGCGGGCGAAGAACCAGCCGCCGATGAAAGTCATCAGCGCCACGATCCAGGACCAGTACATCAGGTGGGCGAAGGAAAAGACCGCCGCATTGGCGGCGATGGCGCCATGGCCCACCGGCAGCAGCGCGCCGTAGCGGTGAAAGAACAGCGGCCGGAAGATCAGTTCCTGCGGCAGGGCCGACAGCAGCGGATAGAGGGTCCAGATCAGCACCAGCATGTCGGGGCGGTTGCGGGGGATGTCGAACAGCCGCCCCGGATTCGAGACCTGCAGGATCACCACGCCCGCGACCAGCGTCGCGACGGCGATGCCCAGCACCTCGACCCAGCGGATCCGCCCCCAGCCGCTGACCAGCGAATGCCAGCCGAAGCCGCCGGTGCGCCACAACAGCCACAGCCCGGCGAGGGAAAAGACCGCCAGCGCCTCGAACAGCATGTGGCCGGGCATGAACAGCGCGATGGCCAGCGGCGCCCCCACATAGAGCGCCGCGAATTCGGCCCAGAGCCAGGGACGCGGCCTTACCGCGTCAGTCGTGTCTGCAACCATCGCTGCCAATCCGCAGAGCTTCCGGCGAAAGCGTTCAGGTCCACATTGCCCCGAATCCCAGGCACGATACCAGTGCCGGTATATTGCCAGAAGGCCCAACGCTGCCCCGGATAGATCATACGTGGGTGATCGGCGACCGAACGCAGCCAGAATTCCGCCCGCATGTCGCCCAGCTGGTTGTCGCGGTAGAAATCGACGGTGGTGTAGATGATCGGGCGCTGGCCGTAATGGCGGCCGACGATGTCGAGGAAGACATTCGCCTCGCGCTTGACCTCATGGGGCGGCGGACGGCGCGGGCAGGTGCGGGAATTGGTCCATTCCAGGTCCAGGACCGGCGGCAGCGAGCCCGCCTCGCGCGGGACGTTGCGGATGAACCACGCCGCCTGCTCGGCCCCGGTGCGGCAGAAATAGTAATAGTGATAAGCGCCGCGCGGGATGCGCGCCTGCGCGGCCTCGCGCCAGTAGCGCATGAAGTTCGGATCGGCGTGGTCGCCGCCCTCGGTCGACTTGATGAAGGCGAAAGAGATCCCGGCATTGCGGACCTGCCCCCAGTCGATGTCGCCCTGCCAGCGCGACACGTCGATGCCGTGGACCGCGTGGCCATAGGGATGGCCGTTGCGCCATTCATGGGGGCGCGAATCGCCCAGCCGCGGATTGGCGCCGGGGCCGGGACTTGGCCCGAAACCGCCGGGGCCGCCCGGCACGGGATTTCTGGCGCAGGCCGCGAGGGCCACCAGCAACACACCGATCATGATCTTCTGAAGAAGTCGCATCCTGCCCCCGAATCCTGCCTGATTCACCGTGCTTGCCGCACTTTGTCTCGCTTATCGCAAAGCCGTGAGCGAAAGTCACCGGGCCGTCAAGGTCACGATAGCGTCAGGAGGCGATGCGAAACGGCCCCGCGCGCGGGGCCGTTCCTGCTGTTCCGAACCGGATGGTTCGCCCGGTCAGTCTGCCGGTCAGTCTGCCGGCGCCGTTTCGCCTTCGGGCACCGTGCCCTCGACGGGTTCGGGCACGACGGGCGCCGTTGCCGGATCCTCGGTGCCTTCCGCCTCGGTCGAGGTGGTGCCGGCGGGCGGCGGGGTGGTGGCGATGCCGTCGTCTTCGGGCGAACCCGGAATGAAGACGAGGAAGGCAAGCGCCGCCACCACCAGCGCCACGACGATGGCGATCAGCGCCGGGCGGTGGCGCCAGGCCGATCGTTCGGGGACGTTGTCGTTATGGGACATCATGGGCCTCCTTGAAACCGCTGCGGAATCAACGGCCGCGGGGGCGCATGGGTTCCCTTGCGGCAATCCGCACTCAGTTCCGGTCGGGCACCAGCTTGCCGGGGTTGAGGATGTCGCGCGGGTCCAGCGCCGCCTTGATCGCGCCCATGACCTGCCAGCCCTCGCCATGCTGCGCGGCCATCAGCCCGCGCTTGCCCACGCCGATGCCATGCTCGCCCGAGATGGTGCCGCCGACCGCGATGGCGCGTTCGGCCATGCGCGTGGCGACCTGCTTGGCGGCGGCGATCTCGGCGGCGTTCTCGGGGTCGACCAGCAGCAGCGTGTGGAAATTGCCGTCGCCGACATGGCCGACGATGGGGCCGACCAGGCCCGCCGCCTCGATATCGGCCACGGCGGCGGCAACGGCGGCGGGCAGTTCCGACATCGGCACGCAGACATCGGTGACGATGCCCCGCGCGCCGGGACGCAGCGCGAAGCTGGCGTGATAGGCGCCATGCCGCATCCGCCACAGCCGGGCGCGATCCTCGGTATTGCTGGCCCAGTCGAAGCCCTGCCCGCCGAATTCCCCGGCCAGCGCGCCGAAGGCCTCGGCATCCTCGCGCACGGCCACGGGCGAGCCGTGGAACTCGACCATCAGATGCGGCGTCTCGGGCAGGCCCGCCCCGGAATGCAGGTTGAAGGCGCGGGCCGAAGCGGCATCGACGAATTCGATCCGCGCCATGGGGATGCCCGACTGGATCGTCGCGGTGACGCATTCCACGGCATGGTCCAGCGTGTCGAAGGCGCAGACGGCGGCGGCGACCTCCTCGGGCTGGCCATGCAGGCGCAGGGTCAGCTCGGTGATGATCCCCAGCGTGCCCTCGGCGCCCACGAACAGCCCGGTCAGGTCGTAGCCCGCGCTGGATTTCGCCGCCCGCGTGCCGGTGCGGATGATGCGGCCGTCGGCCAGCACCACCTCCAGCGCCAGCACGTTGTCGCGCATCGTGCCATAGCGCACGGCGGTCGTGCCGCTGGCCCGCGTCGAGGCCATGCCGCCAAGGCTGGCATTGGCGCCGGGATCGACCGGGAAGAACAGCCCCGTGGTCCGCAATTCAGTGTTCAGCGCCTCGCGCGTGACGCCGGGCTGCACCGTCACCTGCATGTCGCCCGGCCGCACCTCCAGGATGCGGTCCATGCGCGACAGGTCCAGCGTCACCCCGCCGCGGGTGGCCAGCGCATGCCCCTCCAGCGAGGTGCCGGTGCCCCAGGGCACGACCGGCACCCCGGCCTCGGCGCAGGCGGCCAGGATGGCCGAGACCTCCTCGGCGCTGACCGGCCAGGCGACGGCATCGGGGGGCGGCGCATTGTGGAAGCTTTCGGAATGGGCGTGCTGCACAAGGTCGGGCGTGGCCAGCGACAGGCGGTCCTGCAGCAGCGCGCCCAGGCGGGCGGCGAGATCGGGATTCAGGCTCATGGGCAATCCTTTGCTTGTCCCCCGATATCTAGCGGCCCGATGAAACCAGGCAAAGCCCCCGGCGTTCTGTCATCAGCGGTTCACGAAAGCGCCATAGCCTGGCGCCCAGTGCCGCAGGATTGAACATCAGGACGCTGCGATAAATGCATTCCTCGCGTATTTCCCGCCTTCCGGCCGCCTCACGGACCGCCGAGGGGCTGCGCCCCGAAACCCCCGCGAAAGCCGACCATGCCTATGTCACGCTGGTGACCAATCCCGACTACCTGCCGGGCGCCGAGGCGCTGCTGCGCTCGCTGAAGCTGACCGGGACCGGCGCGGACCTGGCCGTCATGCATCGCGGCCTGGCGCCGGGGCAGCTGGCGCGGCTGCGGGCCCTGGGCGCGCGGCTGATCGCCGCCGACCTGCTGCCGACCTCGGAGGGTTTCGACCGCGCCCATGCTCGCGGCGCGCTGCATGCCCGCGCGGCCTTCACCCGCGGGGGCAAGCCCGATTTCCACACGCCGCTGGACAATTTCATCAAGCTGCGGCTGTGGCAGCTGGATTACGACCGCTGCGTCTTCATCGATGCCGACGCGATCGTGCTGCGCGATGTCGGCAAGCTGTTCCAGATGCCGGAATTCTGCGCCGCGCCGAATGTCTATGACGGGCTGGACGGCTTCCACCGGATGAATTCCGGCGTCTTCTCGGCCCGTCCCGATCCGCGCACCTTCCGCGACATGCTGGCCCGGCTGGACCAGCCCGGCGCCTTCTGGCGGCGCACCGACCAGACCTTCCTGCAGGACTATTTCCCCGACTGGCACGGGCTGTCGATCCATCACAACATGCTGCAGTATGTCTGGATCAACATGCCCGAGCTGTGGAGCTGGCAGGACATCCGCATCCTGCACTACCAGTACGAGAAGCCCTGGCAGGACCACGACAAGGCGCATCTGCTGCGCCCGCTGATCGATCTGTGGCGGGCCATCGCCTCGGGTCTGCCGGTGCCGGACCTGGCGGCGCAGGCCCGCCCCGCCGCCTGAGCCGATGCCGCCCCGCCCCCTGCGGCCCCGCCCCCTGCGAATCGCGCTGACCGGCGCCGGCGGCATCGTCGGCGGCTTCGTCCTGCGCGCCGCCCGCGCCGCCGGCCACCAGGTCACCGCGCTCGGCCGCGACGACGGCTGGCGCCTGGGCCTGCCCGCCGAGCTGCGCGGCCATGACGCGCTGATCCATTGCGCCTTCGCCCATGCGCCCGGCCGCTATCGCGGCGGCGAGGGCGACGATCCGCAGGGCTTCCGCAGCGCCAACCTGGACGGCTCGATCCGGCTCTTCGACGAGGCGGCCGCCGCCGGGCTGTCGCGCATCCTGTTCATGTCCTCGCGCGCCGTCCATGACGGCTGGCCCGCGGGCACGGCCCTGCTCGACGACCTGCCGCCCCGCCCCGCCAATCTCTACGGAGAGGTCAAGGCGCTGGCCGAGGCGCATCTGGCCGCCCTGCCGCTGGCCACGACCGCGATCCGCGCGACCGGCATCTACGGTCCCGGCCGGGCGAACAAGTGGCAGGGCCTCTTCGCCGATTACCTCGCCGGCAGGCCCGTCACCCCCCGCGTCGCAACCGAGATCCACGGCGCCGACCTCGCCGAGGCGGTGCTGCTCCTGCTTGCCCACCCCGCCCCGCCGGCGACGGTGAATGCCAGCGACCTGATCCTGGACCGCCGAGACCTGCTGAGGATGGTCGCGGCCCTGACCGACTGCCCCCACCCCCTGCCGGAGCGCGCCGACGCATCTGCGCTGTGCGTGCCGCGCTGCAAGGAACTGCACTCGATGGGCTGGCAACCCGGCGGGTTTCCCGGCCTGCGCCGCACCCTGCCGGACCTGCTGGACAGCGGGGGCGCTTCGCCCCCCGCACCCCCCGAGGATATTTGAAAGACCAAAGCAAGCCTGCCTCCGCTCCTGCTTTGGTCCTAAAAATATCCTCGGGGGTCCGGGGGCAGACAGCCCCCGGCGGTCGCGGGACGCGGGATCACGCGCGCCGGAGTGGCGCCATCCCGTGAACGCGCGCGCGCTTTCTCGGGTCGCTGTCGAACAGCGCCGCCAGCTGCTCGGTGATGGCGCCGGCCAGCTGCTCGGCATCGGTGATGGTCACCGCGCGTTCATAGTATCGGGTCACGTCATGGCCGATGCCGATGGCCAGCAGCTCGACCGCCCGTCTGCGCTCGACCATGGCGATCACGTCGCGCAGGTGCTTTTCCAGATAGTTGGCCGGGTTCACCGACAGGGTCGAATCATCGACCGGCGCCCCGTCCGAGATCACCATCAGGATCTTGCGCGCCTCGGCCCGCCGGACCAGCCGCTTGTGGGCCCATTCCAGCGCCTCGCCGTCGATATTCTCCTTCAGCAGGCCTTCCTTCATCATCAGGCCCAGGTTCGGCCGCACCCGCCGCCAGGGCGCGTCGGCGGCCTTGTAGATGATGTGGCGCAGGTCGTTCAGCCGGCCCGGCTGCGCGGGGCGGCCGGCCTGCAGCCAGGCCTCGCGCGCCTGCCCGCCCTTCCAGGCGCGGGTGGTGAAGCCCAGGATCTCGACCTTGACCGAGCAGCGTTCCAGCGTGCGGGCCAGCACGTCGGCGCAGATCGCGGCGATGGAGATCGGCCGGCCGCGCATCGAGCCCGAATTGTCGATCAAGAGCGTCACCACCGTATCGCGGAACTCGGTATCCTTCTCGACCTTGAAGCTGAGCGGCGTGGTCGGGTTCGCCACCACCCGCGCCAGGCGGCCCGCGTCCAGAACGCCCTCTTCCTTGTCGAATTCCCAGCTGCGGTTCTGCTGCGCCTGAAGCCGGCGCTGCAGCTTGTTGGCCAGGCGCGAGACCGCGCCGCGCAGGGGTTCCAGCTGCTTGTCCAGATAGGCGCGCAGCCGTTCCAGCTCGGCCGGGTCGGCCAGGTCCTCGGCGCGGATCTCCTCGTCCCATTGCTGCGAGAAGACCTTGTAGTCGGGCGAGGCCTCGCTGACCGGCGGGGGCAGGTCCGGCGGTGTCTCGGCCTCGGGCATCTCGGCCTCGTCGGTCAGCAGCTCGTCGGACTGGTCGTCCATGCTGACCTGGGCCTGGCGCTCGTCCTGCTGCTGTTCCTGCGACCGCTCGGGCGAGGATTCCGCGTCCTCGCCGTCGTCCTGGTCGCGGGACTGGTTGTCGCCGGCCTCTTCCTCCTGCTCGGCGTTTTCCTCGCCATCGTCCTGGTCGGGCTCGTCCGGGTCCTCGCCCAGCTGGTCGCCATAGCCCAGGTCGCTGATCACCCGCCGCGCCAGCCGCGCGAAGGCCGCCTGGTCGGCCAGCACCGCCTGCGCATCGGCCAGTGTCTCGCCGGCCTGCTGTTCCACGAAGGGGCGCCACAGATCGGCGACATGCTGCGCGCCGCGCGGCAATTCGCGCCCGGTGGCCGCCTGGCGCAGGATATAGCCCGCTGCCACCGACAGCGGCGCATCGGACGCGGCCTTGATCTGGGCATAGCCCTTCTTCTCGGCATCGGCGCCGATGCGGGCGTCGATATTGCTAAGCGCGCCGGGCATGTCGCGCGCGCCGAGCGCCTCGCAGCGGGCGGTCTCCATCGCCTCGTAAAGCTCTCGCGCCATCGGCCCCGAGGGCGCGAAGCGGGCATGGGTCGCCGCGTCGTGATGGCGCATCCGCATCGCCAGCGCATCGGCGGTGCCGCGCGCCAGCAGGATCTCGTCCCGCGTCATCCGGCGGCTGACCTGCGGCAGGCGCATCGTGTCGCCCGTCACCCCCGAGGGGTCGGCGCTGAAGGTCACGTTCAGCTCGCGCTCGTCTGCCAGGGCGCGGGTGGCCTCGGTCAGGGCCTTCTTGAACGGATCGGCGGGGTTGTCGGAATTCTTCATGCCCTACAGCATAGATCATTCCCGCCTGCGCGGGGCAAGGGGTCGCGGCGGGCCCCGCCGCCGGTTTTGCGGGGCCCGCGCGCAGATTCGCACGCCCCCTGTGCGGCCCTGCCCCTTGGCAAGTGGGACCCGATGGCCCAGCTTCGGCGTTGGCAGGATCGCAACCGCCGAAACGACAGGAGGGCATTTCATGGCCAAACCGCGCATCGCCGTCATCATCAGCTCCACCCGCAAGACCCGCTTCGCCGACAAGCCGGCCGCATGGCTGATGGAGCAGCTGAAGGATCACCCGGAACTGGATTTCGAACTGGTCGACCTGCGCGACCAGAACCTGCCCTTCTTCGACGAGCCGGCATCGAACCTGTGGATGCCGTCCTCGGACCCGAATGCCGTCGCCTGGCAGGAAAAGCTGGCGGGCTTCGACGGCTTCTTCTTCGTGGTGGCGGAATACAACCGCTCGATCACCGGGGCGCTGAAGAACGCGCTGGACCAGGCCTACAAGCAATGGGTGCGCAAGCCCTTCGCGGCCCTGGCCTATGGCAGCATGGGCGGCGCACGGGCGCTGGAGCATCTGCGCCTGATCGGGATCGAGCTTCAGATGGTGCCGCTGCGCAATGCCGTCCATATCGGCGGCAGCGACTTCTTCAAGGTCTTCCCCGGCGGCGGCGACGCCCCGATCAGCGAGATCGAGGAGAACCTGAAGCCCTCGCTGAAGGCGACGCTGGAGGAACTGGTCTGGTGGACCAAGGCCACCAAGGCGGCGCGCGGCTGAGGATGCGCGACAGGCGGCGCCGGCCGGGCGCCGCCTTCTGGCTGTCTTGGGATCCGGGCGGGCCGGCCTAGGACCCGTAGATCGGGAAGGCGTCGCAGAGCGCGCGGACCTCGGCGCGCACCTCGGCCTCGACCTGCGCGTCGCCCTCGGGGTTTTCCGACAGGGCCTTGATCACGCGCAGGATCAGGGCGCCGATCTTCTCGAACTCGGCCTCGCCAAAGCCGCGGGTGGTCCCGGCCGAGCTGCCCAGCCGGATGCCCGAGGTGACGAAGGGCTTCTCGGGATCGTTGGGGATGGCGTTCTTGTTGCAGGTCAGGCCGGCGCGCTCCAGCGCGATCTCGGCCGCCTTGCCGGTCACGCCCATCGGGCGCAGGTCGACCAGCACCATGTGGCTGTCGGTCCCGCCCGAGACGATCCCCAGCCCGCCGACCAGCAGCACATCGGCCAGCGCGCGGGCATTCTGGATCACCTGGCCCGCGTAATCGGCGAATTCGGGCCGCAGCGCCTCGCCGAAGGCCACGGCCTTGGCGGCGATCACATGCATCAGCGGACCGCCCTGGTTGCCGGGGAACACCGCGCTGTTGAGCTTCTTCGCGATGGCCTCGTCATTGGTCAGGATGATGCCGCCGCGCGGGCCGCGCAGGGTCTTGTGCGTGGTCGAGGTCACGACATGGGCATGGGCGACCGGGTTCGGATAATGCCCGCCCGCGATCAGCCCCGCGTAATGGGCCATGTCCACCATCAGCCAGGCCCCCACCTCGTCGGCGATCCTGCGGAAGCCCTCGAAATCGATCCGGCGCGGATAGGCCGAGGCGCCGGCGACGATCAGCTTCGGCCGGGTCTCCAGCGCCCGCGCGCGCACCTTTTCCATGTCCAGCACATGGGTGTCGGGCTCGACCTCGTAGGACACCACGTCGAACCACTTGCCCGACATGGTGACGGGCGAGCCATGGGTCAGGTGGCCGCCATGGGCCAGCGACAGGCCCATGATCCGGTCGCCCGGTTGCAACAGCGCCAGGAACACCGCCTGGTTGGCCTGGGCGCCGGAATGCGGCTGGACATTGGCGAATTCGGCGCCGAACAGCTGCTTCAGCCGGTCGATGGCCACCGCCTCGACCTTGTCGACGAATTCGCAGCCGCCGTAATAGCGCCGGCCGGGATAGCCCTCGGCATATTTGTTGGTCAGCACCGAGCCCTGCGCGGCCATGACATCGGCCGAGACGATGTTCTCGGACGCGATCAGCTCGATCTGGGTCTTCTGGCGGTCCAGTTCCTCGGCCACGGCGCTGGCGATCGCCGCATCCGAGATGCCGGTCTTGGGCAGACGGTCGAACATGTTGAATTTCCTCCGGGATCAGACGGTTTCGGCGGCAAGTTCCCTGCAGCCGGTGACAAGAAGATCGGCCAGGTGCGGCACGAAGCTGTTCCAGACATCCATGCGGAAGGCGTCGGGCGCGTCGCGCCACAGCACCACCGTCGCGCCGTCGAACAGCGTCCGGCGGCCTTCGCCCACCGCGACGCTGTCGATGTCGCGCGGGCAGCCGATGCTCAGCAGTTCCGCCGCGCGCGGGCCCGAGACCAAGAGCGTCACCTCGCGGCCCGAGACGTCCACCAGGCTGTGCGGATGGCTGGCATGAAGCGCGGCGCAGGCGGCCAGGATCCCGGCGACCTCGGCCTCGGGGGCCTGCAGGATCCATTCGTCGGGGCCCAGGCGCATCGTCTGGATGGCGCCACCCTGAACAGTGCCACCCTGGGCGCGTTGCCCGATCCGGCCGGGCAGCGCCAGTCCCAGCGCCGCCTCCAGCGGGGCCAGGTCGCCGCGCGCGCGCAGCGACAGCCGCCCGCAGGCCGGAGCGATCGCCACCCGCGCCGCAGTGGTATCGGCCAGCGCGCCGGGCGGGAAGGAAGAGATGGGAGCGTTCATCCTGGCCTCCGGGTCAGATTTTCAGTCGGGTGTTGTCGGGATCGACGAAGACGGTGCCGGTGATCTTCGCGGCAATCGTCCGGTCGGGCATCGGCACATGGACGGTCTCGCCCATCCGCTCATGCCCGCCCTCGACCAGCGCCAGCGCGATCGGCCGGCCCGCCGCGTCCGAGTGGTAGGACGAGGTGACATGGCCCACCAGCTTCATCGGGATCGCCTGCTTCGGGTCGAAGACGATCTGCGCCCCCTCCTCCAGCTTCGAGCCGTCCTCGGTCAGAAGCCCGACCAGCTGCTTGCGGGTCCCGGCCACCAGGTCGGGCCGCGCGAGGCCGCGCTTGCCGACGAAATCGGGCTTGGCCTTGCCGACCGCCCAGCCCATGCCCGCATCAAAGGGCGTGACCGTGCCGTCGGTGTCCTGGCCGACGATGATATAGCCCTTCTCGGCGCGCAACACGTGCATGGTCTCGGTGCCGTAGGCCACGATGCCGTATTGCTGGCCGGCCTGCCACAGCGTTTCCCACAGCTTGCGGCCCAGGGGCGCGGGGACGTTGACCTCGAAGCCGATCTCGCCGGTGAAGCTGACGCGGAACAGCCGCGCGGGCATCCCCGCCACCGTGCATTCGGCGCAGGACATGTGCGGGAAGGCGGCTTCCGTCAGCTCCACCCCCTCGACGAAGGGCGCCAGCAGCCTGGCCGCATTCGGGCCGTTCAGCGCGATGGTCGACCATTGCTCGGTGGTCGAGGTCAGCCAGACATTCAGGTCGGGCCATTCGGTCTGGAGATAGTCCTCCATCATGTTCAGCACCCGCGCCGCGCCACCCGTCGTCGTGGTGACGTGGAAGCGGTCCTCGGCCATGCGCCCGATCACCCCGTCGTCGCGGATGAAGCCGTCATCGCCCAAGAGCAGCCCGTAGCGGCAGCGACCGACGCCCAGTTTCGCCCAGGGGTTGGTATACATCCGCTCCATGAAGGTGACGGCATCGGGGCCGACGACCTCGATCTTGCCAAGCGTCGAGGCGTCGAAGATGCCGACGCTGGCGCGGGTCTGGCGGCATTCGCGGCGCACGGCGGCCTCCATATCCTCGCCCTGGCGGGGGAAGTACCAGGCGCGGCGCCACTGGCCGACCGGCTCGAAGACCGCGCCCTGTTCCTCGGCCCAGGCGTCGATCTGCGTCTTGCGGGTCAGCTCGAAATGCGTGCCGCGGTGATAGCCGGCGAAGGCGCCGAAGCTGGTCGGCGTATAGGGCGGGCGGAAGGTGGTCAGCCCGACCTGCGGCGCGGGCTTGCCAAGCGCGTCGGCGGCGATCATCAGCCCGTTGATGTTCGACATCTTGCCCTGGTCGGTCGCCATGCCGTTCGTCGTGTAGCGCTTCACATGCTCGATCGAGCGCATGCCTTCACGCACGGCCAGGCGCAGGTCCTTGGCGGTCACGTCGTTCTGATAGTCGACGAAGGCCTTGGCCTTGCCCGGATTGCGGTCGGTCGGCAGCTCCTTCATCGACACGCCGCTGCCGGTCCGGTCGTTCTGGACGTCATGAGCCAGGGCCGCGCCGGCCTTGCCGAGCGCCTGCGCCACCTCGCGGCCCATCTCGGCGCCGTCCCGCAGCGCCGCCGCGATCCCCCACAGCCCGCGCCCGGCACCGGCGATCACGCAATCCTCGGGCGTGAGGGCGGGCAGGAAGGTGGTGCGGTCCTCGTCCCAGGCCAGCTTGCCCTGGGTATGCGAAAACAGGTGCAGCGACGGCGTCCAGCCCCCCGACATCAAGAGCGCGTCGCATTTGATCGCCTGCCCCGCACCGACCTTCCCGTTCGTCACCGGATTGACCCGGACCGCGCTGACCCGCAGCCGCCCCGAGGTCGCCGTCACGGTATGGGACAGCCTGACCGGGATGCCGCGCGCGCGGGCCTCGTTCAGCAGTTCCTCGCGCACCGCGTCGCGCAGATCGACGATGGCCTGCACCCGCGCGCCCGCATCCTGCAGGTCGAACGCCGCATACCAGGCGCTGTCATGGCTGGTCAGGATCACCGGCGCGTCGCCCACCCGGACGCCGTAGCGGTTCAGATAGGTCTGGGCCGCGCCCGCCAGCATCACGCCGGGACGGTCGTTGCCGTGGAAGACCAGCGGCTTTTCCAGCGCGCCCTGCGCCAGCACCACCCGCCGCGCCCGGACCCGCCACAGCCGCTCGCGCGGGGTGTCGGCGGGCAGCACGTCGAGGTGGTCGGTCAGCCGCTGGCACAGCCCGATCAGGTTCTGGTGGTAATAGCCGATGGCGGTGGTGCGGGTCATGATCCGCACCCCCAGCGCCTTCAGCGCCTCCAGTTCCGCCGCCAGCCAGTCCCATGCCGGGCGCCCGTCGATCTGCGCCTGGGGTTCGGACAGCAGCGTGCCGCCGACTTCGGCATTCTCGTCCACCAGGACCACGCGCAGCCCCTCGGCCGCCGCCGCCCGCGCCGCCGCAAGGCCCGCGGGGCCGGCGCCGACGACCAGCACGTCGCAATGCAGGTTGCGCGAGGCATAGTGGTCCGGGTCCTCCTCGGTCGGCGCCACGCCAAGGCCGGCCGCCGCGCGGATGATCGGCTCGTAGACCCGGTGCCAGAAGCTTTTCGGCCACATGAAGGTCTTGTAGTAGAACCCGGCCGAAAACAGCATGTAGGCCGCGTCATTGACCGCGCCCAGATCCCATTTCAGGCTGGGAAACTTGTTCTGCGAGCTGGCCTCCAGCCCGTCGCGGATCTCCTGCATGGTGGCGCGGGTGTTCGGCTCGAACCGGCCCGGCCCGCGGCGGGTGCCGATCAGCGCGTTGGGTTCCTCGGATCCCGCCGCGACGGGGCCGCGCGGGCGGTGATACTTGAAGGACCGGCCCATCAGGTGGACGCCGTTGGCCAGAAGCGCCGAGGCGACCGTGTCGCCCCGCAGCCCGGCATAGGCGCGCCCGTCGAAGGTGAAGCGGACCGGCGCGCCGTGATCGACGCGGCCCTTTCCGGCGATGCGATAGCGGCTCATTCCGCGGCCTCCTTGATGGGCAGGGCGGCGCGCGGCTGGCCCGCCGGATAGGTGGTCAGGAAGCGGTCGCTGACCGTGTCGCGCACCGCGTTGAAGAAGCGCCCGCAGCCATGCAGGTGCCGCCAGCGCTCGTGATGCGGGCCGCGCGGGTTGCTGCGGATGAACAGGTAGCTTTCCCATTCCTCGTCGCTCAGCGCCGAGGGATCGGCCGGGCGCGCGATATGCGCCTCGCCGGCATAGGTGAACTCGGCCTCGGGCAGGGTTTCGTCGCAATAGGGGCAATGGATCAGAAGCATGGGCGTGTCCTCAATGCGCCATCATCGTGGCGCGCATCAATGCGCGACGGCGGCGGCGGCGGCCTCGTCGATCAGCCGGCCGCTGCGGAAGCGTTCCAGCGTGAAGGGGGCGTTGATCGGGTGCGGCTCGTCCTTGGCGATGGTCCAGGCGAAGACATGCGCGGCGCCCGGCGTGGCCTTGAAGCCGCCCGTCCCCCAGCCGCAATTGACATAGAGGTTCGGCACCGGCGTCTTGCCCAGGATGGCCGAGCGGTCGGGCGTCACGTCGACGATCCCGCCCCATTTCCTCAGCATCCGCATCCGGTTGAAGATCGGGAAGACCTCGGTGATCGCGGCGATGGTATGTTCGATCAGCGGCAGCCCGCCGCGCTGGGAATAGCTGGTATACTGGTCGGTGCCCGAGCCGATCACCAGCTCGCCCTTGTCGGACTGGCTGATATAGGCATGGACCGCATTCGACATGACCACGCAGGGGAAGCAGGGCTTCACCGGTTCGCTGACCAGGGCCTGCAGCGGATAGCTTTCCAAGGGCAGCCGCACGCCCGCCGTCTGCATCACCACCGAGGTATGGCCGGCGGCCGAGACCGCGACCTTCTTCGCGCGGATGAAGCCCTTCGCGGTTTCCACCCCCGCGACCGAGCCGTCGGCATTGCGCCGGATCGCCGTCACCGGGCAGTTCTGGATGATGTCCACGCCCCGCGCCGCCGCCCCGCGCGCATAGCCCCAGGCCACCGCGTCGTGCCGCGCCGTGCCCGCGCGTTCCTGCAGCGCCGCCCCCATCACCGGATAGCGCGCATTCGGCGAGATGTTCAGCGGCGGGCAGTATTCCTTGGCCTCCTGCACCGTCAGCCAGCGGTTGTCGACGCCGTTCAGCCGGTTCGCGTGGATGTGGCGCTTGAAGCTCTGCACGTCATGGACGTTGTGGGCCAGCATCAGCACGCCGCGCCGCGAATACATGACGTTGTAGTTCAGCTCCTGGCTGAGATTCTCCCACAGGTCGACCGCATGGTCATAGAGCCGCGCGCTCTCGTCATAGAGATAGTTCGAGCGGATGATTGTCGTGTTCCGGCCGGTATTGCCGCCGCCCAGCCAACCCTTGTCGATCACCGCGACATTGGTGATGCCGTGCTGGCTGGCCAGATAATAGGCCGCGCCCAGCCCGTGCCCGCCCGCGCCGACGATCACCACGTCATATTCCGCCCTGGGCTGGCTGTCGGGCCATTGCTCGGTCCAGTTCCGATGCCCGCCGAGGGCATTCTTCAGAAGCGAGAAGGCGTTGAAACGGGTCATGGTCAGGGCCGCCGGTTGAGGAAGGACTGGACGGAAGATGACGAATCTGCACAGGATGGGCGGGAAGATTTGCGCCATCCGAATTGCAGGTTCACGACATGGCCCAGACGAAACCACCCCCCGGCGCCCCCTCCTCGGGCGCGCCCGCCGGCAAGCGCCTGCGCGTCGCCTTCCTGCTGGCCGACCAGTTCACGCTGTCGGCCTTCGCCAATTTCGTGGACGTGCTGCGGCTGGCCGCGGACGAGGCCGACAAGTCGCGCCCGATCCTGTGCGACTGGACGGTGCTGTCGGACGGCACCGACATGATCCGCTCAAGCTGCGGGGTGCGGGTGCAGCCCGACACGCGGCTGCGCCATGCGGGCGGCTTCGACTATCTGGTGGTGGTGGGCGGGCTGATCAGCGACCGCGCGGCGCTGAGCGACGCGGCGCTGGATTTCCTGCGCGCGGCGGCGGCGGCGGGAACGCCGCTGGTCGGGCTCTGCACCGGCGTCTTCATCCTGCAGCGCGCCGGTCTGCTGAAGGGCTATCGCTGCTGCGTCAGCTGGTTCCACCACCAGGATTTCATCGACCGCTTCGACAGCGAGATGCCGGTCGCCGACCAGATCTTCGTGGTCGATCGCGACCGGCTGACCTGTTCGGGCGGGCATGGCGCCGCGCATCTGGCGGCCTTCCTGGTGCAGCGCCATATCGGCCAGTCGGCGGCGATCAAGAGCCTGAACATCATGATGATCGATGACGCGCTCAGCGGCGAGCGCGCCCAGCCCGGCCCGCTGCTGGCCCGCAAGCCCGGTGACGAGCTGGTCAAGCGCGCGGTGCTGCGGATGCAGCAGAACATCGAGGTGCCCCGGACCATCCAGGACCTGGCGCGGGACCTGGGCGTCGGGCGGCGCACGCTGGAGCGGCGCTTCCTGGCCGATATAAGGCAGACGCCGCTGAAGACCTATCTGGACCTGCGGCTGGACAAGGCGCTGCAGCGGCTGCGCGGCTCGGACAGCCCGATCACCGAGATCGCGCTGGCCTGCGGCTTCTGCGACGCGCCGCACCTGGCGCGGACGCTGAAGGCCGAGCGCGGCGTGACGCCGGCCGAATACCGCAAGGCGCAGGCCAGCCGCGACCCGGACCAGCCCGCCGTGGGCGTGCTGGTGCCGCCGCAGGGAAAATAGCCCGCGCGCGGCCCGGCGCTAGATGTCGAAGACCACGCCCTGCGCCAGCGGCAGCTGGCGGGAATAGTTGATCGTGCTGGTCTGCCGCCGCATATAGCCCTTCCAGGCGTCCGAGCCGCTTTCGCGCCCGCCGCCGGTCTCCTTCTCGCCGCCGAAGGCTCCGCCGATCTCGGCGCCCGAGGTGCCGATATTCACGTTGGCGATGCCGCAATCGGACCCCGCCGCCGACAGGAACAGCTCGCTTTCGCGCAGGTCGGTGGTGAAGATCGACGAGGACAGGCCCGCGCCGACGGCATTGTGCTGGGCGATGGCCTCGGACAGGTCATTGTGGCGCATGACATAGAGGATCGGGGCGAAGGTCTCCTCGGCGACCGGGCCGGCCTGGGCGGGCATCTCGACCAGCGCCGGGCGGGCATAGAAGGCGCTGTCGGGGCCGATGGCCAGGCGCTCGCCGCCATGGACGGTGCCGCCCGCGGCGCGGGCCGCCTCCAGCGCCTGCTGCATCGCCTCGAAGGCGGCGCGGTCGATCAGCGGGCCGACCAGCGCCTCGCCCTCCAGCGGGTTGCCGACGCTGACCGAGGCATAGGCCGCGACCAGCCGCGGCACCAGCGCGTCATAGACGCTGTCATGCACGAACAGCCGGCGCAGCGTGGTGCAGCGCTGGCCCGCCGTGCCCATCGCGCCGAAGGCGATGGCCCGCAGCGCCATGTCCAGATCGGCCGAGGGGCAGACGATCCCGGCATTGTTGCCGCCCAGTTCCAGGATCGAGCGGCCGAAGCGTTCCGCCACCTTCGGCCCGACGATGCGCCCCATCCGGGTCGAGCCGGTGGCCGAAACCAGCGGCACGTCGCGGCTGGCGACAAGCGCCTCGCCGATCTCGGGGCCGCCGATCAGCACCTGGGCCAGCCCGTCGGGCGCATCGCCGAAACGGGCCAGCGCGCGTTCCAGGATCGCCTGGGTGGCCAGCGCGGTCAGCGGCGACTTTTCCGAGGGCTTCCAGACCACGCTGTTGCCGCAGACCAGCGCCAGCGCCGCGTTCCAGGACCAGACCGCGACGGGGAAGTTGAAGGCCGAGATGACGCCGACGACGCCAAGCGGGTGCCAGGTCTCCATCATCCGGTGGCCGGGCCGTTCCGAGGCGATGGTCAGCCCGTAGAGCTGGCGCGACAGGCCCAGGGCGAAGTCGCAGATGTCGATCATCTCCTGCACCTCGCCCAGCCCCTCGGAGGGGATCTTGCCCGCCTCGATCGAGACCAGCGCGCCCAGGTCGTCCTTGGCGGCGCGCAGCTCCTCGCCCAGCAGGCGGACCAGCTCGCCGCGCCGGGGGGCGGGGACATTGCGCCAGGTCTCGAAGGCGGATTTCGCGCGGGCGATGGCGCGGGCGGCGGTCTCGGGCGTGTCGGGCGTCAGGCGGGCGATCTCCTCGCCGGTGACGGGGGTGACGCCGGGCATGGTGCCGCCGGTCCAGCGGGCAGGCGCGACGCCAAGGCGGCTGAGGATCGCGGCGGTCTTGTCGGCGATGGATTGGGTCATGGCGGCTGCGTCCCTGTCATTCGGTTTCCCTTTCGCGGCTAGCATAACCGCCCGGCCGGGTCTTTCGCTGAATCCGGCTGACTTGATGCGGAACCGGAATGAACCCATGCGCGCCGGATCATCCCGCCCGGCCCCCATCCGCGCCCGCCCCGCCCGCGCCAGTCTCGGCCATTTCCGCAAGAAGCCAGTCGCGGAACCACGCCAGCGGGCCCTCGGCCGGGCGGTCGCGCGGCCAGCACAGGTAATAGGCTTCCTCGCCCCGCCAGAGCAGCGGCAGGGCAGCCACCAGCCGGCCCGAGGCCAGGTCGTCCGCGAACAGGAATTCGGGCAGCAGGGCGACGCCCAGCCCCGCCGCCGCCGCCTCGGCCAGGATCGAGAACTGGTCGAACAGCATCCCCTGGACGCCCCGGTCGCAGGCCCCGTAATGGCGCAGCCAGCGTTCCCAGGCATCGGGGCGCGAGGTCAGGTGCAGAAGCGGCGCATCGCGCAGGTCGGCCGGTTCGCGAAAGCCACAGCGCGCGGCCAGCGCCGGCGCGCAAAGCGGCAGCACCGATTCGCCGCGCAGCGGGACCATCCCCGCCTCGGGCCAGTCGGGCAGGCCGAAATGGATGGCCGCGTCGATCACGTCCTGGCGGAAATCGAACCGGGCCGGCCGGGCCAGCAGGTTCAGCATCGCCCCCGGATGGCGCTCCAGGAAGCCCGGCAGTCGCGGCGCCAGCCAGCGCGCGGCGAAGGTGGGCGGCGCGGCAACGGTCAGCGTCCCGCCGCCCGGATTGGCGCGCAGGTTCAGCGAGGCGTCCGAGATCTTGCGCAGCGCGTCGCGGATCTCTTGCGCATAGGCCTGACCGCCGGGGGTCAGCCGGATCTTCTGCTTCTCGCGCAGGAAAAGCTCCAGCCCCAGCTGCCCCTCCAGCGCCTTGATCTGGCGCGAGACGGCGGATTGGGTCAGCGACAGCTCGGCCGCGGCCTGGGTGATCGAGCCGGTCCTTGCGGCGGCCTCGAAGGCCGCCAGCAGCGGCAGCGAGGGAAGAAAGCGGCGGGGGGCGTGAATGGACATTCCGAAACGGCATGAGATCGTGAGAAACGCACGATAGCCTAGCGCAGCGTTTCGGCGGAAGAAAGGACGGCGGGACCCTCGCGCAGGACGGGACCGACATGAGGCCGACCATGCTGAACGATCCCCTCACCCACGGGCTTTGGGAACAGACCGCGCCGCCGCCCCCGGACACGCCCCGGCTGGGGGGCGACATTGCCGCCGAGGTGGCGGTGATCGGCGCCGGCTATACCGGGCTGTCGGCGGCGCTGCACCTGGCCGGGCGCGGGGTCGACACCGCCCTGCTGGAAGCGGTCGAGATCGGCTTCGGCGGCGCGGGGCGCAATGTCGGGCTGGTCAATGCCGGGATGTGGGTGATGCCCGAGGCGCTGGCCGGCACCCTTGGCCCGGAGATGGGCGCGCGTCTGATCGGCTTTCTGGGCGAGGCCCCGGCGCTGGTCTGGGACATCGTGAACCGCCACGCCATCGCTTGCGAGGCGCAGCCGGTCGGCACGCTGCACGCCGCCTTCGGCCGCGCGGGCCGGGCAGAGATCGCCGAGCGCGCGCGGCAATGGCAGGCGCGCGGCGCGCCGGTCGAGCTGCTGGACAAGACCGAGGCGGCGGCGATGCTGGGCACGACGCATTTCGAGGGCGCGCTTCTGGATCGCCGCGCCGGCACGATCCAGCCGCTGGCCTATGCGCGCGGCCTGGCGCGGGCGGCGCAGGGGCTGGGGGCGCGGATCTTCACCGCCTCGCCGGCGACCGGGCTGGAGAGCGCCGCGACCGGCTGGCGGATCCGCACCCCAGACGGCAGCCTGACCGCGCGCCATGTGGTCTTCGCCACCGACGCCTATACCCGCCACCTGATGCCCGACATCGCCCGCCAGCAGGTGCCGCTGCCCTATTTCAACCTGGCGACCCCGCCCCTGCCCGACGATGTGGCCCACACGATCCTGCCGGGGCGTCAGGGCGCATGGGACACGCGGCAGGTGCTGACGTCCTTCCGGCTGGACGCGGCGAACCGGCTGGTCTTCGGCTCGGTCGGGGCGCTGCGCAATGGCGGGCTGGCGGTGCATCGCGCCTGGGCCGGCCGGGCGATCGGGCGGATCTTCCCGCAGATCGGCACGCCGCGTTTCGAGGCCGGATGGCATGGCCGGATCGGCATGACCTCGGACAACCTGCCGCGCTTTCACCGGCTGGAGGACGGGGTCTTCGCCATCTGCGGCTATAACGGCCGGGGCATCGCGCCCGGCACCGCCTTCGGCGCGGCGCTGGCCGCCCTGCTGACGGGCGATCTGCCCGAGGCGCGGATGCCGCTGCCCCTGACCCGCCCCGCCCCGGCCGCGCTGCGCGCCCTGCGCGGCGCCCTGATCGAGGCCGGCGCGCAGCTGGCCCACCTGGCCGGCGCGCGGATCTGACGCCCCGGCCGCGAAACGGGAACAGCCGCCCGGACGGGGCGGCTGTCATCATGGTTGGGGCCGTGCCGGCGGGCGCGGGGCTCAGCCCACCCTGACGCCGCGCGGCGGGACCGAGGCCTCGCGGCGGGCGCGCAGTTCCTCGGCCACCAGGAAGGCCAGCTCCAGCGACTGGCTGGCGTTCAGGCGCGGGTCGCAGGCGGTGTGATAGCGGTCCGACAGGTCCTCGTCCGTCACCGCGCGCACGCCGCCGGTGCATTCGGTCACGTCCTTGCCGGTCATCTCGAAATGCACGCCGCCGGGGATGGTGCCCTCGGCCTTGTGGATGGCGAAGAACTCGCGCACCTCGCGCAGCACCGCGTCGAAGGGCCGGGTCTTGTAGCCGGTCGCCGACTTGATCGTGTTGCCATGCATCGGATCGCAGGACCAGACGACATTGGCGCCCTCCTGCCGCACCGCCGCGATCAGGCGCGGCAGGTGATCGCCGACCTGGCCGGCGCCGAAGCGCGCGATCAGCGTCAGCCGGCCGGCCTCGTTGGCCGGGTTCAGCTTGGCCATCAGCACCTTCAGGTCCTCGGCCGTGGTCGAGGGGCCGCATTTCAGCCCGATCGGGTTCTGCACGCCGCGGCAGAACTCGACATGCGCGCCGTCCGGCTGGCGGGTGCGGTCGCCGATCCAGATCATGTGGCCCGAGCCCGCCACCGGCAGGCCGGTGGTCGAATCGACGCGGGCCAGCGCCTCTTCGTATTCCAGCAGCAGCGCCTCGTGGCTGGTGTAGAAATCGACCTTGGACAGCTGGTGCGCGGTGTCCGAATTTACCCCGGCCGCCTGCATGAAGGCCATGGCGTCGCGGATCCGGTCGGCGATGTCGCGATATTTCGCGGCCTCGGGGCCGCCGACGAAATCGGCGATCCAGCTTTGCACCCGGTGCATGTCCGCGAAACCGCCGGTCGAGAAGGCCCGCAGCAGGTTCAGCGAGGCCGCCGCCTGGGTATAGGCCGCCAGCATCCGCTGCGGATCGGGGATTCGCGCCTCGGGCGTGAAGTCGAAGCCGTTGATGATGTCACCGCGATAGCTGGGCAGCTCGACCCCGCCCACCACCTCGGTCGGCGCGGAGCGCGGCTTGGCGAACTGGCCGGCCATGCGGCCGACCTTGACCACCGGCAGTTGCGCGCCCCAGGTCAGCACCACGGCCATCTGCAGCAGCACCTTGAAGGTGTCGCGCAGGTTGTCGGCGCTGAATTCGCCGAAGCTTTCGGCGCAATCGCCGCCCTGCAGCAGGAAGGCCCGGCCGGCCGCGACCTCGGCCAGCTGATCGCGGAGGCGCCGCGCCTCGCCTGCAAATACCAGCGGCGGATAGCGGCGCAGCTGCGCCTCGGCCGCGGCCAATGCCTCGGGATCGGTATAGTCGGGCATCTGGACGCGCGGATAGGCGCGCCAGCCGGCCTTGTCCCAGGCGGGGGTGGCGGCGGTGATGCGGTTCTCCTGCGTCATGGCAAGTGCTCCTTGAGAATGGGTCGGGCCGGTATAATCCTTACCGACCGTCAGGGGAAGGCCCGAGAGGCGCGATCGCGGCGGCGGCGCGGCGGCCTCGCGGCCCTTGCGGCAAGGGCGAAACCCTGATGATATTCCCGGCTGGAACCCGCGCGAGACAGCCCCATGCCATCCGTCAAGCCCCGCCGCTTCACCTTCCTTCTGCTGGACAGCTTCACGATGCTGCCCTTCAGCGCCGCGATCGAGCCCCTGCGGCTGGCCAACCGCGCCGAGGGCGGGCC
>NZ_QNRC01000026.1 GCF_003709565.1 Paracoccus sigandri | reverse complement strand
CCCTCGAAAATCGCAACGCGCGGCTGAGACCCCCGCTCGGGCTACGCCCTCACGGAGGTCTCAGCCGCGCGCAAGGGTGGCCGACTTTTACGCCGCCCCGTGGCAGGTTTTTACGCCGCCGTTGACACCGATGGCGGCATCGAGATCAACGGTGGGAACATCATCCTCGCCCGCTGGCCCGGGGACATCAACCAGCCCCTGTTCCCGCATGTCGCCGGCGATCGGGCGGTGAGTCTCGGGCGGCTTGGTCGGAGGCTGGGTCGGCACGGCGGAGGTTCTCCATATCGCCATCTACAGCGAGATACCCACCTCGGTCGATCGTGCCGCCGTTCGAGCCGCCGCGCTTTCCGATTTCGACTGCCTGACGATCCTGTGCCAGAAGCAAGGCGAGGGTGGCCTGCAGGTGCGATATCGGCGACATGCCGATGCGCTGGTCCGACGATCAGCCGCAATCGACGCGGCACCGGTTGCGGATGCCGCGGCCCGGCGAATACATGGGCCGCTGCCTGTCGCTGCCCCTCTGCTGCCAGGCGAAAGGCTGATGCTGCACGGACGCGCGTTGCGCTATATCGACGAGGTGGCCCGGCAGGGCTCGATCCGCAAGGCGGCGCGGCTGAACGGAAAGGGCCGGCAGAACGTCTCAGAAGCTACGCGACAGCTGCAGCGCGCCGCCCAGGCCCCGCTGCGCGTCGCTGCGATCCAGGTCATAGGACTGGTAGAGCACATCGCCCCGCAATGTCAGCTCGTCCCATGTCGTCCCATGTCGTGGCCACCCCCAGGCGCGCGGCCGCGCCCTCGACCGGCTGCGAGGTCAGCCGGTGATCGTCCCGCCCGGTGACGTTGATGTCGTGCCAGGCAAGCGACCAGTGCAGCTCGAAGCGGGGCAGTTCATGTTCGCCGCTGAGCTGGATCATGCGCGAATCCGTGTCCAGCGGAAGGCCCATCACTCGCCCTCGTTGGTGTATCCGCCGGAATAGAACTCGTTGGCATAGGCGGTGCCGGGGGCCGCAGTTTCCGTTTTCGGTGGTCGAGATCTCGGTCGTGGCGCCTTCCAGCGTGACGGTGCGGGGCACGTCCAGGACCTGGCCGCTTGCCTCGATTCCGGCCAGGTACATGAAGCAGGAGGGCAGCCCGTCCGCCTCGTCCTCGCCGATCGCCTGGGCATAGACGCGGATCGGCGCGATGCTTTCGGGCAGGCGATAGGACAGCCCCAGCCCGGCAAGCTGGTTGGCATCCGCCCCGTCGCCCTCGTTGGTATTGCCCCACAGCACGTCCGAGAGCGAACTGGAACGCCCTGCGCCGCCGAACTGCGCTACGCGCACGACATCCAGCTCCAGCCCCTCGACCGGCCGGATCTGCAGGCGCATCCCCAGCAGCCGGGTGCCGGTCGGGTTCCCCTCGCTGTCGAGCCGGCCCAGGAAGACCTCGCCGCTCCAGGGACCCAGCCAGGAAAGCAGCGGCGTTTCGAAATCCGAGAAGCCCTCCTTGCGCAGATAGACCGAGGGGAAGGGGCGGGCGTTGCGCGACAGGATCAGCGAATGACGGCGCGATGGCGACCAGTGCCGGTCGACCGCGCCGGCACCAAGCGTGAAATCGCGCGTGCGCCATTCGCCGAAGCTGCGGTCCAGTCGCAGGTCGTCGCCGTCATTTTCTTGCGACAGCGACAGGCCAAGGGCGAAATCCCCGGTCCGCCGCTGCCAGTCGATTCCGGCGGCAAGCCCGGTCTCGAAGCCCAGGGCCCGCCGCTGATCGACGGGATGCAGGCTGGTGCCCCCGGCAAACAGCGTCCAGCTGTCCTGTGCCGATGCCGGCAGGGCCAGCCCGGCCCCCGCCCAGAGCAGCCCGCATAGGCCCGCGCAATGAAGTCGGTTCATCGTTCAGCATCCTTTTTCTGTCGTCGTCAGGGTCGCAGATGTTCGTTGCAGCGATGCGAAAGGCACCTGGTTCGGAAGTCAGGGACGCTTGGAAAACCAGAATTCGTGAACAATAGTGCAATCATATTATCCCCTTGCGGCGAGTGTCGAGGCGACCACCGGCCGCCGGGCCGAAGGTCGCGCCTGTCGGCAAGACCGTGCTTGTCGGGGCATCATCCTGCGCGATTCCAGACCATATGATCCACGCTTGCGCCCGCGCGCCCTTGACCAAGCGCCCCGCGGAAGCACGCTGCCGGCCGGACCCGCCCTGCGCCGGGGCTTCGCGATCCGCGCACAGGCCTTGTGCGCGCCGCGCTCTCCAAATTCGGGGCGGGTTTCGGTAATCAGGTCGCAGGCAGCCGGTTCGGAGACATCATGCGACGCAACACGTCACGCAGCTATGGAAGCATCGCCAGGTCGTTTCACTGGCTGACCGCGCTGGTCGTGCTGGCCAATATCGTGCTGGGCCTGACCGCCGTGCGCCTGCCGATGGAGGCGCTGGAGGCCAAGGTCCAGCTGTTCTCGCTGCACAAGACGCTGGGGATCGCGGCGTTCGCCATCGGCCTTGCGCGAATCCTCTGGGCGCTGACCCAGCCGAAGCCCGTTCCGGTCCATCCCGACCGCCCCGTCGAGACCCTGCTGGCCGAGATCATGCACTGGATCCTCTATGCCGCGCTGGTGCTGGTGCCGCTGACCGGCTGGATCGAACATGCCGCGACGGACGGCTTCGCCCCGATCCTGTGGCCCTTCGGGCAGGGGTTGCCGCTGGTCCCGAAATCGACCCTGGTCGCGTCGGTCATGGCCTCGATCCATCACGTCTTCGCCTGGGTGCTGATCGGCGCGATCGCCCTGCATGTCGCGGGTGCGCTGAAACATGCGATCGTCGACCGCGACGGCGTGCTGGCGCGGATGCTGCGGGGCCGGCCGGCCGGGACGGGTGCGATCCAGCGCCACCTGGCGCCCGCGCTGATGGCCGTCACGGTCTTCGCCGCTGGCGCGGCCTTCGCCATCGCCACGCGCCCGGATGACGCCGGTCCCTCGGCGGTGCTGGAGCAGGCGGCCTCGCAATGGCAGGTGATCGAGGGCGAGCTGGGCTTTTCGGTCACGCAGATGGGCAGCGAGGTCCAGGGCGGGTTTTCGGACTGGACCGCCGCCATCAGCTTCGATCCCGATACCGGGCTGGGCGAGGTCGAGGTCACCATCAACATGGACAGCGTCAGCATCGGCATGGTGACCAATCAGGCGAAGGGCCGCGAATTCTTCGATGTCGAGAACAACCCGGTGGCGGTGTTCCACGGCGCGATCCGCCCCGACGGCGTCCGCTTCATCGCCGAGGGGCCCCTGTCGCTGAAGGGCCACGAGGCCACCGTCGCGCTGTCCTTCACCCTGCAGATCGCCGACGGCATCGCCACCATGTCGGGCGAAACCGTGATGGACCGGCGCGACTGGAACATCGGGCAGGGCTATGACGACGAATCCTCGGTCGGCTTTCCCGTGGCCCTGGCGGTCAGCCTCAGCGCCCGGCAGTAAGCTCCGGTGGATAACCCGAATGTGCGCATATCCGCAGGAACTGTTCATCCATCGCCGATTGTGTCCCGCCCCGCTATCGCCCATGCTTTCCCTACAACCACGGAGATTTTGATGATCAAGACCACCGCCCTGACCGCCGCCTTCGCCCTTGCCGCCGGTGCCGCCCTGGCCGAGCCGCAGGCCTATGTCTTCGACACCTCACACAGCCAGATCGTCTTCACCTATGACCACCTGGGCTTCTCGACCACGACCGGCATGTTCAGCGGGATCGAGGGCAATATCAGCTTCGACGCGGAAGATCCCGCGAATTCCTCGGTCGAGGCCAGCTTCCCGGTCTCGTCGCTGATGACCGGCGATGACGAGCGCAACAAGCATTTCCTGTCCGACGACTTCTTCGGCGAGGCCGGCGAACCGACCGTGACCTTCGTCTCGACCGGGATCGAGGTGACGGGCGACAATAGCGCGCTGATCACCGGCGACCTGACCCTGAACGGCGTGACCAGGGAAACGGTGCTGGACACGGTCCTGAACCAGCAGGGGGATCACCCGATGGAGAACAAGCCCTGGCTGGGCTTCGACGCGACCACCACGCTGAAACGCAGCGATTTCGACCTGGGGATGTTCGCCCCGGCCGTCTCGGACGAGGTCGAGGTCTCGATCTCGGTCGAAGCCATGGCTGCCGAGGGCTGATCCCCGGCGGCCTGACCGCTTCGTGCCGCGTCAGGATCGGCGCCCGCCCGCAGGCGCGAATGCCGGGGGCGGGTGTCTTGTCGGCGCGGCGATGAGGATCGCCGCGCCGGGTGGAATTCATCCACGGCGGTTGCGCATGTCCATGCGGATCATCGGCGCGGCGACGGATGCGGCCAGGCATTCGCGATTGCCGGACAGGCCGCGACAGGGCTGCAGCATTTGCCGCCCTATCGCCATTCAGATTGCGAAATCGTCCAGCGATTTTCCGGCCTTCAGCGCCTCCGAGATCCAGCGCGGCTGGCGGCCGCGTCCCGACCAGGTCAGATCGGGGTTTTCCGGGTGCCGGTATTTCGGCCCGACCTGGCGGGACGATTTGGTGCCCAGCAATTCCTGCAGCTTGAATCCGTGTCGCGACGCGAGGTCATTCAACTCGGCAAGCGCCTTCGCCTTGGCGCGCTGCTCATAGGTTTCGATTGCTTTCGCAACCTCGCGTTGAAGTTGGCGCAGTTCCTTGAGGTCGAGTTGATCGAGGTCGGGATTTGCCATTGTCTAGCCTGTTTATTGTTTCGTTGCGACAGATGTTCGGTGATGTATCAGGAAAAAGCGCGGACCGGCAAGACATCTGTCGCGGCGCGACAACTATAAGAAGCGTTGCCCTGGACCAAGCCTGCTCTGCCTGTCACCTTCAAGGCGCGCCGGAAATTTTCCAGACCCCTTGGCCGAAAAATGTCGTAGGATCGCCGCGACGCTTTTCAACGCTCGTCAAAGGATGGACGTCATGACATTCTTCAAGGTCTTTTCCGCCTGTCTCGCCATTTCTTTCCTGTTCCTGCCGGCCGCCCATGCCTCCGATGCCTGCGATCATGTCAGCCGGATCGGCGATGCCACCGAAAGGAATTCATTTCGCGCCTATGTCACCGGCGCCCTGACCCAGCCGCCGAATCCGGCACAGGTGACGATCACCGACGTGCTGCAACAGGCGCCCTGGACCATCGTCGGCGCGGAAATTCCCGATGCCGATGGGGTTGGCTATTTCCTCTATCAGGCAGAGGGCACGAAACAGCTGTTCTACGGGATCTGGGGCGGCATGGCCGATCCCTCGGAATCCGGCGAGGTTGCCACATGGGCGACCGACCAGGGGGCGCCGCCGGAATTGGCCCGGTGTTTCGCCAGCATTGCGACGGGTGAATGAGCGTGTTCCGCGAAAACGCCGGATTGTTTCGCGGCCGTTCTGCGACGTGAAGACGAAAGCCGGGGACAATACCGTGAAAACAAGCCTGGGCCTTATTCTGGCCATGTTCCTGCCGCTGCCGGGAATGGCGAATTGCATTCCGCCCTGGCAGGTGCAGTTCGCCTGCCATATCCCCGCACGCGACGCCCGCGCCGAATTCTGCAGGCTTGCCGATCCGGCCGATCACCCCGGCTTGAAAGAGGCCTATTACAGCTATGCCGCCGGGACCAATCCGGCCGAGCTGTATTTCCAGACCGACAGCATCTGGTTCTCGACCAAGGATACCGATATCGACCATCCGTTCGATCTGACCATGGCGCTTGGCTATGCGCGCGGCGATTACATCTATGCCTTCGTGGTGACCGAGGACAGTCGCACCCCCGGCGGCATCCGGGAGGCCGAGGTCCGGGTCTATGGCTCGGCCGAGGCCTTCACCAGCGAGACAAGGCATACCGAACTTGTCCGGCTGCATTGCGATCCGGCGACGATCCTTGCCGACCGGGACAGCATCAGGCCGTGAGGCGCAGCGGCGTCAGTCCGAGAGGGGCTGCGGCTCCAGCACCACGACGGTCGGCTGCGACGGCAATGTCTCGCGCGACAGCAGCATTTCGCTGACGCCGGGCCGGGTGACGGCGAAGCTGGAGGACATGCCGCCAAGGAAGGTCTCCAGATTGGCGGGTCCGAACCAGTGCATCGGGACCACGATGGAACTGCGCAGCCGCTGCACCACGCGGATCATCGTCGGCAGCTCCATCGTATAGCCGCCGTCGACCGGCACCATCAGCACGTCGATCCGCCCCAGCGCCGCATATTGCGCGTCGGTGGGCTCGTGATGCAGATGGCCCAGATGGGCGATGCACAGGCCGGCGGTCTCGAAGACGAAGATCGAATTGCCGTCCTCCTCGACCGTGCCCCAGGAACGGATGTCGGTCGTGACGTTGCGGATCAGGATCTCGCCCAGGTCCAGATAGTGATCGGCGGCGATGCCGAACTGTTCGCTCCAGCCGCGCAGGACATGTTCGATCCCGTCGACATTGTCGCTCCAATGGCTTGAATGGGCACGATTCATCGTCACCGCATCGGGGCGGAAGACGGTCGGCCCCAGATGACCGTTATAGTCGGTCACCAGGTTGAAGCCGCCCTCGGTCTGCAGCAGGAACATCGAATGCGCGACATAGCTGAGCCGGACCGTGCGCTGGGGCACCGGGTCGGATCAGGCGGCCCGGTGCAGATCGCGCGTGCCGGGCGCCGCATCGGCGATGATGATGCAGTTGCTCGGCCGCCATTGCTGCGCGCCGGCAGGACCGGCCGCAAGCCAGGCGACGGCGGCAAGGACAAGCGCAAGGACGGCCCCGAACGGCATCATCAAACCTCCGGCTGCGCGGCCATGATAGCCCAGGATCAGGCGCGGCGCGGGGCTGCGCGGCTCACATCCGCGTGAGGAGATGACGGCGGCGAAACCGGCCGGTCTGCGACGGCCCGTTGCCTATCGCTTCCCGGTCATCAGGTCGGCCACCCGCAAGGCGTTGGCGGCGATCGTCAGGCTGGGATTCACGCCCATCGAGGTCGGCATGAAAGAGGCGTCCGCCACCCACAGATTGGCGATCCCGTGGACGCGGCAGCCGGCATCCGTCACGCTGCTGGCGGGATCAAGGCCCATGCGCAGGCTGCCGCAGGGATGGCCGAAATTCGGCTCGGGCTCATAGTTCAGGAAAAGCGTCCGCTGCCCTTTCAGCGCCCCCCGGATCAGCTGCCGGAAACGCTGGCGGCGCTGCAGAAGCTCGGGCGCGAAGCGATAGTCGATCAGGATGCCACCCGGCCTTTGCGGATCGGGCCACACCCGGTTTTCGGCATCGGGCATGTCCTCCAGCAGCCCGACGAACACCTTCGCCTGGCCCAGGACCCGCGCCGCCAGGGCGGCGGGCAGCCGCGCGAATTGCGGCGTTCCGGGCACCGCCCCCAGCGCCGAACGGGCGAGGCGCATCCGCAGATGGTGCAGGATCTCGTGCTTGCCCAGGTTCAGCCCCATCGCCTGCACCATGCCGAATCTCTGGCCCTCGACGAAATACAGGTCGCGGAACCCGACGGCTTTCGCGGCTTCGGCAAAGGATTCGCCCCGCCGGGGCCAGAGCGCGAACATCTCGTTGAGGTGGAACATCAGGTGCCGGCCGACCTGCCCGCGCCCGTTGCCGCAGCCCTCCGGCCAATAGGGCGTGCGCGAGGCCAGCAGCAACCGGGGCGAGGACAGCGCACCCGCCGCCAGGATGACCCGATCCGCGGTGAAACGCAGCGTTTCGCCCTTTCGGCGGGCCAGGACATGGGTGACGCGGCCGGCGTCGCCGCGCAATTCCGTCACCTCGCAATCCTCCACAAGCGCGGCGCGCCCGGTCGCCAGCGCCGGCTCCACCCCGGCCGAGCGGCCATCCATCTTGCAGACGCGCGGGCATTTCCGGCCCAGGCAGAACCGGCATCCTTCCAGGTCGCGCAATGCGCTGTGCAATCGATACGGATGCAGCCCCGAGGCGCGCATTCGCGCCATCATCCCCGCGTCGCCCTGGGACAGCGCGGGCGCGACCGCCAGGCGCGGCGAGGGATGCGCCGACAGCGGGTCGGGCTCTCCGCGCACATGAAACACGGCCTGGGCGGCGTTGAAATAGGGCAGCATCTGGGAAAAGCTGACCGGCCAGCCGGTGGTGGGATGGGGCCGCTCGGCGCTGTGATCCAGGTCATGCGGCTCGGGCCGCTCCAGCGTCGCGGCATAGAAGACCGAGGATCCGCCGACCCCGGCCCCGATCGGCGCATAGAAATGCCGCTCGATCCCGGCGATTCGTCCGCGGACCGGGTCGGGCCAGGCGCCGCGCCGCATCCGGGCGGCCGGATCGGTGACGCTGCCGGTGTCCAGGTCGTTCTCTTCGGTGCGGCATCCCGCCAGGCCCTTTTCCAGAAACAGCACCGACAGGCCCTTCTCGGCCAGCCGCCGTCCGATGGTCCCGCCCCCGATCCCGGTTCCGATCACGATGGCATCCCAGCGCCGCTCGCAAATCCCGCCTGTCATCAGGGCACTCCAATATGTCGATCAATGCGGATGGCGGAAGCGGATCCCGCAGGGTGATGGAAATGGCATGGGCAGGCAGACGCTGCCGGAACGGGGCAAGATTGCCCGAATTTCACGCGCCGGCAACCGCTGTCGCCAGGCTGGATTGCAGCGCCGGGTCCTGAACTCTTCCTTGGGTTGTTTCGCGGAACGGCGCAGAAATTCTAGCATTATCCAGTAAAATCAAATTATTACTTGGAATATCGAGGTGCCACGCCTTGCGTGGCAGGACAGGTGGAACCCCGATGAACAAGGACCTGACCTGCCTGAAATGGCAGGTTTGCATATGTTCATATTTAACGCAGTCTCTCTCCCGTTGAGAGAGTTCCGCTGGGGAATACCACCACCGGCGCGTGTGTAACGAGGGGGACGAAGGGTGACGAGTGTCTTGTTCGGCATGAAGGCGGATTGGGCGAAGGCCCTGGCGGAAAGCGCCCGCGCCGTGGGCATCCGCAGCGAGATGGCGGATCTGAGGGTCGCGGACCTGTCGGCCTATGATGCCGTCGTGCCGCTGACCCTGTGGGATCGCGGTTTCCTGGCCCGGCGGCGCGAGGACGGCGAGACGTTCAACGCCCTGTTCCCCGACGCCGCCGCCCAGGAAAACTGCGACGACAAGCTGAGGTTCAACCGGCTGATGGTCGCTGCCGGCTTCGGCCATGTCGTGCCCAGGCTGTTCGCCGATCCCGCCGAGGTCCCGGCCGGAGAGCCGGTCATCATCAAGCGGCGCCGCGACGAATGGGGCAAGCTGTCGCGCGTGGCCGTCGCCCGCCCCGGCAGCCCGCTCTGCTGCGATCCGGCCGAGGAATTCGTGCAGGAATACGTCCCCGGAAATATCGAGCTGTCGGCGCATATCCTGATGCGCCAGGGCAGGATCGCCTTCGTCCGCACCGCCCGGTTCGACATGCCGGACATCCCGCATGTGAAGGGCATCCAGACCGGATATCGCGGGCTGGAATGGCAGGACGGTTCCGACCATGGCGATCTTTTCGAACGGATCCTGAACGTCGCGGGGTTCCACGACGGCACCTGCTGCATCGACTTCCGCGAAGTGGACGGAACGCCCAGGATATTCGAGATCAACCCCCGGCTTGGCGGATCGCTGACCGGCAATGCCGGGGATTATCTGTCCAGTTACGTCGCCATGGCCGGCGGCAGACAACCCGCGCCCTGCGCCCTGCAGGCGGCCGCCTGACCGCCACCTTGCTTCGCTCGGGCAGCTCGTCGCTCAGATGAGCTTGCGCCCGGCGGCCGTGGCGGGATCGCCGGTATTGGGCGTACCGGTCGGCTCGATCAGCAGCAGGTGGGCTTCCTTGCGGGCGAGCGGGCAATGCTCGACGCCTTTCGGGACCACGAAGATCTCGCCGGCCTTCAGCTCGACCACCCGGTCGCGCAGCCGGATCTCGATCTCGCCTTGCAGGACGAGGAAGAAGTCGTCGGTGTCGGGATGGGAATGCCAGTTGAATTCCCCCTCGACCTTGACCACCATCACGTCATGGCCGTTGAATGTCGCCACGGTCCGGGGCGACCATTTCTGGTCGAAACTTGCCAGCTTGGCCGCCAGGTTTATCGCCTCGCTCATCTGTTCTCTCCGTTTGTCGTCGTTGATCTGCCCGGCCTTCCGCCGCGTCGCAACATTGCTTCGCCGCCGCGACATTTTCCAGCTCGCGCCCGATCCGGCAGGCCGGAACGTCTGGACCGCTCGGCAAGATGCTTGAGCAGCTGACATGGCAGGCCGGGCGTCAACGCGCCGGCAAGGTGACGGCCTTTGCCGCCGGCGCGCCCTGCTGGCCAAGCCAGATGCTGACGATGACGACCACCGCGCCAATGGCCTGCGACAGGGACAGCGACTGGCCGAGAATGACCCAGCCAAGCAGGATCGCCGTCAGCGGGCTGAGAAAACCCAGCGACGATACGGCGGCGGGCTCCAGCCGTGCGACGCCGCGAAACCACAGGATATAGGTCAGGGCGGTGAACAGCACGAGATAGCCCATGCCCGCCGCGCTGCCCCCGTCCGGCACCGGCATCGGCGGGTCCAGCAGCAGCGCCAGCGGCAGAAGCAGCAACCCGCCCGCCGTCAACTGCCAGGCGGTCAGCACCAGCGCCGAGACCGGCGGCCGCCATTTGCGTGTCAGCACCGTGCCGAAAGCCATCGAGAAGGCGCCGCCAAGCGCCGCGGCGATGCCCACCATGTCCGGTGTCGCGCCGCCTTGCAGCACCAGCAGCGCCACGCCCGCCATGCCCATGACGGCGGCCAGCAGCGCCCGGCCCGTCACCCGCGTGCCAAGGACGGCACCGGCGGCAAGGACCACGATCAGCGGCTGCACCGCGCCCACCGTCGCGGCGATGCCGCCGGGCAGGCGATAGGCCGCGACGAACAGCAGCGCCCAGAAGATGGTGAAGTTCAGCGCCCCCAGGACGAGGCTGCGCCAGAGCCATTCGCCCTGGGGAAGCCGTCGCACCATCAGCAGCAGGATCAGCCCCGCAGGCAGGGCGCGGATCGCGGCGACGCTCAGCGGCGGGGCGCCGGGCAGCAGCTCGGTCGCGACGATATAGGTGCTGCCCCAGATGGCGGGGGCCAGCGCGGTCGGCAGGATGTCGGATGCTTTCGGCATGGCGGCCTCGGGGGGCTAGAGCGTGGTCAGGATCTGCGCGACCGGCAGGCGCGGCTTTTGCGGCCAGTTGCCCGCGCCCGCATGGCCGACCGCCAGCAGCATGACGGGGACCTCGTCCGGGGCCAGCGCGAATTCCCGCGCCAGCCTCTCCGCGTCGAAGCCGACCATCGGGCAAGAGGCCAGCCCATGCGCCTGGGCCGCGAAGATCAGGAACCCCGCCGCCAGACTGGCCGAGCGGATCGCCTCGTCGCGCTGCGCCTGCGCGTCGCCATAACCGTCCCTGACGGCGTGGGTCCAGGCCGCCGCGGTCTCGGGCGTCATGATCCCGGCCGCGACCGAGGGCCGCAGCCGCTCGGCCAGCGCGCGATGCGAGGGCGCCTGGCCGCAGAGGATATAGACCACCGCCGCCTCGCTCACCTTCCGCTGCCCATGGGCGATCTCGCGCAGCCGCGCCTTGGCCGGGGCCGAGCGGACCGCGATCAGCCGCCAGTTCTGCAGGTTGTAGGCAGTGGGCGCGCGCGTCGCCAGCTCGGCCAGGTCGCGGATCTGCGTATCGGGCAGCGGTCTTGCGGGGTCGAAGCGGTTGGCGGAGATGCGGGTCGTGATCCCGGCGATGATCGCGTTCATTGGGGCCTCCTGTGGCTTGCCCTTCCGATCTAATTGCTTTCTCGTTTTGCAATAATCGGCTAATTGATGGCGATACTCGCAACCAATGGTGAATGATGGACCAGATCACCGCCCTGCGCGTGTTCCGAACCGTGGTCGAGCAGGGCTCTTTCGCCGCGGCCGCGCGGCGGATGAAGCTGTCGCCCGCCGCCATCAGCAAGAACATCGCCGAGCTGGAGACCCATCTGGGCGCCCGGCTGCTGAACCGCACCACCCGCCGGATGAGCCTGACCGAGCCGGGTCAGCGCTATTACGACCAGATCGCCCGCATCCTGGACGACCTGGCCGAGGCGGACCATTCGCTTGGCCCGTTGCAGCGCCAGCCAAGCGGGCTGCTGCGGGTCAGCGCGCCGATGACCTTCACCCTGACCCGGCTCTCCGCCGCGATCCCCGATTTCCTGGCGCGCCATCCCGACCTGTCGCTGGACCTTCAGCTGGACGACCGGCGGGTGGACATCGTGCAGGAGGGCTTCGACCTGGCCATCCGCGGAAGCGATCGGCTGGAGGATTCCAGCCTGATCGCCCGACGCCTGATGACCCTGCACCATGTCATCTGCGCCTCGCCCGGCTATTTCGCCCGCCACGGCAAGCCGCGCGTGCCGCAGGACCTGCGGGCGCATGACTGCATCCGCTTCACGCTGTCGGGTCATGTCAGCGAATGGGAATTCACCCGCGGGGCCGAAACCGTCCGCGTGCCGATCGACGGCCGCTACCGCGTGACCAGCGGGCTGGCGATCCGCGACGCGCTGCTGGCGGGTTTCGGGCTGAACCTGATCCCCCGCCAATATGTCGCCGAGGATATCCGCGCAGGCCGCCTGGTCACCGCGCTGGACGACTGGACGCCGGTGCAGACGGTGATGCACGCCATCTATCCCTCGCGCCGCTACCTGCTGCCGAAGGTCCGCGCCTTCGTCGAATTCCTGGTCGAGAAGACGAGGGATGAGGATTAGCCCGGCATTCAGGCATGTCGCCGCCGGGTTCGGCGATGTGGTGCTGGCGATCACGTAAGGCATGATCCGGCCGACGGGGCTGCCGGGTCGCGCCCCTGCATGGACGCGCGGCTTCGGCATGGGCAGATTGGCGGCATGAACGATGCAACGCCCATACCGCCGCGGCGCCTGGCCATGCCGACGATCCGCCGCGCCGCCCCTGGCGATGCCGGCGCGCTTCCCGCCATCGAACGCTCGGCGGGCGAGGCGTTTCGTGCCCTCCCGGATCTGGCCTGGATCGCCGATGACGAGGTTCAATCGGCACGCCGCCACCGCGAGCTCATCGCCGCCGGGCTGGCGCTTGTCGCCGAGCTGTCGGGCCGGCCGGTCGGGTTTCTGAACGCCGAGGTTTTCGGCAACCGGCTGCATCTGTGGCAGATCGCCGTTCATGCCGACCATCAGGGGCAGGGAATCGGCACGCGGCTTCTGCGCCGCGCGATCCGCGAGGCAGCGGCGAGGGGGCTGCACGCGATGACGCTGACCACCTTCCGCGAGGTGAGCTGGAACGAGCCGTATTACCGGCGGCTTGGCTTCGTCGCGCTGCAGGCGCCCTCCGGTCATCTGCGCCGCATCCTTGCCGATGAGGCGCGCGCCGGGCTGCCGAGGGAACGGCGCTGCGCCATGGTCATGTGGCTGGGGCGCAGATCCCGCCGGCGTCATGCGCGGGTCAGGCGGGGCGTCATGGCGATCCGTCGTCCTTGAGGATGCGGCCCAGCACGGCCGCGATGGCGGCCGCCAGCAGCGCCGCGACGGCGACGATCAGGGCGGCCCAGGCCCATCCGCCTGCCTGGATGACGCCGCCGACCGCGACCGGCCCGACGATCTGGCCCAGGTTGTTGCCCTGCACGATCAGCCCCAGGACGATGGGCACCAGCCCGGCCCCCGGCGCGGCAAGCGGGGCAGAGGCCAGCAGAACCGCCGGGACCAGCCCGCCCACGGCCGAGAACAGCACGCAGAGCAGGAAGGTCGGCACCTCTGGCAGAAGCGGCAGGAAGATGCCAAGCGCCGCCAGCCCCATCACCAGGCTGGCGCCCGCCAGCAAGAGGGTCCGCCCGACGCCTCGGGACAGCAGCACCCCTGCGGCCAGGTTGCCGATGATGTTCGCCGCCGTTGCAAGCGCGCTCAGCAGCCCCGCGACCTGGTGCGAGACCTGCATCCGCTCCATCAGCAGGATCGGCAGGAAGCTGAACAGCGCGAAGAACATCAGGCTGTAGAGCGCGAAGATCGCCGCCAGTGCCAGCGGCCCGCCCGCGCGAAGGGTTGCGGCGATGTCCGCGCCCAGCCTGCCGCGCGATGCGCCCAGGCCGCGTCGCCGGGACGGGACAAGGGCGGGGACCGCGACGGCGACCAGTATCGCCATCAGGGCGCTGGCCCACCAGATCGCGCGCCAGCCCTGGAACATCGGGCCGGCAAGCATCGCGATGGCCATGCCCGCCGGCATGAAGCAGCTCCACAGCGCGAAGGCGAGGTTGCGGTGCGGCCTGTCGGCGACATCTTCAAGGATGGACGGCGCCGCGACGACGATCAGCAGAAAGCCCGCCCCCTCGACGATGCGAAAGACCAGCAGCCAGGCGAAGCTTCCGGCACCCGCGCCCACTGCTGCGCCGAGCGCCGCCGTCACCAGCCCCGCCATCAGGACCCGCCGCCCGCCGATGCGGGCGACCAGCGCGCCGGTGGGAATGCCGCCGACCAGTCCCAGGATGGCGAAGACCCCGGTCAGCCAGCCGATGGCGGAAAGGCCCAGCCCCAGATCGGCCCGCAGCATGGGCGCGGCGATCGCCCCCTTGCCGACCTGCAGGGCCGCGACCACCCCCGCCGCGACGATCAGCAGGACGGCGCCCCAGCGGGTCGTTGTCGGCGCCGTGGCGGATGACAGGGCTTGCATCACGCCGCCTCGTGCCGCCCGGCCAGCGCGGCCGCGATCCGGGCCACGTGCCGGCCCTGGAAACGGGCGCCCTCCAGCTCGTTCTCGCTTGGCTGGCGGTCGCCGCCATGGCCGTCATCGGCCAGCGTCGAGGCACCATAGGGCGAGCCGCCGGTGATCTCGTCCATCCGCATCTGGCCCTTGAAGCTGTAGGGCAGGCCGACCACGACCATGCCTAGGTGCAGCAGCACCACATGCGCGGACAGGATGGTGCTTTCCTGCCCGCCATGCTGGCTGCCGGTCGAGGTGAAGACGCTGCCGACCTTGCCGACCAGCCGATCCTCGAACCACAGCCCGCCGGCCTGGTCCAGGAAGTTCTTCATCTGCGCGGCCATGTTGCCGAAGCGGGTCGGCGTGCCCAGGATGATGGCGTCGTAATCGGCGAGTTCCGAGACCGTCGCGACCGGGGCCTGCTGGTCCCGCTTGTAGCCCGACTTGTCCGCGACCGCGTCCGGCACCAGTTCCGGCACGCGCCGCAGGGCGACCGTCGCGCCCGCCTCGCGCGCGCCCGCCGCGACCGCGCCGGCCATGGTCTCGACATGGCCATAGGACGAATAATACAGCACCAGCACATTGATCATCGTTTTCTCCTTTCCTGTTTCCCGTCATCTGCAGGGTAGGGGTGACGGATGACCGGAAGGAGTGATATAATTCCGATGGTTTCGATCATCGGAAGCGATCATGCTGGACGCCCTGACCCTGGACCAGATCCGCACCTTCGTCGCGGTCGCCGACAGCGGCAGCTTCCGCGCCGGGGCGGGCAGCCTGTCGCGGGCGCAATCCGGCGTCAGCGTCGCCGTCGCCAACCTGGAGGCGCAGCTGGGCCTGCTGCTGTTCGACCGCTCGGGCCACCGCCCGGTGCTGACGCCGCAGGGCGAGGCGCTGCTTGCCGATGCCCGCGACATCCTGCTGCGGGTCGACGCGATGCGCGCCCGCGCGCGCGGTTTCGGCGACGGCGTCGAGCTTCGGCTGTCCATCGTGGTCGATACGCTGTTTCCGCTTTCGGCTGTGGGGGCCGCGCTGGCCGGGATGCGCGCGCATTATCCCTCGGTCGCGATCCGGCTGGAGGTCCAGCCGCTCGGCGGTCCCTTGCAGGCGCTGACGGATCAGCGGTGCACGCTTGCGATCATGGTGGGCGAGGATTTCCGCGACCCCCGGATCAGCTTCGAGGCGCTCTCGCCGGTCTCGCAGGTGGCGGTGGTCGCGGCGGGGCATCCCCTGGCGGCGGGGCGCGGGCTGGGCGTTCCCGATCTTGCCGATCACGTCCAGATCGTGCTGTCGGATCCGACCGCGCTGTCCGAGGGCCGCGATTTCGGCGTCCTGTCGCCGCAATCCTGCCGCGTGACCAGCCAGGACGCCAAGCACGCGCTGATCCTGTCGGGCGTCGGCTGGGGACGTCTGCCGCTGTGGCTGGTCGAGGACGACCTGAGTTCCGGCAGGCTGGTGCGGCTGCCCACCACCGCGCTTGGCCGCGACGGCCAGGTCCAGGCCCAGAGCTATCTCGCCCGCCGCCTGGACCAGCCCTTCGGTCCCGCCGCCCGCAGTTTCGCGGCCGCGCTGACGGAATCGTGCCGCGCCTGACGCGGCGAGGCAGATCGCCAGGACCTTACGCGCGGTCCGGCTTGCGGTCGTCGGGAGGGGTTGGGCGAAGATTGTTGGCCTCCAGCCAGACCGGGTTTTCGGCATACATGTCGCGGATCAGCTGCCGGACCAGGTCGAGATAGGGCGAGGCGTCGCCGGCGCGGTGATTGAGGATGACCGGCGATGTCGCCCGCGGGCTGTCGATCAGCCGATAGCGCACGTCCGACCGCATCTGCCGGGCCGAGGAGGGGATGATGCAGATGCCCGACTCTGCCGCGACCAGACCAACCGCCGTCTGGATTTCGCGCACCTCCAGCACGTCGGCCGGGCGAATGCCCTCGTCCTGCAGCAGGTTGAGGACCTGGTCGGCATAGCTGGGCCGCGGCTCCTTGGGATAGACGATCAGCGTCTGCCCGGCCAGCGCAGCCAGCGGCAGCGGCGCGGGATCCCGCGCCAGGGGCGTGTCCTGGGGCAGGGCGGCCACCAGCCGTTCCTCGCGCAGGACGGTGCCGACGACATTCGGGTCGCTGTGCTTCAGGCGGCCGAAGCCGATGTCGATGCGGCCTTCCTTCAGCGCGGGGATCTGCTGGATCGACAGCATTTCCAGCAGCTGGATGTCCAGCTCGGGCACGTTCTGGCGCAGTTTCCTGACCAGCACCGGCAGGCCGCCGTAAAGGGTCGAGGCCACGAAGCCGATGGACAGCACCCGGTTGCGGTTCAGCCCGACCCGGCGCGTCGCGTCCTTCATCTGGTCGACCCGCCCCAGCACCTGCAGCGCCTGTTCATAGAACAGCCGTCCCGCATCGGTCAGCCGGATCGGCCGGGACGTGCGGATGATCAGGGCGACGCCCAGCTCTTCCTCCAGCAGTTGTATCTGGCGGCTCAGCGGCGGCTGGGCGATGTTCAGGGTCTGAGCCGCGCGGGTGAAGTTTCGTTCCCGCGCGACGGCGGTGAAATAGCGCAGCTGTCGCAGATCCATGGCCGTCCTCTGGGCGTGCAAGAGCAAAAACGACGATTGTTTTTGGTATTCTGTAGCGCGGTAACTGGCCGCATGGCCATATTTTCTTCAACATAATACCTTCCGGGTATTCTTTCAAACCGAAATGGTGTTGGACAGAAAGGGGCCGCCGCCGCAATTTGGCGTCATGAACCAGTCATTCGCCCCCCTCGCCCCGCGCACCGATATTCGCCCCGTCGTCTCGAGGGTCGAGACGGTGATCCTCGATCTTCCGACGATCCGGCCGCACAAGCTGTCGGTCGCGACCATGAACGGGCAGGTGCTGATGCTGGTCCGCGTCCATTGCAGCGACGGGATCGTCGGCATCGGCGAGGGCACCACGATCGGCGGCCTGGCCTATGGCGGCGAAAGCCCCGAAAGCATGAAGACCAATATCGACAGCTGGTTCGCGCCGGTGATGATCGGCCAGGACGCGACGCAGGTGCAGGCGCTGATGGCGCGGATCGGCCGGATGGTGCGCGAGAACCGCTTTGCCAAGTCGGCCGTGGAAACGGCGCTGCTGGATGCCCAGGGCAAGCGGGTCGGCCTGCCGGTCAGCGAGCTTCTGGGCGGGCGGCGGCGCGACCGGCTGCCGGTGGCCTGGACGCTGGCCTCGGGCGACACCGCGCGCGACATCGCCGAGGCGGAACGGATGCTGGACCTGCGCCGCCACCGCGTCTTCAAGCTGAAGATCGGCGCGCGGCCGATCCGTGACGACATCGCCCATGTGGCCGCGATCAAGGCCGCGCTTGGCGACCGCGGTGCGGTGCGGGTCGACCTGAACATGGCCTGGTCCGAGGGCGAGGCCGCCTTCGGCATTCCTGCCCTTGCCGATGCGGGCTGCGAGCTGGTCGAGCAGCCGGTCGCGCAGACCGCGGCGCTGAGGCGGCTGGTGCGGCGCTGGCCCGTGGCGCTGATGGCCGATGAATCCCTGACCGGCCCCGAAAGCGCCTTCGAGATCGCGCGCCTGCAGGGCGCGGATGTCTTTGCCGTCAAGCTGGAGCAGAGCGGCGGCGCCTTCAACGCGCTGCGCGTCGCGGCCATCGCCGATGCGGCGGGGATCGGGCTTTACGGCGGCACCATGCTGGAAGGCGCGGTGGGCACCGTGGTCTCGGCCCATGCCTTCGCCTGTTTCGCCAATCTGCAATGGGGCACGGAACTGTTCGGCCCGCTGCTGCTGACCGAGGAGATCCTGGCCGAGCCGCTGGATTACAGCGAGTTCGAGCTGACCGTCCCCGCCGGCCCCGGCCTGGGGGTGGCGCTGGACGAGGATCGCCTGGCCTTCTTCGCCCGCGACGGGATCCGCAAGACGATCAGCCTGCCCGGCGGGAGGGTGTGACGATGCTGTTCCATGTCGCCATGACCGTGAAGCTTCCCCGCGATCTGCCGGCCGAGGAAGCCGCCGGGATCATCGCGCGCGAAAAGGCCTATGCGCAGGACCTGCAGCGCCAGGGCAAGTGGCGCCATATCTGGCGGGTCGCCGGGCAATACGCGAATGTCAGCATCTTCGACGTCAGCGACAACGACGAGCTGCACCAGATCCTGTCCGGCCTGCCCCTGTTTCCCTTCATGGAGATCGAGGTCACGCCGCTTCTGCGCCACCCATCCGCCATCCGAGAGGATGACAGCTAATCCCCAACGGGCAGGCCCGAGGAAGCCTGCCCGCCCAGTTTCCAAGCGAATCCAGGAGGAGAAACCATGACCGTCAAGATTTTCGACCGACCCGATGTGCAGGAGTTCCTGAAGGAACTCAGCGGGTTGAACAACGACAACGGCGATCCGCGCATGAAACAGATCGTGCATCGGCTGATGTCCGACCTGTTCAAGGCCATCGACGACCTGGACATCACCCCCGACGAATACTGGATGGGCGTTGCCTGGCTGAACGATCTGGGCGCGGCCGGGCAGGCCGGGCTGGTCTCGCCGGGCCTGGGGGTCGACCACTTCATCGACGAGCGGCTGGACGCCATCGACGCCTCGCTGGGGATCGAGAACCCCACGCCGCGCACCATCGAGGGGCCGCTCTATGTCGCGGGCGCCCCGGAATCCGTGGGCTTCGCGCGGCTGGATGACGGCACCGACACCGACGGCCACACGCTGATCATGCATGGCACGGTCCACGGATCGGACGGCAAGCCGCTGCCGGGCGCCAAGGTCGAGGTGTGGCATTGCGACACCCGCGGCTTCTATTCGCATTTCGACCCGACCGGCAAGCAGGCGCCCTTCAACATGCGCCGCACGATCATCGCGGATCAGGACGGCCGCTACAGGTTCCAGAGCATCCTGCCCAGTGGCTATGGCGTGCCCCCCGGCAGCCCGACCGAGGCGCTGCTGTCGGCGCTTGGCCGCCACGGCCAGCGGCCGGCGCATATCCACTTCTTCGTCAGCGCCGATGGCCACCGCAAGCTGACCACGCAGATCAATATCGAGGGCGATCCGCTGATCGACGACGATTTCGCTTATGCGACCCGCGAGGGGCTGGTGCCGCATGTCGTCGAGCGCAGCGACGAGGACAGCATTCACGCCAACGGGTTGAACGGCCCCTTCGCCGAGATCGAATTCGACATCCACCTGACCGCCCTGGTTGATGGCGTCGACAACCAGGCCAACGAACAGCGCCGCCGGGCCGCGGCCTGATCGACGCTTGCGGGCGGCCGCCGCAGGCCGCCCCGTTCCGAACCCGATCAACCATCACCGACATCTGGCAGGGGCCGGCCCGAAAGGCGCATCCCCTGGGGAGGAAAGCTCATGTCCGCGATCATCGAGAAGGCACGCGACCTGGATCATCTTCTGGCGACCGCCGTGCAGGACGACAAGGAGGCCGGCCTCTACCGTTGCCGCCGCGACATCTTCACCAACGAGGACCTGTTCGCGCTGGAGATGAAGCACATCTTCGAAGGCAACTGGGTCTATCTGGCGCATGAAAGCCAGATCCCCGAACCGAACGATTATTACACGACCTGGATCGGCCGCCAGCCGGTGGTCATCACCCGCGACAAGACCGGCACGCTGAACGCGGTCATCAATGCCTGCGCCCACAAGGGCGCGATGCTGTGCCGCCGCAAGCAGGGCAACAAGGGCAGCTTCACCTGCCCGTTCCACGGCTGGACCTTTTCCAACACCGGCAAGCTGCTGAAGGTCAAGGACGCCAAGACGACGCAATATCCCGAGCAGTTCGGCAAGGACGGCTCGCACGACCTGACCCGCGTGGCCCGGTTCGAAAGCTATCGCGGCTTCCTGTTTGGCAGCCTGAATGCCGATGTCGCGCCGCTGGAGGAGTTCCTGGGCGAGACCACCATCATCATCGATCAGATCGTCGACCAGGCCCCCGAGGGGCTGGAGGTCCTGCGTGGCAATTCCTCCTACATCTATGACGGCAACTGGAAGCTGCAGATGGAGAATGGCTGCGACGGCTATCACGTCAGCACGGTCCACTGGAACTATGCCACCACCATGGACCGGCGCAGCGAGACCGGCACCAAGGCGGTGGACGCCAACAGCTGGTCGAAGTCGGTTGCCGGCGTCTATGGCTTCGAGAACGGCCATATCCTGCTGTGGACCAACACCAAGAACCCCGAGGTCCGGCCCGTCTGGAACCGCCGCGAGGACCTTGTGGCCCGGCTGGGCGAGGACAAGGCGGGCTTCATCGTCAACCAGACGCGCAACCTCTGCCTCTATCCGAACGTGTTCCTGATGGACCAGTTCAGCACCCAGATCCGCGTCGTGCGCCCGCTTTCCGTGGACAAGACCGAAGTCACCATCTTCTGCTTCGCCCCCAAGGGGGAAAGCGCCGAGGATCGCGCCCATCGCATCCGCCAATACGAGGATTTCTTCAACGTCTCGGGCATGGGCACCTCGGATGACCTGGAAGAATTCCGCGCCTGCCAGACGGCCTATCTGGGCAGCGTGACGCTGTGGAACGACATGTCGCGCGGCGCGCCGCTGTGGATCGACGGGCCGGACGAGAACGCCCGGCGCATGGGGCTGAAGCCGCTTCTGTCCGGCGAACGCAGCGAGGACGAGGGGCTGTTCGTCTGCCAGCACGAATACTGGGCCGGGGTGATGCGCGACGCGCTTGCCGCCGAAAAAAGGGGGGCCGCGGCATGAGCTTGGATCACGACACCACCGGCACCAGCCTGGGCTACAACGCCATCTGCGCCTTCCTCTATCGCGAGGCGCGCCTGCTCGATGACCGGCAATGGGACGAATGGCTGACCTGCTATGCGCCCGACGTCACCTACTGGATGCCCGCCTGGGACGACAACGACCAGATCACCGAGGATCCGCAATCCCAGATCTCGCTGATCTACTACCCGAACCGCGAGGGGCTGGAGGATCGCGTCTTCCGCATCAAGACCGAACGGTCGGGCGCCTCGACGCCCGAGCCGCGCACCAGCCACGCCGTCCTGAACGTCGAAGTGGTCGAGGACCGCGGGGCCGAGGTGGATGTCCGCTACAACTTCCACACGCTGAACCACCGCTACAAGGTCACCGACCAGTTCTTCGGGACCATCTTCGTGACCCTGCGACGGACCGGCGACGGCCTGGCCATCGCCGCCAAGAAGATCGTCCTGAAGAACGACTATATCCGCCAGGTCATCGACGTCTATCACGTCTGACCGCCGCCGGACCCCGCACAACCGCAAGGAGGAGGCGACCATGTGCTATCGCATCGCACTGAACTTCGAGGACGGGGTGACCCGCTTCGTCGATTGCAAGCCGGGCGAGAAGGTTCTCGACGCCGCGTTCCGCAACAAGATCAACCTGCCGATGGACTGTTCGGACGGCGTCTGCGGCACCTGCAGGTGCCGCGCCGAAAGCGGCTCCTACGACATGGGCGAGGACTATATCGACGACGCCCTGACCGAGGACGAGGCCGCGGAAGGGCTGGTGCTGACCTGCCAGATGGTGCCGTCCTCGGATTGCGTGCTGTCGGTGCCGGTGACGTCGCAGGCCTGCAAGACCGGCCAGCAGGTCTTCGCCGCCACCGTGGCCCGGATCGAGCCGCATCAGGACGCGGCCGTGGTGCTGGAGCTTGAGGTGGAGGACGCCCCCGCCTTCCTGCCGGGGCAATATGTCAATATCGGCGTGCCGGGCAGCGGCGATCACCGCGCCTATTCCTTCAGTTCCGCGCCGGGCGAACGCACCTTGGGCTTCCTGATCAAGAAGATCCCCGGCGGGCTGATGGGCGGCTGGCTGGCCCGTGCGCAGCCGGGCGAGCGGCTGGAGCTGACCGGCCCGATGGGCAGCTTCTATCTGCGGGACGGCGACGGGCCGCTCTTGTTCCTGGCGGGCGGCACCGGCCTTGCGCCCTTCCTGTCGATGCTGGAGGTCCTGGCCCGCGTCGGGTCGCAGCGCCAGATCCACCTGGTCTATGGCGTGACGCGCGACCTGGACCTGGTGCTGGTGGACCAGATTGCCGCCTATGCCGGCCGGTTGCCGAATTTCACCTTCGCGACGGTCGTGGCCGATCCTGCCTCCGCCCATCCGCGCAAGGGCTGGGTCACGCAGCACATGCCCGGCGACATGCTGGCGGCGGGCGGGGTCGATGTCTATCTCTGCGGTCCCCCGCCCATGGTCGATGCCGTGCGCGATTACCTGGACGAAAACGGCATCCGCCCCGCCAGCTTCCATTACGAGAAGTTCACCCCCAACGCGCCCCTGAAGGCCATCGCATGACCGGGGCCGTCTTTGCCGGGCGTTTCGCGGGCAAGGTGCTGGTCGTGACCGGGGCCGCGCAGGGCATCGGCCGCGCCGTGGCGCTGCGCGCGGCGGCCGAAGGGGGGCGGGTGCTGTTCGTGGACCGCGCCGATTTCGTGGCCGAGGTGGCGGCCGAGGCGGGCGGCGATGCCGCCGCCTTCACTGCCGACCTGGAGACCTGGGACGGCGCCGAGGCCGCGATGCGCCATGCGGCCGACAGTTTTGGCGGCATCGACATCCTGATCAACAACGTGGGCGGCGCGATCCGCATGCGCCCCTTCGCCGAATTCGAGCCCGCCCAGATCGACGCCGAGATCCGTCGATCCCTGATGCCGACGCTCTATTGCTGCCGGGCGGTCCTGCCGCATCTGGCGGCGCGCGGCGGCGGCACCATCGTCAACGTCTCCTCGAACGCCACGCGCGGCATCCATCGCGTGCCCTATTCGGCGGCCAAGGGCGGCGTCAACGCGATCACCCAATCCCTGGCGATGGAACTGGCGGCGCAGAATATCCGCGTGGTCGCCACCGCCCCCGGCGGGACCGAGGCGCCGCCGCGCCGCATCCCGCGCAATGCCGAGGGCGACAGCCCGGCCGAGCGGCAATGGATGGCCGAGGTCGTGGAGCAGGTGACGCAATCGGCCCCGATGAGGCGCTACGGCACCATCGAGGAACAGGTCGCACCGATCCTGTTCCTGGCCTCGGACGAGGCATCCTACATCACCGGATCCGTCCTGCCCGTCGCCGGAGGCGACACGGGCTGAACGTCGCGGGGGGCGATGCCGGCTGACCGGATTTTCAGACAAAACAAGGGAGGAACGACATGCGAAACCTGGATGTAAGCGAGGCGATAGACCAGAGCCCGTTCGGACGGTTCCAATGGATGGTGGTCGCGCTGTGCGGCACGCTGCTGGTCGTCGACGGATATGATGTCTTCGTGGCGGGCACGGTGCTGCCGACGCTGATCGCGGAATGGGGCCTGACCAAGCCGCAGGCCGGCGCGCTGCAGGCCTGGGCACTGTTCGGGATGATGTTCGGGGCGCTGATCCTGGGCCCGATGGCCGACCGGATCGGCCGCAAGAAGGGCGTCGCGATCAGCTTCGTGCTGTTCACCACCGCGACCGTGCTGACCGGCTTCGCCACCTCGCCCGAACAGTTCAAGATCTTCCGCTTCATCGCCGGCCTGGGCTGCGGCGGGCTGATGCCGAATGCCGTGGCGCTGATGAACGAATATGCGCCCAAGCGCCTGCGCGGCACGATGGTGGCGCTGATGTTCTCGGGCTATTCGGTCGGCGGCATGGTCGCGGCGGGGCTGGGCGTCGGGCTGATCCCCTCCTTCGGCTGGCAGCCGATGTTCTTCGTCGCCGCGGTGCCGCTGCTGCTGTTGCCGCTGGTGCTGTGGAAACTGCCGGAATCGCTGGGTTTCCTGATCCGCCAGGGCAAGCAGGACGAGGCGCGGCGCATCTTCGCGAAGATCAATCCCTCGATCCAGCTGGCGGCCGATGACCGGCTGGTGTTCAGCGAGACCAAGGGCGCCTCGGCCTCGGTCGCGGAACTGTTCCGCCACGGCCGGACGCTGCGCACGCTGATGCTGTGGCTGTCCTTCTTCTGCTGCCTGCTGCTGGTCTACCTGCTGTCCTCCTGGCTGCCCAAGGTGCTGCAAGAGGCCGGATATGCCGAACGGGCCAGCCTTCTGTCGCTGTTCTCGCTGAATTTCGGCGGCATGGCGGGGGCGATCGCCGGAGGGTGGCTGGGCGACCGTTTCGGCCTGCCGAAGGTGGTGGTCGCCTTCTTCGCCGCGGCCGGGGCATCCATCGCCCTGATCGGCTTCAACCCGGCGCCGACGGTGCTGTTCCTGCTGGTCTTCGTCGCCGGGGCCACGACCATCGGCACGCAGATCCTGCTCTATGCCAGCGTCGCGCAGCTTTATAACCTGTCGGTGCGCTCGACCGGGCTGGGCTGGGCCTCGGGCGTGGGCCGGATCGGCGCCATCGTCGGGCCGACCTTCGGCGGGGTGCTGCTGGCGCGGGAACTGCCGCTGGAGCAGAACTTCCTGCTCTTCGCGATCCCGGCGGCGGTCTCGGCCCTGGCGATGCTGGTCTTCGCGCTTGCCAACGGGCGCGCCCGCGACACGGCGCGGCTTGCCGCCGCCTGAGCCTCCCCGCAACAAGGCGCGCGGCCCCTCGCCGCGCGCCGCATTCGCATGAAAGGCCGCCCATGCCCTGCCTGGACCTGCCCACCCACCGCCTTCACTATCGCATCGACGGCGAGGCGGGGGAGAAGCCGTGGCTGACCTTCTGCAATTCCCTGGGCACTGACCTGCACATGTGGGACGCCCAGATCGAGAGCCTTTGCCGGGATTTCCGCATCCTGCGCTATGACCGCCGCGGTCACGGCCGGTCCGGCACGCCGCTGCCGCCCTACGGCCTGGCCGATCTGGGCGGCGACGTGATCGCGCTGTGGGATGCGCTGGGGATCGCGCGCAGCCATTTCTGCGGCCTGTCCATCGGCGGGCTGACCGGGCAATGGCTGGCGATCCACGCGGGCGCGCGGCTGGGGCGCGTCGTTCTCTGCGCGACGGCTGCCCGGATCGGCACCGCCGACAGCTGGAACGTCCGCATCGACGAGGTCAGGGCGGGGGGCCTAGGCGGTCTTCTTCCCGCGACGGCGGAGCGCTGGTTCACGCCGGGCTTTCGCGCGGCCGATCCGGCCAGCGTCGCGGCGATCCTGGCCAGCTTCGCCGCAACCTCGGTCGATGGCTATGCGGGATGCTGCGCGGCGCTTGCCGGGGCGGATCTGCGCGGCCGGCTTCACCAGATCGCCAATCCGCTGCTGGCGATTTCCGGCCGTGACGATCCGGTCTGCCCGCCCGCCGAATTGGCCGCGATCGCCGGAGAGGTGCAGCGCGGACGTCACCTGTCCCTGCCGGGGCGGCACATCGTGAACCTGGAATCGGCGGCGCGGTTCAACACCGTTCTGAAGGATTTCCTGACGGAAGCCTTCGCCGTCCATGTCGGTCCGTTGCCGTAGCGCGTCCGCGCGCTGCCGGATTTCCCGGCAAAGAAGGGCAGGATGCGTGGATGGCCTTGCTCTCTGAACGGCCACCGCCCTGCCGGTCGGCGCCGGCCTAGCCTTGCCCGGCCTCGCCATGATCGTCATGCAGGCACAGCTGGTGATTGCCCAGGACCCCGATCACGCGGCAATCCGAGATCCGGCCATGCGCGCATTGCACGATCATCCGCTCAAGCTCGGCCTGCAGCGCCTGCAGCCGGCTGATGCGGGCATGGACCGCCGCAAGCTGGCGCTTGGCGATCTGATCGGCGGCGGCGCAGGGGATGTCGGGGCGGTCGGAGAGGCTCAGCAACTCCCGGATCGCCTCCAGCGGGAAGCCCAGATCGCGGGCATGGCGGATGAAGCCCAGCCGCTCCTGCGCCTTCGGCCCGTAGAGCCGCTGGTTGCCGGCGCTGCGCTCGGCCTCGGGCAGCAGGCCGATCTGTTCGTAATAGCGGATGGTCGGCACCTTCACCCCGGTCGCCGCGCTGAGTTTTCCGATGGAGAGCATGAGAAACCCCTTGAAGCTCTAGTCGCTAGAGGACCTAGGGTCCCGAATCATCGAGGACAAGGGCCCGCGATCGGTGCGGGCAGGAGATGAGCGATGCGTGACGAACGGGCCGAACGGGTCGAATGGACGGTGACGGGCATGGATTGCGCCGCCTGCAGCCGCAAGATCTCGGCGGCGCTTGGCGGGATGCCGGGGGTCGGCGAGGTCTCGGTCGGGCTGATGGCCGAGAAGCTGGCGCTGACCCTGCAGCCGGGCGGGGCCAGCCGCGACCAGATCGAGGATGCGGTGCGCCGGCTGGGTTACGGGATCGAACCGCGCGGGCAGGCGGCGCCGCCCGATGCAGCGCCCGTGATGCAGGGCCCTGCCGAACGCGACCAAAGCTGGCATCGCAGCGGCAAGGGCCGGCTGGTGATCCTGACCGGCGCGCTGCTGGCGCTGGCCTGGGCCTTCGAGCTGCTGGCCCCGGCCGGATGGGGCTATCCCGCCTTCCTGCTGGCCTGCGCGATCGGCGTCGCCCCGGTGGCGAAGCGCGCCGTCGAGGCGCTGCGCATGGGCCAGCCCTTCACCATCGAAAGCCTGATGACCATCGCCGCCATCGGCGCGCTGTTCATCGGCGCGGCCGAGGAGGCGGCGCTGGTCGTGTTCCTGTTCGCGGTGGGCGAGGTGCTGGAGGGCGTCGCCGCCGGCCGCGCCCGCGACGGCATCCGGGCGCTGGCCGACCTGGTGCCCAAGACGGCGCTGCTGGAAGTCGGCGGCACCACGCGCGAGGTGCCCGCCGACAGCCTGCGGATCGGCCAGGTCGTGCTGGTCCGTCCCGGCGACCGCATCCCCGCCGATGGCGAGATCACCGAGGGCACCAGCGGCATCGACGACAGCCCGGTGACAGGCGAAAGCGTGCCGGTCACCAAGGGGCCGGGCGAGGGCGTCTTCGCGGGCTCGATCAATACCGAGGCGGCGCTGCGGCTGCGAGTGACGCGCGCGCCCTCGGACAACACCATCGCCCGCATCATCCGCCTGGTCGAGGAGGCCGAGGAGGCCCGCGCGCCCACCGAACGCTTCATCGACCGCTTCAGCCGCTGGTACATGCCCGCCATCGTCGCGGTCTCGGCGCTGGTCATGCTGGTGCCGCCGCTGGCATTCGGCGCGGAATGGGGGACCTGGATCTATCGCGGCCTGGCGCTGCTGCTGATCGGCTGCCCCTGCGCGCTGGTGATCTCGGTGCCCGCCTCCATCGCCTCGTCGCTTTCGGCCGGGGCGCGGCGGGGGCTGCTGATGAAGGGCGGCGCGGTGATCGAGGCCGCGGCCAATATCACCCATGTCGCCTTCGACAAGACCGGCACGCTGACGATGGGCCGTCCCGCTGTCACCGGCCTGACGCCGCCCGCCGGGCAGGTCGAGCTGACGGCGTCCATCAGGACCGAGCTTCTGGCGACGGCGGCCGCGGTCGAGGCCGGATCAAGCCACCCCCTGGCCCGCGCCATTCTGGACAGCGCCGCGGAAGAGGGCATCGCACCGCCGCCCGCGACGGATGCGCGCGCGATTCCGGGCAGGGGCGCGACGGCCATCGTCGCGGGCGCCCCGGCCTTCGTCGCCTCGCCCGCCGCGGCCCTGGAGGCGGGCGTGCTGACGGACAGGGACATGCAGCATGCGGCCGCGCTGGAAACCGGGGGCAGCACCGTTGTCGCGGTCTACCGGCCGGACCGGCTGATCGGCCTGATCGGGTTGCAGGACGAGCCGCGCACGGATGCCGCCGAGGCGGTGGCCCAGCTGCGCGCGCTGGGGGTCGGCGCGGTGATGCTGACCGGTGACAACCCGCGCACCGCCGCGGCCATCGCCGGCCCGCTGGCCATGGATTACCGCGCCGGGATGCTGCCCGAGGGCAAGCTGGCGGCGATCCGCGAGATGGGCGCGGTGATGATGGTCGGCGACGGCATCAACGACGCGCCGGCGCTGAAACAGGCGCAGGTGGGCGTGGCCATGGGCTCGGGCACCGACGTGGCGCTGGAGACGGCCGATGCGGCGATCCTGCGCGACCGGGTGACGGATGTGCCCGCCCTGATCCGGCTGGCGCGGGCGACGATGGGCAATATCCGCCAGAACGTCGCCATCGCGCTGGCGCTGAAGGCGGTCTTCCTGGTGACCTCGGTCCTGGGCATCACCGGGCTGTGGATCGCGATCCTGGCCGATACCGGCGCCACGGTGCTGGTGACGCTGAACGCCCTGCGCCTGCTGCGCTTCCGGCCGGAGAAGACGTGATGCCGCTCGTCCTGGCCGCCTCGCTGGCGCTGCGCGTGCGGCGCGCGGGAAGAAGCTCTCGGGGATCGCGCCGTACCGGATTTGCGCCCGCCTGCGGCGGCGCCATGCACGGATCGCGGCTTGGCGGAAGACGAGATCGACGATGCCCGTTCGGCAACTTCTCACGGTCGAGGTGCAGCGCATCCGATTGGACAGTCGTGGAGGACATCAGCCTCTCGACCGCCCGAACGCATCGAAATCCGCCTGAAAACAAGGAGTTTGATGGATCTGGCTGGGGCGGTAGGATTCGAACCTACGGTACACGGTACCAAAAACCGTTGCCTTACCACTTGGCCACGCCCCAACTGTGCGGGCGTATTTAGCCAAGGCGTTCCGGCGGTGCAAGGGCCAAAATGACGAAAACTTGCCGCGACAACGGCCTGCCGATATGTCGCGCGGATGGAACATGTCGATCTGATCATTCTGGGCGCCGGGGCGGCGGGGTTGTTCTGCGCGGGCTCGGCCGTCCGGCCGGGGCGGCGGATCCTGGTCCTGGATCACGCGGCGAAACCGGGCGAGAAGATCCGCATCTCGGGCGGGGGGCGCTGCAATTTCACCAACCTGGCGACGGCGCCGGATCGCTTCCTGTCGCACAGCCCGCGCTTCGCGGCCTCGGCGCTGGCGCGGTTCCGGCCCGAGGCCTTCGTGGAGATGGTCGACCGGGCCGGCATCGCCTGGCACGAGAAGACGCAGGGCCAGCTTTTCTGCGACGGGAAGTCGACGCAGATCACCGACCTGCTGCTGCACCGGATGCGGGGCGCGGAATTGCGGCTGGGAACGGCGGTGCAGGGCGTCGCCCAGGGCGGCGAGCGATTCGTCGTCCAGACCGAGGCGGGCGCGATCTCGGCGGGCCGGGTGGTGGTCGCGACGGGGGGCAAGTCGATCCCGAAGATGGGCGCGACCGGCATCGGATACGAGATCGCGCGCAGCTTCGGGCTGCGGCTGGTCGAGCAGCGGGCGGGGCTGGTGCCGCTGACCTTCGCCGAACAGGACCTGGCGCTGTGCCGGCCCCTGGCCGGGGTCTCGGTCGAGGCGCGGATCGTGCATGGCGGCGGCGATTTCCGCGACGCGCTGCTGTTCACCCATCGCGGGCTCAGCGGGCCGGTGATCCTGCAGATCTCCAGCTTCTGGCGGCCGGGAGAGGAGCTGGCCATCGACCTGTCGCCCGGCCGCGATGTCGCGGCCGAGCTGAAATCGGCGCGGGCCCAGGCGGGGCGGGTGGCGGTTGCGACCGCGCTGTCGCGCCTGCTGCCCGAGCGCCTGGCCCTGGCCATCGCGGCCGAGCAGGGGCTGGCGAATGCGCGGCTGGCCGATCAGCCGAACCGCGTCCTGGATCGCCTGGGCGCGCGGATCAACGCCTGGCGCCTGCGGCCGGTCGGCACCGAGGGCTACCGGACCGCCGAGGTGACGCTGGGGGGCGTCGACACGCGCGACCTGGACGCGAAGACCATGCAGGCCCGCACGGTGCCGGGGCTGCATTTCATCGGCGAATGCGTCGATGTGACCGGCTGGCTGGGCGGCTACAACTTCCAGTGGGCCTGGGCCTCGGCCGATGCGGCGGCCAGGGCGGCCTAGACCTGCAGCGGCTCGGCCTTGGCCAGCGCGTCGAAGCGCATCAGCGAGGCGATCAGCGCCGGCATCTGGTCCAGCGGGATCATGTTCGGCCCGTCCGAGGGTGCGTTGTCGGGATCCTCATGCGTCTCGATGAAGACGCCCGCGACCCCCAGCGACACCGCCGCGCGCGCCATCACCGGCGCGAATTCGCGCTGCCCGCCCGAGGAACCGCCCTGGCCGCCCGGCTGCTGCACCGAATGGGTGGCGTCCATGATCACCGGCCAGCCGGTCCGGGCCATGATCGGCAGCGCGCGCATGTCGGCCACCAGCGTGTTGTAGCCGAAGCTGACCCCGCGTTCGGTCAGCAGGATGTTCTCGTTGCCGGTCGAGGCGACCTTGTCGGCGACATTGGCCATGTCCCAGGGGGCCAGGAACTGTCCCTTCTTCACGTTCACGACCGCGCCGGTGCGGCCGGCCGCCAGCAGCAGGTCGGTCTGGCGGCACAGGAAGGCGGGGATCTGGATCACGTCCACGACCCCGGCGGCGCGGCGGGCCTGTTCGGCATCGTGGATGTCGGTCAGCACCGGGCAGCCCAGGCGGTCGCGCAGGGCGGCCAGGATCTCCAGCCCCTCGTCGATGCCGACGCCGCGCCGGCCCTTCAGCGAGGTGCGGTTGGCCTTGTCGTAGCTGGCCTTGAAGACATACCCCGCGCCCGCCGCCCGGCAGGCCTGGGCCATCTTCTCGCCGATCATCAGGGCGTGATCCAGCGATTCCAGCTGGCAGGGGCCGGCGATCACCGTCAGCGGCAGGTCGTTGCCGCAGGAAAGCGGGCCGATGGAAACATGTCGGGGGCTGGTCATGTGGACACCTGTTCGCGCAAGATCGAGGCTGTCAGCGACAGCATCAGATAGATACCCGAAAAGATCATGAAGGCCACCAGCGTATTCTGGAAGGCCTTGGGATAGGTCGCCTCGTCCGGGGGCACCGGGGCCACCGACAGCGACAGGTAGCGGACCTGCTTGTTGGCCTCGATCCGCGCGGTCTCCATCTGCGCCGCCGCCCCGGCCAGCAATTCCTGCCGCGTCGCCAGGTCGCTCTCGGCGATGCGCAACTCGCCCGAGATCGAGGCCAGCGAGCTGCGGGTCTCGTTGCCCTCGGTCAGCTGCAGGCGGGTCCGGGCGATCATCTCCTCCAGCCGCGAGATGTCGCCGCGCAGCGCCGCGACGCGGCTTTGCAGCGGGCTGGGATTGGACAGGACCTGGCCCAGTTCCAGCTGCTTGGTGGTCAGCTGCATCTCAAGCTCGGCGATCTGGTTCATCACCACCGTGCCTTCGGCCACCGGGTCCAGGACGCCCAGCCTCTGCTGCAGTTCCTGCACCCGGCGCTGCGCGGCCAGCACCTTGTCCTCGGCATCCTGATAGACCTCGATCGCGCCGCGCATCTGGTCGTCGCGCAGCCGCGCGGTCATCTGGTCCACCTGCCCCTCGGCATAGTTGATCAGCGCCAGCGAGAATTCCTGGCTGAGCTGGGGATCGGGGGCGATCACCTCCATGTTGATCATGCCTTCGGTCGGGTCGTAGCTGATCTTGACCGATTTCAGATAGACCTCGTAGGCGGCCTCGTTGGTGGCGTCCGGGGCCAGGCGCTTGATCGGGTCCAGCGCCGGGTCCTGGAAGGCGCGCTTGAAGCCCTTGTCCGCATCCAGCCGCAGCATCGCATCGCGCGAGGTCAGATAGCTTTGCACGGCGACGGAATCGGGGTTCGTGGCCAGCTGCGAGGCGCTGAACAGCCCGCCGAGGCTGGAGCTTCCGCCGCCTTCGGCCATCTGGATCTGGAATTGCGAATGGGTGGCGTAGAGCGGCGTCGCCACCCGGAAGTAATACCAGGCCGCCAGCGCGGTCGGCAGGATGACGAACAGCAGCAACCGCGCGGCCAGCATCGTCAGGCGGCGGCGGCGGCGGCGGGCGATGTCGCGCTGGATGCGATAGATCTCGGCGGCGCGCTTGTCCTCGGTCAGCTGCTCGCGCGAGGGCAGGGCGGGGCCGACCTCGGTGCCGCGCGCGGTGGGCAGGGGCGGGCGCGGCACGACGGCGGGCGCATTGGCCGAGGGCGCCGATTGCGCCCGGCTGCCCTCGCTGGACAGGATCTGGCCAAGCGCGGCGCGCTGCGAGGGGTCGATGCCGCGTTCGCGCAGGCGCAGCACGGCCTCTTCGTCGGAATCGACCGGGATCTGGTGCAGGGCGGCGATGCGGCGGGCGATGCGCAATTGCCTGTCGGTCAGCTTTTCGGCCCGGATCGCCGCCAGCTGCGCCTCCAGCCCGGAATCGGCGGCGGGCGCCGCGGGGGTGGGTTGCTGCTTCGGCTGCTCGGGTCCCGCGGTCGGGAAACGCACGTCGCCGAAGCCGTCATCGGTCGGATCGGTGCGCATCATCCGTTCGCGCAGGGCTTCGTCGCTGTCGGGCGCCTGCGGCGGGGTTTCGGATGCCGGTTTCGGACCGGTCACGGGGCCTTCGCCGAAGCGGGGGGGCAGGTCCGCCTTCTTGCGAATCTCGACCCGGATCTGCGGGGCGGCGGTGCCTTGCGGCGCGCTGGCCGGGGCCGGGCGGACGGATTCGTCGGGCGAGGCGTGGAAGCGGCGCGCCTTAGGCGGTGTAGTCATAATATTGCTTGGCCTCATCAAGGGATTCGAACATGTAAAGCTTGCCGTCGCGCATGATCGCGGCCGTGCGGCAGAATTTCTCGATCGTCGAGGCCTGGTGCGAGACCACGATCACCGTCGCATTGCGCAGCCGCTCGAACAGGACCGAACCGGCCTTGCGGTTGAACTCGACATCGGTGGTCTGCGGCATCCCCTCGTCGATCAGGTAGATGTCGAATTCGAGCGCCAGAAGCAGCGCAAAGGAAAAACGCTGCCGCATCCCGGCGGAATAGGTGCCGACCGGCATGTCGAAATATTCGCCGATATCGGTCAGCCAGCGGCAGAACGCCTCGACATAATCGGGGTCGAGGCCATAGATCCGGGCGATGTAGCGGGCGTTTTCATTGGCGGAATGGCGGCTGACCAGCCCGCCCATGAACCCCAGCGGAAAGGACACCCGGCAGGTGCTGCGGATATTGCCCTCATCGGGTTTCTCCAGCCCGCACATCATGTTGATCAGCGTGGTCTTGCCGGTGCCGTTCGGGGCCAGGATGCCAAGCGAGCGGCCCAGTTCGACCCGGAAGGAGGCACGCTCCAGGATCACCTTGTGCCGCGTCCCGGTCCAGAAGGACTTCGAGACATTGTCGAATTCCAGCATGGCTGATCGCCTTCACCCGTAACATACTGACCGGCACGCCATGCCGGTTGCCCCGACCTGCCCCGGCGGAACATAGGTCGCTGCCGGCATTCTGTCCAGTTTCGTCCCGATTGACCAAGCAAACCTTGACGAGGGGGGATTTTTTCGCGCGGCATTTGCACTAAATCAGAGACATGTCCCAGCTTGAAGCCCGGATTTCCGCCTGCCGCCTCTGCGCCGAGCGTTTCGCCGCGACCGCCACCGCGCATTCCCCGCGTCCGGTGGTCTGGTTCAGGCCGGGCGCGCGGATCCTGGTGGCCGGGCAGGCCCCCGGATTGCGCGTCCATCACAGCGGCCGGCCGTTCACCGACCGCTCGGGCCAGCGGCTGCGCGAATGGATGGGCGTCGACGAGGCCACTTTCTACGACCGCGACCGCATCGCCATCGTGCCGATGGCCTTCTGCTTTCCGGGCTATGACGCCAAGGGCGCCGACCTGCCGCCGCCGCCGATCTGCGCGCAGACATGGCGCGACCAGATCATGGCGCTGCTGCGCCCGCGCATGGTGCTGCTGGTGGGCGGCCATGCGATCCGCTGGCATCTGGGCGGCCGCGACGTAACCGCCAGCGTCGCCGCCTGGCGCGAACACGCCCCGCGGGTCTTTCCGCTGCCGCATCCCTCGTGGCGCAATACCGGCTGGCTGCGCCGCAACCCCTGGTTCGAGACCGAGCTGCTGCCCGACCTGCGCCAAGGCGTGGCCGAAGTGCTGGCCGATGGCCAAGATGCCAGCGGCGTGGCATCGGCCGGCCGGATCGGCTAGACCGGAGAAGGGACAAGCCAGAGGGGGGCAGCCATGAAGTCGGATATCCAGATCGCACGCGAGGCGGAAAAGCAACCCATTGCCGAAATCGCGGCGAAGCTGGGGCTGACGCCGGCCGAGATCCTGCCCTATGGCCACGACAAGGCGAAGATCTCGCATGACGCGCTGGCCGCGCTGGAGGGCCGGCCCGACGGCAGGCTGGTGCTGGTCACGGCGATCAACCCGACCCCGGCCGGCGAGGGCAAGACCACCACCACGGTCGGGCTTGGCGACGCGCTGAACCGGATCGGCAAGCGCGCCACGATCTGCATCCGCGAGGCCAGCCTGGGGCCGAATTTCGGCATGAAGGGCGGGGCGGCCGGCGGCGGCATGGCCCAGATCGTGCCGATGGAAGACATGAACCTGCATTTCACCGGTGATTTCCACGCGGTCACCTCGGCCCACAACCTGCTGGCGGCGCTGATCGACAACCATATCCACTGGGGTAATGCGCTGGACATCGACATGCGCCGGATCGCCTGGCGGCGGGTGGTGGACATGAACGACCGGGCGCTGCGCGAGGTGGTGCTGGGCCTGGGCGGCGCGGCCAACGGCTTTGTCCGGCAAAGCGGCTTCGACATCACCGTCGCCTCCGAGGTGATGGCGATCCTGTGCCTGGCCCGCGACCTGGCCGATCTGCAGGAACGGCTGGGCCGGATCGTCGTCGCCTATGCGCGCGACGGCCAGCCGGTGACCGCGCGCGACCTGAAGGCGGATGGCGCGATGACGGTGCTGCTTCGGGACGCGCTGCAGCCGAACCTGGTGCAGACGCTGGAAAACAATCCGGCGCTGGTCCATGGCGGGCCCTTCGCCAATATCGCCCATGGCTGCAACAGCGCCATCGCCACCCGCGCCGCCCTGCGCCTGTCCGATTACGTCGTGACCGAGGCCGGTTTCGGCGCGGACCTGGGGGCCGAGAAATTCCTGGACATCAAGTGCCGGATCGCCGGGCTGACGCCCTCGGCCGTGGTGCTGGTGGCGACGGTGCGGGCGCTGAAGATGAACGGCGGCACCGCCCGCGCCGACCTGGGGCAAGAGGATGTCGATGCGCTGCGCCGCGGCTGCGCCAATCTGGGCCGCCATATCGCGAACATGCGCCAATACGGGCTGCCGGTGGTCGTGGCCATCAACCATTTCGCCAGCGACAGCGAGGCCGAGATCGCGGCGCTGACCGACTATTGCGGCGAACGCGGCGTGCGCGCGGTGCTGGCGCGGCATTGGGCCGAGGGCGGCGCGGGGGCCGAGGAGCTGGCGCAGGAGGTGGTGGCGCTGGCCGAGGGCGGGCGGGCCGATTTCCAGCCGCTCTATCCCGACGATATGCCGCTGTTTGGCAAGATCGAGACGATCAGCCGCCGCATCTATCACGCCGCCCATGTCGAGCCCGCGCCCGGCATTCGCGAGCAGCTGGCGGCCTGGGAGGCGGCGGGCCACGGCGCCCTGCCGGTCTGCATCGCCAAGACGCAATATTCCTTCTCGACCGATCCGAACCTGCGCGGCGCGCCCGAGGGCCATGTCGTCCCGGTGCGCGAGGTGCGGCTGGCGGCCGGCGCGGGGTTCGTGGTGGCGATCTGCGGGCAGATCATGACCATGCCCGGCCTGCCGCGCCACCCGGCGGCCGAGAGTATCGGGCTGAACGATCTGGGGCAGGTCGAAGGGCTGTTCTGAGGTCGCGCCGGGTTCAGGCGGCGGCTCAGGCGGCGGCGGCCAGCCGCGCCTCGGGTTCGAACAGCGGGGCCAGCAGGCTCAGCCGGTCCAGCCGGTGCAGCAATTCGGGCAGCGGCGCGCGGGGGCGGGCCAGGAAGGCGCGCAACTCGCGCTGCGCCAGATAGCTGGCCATGGCCCTGATCCGGGCGGTCGGCCGGGCCGGGCGGTGCTGCAGGGCCAGTTCGCAATGCCGCAGGAACCCGGTTTCGTCGCGCCCGGCCGCGGCCCGGTCCCATTGCCGCAACAGATCGCCGGGCAGATCGCCGGCCTGCGGGACCTGGGGTTGCTGCAGCCAGCGCAGGGCGGCGGGCAGGCGCGGGCAATCCTCGGGGCGCGGAGCCAGGGACAGCAGGTCCTGCAGGGGCGCGCCAAGCGACAGCGTGCGGCGGGCATGGCGGATGGCCTCGGGGAAGCCCGACAGCCGCAGCGCCAGAAGCCGCATGTCGGCCCGGCCCGGCGCATGGCCCTGCAGGCCCAGCAGGGCAAAGCCGTTGCGCCCGGTCGCGCGGCTGATCGAGGCGGCGGCGATCAGCCGGTCGGACCGGGGGAAAGCCTCCGCCTCGGCCCGGCGCTCCACGACCCGCGCGGCGATCTGGTCGCGGCAGGCGTGCAGGGGCTGCGTGGAGGCCGGGGCGGGAAGGGCGCTGTGCCAGCGGCGCCAGGTGACCAGGTGCAGCGCCGCGACCACCGCCAGGGTCGGCGCCGCGCCCGTCTCGAAATCCTGCGGGCGGTCCGACCAGCCGCAGCGCGCCGGGAAAGAGCCGTCGGGGCGCTGGCAGGGAATCACCTCGGCCAGCAATTCGGAAACGTCATGGTCGGGATCGATCAGCCGCAGACAGGTGACCATCTGGGCGATGGCGGTCAGGCTCTTGTTCGTCCTTGCCCATTCGGAAATGTGCAGACAATTTTCAAAAGCCTTTCCGAATATCCTTGCCGAAATAAATCGCGGCCTGCGGGCGCCGAAACAATACAGGCGGGTTAATGTGCGATAAAAGAGATCGATTTGGGAATCGGTCAGGTCCGAATTGGGAAGCGGCCGGGAAAGCAGTTCCTCGATCTCGGCGATCAGGGCCGGATCGGGGGGATCCGCCAGTTCCAGCCGTTCGGCCAGGTCGCGCGGGGGATGGGCGGCCAGCTGCTGGCGGGCCAGTTGCCACAGCGGTTCTCCGCCCGCCGCGGCCCGGCAGCCGGCAAGCAAGGGCGCCAGCCGCTCGGCATCGGTTTCGTCGCGCCAGGCCAGTCCGGCCACGCGACGGGCCAGCGCGGCGTCCAGGCGCTGCCCGACGATATCTTCCAGCGGCGAGGGCGTGCCGCGCAGCCCCGACAGGACCGGCGCCAGCCGCGCGGCCATCGCCAGCGGCGGAAGGGCGGGATCGGCGGGGGAAAGTCGGGCGGGCAGGGACTGGATCTGGTCCCTCAGCCAGGCCAGGCCACGATTGGCAAGCAGGCGCAAAAGATGATCATATGTCGCGTCAAGGGCCATGGTCATTTTCACTTCATGCAAATCGAAGCACAGCGCTGCAAAGGGCTGGTCTTCATCTTAATGCCTAAACTCTCTGAAATGTAGCCTTTTTGGATACACCCGATAATGCTGTTTTTAACAAATTCATGTCAATCTTTAGCGATTTCTGCCTGCCAACGCCATACGGGACGGGGCCGCGGACCCATGGGGCGGCGATTCGGCGGTGCGGGCGATTGCGCGCGGGCGCAGGGCGCGCTACATCGCGCGCCATGACAAACCGCCCCGATCTTCCGCCCGAAATCGCCCGCCGCCGGACCTTCGCGATCATCTCGCATCCCGATGCGGGCAAGACGACGCTGACCGAGAAGTTCCTGCTTTACGGCGGCGCCATCCAGATGGCCGGCCAGGTGCGCGCCAAGGGCGAGGCGCGGCGCACGCGCTCGGACTTCATGAAGATGGAGCAGGATCGCGGTATCTCGGTCTCGGCCTCGGCGATGTCGTTCGATTTCGACGGCCACCGCTTCAATCTGGTCGACACGCCCGGCCACAGCGATTTTTCCGAGGATACCTATCGCACGCTGACGGCGGTGGACGCGGCGATCATGGTCATCGACGGCGCCAAGGGCGTGGAAAGCCAGACCCGCAAGCTGTTCGAGGTCTGCCGGCTGCGCGACCTGCCGATCCTGACCTTCTGCAACAAGATGGACCGCGAAAGCCGCGACACCTTCGAGATCATCGACGAGATCCAGGAGAACCTGGCCATCGACGTCGCCCCGGCCAGCTGGCCGATCGGCGTGGGCCGCGACTTCATCGGCTGCTATGACATGCTGAACGACCGGCTGGAGCTGATGGACCGCGCCGACCGCAACCGGGTGGCGGAATCGGTCAGCATCTCTGGCCTCGACGATCCGAAGCTGGCCGAGCATGTGCCCGCCGACCTGCTGGCCAAGCTGCGCGAAGAGGTCGAGATGGCGCGCGAGCTGCTGCCGGCATTCGACCGCCGGTCCTTCCTGGAAGGGCACATGACCCCGATCTGGTTCGGCAGCGCGATCAACAGCTTCGGCGTGCGGGAGTTGATGAAGGGGATCAGCACCTACGGCCCCGCCCCGCAGCCCCAGAACAGCGCCACCCGCCAGATCGCGCCCGAGGAGACGCCCGTGACCGGCTTCGTCTTCAAGGTGCAGGCGAACATGGACCCCAAGCATCGCGACCGGGTGGCCTTCGTGCGCCTGGCAAGCGGCCATTTCGAACGCGGCATGAAGCTGACCCATGTGCGCAGCAGGAAGCCGATGGCGGTGACGAACCCGGTGCTGTTCCTGGCCGCCGACCGCGAGCTGGCCGAAGAGGCCTGGGCGGGCGACATCATCGGCATTCCGAACCACGGCCAGCTGCGCATCGGCGACGCGCTGACCGAGGGCGAGGCGCTGCGCTTCACCGGCATTCCCAGCTTCGCGCCGGAACTGTTGCAGGCGGTGCGCGCGAATGACCCGATGAAGGCCAAGCACCTGGAAAAGGCGCTGATGCAATTCGCCGAGGAAGGCGCGGCCAAGATCTTCAAGCCCGCCATCGGCTCGGGCTTCATCGTCGGCGTCGTGGGCGCGCTGCAATTCGAGGTGCTGGCCAGCCGGATCGAGCTGGAATACGGCATCCCGGTGCGGTTCGAATCCTCGCAATTCACCAGCGCGCGCTGGGTGACGGGACCGAAGGAGAAGCTGGACGCCTTCGCCAATGCCAACAAGGGCCACCTGGCGCATGACCATGACGGCGATCTGGTCTATCTGACCCGGCTGCAATGGGACATCGACCGGATCGAGCGCGACCATCCCGAGCTGAAGCTGACGGCGACCAAGGAAATGATGGTCTGAAAGATGCGGATCCGCGACGGGCGCCCGGCGGGGATCAGGCAAGGCGCATTCCGTCCAGCTGGTTGCCCGCCTCGTCCACCGGGTGGCACCAGACGGTGAATTCCTCCAGCCGGTGCTGGCCGAAGCTGTTCAGCAGCGGCACGTCGGTGGCGTCGCGCCCGCGCGCAACGACGACGCGGCCGATGCGGCGCTGGTTGTTGCGCGGATCGAAGGTCCACCACCTGCCGCCCAGGAACACCTCGATCCAGGCGGCGAAATCCATCGGGTCGGGGACGGGCGGCACGCCGATATCGCCCACATAGCCGTTCACATAGCGCGCCGGGATGTTCAGCGCGCGCAGGAACCCCAGCGCCAGATGCGCGAAGTCGCGGCAGACGCCGACGCATTCGCGATTGGCATCCGCGGCCGTGCGGGTGGCGCAGGCCTGCTGATAGTCGAAGCGCAGCCGCTGGTGGACATAGTCCACGACCTGGCCGACCCGGTTCCAGCCCGGATCGAGATTGCCGAAACGGTCCCAGGCCTCCTGGCTCAGCAGGTCGGTTTCGACATAGCGCGAACCGTTGAGATACAGCAGGACATCGTCCGGCAGCGCTTCGACCGGCCATTCGGCGGCGGCTTCGTCGGCCGGGTCCTTCCGGCCGCTGTCCTGCAGGGTGACGTCGCCGCGCAGGGTGAAGCGGCCCGCCGGCGCGATCATGCGCCGGCAGATATTGCCGTAAAGGTCGAAATAGCTGTGGACCGGGACCTGGGGATCGGTCTGGACCAGCTCGGGGCCGGTGAAATCGCCATGCCGCGCGACATGCGGCGTCACCAGGCAGATCAGCGGCGTGTCCTGCTCAGCCTCGATGGTGATCTCGTGCCCGATCCGGATCAGCATCACGAGACCGTGGCGTCCATCGTGACTTCCGCATTCAGCAGCTTCGAGATCGGGCAGCCCTCCTTGGCCTTTCGCGCCAGTTCCTCGATTTCGGCCTTGTCGCCTTCGGCGCTGATCGTGGTGGTCAGATGCGCCTTCTTGACGGCGAAGCCCTCGCCCTCCTTGTCCAGCGAGATGGCCGAGACCGTGTCGATCCGCGCCCCGGTGATCCCGGCCTGTTCCAGCATCATCGACAGCGCCATCGAGAAACAGGCGGCATGGGCGGCGCCGACCAGTTCCTCGGGATTGGTGCCGGGCTTGTCCTCGAAGCGGGTGTTGAAGCCATAGGGCTGCTCGGACAGCGCCCCCGACTGGGTCGAGACCCGCCCGGTGCCGTCCTTCAGCCCGCCTTCCCAATGCGCCGAGCCCTTGCGGGTGATCATGGTGCAATCCTCCTGTTCCGTTGACTCCAGCCTAACGCGGCCGGGGCGGCGACGGTTCAGGTCATTGCCATTTATCAGCCGGGTTGCGCCTGCTGCGCGCCGAACAGGCGCTGATGTTCGGCAATGGCGTAGCGGTCGGTCATCCCCGCCACGTAATCCAGCACCACGCGGGCACGCTGGGTCCGGTCCGGGGCGGCCAGGGCGATGGAATGCCACTGGGGGGGCATCTTGCGGGGATCGTCCAGGAACAGCGGGAACAGATCGTTCAGCATGGCGGTGGCGCTGCGCCGCTCGACCACGACCGAGGGGGCGCGATACATGCGCGTGAACAGGAAGGACTTGATCGCCTTGATGTTCTGATAAAGCGGCTTGGAAAAGCGGATGATCGGCCCGTCCATGTCGCGGATCTCGTCGACGGATTGCGGCTGCAGCCCGGCCAGCCGGTTCTGGGCCACCGCGATCACGTCCTCGACCATGACGCCGAAGACGCGGCGCAAGGCCTCGTGGCGGCGCCGCATCCGGTCCAGGCCGGGATGCAGCCGGTCCACCTCGGCGAAGGCCGGGCCGATCACCGGCAGCTCGGCCAGTTCCTCCTCGGTGAACAGCTCGGCGCGCAGCCCGTCATGCAGGTCGTGATGGTTATAGGCCACGTCGTCGGCCACGGCGGCGACCTGCGCCTCGGCGCTGGCATTGGTGTGCAGCTCCAGGTCCCATGCCGCGTTCACCTCGGCCAGGGCATAGGGCAGCGGGGCGGGGATCGGCTGGCCCATCGCGTCGCGCTCCAGCACCCGGCCGTTATGCTTGGCGATGCCTTCCAGCGTCTCCCATGTCAGGTTCAGCCCGTCGAAATCGGCGTAATGCCGTTCCAGCCGGGTGACGATGCGCAGCGCCTGGGCGTTGTGGTCGAAGCCCCCGTAAGGCTCCATCAGCGCGGCCAGCGCGTCTTCGCCGGTATGGCCGAAGGGCGGGTGGCCCAGGTCATGGGCCAGCGCCACCGCCTCGGCCAGGTCGGTGTTCAGGTCCAGCGCGCCGGCGATGGTGCGGGCGACCTGGGCTACCTCGATCGTGTGGGTCAGGCGGGTGCGATAATAGTCGCCGCGATAGGCCTCGCCGTCATGCTCGACGAAGACCTGCGTCTTGTGCTTCAGCCGCCGGAAGGCGCTGGAATGGATGATCCGGTCGCGGTCGCGCTGCCATGGGCTGCGGAAGGTGGACAGCTGCTCGGCGTGCAGGCGGCCGCGGCTGTGGTCGGGCTGGCAGGCATAGGGCGCGGTCATGGAGCTCCTTTGAGGGCCGTTCCTTGCGAGGGATGCGCGGGCAACCTATATTCACCGCGCACGGACGAAAACGGGAACGCCCCATGAACCTGCCTCCGAAAGTCACCGAACGCGCCTTTGCCCGCCTGGCCGAGATCAACGAGGGCGGCGATACGCGCCCCCTGCGGGTGGCCGTTGCCGGCGGCGGCTGCTCGGGTTTCCAATACGACATCCGGCTGGACCGGGCCGAGGCCGACGACCTGGTGCTGGAAGGCGCCGGCCAGGCCGTGGTCGTGGACCCGGTCTCGCTGCCCTATCTGGCCGGGGCGGTGATCGACTTCTCCGACGAGCTGATCGGCGCGCGTTTCGTGATCGACAACCCCAATGCCAGCTCCAGCTGCGGCTGCGGGACGTCCTTCTCGATCTGAGGCCCATGACCTGAGGCCCGTCTGGCCTTGCGGGCCGAAATCCCCTATGCCTGCGCCATGTCTGGCAGGCGGGGGCGGCAATGAAGATCGCGACATTCAACATCAACGGCGTCAAGGCGCGGATCGAGGCGCTGAGCCACTGGCTGGCGGGCGCCAATGCCGATGTCGTGGTCCTGCAAGAGATCAAGTCGGTCGACGAGGGCTTTCCGCGCGCCCATTTCGAGGACCTGGGCTGGACGGTCGAGACCCATGGCCAGAAGGGCTTCAACGGCGTCGCCATCCTGTCGCGCTTGGCGCTGGAGGACGTGACCCGCGGCCTGCCGGGCGATGACGCGGACGAACAGGCGCGCTATATCGAGGCCACGGTGATCGGCCAGCGCGCGGTGCGGATCGCGGGCCTCTACCTGCCCAACGGCAATCCGGCGCCGGGGCCGAAATACGACTACAAGCTGGCCTGGATGGAGCGGCTGCGGCTGCGCGCGGCCGAATTGCTGGCCAGCGAGATGCCGGTGGTGATGCTGGGCGACTACAACATCATCCCCGAGCCCCGCGACGCCGCCAACCCGGCGAACTGGGTGGAGGACGCGCTGTTCTTGCCCGAAAGCCGCGCGGCCTTCCGGCGGATCCTGCACCAGGGCTGGACCGACGCGATCCGCATCCGCGATCCCCACGCCACGCGCGGCCCCTTCACCTTCTGGGACTATCAGGGCGGCGCCTGGAGCCGCGACGACGGCATCCGCATCGACCATCTGCTGCTGTCGCCGCAGGCGGCGGACCTGATGATCGAGACCGAGGTGGACCGCGAAGCCCGCGCCGGCGAGAAGCCAAGCGACCATGTGCCGGTCTGGCTGCGGCTGGACGCCTGAAAGCCCGACCCGGCCTGCCGGTTTCCCTGCCATCTTTCGCCTGAGATATCCAGGGTAACCTATGGTTTTCCTTACTATTTGCTCTATTTGTCTGCGATATTAACCTATTGAGATATGGTTAACGCCGTGACACAATCACAAGGAGAGTAATCGGACCTTGGCGTTCAGATTCGACAGGTAACCAGTGCTGTTCCGATCCGCAGAACCACCTTCTCGGATGAAACGACATGGCTGTCAGAATCGTCGATCCTGCATCGCAGGAACTGGTCCATCTCGCCTCGGTCGACGTGAAATTCTCGGGCGCGCATCTGGGCGGCGGGATCTATTTCAGCGCCAACCACAATCCGACGCCGGGCGGTGCCGCCGACGCGGTGCCCCAGAGCAGCCTGATCGGCCAGGCCGAGCGGCACCTGACCACCGAGCTGGACTATACCCTGCCCGCCGACAGCTCGACCTGGGGCGCCTATCGCGAGGACACGAATTTCGACGGGGTGCCCGACAACGTGCTGGCCGGGTTCGACATGAGCCTGCATGTCGGCGCGCGGCTGAGTTCGGGCGAATTCTATGCCGGGCCCTCGGCGCCGCTGCTGATCGCCAATGATCCCGACGACCTGTTCGGGATGGTCACGGTCACCGGCTATCCCAATGCCAGCGTTTCGCTGGACAAGCAGAACGGCACCCTGCACGAATCCACCGGCTGGCTGTCGCCGAGGGCGCATATCGAGCAATGGGTCGGCGAGGATCAGGGCGGCTATTTCCACATCACCGGCGCCGAGATCCTGGGCGGCATGAGCGGCGGCGCGACATTCCTGGAATTCGACGTCGACGGCGACGGGGCGACCGAGACCTATCTGATCGGCTCGATCGCGCGGGCCGGCAGCTTGCGCCTGCCGGGGCAGGAGCCGTTCTTCAGCGCCAGCGCGACCTCGTTCTCGCCCCATTACGCCGATCTGGCGGCGGCGATCGAGGGGCTGGAAGGCGACGCGGCGCGGGTGGCGGATGATTTCGGGCGCATGGTGCTGATGTCGGCGCAGACGCCGGGCTCTGCGCTGACCACGGTGCAGGGGCAGTTCTTCCACGAGGATATCTATGGCGGGGTCAATGACGACCTGCTGCTGGGCGGCGGCGGCGACGATCGGCTGTTCGGCGGCGCCGGCAACGATACGCTGGACGGGGGCGAGGGCTCGAACACGCTGACCGGCGGGGCGGGGGCGGACCGCTTCACGGGCGTGGGCGTGAATGGCGGCGTGGACCTGATCACCGATTTCAACCCCGACGAGGGCGACGTGATCGACCTTGGCACCTCCTTCGCGACGCTGGACGAGGTGGTCGCGGCCTCGCGCGAGGAGTCGGACGGATCGGTGGTCATCACCCTGCCGGAAGCGGCGGGCAGCGGGCGGATCCACCTGCCGGGCATGACGCTGGAGAACCTGCGCGGCATCCATCTGGACGTGGTCTGCTTCACGGCGGGCACGCTGATCGCCACGCCCGCCGGGCCGCGCCCGGTCGAGGAGTTGAAGCCGGGCGATCCGGTGCTGACGCTGGACGGGCAGGCGCGCCCGCTGCGGGCGATTCGCGACCGGCGGCTGGGGCATGACGAATTGCGCGACCGGCCCAACCTGTGGCCGGTCGTCATCGCCGCCGGCGCGCTGGGGCCGGGCGTGCCGCAACGCGATCTGGCGGTCTCGCCCCAGCATCGGGTGATGGTGGACAGCGCGATTTCGCAGCGGATGCTGGGCTGCCCCTCGCTGGTGGCCGCCCGGCGGCTTCTGGTGCTGCCCGGCGTCACCCAGCCCCGGCCCGAGGGCGGGACGCGCTATCTGCACCTGGTCTTCGACCGGCACGAGGTCCTGTCCGCCAATGGCTGCTGGAGCGAGAGCTTCTATCCCGGCAGGCAGGCGATGGCGGCATTGCCCCCGGCGCTGGCGCGGGAATACCGGATGATCTTTCGCGACGAGGCCGCGCGCAGCCCGCGCCTGCCCATCGTCGAGGGGCCGAAGGCGCGGCAGATGCTGGCGCGCCACGCGAAGAACGCCCGGCCCTTGCAGCAACCGGCCTGAACCGCCGCTCAGATGACCAGGACGCCCGAATGCTTGGCCTTGTGCTCGGGCTCGACATGGATGGTGATCTGCGCCTCGGGCAGCTTCGCCTGCAGCGATTGCTCGATCCGGTCGCAGATCGCATGGGCGTCGTCGACCGTGGTCTGGCCGTCCACGACCAGGTGAAAGTCGATGAAGGTCACCTGGCCGGCATGGCGGGTGCGCAGGTCATGGGCCTCGATGGCGCCGGTCGCGCGGTCCGAGATGATGTCGCGGATCTGCTGCAGGGTCTTCTCCTCGACCGCCTCGTCCATCAGCCCGCTCAGCGAATGCGCCGTGACCTTCCAGCCCTGCCACAGGATATGCAGCCCGACCAGCCCGGCCAGGATCGGGTCCAGCACCGTCCAGCCCGTCGCCACCGCCAGCAGCACGCCGCCGATCACCCCCACCGAGGACCACACGTCGCTGAGCAGATGGTGCCCGTCCGCCTTCAGGGCCGGCGATTTCAGCGCCCGGCCGCGCGTGATCAGCACCCAGGCCCAGAACGCGTTCAGCGCCCCGGCCGCGCCGTTGATCATCAGCCCGGCCATCGGCGCCTCGATCGGGCGGGGCGCCATGAGACCGTGCCAGGCCTCGCGCATGATCAGCAGCGCGGCGATGATGATCATCACGCCCTCCAGCACGGCGCTGAAGAACTCGGCCTTGTGATGGCCGTAGGGATGGCCCCGGTCGGCGGGCTTCGCGGCGACGCGGATGGCGATCAGGGCGGCGATGGCGGTGGCCACGTTCACCGTGCTTTCCAGCGCATCCGACATCAGCGCGACCGATCCCGTCAGCCACCAGGCCAGCGTCTTCAGCGCAAGCACGACCAGCCCGACCACGATGCTGCCGATGGCGATCCTGAGAGTCATGGACAAGGGATTGCGTTCCTTCCGCCTGTTTCAGCCAGGCCGGCGGGCCTTGCCCCGTCTTACCCGCAGCGGCGCCCCGGCTTCAACCACCCGCGACGGCCCAAAAAGCCGGCGCCCGGTCGCGGGACCGGGCGCCTGGGCATCGCGGGGCCGCGGGGGCGTCAGTCCTCGTCATCGCCGCCGAAGCGGTCGTCGTTGGCATATTCGTCCTCGCCCTCGGGGACGTATTTCGCGGACAGCGCGATCGAGTGATTGTCGTGGATCGGGTCCATCACGACGTCCGAGGGGATCTCTCCGGCCAGCCATTCGCGCAACTCGTCGCGCACCTCGTCGGTTTCCTGGCCGGTGACTTCGGCCAGATAGGCGATGAAGGCGCGCTGATCGCCGTCGATCTCGTCCAGCTCGGCCTCGTCGATTTCGGGCCATTTGTCGGCGATCGCCTCATAGAAGGCGGGCCAATTCTCCTGAACGTGGCGCCACTTCATCAATAACCCCCTCCGATGCCCCTCTGGGCCCACATCGCGACGCCAGTGATGTCCTCACCCACCCCCGCGACGGTATTGCACCCGGCAAGCATCGCGCATGCCAGAACCACCAAAACTGCTGCTCTCATTTTTCTGCCTCCTGCCACCAGGTCTCGGGCAAGAAGCCCGGCCAGTCGCCATATAGCGTTTTCCGTTCAGGATAATGCAGCTTGGCCGAATGAGCCAGACGCGAGTTTGGCGAAAAGCTGACCGGGATCACGTGGCGCCCGGCGGTCAGCACCCGGTCCAGCGCCCGGACGGCGGCGGTGAAATCCTCGTCGCTTTCGGCATTCACCATCGCCTCGATCATCGCCTCGGCGGCGGGGCTGTCCATGCCCATCCAGTTGCGGCTGCCCGGCTGCTCGACGCCCGCCGCGCCCCAATAGAGCAACTGCTCGTTGCCCGGCGACAGCGACAGGCCGCGTTCGAACCAGGTCATGTCGAACTGGAAATTGTTGGTCCGTTCCACGAATTGCGCGGCATCCAGCAGGGTGACGCGCGGGGTGATGCCCAGATGGCGCAGTGCTTCGGTATAGATGTCGACGATCTGCTGGGTTTCCGAGGCGGTGCGCATCGCGCTGCCGGACTGGTTCAGCAGGATCTCGAAGCTCAGCGGCCGGCCGTTGGCATCGGCCATGCGGCCGTCCTGGACGGTCCAGCCCGCCTCCTCCAGCAGCGCCAGGGCACGGCGCAGGCCGGGACGGTCCAGCGCGCGGTCGTTGCCCTCGGGCAGGGCATAGCCCTCCAGCGTGCCGGGCAGCAGCTGTTCGGCGAAGGGTTCCAGCAATTCCCGCTCGCGCCCCTCGGCCGGTCCGGGCTGCATCGCCAGCGCCGAATTCGAGAAATACGAGGTGATGCGCGGATCGACGCCGCCGTTCAACGTGTTGTTGATGAACTGGAAATTGAACGCCTCGATCATCGCCTGGCGGACGCGCCAGTCGGCGAAAAGCGGGTTGCGGCTGTTCATGACCAGGCCGATGATGCCCGAGGGGCGCTGATTGGGGATCTCGGCCTTCAGCGCCTGGCCGCTGGTGATGCGGGGAAAGTTGAACTCGGTTTCCCATTTGCGCGAGGACAGCTCGCGCCAGATGTCCACCTCGCCGGCCTTGAAGGCCTCGAACATGGCATTGGCATCGCCGAAATAGTCGTAGCGGATCACGTCGAGATTGTGCAGCCCGCGGTTCAGCGGCAGGTCCTTGCCCCAATAGTCGGGATTGCGGCGGAAGGTGATCGAGCGGCCGGGATCGACGCGGTCGACGACATAGGGCCCCGAGCCGATCGGCGCCTCCAGCCCCGATTGCGCGAAATCCTTGCCCTCCCATTGCGCCTTCTTCAGCACCGGGCGCAGGCCCATCAGCATCGGCAATTCGCGGTCCTTCGTGTTGAAGGTCAGCCGCAGCTTGCGTTCGCCGGTCTGCTCGATCGTCTCGACCTTGGACCAGGCGCCGTGATAGCGCGGATGACCCTGGGTCCCCAGGGTCTGATAGGACCAGATCACATCTTCGACAGTGACGGGCGAACCGTCCGAAAACCGGGCCTCAGGGCGCAGCGTGAACTCGACCCAGCTGCGTTCGGAATCGGTTTCGACCGACTCGGCCAGCAATCCGTAAAGCGTGAACGGCTCGTCCAGAGAGCGATACATCAGTGTCTCGGCCAGGTGCACGCCGACGCCCCAGGCGGCGTTTCCCTTCAGCACCCAGGGCTTCAGGGAATCGAATCCCCCCGGTTCGGCCAGGCGAATCGTGCCGCCCTTCGGGGCCTGGGGATTCGCATAGGGAAGCGACTCGAAGCCCGCTGGCAAGGCAGGTTCTCCATACATAGCAATGCCATGGGCGGGCTCGGCGAGGCTTGTCAGCGGCATTGCTGCAACAGTCGAAACGACGGCGAAAATCCGCAAGAACCTGCGTTTGATCGCGCTTTTGTTAGGGATTTTGAAGATTCGCATTGCCCGCTGCCTCGTTGTTCTTCATTTCGCCGCGATTTCAACAGGCTGAGTCCGGGGGCGTCAATGGCGGCCCGAAGAACAGCCTTGGACTCGGACGGTCGTTCGCGTATAAATGCCTTACTGCTCGATAGGTTTCTTGCCTGTATGAAACCTGCCTCATGACTTGCGCCCGCCTTGTGCGGGCGCTTTTTTTTGCCCATCCTCGCCCCCGCATGGCGGCCCCGATGACGGCCCGCCCGACACGCAGCCAGGGAGAGTGCGATGTTCGAGAAGTTCCTTGAAGGCAAGACCGCGATCGTCACCGGATCGAATTCCGGGATCGGCCTGGGGGTGGCGCGGCAGCTGGCCAGGGCCGGTGCGGACCTGGTGCTGAACAGCTTCACCGACCGGGACGAGGATCACGCGCTTGCCGCGGAACTGGCGGCCGAACATGGCGTGACGGCGCGCTATATCAAGGCCGACATGTCGAATGCCGGCGAATGCCGCGCCCTGGTCGAGCAGGCGGGCGCCTGCGACATCCTGGTGAACAATGCCGGCATCCAGCATGTCGCGCCGATCCAGGATTTCCCGGCCGAGAAATGGGACGCGATCATCGCGATCAACCTGTCCTCGGCCTTCCATTGCACGGCGGCGGCGCTGCCCCTGATGCGCAAGGCGGGCTGGGGGCGGGTGATCAACGTCGCCTCGGCCCACGGGCTGACCGCCAGCCCCTACAAGTCGGCCTATGTCGCGGCCAAGCATGGCGTGGTCGGCCTGACCAAGGTCACGGCGCTGGAATGCGCGCGCGAGCCGATCACCTGCAACGCCATCTGTCCCGGCTATGTGCTGACCCCGCTGGTCGAGGCGCAGATCCCGGACACGATGAAGGAATACGGCATGAGCCGCGAAGAGGTGATCGAGAAGGTGATGCTGGAGCGCCAGCCCTCGAAGGATTTTGTCACCGTCGAGCAGCTGGGCGACACCGCCGTCTTCCTGTGCAGCGAGGCGGCGGCCCAGATCACCGGCACCACGATCAGCGCCGATGGCGGCTGGACGGCGCTGTAGGGCATACGGGCATGGGCGGGCGGGGGCTTCGCGAACGCTGGTCGGCCTGGCTGGAGCGCTGGTCGCAACGCCGGGCCGAGAAGAACCGGCGTTTCAAGATCCCCTGCCATCTGACCTCGGATCCTGATCATCCGCCCCCTGGCGATGATCCGGGCGCGGGGCAGGCGCCGCGCGAAGATGGGGGCCGGGGCGCGCGATAGGCGAACGCCGCCCGTTTCGGGCGGCGTGCCTGCGGCGCGGGTATTTGGACAACGAAGAAGCGGCCGGAGGCGGGGATCGGGGGGCTAGGCCAGCGCCGCCTCGATGGTCTTCACGTCGGCATTGGTCAGCGTCTTGGCGATTTCGCGTTTCAGGCGCTGTTCCAGTTCCTTGTGATATTTCTTGCGCATCTCGCCCAGGGTCGAGGGGTCGGCGATGATCGCCAGTTCCTCGACCTTCTGCTTGAGGACCAGCCCGTTCAGGTGATCGGCCAGCCGCGCGGCGAAGGCCGCCTCGTCGATGTCGCGCGAGGAATTCTCGACCAGTTCGCCATCGGTCAGGTCCTGCTGGGTCAGCCGGCGGGTCTCTTCCAGCTCCAGGCCGTGCCTGGCGCGGTTGCGCAGCAGGATGGCGCAATGGCCGTCGGCCACCACCACCAGGGCGTTCCGGGCAAGGGCTTGGGGGGACAACATCTCGTCTCCTTCTGTCTGCTCGTGCCCTTGGGAAACGCCCGTGCCCCGGATCAGTTGCAGCCCTCGCAGAACCGGCGGATTCGCGCCACCGCCTCGGCCAGCTGCTCGTCGCCGGTCGCGTAGGAGATGCGGAAATGGGGGCTGAGGCCGAAGGCCGCGCCGAAGACCACGGCGACGCCGGTTTCTTCCAGCAGCGCATTGGCGAAGGCCTCGTCGCTGTCGATCCGCGTGCCCGCGGCCGAGCTCCGCCCGATCAGCCCGGCGATCGAGGGATAGACATAGAAGGCGCCCTGCGGGGTCGGGCAGGCGATGCCGGGGCATTCGTTCAGCACGGCCACGACCAGGTCGCGGCGGCGCTGGAACACGGCGCGGCTGTCGGCGATATAGTCCTGCGGGCCTTCCAGCGCCGCCTCGGCCGCATATTGGCTGATCGAGCAGGGGTTGGAGGTCGATTGCGACTGCAGCTTGGCCATCGCCCGGATCAGCATCTCGGGGCCGGCGCCGTAGCCGATGCGCCAGCCGGTCATCGCATAGGCCTTGGAGACGCCGTTCATGGTCAGCACCCGGTCCTTCAGGCGCGGCTCGACCTGGGCGGGGGTGACGAAGTCGAACCCGTCGAAGACCAGGTGTTCATAGATGTCGTCCGACAGCACCCAGACCTGCGGGTGATCCAGCAGCACATCGGTCAGCGCCTGCATCTGCGCCCGGTCATATCCCGCGCCCGAGGGATTCGAGGGCGAGTTCAGGATCAGCCATTTCGTCCGGGGCGTGATCGCGGCGGCCAGCGCCTCGGGGGACAGGCGGAAGCCGTCCTCGATGCCGCATTCCACGATGACCGGCCGGCCGCCAGCCAGCAGCACCATGTCGGGATAGCTGACCCAATAGGGCGCGGGGATGACGACCTCGTCGCCCTCGTTCAGCGTCGCCACCAGCGCGTTATAGAGGATCTGCTTGCCGCCGGTGCCTACCGTCACCTGCGCGGGGGCGTAGTCCAGCCCGTTCTCGCGCGCGAATTTCGCGGCGATGGCGCGTTTCAGCGAGGGGGTGCCGTCGACGGCGGTATAGCGCGTATGACCCTGGTCGATGGCGGCCTTCGCCGCCTCGCGGATATGGGCGGGGGTGTCGAAATCGGGCTCTCCGGCCGACAGGCCGATGATGTCGCGCCCTGCGGCGCGCAGTTCCGCTGCGCGCGTGGTCATGGCGATGGTCGGCGACGGCTTGACCCGCGCCAGCCTGTCCGAAAGAAAGCCCATGATGGCGCCCCCGCTGATGAAAACCCGATCGAAGGCATAAGCCCTCGGGTCCGGATCGGCAAGCAAGGGCGCGGCGATGAAAGGAGCAGTCGCGATGGCCGAGGAAGAGACGCGGGACATTCGCTTGCGGCGCCTGCGGATGCGCAGCTGGCGGCGCGGCATGAAGGAGATGGACCTGATCCTGGGGCCGTTCTCGGACGGGCCCCTGGCCGAGCTGTCGGCGGCCGAGCTGGACGGCTATGAGCAGCTGCTGCAGGAAAACGACCAGGACCTGTATCTGTGGATCACCGCCCGCATCGGCGCGGGCGACAAGCCGGCGGGCCCGGCCGGGCTTGCCGCGCTGCTGGAGCGGATCGCGGCCCATGCGGCCGAGCGTTTCGGGGGGCCGCGCCGGTCCTGAGGTTGGGGGGTGCGGGACCATCTTCGCGGCCATTAACCGAAGATTCGGTTTTCTGGGCCATAGTGCCTGGAATGAGACGCAAGACTGGACCCACACCCGCCATGCTATCGCACATCCCCCAGGCAAGCCGCGCGCCGACCCAGGCGCCCGCAGCCGACCACGCGCCCGAAACCACCGAGGCCTATCTGGAAACGCTGCAACTGCTGGAGCGGATGCACCGGCTGATGCTGGATCTGGTGAAGGACGAGTTCGAGCGGCTGCGGCGCAACGACCTGACCCCGGTGCAGGCCCTGCTGCTCTACAACCTGGGCACGGCCGAGGTGACGGCGGGCGAATTGCGCTCTCGCGGGATGTATCAGGGCTCGAATGTCAGCTACAACCTGAAGAAGCTCGTCTCGATGGGCTATGTCAGCCATGAACGCTGCGACATGGACCGCCGCTCGGTCCGGGTCCGGCTGACGCCGCAGGGGCAGGAGGTGCGCGACATCGTGCGCGAGCTGTTCATGCGCCATGCGGAGGGGCTGTCGATGTCCGGCGTGCTGGACGACCCGCCGATCGAGATGGTCAACCTGCAGACCCGCCGGATCGAACGGTTCTGGACCGAGCAGATCCGCTATATCTACTGATCGCGGCCCGCGGCGGGGCTTGCCCCGTTCCCTCGGCGCTGCCGGGGCCGCGATGGGGCGGCGCGCCTTTGTGTGAGGGGGCGCGCCGCCCTGATATTGCTACCAGTGGCCGGTATTCTCCATGCTGGCCCAGGGTTCCTGCGGGGGCAGGGAATCGCCCTCCTGCAACAGCTCGATCGAGACGTTGTCCGGGCTGCGCACGAAGGCCATGTGCCCGTCGCGCGGCGGGCGGTTGATGGTCACGCCGGCATCCATCAGCTTCTGGCACAGCTCGTAGATATTGCCGACCCGATAGGCCAGGTGGCCGAAATGGCGGCTGTCCGAGGGCAGGCCCTCGTCGCCGTCCCAGTTCCAGGTCAGCTCGACCGGGCATTCCGGCTGGCCCGGAGGCGCCATGAAGACCAGCGTGAAGCGGCCCTTGTCATTGTCGATGCGCCGCGTTTCCTCCAGCCCCAGCAGCCTGAAGAACGCCATCGTCCTGTCCAGGTCCTGCACGCGCACCATGGTGTGCAGATAGCGGATTTCCATCATGCTCTCCTTCGTTCCGGCGGCCAGACTGCCACAGCCGCCCCCGCTAGGCAAACGCAGCCCAGGCAAACGCATCGCCCCGCGCGGCGTTCCCACCCGCAGGTCCGACCGCGGGCTGCCGGATCGGGGTTGAACGACTCGGGAGGCGGTGGCACAAGATCATGTGCACTCTCAGGGACGAACCACCATGAATACGCCAGTCACCCCCGAACAGCAGGCCGAAATCGACGCGCTGCGCCAGGCGCCGGGCCAGACCCTGCGCGTGGTGTCCGAGGGGATGGAGCGGCATCTCTATACCGCCCATCCGGTGCTGGATCACGGTTTCGTCCGGGTGATCGACTATATGGGCGACGATGCGGCGATCTGCCAGGCGGCGCGGGTCAGCTATGGGCGCGGCACCAAGTCGGTGCAGAACGATCAGGGGCTGATCCGCTACCTGATGCGGCACTGGCATTCGACCCCCTTCGAGATGTGCGAGGTCAAGCTGCACGTCAAGCTGCCGGTCTTCGTCGCCCGCCAGTGGATCCGCCACCGCACCGCGAACGTGAACGAATATTCGGCGCGCTATTCGATCCTGGACCGCGAATTCTACATCCCCGCGCCCGAGCATCTGGCCGCCCAGTCCAGCGTCAACAACCAGGGCCGGGGCGAGGTGCTTGAGGGCGAGGAGGCGCAGCGCGTCCTGGCCCTGCTGCGCGAGGATGCGATGCGCAGCTACGACCACTACGAATCGATGCTGAGCCAGGACGGCCAGCAGGGCCTGGCGCGCGAACTGGCGCGGATGAACCTGCCCGCCAATATCTATACCCAGTGGTACTGGAAGGTGGATCTGCACAATCTTCTGCATTTCCTGCGTCTGCGCGCCGATCCCCATGCGCAATACGAGATCCGCGCCTATGCCGAGGCGCTGTGCGGCATCGTCGCCGACTGGGTCCCCGCCGCCTTCGCCGCCTTCCGCGACTATCGCCTGGACGCGGTCAGCCTGTCCGCCCAGGCCGCCGCCGTGCTGAAGCGCCGCCTGGCGGGCGAGGTGGTGACGCAGGAAGACAGCGGCATGGCCGCGCGGGAATGGCGGGAATTCGTCGAGGTCTGGGGCTGAACGCGGCGATCCCGCCGGAAGCCGCCCGACTGCCCGGCGGCTTCTGCACCCACGGCAAGCGCAGGGGCCGGAGATTCCGGCATTTGTTTCCGAGTGATTTTCTATGATATGACGCCCCATGACCGGCGCGTCACCCGGAACAGCGCCGTTTCCCTTCAGGAGCGCCCATGACCCGCGACCCCGCACAGGACTATTTTCGCGGGACCGCCTATCCCGCCTTCTTCCACCGCGAACAGGCACCGGCCTGGATCGCCTCGGTCGCGGCCGCCCTGGGCCGTGCCGCGCCCGATCCCGCCCGCGCGCGCTGGTGCGAGATCGGCTGCGGGCAGGGCTATGCCGCGGCGGTGCTGGCGGCGGCCAATCCGGGGATGCGCCTGACCGGCATCGACATCGACCCCGGACATATCGAGACCGCCCGCGCCCGCGCCGCCGCGGCGGGGCTGGAGAATCTCGATTTCATCTGCGGCGACATCCGCGATCCCGGCCTGGTGGCGGGCGAATTCGACTATATCGTGACGCATGGCGTCCTGTCCTGGGTGGGCGATGCCGTGCGCTCGGCCATCGCGGATTTCATCGCCCGGCACCTGGCGCCCATGGGCATCGCCGCCGTCCATTACATGAGCGAGCCCGGAGGCGCCGCCTTCCGCGCCTTCCACGAAGTCTTCCGGTCCGTCGCCCACAGGCCCGATCCGGTGGCCGAGGGCCTGCGCGCGCTGAGCGCCATGCGTGATGCCGGGGCCGGCTTCTTCCAGCTCTATCCCCATGCCGGCCCGACGCTGGACAAGCTGCTGGCCGATCCGCCCGCCTATGTCGCGCATGAATATCTGAACGCGGTGTTCCGCCCGCTGTCCTTTCGCGAGGTGGCCGGGCTGTTTTCCGCCGCCGATCTGGGCTGGATCGGCAGCGCCACCCCGATCGAGAATATCGACGCGGTCTCGCTGCCCGCTGATGCCGCCCAGGTGATCGCCCCGATCCGAGAGATCGCGCTGCGCGAGACGCTGAAGGACATGGCCCGCAACCAGGCGCTGCGCTACGACCTGTTCGCCCGGCCTGCAGCGCCGCTGGACGGTCCCGCGCATCTGGACCTGCTGCGGCGCTGGAGCTGGCGGCTGCTGCCGGGTGCGCCCGCGCCGGGCGGGCTGGTCTTCCAGACCCGCATCGGCCCGGTCGATGGCGACGCGCGGATCTTCCGGCCGCTGCTGGCGCGGCTGGGCGAGGGCCCGGCCGGCTTTGCCGAGCTGGAGCGGATCCAGCCTTTCGCGGGCCGTCCGGGCCTCTTGAACCAGGCATTGCAGACGCTGCTGTGGTCGGGTGCGGCGCATCCGGTGCTGCCGGTCGGCGACCCGGCGCCCTCGGCGCGGCTGAACCGGCATCTGCTGGCCGAGCGGGCGCGGGACCAGGCGGTTCCGGCGCTGGCCTGCCCGGCCCTGGGATCCGGCCTGGCCTTCGGTGTCGCGGATCTGGACGCGCTGGCGGCGGGCCGCGCCGAGCGGGACCTGCGCCAGCTGACCGCGCTGAAGGGCTGAGCCGCGGCCCCCGATCACGGCATGATGATCGGCTTCCCGGCTGGATGGGCCGAAAAGCGGCGACGCGAAAGCGCATGCCGGGGCGGTTCTGTGGCAGAATGGCCCCAGCCGCAGGACAACAGGGAGCGATGAGATGACCAGATTGACCGCGAAGGATTTTCCGCAGGAGCTGCTGGAGCTTTACGATTTCTACGCACATGGCCGTATCACCAAGCGTGAATTCCTGGACCGTGCCGGCAAGTTCGCGGTGGGCGGGCTGACCGCCACGGCGCTGCTGGGGATGCTGCGCCCGAACTATGCGCTGGCCCAGCAGGTCGCCTTCACCGATCCCGATATCGTCGCGGAATACGTCACCTATCCCTCGCCCGAGGGCCACGGAGAGGTGCGCGGCTATCTGGTGCGGCCCTCGGGCGCGGCGGGCCCGGTGCCGGGCGTGGTCGTGGTGCATGAGAATCGCGGCCTGAACCCCTATATCGAGGATGTCGCCCGCCGCCTGGCCAAGGCGGGTTTCCTGGCGCTGGCGCCGGACGGGCTGAGTTCGCAGGGCGGCTATCCCGGCAATGACGACCGCGGCCGCGAATTGCAGCAGCAGGTCGATCCGACGCTGCTGATGAACGATTTCTTCGCCGCCATCGACTGGCTGCTGGCCAGCGATATGACCACCGACAAGGTCGGCATCACCGGCTTCTGCTATGGCGGTGGGGTGTCGAACGCGGCTGCGGTGGCCTATCCCGAGCTTGCCGCGGCGGTGCCCTTCTACGGCCGGCAGGCCCCGGTCGAGGACGTGCCGAGGATCAGCGCCCCGCTGCTCCTGCATTTCGCCGAGCATGACGAGAACGTCAACGCCGGCTGGCCCGCCTATGAGGCGGCGCTGCAGGCGCATGGCAAGACCTACGAGGCGCATGTCTATCCGGGCACCAATCACGGCTTCCACAACGATTCCACCCCGCGCTATGACGAGGAAGCCGCGGAACTGGCCTGGCAGCGAACCCTCGACTGGTTCGAACGCTGGCTGAGTTGAAGGGGCGGGGCGAGAACCTCACCCCATGTGTGCCCCCGCCGCTTGACCGCATTGGCGGCGGGGCGGTGTTGGTTCAGGACGCCGCGCCCGATCTCCGTCCGACCGCGGGGTAAAGGATGCGGTGGGCCCTCATGCGGGCACCCATGCCCCCTCCGCAGGCCACGGCGAATTCGCTGTTGGGTTTCACAGGCGCGCGGGCGGCCTGCTCGCCCCTGCTCCTGCGTCAGGGCGGAGTTGCCAGCAGCAGTGCGGACAGACGGCAGTGTGGTGTTCTCTGAACGCGCAACAATGGGCTGGGACAGGAGCCACATGCGCCTCATGGTATGGCCGATCATCAGCATCACCGGTGGAGGCTGCGCGATCAGCCCGACATCGCCAACGCCGCGCGAGGGGCAAGCAGCACGCCCGCCGCACGGCCCAGAACGATGCGGCCGCCCGCCATGATCCAGCCAAGCGGCATGTCACCACATCCGGATCGACATCGCGGCCCGCCCAACCGAACAGCTCATGCCCCGCTCCGAATGGGTCCGAAGCCAGCGGCAGGATCATCTGCCCCGGCACGAGCCGGGTCAGCAACAACCGCGACCTGGAGGCCCCGCATGGCTGGTGGGTGGGGACGGAAGATGCGGGCTTTTTCCGATCCCGCGCTTGGCGTGCTGCGCATCGACGGCTGCGACGGCAGACCGCTGGCGATCCTTGTGCATTCATCCATCGCGGACGGTTCCGAACGGGCGGACGGTCGATCTCGCAGGGGCGGCGGCGCGGCCATGTCGAGGCCCGTTGCGGCGCGGGCACCGTCGCCCTGTTTCTTGCCGGCGCGGCGAGCCACCGGGCGCCCTGTCTCCAGGCCAGCCGCCATGTCGTGAACGACCACGGCAGCGCCGGGCGCATCGGCATCCATGAGGCGGGTCTCATTCTCGTCAACGGGTCGCGGTGCCCCGGCTTGGCTGCACGCAAGTCTCGGCCATCGTTGAACAGGCAGGCAAGAACGGCGGTCCGTTCATCGAAGCCATGGTGGAAAAGGGGCCGCCATCTACATCGTGTTGACAAAAGGGCTTCCCCCGGCCTGCGACCTCTGCTTCAAGCTCATCACTCCGTAGGAGATGATCTTGGCGCGCAACCTGATATCCGACGATGAGTGGGCCTTCTTCGAGGGCTTCATTCGTGCCGTCCGGCACCCGAATGGGCGGAAGCCTGCGGATCATCGTCTTGTTCGGGATGGTGTTTTCTGGAGTGAGGCGTGAGCCGCCACCGGTCCGAGGCCGCGCCGAACGCGAACCGGCGCGCCTTGGCGTGACCTGCCCCAGGAGTTCGGCAGGTGGTCGTCGGTCTACCGCCAGTTCCGTCGCTGGACCCTCGCGGGGCTGTGGGAGGATATCCTGGACGCGGCTCGAACCATGCGGGGATCGCGCCAGACAAGCTTCGGATGGTCGACAGCACCGTGA
>NZ_QNRC01000025.1 GCF_003709565.1 Paracoccus sigandri | reverse complement strand
CCGTGCGGATCGCGGCCGAGCCCCTGCTGGACCTTCAACGCCAGGCTGTCCATCCCGCACCTCATGCCCGTCACGCCGCCCGCAATCCAAACCTTTACCCCGGCAGGAAAAGCGATCATCGCGGGTCGATTCATCGATTCAGGAGCGCTGAGATATGGACGACGAACCCCATCTGGTCCGACCCATGTGTTGTCGTACTGGTTGGTGTACATATGCAATGCCCGATTGTTTTCATGATGGAATGTTTCAGAAACTTCGGCCATTGGCCCCGGTTTGTCTTGAGTCATATGATGAAGGTTGATTGGGCGACCATCCGGTCCTATCGGAGCCCATCCTTCTTCCATAAGCTGCTTGTTCGTAAGACCCGTGTTGGGATCAACGTAGTCTGGATCGATCAAGTCATTCTGCTGATAGACCCGGCGACCATTTACATCGCGACTCCGCCATTTCTGGGTTGATCGAACGATTCGAATGTCAACATCCGTGGCCCCTTGCGCAACCTCCTCGTGGGCTGCCTGCTCGATACCGCATGTCGGGCCTTGCTGGTCGCGCCTTTGGCGATCATCGTCGAGCGGTTCGGCAGCGACTCGACCAACCCTCCCGGCCGTGGCCATGGCGATGCGAGCCCGACTCGTCATGCTGCTCCCAGCGACCCGAGACCGGGGCGCATGACGCTTGCCCGATGCGGCTTTCTCCCCCGGAACAGGCCGTGATCCTACGAAAAATCCCCAATGAATCCGGGCAATCCCGTAACGTGATCCGCTGACCACGGCCTGCGCCCGTCAAGCCGCACCGAAGCCGTCGCACACCGCTTGACAAGCCCTTGTTTCGAGTCCAAGTAGCACGTCAGTGGGGCCGTAGCTCAGTTGGTAGAGCGCATCGTTCGCAATGATGAGGCCAGGGGTTCGATTCCCCTCGGCTCCACCAGATATTTCCGCGCTATTGGCATATGAGAGTGCAGATCTGTGGCACAAGCTTGCAGATCGAATGTGAATGCAGCACGGCAACGCAACAGTAATAGCAACCATCCGGCCTGACCGCTCTGCCTCGGCCCGAGAGTGCGGGATAGTGTGCGCCATTGATAGTGGACACTCTGCACGGCGGACGAAGCGGCTTTGGACGGACGAGGAGAAGCGTCGATCTGTTTCCAGACGACTGCGCCGAGCGTTTCGGTGGCCCAGGTGGCGCATCGCTATGCGGCTAACGCGAAGCTGACATTCAAGTGGCTGCGTGATCCCCGTTTTGTGCCGGACCCAGCGGCGATGCCTTCGGCGGTGCCGGAGCAAGGCGTCCTTCCGGTGGAGATTGTCGCCGAGGCGACAGCACCGGTGATCACGGCTATCGCCGACAATCACATCGCGATCGAGATGGTGGATCAGCGGCGGCTATGATCCCGATGCCTTGGCACGGCTGATCCGGGAGGGGGGGCGGTTTGATCCCGGTTCCGGCCAATATGCGGGTCTCGCTGGCGGCGGTCGTCACCGACATGCGCAAGGGCCTTGCGGCGCAGGCCGAGGCGCTGTTGAAGCGGGATCCGTTCGCCGGGCATCTATTCGTCTTCCATGGTCACCGGGGCGATCTGGTCAAGGCCATCGGGTGGGATGGCCAGGGGGGCTTGCGTCGCCATTGTCGCTCGGATCATTGGCGCTCCAATGGAAATTCTTGAAGTGACTTGAGAATGGCCGGTTCGTTTGGCCCTCGGCTTGGGAGGGCAAGGTGGTACCTGTCCGCGCGGGCTTCAGCGTCGAGCCTGTCCACAGGTCCACGACGTTGAAGATCGAGGCATCGGGCGCCATCGGTTTGTGAGAGATGCCGACGCCGTGCTTGCCGCGCCGGATGCCGGGCCGGGCGATGCTGGCGGCGAGACGCGATTTGCCCGTCCCCGTGCCGCCGGTCAGCACGACATTGCGCTGCGGATCCCAGGAAGTCGCCGGTTGCCAGATCGCGCAGCAGCGTCTCGTTCACAGGGGGGCGAAGGCGAACTCGTCGACCTCCCTGGCCAAGGATCGCCGCGCCATGGTCATCTGGCAATTGATCGAACGGGCGGTTCGGCGTGGCCTCGAACCGGTGGCGGCTCATGCCGCGCTGTCGTTGATCTCGGCATTCAGAAGGTCGCCGACGATCTGCTGTGGCTCGTGTTGCCGCTTGATCGCCGTAGCGATGATCTCATCGCAGGCGGCTTTCATTCCGTAGAGCTTCAGCTGGCCCATCGCGCATGATGCGCGTCTTCGAGACGACGCGTTCAGCACCTGTGATCTTTCCATAATCGGTTCTCGTCAGGCTGTCGCAGCATTTGCAATCGGCCACGGGCTCTCGGACTCATGCCTCACTCCGCGAGACCGGCGTCTCCCACCACCTCCCCGGATAACCTCGGGGGCATCATGACCATCAGTGCAAGGGGGCAGTTTGGGAAGCCGATCACCCCGTTGCGGGGGCAGAATTGCGTGCCGGGTGGCGGAAGGTTTCGGTCTTTTCGGACCCGTGCCGCACCAACCAGGCGACGGTTCTGATCGAGGGGCGTCCAGATCCGATTCGGGCCGACCTGTCGTGGGCGGCGATGCCACGCCTGACCATCCCCGAGTTTCTGGCCATATCGCCGAGGCGGCCGGCCATTCCTCGCTCTGCAGCCGCAGGCGCTGCGACATGGGAAGTCCAGCCCATCCGGCGCCATCCGCCCGTATTCGCCAGAGACCATGACCGATGCGCCGCGGGCGCGTAATCCATCGCCAGGGGTCACCATGTTCTGGCAGTTGCGTTCAGATCGGGGCGCGTGAACACCTGATAGGGAATCGGATCGACGGATCAGTGAACCCGGCGGAGGGTGTCGCCATCGGCACTCTCATCCGATCCGGCCCTGGTGAGAGCCCGAAGGTCAGCGGCGAGCCGCTCGGCGACCTGTTCGGCATGAGCCGTCACCTCGGGGATGCCCATCAACTCGCCGACATGCCCTCGTGCCAGGGGGCCCGCGACCCACAGACCGGGGACGGGGTCGCCGGATGCGCCCACTGCCCGGCAGCCATCGGCGACCAGAAGGCCAAGGCCAAGCTGATCGGCATCCAGCAGACCCGCCTGCCGCGCCGAGGACAGCAGGGGCGAGCGGGCCAGGACCTGGTGATGGGCCGGACCCGTGGTCAGGATCACGCGGTCGAAGACCTCGCTGCGCGAGGGTTGCCGGCGCGGGGACCAGGTGACGATGAGGCCGGCCGGATCTGCGATGGCGTGCCGGATCCGCCCGGCCCGGATGCGCAGGCGGTCATCGGCGATCAGGCGGTCGAGGACGTCCTCGACCTGCGGCGCGATGCGGAACCGATGCACGTCCCACCAGACCCGCAGGCGCCGCACCAGGCGCGCACGCTGGGGCGGGGGGAGGGCGGCCCAGATGGCGGGACCGTCCAGCCGCACCCGGTCCAGCGTTGCCTGCCAGGGCAGTCCGGCCTGCGCATCGCGGGCCACGGCGCCGCGCACGCGGCGCAGCAGCTCCAGTGCGGTTCGCGCCGGGTCACTGGCGAAATCGGCGGGGCTGTCGGGATAGCCGGTCGCATGGCCGCGCGAGCGCAGCCCGCGCCGCGACAGCGCCAGGATGTCGCCGCGAAAGCCCTGCCGGTCGAGGCTGGCGATCACGTCGGCCGAGGTCAGGCCGGTGCCCAGCACCAGCACACGCTGCGCATTGCGGGCCGCGTCAGTGATGGCCTCGGCATCCGAGGGGTCGGCGACCAGGCGCGGATCGCCGCCAAGCGCGGCGAAGCCCTCGGGCAGGCCGGGGGGCGGGTGGCTGGTCGCGATGACGACGTGATCGGCCTGAAGCCGGGCGCCATCCTCCAGCGTGATCCGGAAGCGGTCGGGCCGCGCAAGGCCCGTGGCGCGGGTCCGGAGATGGCGGATGCGGCCGTCGCGCAGATCGGCGGCCAGGGCCTCGCCGACATAATCGGCGACCAGCCCGCGCTGGGGATAGAACGCGCCGTCGGGGGTGATGCTGCCCTCCGACAGGGTGATGCCCCGCGCCTCGATCCAGCGGTGGAAATCGTCCTTGATATCGGTCCGCATGGTCATGCGGCTGGCGGGGACATTGATGCGATGGCTGGGATCGGCGGTCGAATAGGCCAGCCCGGCGCCCAGCTTCCTGCGCGGCTCGATCACGACGATATCGACCGGCGTGGGGCCGGTGCGGCGCGCCAGATGCCATGCGACCAGCGCGCCGGTGAAGCCTCCGCCGATGATGGCGACAAGCGGCGCGCTCATGCGGCGGGCTCGGTCGGGCTCCGGTCGGGGGCATGGCTCATGCGGCATCTCCGGGCTCGTGAAGGGCGGCGGTCCGGTCCAGCCCCAGAAGCCGCGCGGCGTTGTCGTGGAAGAACCGATCCAGCATCGAATCCTTCAGGCCGAGCGCCTGCGCATCCTCGATCGACTGGCCGATGGGCCGGAACGGGTAGCTTGATCCGAACAGCAGCTGGTCCCCCAGCCAGCCATTGGCGGCGTGCACATAGGCCTCGGATCCGGTCTGGAACAGATACATGTCGGGGATCAGGTGAACATTTTCCCAGCGGAAGGCCAAGCCCAGAATCGCCTGAACATTGGGCCAATAGCCGTGAAAGACGCCGATCTTCAGCCGCGGAAAGGCCTGTGCGACGGCCGCGATCCCGGCGGGGTCGTTATAGCGCGGATCGGGCGTGGTCGGCCCGCTCATCAGGAAGACCGGCACGTCCAGCGCCTGCGCCAGCTCGTAGACCGGGAAATAGGCGCGGTCGTCGGGGTGGCGGGCGGGGCTGCCGAAGCCCGGCTCCAGGTCGATGCCGCGCAGGCCCAGGTCGCGGATGGCGCGCTCGGCCACGGACAGGGCCGCGGCCTCGCCCTGCACGACGGGATCGACGGCGCCGATGCCGGTCAGCCGCGACGGGTCCAGCGCGACGATGTCCGCGATGTCGTCATTGGGCAGGTGCTGGCCGGGCGTGTGGCGACCCACCACCACGGCGCGGGTCAGGCCCGCATCCGCGATCTCGGCCAGAAAGCCCTCGGGCGTGGACGAGCGGGCGAAATGCTGATCGTCGCCGCGCGTGCCGACGCGCCGGTTCAGCCAGCGCACGGTGTCGTAATCGGGTGTGCCGGGCGTTCGGCCGAAGAAATCGTGCAGATAGGCCGGGCGGCAGCGCATGTCGATGATCGGGCGGGTCATGGTCTGTCCTTCAGTTGGCGGCGCGGGCGCGCACGTCGAAGGCGCCGCCGGTCTGGGCGACGCCGCGCAGCGTCACGGGGTCCTTGCCGACCAGCGGGAACACCAGTTCGGCAAAGCGGATCGCCTCTTCCAGATGCGGATAGCCGGACATCACGAAGGTCCCGATGCCCAGGTCCTGATATTCGCGCATCCGTGCGGCCACGGTCTCGGGGTCGCCCACCAGCGCGGTGCCCGCCCCGCCGCGCACCAGGCCCACCCCGGCCCAGAGGTTCGGCGCCACCTCCAGCCGGTCGCGGCGGCCGCCATGCAGCGCGGCCATGCGGCTTTGCCCGACCGAATCCATGCTGGCGTAATTCGCCTGCGCGCGGGCAATGTCGTCATCGGTCAGACGGCTGATCAGGCGCTCGGCCTCGGCCCAGGCCTCGGCCTCGGTCTCGCGCACGATGGCGTGCAGGCGGATCCCGAAGCGGACGCTGCGGCCATGCGCCTGGGCCCGCTTGCGGATATCGGCGATCTTTTCGGCCACCGCCGCCGGCGGCTCGCCCCAGGTCAGGTAGACATCGACATGCTCGGCCGCCAGCGCATGGGCGGCGGGCGAGGAGCCGCCGAAATACAGGGGCGGCCAGGGCGTTTGCGGGCCGGGGTGAAAGTTCTGCGCACCCTCGACCCGGACATGCCTGCCGTGGAAATCGACGGTCTCGCCCTGCATCAGGCGTTTCCAGACAGTCAGGAATTCGTTCGCGTTCTCGTATCGGTCGTCATGGTCGAAGAAGACGCCATCGGCCGCCAGTTCGCGCGGATCGCCGCCCGGCACGACATTCAGCAGCAGCCGCCCACCCAGGGCCTCGTCCAGCGCGGCGGCCTGCCGTGCCGAGACGGTCGGCCCCTGCACAGAGGTCCGCAACGCCACCAGCAGCTTCAGCCGCTGCGTGAGCGGTGCCAGCGCGGCGGCGGCCACCCAGGGGTCGAGGCAGCTGGCCCCGGTCGGGATCAGCATCCCGTCATAGCCCAGGCGGTCGGCGGCCATGCCGATCTCGCGCAGATAGGCGGTGGTCGGCGCGCGCCCGAAATCGGACGTGCCCAGATAGCGCGTGTCGCCAGAGGTGGGCAGGAACCAGAAGATGTCGGGAACGGTCATTCGGCGGCCTCGATCAATCGTGCATTGGCGCCCTCGAAAGCCGAGGGGCGGGAACTGTCGGCGACGCTTTCGCGGCCCTTGTAATGGTCGCGCCATTCGGCGGCGGGGTGGCTGTCGCGGGCCCGCCCGCCAGGATCGCCCAGCAGCTTCTCGCGCAGCGTTCCGGGGGCATAATCGGCCTGCGCGCGCCCGCGCCTGCGCAGTTCGGGCACCACGAAATCGATGAAATCCGTGGTCGAGGCCGGGGTGATGGCATAGGCGAGGTTGAACCCGTCCACGCCGCCCTCGTCGACCCATTCCTCCAGCGCGTCGGCGATGGTCTGCGGGCCGCCCACCAGCACCGGCCCGAGCCCGCCGATCGACCGCTTGCGGATCACGTCGCGCACGGTCCAGGCCTCGCTATCGGCGGCCAGCGATTCCAGCGTCGTGCGCAGGCTGTCGTTTTCCACCGCCGTCAATGGCGCATCCGGGTCCAGGGACGAGAAGTCGAGCCCGGTCCAGCCGCCATAGAGGGCCAGCGCGCCCTCGGGGCTGGCATAGTCCAGATACTCCTCGTATTTGCGCTGCGCCGCCGCGTCCGAGGGGCCGGTGATGACGGTCAGCAGGGCGAATATCTTCAGGCTGTCGGGCTCGCGACCGGCGGCCACGACCTCGGCGCGGATCGCATCGGTCAGCTTCCTGGCGGTCTCGGGGCCGGTGGCCAGCACGAACATCGCCTCGGCATGGCGGGCGGCGAATTGCCGCCCCCGCGACGAGGCGCCGGCCTGGAAGATGACCGGCGTGCGCTGCGGCGAGGGTTCGCACAGATGGAAGCCGGGAACCTTGAAATATTCGCCCTCGTGCCGGATCGGATGGACCTTGCGGGCATCGGTGAAGATGCCCTTCTCGCGGTCGCGCAGGACGGCGCCGTCTTCCCAGCTGCCCTCCCACAGCTTGTAGGTGACCTGCATGTATTCCTCGGCCAGATCATAGCGGGCGTCGTGGCCGATCTGCCGGTCCATGCCGATATTGCGCGCGGCGCTGTCCAGATAGGAAGACACGACGTTCCACGCCACGCGCCCCTTGGTCAGGTGGTCCAGCGTCGAAAGACGCCGTGCCAGCAGATAGGGATGTTCGAAGGTCACGGCGGCGGTGATGCCGAAGCCCACGTTCCTCGTGACCGCCGCCATCGCGGAAATCGCGGCGAAGGGATCGTTGACCGGCACCTGGGCGCCGTCGCGCAGGGCCGCCTCGGCCGAGCCGCGATAGACGTCATAGACCCCCACCACGTCGGCGATGAACAGCGTGTCGAAGGCGCCGCGCTCCAGCTCGATGGCAAGGTTGGTCCAGTAGTCCAGATCGTTGTAGCGCGACGCCTGGCTGGACGGGTGGCGCCATGTCCCCGCGGCCTGATGGCCGACGCAGGTCATGTCGAACGCATTCAGGATGATGCGCTTTTTCGGCGTGCTCATGGTGATGCTTCCTTGGAGGGGGTCAGGCCAGCGCGCGCAGGGCAGGGCGGGCCGGGGACAGGTCCAGGTGATCGGCAAACTGGGCCACGGCGCGATCCAGCCTGGCGCCGGTGTCGTCCGCGGTGATCCGGCCATCGGTGAACTCCGCCGAGGAGGCATAGACGCCCGTGGCCAGGATGCGGGCCTCGAAGAAGCCGAAAAGCGGGCGCAGCTGATGCTCGATGATCAGCGCATGACGCTGGCCGCCGCCGGTCGCGCCCAGCAGCACGGGCTTGCCCAGCAGCGCCTGCGGGTCGATCAGGTCGATGAAATGCTTGAACAGCCCCGTATAGCTGCCCTTGTAGACCGGGCTGGCCACGATCAGCGCATCCGCGGACAGGAATTCCTGCAAATGCGCATCCAGTCCGGGCGCGTTGCCAGGATTCGAGCCAAGGCCGAACCCCGCACCCAGATCGGCGATGTCGAAGACATGCGCCGAGCCGCCAAAGCGCGCCACGGCGCATTCGGCGGCCTGCGTCACCAGCTGCCGGGTTTTCGACGGCCTGCTCCAGGAGCCCGCAAAACCCACGAATCTTGGTGTTGTCATGGAAAGCTCCTTAAAGACGACCATATTCGTAGTGAATTTTAACGATGCCCCCGGCCAATTCCCAATCCAAAGCAGGCGCGTCATTTGGGCGAATATTTCCTTATGCCGCCGGTAAAGAGAGAATCGTTACCGCCCCGCAGCTTGGGCGACCTCTGCGTCGCGATGGCGCCCGGTCTCGATCCGCACGAAACGATCCTTGCCGCCACGGCGAAGGGTCGCTTGCGGGGCGGGCGGTGTGATTCGGGGCGTGCCGCCAGGGGCACAGAAAAGATTTGATCGTCCGCGGCGCCTGACGGAGGTGGCCATCACTCTGGATCGCCCGAAAACGACCGATCCGTTCCGTTGAAGCCGGGGCAAAATACTCGATAATGCCAGTCGACAATTAAACGCGGCGCCCTTCGCATGGCGTCTCATTTCGACAGGATCACGACCATGTCTCATTTCTCACGCCGTGGGCTGCTGCTTTCCGCTGCCACCATTGCGACGACGGCGGCCATCGGGGCGCCCTCGATCCTGCGGGCGCAGGGGCTGCCGCAGCTGCGCATCGACTGGGCCACCTACAATCCGGTATCGATGCTGTTGAAGGAGAAGGGCTGGCTGGAGGAAGCCTTCGCGGCCGAGGGCACGGCGATCACCTGGGTCCAGTCGGCCGGATCGAACAAGGCGCTGGAATTCCTGAACGCCAGCGCGATCGACTTCGGCTCGACCGCCGGCTCGGCGGCGTTGGTGGCGCGGATCAACGGCAACCCCATCAAGTCGATCTACAGCTATTCGCGGCCCGAATGGACGGCGCTGGTGACGCGGGCCGATGCCGGGATCGCCTCGGTGTCGGATCTGAAGGGCAGGACCGTGGCGGTGACGCGCGGCACCGACCCGCATATCTTCCTGATCCGCGCGCTGGCCGACCAGGGCCTGACCGAGCGCGACATCACCACGGTCCTGCTGCAGCATGCCGACGGCAAGACCGCGCTGGTGCGGGGCGACGTGGATGCCTGGGCGGGGCTCGACCCGCTGATGGCCGCTGCCGAACTGGAGGATGACGCGCAGCTGTTCTTCCGCAATGCCGATGCAAACACCTACGGCATCCTGAACGTGCGCGAGGCCTTCCTGTCCGAGCAGCCCGAGGCGGCGGCCCGCGTGCTGTCGGTCTATGAGCGCGCCCGCCTCGATGCACTGGACAATCCCGACGAGCTGAAGCGGATCGCCGTCGCCGCGACGGGCCTTTCGCCCGAGGTCATCGACATCCAGCTGGACCAGCGCACCGGCCTTTCCCAGCCGCGGATCGGTGATGCGCAGCAGGCCGCGATCCTGGCCGCCGGTCAGGCGCTGCAAGAGGCGGGCGTGATCGAGGCCGGCGTCGATGTGCCCGGCGTCGTGGCCGCGCTGCTGGACGACCGCCTGCCCAACGCCTGATCCCGCACCCGCGAAAGGAGCCCGCATCATGGTCGAGCTGTCCTCTGCCTCCACCCGCACCCGGCCTGCGCGCCCCGCGCTGACGGCGCTGTGGCCGCTGGCCGGGCTGATCCTGCCGCTTGGGCTGGCCCTGGCCTGGGAAGCCGTGGTGGCGCTTGGCTGGAACTCGGGACGGCTGCTGCCGCCGCCCTCGGTGATCCTGGCGACGCTGACCGACCTGGCGGCGCGCGGCGATCTGGCGCATCACGCGCAGGCCACGCTGACCCGCGTGGTCCTGGGCTTCGGCGCGGGGGTCGTCGCGGGCACGGTGCTGGGCGCGTTGACCGGCTATGCGCGCGGTCTGGCCCGGCTGCTGGATCCGACCCTGCAGGCGCTGCGGGCGATCCCCTCGATCGCCTGGGTGCCGCTGTTCATCCTGTGGTTCGGCATCTTCGAGGCGCCCAAGGTGGCGCTGATCGCGGTCGGCGTGTTTTTCCCGGTCTATCTGGGCGTGATGGAGGCGATCCGCGGCGTCGACCGCAAGATCGTCGAGGTGGGCCGGGTCTTTCGCCTCTCCGGCGTGGCGATGGTCCGGCGCATCCTGCTGCCCGCCGTGCTGCCCGCCTATGTCACCGCGCTGCGATCGGGGCTGGGCCTTGGCTGGATGTTCGTCGTCGCGGCCGAGTTCATGGGCGCCTCGGCGGGGCTCGGCTATCTGCTGATCGACGGCCAGCAGTTGGGCAAGCCCGCGCAGATCGTCGCGGCGATCATCGCCTTCGCGGTGTTGGGCAAGCTGACCGACAGCCTGCTGGCGCTGGCCGCCGCGCCCTTCCTGCGATGGGAGGACAGCTTTGCATCCAGCCCCCGCAGCAGCGAGTAAGCCATGCTGACCATCCAGCACCTGTCCAAGACCTATCCCGGCGGCACCCATGCGCTGGAGGCCGTCGACCTGACCGTCGGCGCGGGCGAGATCGTGGCCATCGTCGGCGGCTCGGGCTGCGGCAAGTCCACGCTGCTGCGCATCGTGGCGGGGCTGGATCGCCCCAGCGCCGGGCGGGTCTCGATCGACGGCCGGGTGGTGTCCGAGCCCGATCCGGCCATCGGCATCGTCTTTCAGGAACCGCGCCTGTTTCCGTGGCTGACGGTCGCGCAGAACGTGGGCTTCGGCCTCGCGCATCTGCCGCGCGCCGAGCGCGACGCCCGCGTGGCCGAGGCGCTGGCCCGCGTGGGCCTGTCCGACAAGGCCCATGTCTGGCCCCGGCAGCTGTCGGGCGGGCAGGCGCAGCGCGTGGCCATCGCCCGCGCCCTTGTCGCCCGCCCCGAGGTGCTGCTGCTGGACGAGCCGTTCTCGGCGCTGGACGCCTTCACGCGGCTGGATCTGCAGCGCCACCTGCTGCAGATCTGGGCGGCGGTCAGCCCGCGCCCGACGCTGGTGATCGTCACCCATGACGTGGACGAGGCGATCCTGTTGGCCGACCGGGTCATCGTCATGCAACCCGAGCCGGGCCGGATCGCGCAGGAGATGCCCGTCGATCTGCCCCGCCCGCGCGACCGCGCCGCCCCGGCATTCGAGGCGCAACGCCGCCAGATCATGTCCGCGCTGGACCGCACCCTGCCGGGGCTGTCGGTCCTCTCTGCCTGAACCCTGCCGAAAGGTCCGACCATGACCCATCAGGACAAGCGCCCGCCCGTGGCCGCAATCCCCGCCCGCATCACCACCCATGCCGAGGCCATCGCGGCGGCCCGCGACCTGGCCGCGGACTGGGCCCCCAAGGCGGCGGCGCGCGATGCCGAACGCATCCTGCCCCATGCCGAGATGCAGGCCTTCAGCGACAGCGGCCTGGGCGCGACCACCGTGCCCGTGGCGCATGGCGGTCCGGGCCTTGGCCGGCGCACGCTGGTCGAGGTCTTCGAGATCCTCTGCGCCGCCGACAGCTCGGCCGGTCAGGTGCCGCAGAACCATTTCGGCGTCCTGCAATTGCTGGACGAGGCGGGCAGCGACGACCAGAAACGGCGCTGGTTCGGCGACGTGCTGGCGGGGCAGCGGATCGGCAATGCCGGCCCCGAAAAGGGCCGCCAGCCGATCACCCACAATCGCACCGGGCTGCACCGGACGCCAGAGGGGCTGCGCCTGTCGGGGCGGGTTGACGCCGTTCAGGGTGTAATTGCCGATGGCGTGGTATTTCCAGCGCACCGGATCGTGCAGCGTATGGGTGCGGACATTGCGCCAGTAGCGGTCCAGATTATCCGCCGACATGGTGGCCGAGGTGCCGGTCAGCTCGAACAGCTTGTTGGCGGCCAGCAGCCGCGACACGGAGCCCTCTGATGACCACGCCGCTTGGCAAGCAGATCATCGTCAACGCCTTCAACATGAATTGCGTGGGCCATATCAACCACGGCCAATGGACCCATCCGCGCGACCGCTCGGCGGACTATACGCAGCTTGATCATTGGACCGCGCTGGCAAGGACGCTGGAGGACGGGCTGTTCGACGGCATCTTCCTGGCCGATATCCTGGGCAGCTATGATGTCTATGGCGGCGGGCTGGACGTGACCCTGCGCGAATCCGTGCAGCTGCCGGTGAACGATCCGGTGATGCTGGTCTCGGCCATGGCGGCGGTGACCCGGCACCTGGGCTTCGGCGTCACCGTGAACGTCAACCAGGAGGCGCCCTATACCTTCGCCCGCCGCCTTTCCACGCTGGATCACCTGACGCGCGGGCGGATCGGCTGGATCATCGTCACCGGCTATCTGGACAGCGCCGCCCGCGCCGTCGGCCGCGACGGGCAGACCGACCACGACCTGCGCTATGACCAGGCCGACGAATATCTGGAGGTGCTCTACAAGCTGTGGGAAGGGTCCTGGGACGAGGATGCCGTGATCCGCGACCGCGACGCGCGCATCTATGCCGATCCCGCCAAGGTGCGCAGCATTCGCCACGAGGGGCGCTTCTACAGGGTCGAGGGCCCGCATCTGTCCGAGCCCTCGCCGCAGCGCACGCCGGTGCTGCTGCAGGCGGGCAGTTCGGGGCGGGGTCTGCGCTTTGCGGCGCGCCATGCGGAATGCGTCTTCATCTCGGCCCCCGACAAGGGGGCGGCGAAGAAGGCGGTGACGGCGCTGCGGCAGGCGGTGGCCGATGCCGGGCGCGATCCGCAATCGGTGCGGGTGCTGATCGGCGTCAATGTGGTGACCGATACCAGCGCAGCAGTGGCGGCCGAGAAGCTGGCCGAATACCGCGCCAATTCCAGCCCCGAGGCGGGGCTTGCGCATTTCGCGGCCTCGACCGGCATCGACTTCGCGCCCTATGGGCTGGACGATCCGATCCCCTACGGGCCGGGCAATGCGATCCAGTCGGCCAGTTCGCTGGCGCAAAGCCGGGGCTGGACCAAGCGCGACCTGCTGGCGCAGCTGGCGCTTGGCGGGCGCTATCCGCTGGCGGCGGGCACCCCTGCCGAGGTCGCGGACGAGCTGGAATCCTGGGTGCGCGCGGCGGGGGTGGACGGCTTCAACCTGACGCGCCTCGCCTCGCCCGAGACCTACGAGGATTTCGCCCGGCTGGTCGTGCCGGAATTGCAGGACCGGGGCAGCTGCAAGACGGAATACGCGCCGGGCACATGGCGCCGGCGGCTGTTCGGACAGGGCGACCGGCTGCCCGCCGATCACGCGGTGGCGGCCTATCGCCCCGGCGGCGATGGGGTGCAGTTCGCGGGGGCTGCGGAATAGGCGGTATCCTGACGATATGCGAAGGTGGCGCGAAATGATCGCGCCGCCCTCGTCCTGTCGGTTGCCGGACCCGAAGCCTAGCGCGCCCGCAGGCGCCGGACGGCAAGATCCCCGCTGATCTGCACCGCCGAGACCAGGGCGATCAGGATGACGACCACCACCAGCATCACCACCGTGTCAAATCGCTGATAGCCATAGCGGATCGCCACATCGCCCAGCCCCCCGGCGCCCGCCATGGCCGAGGCGCCGATCATCGAGACCACGGTGATCGTGAAGCCGCCGATGATGCCGGGCAGGGCCTGGGGCAGCAGGACGTGGCGAATGATGTGCCAGCGGCGGCAGCCGATGGATTGCGCGGCCTCGACCAGGCCGGGATCGACCTCGCGCAGCGAAACCTCGGCGATGCGCGCGAAGAAGGGCGTGGCCGAGACCGACAGCGGCACGATCGCCGCCCAGATCCCGATCGTGGTGCCTGCGATCAGCCGCGTCAGCGGGATCAGCGCGACCAGCAGCACGATGAAGGGCACCGCGCGGAACCCGTTCACGACCATGCCCACGATGCGGTTCAGGCGCGGCGCCGGAAAGATGCCCCCCGGACCCGAGGTGACCAGAAACACCGCCAGCGGAATCCCCGCCAGCACCGCGATCCCGGCCGAGATGCCGACCATCAGCACCGTGTCCAGCAGCGCCTGCCACAGGCGGTCAGTCATTTGCGGCGAGAGCATGGCCCAGAACCTTTCTGTCGTCACAGAGATCATCCAGCCGCGCCAGATCGGCATCGGGCGCGGCGGCGACCAGCACCCGGCCCACGGCCCGGCCCTGGATGCTGTCGATATTGGCCGTCAGCAGCCGCCCCCGACGGCCAAGCGCCCCCGCAAGCGCGCTCAGATCCGGGCGGCGCTGGCCGGCAAAGCCCAGTTCCAGGATCACCTCGTCGCGCGGGCTGCGGCGTTCGGCGTGCAGGCGCGCGGCCAGATCCTCGGGCAGGCCCTTCAGCAGCGGTTGCAGCAGCGCCTGCGTCGCCGGATGGCGCGGCGCGCCGAAGACCTGCCAGACCGGGCCCTGTTCGGCGATGCGTCCGGCCTCCAGCACCAGCACGCGGTCGCAGATCTCTCGGATCACGCTCATCTCGTGGGTGATCAGCACGATGGTCAGGCCCAGCCGGGCGTTGATGTCGCGCAGCAGCGTCAGGATCGACAGCGTCGTTTCCGGGTCCAGCGCCGAGGTCGCCTCGTCGCAAAGCAGGATCTCGGGGCGGCCGACCAGTGCGCGGGCGATGCCCACCCGCTGCTTCTGGCCGCCCGACAGGCGCGAGGGATAGGCGTCGCCCTTGTCCTTCAGGCCTACCAGCTCCAGCGCCTCGGTCACGCGGGTTTCCCGTTCAGGGCGCGGCACGCCGGCGACGCGCAGGGGCAGGGCCACGTTCTCGCGCACGGTCTTGGCCGAAAGCAGGTTGAAATGCTGGAAGATCATGCCGATCCGCCGCCGCAGCGCGACCAGTGCCGCCTCGTCCAGCCGGCCGATATCCTGCCCGTCGACCAGCACGCGGCCCTGGCTGGGCTGTTCCAGCCGGTTGATCGTGCGCAACAGGCTGGACTTGCCCGCGCCCGAGCGGCCGATGATCCCGAAGACCTCGCCCGCCCGGATGTCCATGTCGATCCCGTCCAGCGCCCGCACGTCGCCCGATCCCGCGCGATAGGTCTTGCCCACACCTTTGAAACGCACGGTGCCGGCGGCCGGGCCGGCGGGCCACGCGACCTGCGCGGCCTCGACACGGCCCGACACGCGCAGCGCGTCGATGGTCAGCGCCCGCGTCATCGCTGTAGCCAGGCCAGCAGATACAGCTTGTCGCTGCCCGCGAAGGAATCGTGGATCTGGTCCTTCACCGCCTGCGAGTTCTGGAAGATCTCGATGAATTTCGCGATCGTCTCGTCATCCTTGCGATCCTCGCGGGTGACGAAGCCCACGTTGAACTGCAGATCCTCGATGCCGGAATAGATCAGCCCGCTGGTCGGATCGAAGCCGCCCCCGGCGACGATGAAATGCGGATAGCCCTGCGCCAGATCCACGTCGCCGGTCACGCGCACCAGCTGCGGCCCCTCGACCTCGGAAAAGCGCAGGTTCCTGGGATTGTCCACGATATCGTCCACGGTGCCAAGGAAGCCCACGCCTTCCTTCAGGGTGATCAGCCCGGCGCGTTCCAGCAGCAGCAGGCCGCGCCCCTTGGTTCACCGGATCGTTGGCGATGGCGACCGTCCCGCCCTCGGGGATATCCTCGAAGCTGTCATGGCGCAGCGAATAGAGGCCGATATTCTGCAGGATGCCGGGCGCGACCAGCTCGAAATCATAGCCGCGCTCTTTCTCGGTGTTCTCCATGAAGGGGCGGTGCTGGAAGAAATTGATGTCGATATCGCCGGCATCCAGCGCGACATTGGGGGTGGTCCAGTCGCTGAACTCGACCACCTCGACCTGGATGCCCTGGGCCGGAGAAGGAAGCCCCCTGCCTGGCCGCCCCGGGGAAGCACTTTGTTCCATATGCCCGCGGATGAGCGTCGGCAGCGGTCCCGGACGGCTTTCCGCTCCTCCTCGCTTGCCAAAATGCGGGCGGCCGCGATCCGACGAGCTGCCCAGTGGCATCCTCTCCGTCAGGCAGGAGGGGACGTGCATACTCGATCAGCTTGCGGCGACCGAGCTGTCCGGTCTTCTCCTTCCCAAGCTCGCTTCAGCGTCGCAAGGGTGGTTTCCCTACTGCGCAGATATCAGTATATGAAGGCCACGCAGGTCGCCGAATAGGTTCAGGCGGGCCAGGGACGATCGGTCAGGCGGCAGCCCCTGGTCTCGGCCTGACGCGCCCATTTCCGGGCCTCGTCGCGGCGCAGGAATGTCTGATCCGGAGCCGGCAGGCAGCGGAAGGCGGGTGATCGATGCCATTTTCCTGTGCGCCATATGTGCAGTGAGTCGCAGAAGGAAAAATTCGGGGATATCAGGGCGCAGTCCAGGGTAGGGGCAAGCTTCATCAATGGATTGAATGTATCAGGAATGCAGTTAGATCAATCGCATACGCTGTCCATTGCGCCGATGATGGACTGGACCGACCGGCAGTGCCGCGGCTTTCACCGGCTGATGTCGCGCCGCGCGCTGCTCTATACGGAAATGGTGACGGCGCCGGCGATCCTGCATGGCGACCGGGCGCGGCTGCTGGATTACGACGCGGCCGAACATCCGGTGGCGCTGCAGCTTGGCGGCTCGGACCCGGCCGAGCTGTACCAGGCCACGCGTATCGCCGCGGATTGGGGCTATGCGCAGATCAACCTCAATGTCGGCTGCCCCAGCGACCGGGTGCAATCGGGCTGCTTCGGCGCGGTGCTGATGAAGGACCCCGGCCTGGTCGCCGACTGCGTGGCCGCGATGATCGAGGCGAGCCCGGTCGAGGTGACGGTGAAATGCCGCATCGGCGTCGACGACCAGGACCCGGCCCAGGTGCTGCCCGCCTTCATCGACCGGCTGCGGCAGGCCGGGCTGCGGCAGCTGACCATCCATGCCCGCAAGGCCTGGCTGCAGGGCCTCAGCCCGCGCGAGAACCGCGAGATCCCGCCGCTGGACTATCCGCTGGTCCATGCGATGAAAGCCGCCTTTCCCGACATGCGGCTGGGCATCAACGGCGGCATCGCCAGCCTGGAACAGGCGCGCGACCACCTGGCGCATATGGACGAGGCGATGATCGGCCGCGCCGCCTATCACCAGCCCTGGCAGATCCTGGGACAGGCCGACCGGCTCTGGGATCAGGCGCCGCCCTTCGACGATCCCCGCGACGTGGCCCGCGCCATGCGCCCCCGCATCCTGGCGCATCTGCGCGCCGGCGGGCGGCTCCACCAGATCACCCGTCACATGCTGGGACTGTTTCACGGCCAGCCCGGCGCGCGCGGCTGGAAACGGGTGCTGTCGGAAGGCTCGGGCGGCGGGATCGAGGTCTATGACGCCGCGCTGGACCAGGTCGCGCGCATCGCCGCCTGACCCGAGACCCTTCTGCCCTCGCACTCCTTGCAAATACCTCGGGGGGAAGGCCCCGCAGGGGCCGCGGGGGGCAGCGCCCCCCGCCACCGCCGCTATTCCGCCGCCCGCCCGGCCTTCTCGGCCGCCTTGGCCCTGTCCCACAGACGGTCCATCTCGGCCAGGTCGCTGTCCTCGGGACGCCGGCCGGCTTCCGCCAGCGCCGCCTCGATGAAGCGGAAGCGGCGGGTGAACTTGGCATTGGCGCGGCGCAGCGCCAGTTCCGGGTCGATCTTCAGGTGCCGCGCCAGGTTGGCCATCACGAACAGCAGGTCGCCGAATTCCTCGTCCAGCGCCTCGGCGTCCAGCCGGTCGCGGGCCTCGACCAGCTCGGCCGTCTCCTCGGAGATCTTCTCCAGCACCTCGCCGGCGCCCGGCCAGTCGAAGCCGACGCGCGCCGCGCGGTTCTGCAGCTTGATCGCGCGGGTCAGCGCGGGCAGGCCCATCGCGACCCCGTCCAGCGTGCCGCGCTCGGCCTTGCCGGCCCGCTCGACCGCCTTGATCGCCTCCCAGTCGCGGACCTGCTGCTCGGCCGACTTGTCGCGGCTTTCCTCGCCGAAGACATGCGGATGGCGGAAGACCAGCTTGTCACTGATCGCCGCCGCGCAATCGGCGAAATCGAACATCCCCGCCTCGCGCGCCATCTGGGCGTGAAAGACCACCTGCAGCAGCAGATCGCCCAGCTCTCCCGGCAATTCGTCCCAGGCCTTGCGCTCGATCGCGTCGGCGACCTCATGGGCCTCCTCGATCGTATAGGGCGCGATCGAGGCGAAATCCTGTTCGACATCCCAGGGGCAGCCGCGATCGGGGTCGCGCAGCTCGGCCATGATGTCGATCAGGCGGGCGATCTCGGCCCCCGGATCGCGGGCGGCTTTCGGTTCGGCCATTGCATTTCCCCTGTGCTTGAGGTCCTGATGCCGGGACTGCCACAGCGAAAGGTCCAAGTCCACATGCCCGTTCTGAACCGCATCGCGGATTTCGCCGATCAGATGACCGCGTGGCGCCGCCACCTGCACCAGCATCCCGAACTGGGCTTCGACTGCCACCGGACCGCCGGCTTCGTGGCCGAGCGGCTGCGCGAATTCGGCGTCGACGAGATCCACGAGGGCATCGGCCGGACCGGCATCGTCGCGATCATCCGGGGCAACGGGGAACAAGGGCCGGTGATCGGGCTGCGCGCCGACATGGACGCCCTGCCGATGGACGAGGAGACGGGCGCCGAATGGGCCTCGACCGTGCCGGGGCGGATGCATGCCTGCGGCCATGACGGGCACACGACGATGCTGCTGGGCGCGGCGAAATACCTGGCCGAGACGCGCAACTTCGCAGGCAGCGTGGCGCTGATCTTCCAGCCCGCCGAGGAGGGCGGTGGCGGTGCCGACGCCATGGTGCGCGAGGGCATCATGGAGCGTTTCGGCATCGGACAGGTCTTCGCGATGCACAACAATCCCGGCCAGGCGGCGGGCAGCTTCCAGACCACGCCCGGCCCGATCATGGCGGCGGTGGACACGTTCGAGATCCACCTGCGCGGGCGCGGCGGCCATGGCGCGATGCCGCATCTGACCGCCGATCCGGTCGTGGCCGCGGTGGCCATCGTCAGCGGCATCCAGACCATTTCCAGCCGCAACCATTACGCGCTGGACGACCTGGCCCTGTCGGTGACGCAGATCCATACCGGCAGCGCCGACAACATCGTCCCCGAGACCGCCTATATCTGCGGCACGGTGCGCACCTTCGATCCCGATGTGCGCCAGATGGTGCGCCGCCGCATGACCCAGATCTGCGACGGGCAGGCGACGGCCTATGACGTGCAGGTCCGGCTGGACTATCAGGAGGGCTATCCGGCCACCGTCAACGATCCCGCCGCCGCCGAATTCGCCGCCGAGGTCGCGCGCGAGATCGCCGGCGAGGCGGCGGTTCACGACAATGCCGGGCGCGACATGGGGGCCGAGGATTTCAGCTACATGCTGCAGGCGCGGCCGGGCTGCTACCTGTTCCTGGGGCAGGGCGAGGGGCCGGGCGTCCACAATGCCACCTATGACTTCAACGACGAGGTCGCCCCGGTCGGCGCCAGTTTCTTCGCCCGGCTGGTCGAACGCGCCCAGCCCGCCGCCCAGCCCGCCACGCAGAGGGCCTGAGCGTCATCCGGGGGGCCCGCGCTTCCCCGCGCGGCCGGAAAAAATCGAACCGTTCGGGATAACGAAACCGTTGGCGGGGCTTGACCCGGCCCCCGACCTCGCTTTCTTGCCAAGGGCGCGCGCCGGGGATAGGTTGCGCGCCAATTCACGAAAGGTCCGCCACCCTGGCGGGTCCGCCAGCCGAGAGGATCATTCATGTTCGTGACCCCCGCCTATGCACAGGCCGCAGGCGGCGCCGGTGCCGGCGCAGCCTTTGCACAATTCATCCCGCTGATCCTGATCTTCGCGATCATGTATTTCCTGATGATCCGTCCCCAGCAGCGGCGGCTGAAGCAGCATCGCGAGATGGTCTCGGCGCTGAAGAAGGGCGACCAGATCGTGACCCAGGGCGGCATCATCGGCAAGGTCGCCTCGGTCCGCGATGACGAACTCGAGGTCGAGATCGCCTCGGGCGTGCGCGTCCGCGTCGTCCGCTCGACCGTCTCGCAGGTGCTGAGCGCGACAGCGCCGGTCGCCGCCAACAGCTGAGGATACGGGGCGAAATGCTTCAGATTGACCGATGGAAACGCATCCTGATCATCGGGCTCTGCGTGATTGGCCTGTTCTATGCGATCCCGAACCTGTTCTATCAGCGGGTCGAGGCGCATAACGACGCGGTCGCGATGATCGAGAAGACCGGGGTCGAGACGCCCGAGCTGATCGCCGCGCGCGACGGCTGGCCGGGCTGGATGCCGAGCGGTCTGGTCAATCTGGGGCTGGACCTGCGCGGCGGCGCGCATCTGCTGGCGGAAGTCCAGCTGGAACAGGTCTACAAGTCGCGCATGGATTCGCTGTGGCCGGAACTGCGCCGCGACATGACGGCGGCGCGCGACCAGCTGGGCGCGGTCCGCCGCGTCGCCTCGCCCGAGGGCACGCTGCGCATCGAGATCGGCGAGCAGGCCGGGATGAGCCGCGCGGTCGAGATCGTGCGCAGCTATTCCTCGCCCGTCACCTCGCTGACCGGCGCGGGCCAGAGCAGCCTCGCGATCCGCACCGAGGGCAATGCGATCATCGTGCAGCTGTCGGATGCCGAGAAATCCGCCACCAACGACCGCACCATCCAGCAGAGCCTTGAGATCATCCGCCGCCGCGTCGACGAGGTCGGCACGCGCGAGCCGACCATCATGCGCCAGGGCGAGGACCGGATCCTGATCCAGGTGCCCGGCATCGGCTCGGCCGAGGAGTTGAAGGCGCTGATCGGCACGACCGCGCGGCTGACCTTCAACTCGGTCGTCGGCACCGGCACCGATCCCGACGCGCCGGTCGAATTCGGCCAGTCGGTCCTGCCCTCGGTCGACCAGCCCGGCTTCTACTACACCATCGAGAACAACCCCGTCGTCACCGGCGAGGAACTGACCGACGCCATGCCCGCGACCGACCAGAACGGGATGCCGGCGGTCGATTTCCGCTTCAACCCGACCGGCGCGCGCAAGTTCGGCAACTATACCGCCGCCAATGTCGGCCAGCCCTTCGCCATCGTCCTGGACGACGAGGTGATCTCGGCCCCGGTCATCCGGCAGGCGATCACCGGCGGCTCGGGGCAGATCTCGGGCTCGATGAATTTCGAGGAGGCGAACCGCCTGGCCGTGCTGCTGCGCGCCGGCGCCCTGCCGACCGAGCTGACCTTCCTGGAGGAACGCACCATCGGCCCCGAGCTGGGCCAGGACAGCATCGACGCGGGCCGCACCGCCTCGGTCGTCGGCTTCGTGGCCATCGTGGCCTTCATGATCGCGACCTACGGGCTGTTCGGGGTCTTCGCCTCGGTCGCGCTGGCGATCAACATGGGGCTGCTGTTCGGGCTGTTGTCGATGCTGGGCGCCACGCTGACGCTGCCCGGCATCGCCGGGATCGTGCTGACCATCGCCATGGCAGTGGACGCCAACGTGCTGGTCTTCGAGCGCATCCGCGAGGAATTGCGAAGCGCGCGCGGCCCGGCGCGGGCGATCGAGCTGGGCTATGAACGCGCCATGTCGGCGATCATCGACGCCAACCTGACCTCGTTCATCGTCGCGGCGATCCTGTTCACGCTGGGTTCGGGACCCGTCAAGGGCTTCGCGGTGACGCTGACCATCGGGCTTGTCACCTCGGTCTTCACTGCCCTGTGGCTGACCCGCCTGCTGACAATCATGTGGTTCGAGCGCGCACGTCCGCGCCAGATCGAGGTGTGATATGGCGTTCCGTCTGAAGCTTGTTCCCGACAATACCAAGATCGACTTCCTGCGCTGGCAGGTGCCGACCTTCGGCCTGTCCGTGGTCCTGTCGGTGATCTCGGTCGTGCTGATGCTGGTCATGGGCATGAATTACGGCATCGATTTCAAGGGCGGCACGACGATCCGCACGGAATCGTCGCAGCCGGTCGACATCGGCGCCTATCGGCAGGCGATGTCGCCGCTGAACCTTGGCGACGTGACCATCACCGAGGTCTTCGACCCGACCTTCCGGGCCGACCAGAACGTCGCGCTGGTCCGCATCAGCGCCCAGGAGGGGCTGGAGGCCGTCACCCCCGAGACGATCAACGCCGTCGAGGCGGCGCTGCAGGAGGTCGATCCCTCGATCACCTTTCCTTCCGTCGAATCGGTCGGCCCCAAGGTCTCGGGCGAGCTGATCAACACCGCGATCTATTCGGTGCTGGCGGCGCTGGTCGGCATCTCGGCCTATATCTGGATGCGGTTCGAATGGCAGTTCGCCGTCGGCGCGATGCTGTCGCTGGCCCATGACGTGCTGGTGACGCTGGGGCTGTTCGCGCTGTTCCAGCTGAAATTCGACCTGACCACCATCGCGGCGCTGCTGACCATCGTCGGCTATTCGATCAACGATACCGTGGTCGTCTTCGACCGCCTGCGCGAGAACCTGATCAAGTACAAGACCCGCCCGCTGCGCGACCTGATCAACCTGTCGGTGAACGAGACGCTCAGCCGGACGATCATCACCTCGGGCTCGACCCTGATGGTGCTGGTGATCATGATCTTCCTTGGCGGCGACGTGATCCGCGAATTCGTCCTGGCCATCGCCTTCGGCATCCTGATCGGGACCTATTCCTCGATCTATGTCGCCAAGAACCTGGTGCTGTGGCTGGGCGTCAGGCGCGACTGGGGCAAGAAGGACGAGGCCAAGAAGAACGCCTCGCCCTTCAGCGGCGCCGAGGAATCGCCCTGATGCCGATGCGCCCGACCGATTACGCGGCGGGGGCGGTGCCGGTCGACGGCTATGGGCCGGGTTTCTTCCGCGCCGGCGGGCAGGTGATCCATGGCGCGGTGCTGGTCGATGGCGCCAGCGCCCAGGCCTGGGGCGGCCTCGACGATCTGGGGACGCTGGCGGCGCTGGCCGGGCGCATCGACGTGCTGTTCCTGGGCATGGGCGCGGCGATCGCCCGCCCGCCCGCCGATCTGGTCGCCGCGCTGGAAGGACTGGGCATCATGGTCGAGGCGATGGCCTCGCCCACCGCGGCGCGGACCTATAACGTCACCCTGTCCGAGGGCCGCCGCGTCGCCTGCGCGCTTCTGCCGCTGTGAGCCTGCTGGCCGTCCATGACCTTGCCGTCGCGCGCGGCGGTCTGCGGGCGGTCGAGGGGGTTTCCTTTTCGCTGGCGCCGGGCCAGGCGCTGATCCTGCGCGGCCCGAACGGCATCGGCAAGACCACGCTTCTGCGCACGGTGGCCGGGCTTCAGCCCCCCGTCGCCGGCCGGATCGAGCTGGCCGAGGACGCCGTGGCCTATGCCGCCCATGCCGACGGGCTGAAGGGCGCGCTGAGCGTGACCGAGAACCTGCGCTTCTGGGCCGCGGTCTTCGGCGGCGGCGACATCGGCCCGGCCCTGGCGGCGATGGACCTGACCCACCTGGCCGACCGGCCCGCGGCCGCGCTGTCGGCCGGCCAGAAGCGGCGGCTGGGCCTGGCGCGGCTTCTGGTCACGCGCCGCCCGCTCTGGGTGCTGGACGAGCCCACGGTGTCGCTGGACGCCGAATCGGTCGCCCGTTTCGGCACGGCGATCCGGGCGCATCTGGGGCAGGGGGGCGCGGCGCTGATGGCCACCCATATCGACCTTGGGCTGGCAGAGGCGCGGGTGCTGGACCTGGCGGGTTATCGCGCGAAGGCCGGCCAGCAGGTCCGCCCCGCCGGCTTCAACGAGGCCTTCGCATGATCCCCGCGCACCCTGCCACGCCCCGGCCTTCCCCGGCATGGCTGGCGGCCCGCGCCCGCCCGACGGCCCCCGTCGGGCAGCGCCCGGCCTCCCGGTCCCTTGCCCGGCGGGGGCTTGCAGCCCTGTGCGGCGGGCGCGGCGCCGGGCGCTTCGCCACCGCCGGCAGCGCAGCGCCGGCAGCCCGCTTCCCGCGCGAAGGATGCCCTCGATGCTGGCCCTGCTGAAGCGCGACCTTGCCCTTGCCACCCGCGCGGGCGGCGGCTTCGGGCTGGGCGTGGCCTTCTTCCTGATCCTCTGCGCGCTGGTGCCCTTCGGCGTCGGGCCCGAGACCTCGGCCCTACGGCCCATCGCCTCGGGGATCCTCTGGGTCGGGGCGCTGCTGGCCTGCCTGCTGTCGCTGGACCGCATCTTCGCGCTGGATCACGAGGACGGCAGCCTGGACCTGCTGGCCACCGCCCCCCTGCCGCTGGAGGGCACCGTCGCCATCAAGGCCCTCGCGCATTGGATCACCACCGGCCTGCCGCTGATCGCCGCCGCGCCGGTCTTCGGCCTGCTGCTGCACCTGCCCGCCGGGGCGATGCCGTGGCTGCTGGCCTCGCTGCTGATCGGCACGCCGGCGCTGTCGATGCTGGGCGCCTTCGGGGCGGCCATCACCGTGGGGCTGCGGCGCGGGGGGCTGCTTCTGTCGCTTCTGGTGCTGCCGCTTTACATTCCGACGCTGATCTTCGGGGCCGAGATCGTCCGGCGCGGCGCCGAGGGGGGCAGCACCGCCACGCCGATGCTGTTCCTGGCCGGGATCACCGCCGGGGTGCTGGCGCTGGTACCTTTTGCCGCAGCCGCCGCCTTGCGGGTGAACCTGCGCTGATGTGACTTGAGCCGGGCCCCCGCCGCCGCTAGGGAAAACACATGTCGATCTGGGAATACGCCAACCCCGTCAAGTTCATGCGCCTCTCGGGCGCGGTGCTGCCCTATGCCGTGGCCGGGGCGGCGATCTGCACCATTGGCGGGCTGGTCTGGGGCTTCCTGACGCCGCAGGACTACAAGCAGGGCGCGACGGTCAAGATCGTCTTCCTGCATGTGCCCGCCGCGATGATGGCGATCAATATCTGGGTGATGATGCTGGCCGCCTCGCTGATCTGGCTGATCCGGCGCCACCATGTCAGCGCGCTGGCCGCCAGGGCCGCCGCCCCGATCGGCGCGGTGATGACGCTGATCGCGCTGGCGACCGGGGCGATCTGGGGCCAGCCGATGTGGGGGACCTGGTGGGAATGGGACCCGCGCCTGACCAGCTTCCTGATCCTGCTTCTGTTCTATATCGGCTACATGGCGCTGTGGGCCGCGGTCGAGGATCCCGACAGCGCCGCCGACCTGACCGGCGTGCTGTGCCTGGTCGGCTCGGTCTTCGCGCTGCTGTCGCGCTATGCGGTCCTGTTCTGGAACCAGGGGCTGCACCAAGGCGCCAGCCTCTCGGTCGCGCCGGGCGAAAGGATGAGCGCCGTCTATCGCTATCCGCTCTATCTGTCGATGCTGGGCTTCTTCCTGCTGTTCCTGGCGCTTCTGCTGATCCGCACCCGGACCGAGGTCCGCCGCCGCCGGCTGGCCGCCTTGCAGGCAAGGGAGACCCGCGCATGATCGAGCTTGGAAAATACGCCGCCACGGTGCTGTGGTCCTATGGCGTCTCGGTGGCGCTGCTGGCGGCGCTGATCTGGCAGACCGTCGCCGCCAATGCCCGCGCCCGCCGCGAGTTGGAAAGGCAGGAAAGGAATGGCTAGGATCTCTCCGCTTGTCGTGCTGCCGCCCGTCGCCTTCGCGGCGCTGGCCGCCATGTTCCTGTGGGGCATGGGGCGCGAGGATCCCGATGCGCTGCCCTCGGCCATGGTCGGGCGCGAGGCGCCGGCGCTGCCCCAGACCACGCTGCCCGGCAAGGAACAGCTGACCGACGAGATGCTGCGCGAGCCCGGCGTGAAACTGGTCAATTTCTGGGCCAGCTGGTGCCCGCCCTGCCGGGCCGAGCATCCGACGCTGATGGATTTGTCCGAGCGCCTGCCGGTCTATGGCGTGGACCTGAAGGACCCCGAAGCCAACGCCCTGCGCTTCCTGGAGGAGGACGGCGACCCCTTCCATGCCATCGCCACCGATCCGCGCGGCCGCGCCGCCATCGACTGGGGCGTGACCGCCCCGCCCGAGACCTTCATCATCGACGGTCAGGGCAGGGTGCTTCACCGCTTCGCCGGCCCGCTGCTGCGCGAGGATTACACCAACCGCTTCCTGCCCGAGCTGGAAAAGGCCCTGTCCGAGGCCGAGTGATCCCCGAATGACCCGCCTGCCTTGCACGGTCCGGTTGCAGGGTCCAGACTGATCCCGTCCAAGAGGGAGGGGATCACGATGAAGCGGATCGGATGGGTTGCGGTGCTGGTTCTGGGCGGCGCGGGTCTGGGCACGGCATGGGCGCAGCAGGAAGCCGACGCGGTGGCACCCGAGGCGGCCACCGACAGCAGCGCGCCCGAGGCCTTCGCCGGGCTGGGCGAGGCCGCGCAGGCGGCGCTTGCGGCCAAGGCCGAGGGCCGGCCGGTTTCGGCGCAGAACTGGATGGTGACGGCGGCGCATCCGCTGGCGGTCGAGGCCGGGGCGCGGGTGCTGGAACAGGGCGGCAGCGCGGCGGATGCGATGGTCGCGGTGCAGGTGGTGCTGGGCCTGGTCGAACCGCAAAGCTCGGGCCTCGGCGGCGGCGCCTTCCTGGTCTGGCATGACGCCGAGACCGGCCAGATCACCACGCTGGACGCGCGCGAAACCGCCCCCGCCGCCGCGACGCCGCTGCTGTTTCTGGACGATGCGGGCCAGCCGCTGGAATTCATGGAGGCGGTGGTGGGCGGCCGCTCGGTTGGCACGCCGGGCACCCCCGCGCTGCTGGAGGAAGCGCATCGCCGCTGGGGCCGGGCCAACTGGGCCGGCCTTTTCGCCGACGGCATCCGGCTGGCCGAGGAGGGCTTCCCGGTCTCGCCGCGCCTGGCCGAACTGGTCGCGGGCGAGGGGATCGAGGCGCTGGGGCAGCATGATGCGACGCGCGACTATTTCTTCCCCGACGGCCAGCCCGTGGCGATGGGCGCCATGCTGCAGAACCCCGACTATGCCGAGGTGCTGCGCGCGCTTGCCACCCATGGCAGCCGCGCCTTCTATCAGGGCGAGATCGCCGAGGCCATCGTCGCCGCGGTGCGCGGGGCCGAGGACAATCCCGGCCTTTTGGCCATGGAGGACCTGGCCCGCTATCGCGTCATCGAGCGCCCGCCGGTCTGCGTGGAATATCGCGACCACGATGTCTGCGGCATGGGGCCGCCCTCGTCCGGGGCGCTGACGGTGGGGCAGATCCTGGGGATGCTGGGCGGCTATGACCTTGCCGCGCTGGGGGCCGACAATCCCGAAAGCTGGCGGCTGATCGGCGACGCCTCGCGCCTGGCCTTCGCCGATCGCGAACGCTACATGGCCGACAGCGATTTCGTCCCGATCCCGGCCGAGGGCCTCATCGCCCCCGACTACCTGGCCGAGCGCGGCGCGCTTCTGTCGGGCGACGACAGCCTGCCCGAGGTCGCCCCCGGCCAGCCCGGCTGGAGCCACGCCATGCTGTGGGGCCGCGACAATGCGCTGGAACTGCCCTCGACCTCGCATATCTCGATCGTGGACGCGCAGGGCAATGCGCTGTCGATGACCACGACGATCGAGAACGGCTTCGGCTCGCGCGTCATGGCCAAGGGCTTCCTGCTGAACAACGAGCTGACGGATTTTTCCTTCGCCACCCATGACGAGGCCGGCTGGCCGATCGCCAACCGCGTCGAGCCGGGCAAGCGGCCGCGCTCCTCGATGGCGCCCAGCATCGTGCTGAAGGACGGCCAGCCGGTGCTGGTGATCGGCTCTCCGGGCGGCAGCCGGATCATCGGCTATGTGGCCCGCGCGATCATCGCGCATCTGGACTGGGGGCTGGACGTGCAGCAGGCCATCGCGCTGCCGCATCTGGTCAACCGTTTCGGCCCGATGGATGTCGAGGCGGGCACCGAGGCCACCGCGCTCTCCGAGGCGCTTGCCGCGATGGGCTTCGAGATGAACGAGACCGAGCTGAACTCGGGCCTGCAGGGCATCGCCATCGCCCCGGACGGCCTGACCGGCGGCGCCGATCCTCGCCGCGAGGGCATCGCGCTCGGCGGCTGATCCGGGGCTGGTGCCGGGATGGCGGACCCTGTCCCGACGCTGCTCGGGGCAGCGAATGCCTGGCCTCCCTGCCGGCCAAAGGGCTTGATGCGGGCGATCTTCGCCGCAGCATCGGCGGCTTGCAAGAATTCGGCCGGCGAGGATGATTTTTCCCCTTGCAGCCCCCGCCCGTCCCCAATATACGACCCTCCACACGGCGCCGGAAGGCGCCGCTGAGACCTCCGGTGGGGCCATAGCTCAGTTGGTAGAGCGCTTGAATGGCATTCAAGAGGTCAGGGGTTCGACTCCCCTTGGCTCCACCAATCAGTCGCTATGCGACTGCGAAATCTCCAGCATCTGCAGCATATTCGTCTTCCGCGTCCTTGAAATCGCTTCCGAATCCCGGAACATGAGGCAGGGCGACGGGCATCACCAGGGATCGCGGTTGCTGGTATTCCGTGATGCGGGTGCCAAAAGGTTCGCCCATGTCGATCCCCGGCAGAAGGCAACGCGGACGCTCTGGACCGACTCCGAACGCGCGGCGAGGATCAAGGCCGCAGCGGTCGAGGCCGAGGTCATGGCCTATTGGGAAGCCTTGGCAGCCGGGCAAGCCGATGATGCGGCTGCCGCCTATGAGGCGGCGCGGGAGCTGGCGCAGCCGCGCGGGTTTCCTTGCCGCCCGGCGGCGGAACTGGCAGCCGGGTCTATTGACAACCTGCTCACACGGCTTGAGGCGCTTATCCGTTCTGATGGGACTTTCGCGCCTCTGGCGGAAGCCTCTGCCCTTCTCGGCGTAATGGACAAGCCCCGTCTCGATCACGGCGGCGCTGGCCGAGTTCGTGAATTTCGCGGCCATCGAGCGGCAGGCGGGCAAATCCGAGCGGCAGATCAAACGCTGGCGTCAGCCGCACGAGCGCGCCGTCTCGACCTTCGTGAAGCTGAATGGCGACCTTGCCATGACTGAGATCGGGCGCGAACATGCGCAACGGCTGGATCAGGCTCTACCCGCTGGCCAGCACCGCGCGGGGGCGTATCGACGCACCCCTGCGGCTCCTGCAGCACGGCAAGTCGCCGGGCCTGACGATACGGTTCCAGCGGATCCAGGTGACGGGATGGCCGCCGCCTGCAGCGCCGTTCTAGTGGGCGCCATGGCGCTCCAGGGGTTCCTCGATCAGGAATCCACACACGCCTGCCTTGGGTTGCTTGACCGGATTCGAAAGCATCTTGAGCGTCAGATATTCGTTGAAGAAGCGCCCGCCCATTTTGGCGGGCGCAACGATGATGCTTTCGCCAGGCTCGACGGGCCATGCTGCGCCCGTCGCCCGCTCAAGGGAGACCGCCTTGAGGATCGGTTTCGGAAACGAGGGATGGCTGGTTGCAGAGAAGCGGAAGCCGCGGCGCTCTCGACCATCGAGACTGATCCTGGCGCGCAGCCCGCACTCCTCATCGGGGCGGCAAAGCGCCATGATCGCCAGCAACCTGCCGGGGGAGGCGGCTTCAAGCCTGAGCGGCACCCGGGCGACGGGCACGCGCATGACCGAGTTTTCGTAGATATCTGTTTTCGCCGGCGACAGCAGCGAGACCTCGGACTGGCCGGTGTAGATCGGCGCGGCCTGATCCGGGACGGTCGCGCGGCTGGCCAGGTCTGCGGCGCCCTCGGCGATGAACTGCATCAGGTCGGGAAGCTTTGCATAGTGCTGTTCGTCGGCGAAATGATCGTCGGGAAGGCGCTGCAGCCCTTTCAGCGAACGAAACGCCGGGGATACATCGAAATAGGCAATCCCGTAGTGCTCGAAGAGATCCATCAGCTTTCGATAGTAGCGAGAGCGCTCTTCGGCGGCTTCTTCCCGAAGCGGGGTGAAGAGGGCAGGAGCGAACCTGATGCCGTCACGCCGGCATATCCGCAGCAGGTGTTCCACGGATTTGAGGACGTGGTCGATCTCATAGCCGCCCTTGATGTGGTTCACTTCGTTCAGGGCATATTCCCAGATCACCGTGTCGCCCCGGCGCGGGCCGTCCTCGAGGAACGTTCGATAGATCGCGGTCAGGGATGTGGTGGCGCCGATCGACAGATTGCGCACCTCGTGGCCGAGGACGTGCTCGAGGTTTCCGACCCATCCGCTGCGATATCGTGAGTTCGATCCGCCAAGAACGACCAGCGCCATGCTTCACCTTCGCGTTGTTTTCGACGCGGGTTATTCCACTCAAGGCGACCATGCTCAAGCGCAGATCGTCTCTGATGATCTGGACGTAGCGGGCCAGATGGAGGCCATCCTTCACGGGCTGAAGATCAGGTGGACGGGTGAGGATATAGCCCCAGGTGGTGAGATCTCGCTGATGTCGACAAATCAGACATATTGCTGGTTGACTCGATCGCCCGCGGCAAACCAAGCTTCAGCCAAAGGCACTTGATCGCCGAATGGAGCCCGTGCGTCTGAAGGAGGGGAGATGGCGGCCAGCGAAAACATGACCAGATTTGTTGTTCTGAGCAACGCGCGATCGGGGACATCGCTCCTGACGGCAACGCTGGGATCACATCCGCAAGTCATGTGCCACGGCGAGATTTTTCACAGGAAGCCGGCGACGCATTTGAAGGGAAGCTTTTCCGGCTTGACTACCGATGAGGTGAACGAAATCCGCCTGGATGAGGATGCGTTTGTGCAGCGTGTTTTCGATCAAGGCGGGTTCAACGCTGTCGGCTTCAAGATGTGGCGAGATCAGAGTCGATCTTGCTGCGACAAGCTTCTGAAGCATGAAGGTGTGAAGAAAATAATATATGAACGCGAAAACAAGCTTGCGCAACATTCATCAAATATTCTGGCCAAGAAAACTGGTGTTTGGAACATCCCGAATGAAACAGCCAGAAGCAGGGTGAAAAGAGAGCTTATCGACTTCGACAAGAGGTGGTTTGTAAAATTCAAGAAATTCCAGGACGATCTATTTGATTACTATAGGTCGTCTGTTGTTGGCGATGTTCTTGACGTTAAGTTCTCAACTATTGCCTCCGGAGATTTCTCCAGGGTTCTTGCATTCCTTGCGGTTGACCATGTGGACCTGGAACCCAAGAAAGCGCGGATGCATTCCGCGAATATTCTCAGCAGGTATAAACCCGAGTATCATGATGAGATCATGGAGACCCTGGAGGAGATCGGGCACCCAGAATGGGTCAGTGAGTGATCGCAATCCCGACCCGCGGCATCGCTCGGTCGAGCTCGCCTGAATCGCGAAATCGCTGAAGGGATCGGTCGACATTCGCTAGCGGCCGTTCGGCGCGAACAGGCCCGAGCAGCTTCGCCTCGCGCGCGGCTTTCCCATCCAGTTCTGTTCCAGCGGAAGCCAAGCAGGGGCGACATGCACCGCCTGCTTGGCCGGCCATGTCTGACAAACCTACCCGATCCTGACGATATATCGTGCTAAACATAACGCAACCCGGAATCGAACAGATCGATGAGGGGAACCGACGATTCTGCCAGCCCGCGCGGGGCTTTTTCCATGTGCGAGGCGCACCCATCACATGAGAACGAGGAGATGAGCATGATGCCGGCAGTCGATAACAGGATCAGCACGAGGACCATGCTTGTCGCGCTTGGTGGTCGGCGTCGCGGGGGCATGGGGCATGTGGCAATCTGTCGGGGCGATCCGACGACATGGCGCGCATCCGGGCTGTGGAGACGGCGACGGCGCGGCAGGATGAGCGGATGGTGCTGATCCTCGACCACCTGCGGAAGATCGAATCTCGGGTCGAGCGCGGCCCGCATCCGTAATCGCCGGTCTTTCTCGGCCCCTCGGCCGGTGGGGCGGACAAGGGCAACTGCATGCCCGCCCCTGGCCCCGATCGGACCCATCCTGACGGTATGCCCGGCCCCGAGCGGCGGCAAATCACATTCATGACCGCCTCGCCGGGCCATTGCCCATGACAACGCATTGACCAACGCACTCTTGTTGGGCTGATCCTCGAGCGCGGCGGCAATGTCCGGATCGATCATGAAGTTCATGCGGACCTTGCGTTCACCGGCAAGCAGAGGCGGACGCCCCCGCCGCGCCGTCTTCGCAAAGGCGCTGTCCAGTTCACGGACCTCGCCGCCATCGCCGATATATGGCTTGGCTGCGGAATAATCCCCGCCCGCGCCCCGTTGTTCAGCCACACCGAGGAGACAGCCATGAAAGCCCCTGACAGCGGCGGCGTGCGGCCTTATGACGCGCGGGATGTCCGCGGATCTGGATGCCGCGCTGAGCGACGTCTTCACCGTATTCCGCCGTGACCTGGCGAAATATGAGGGGGAGGTTTACCGCGCTCTGACCGGGATGACGGTCGAGCAGCGCCAGTTCGACGCAGCGGTCGGCTGCCATTTCAATACTGGCGTCATCGGCCGGGCGGATTGGATCAAGAGATGGCGCCTGGGTGGCATGGGCGGCACGCTGGTCGGGATCATGAACTGGTCCAAGCCGAAAGAGATCATCGATCCGTGGGAGGCCGAACAGACGCCTTGGGCCACCGGCCGATCCGGCGGACCGGCGCGTCGATCTGACCGGTCAGCACGGCGGGTCGTATCACCTGGAGGCCGGTGCGGACGCTCTCGCAGGCGGAAATTCTCGCGCTGATGGATGTGCAGCCCGATATCGCGCCGACGATCCGCCGTGGCTCCAGCGGCCAGCAGGTTGCCGATGCCCAGCACCGCCTTCTTGCCCCCGCGTCCTTCCCCCGGCGCGAGGGCTTTCATGTCCGGCTATTCGCATCAACACGTCACATGGCGTGGCTCCGGGACCGGTTGCGGCACGGCACTGGAACCGCCCGATCCGCCAACATGGATGACAATCCATTCCGGCCTCACCATTCTCACGAAACACTCCGCCGGCTTCGGTCGGCTGGGTTTCATGCCGATGACAGGCAGAATCACAGGGAAAGGTGATCTTCCGATGGATGCCGCAACACCATTCACCCCGGAGTCGCTTGCAGAGAAATGGGGCGTCAGCGCAACGTCCATCCGAAACAAGTGCAACACCGGCGAGTTGCGCCATTTCCGCTTTGGCAGGCTCTATCGCATCCCCGCAGATCATCAGCAGCAGCGGCCCGATCTTGCCCAAGGCGACCAGGGCCGCCCGAACCTTGGCCACGAAACTTGCGAGGCGTGCCGCAAGAGCTATGTTGAGGGCCGCGATCACCGCAAAGACGATCGCCCGCAGCACCTCGGGCAGCAGATATCCTTCAACGGTTCCAAGCGCCTCTGCCCAGAGATTCGGCGACATCATCATGACGACACTAACCATCGAGGTGAACAGTTCCCCGACGACCTCCGTCTCGCGGATCATCTCGATCAGCGCGCCCACCCATTCCGCGCTCTTGTCGACCAGCAGCGTGATGAGTTCACCGATCTGACCGGGAAGGTCCTTCAGCGCCTCGAGCGCGGTTTCCATTTCGGACTTGAAACCGTTCGGCACCGAGGCGATCTGTCGGGACAGCGCGTCGACTTGGCTGGCGGCGGAGGGATCGCGAACCAGTTCGACCGTCGCTGGCCCCGCGTGCGCGCCATTCCGTCAAGCGCGACCCCGTTTCGGTCGGTGACGCGCGGCGGCGCCATGGTCACGGGCCTGCGCCAGCGATCAGCGTATTCGGCGCGGATCAGCACCGTCCCGCGACATGCGGCGGTGGCATCGCCCGGCGGGATGGCCGCGGCATGGGCGCTGTGCAACTGCCGACCGGACGGTGCCAGGTGACGGGGGGATCGGAATCCCTCCGCCATACGGGATGCGGCGACTAATACCGCAGCCGGCGGCGCAGCAAGATCAGTCCGGCGCCCTGCATCAGCAAGAGCGCGCCGACCAGTTCCATGACTTCCTCGCTGCGCCCGGCCGAGCGGCTGGCCCAGTCCGACAGCTCAATGCCCCAGGGCGCCAGCTTGCGGCCCAGCCCGTCCAGCGACTTGGCGATCACATACAGCGCCAATGCTACGGCCAGCACCCAGGCCCAATCCTGCCTGCGGCGCAATCCTTGCAGCCAGGGCACCAGATCGCGCCGCAGCAGGCGCAGCCCCGCACAGATCAGCAGCGTCAGGACCAGGGCGCCGGCGATCTTCTGCACCCAGGGGGCGGTGCCGGAATACAACCGCAGCGACAGGATGCCGCTGTCGGTGAACGCCTTGTCCCAGTCCAGCTCGCGCAGCCCGGCGGCCGTCACGAACACCAGCAGATGCCAGCGTTCCAGGGCCCTGCGGCGCATCATGTCGCTGGCCAGCCACAATGCCGTGACGATCAGGTAGAATGCCGAGGCGCTCTCGATTGGGCCGGTTTCGGCGAACATCTTCTCGGGCGTCTCGACCAGGACCAGCCCCACCAGCAGCCAGCCAAGCGTCAGCCCGCAGGTCAAGGCAAGCAGCAAGAGAGGATCGCGATGGCGGTCAGGAGGGATCGGCGGCATAGGCTCTCTTGTTGGTTCTGCAACGAATGTGTCACATATATAGATCTCTACCTATGGCCAGTCTTCCCATAAAATAACCCCCGCGGCGTCGGCCCCTCTGCACCCTGCCAAACGCCGCTGCGGGCGGTCTGGTTCGCCGCCCCGGCTTCGGTCCTGATCGCCCGAGGGCAGGGGCGACGCCGCTGGCGGCTTCCGGGATCCGCGGCTAGGCTCGGGGGCATGTTCAACGCAAGGAGGAGATGATGGTCAATCTTGACGGCCAGGTCGTTCTCGTCACGGGCGCAAGCCGTGGCATCGGCGCCGCCGCCGCGCGGGCCTTTGCCGAGGCCGGCGCGCTGGTCGGGGTGATGGCCCGGAACCAGGCGGCGGTAGGCGAGCTGGCGGCCGAGATCGGCGGCATGGCGCTTGCCGGAGATGTTGCGCGGCCCGCCGATATGGAGCGCGCCGTTGCCCTGCTGCGCGACCGCGCCGGGCGGCTTGACGTGCTGGTGAACAATGCGGGCCTCATCGGGCCGATCGCCGACCTGGCCACGGCCGATGTCGAGGAATGGGGGCAGGTGATCGACGTCAATCTGAAGGGCGTCTTCCACGGCATGCGCGCCGCGCTTCCGGTGATGCGGGCTCAGGGGCGCGGGACGATCCTCACGGTGGGATCGGGGGCTGCCCATGCCCCGCAAGAGGGCTGGAGCGCCTATTGCGCCAGCAAGGCCGGCGCCTACATGCTGACGCGCGCGGTCGATCTGGAGGCGCGCGCCGACGGCATCCGCGCCATCAGCCTTTCGCCGGGCACGGTGGCGACCGAGATGCAGAAGACGATCCGGCAGAGCGGCATCAACCCGGTCAGCCAGCTGGACTGGTCGGTGCATATCCCGCCCGAATGGCCCGCCCGCGCCCTTCTGTGGTTGAGCGGCCCGGATGGCGATGAGTTCCTGGGCCGCGAGGTCTCGCTGAGGGACGACGAGATCCGTCGCCGGATCGGCCTGACAAGCTGACGGGGCCGAGGGGGGCGCTGCCTGTCGGTGGGCGGGCAGGCGGCGACAGTTGTCGTCCGGGCGAACGAACGTCCGGTGTAGTTCAGTACGGCGTGCGACGATCTGTTGGTTGGTAACCAGTCGGGGGCGGCATGTGACGGAAGAGGTGCGACTCCAGCCCGCCGGTCCCGCTCCGACCGATGCGCCATCGGAGCCTGATCCGCCCGAAACCGGGGTTCCGCTGGTCGTCGACCTGGACGGCACGCTCTGTCGCAGCGATACGCTGCATGAGGGGCTGATCGGGCTGATCGCGCGCCTTCCGATGCTGCTGCTGAAACTGCCGTCATGGCTGGCCGGAGGACGGGTCGCCTTGGCGAGCGAAGCCCGCACCCGACTCCGGCTTGGAAATGGCGGCTATCGGCGGGAACACGTCCGAGCCTTCGCCCAACACGTCGAAGTCGCAGACGACGCAATCTACATCAAAGGCAGCAAAAGAACCCTGTTGAGGACGCTGGTAGCCACTAAGGGAGGGAAAACGGCGGGAATCGGCGTTCCCGGTTTCATACCGAAGTGGCGGAGGCGGTGGGATTCGAACCCACGGTGGGCTTTCACCCACGTCGGTTTTCAAGACCGGTGCATTAAACCACTCTGCCACGCCTCCGACGGCTGCGGCTTAGCGCGGCGGGTGCCGCCGCGCAACCGCTGTCAGCGCGCGATCGACAAGAGGTTCGACGCGCCGGCGATCTCGACCCGCGCGACGCCGGCAAGCTGGGTATGGGACAGGGGCAGCGCCACCGTGATCACATCCACCGCCGGATTGGCGGGCAGCCTTGCCGCGGCGGCCTCGGGCGGGGGCGGCAGGGCGACGAAGCGCAGCCGCAGCACGCCATCCGCATCCGGGGAAATCCGCCCCTCGGGCTGGGGAACCGCGGTGATCAGCCGCGCGCCGTGATAGCCCTTGGTCGGCCCGATCCCGGTCACGACCAGCAGGCGGCCCTCGTTCAGCGGCTCCCACCGGGCCGACAGCAGCTGCGGGATCGCCGGGCTCTGGTCGCCGGTGACGGCATAGCCGCCGACGGGTTCCAGCGTCGAGGGGCCGCGGTCGCGTCCGCCGCCGCCGCCCATCCAGCCAAGCGGGTTCCAGCCGCTGTCACCGAAGCGGCCGCCGCAACCGGCAAGCAGCAGGGCCGAGATCAGCAGCGGCGCGGTCAATCGTCTCATGTCACCATCCCTTGGTTTCGCCTGATTGTTAGGGGAAAGCGGCGGATGGATAAAGCCTCTTTGACCTTGGGCGCAAGCCGCGCTAACCCGTGGACGAAAGGAATACGCCATGGCCACGCCCGCATTCGAAGACATCGCCGACACATTCGACTTCCTCGACGACTGGGAGGAACGGTACCGCCATGTGATCGAGCTGGGCCGCGCGATGCCCGCGATGGACCCGGCATTGCAGGTCCCCGCCACCAAGGTCGAGGGCTGCGCCAGCCAGGTCTGGATCATGCCGATCATCAAGGACGGCCGCTTCGATTTCCAGGGCGACAGCGACGCGATGATCGTGCGCGGGCTGATCGCGGTGCTGCACGCGCTCTATTCCGGCGTGCCGGTGGCCGAGATCGCCCGCATCGACGCCCATGCCGAACTGGCCCGGCTGGGCCTGGACGAACACCTGTCCTCGCAGCGCTCGAACGGGCTGAGGGCGATGGTGCAGCGGATCAGGCAGCTGGCCGCCGACGCAGGCTGATCCAGCCGCCGCCAAGCACGCGCGTGCTGTCGGCCGCGTAGAAGACGCAGGCCTGGCCGGGGCTGACGCCCTCCTCGGGGTCCAGCAGCTCGACCTCGGCCCGGCCTTGCCCCAGCGGCCGCAGGATCGCCGGCCGGGGCGGACGGGTCGAGCGGATGCGCACCAGGCAGGCGATCTCGCCCTCGAAGGGCCCGTCGCCCAGCCAGTTCACCTCGGTGATCGGCACGATGGTGGTGGCCAGCGCCGATTTCGGGCCGACGACGACCTGGCGCCGGTCGGGATCCAGCCGCAGCACGTAGAGCGGATCGCCCAGGCCCCCGATGCCCAGGCCCCGCCGCTGGCCGATCGTGTAGTGGATCACCCCGCGATGCCGGCCCAGTACCTTGCCGTCCATGTCCACGATCTCGCCCGGATCGGCGGCGCCGGGGCGCAGCTTCTCGATCACCGCGGCGTAGTCGCCATTGGGCACGAAGCAGATATCCTGCGAATCGGGCTTGTCCGCGACCGACAGCCCGTATTCTGCCGCCAGCGCCCGCGTCTCGGCCTTGCTGGCCAGATGCCCCAGCGGGAAGCGCAGGAAATCCAGCTGCTCCTGCGTGGTCGAGAACAGGAAATAGCTCTGGTCACGGGCCGGGTCGGCGGCCATGTGCAGCTCTGCCCGCAGCGGGCCCTGCTTGCGCTGGATATAGTGGCCCGTCGCCATGCAGTCGGCATCCAGGTCGCGCGCGGTTTCCAGCAGGTCGCGGAATTTCACCCGCTCGTTGCAGCGGATGCAGGGCACGGGCGTCGCGCCCGCCAGATAGGCATCGGCGAATTCGTCGATCACCGATTCGCGGAACTTGTTTTCGTAATCAAGCACGTAATGCGGAAAGCCCATGCGCTCGGCCACCCGCCTGGCATCGTGGATGTCCTGGCCCGCGCAGCAGGCGCCCTTCTTGGCCAGCGCCGCGCCATGGTCGTAAAGCTGCAGCGTCACGCCGATGACGTCATAGCCTTCCTGCTTCAACTTCGCCGCCACGACCGAACTGTCCACGCCGCCCGACATCGCCACCACAACGCGCGTGTCGGCGGGGGCCTTGGCGAAGCCGAGGCTGTTCAATCCGGTTGCGGGCGCCGGGGCGCGCAGAAGGGCGGGCGAGGTCATGGATGGGCTCCGGCCAGGAGGCGGCTGTGGGGTCGGCTTGGACGATTTGCGTCGAAATATAGGCAAATGCTGTCCATTCTCAAGGCGCGGACCCGGAAAAACCGCTTTGCGGCTAACGCGGGATTAAACGCTGTCGGTCATCGTGCTCGGACATGTTCGAAGGACAGGTGGAATGTTCGTGAAAAAGACCGATGGCCCCCGCACCGTGACGCTGCCCGACGGCTCGATCCTGACCGTCGCCGATCTTCCGCCGGTCGACACCCGCTGGGTCGCCAGCCGCAAGGAAATCGTCGTCAAGGCGGTCGCCTATGGGTTGATCTCGCGCGAGGATGCGCTGCGCCGCTACGACATCAGCGAGGAAGAGTTCGACAGCTGGTGCAGCGCCATCGCGCGCCACGGGCGGGCGGCGCTGAAAGTCACCTCGCTGCAGAGATTTCGTGATAAATGACAGTGCCTTGTTGCATCGGCGGGTTTTTGCCGAAAAAGTAACGACATGTTAACCATTGCGGGCCAAGTTGCGTGCCAGGCCCATGTCGAATCGGGGAGAGATCCGAGTAATGCGTATTCTTTTGGTTGAAGACGATCCCAGCACCGCCCGCGCGATCGAATTGATGCTGACCGCCGCCAGCTACAATGTCTTCCGCACCGACATGGGCGAGGAAGGCATCGATCTGGCGAAGCTCTATGACTATGACCTGATCCTGCTGGACCTGGATCTGCCCGACATGCACGGGATGGAGGTGCTGCGCCATATCCGGCTGGCGCGGATCGACACGCCGATCCTGATCCTGACCGGCTCGGACGATACCGAAAGCAAGCTGCGCGGCTTCGGCTTCGGCGCCGACGACTACATGACCAAGCCCTTCAATCGCGAGGAATTGCAGGCCCGGATCCAGGCGATCATCCGCCGTTCGAAGGGCCACAGCCAGTCGATCATCCGCACCGGCGAGATCGTGGTCAACCTGGATGCGCGCTCGGTCGAGGTGAAGGGCAAGCCGGTGAACCTGACCGGCAAGGAATACCAGATCCTGGAGCTGCTGAGCCTGCGCAAGGGCACCACGCTGACCAAGGAGATGTTCCTCAACCACCTCTATGGCGGCATGGACGAGCCCGAGCTGAAGATCATCGACGTCTTCATCTGCAAGCTGCGCAAGAAGCTGTCCGAGGCGCTTGGCGGCGAGAACCATATCGAGACCGTCTGGGGCCGCGGCTATGTCCTGCGCGATCCCGGCCCCGGAGACGCCGAGCGCCTGGCCGTCGGCGCCTGACCACGGATGGCGGCGCGGGGCCTGTGGCCGGGCGTGCCGCGGCCTGAAACCCGTCGCGCCCGTCTCGCGCACCATTGCGCGATCGATCCATTGATTTCCAGAGGCTCTCGACGAGTAGATCGGAATGCGAGGCTGCGATCAGCCCCTGTCCGCGCTGCAGCCGATGGAGGCCGATTTGCCGAAAGATTGGAACGCGATTGAATTCGGCACGGGCCTGTTCTCAAGAAGCGCCATATGCTGGCGCGCAGGCCGAGGGGTACTGCCGTCGCGCCCCAGAGGGAACGCGCATTGCCGCGATCACTCGCGCCGGGCTGGCGGAAGGGAGTGGGAGTCGAACCCACCCGGGACAGGCTCGCTGCCCCAACCGGAGTTGAAGTCCGGCCGCCCCACCGGGGACGATTCCCATCCATGCGTGCCGAACAGGTCGGCCCGATGCGGATTGATGCGCCGAAGATCGCCGCGGCGCAAGGTTACGCCGTGGCGGTCGAAGAAGTCGAGGATCTCGATGGCGACCTTGCGCCCGTTTTGCACCCGGTCGCGGAAGGCCGGCGCGGTGAACCAGCCATCCGCGGTCGCGCCGGCGACATCGCGGATGATCGCGACCATCTCGGCCGTGACCTCGCGGGCGAAGAAATGATCCTGTGCGATCTGGTCGGTGCGGCCCAGCTTCTGGGTCAGCTTCAGCACCCGGCGGATCTCGGCCTCGTCGATGCCGAATTCGGCGGCGAAGTCGCGCACGCGCGGCGGGCGGAAGCGAGTATCGCCGCGCAGGGCCGGCAGGATGCGGGCGAACAGCGCCTCGTCCTCGGGGGAAAGCCGGACCTCGTGGCCGGGCAGGCGCAGGAAGGCGCCGTCCAGGACGATGCGGCCATCGGCGGCCTCCCGGTGCAGGAGGGCCAGCCAGGGCTGTTTCGGCAGGCGCGGGCGCAGCATCAGGCGGCATTTCTCGCGCCCCATGCCGGGCAGGTCGGGATTGTCGGCGTGGAAGGCCGCCAGCGTGGCAGTCAGCCCCTCGCGCAGCGCCTGATGCGCCTCGACCGACAGCGCCAGGCCGCCGATGCTGACCGCGCCCACGCGATCCAGCGCGGCGGTCATGTCATCCTCGGACAGGCTGCGGTCGCGGGCGAAGGCGGCGATGCCGACCGGGGTGACCGACAGCAGCGCGGCCAGCGCCTCGGCCGGGTCCGCATGGTCGGCGGCGGCGATCAGGGCCAGCCGCTCCGGCGTGCGGCGCTTGCGGGCCGGCGCGCGCAGGTCCAGGAAATGCCCGCCGCCGATGGTCCGGCTGGCCGAGCTGTCGCGCAGGATGAAGCGGTCGCCCACCGCGGCGGCAATGGGGCGCTCCAGCACGATCTGCACCGGGCCGCTGGTGCCGGGATGCAGCGGATCGCCAAGCGGCACGATGCGGGCGCCCAGCTCGACCGCGTGGCTGTGCAGGCGGGCGGGGAACCACGTGCCGACGGGCTTCGGCTCGGTTCCCAGCACCGCCAGCTGCGCGTCGATCCGGTCGGTGGGCGCGTGCAGGCCGGGCGTCAGCACCACGTCGCCGCGACCGATCGCCTGTTTCGTGACCGCCTCTCCGGCAAGGTTCAGCGCGCAGCGTTGTCCTGCAAGCCCCTGATCCGCCGGGCGGTTCTGGGCGTGGATGGCGCGGATGCGGGCGGCGATGCCCTGCGGGCTGATGGTGACGCTGTCGCCCAGGCCGATGCGTCCGGTCAGCACGGTGCCGGTCACCACTGTGCCCGCGCCCGCCAGGGTGAAGCTGCGATCGACCGCCAGCCGGAAGGGGCCCGAGGCGTGGCGCGCCGTCGTCTGCGCCTCGGCCGCCGCCAGCGCCGCGCGCAGGTCCGCGATCCCCTCGCCGGTCAGGGCCGAGACGGGGATGACCGGCGCGTCGCGCAGCCCGGTCGGGGCCAGCGCCTCGCGGATCTGCGCGGCGACCTGTTGCCGGCGGGCGGCATCGACCAGGTCCGCCTTGGTCAGGGCGACGATCCCGCGCGCGATCCCCAGCAGATCGAGGATCGCCAGATGCTCGCGCGTCTGCGGCATCACCCCGTCATCGGCGGCGACGACCATGAGCGCCAGGTCGATCCCGCCCGCGCCCGCCAGCATGGTGTGGATCAGCCGTTCATGCCCCGGCACGTCGACGAAGCCGGTGATGCCGCCGCCGCCCAGATCGGCATAGGCGAAGCCCAGGTCGATGGTGATGCCGCGGGCCTTTTCCTCGGCCAGCCGGTCGGCATCGGTGCCGGTCAGCGCCTTGACCAGCGCCGTCTTGCCATGGTCGATATGCCCCGCCGTGCCGACGATCATGGCGCGGCCAGGGCCTCCAGCAGCGCCTCGTCGCGGTCAAGGCAGCGCAGGTCCAGGATCAGCGCGCCGCCCTCGATATGGCCCAGGACCGGGCGGGGCAGGGCGCGCAGCCGGGCCGCCAGCCGGTCGGGGGCGTCGCCGCCATCGCCGGTCAGCCGCAGCCCGGCCGAGGGGATGGTATCGACCGGCAGCGCGCCCGAGCCGATCTGGCTGGCGCATTCGCAGGGCGCCGCGTCGAACCCGTGCGGGGCCAGGATCGCGGCCACCTGCGGCGCAAGCCGGGTGGCCTGCGCGGCGATCTCGGGCTGCGGGCGGGACAGGTGGCGCAGGGTCGGCAGGCGATCGGCCAGCCGGTCCGGGTCGCGATAGAGCCGCAGCGTCGCCTCCAGCGCCGCGATGCGGATCTTGTCCAGCCGCAGGGCGCGTTTCAGCGGGTTGCGGTTGATCTGCGCGATCAGGTCCCGCCGCCCGACGATGAAGCCCGCCTGCGGCCCGCCCAGCAGCTTGTCGCCCGAGAAGGTGATGAGATCGGCGCCCTCGGCCACCGCCTCGGCCACGGTCGGCTCGCGGCGCAGGCCGTAGGCCGACAGATCGACCAGCGAACCCGAACCCAGGTCGTTGAGCAGCGGCACCCCGGCCTTGCACGCGATCCGCGCCAGATCCGGCGCCGCCACCTCGGCGGTGAAGCCTTCGATGCGGTAATTCGAGGTATGGACCTTCAGGATCACGCCGGTGTCAGAGGTGATCGCGGATTCGTAGTCGCGCGGATGGGTGCGGTTGGTGGTGCCGGTCTCGACCAGCCGCGCGCCGGCGCGGGCCATGATGTCGGGCATCCGGAAGGCGCCGCCGATCTCGATCAGCTCGCCGCGCGAGACCAGGGCCTCGCGTCCCGAGGCCAGCGTGTTCAGCGCGATCAGCACGGCGGCGGCGTTGTTGTTGACCACGGTGGCGTCCTCGGCCCCGGTCAGCTCGCACAGCAGCCCCCGCAGATGGTCGTCGCGCTGGCCGCGCCCGCCGCCGTCCAGGTCGAATTCCAGCGCCAGGGGCGCGGCCATGGCGGCGCAGGCGGCCTCGATGGCGGCTTCGGCCAGGATCGCGCGGCCCAGATTGGTGTGCAGCACCGTGCCGGTCAGGTTCAGGACCGGCCGCAGCCCCGATCGCGCCTGGCCTTCCAGATCGGCGCTGACACGGGCGGGCAGGGCGGCGGCCAGTGCCGCGCCGCTGGCGCCCTCGCGGATCGCCCGGCGCGCGGCGTCCAGCTGCGCGCGCAGCGCCCCGGTCACGGCCTGGCGGCCATGCGCCTCGACCAGGGCGCGGCCCATGTCGGATTGCAGCAGCTGGTCGACCGAGGGAAGCGCGCGGAAATCCGACATCAATAGCCCGCAAGGAAGGCGTTGACGCCGCCGCGCCGCGCGCCGGTTTCCTTCATCATCATGTCCAGCCCCAGGCTGGCCACGTCGTCGGCCACCGGATCGAGGCTGTGGTTCCTGACCTGGTAGAGGATCTTGACCCAGCTGTCGCATTCCGAACAGATCTCGGCCTTGACGGTGGCCTCGTCGGTCTCGACCGAGCGATAGCTGATCCCCTTGGTCGAGCCGCAGCACAGGCACTTGACCCGCACCTCGTTCCACTGCGTGGCGCAGCCGGCGCAGCTGGCATAGCGCAGGTTCTCGATCCCCGCCGCGCCGATGACCGAGGAACTCGCGGGCCGCCCGCCGCAGGCCGGGCAGCTGCCCACCCGGATCGGCACCAGCGCATCGGCATCCAGCGTCGCGGCCAGCGCCGCCAGGTGGATCTGCACGGCGGCGGCGGTGAACAGATGCGGGGCGGCGCTGTCCTCGGGGATGCGGTCGGACACGACGTTCTCCAGCAGCCAGTGCCGGTCGGCGATCCCGGCCGTGGCCACCGCCTGCAGCGCCAGCCGCGCCGGTTCGGGCATGTCCAGCGACTCGGCTTGCGTGCAGAAGCGGGCCAGCAAGTCGTGCAGCGCGGCGTCATTCGCCAGTGCCGCGCGGTCGATGGGCGGCATCCGGCTGGCGCGGGCCAGCGCCACGCGGTCGGGCGGCAGCGGGGCGGGGGCGGGCAATTCGGCGGCCAGCCGCGCCTGCAATGCGGTCAGATCGGCCAGGAAGCGCAGGTAGGGCGCCAGGTTGCCGCCGTGATCGGCCAGGAAGGCGAAGCGGGCGGCACGCCGGGAAAACAGCGCCTGGGGGTCGGGAAGAAAGGCCAGCGGTGGCTTGGGAACGCCGCCGACGGCATCGGGATCGGGTCGCGGATTGGCTGCCATGATTCCTCCGGGCCGGACCGGCCACCGGGTTGTCGGGGTTCGGGGCCTACTCTGCCGGGCCTTTGCGGTCGCGTCCAGCGATCTCGCGCAGCCATTTGCGGTGGTGGCGCCAGGCCCATCCGCCGGTAACGGTGCCGCGGGTCATGGCGCTGATCGTGCCGCGCGTCCAGATCGCCGCATAGACATGCAGGATGAAGACCAGGATGATCGCCACCGCGGCCAGCGAATGGACCAGCACCGCGATGCGGCGCAGGGGGATCGAGACGAGGGCGGGGAAATATTCCTCCCAGATCATCACGCCCGAGACGATTAGCACCACGATCAGGACCGACATCGCCCAGAAGACGAATTTCTGCCCGGCATTGTACTTGCCCAGTTCCGGCAGCTTTTCCTCGTGGCCCTTCACGACCTCGCCGATATTGGCCACCCAGGTCCGGTCCTCGGGGCGGGGCAGGTTCAGCCGCCACAGTTGCAGGAACAGCAGCAGGAAGCTGAAGAACAGCACGATGCCGATGATCGGATGGATCCAGCGCGTGACCTGCCCGCCGCCGAAGATGCCGGTCAGGAAGAACAGCGACGGGTGGAACAGCGCCAGCCCCGACAGCAGCAGCAGGATCAGCGATGTCGCTGTGACCCAGTGGTTCAGCCGGGTGATGCCGCGATAGCGGCTGACCGTCACCGGGGCGCGGCTTTCGATGTGATCGCCCGGTTCGGAATAGCGCAGGCGCGGCATTCAGACATCCTCCCGCGGCTGGGGCTGGGGCGCCTCGGTCTCGACCAGGCGCTCGGCCTCGACCTCGTCCTCCGGCTCGACCTGGTTGGCGCGGGCGAACAGCCCGTGCAGCGTCGCGCCGATCGCGGCCAGCCCCATCACCGCCAGCCCGGCGGTCTTGGTGACGCCCTTCCAGCCCTCGACGATGGGCGAGATGCGCGGATTGTCGGGCAGGTCGTTATAGATCGAGGGCTTGTCGGCGTGATGCAGCACATAGATCACATGGGTGCCGCCGACGCCTTCGGGGTCGTAGATCCCGGCATTCTCGTAACCGCGCGACTTCAGGTCCTCGATCCGGGTTTCGGCATGGGCGACCATGTCCTCCTTGGTGCCGAAGACGATGGCCTCGGTCGGGCAGGCCTTGGCGCAGGCCGGCCCCTGGCCCACCGCCACCCGGTCCGAGCACAGCGTGCATTTGTAGGCGGTGTGATCGACCCGGCTGATGCGCGGGATGTCGAAGGGGCAGCCCTTGATGCAATAGCCGCAGCCGATGCAGTTCTCGTGGATGAAATCCACGATGCCGTTGGAATATTGCACGATGGCGCCGGGGGCCGGGCAGGCCTTCAGGCAGCCCGGATCCTCGCAATGCATGCAGCCGTCCTTGCGGATCAGCCATTCCAGCTCGTTCGTCGCCGGGTTCTCCCATTCGGCAAAGCGCATCAGGGTGAACATGTCGGGGGTCAGGTCATGGGGGTTTTCATAGACCCCGACATTCTCCTCGACCGCCGGCATGGTGTCGTTCCACTCGATGCAGGCGGATTGGCAGGCCTTGCAGCCGATGCATTTGGACACATCGATCAGCTTGGCCAGCTTCGTCAGCTGGCGTTCCGGCTGCGGCACGTTCGAGGTGGCCGAGATGCGCACGACGTCGCGCGCATCGAAGCCCGGCGCGATCGGCTGGACCGGAGGGTTCGCCGCCGCCGTGGTCGGTTGAGGCGCGGTATCGCTCATGCCACCGGCTCCTCTGATGCGGGTTCGATATTGACCAGGAAGGCCTTGAATTCAGGCGTTTCCACATTGGCGTCGCCGACGAAGGGCGTCAGGCTGTTCGGCCCCCAGCCCTTGCGGGCCGAGCCCATGAAGCCCCAGTGCAGCGGGATGCCGACGACATGGACGGTCTTGCCGTCGCAGGTCAGCGGCCTGATCCGCTTGGTCACCACCGCCTTGGCCCAGACCTGGCCGCGCTTACCCCAGATGCGCACGCGCCCGCCCTTGGCGATGCCTTTCTCGGCCGCCAGTTCCTCGCTGATCTCCACGAAGAACTCGGGCTGCAACGCGGCATTCACCGGGTTGTGCTTGGTCCAGTAGTGGAAATGCTCGGTCAGCCGGTAGGAGGTCGCGACCAGCGGGAATTCCTCGCTGGTGGCGAAGCGTTCGGCATCCGCGGCGAAGACCCGCGCCACCGGATTGCCGCGCATCTTCGGGTTGAAGACATTGGCCATCGGCGATTCGAAGGGCTCCATATGCGCCGGGAAGGGACCGTCGCGCATCATCCCCCGCGAGAACAGCCGAGAGCTGCCCTCGGGGTTCATGATGAACGGGCCGACATCCTCGGGGCGCGAGGTGGGCGGGATGTCGGGAACGTCATAGCCCTCCCAGCGTTCGCCGTTCCATTCCAAGAGCTTGCGGCTGGGATCCCAGGGCCTGCCCTGCAGGTCGGCCGAGGCGCGGTTGTAGAGGATCCGCCGGTTCGCCGGCCAGGAGAAGGCCCAGTTCAGATAGGCGCCGGTATCGTCGGGATCGTTGTTGTCCCGGCGCGCCATCATGTTGCCGTCCTCGGTCCACGAGCCGGTATAGATCCAGCAGCCCGCCATGGTCGATCCGTCGTCGCGCAGCTCGCCGAAGCCGGACAGCTGCTGGCCGGGCTCGGCGATCACGCGGGTCGGATCGTCGGGATCGCGGACGGTCTCCAGCGCGCGGCCGTTCATCTCGCGCGCCAGTTCCTCGGCCTTGGGATCGCCGGGATCGGCATAGTCCCAGCTGAGGTTCAGGATCGGATCGGGGAAGACCCCGCCCTCGTCCTGGTAAAGCTGGCGCACACGGGTCCAGATCTGCGCCATGATCCAGGTGTCGTGCTTCGCCTCGCCCGGCGGCGTCGCCCCCGGCCAGTGCCATTGCAGCCAGCGGCCGGAATTGACCAGCGCGCCCTCGTCCTCGGCGAAGCAGGTGGTGGGCAGCTCCAGCACCTCGGTCTGGATGCTGGCCGGATCGACATCGTTGTAGATGCCGTGGTTCTGCCAGAAATGCGAGGTCTCGGTCTTCAGCGGGTCCATGACGACCAGCATCTTCAGCTTCGAGAAGGCCTCGGTCAGCTTGGCCCGGTCGGGGAAGGCCAGCAGCGGATTGAACCCCTGGCAGAAATACAGGTTCACCTGGCCGTGGTTCATCAGCTCGAACATGCGCATCCCGTCATAGGCCGGCACGTCCAGCTTGGGCAGATAGTGATAGGCCCAGTCATTCTGGGCCGTGGCGGCATCGCCCCACATCGCCTTCATGAAGCTGACCATGAACTTTTCGTAGTTCTGCCAATAGCTGGTCTGGCCCGGCCTGAGCGGTGCGAAGCGGCGCGAGGACATGTAGCTCTGCCAGTCCGGCTCGCTTTCGGTCGGGATGTTCAGATAGCCGGGGATCAGGTTCGACATCAGCCCGATATCGGTCAGGCCCTGGATGTTCGAATGCCCCCTCAGCGCGTTCATGCCGCCGCCGCGCACCCCGATATTGCCCAGGATCAGCTGCAGCATCGCCATGCCGCGAATGTTCTGGGCGCCCTTGGAATGCTGCGTCCAGCCAAGCGCATACATCGAGGTCATGGTCTTGGTGGGCGTGGAACATTCGCCGATCATCTCGCAGATCGTCAGGAAGCGGTCCTTCGGCGTGCCGCAGACATTCTCGACGAATTCCGGCGTGTAGGGATCGACATGGGCCTTCAGCAGGTTCCAGACGCAGCGCGGGTCCTGAAGCGTCGGGTCGATCTCGGCAAAGCCGTCCTCGCCGATCTTGTAGTCCCAGCTGTCCTTGTCGTAGTCGCGCCTTTCCTCGTCATAGCCGGTGAACAGCCCGTCGGCCCAGCCGAACTCGTCCTTCACCAGGAAGGCGGCGTTGGTGAAATGCCGCACATAGTCCCATTGCACCTTGTCGTTCTCGATGCACCAGCGGATCACCCCCATCAGGAAGGCGATGTCGCTGCCGGGGCGGATCGGGGCATAGTAGTCAGACACCGATGCCGTGCGGGTATAGCGCGGGTCGACCACGATCAGCTTGGCGCCGCGCGCAGCCTTGGCCTCGGTCACCCATTTGAAGCCGCAGGGATGCGCTTCGGCAGCATTGCCGCCCATCACGACCACGAGGTCGGTATTCTTGATGTCGGTCCAGGAGTTGGTCATCGCTCCACGGCCAAAGGTCGGGCCCAAACTGGACACCGTGGGGCCGTGTCAGACGCGCGCCTGGTTGTCGAATCCGACGATCCCCATGGACCGGACCGTCTTGTAGGTCAGCCATGCGGTTTCATTGGTGGTGGCCGATGCGGCCAGAAAGCCGGTGGTGGTCCAGCGGTTGACCGGCACGCCGTTCTCGTTGACCTGCACCATGTTGGCGTCGCGGTCGTCCTTCAGCGCGCGGGCGATCTTGTCCAGCGCCTCGTCCCAGGTGATCGGCTGGAAGTCCGAGGCCCCGGCGGCGCGATGGCGCGGCTGGGTCAGGCGCAGCGGCGCCTTGACGAAATCCTTCAGCGCGGCGCCCTTGGGGCAGAGCGTGCCGCGGTTGGTCGGGTGGTCGACATCGCCCTCGATATGGATCAGCTCGGCGGTCTCGCCGGCCTTCACGTCGCCGCGGGAATACATGATGACGCCGCAGGCGACCGAACAATAGGGGCAGGTGTTGCGCGTTTCGGTGGTGGTGGCCAGCTTGAAGGCGCGCACATGCGCCGCCTCGGCCGCCTCTGCCTCGCCGAAGCCCATGGCCCCCAGCGAGGTCGCCGCAACCCCCGCACCCGCCAGCCTCAGAAAGCCGCGGCGCGAAAGGTCAATGTTCATGGGACCCCTCCATTTTGCCTGTCGTTCACGATAGGTACGCCTCGATGGTGCGCCGCAGCCGCCATCTTGTCAAGGAAGCCCTGGCTGCGCGCGGCCGGTGGACCTGCGGGCGATCCGCGCTATGCTGCGGAAAATCAAGCCGCAGGAGGAGCCGATGAGCCAATTCGATCCCAGCGCCGAACCCCGCGCCGAGCCCCGGCTGACCTCGTTGTCCCATGGCGGCGGCTGCGGCTGCAAGATCGCGCCGGGCGTGCTGTCGGGCATCCTGCGCGGCACGAAGGCGCTGCCCGTGCCCGAGGCGCTGCTGGTCGGTATCGAGACCTCGGACGATGCCGCCGTCTACCGGCTCAGCGAAAGCCAGGCGCTGGTCGCCACCACGGATTTCTTCATGCCGGTGGTCGACGATCCGCATGATTTCGGCCGCATCGCCGCGACCAATGCGATCAGCGACATCTATGCGATGGGCGCGACCCCGATCATGGCGCTGGCGCTGGTGGGGATGCCGATCAACGTGCTGTCGGTGGAAACCATCGGGCTGATCCTGGAAGGCGGCGCCTCGGCCTGCCGCGAGGCGGGGATTCCCATCGCGGGCGGGCACAGCATCGATTCCGTCGAGGCGATCTACGGGCTGGTGGCGCTGGGGCTGGTCGATCCGCGCGACCTGAAGAAGAACAGCGGCGCCCGGCCGGGGGACCTGCTGGTGCTGGGCAAGCCGCTTGGCGTCGGCATCCTGTCGGCGGCGCTGAAGAAGGGCGCGCTGGACGATGCCGGCTATGCCCGCATGATCGCGACCACGACGCGGCTGAACCGGCCGGGGCCGGAACTGGCGCGGATGGCGGGGGTCCATGCGATGACCGACGTGACCGGCTTCGGCCTTGGCGGCCACGCGCTGGAGATGGCGCGCGGATCGGGTTGCGACCTGGCGCTGGACTGGCAGGCGGTGCCGCTGCTGGAGGGCGTGGCGGCGATGGCCGCGCAGGGCGTCGTCACCGGCGCCTCGGGGCGCAACTGGACCAGCTATGGCGAGGGGATCGCGCTGCCCGAGGGGTTTTCGGACCCGGCCCGCGCGCTGCTGACCGATCCGCAGACCTCGGGCGGCTTGCTGGTCGCCTGCGCGCCCGAGGCGCTGGAGCAGGTGCTGGCCTGTTTCGCGCAGCACGGTTTCGCGGATGCCGCGGTGGTGGGGCAGGTGCTGGCGCCGTCCGGGGCGTCGCGGGTCATTCTGCGCTGAGCGCGCCGCACTCCTCGGCCTGCCACAGGCGCAGGGGCTCGTCCGGGCGCTGGCCCAGCTCCAGGCAACGCCCCGACGCACACAGCGTCCAGCCGCTGCCGGTCGTGCCGGAACTGGCCAGCAGCACCTCTTTCTGCGGCGGCAGCTCGACGCTGTAGCGCCAGCCGCCGCGGACCCGGCGCGCGTGGTCGGGGATCTCCATCCCGGCGCCGGGGGACTGCACGAAGGCCTCGACGGGGCGCAGCCCTTCGGGGCTGGCCTGCCAGTATTCCTCCCAGCGGGTATGGGTCACGGAATGCTGCCAGCGCAGGGTGAAGTCGTCGGCGGCCAGCGCCAGCACCACCCCGGCCGCGGCGATGCAGATCATGCAGGGACCTGCCGGCGCGGGCCGCGATGGCGCAGCCAGTGCTGCAGCAGGAACAGCGCGGCCAGCGCGAAGCCGATCACGTCCGATTGCGGCGAGGCCAGCACCAGCGCCACCCCCGCGCCGAAGGCCCAGACCCGTTCCCACAGCCGCGCCGGCGCGATCAGGTAGCCGACCACCGCCACGCCCCACAGCCCGATGGCCAGCGCCGCCTTGAAGGTGACGAAGGCGACCTCGGCCCAGAAGCCGAACTGTTCGTTGAAATAGGACCCCGGATAGGGTTCCTGCAGCATCAGCGCCGGGGAATAGACGGCGATGAAGGGCATGATGAAGCCGGCGATCGCCAGCTTGGTCGCGTCGATCGAGATCTTCAGCCCCGAGACCTTGGCCATCGGCGCCGCCGCGAAACAGGCCAGCGCGACCGGCGGGGTCAGGTCGGCCATGATCCCGAAATAGAAGACGAACATGTGGCTGACCAGCAGCGGCACGCCCAGCTGCTCCAGCGCCGGGCCGGCCAGGGACGAGGTGATGATGTAGTTCGGGATGGTCGGGATGCCCATGCCCAGCACCAGGCAGGTGATCATCACCAGCACCAGCGACAGAAACAGGTTGTTCTCGCCGATGCGGATCACCGCGCCGATGAAGGTCGAGGCGATGCCGGTCAGGGTCAGCGTGCCGATGACGATGCCGACGATGGCGCAGGCGGCGGCGACGGGCAGGGCGTTGCGCGCCCCCAGGGCCAGCGAATCGCGCACGATGACCAGCGCCTCGCGCGCGCCCCTCAGCAGGAAGCAGGCGGCCAGCAGCACTCCGATCACGATCATCAGCAGGTCGACGCCGTATTTCAGGAAGGCGGCCGAGGCCAGCCCGACCGAGATCCAGAAGACGATGCGGAAGACGAAGGGGCCGATGGTCGCGGCGATGGCGGTGGCCAGGATCAGCACCACCACCAGCGCCAGCCCCATCGAGCCCGCGAAGATCGGCGTGTAGTCGGCGAACAGCAGATAGACCAGCATCCCCAGCGGGATCATCAGCATCCACTGCTTCTTGATCGCCGCCCAGGGGCTGGGCAGCTGGTCGCGCGGCAGCCCGCGCAGGTTGTGCTTGCCCGATTCCAGGTAGACGTTCCAGAAGCAGACGCCGAAATACATCGCGGCGGGGATCAGCGCGGCCCGGACCACGTCGCCGTAAGGGATGTTCAGCGTCTCGGCCATGATGAAGGCGACGGCGCCCATGATCGGCGGCATGATCTGTCCGCCCATGGAGGAGGTCGCCTCGACCCCGCCCGCGAAGGAGGCGCGAAAGCCGAATTTCTTCATCAGCGGGATGGTGAACTGGCCCGAGGCCACGACATTGGCCACGCCCGAGCCCGAGATCGTGCCCATCAGCGCCGAGGACAGCGTGCAGACCTGCGCCGCGCCCCCCCGCCAGTGCCCGACCAGACCCAGCGCCACGTCGTTGAACAGGTCCAGCATCCCCGCGCGTTCAAGGAAGGCCGCGAAGACCACGAAGATGAAGATATAGGCCGAGGAGACATAGACCGGAGAGCCGTAGATGCCCTCGGTCCCGAAGGCGAAATGCTCGATCAGCATCGTCGCGTCATAGCCGCGATGGCCGAACATGCCGGGCAGGTTCTCGCCGAAAGCGCAATAGCCAAGGAAGGCGCAGGCGATGATGAACAGCGGCCAGCCCATCAGCCGCCGCGCCAGCCAGAAGACCAGCACCAGCAGCACCACGCCCATCGCCAGGTCCACCGTGGTCAGGAAGTTCGAGCGCAGCAGGATGTCGCGGTAGAACACCCAGTTGTAGACCCCGGTCGCGAAGCCCGCGATCCCCAGCAGCCAGTAGAACCCCTGCGATACCCGGTTGCGCGCCAGCAGGTTGCCGATCAGCACGAAGCCCAGCAGCAGCAGGAAGCCGACATGCATCGCGCGCACGATCTGGCTGGCCAGCGGGCCATAGGCCGCGATCCAGATCTGGAACAGCGAGAAGGTCAGCGCGATCCAGTAGGCGATGCGGCCGGGCAGCCCCTCGCCGAAACCGGCGGGCAGGCCCTCGATCTGCTCCTCGGCCGCGTGCTGGCTGTCGTCGGACAGGTGCAACTTGGTCATGGGGTTTTCCTGCTTGTGCTGGGAAGGGTCTGCGGAACGCGCAGGGCCGGGTCATCACCCCGGCATGTTCCGCCTGGACGGCAAGACGGGCGGCGGGCGGGACAGGCCCCGGCCCGCCGCGGCGGCGTCACTCCAGCACGCCGATCTCGCGATAATACCGCTCGGCGCCGGGATGCAGCGGGATGGGCAGGTTCTGGACCGCCTCGGCCGGGTCAAGCGTCGCCGCCGCCGAATGGGCCGAGGTCAGGCGCGGGATGTTCTCGAACATCAGCTTGGTCATCAGATAGACGGTCTCTTCCGACACCGCCTCGGAGGTGACCAGGATGTTCGTGACCGCCGCCGTCGGCACGTCCGCGTCCTGGCCGTCATAGGTGCCGGCCGGGATCACCGCCTGCTTGTAGGGGGCGCCGATCCGCTCGACCACCTCGGCCGGGATCTCGACGATGCCGATCTGGTGCGTGGTCGCCAGGTCCTTGATGAAGGCCGCGCCCAGGCCCGAGCTTTGCAGCGTCGATTGCAGCTGGCGGTTCTTGATCAGCTCGGCCGATTCCGCATAGGGCAGGTATTCGACCCGGCCCATGTCGTCATAGGACATGTCGGCGGCGGCGAAGATCGCCCGCGCGTTCAGCTCCGTCCCCGAGGCCGGCGCGCCGACCGAAATGGTCTTGCCCTTCAGGTCCTCCAGCGTGGCGATGCCCGCGTCGCCCGAGGCCACGATCTGGATGTAGTTGTCGTAGATGCCGCCGATGGCGCGCAGGTTGGTCAGTTCCGACTGGAAGCCCGCCTCGGTATCGCCCGCCCATGCCGCCATGACGGAATCGCCAAGCGCGAAGGCCACCTCGCCGCGGCCCGCCGACAGCAGGTTCAGGTTCTCGACCGAGGCCTTGGTGGCCTGGACCTGGGTGCGCGAGCCCTCGATCCCCTCGACGTAAAGCTCGGACAGGGCCACGCCGAGCGGATAGTAGACGCCCGAGGTGCCGCCGGTCAGCACGTTGATGAATTCGGCCCTGCCGTCCTGGGCCGAGACCGAAAGCCCGGCGGCCGCGACGGCCGTCCCGGCGATCAGATTGAACATGCGCGACATCTTCATCCTCCCATGTCGTCGTCCTTGCGGCGACAACACTGCGCGGAAATCGGCGCTGCGGGAAGGGGTTTCTTCACGAAAACCTGACCGAAGCGGAAAACTGTCCCGGAAATCAGCAGCTTGGCACGGAATGCAGGTTCAGCGCCAGCCCAGGCCGGGGGCGACATGGGTCAGGATCGAGCCGATCACATGGGCGTTGTAATCGACGCCCAGCTGGTTGGGGACGGTCAGCAGCAGCGTGTCGGCCTCGGCGATGGCCTCGTCGCCGGCCAGCTGCGCGATCAGCCGGTCGGGCTCGTCGGCATAGCTGCGGCCGAAGACGGCGCGGGTGTCGTCGATGATCCCCACCTGGTCGCGGTCGCCCGAGCGGCCGAAATAGGCTCGGTCGCGGTCGTCGACCAGCGCGAAGATCGAGCGGCTGACCGAGACGCGCGGCTCGCGCGCATGGCCCGCCTCGCGCCAGGCGGCGCGGTATTTGCGGATCTGCTTCGCCTGCTGGACATGGAAGGGCTCGCCGCTTTCGTCCCATTTCAGGGTCGAGCTTTGCAGGTTCATGCCCAGCTTCGCCGCCCAGACCGCCGTCGCGTCCGAGGCCGCCCCCCACCAGATCCGGTCGCGCAGGCCCGGCGAATGCGGCTCCAGCGGCAGAAGGCCGGGCGGGTTGGGAAACATCGGGTTGGGGTTCGGCTGCGCGAAGCCCTGGCCCCGGATCACGTCCAGGAAGACCTCGGCATGGCGGCGGGCCATGTCGGCCTCGGTCTCGCCCTCTGCGGGCTGATAGCCGAAATGCTTCCAGCCGTCGATCACCTGCTCGGGCGAGCCGCGGCTGATGCCCAGCTGCAGCCGCCCGCCGGCGATCAGGTCCGCCGCGCCGGCGTCCTCGGCCATGTACATCGGGTTTTCATAGCGCATGTCGATGACGCCGGTGCCGATCTCGATCCGGCTGGTCTTCGCGCCGATCGCCGCCAGCAGCGGGAAGGGCGAGGCCAGCTGGCGCGCGAAATGGTGGACGCGGAAATAGGCGCCGTCGGCCCCCAGTTCCTCGGCGGCGACGGCAAGCTCGATGGATTGCAGCAGCGCGTCGGCGGCGCTGCGGGTGCCCGAATGGGGCGAGGGCGACCAATGGCCGAAGGACAGGAAACCGATCTTTTTCATGATCCGCCTTTGCGTGGCTGGTATGGCCCCGATCCGCGGGGCTGTCCCGTCCAAGCTAGGGCGCCCGCGGCGCGAGGCAAGGCGGCGCGGGCGGAACCCGGCGCACAGGCGCTGTGCGGGAACGCGAAGGGCCCGTCCGCCAGCCGATACCGTCACCCGATACCGTCACGCGATTCGGGCAGGATTTCACCCCCCCGAGGGATCGGCAAGGCGACCTCACGCCGCATCACTTGTCGCAAAATGTCCCCGCCAAGCTGGAATCGGTCGCAAACAGGCGCTCGGGACCCCGGAATCGGGCGCTAGATGGGCCTGTCCGGGGTCGGTTTCGTCATGGAATCCGACTCGGGCGCCACATCGAGCCGCGGGCGGCCGGGGGGAAGGGCGGGGACCACAGAAGGAACCGCCGGAACCCCGAAAACCCGCCAGTCTTCAATCTGTTCCGCCAGTTCCATCTGCGGACAAACCGGGGTTGCCAGATGCTGAGCCCTACTGAAATCCGGGCGGAGATCGCCGCGCGCCGTCCCAATTTCTCGCTGACGCGAGACCTTTATTGCGACGAGGGCGTCTATCAGGCCGATCTGGAGCAGATCTTCTATCGCGAATGGCTCTATGCCGTTCCCGCCTGCGAGATCCCCAAGACCGGCAATTTCGCGACGCTGCAGGTCGGCGCCTATCCGGTGATCGTCATCCGCGGCGCCGACGGGCGGGTGCGCGCCTTCCACAATGTCTGCCGCCATCGCGGCCAGCGGCTCTGCGCCAAGGCCAATGGCAGCAATCCCAAGCTGGTCTGCCCCTATCACCAGTGGACCTACGATCTGGACGGCAAGCTGCTTTACGCCCGCGACATGGGCGAGGATTTCGATGCCGGCAAATACGGTCTGAAGCCGGTCCATTGCATCGACCTGGCCGGGCTGATCTATATCTGCCTGGCGCAGGTGCCGCCGGCGATCAACGACCTGGCCAAGCACCTGATGGGCTATCTGACCCCCAGCGGGCTTTCCGACGCCAAGATCGCCCACAGCTCGACCATCATCGAGCAGGGGAACTGGAAGCTGGTGATGGAAAACAACCGCGAATGCTATCATTGCGGTGGCTCGCATCCCTCGCTGTGCCGGACCTATTCCGACAACCCGCTGATGACGGTGATGGAAGGCCCGAACGCCGCCAGCCCCGAGATCCTGGCGCATTGGAAGCGCTGCGACGATGCGGGTCTTCCGGCGCGTTTCGTGAACCAGGCCGACATGCAGTGGCGCCTGGCGCGCGTGCCGCTGCTGGACAACGCCGAAAGCTTCACCATGTCGACCAAGGCTGCCGTGGCCCGGCGCATGGGCACGATCCCGTGGAACGACGCGGGCAGCCTGATGTATTACCACTTCCCCTCCAGCTGGAACCACTTCCTGCCCGATCACGCCATCGTCTTCCGGATCATGCCGATCAGCCCGACCCAGACCCAGGTGACGACCAACTGGCTGGTCCACAAGGACGCGGTCGAGGGCGTCGACTACAACGTCAAGGAACTGACCGAGGTCTGGCTGGCCACCAATGACGAGGATCGGCAGGTGGTCGAGGAGAACCAGAAGGGCATCCTGTCCCCCGCCTACGAGCCCGGCCCCTATTCGCCGCGCCAGGAGGAGGGCGTGATCCATTTCGTGGACTGGTATTGCAAGACCATGTCCGAGCGCCTGGGGCCGGTCAGCATGGCGGCGGAGTGACGGAATGGCGAAACCCCGCCTGAACTGGGCTTCCGAGCCCTGGAACGACGCCGAGCCCCTGGAATGCGCGATGGTCGTGCCCGAGACGGCCGATACCGCCACCTTCACCTTCTGCGCGCCTTCGGGCGCGTGGTTCGACTATCAGCCGGGGCAATTTGTCACGCTGGATCTGCCGGTGCCGGGCGGGAACGTGCAGCGCACCTACACGATCTCGTCCTCGCCCTCGCGGCCGCTGTCGATCTCGGTGACGGTCAAGGCGCAGGCGGATTCGGTGGGCACGCGCTGGATGCTGGACCATCTGCGGCCGGGAATGCGGCTGAAGGCCTACGGGCCATCCGGGATCTTCAGCTTCCACCGCCATCCGGCGAAGAAATACCTGTTCATCTCGGCCGGGTCGGGGATCACGCCGATGATGTCGATGACCACCTGGGCCTGGGATTCGGGGCAGGTCTCGGACATCGTCTTCGTCCATGCCGCGCGCCGGCCCTCCGAGATCATCTTCCGCAAGGTGCTGGAACAGTTCGTGGACCGCTATCCCGGCCTGCAGCTGTATTTCACCGTCGAGGAGCCGGACACCTTCGGCGCCTGGCCCGGCTATCGCGGCCGGCTGAGCCAGATCATGCTGGGGCTGATGGCGCCCGACTATCTGGATCGCGAGGTCTTCTGCTGCGGCCCCGAGCCCTTCATGCAGTCCGTGCGCGAGATGCTGATCGCGCTTGGCTATGACATGGACCGCTATCACCAGGAGAGCTTCGGCGCCCCGGTCGCGACCGAGGCCGATGCGCCGGTCCTTGACGATGTCATTCCCGATGAAAGCGCAGGGGCCGAGATCACCTTCGCGGTTTCGGGCGTGACCGCGGCCTGTTCGGAAACCGACACGGTGCTGGCCGTGGCCAAGCAGTCGGGGCTGAACATCCCCTCGGGCTGCACCTTCGGGCTGTGCGGCACCTGCAAGGTCAGGAAGACCTCGGGCGAGGTGCACATGGTCCATAACGGCGGCATCTCGGACGAGGATATCGAGGAGGGCTGGATCCTCGCCTGCTGCTCGAACCCGATGGGCAAGGTGACGGTCGAGGTCTGACCGGCGCCGTCCGGTGCTGTCTGGCGGGCGGGGGAGGGGCTCTGCCCCGCCGCCCTGCGGGCGGCCCCCCGGGATATTTCTGCCAAGATGAAAGCCGGCGCGTTGCGTGCGAAAGGTTGAGGGGGGGAGCCGGTCAGGCGGCCTCCTCCTTGGCCGCGCCGGGGACGTAGTTCAGGATCGGCGCCAGCCAGCGTTCGGCTTGGTCGACGGGCATGGACTTGCGGCGGGCGTAATCCTCGACCTGGTCGCGCTCGACCTTGGCGACGCCGAAATAATAGGCGTCGGGATGGCCGATATACATCCCCGAGACCGAGGAGCCCGGCCACATCGCCATGCTTTCGGTCAGGGTGACGCCGGTCGCGGCCTCGGCATCCAGCAGGCGGAACAGGGTCAGCTTCTCGGTATGGTCGGGCTGGGCGGGATAGCCGGGGGCGGGGCGGATGCCGCGATAGGGCTCGGCGATCAGCTCCTGCGGGCTGTAGGATTCATCGGGGGCATAGGCCCAGAATTCGCGCCGCACCCGTTCGTGCAGCATCTCGGCCATGGCCTCGGCGATGCGGTCGGCCAGCGCCTTGACCATGATCGCGGCGTAATCGTCATTGGCGCGTTCGAACCGCGCGGCGATTTCCGATTCCTCGGGGCCGGCGGTGACCACGAAGCCGCCGACGTAATCGGCCACGCTGCCTTCGGGGGCGACGAAATCGGCCAGCGCCACGTTCGGGCGGCCGCCGCGCTTGCTGGTCTGCTGGCGCAGCGTGTGCAGCATGGCCAGCGTGTCGGCCCGGTCCTGGCCGCTATAGAGGCGGATGTCGTCGCCCACCGCATTGGCCGGCCAGAAGCCGACCACGGCGCGGGGGCGGAACCACTTGCCCTCGATGATCCGGGCCAGCATCTCCTGCGCCTCGGCAAACAGCGTGCGGGCGGCCTCGCCCTGCTTTTCGTCGTCCAGGATGCGCGGATAGACGCCCTTCAGCTCCCATGTCTGGAAGAACGGGGTCCAGTCGATATAGCGGGCGATTTCCGCGAGGTCCCAGTCGTCGAGGATGCGGGTGCCGAGGAAGGCGGGGGCGGGCACGCGGTAATCCGTCCAGTCGATCTTCAGCGCATTGGCGCGGGCGGCCTGGAGCGGCAGGCGCTGCTTGGCGGCCTCGGCGCGTTCGTGGCGTTCGGCCACATCGGCGTATTCGGCCCGCACCCCCTCGACATAGGCCTGCCGCTGCGTCGGGCTGAGCAGCTGGCTGACCACGCCCACCGCGCGGCTGGCATCGGTGACATAGACCGCCTGGCCGCGGGCATAGCGCGGTGCGATCTTCACCGCGGTATGCACCTTGGAGGTCGTCGCTCCGCCGATCAGCAGCGGGATGTCGAAGCCCTCGCGCTCCAGCTCCGAGCTGACATGGACCATCTCGTCCAGCGAGGGCGTGATCAGGCCCGACAAGCCGATCGCATCGACCTTTTCCGCCTTGGCGACCTCGAGGATCTTCTGCGAGGGCACCATGACGCCCAGGTCGATGATCTCGTAATTGTTGCAGGCCAGCACGACGCCGACGATGTTCTTGCCGATGTCGTGGACATCGCCCTTGACCGTGGCCATCAGCACCTTGCCGGCGCTTTCGCGGCCCGCACCGCCGCTCAGGCGCTTCTCCTCCTCCATGTAGGGCAGCAGCACGGCCACGGCCTGCTTCATCACGCGGGCCGATTTCACCACCTGCGGCAGGAACATCTTGCCCGCGCCGAACAGGTCGCCCACGACGTTCATCCCGGCCATCAGCGGCCCCTCGATCACGTCCAGCGGCCGGGTCGCGGCCTGACGCGCTTCCTCGGTATCGGCCTCGATGAATTCGGTGATGCCGTTGACCAGCGCATGTTCCAGCCGCTTTTCCACCGGCCAGTCGCGCCAGGCCAGGTCGCGGACCTTTTCCTCGCGCGCGCCGCCCTTGAAGCGCTCGGCGATCTCCAGCAGCCGCTCGGTCGCGTCGCCACCAGCCTTGGGGCGGCGGTTCAGGACCACATCCTCGCAGGCCTCGCGCAGCTCGGGTTCGATCTGGTCGTAGACGGCCAGCTGGCCGGCATTGACGATGCCCATGTCCATCCCCGCCTGGATGGCATGATAGAGGAAGACGGCATGCATCGCCTCGCGCACGGGTTCGTTGCCGCGGAAGCTGAAGCTGAGGTTCGACACCCCGCCCGAGACATGGGCATGGGGCAGGTTCTGGCGGATCCAGCGCGTGGCCTCGATGAAATCCACGCCGTAATTGTTGTGCTCCTCGATCCCGGTCGCCACGGCGAAGATGTTGGGGTCGAAGATGATGTCCTCGGGCGGGAAGTCCAGCTCCTCGGTCAGGATCCGGTAGGCGCGGGCGCAGATCTCGGTCTTGCGCTGGAAGGTGTCGGCCTGGCCGGTCTCGTCGAAGGCCATGACCACCACCGCCGCGCCATAGGCAAGGCACAGGCCCGCCTGGTGGCGGAACTGCTCCTCGCCCTCCTTGAGGCTGATCGAGTTCACCACCGGCTTGCCCTGCACGCATTTCAGGCCGGCCTCGATCACCTCCCATTTGGAACTGTCGATCATCACCGGCACGCGGGCGATGTCGGGCTCTGCCGCGACGAGGTTCAGGAACTCGACCATCGCCGCCTTCGAATCGATCAGCCCCTCGTCCATGTTGATGTCGATGATCTGGGCGCCGTTTTCCACCTGGTCGCGGGCCACCTCGAGCGCGGCGGCATAGTCGCGATTGGTGATCAGCTTGCGGAAGCGCGCAGACCCGGTGACGTTGGTGCGCTCGCCCACGTTCACGAAGGGGATGTCGGGGGTCAGGACGAAGGGTTCCAGACCAGACAGGCGAAGGTAACGGTCAGACATGGGGCACCTTGCGGGGGGCGAAGGGGGCGACGGCATCGGCGATGGCACGGATATGGTCGGGCGTGGTGCCGCAGCAGCCGCCGGTGACGTTGACCAGCCCCTCTCGGGCGAAGTCGGCGACCTGGATGGCGGTATCCTCGGGGCCCTCGTCATACTGGCCGAAGGCGTTGGGCAGGCCGGCAT
>NZ_QNRC01000024.1 GCF_003709565.1 Paracoccus sigandri | reverse complement strand
GGCCGCCGCCCACGCTGTCGAACCAGCCGCCTCCTCAGGAGCTGGAGCAGATGCTGCACATCGCCCGCAAATTCGATGTCGCGGCAAGAGACGAGCGAAACCGCGCCCTCGGCCGTGCCGATGAGGAGCGCGTCTTGGCGCACGAACGTGCAGCCCTGAAATCAGCGGGCCGCGACGATCTTGCGCGCAAGGTCAGGTGGGTGTCGGAGGAGGATGGCGATGGTGCCGGCTACGATATCGCCAGCTTCGCGCCGGACGGCCGTCCGCGCCTGATCGAGGTGAAGACGACGAATGGCTGGGAGCGTACCCCTTTCCACATCAGCCGCAACGAACTGGCCGTGGCCGAGGAGCGGCGCTCGGAATGGTCCCTGTTCCGGCTCTGGAACTTCGCGCGCGAGCCGAAGGCGTTCGAATTGCATCCGCCGCTGGACGCGCATGTCTCGCTGACCGCGACGTCCTTTCAGGCGAGTTTTCATTGATTCCCGAAGCAGCTCCTTTGCGCCGCTTGATCGCCTTCACAAGATTACAACGCCTTACGGCTCTATAGATGCCTATTCTTGCCGGAAATCTCGGGTAAGCATCTGAGATGCAGTAGAAGCAACGTTGACGTTGGCGCCGGCGATCTGAGCGGCTGCAACTCGTCCTTGCGCCGCAAACTGTTGGAGACGTTCCCGCAATGCACTTAAATTGGCTGTGTCGATTACTAGCCTGATTGCAGTCCCTCGGAAATCCGAACCGAATGTATGCTTCCCCTCGTGGCTTAGCTCAATTCCGGTTCCGCCCGAACATAACAGGAAACTTCCACCGTTCCGGCAGATGCGGCTGGTCATATAGAGGCCGTAGCCAGAATTGTTCCATTGGTCGTTACCCCGCCCGGCGTGAGGATTCCCTGAGATTCCGGGCATCAAGGCCATCTGAAGGGCTTCCGGTTCCGTCAAGCCATCGAAGGCTGGGTTCCCGGTGAGAGCCCTATGGATGCCGATGCCGTCATCGACAATTCCAACTTCCACTTCATGGCGTTGGGGCCAATATTGAGCGCAAATGTAAATCTTTTCAGAACCGCTATGCTCGACGACATTTCGCATGATCTCGCGGATGGAATATGTAAGGGTATCCTGCAATTCTCCCTGCTGATGGCGCGTAAGTAGCCCAGCAAGCTCGGCGGCTTTCCCCTCAATTACGTCTCCTACTTCCTGAAAGGAGTCGAATGCCTCTTGGCGAATCTCTGCGACATCAAGCTCGCTGATCGGAACGTACGTAGAACTTCCAGGTGCCTCACCGGGAGCATTCCCATGTTGGAGACCAAAAGATCGGAAGAAGCCGAAATGCGCTGCGTATGAGTGATTTTCATGATCCCGTGCTCGTCGACGAGCTTCTGGTCGATTGCCTCGGAACTGGCGAAGCAGAGCAGAAAGGAGCAGCATCGAAAACGGAGGGAACCAACGCTCGCCGCCAAAGTGGAACTCGTATTCGGCTGCGTCTGGAAGATCTCGGAGCATGCAGGCGAACCCCGCGAGGCTAACCGGCGACAAATCGTAGGGGACGTCCACGCGCATTCGAAATCAGCTTTCCAATAGCCTAGAAAATATCAGAATTTGGGCATGCCCACGGTCAGGCGCTACCTTTCTCATGAAATACATGCTTGGACAGCCATGTTCCAGCGCCACTGAGTGCGGGACGGCGTCAAATTCCAGGTCACGTTTCTAAGCGCGCCCGAACACCCGACCGGCCTGCTCCTGCCATGTCTCCCCCGCCAGAAAGCACAAGTCATAGAGGCTGACCGCCGACGCCTCGCGGCCGCAGGTCAGGCGCTTCAACACTTCCGGCGCAAGATAGGCCAGGCGCAGCTGTCGGCTGACATGGCGTTCGGCCAGACCGACGGCCTCGGCCAGTTCCTGGATCGTGGCGAACTCACCTGCCTCCATCCGCCGCCGCCAGCCCCATGCTCGGCCGATGGCGCGCAGGATGTGGGGGTCCTGCGTCTGATCCTCGCTCGGGCTGTAATCGGCGGGCGGCATGATCTTGGGCCGACCGTTCTTCTTGCGCAGTTTCAGGGGGATCAGCACGCGGATCGTGTCATTGCCACGGGTCATTCGGCGGCCTCCATGTCGCGTGGGGCGATCATCTCGCGGATGACGCCCGCAACGCCTTCGCGCCGGATGTCGACCTCGAGCCCGGCGGTGGTGACGGTGACGCGCCGGACCAGCAGCTGGATGATCCGCGCCTGCTCGAGCGGAAACAGCTGTGTCCAGAGCGTGTTGAAATCATGCAGCGCCGCGATGGCCTCGGCCTCGGACACCTGATCGCGCTTCAGAGCCGCCAGCACCTGCGTGACCACCTCGGGCGTCTGCAGAATGCGCCGGACCTCGGTGACGATGGCGTCCTCGACCATGCCCGCTGGCAGGCGGGTCGGCGCGAGATCGCCGCAGTCATCCTCCGTGGTGCGGTTCTTGATCACGTCCATCGAGACGTAATAGCGGTAGAGCTTGCCGCGTTTCTTGGTCGCGGTCGGGGTCATCGCTGCGCCGGTATCGGTGAAGATCAGGCCCTTCAGCGGCGCGGGCGTCTGCATGCGGCTGTTGCTGGACCGGGCGTGGCGGTTGCCCTGCAGGATCGCGTCGACCTGATCCCAGACCTTGTCGGTGACGATGGCCTCGTGCTCGCCCGGATAGGCCTTGCCCTTGTGGACGGCCTCGCCACGATAGACGCGATTGCGGAGCACCCGATAGAGATAGCCCTTGTCGATCAGCGTGCCCTGCTTGCTGCGGAACCCCTCCCGCCGCAGCTCCTTCGCCAGCATCGTGGCCGAGCCGAGCTCGACGAACCGCTCGAAGATCCGGCGCACAGAGGCGGCCTCAGCCTCGTTGATGACCAGCTTGCGGTCCTGCACATCGTAGCCGAGCGGCACATAGCCCCCCATCCAGATCCCGCGCCTGCGCGAGGCAGCCACCTTGTCGCGGATTCGTTCACCGATGACCTCGCGTTCGAACTGGGCGAAGCTGAGAAGGATGTTCAGCGTCAGCCGCCCCATCGAGGTGGTCGTGTTGAAGGACTGCGTGACCGAGACGAAGGTGACGTCGTTGCGGTCGAACACCTCGACCAGCTTCGAGAAATCCATCAGGGCGCGGCTGAGCCGGTCGATCTTGTAGACCACGACCACGTCGATCAGCCCGTCGTCGATGTCGGCCAGCAGCTGTTTCAGCCCCGGCCGGTCCAGATTGCCGCCCGAAAAGCCGCCGTCGTCATAGCGGTCGCGGGTGGCGACCCAGCCTTCGGATTTCTGGCTGGCGATATAGGCCTCGCAGGCCTCCCGCTGGGCGTCGAGGCTGTTGAATTCCATGTCGAGCCCTTCTTCGCTCGACTTGCGGGTGTAGATGGCGCAGCGCAGGCGGCGGCCGGGGCGAGTGTTCATGTCCATGGTCAAACCTCCCGCGGTCGGACCTGCAGCCCGAAGAATCGGTAGCCGTTCCAGCGCACACCGGTGATTTCCCGCGCGATGCCGGAAAGCGATTTGTACTTGCGGCCCTGCCACTCAAAACCGTCCTTCAGCACGGTGATGGTGTGCTCGACCCCGTTCCATTCCCGGATCAGCCGCGTGCCTGCCACCGGATTGCGGGGATCCGCGATCTGGTCCTTGCGGCGGGAGACGCCCTCGACCTCGTCCGCAAGGAGGTCCAGCATGCGGCGAGTCTCGTGGTCAGGCCCGCCATAGGTCAGTTCCTGCAGGCGATAGGCGATGCGGGCCTCAAGAAAGGCGAGGCTGTTGTTCGGCGCAGCGCTCCCGAGGAGCCGTTCCCATTCGGCCTTCAGCTCTTTCACCGACATGGCCTTGAGCGCGGCGATGCGCGACAGGACGCTTTGGTCCAGGCGCGCGTCCTGCCCGGGTTTGGGGGGCGTTATCTTACTGTGATGCTTCATCAATTCCTCCGATGCGGATGCGTTTCCTGCGACGACCACCGCTCTTTCGGGGCGGGTAGTCCACGGAACTGTCTCCGTCGGCGGGCGATAAAGAACTGGACTTCCCGGCAGTCAGGCGAACGACGCCTGCGGCGAGGATGCGACCCAACTCGGCAAGCCGGGCATCAGGGGACATCCGTTCAGGGCATAGAGGATTGGGCCCGGAAACAGGGTCTTCGGAGGGAATGGACATGGCGGGTTTTCGCGACTGTTGTGATAGGCGAAATGTGTCGCGAAATCAGAAAAATATCAAGTAAATCAGCTTATTACGGACTCATACGGTCGCTGCGCACCGTGGCGAAAATCTGCGTAACTGAAATGCCCCGCGCCGACCTTTCTGTCGGACTGCTGCGCCGAATCAACCCGTCCGGCCGTCCATGAACTTGTCGAAGCTGTCGAGGACCGGCTCTTCCTCCAGTTCGGCCATTTCCCATCGCGATGGGGCGCGGTCGGGGTAGAGCAGAAGCGAGATCGTCATCTGGTCATTGCTGGGCGAGAACACGGTCATTTCGTGCACCGGCTCGGAGCCGAGCCAGATACCGGCCGGATGGTGGCAGCCGTAGCGCCCTTCATCCCCTTCTACCTCTTGCGCCGCAAGCGAGGCGGGCGGCAATTCGATCACCTCTTGCCGCGCCCGGTAGAAAACCCGGGACTTCAACAGCGGTTCGCTGGACCAGGCCCAATCGATGAAGCCTTCCTTGCCAACGACGATCATCGCGCGCTTGTCGGTGATGGTCATCCATTTAAGGATCGCGGCCGTCAGCGACACGCCATAGCGATCCGAGAGCTCGGTCATCACGTCGATGTCGATGATCCGGCCTTTGATCTGCTCGCGGAAATCGTCCAAGGGCATCAGCAGGTAGGAGGCGAAGGTGTTCGCCTCCGCCTCGATCCTGTTCCGGGCCTCATCCCAGTCGGCCATGTTGCGGCTGGTGCATTCCAGCCCGCCCGGGTTGGCCTGCCGGTGCAGGAGGTAGTGCCCCAGCTCATGCGCCAGCGTGAAGTTGCGCCGCCCCGGCGACCGGATGGTCTCGTTGTAGACAATGCCCCACTCGCCGGAGCCGCTGGGATGCGGCATCAGCATGCCTTCGACGCCCTTGGAGAGTTTCAGCCCTTGCACCATCGTGATTGGCGCGTCCGGATAGACCTGACGCGAGAAATCCTGCGCGAGCGCGGCCACATTGATGGGGAACCGCGGCAGCCCGTGCACTGCTTGATGCACGGACAGGATCTGCGTCAGGCGGATAGCCCACCCCTTCGGCGTCGTCGGCAGGCTCAATCCTTCTTCCCCCACATGTCGATCATCTGGTTGATTTTCTGCTGGTCTTCGGGGTCGAGCTTGCTGAATTTGCGGAAGAAGGCTTCCTTCAAAACCTCGTCGCTGGGCTCCTCGCTGTCATCGAGCAGGTAGTCGGTCGTGACCTCCAGAGCCTGGGCGATGCGGGTCAGCTTCTCGCCCGACGGTTTTCGCGTATCGCGGTTCTCGAGTTCCCAGAGGTAGCTCTTGCTGGAGTCGGTCAGCTCGGCGAGCTTGTCGAGGGAGTATCCCTTTTCCTGACGGTGGCGCTTGATCTTCGCGCCGAGGGACGTGGTCATCGTATCATCCTTGGTTTCCTTGGTTGCAGGACGTTTGTTCGCTATGCCGAACAAAATTGTGCCGCGCAAGTAGACGTGGCGATTTGTTCGGTATATATCGAACAACATCGTATCGCATTTTTGTGATTCTGTCCTCCTCCCCGGCCAAAGAAAGGGCTCTCATGACCGCCATCGCCGCGTTCCTCCGCAAGACCCCCGTGATCCGCCTGCAGGATTACTTCACTGCTGGCGGGTTCACCTCGCTTGCGCCCATCGACTGGCCGAAGCCCGAGCCCGAGGTGGTAGAGTCGCTGATCAAGGCCGTCGACGCCATGTCCGATGACGAAAAGCAGCGCGTCGTCCTCGATGCGGCCCGCGTGGCGGCGCTGTCCGATGAGCCCGGCCAGAACGCGTTGCAGAACGTCGTCGTGAACCGCGCTGTCTTCGATACGCTCGAGGGGGCCAACAACCGCTCGCTCTGGGTTTTCCTCAACGAGAACGACCGGTTCCGCCTGGCCGAAGAGGTGCGCTACAATGACGAGCGCCGCCGCGGGCGGTCGTGGAGCGGGTTCGGCGTCGATCCCGATCTCGCGGTGAAGAAGGACCCGGTTTCGCTCGCCGCGTTTACGGCCGCGATCCGCGAACGGTTCGAAACGCCCAACGTCCATGTCGACATCTTCGACCGCCACCGGGTGATCCTCGAGGGCGAGGAATGCGAACTGGTCCAAGTCGCGGTCTACCGGGAGGGGCGTCCCGAGGACATGCTGGGATTCGACGCCAACAGCACCCTGTCGCGTCGGATCGTGAAGCCGGTCTTCGAGGCGGCGCTGACCTACGAGGCCGCGACCGGCGTGATCGAGGTCGTGGCAAAGACGCGCGAGGACCGGATCGATCTGACCCGGTACATGGCGCGCGACCTGCTGGGCATCACCCTCGATGAAGAGCAGTCGCTGCCGCTGCGCGAGTACGATCTCGGCATGCTGCTGCGGCCGTTCGACTTCCCGACTGACCCGGCCGACGGGATTGCCGGCGTGACCGTCAAGGAATTGCGCCTGATGGATCTGGGCGATGCGAAGGAGCGCATCACGCTCGAATCCATGTCGGGTGCGGACCGGACGATCTGGCAGATGGCGGAACACCGGATCGGCCTCGACATCGGTGGCGGCGCACGTGTCTTGGGCGGCACCGGCGACGTGGCGGAATGGGTTGTCACCCGTGCGCGCTTCACCATCAAGTTCCACCCGGGCCCCAATGGCGGGCGCGGCAAGTCGCTGTCGCTGACCGTGACCATGCCGCATGGCTGCAATCTGAAGGACATGACCCCGCAAGAGCGCCTGATCGGCGAAAAGTATCTGCGGCTCTGGGGCATCCTGAAGGACGATAAAGATGATGGCGACGTCCTTGAGTAAGCGTGCGATCGACCTTCTGCTGCGGGCCATGGAAGCCCGCAGCATGTCTCTCCAGACATCGGCGCTGCACCAGGTTTCGCGCAGCGCGACCGACGCTTTGATCGCGGCTAAGCTGCTCGTGCCGAGTGGGCACGTCCCCGTCGTCGCCGCAATGGGCGACTATGAGGATGAACCGGTCGAGGCCACCTGGTCTGCCGAGCTGAAATCATTCGGCTATCATGACAGCACCGGCCGTTGGGTCAAGGTCGCCCATGAGGACATCGCGGCGTGCAGGGTCGACTACGGACTGGCCCTTGCCAAATTGCTGGTAGCGTTCGAGCGTGCCGGGCCCTCACGCCCGACGTCCTTGGTCACGGATCTGATCTGGGAGGTTGGAACCATCAAGCTCGCCGGAGCGAAGGCCCCGGTGCCCGTCTGGTTTGCCCGGCGGCTTGGCGATCCGGGGGTCTGGACGCAGCTCGAGGCGCTGATCGGGCGCAAGCCGCCGCAGGAAATCCGCATCATTCTGACCTCCACATCCGGCGAGCGCATTCCCGAGACGGCCCAGAAACGCAGCCACATCATCAACGTGGCGGATGTTGCTGGTGATCCGGCCAAGCTCGCGATCTCGCCCCAAGTCCTCGGGGCTCGGGTGTTCCCCGGACAAGTGCAGCGTCGTTTCCCGATCGATCATTCGGATGACTACGGCATCGTCTGGCTGCGCGGCGAAACCCTTACCTTCGGCAGTGACAAGCAGCGGCAACTCCTGGGGCTGCTGTTCAACGCCTATTGGTCGGGTTCGCCTGAATGCCGGACGGCGGTGGTGCTTTTCGAAGCGGGCTACGGAGACAGCACGAATTCATTCTCCAAGGTGTTCAGCGGTCGCGACGACTGGCGCTCGTTCATCAAATACGCCGACGGAAACTGTTGGATCGAGCCCTGATCCGATCAGCCATCGCCATTCCGAAGGCCGTCCATCAGGGCGGCCTTTTGCTTTTGTGACTGTCCTACCGGCTTCCCTACCGGTGCCCTCCCTCAGCCCTACCACCCCCTCCGCCATGTTGAACCCGCAAGTGTTCGCAGAAATCCCAAGGAGGTTCACATGGCGACCAGGCACCTTTCCCAGATCGAGCTGGCGGCTCGCTGGAACATCTCGCACCGCACGCTGGAGCGCTGGCGGTGGACGGGCGAAGGCCCGAAATTCATCAAGCTCGGCGGCCGGGTGATCTACCGGCTCGAGGATGTCGAGGCCTTCGAGGCCGAACAGATCCGCGGCGTGGATCACGAACCCCATCGTCCGATGTCGGCGTGAGGGGGCGAAACATGACGATCTCCAACCACATCACCCTGGCCGATATCCACCGCATGCCGGTGGGCCAGATCGCGGCGCTGCCCGCCGATCAGCTCGCGCTGCTGAAAGGCGCGGCGGACGAGCAGCTGACTCAGGCGAAGTCGGTCGCGGACTGGCTCGACGGCGCCATCGCGCTCAAATACGCGGACCGCGCCCAGGACACCCGCCAGGAGGCGGGCAAGGACACCGGCACGATCCGGTTCGAGGATGACGGCGTCACCGTGATCGCCGAACTGCCCAAGCGCATCGATTGGGATCAGGCGTTGCTGGCGCAGATCGCCGAGAACATCGCCTCGGCGGGCGAGGACCCGGCGGAATTCATCGAAACCAAGCTGTCGGTCTCCGAGCGCAAATACAGCGCTTTGCCGGAAAGCTGGCGCAAGGGCTTCGAGCCCGCGCGCACGGTCCGCACCGGCAAGCCCAAGTTCCGCCTCGTGCTGAACGAGGAGGTGCGCTGATGGCCATTTCGCTCGTGTCCCTGCGCACGACCTCGGTGCTGACCCCGCCGCGCATCCTGATCCACGGCGTGGCCGGGGTGGGAAAATCCACCTTCGCGGCCGATGCCGACCGGCCCGTCTTCCTCATGACCGAGGATGGCCTGGGCAAGCTGCAGGTCCCGCATTTCCCGCTCGCGACCAGCTACGCGGAGGTGGCCGAGGCGCTTGATGCGCTTTTGAACGAGGACCACGATTTCGGCACGGTCGTCGTCGACAGCGTCGACTGGCTGGAGCCGCTGATCTGGGCCGAGGCCTGCAAGCGCAACGGCTGGGCCTCGATCGAGGCGCCGGGGTTTGGCAAGGGCTATGCCGAGGCGCTGACCATCTGGCGCGAATATCTCGACCGGCTCAACGCGCTGCGCGACCGCAAGGGCATGGTGGTCATCCAGATCGCCCATACCGACATCAAGCGTTTCGACAGCCCCGAACACGAGCCCTACGACCGCTATGTGATCAAGCTGCAGACCCGCGCCTCGGCGCTGCTGCAGGAGCATTCGGACGTGGTGCTCTTCGCCAACTATCAGATCTCGGTCGCGAAATCAGATGTCGGCTTCAACAAGAAGGTGACCCGGGCGCTCGGGTCCGGTGCGCGCGTCATGCACACCGAAGAGCGTCCCGCCTTCCTCGCCAAGAACCGTTACGGCCTGCCGGACACCCTGCCGCTGATGTGGTCGGAGTTCCTCGCGGCCATGCCCCAATCCCAATGAACTGAACAAGGACAAGACCATGGCACGTTTCGACACGTCCTTCGACGCCACCAGCGTCGAGCCCACCACCGCCTACGAGCTGCTGCCCGCAGGCAAATACCGCGCCCAGATCGTCGAGAGCGAGATGCGCGTCACGAAGAACGGCATGGGCCAGTTCCTCTGGCTGATGCTCGACATCCTTGAGGGCGAGCACAAGGGCCGGAAGATCTTCGACCAGCTGAACCTGGTGAACCCGAACCCGACCACGGTGGAGATCGCGCAGCGCACGCTCTCGGCGATCTGCCACGCCACGGGCCGGATGCATGTCAGCGACAGCGAGGAGCTGCACCTGATCCCGATGACGATCCAGGTGAAGATCCGGCCGCCGAAGAACGGCTACGGCGAGAGCAACGCGATTGCCTATCTGCCGCCCGAGCGGGGTTCGGCCCCGGCCGCCCGTCCATTGAGGCCCGCGCCCGATCCGGCCAGCTCTTCGGTGCCGCCGAAAATGGCCTCCGCGCCCTGGAACAAGAAGGGCTGAGCCTTCGCGCTGCCCTGCGCCCTGACTGACGGGGCAGCGCGCAACTCCATCTGAGGATACTCCCATGACTGACATGACCAACGCGGCCCCTGCGGCTGCGACCAGCCCCGGCTTGCCTGATGATCAGCGCCGATTGATCGAGCTCGACGATGCCATCGCCAAGATCCGCACGCAGATCGCGACGGCCGATCTGGCCCGCCAGCGCGGCCAGAAGCCGATCGATCCGGACTGGTTCCACCGGGCCCGCACGGCGCTCCGCCACCTGCGCCGCGAACGCGCGGAACTGCTCGCCCAAGGCACCGGCCGCCGTCGCCGCGAAAAGCTCAAGGACGCGCTGATCGGCATCCTGCGCGAACGCCATGACCCCGAGACCTGGGATGGCATTCTGGCCGAGGCCCAGGCCCGCAGCGAACGGGAGGGGCTGTGATGGCAGAGCTTCCCGAAGCTCCCACGCCGACGCTGACGGCGATCTATGCCGATTACGAGGCCCGCCAGGGCGATGGTTTCCGCGACCACCTCGGCGCGTCGATCATCGGCAAATCCTGTGCCCGGGCGCTCTGGTATGATTTCCGCTGGATCACGCCCGCGCGCCATTCCGGCCGCCTTCTGCGCCTCTTCGAGACGGGTCAACTGGAAGAGGACCGGCTCGTGCGCAATCTGCGCGCCACTGGCGCAACGGTGCTTGAGGTCGATCCCGAGACCGGACGTCAGTTCCGGGTCGAAGCCCATGGTGGCCATTTCGGCGGCTCGCTTGACGGCGTGGCCCTCGGGCTCCTGGAGGCGCCCAAGACCTGGCATGTGCTGGAATTCAAGACCCACTCGGTCAAGAGCTTCAACGAGTTGGTCGCCAAGGGCGTCGTTCTGGCCAAGCCTCAGCACGCCGCGCAGATGCAGATCTACATGCACCTGACGGGCATTACGCGCGCCCTTTACGTCGCGGTCTGCAAGGACACCGACGCGCTGCATGTCGAGCGCATCGAGGCCGACCGCGCGATGGCGGAGCGTCTTCTGGAAAAGGCCGGGCGCATCATCTTCGCCCAGCATCCGCCCGCGCGGATCAGCGAGGACCCGGCCTGGTTCGAATGTCGGTTCTGTGATCACCATGCAGCCTGCCATGACGGCGGTGGCGCGGCGGTGACCTGCCGGTCCTGCCTGCATACGACACCCGTCGAGGGTGGTTGGCACTGTGCGCGGCATGATCGGATGCTTGCGCCTTCTGAGCAACGCACGGCCTGCGGCCGCCATCTCTTCATCCCCGATCTCATCCCGGGCGAGGTCATCGATGCGGGCGACGATGTCGTCACCTACCGCATGGCCGATGGCACGACCTGGACCAACGACGCCCGTTCCCCGGAGGCCGCGCCATGCTGACCCTGCGCCCCTATCAACAGGCCGCGATTACCGCGATCTACGGCTATTTCCAGACCCACACCGGCAATCCGCTGGTGGTCATTCCGACCGCGGGCGGCAAGTCGCTCGTCATGGCATCCTTCATCGAAGGCGTGCTGAAGGCCTGGCCTGATCAGCGCGTCCTGATCGTGACCCATGTCCGCGAGCTGATCGCGCAGAACCATACCGAGATGATCGGCCTCTGGCCCGATGCGCCCGCGGGCATCTATTCGGCGGGCCTCGGCAAGCGCGAGGCGCAGGCGCGGATCCTCTTCGCCGGTATCCAGTCAATCCACCGCCGCGCGGCCGAAATCGGCCACACCGATCTGGTGCTGATCGACGAGGCGCATCTGATCCCCGGCAAGTCGAGCACGATGTATCGGCGCTTCCTCGACGCGCTGAAAGCGATCAACCCGGCGCTCAAGGTGATCGGGCTGACCGCCACGCCGTTCCGGCTCGATTGCGGGATGCTGCACGAGGGGCAAAATGCGCTCTTCACCGACATCGCCTATGAGGCGCCGGTCCGTGCGCTGATCGACGCGGGGTATCTGAGCCCCCTGGTCTCGAAACAGCCCGCAACCCGGCTCGATGTCTCCAAGGTTGGCACCCGCGCGGGCGATTTCATTGCGCGCGATCTGGCGGCGGCGGTCGACCAGGACGCCATCACCCGCGCGGCCGTCACCGAGATCATCGAGCATGGCCGCGACCGGAAGTCCTGGCTGGCCTTCTGTTCGGGCGTCGAGCACGCGCGCCATGTGGCCGAGGAATTCGGCCGCAAGGGCATCAGTTGCCGCACGATCTTCGGCGACACGCCGAAGGATGAACGCGATGCGATCCTTGCCGCCTTCAAGCGCGGCGAAATCCGGGCGCTCGCCTCGATGGGCGTGCTGACCACCGGCTTCAACGCGCCGGGGGTCGACCTGATCGCGCTCCTGCGTCCCACGCAATCGGCCGGGCTCTATGTGCAGATGGTCGGGCGCGGCACCCGCCTTGCGCCGGGCAAGGAAAACTGCCTGGTGCTGGACTTCGCCGGCAATGTCCGCCGCCACGGGCCGATCGACTTGGTGCGCCCCAAACGCCCTGGTGATGGCGGTGGGGGCGAGGCGCCGACCAAGGTCTGCCCGGACTGTGACAGCATCATCGCGCTCTCGGCGACGGAATGCCCGGATTGCGGCTATGTCTTCCCGGCGCGCGAGGTGAAGATCGCCCCCACGGCCGCCACGCTGCCGGTGCTTTCGCCAAAGCAACGATGGCTTCCGGTCACGGGCGTTTCCTACAGCCGCCACGACAAGGCGGGCGGGCGTCCGTCGCTCAAGGTGACCTATAGCTGCGGCCTCACCACCTACAGCGAATGGGTCTGCCTCGAGCATCAGGGCTATGCCCGCCAGAAGGCGGCCGAGTGGTGGCGCAAGCGCGCGCCCGGCTGCCCCGTGCCGCTGAGCGTGGCCGAGGCCCTCGCGCAGACGAGCCGCCTTGCGCGCCCCAGCGACATCTCGGTCCGTCCTTCGGGCCGCTATCTTGAGATCTCCGGTTACAGGTTCGCCCCATGCGCCCATCCGACCCCGGCCTCTGCGCCGTCTGCCACCGGGAACCTCGCGGCTTTGGTTGGTTCGAGCCGGGGTTCCGCCGCACCGACCCGCGGCGTGACGCCAGCCGCAAGCGGCTCTGCAGTCGCGCCTGTCAGGACCTCTGCCATGGGAGGAAGGGTATGATCGATCCGACCCCGAATGAGACCGAGGCCATGGCCAAGGGCGGCCAGATGGGCGGCGAATATCTGGAAGCCATCGGCAAGTCCGACCTCGCAACCCTGTCCGAGGAGGAATGGGCCCGGTTTCTCGATGCCGTCGTCACCGGCTATTGCGACCACCTGCGCGCGCTGGCGGCGAAGGATCGCAACCGGCTCGACGCGATGGCGCCGGAGGTGCCGTTCTGATGGCCGACACGTCCTGGATGGCGCGCTTCGGCGCGCGGCTCGTCACCAATGGCTATGCCATCCTGCCGATCAGCCCGGGCACCAAGAAGCCCGGCCGGTTCCAGCGCGGCGGCTGGGCCGATTACCCGGAATGGAACCGCCATGCCGAACGCCCGACCACCGAGGTCGAAGTCGCGACCTGGGCTGCCTGGCCCGATTGCGGCATCGGCATCGTCGGTGGAGCGGTAGCGGCGGTCGATATCGACATCGCGACGGGCGCCGAACTGGCGTTGCAGATCGAGGCGCTGGCCCGGGCGCGCCTCGGCGATACGCCCGCGCTGCGCATCGGCCGCGCCCCGAAGCGCATGCTGGTCTATCGCACGGCAGCGCCGTTTCGGGGCATCAAACGCCATCCGCTCGAGGTGCTTTGCCTCGGGCAGCAATTTCTGGCCTATGCCGACCACCCCGACACCGGTGCACCCTATGTCTGGCCCGACGAGGGGCTGGCCGATCTCGATATCAGCGACCTTCCGGAAATCACCGAGGAAGCGGCGATGGCCTTTCTGGAGGAAGCCTATGCGATCCTGCCCGAGGCCCTGCGTCAGCGTGGGCTGCGCTCGGCAGCACCGGCCACACTCCTGCGCAACCACGGGCAGATCGGCACATTGCCCGCCATCCGGTCGGCACTCGACTGGCTGCCGAATGACGAGCTCGATTACGACAGCTGGATGCGCATCGGCATGGCGCTGAAAGGCGCGCTTGGCGATGAGGGCGGCGAGGTCTTTGCCACATGGTCGGCCCAGGCGGCCAAGGATGTACCCGCGACCACGGCCCGCGCCTGGGCGAGCTTCAAGCCCGACCGGATCGGCGCTGGCACGATCTATCACCTCGCCATGGAGCGCGGCTGGCAGCCCAACGCCGCCTTGCGCCTCGATGGCAGTCTCGATCCGGACGGCCCGCATCCGGCCGCCGATCTGCTGGCCCGGCTGGACGGGAGCGCGCCGACCGTCGCCGACCCGGAAAAGCCCGCCTTCAGCCTGACCATTCCCGACGGTCTTGTCGGCGAGCTGACCGGCTACATGCTGGCCACCGCGCGCCGCCCACAGCCGCTTCTGTCGCTCGGGGCCAGCCTCTGCGCCATCGGCGCGCTGATGGGGCGGCGGTATCGCACGACGAGCAATCTGCGCTCGAATCTCTATGTCGTGGGGATTGCTGACAGCGGCTCGGGCAAGAACCACGCCCGCGAGATCATCAACGAGGTCTTCTTCGAGGCGGGTCTCGCCCACCATCTCGGCGGCAACAAGATCGCCTCTGGCGCCGGGCTCCTGACGGCGCTCCACCGTCAGCCCGCGATCCTGTTCCAGATCGACGAATTCGGGATGTTCCTGTCGGCCGCCGCCGACCGCAAACGCAGCCCGCGCCATATCACCGAGATCCTCGACAACATGACCGAACTCTTCACGGCCGCGGGCGGGATCTTCCTCGGGGCGGAATATGCGAACCGCGACGGCACCAATGAGCGGCGCGACATCAACCAGCCCTGCCTTTGCGTCTATGGCACCACGACGCCGCTGCATTTCTGGGGCGCGCTGCAGGGGGCAAACGTGGTCGATGGCTCGCTCGCGCGCTTTCTGATCCTGCCGAGCGATGAAGACTATCCGGACGAGAACCTCGCCGTCGGCATCCGGCAAGCCCCGCCCGCGCTGATCCAGGCGCTCCAGCTGGTCGCCAAAGGCGGCGGGGCCGTGAAGGGCAACCTGACCGGCAAGACCGCCGATCATAACACCGCCGTGAACCCGATGACCGTGCCGATGTCGGATACGGCAAGGGCACGGTTTGCCGAGCTCAGCGACGCCCTGACCGAGGAGCTGCGGGCAGCGGCTGGGACGGCCTTCACCGCCATTCTCGCCCGCATCGGAGAGAACGCGTTGAAGCTGGCGCTGATCGTCGCTGTCGGGCGCGATCCTGTGCGCCCCGAGATCGACATCACCGCGGCGGACTGGGCCATCGGCTTCGTGCGCCATTACGCGCGGCGCACCATGGAAGCGGTCGAGCGCCATGTGGCGGATACCGAGACCGAGGCGCATCTGAAGCGGCTCAAGGAGATCGTCCGCGCGGCCGGGCCCAAGGGGATCACCAAATCCGAGATCACCCGCGCCTCCCAATGGCTGAAATCGCGCGACCGCGACGAAATCCTGCTGACGCTGATCGAGAGCGGCGACATCACGACGGGCATGCGCGGCTCCTCGACCAAGCAGGCCATGGTCTACAGGATGGCCCGGTGGGGCGGGTGACCGGAGATCCTTCAAGCCGCCTGAAGCGGCCCTTGAAGCCGAACTACCGCCAAGCAGCAGAAACGAAAGGGAAAAACCGAATCCTTCAAATCCTTCAATCTTTCAAGAGGACCCCTTTTCCCTATACGTGTACGCGCGCGGTTTAACATTGGGAGAGAGGTACCCATTGAAATATTGAATAATTGAAAGATTATTTATTACACATACAGGACAACCACTTACGGGCGGAAATCCTTCAAGACGCCCCTCTGAAGGTTCTGAAGGATTTGCCGGGCGGCACACACGCCCAGCCCATGAACTGACCAGACCACCCTTCGGGGCCTGGCGAGACCGCAGCCTTCACCGGCCAGCCCGCTCGCCTCGCTCACAAACGCGAAGAGGAGGTCTCTTATGACCCAATCCAAAGAACACCCGCGCTGCATCCTGGCGCTCGATCTCGGCACCACCACCGGCTGGGCGCTGCGCAGCCACGAGGGGCTCATCACCAGCGGCACCGCCAGTTTCCGACCCGGGCGCTATGACGGCGGTGGCATGCGCTATCTGCGCTTCACCAACTGGCTGACCGAGCTGGATCGCCTGTCGGGGCCTATCGCCGCGATCTGGTTCGAGGAGGTCCGTCGCCACGCCGGAACCGACGCGGCCCATGTCTATGGCGGGCTGATGGCCTCGCTCACCAGCTGGGGCGAGCTGCGGGGCATCCCCTACGAGGGCGTGCCGGTGGGCACGATCAAGCGCCACGCCACCGGCAAGGGCAACGCGCCCAAGCAGGCCATGATCGATGCTGCCCGCGCGAAGGGCTTCAGCCCAGAAGACGACAACGAGGCCGATGCCATCGCCATCCTGCTCTGGGCCATCGACGCCCGTGGAGGTGCGGCATGAGGTTCCATCCCAAGGGCTATGGCGGCCAGCGCCGGTCGCCTGATGAGGTGAAGCGCGACGGCTGGCGCGAACAGGGCCTGCTCGCCGTCAGCGTGGATGACCAGCGCCTGACCTGGCCCGAGCGCGAACTCGTCGAGCAGCTGGGCACGCGTCTCTATGGTCCGCGCCCGGCCGAGGATCTGCGCCATGGCTGAGCACATCTGGACCGCCGAAGACGTCGCCGATCATTTCGAGGAGGCATTCCGCACCCTGCGTAAGCTGCCGCCCGTGAAGGTGCAGGGCTATTTCAACGCCTGGCCGCAGGTCATCCGCACCGAGCGCGAGATCCTCGCCATGGAGCCCGAACCGATGCGGGTCTGGCCCTCGGCCGCCGCGATCTCACGGCTCGAGCAGACCTTCGACTGGGTGCTCTGGCTCGGCGAGAGTGAACGCCGCCTGATCTGGTGGCGTGCTGCCCGACGGCCGTGGAAGCAGATCACCCATGATCTGGGCGTCGACCGCAGCACCGCCTGGCGTCAGCACAAGCTCGCGCTCACCAAGATCGCCGCGCGTCTGAATGCTGCGGCTGCATGAAGTGTTGCAACATTTTGGTCTTCGACAGCTGCAACAGATCCGTGCTATCTGAAGGATATGATGGGGAGAGTGCGTCGGAAGATGGCTCTCCCCGTTTCCGTTCGCGCGGACCGGCGACGGCAGGGCCGCAGCGGAGCGCATTTCCCTGAAATCGGCGGGTCCTTCCCGGCGTCCATCCTATACGGGCGGGCGAAGCGCGAGGGTTTCCCAGTGACACCCCGAAAAACACCCGTTTCGTTTCGCTTGGGCCCACGCGGCAGCAAGCGAAGGGCCTGACGGCCCGAGACCCCATGCCTGAACCGAAACCGCCCCGCGGGGTCATTTCGGTTCACGCCCCCATTTCGCCGCCCGGCACCCTAAGGACATTCCCATGGACGTCGTCGACCTGCCGCTCGAGCGGATCATTCCCTATGCGCGCAATCCCCGGCGCAACGAGCAGGCCATCGCCACGGTCGCGGCCTCGATCCAGGAGTTCGGCTGGCGACAGCCCATCGTCGTGGACGAGGCGATGGTCGTGCTGGCCGGGCACACCCGGCTGGAGGCGGCGCGCAAGCTCGGCTTCAAGACCGCGCCGGTGCATGTCGCCAAGGGGCTGACCGCGTCCCAGGCGCGCGCCTTCCGGATCATGGACAACCGTTCCGGCGAGAATGCCGAATGGGACAAGGACCTCTTGAACCTCGAACTGGCAGACCTGCTGGAGGCGGATTTCGATCTCGGCCTGACCGGCTTCACCGAGGACGAGGTGAACGCGCTGATGTCGAGCCTCGATGCGGGCACCGGTCCGCAGGAGGGCGAAGACGAGATCCCGGAAACGCCGGAAGATCCCGTCAGCCGCCCCGGCGATCTGTGGCTGCTCGGGCACCACCGGCTTCTCTGTGGCGACAGCACGGTCGCCACCGATGTCGAGCGGCTGCTCGGCCCGGTGAAGCCGCTGCTGATGGTCACCGATCCGCCCTACGGCGTGGAATACGACCCGGGCTGGCGCAACCAGGCGGGGGCGGCCAAGACCAAGCGCACTGGCAAGGTGCTGAACGACGACCGCGCCGACTGGCGCGAGGCCTGGGCGCTGTTCCCGGGCGATGTCGCCTATGTCTGGCACGGCGCGCTGCACGCGGCGACCGTGGCGGAAAGCCTCGAGGTCGCGGGATTCACCATCCGGTCCCAGATCATCTGGGCCAAGGAGCGGCTGGTCCTGAGCCGGGGCGATTATCACTGGCAACACGAGCCCGCCTGGTATGCCGTGCGCAAGTCCGGCAAGGGCCATTGGGCGGGCGACCGCAAGCAGACGACGCTCTGGCACATCTCGGGCAAGGACCAAGACGAAAAGACCGTCCACGGCACACAGAAGCCGGTGGAGTGCATGCGCCGGCCGATCCTCAACAATTCGAGCCCGGGTCAGGCGATCTACGAGCCCTTCATGGGATCGGGCACCACGCTGATCGCGGCAGAGACCACGGGCCGCGTCTGCCACGGCATCGAGCTGAACCCGGCCTATGTCGATGTGGCAGTCCAGCGCTGGCAGAAATTCACCGGGAAGCAGGCCGTCCTCGACGAGGATGGAACGCCCTACGACGACCTCAAGACCAAAGACCGCTGAGGGATGGATGACCTGGCTTTACCTTCCGCAGGCCTGCCTGACGGAACAGGCGACGCATGCCTCTTCGGCCTGTCGCTCTGCTCCGGCGCCGGTGGCATCGACCTCGGACTCACCATCGCCTTGCCCGGATATCGAACTGTGGGCCATGTCGAACGGGAAACCTTCGCCGCAGCCACTCTCGTGGCGCGGATGGAAGACGCGTCCCTGGATCAGGCTGTTGTCTGGGACGACGTTGGAACCTTCGACGGCCGCCCGTGGCGCGGCGCGGTGGACATCGTCACTGCGGGCTATCCGTGCCAGCCGTTTTCCGTTGCGGGTAAGCGCCGGGGTGCCGACGACCCGCGCCACCTCTGGCCGCATGTCGCCCGCATCATCGGCGAAATCGAGCCGCCCTTCGTCTTCCTCGAGAATGTCGCCCCTCATCTCCGCCTCGGCTTCCCCGAAGTCGCTGCAGGACTGGTCAGCATGGGCTACCGCCTTGCGGCAGGCCTCTTCACGGCGGCGGAAGTTGGCGCGCCCCACAAACGCGAGCGCCTGTTCATCCTCGCCATCCGCGAGGGAGACGAGCTGGCCGACCCCGCGCGCATGCTCTGGCATCCGTTCGAGTGGCGGGAACCGGACGGAATTGCTGCGGCTCTGGCCGACGCCGAGGGCCAGCGCCAACGAGAACCGGCAGACGAAGCCGACGCCGTCGCAGGCAGCGGGTCAGCACGGCATGAACCTGGCGACGAGGGCCGCGCTCTGGCCGACGCCGCAGATCGACAGCTTCCGCAGCCGGGGTGGCGAGCGGCGCGACGAGAAAGGTCTGGACCGGATGGCGCGGGATTGGCCGACGCCGATGGCAACGGACGGCAACAAGCCGAGCGCGGGCAACCGCAAGACGGCCGATCTGACCCATGCCAGTCAGATGTGGATGACGCCAACGGCACGGGATCACAAGGATGGTGCGACGACGCTGGCGAATACGCCCGTGAACGGCCTGCTTGGCCGCCAGGTCCTGGTGACGCCGACGGCTGGGCCGAATGCCTCCGATGTGCGCCGGACCTTGAACCCGCTGTTCGTCGAGGCGCTGATGGGCTGGCCCACCGGGTGGACCGGCTTCGCCTCTGTGGCAACGGCGTGGTCCCCTTGGTTGCGGCGCATGCGCTGCGAACTCTGGCGGCAGAACTGCTGGCCGATGAATAAGGTGGAGGCATGAAACAGTCGCGCCTCATGTCGCTGGTGGAGTCCGTCGCCAACGTGATCGTGGGCTACGGCGTTGCGGTCGTGACGCAGATTCTGATCTTCCCGATCTTCGGCCTGCACACGACGCTGGCGCAGAACCTGAAGATGGGCGCGGTCTTCACCATCGTGTCGATAGCTCGTTCCTTCGCCTTGCGGCGCCTGTTCGAGGCAATCCGGATGCGGACCATACCTGAATGAACCGAGATGAAGTAGCGGCAGTTGCATCAACTTCGGAGTATATGAACCGCCAGAAAGCAAAGCGGCTTCCCGCCCGGCACCGCATTTCGTATGCAACTACTGCAGGGGCGGTAGGGCGAGCAATGGCACGAAAAAAGACCTATGGTGAAAAGATTGCGGATCACATTGCCGCAGTAGTGCAGGCCCGAAATATCGAGCATGTCTTGCACTTCACGCTGCTAGAAAATCTGCCGGGCATTTTGAGGAATGGGCTCCTCAGCCGAGCAATCCTTCAAGACGCGGATTACGACGTATTTGCCAGTGACGTAGATAGATTGGATGGTGAGGATGGCGCAATATCCGTGTCCATCTCCTGCTTCTATCCAAAGATGTTCGACGCGAAACGATATCGATCTGGCAACGCGCCGTGGGTTATCCTTGCGTTCGACCCCAGCTTATTGTGGACTCACCACTGTCTGTTCTACCGGAATGGCGCATCAACGAATGCAACCAAATACGAGCACGGCAAGAGGTACGGTGGGTTTGCGCTGGAACGCCTTTTTGACGATTGCTCAATGATGATGGATCCGCGCGGGACAGGGTTTCGAGAGGCGCATGGCTTGCCAACGGGTTGGCCAACTTTTCCAGACGCCGAAGTGCAGGTCATGAACCCTGTCCACCCGGATTATCTCTTGGGTGCATGGGTCGAGACGCCTGAAATCGGCGACCACGTCCGGAAGGCTTTCGACGCATCCGGGCGTGATCAATGTGATGTAGTTGTCCAGCCCTTCGTTCCAAGGATCTGCTCAAAGCCCTATTGGTGGGGCTGAACCGCACGTAGTCGCGGTTCAGCAGTAAGAATCCGTTTCTTGGTTTCTAGGCCGACGGCAGGCTGTACACTCTCCCACGCCCCTCGATCTTCTCTGAGGACACCTCGAGCCCGAGCCTCTTCTTCAGCGCCCCGGCCATCGCGCCGCGCACCGTGTGCGACTGCCAGCCCGTCGCGGCCATGATCTCCTCGATGGTCGCGCCGTCCGGCGTGCGTAGCATGGCGATCAGGGTCGCTTGCTTGGTGCCCTCGCGCGGCGTGCGCATCTTGGGTGCGGGTTCGGGGGCGGCGGAGGTGTCCGGTTCGATGCCAATGGCGGCAAGACCTGCGTCGGTGGCAACCAGCGTGACGCCATGGCCCTCGCCGGTCTCGCGCCACATGGGTTCGCCCTTGCGCATGTCCGCCTCGGCCTCTTCGAGCAAGCCCTTCGCGAGCATTGCGCCGATTACCTTGGCGGCGGCGCCGCCCCGCAGGCTTTCGGGCAGCGGCAGGGCGATGTGCTCGGGCCGCTGGGCGGCGGCACTGAGGATGATGGCTTGGGTGTCGGAAAGCTGGGCCATGGGGTCGTCTCCGTAATCGGGTCGCGGCCGTCGCGATCCCTTCTACGACCCCAAGCCGCGCCCGCGCGCGGCAATGGTCCGGAGATGCCGGAGGTCAGTCTGCGAATTCGCCTTCGCCGAATGCGCTGTCGGTGATGCGTTTCAGCAGGCAGGAATAGTGTTCGAGGGTGCCGACGTGGCCCCAGTTGATTTCGTCGGGATGGGCGTTGAAATGGTCATCGCTCATCCCCTGCAGGCGGGCGAGCATCGCGTCGATCTCGGCCTTCTTTTCGATGAAGGCCGCCAGTGCGGTTTCTTGGTTTCTGCGGGCCTTTTCGGCGCGGAGTTGGTGGCGGTCGGTCATCATCTTTTCCCTCAGTTCTTCTGCTCGATCATCGCGAGGATCGCGCAAGCCATGCCGCCCAGAAACTCGCCGCGCCGGAAGACGATCTCGTCGATCTCGGTCGCGCGGGTGATGGCGGGATCGACCTGAAGGTCGGCGGCCATGTGCGGAAGCAGGCGGGCGGCTTCGAGGTTGTAGCGTTCGGCGAGGGTCATGGCAGGCTCCGTGGGGTGCATCGTTCTTGTAGGATCAGCTTCGCTCTGCCGGGGCACATCATCCAGTATAATCGCAGCAATTACATGGCTTTAATCGGAGCGCGCGGATCATCTCATGTCGTCAGCCACGCAACCCATCGGCGTGATCGCGCGGCTTCTCGATCTCTCGGAGCGCCGGGTCCAGCAGCTGAGCCGCGAGGGCGTGATCCCGAAGGCTGAGCGCGGCCAGTACGACCTGATCGGCTCGGTGCGCGGCTATGTCCGCTACCTGCGCGATCAGGCCACCAAGGCACAGGCCGGTGCGCCGGATTACGCGGCGGAGCGGGCGCGCTTCATTCGGGCGCGGGCTGATCTCGCCGAGATGGAGGCCGTGGAAAAGCGCGGTGCGCTGATCGCGGCCGAAGAGATCGAGGCCGCTTGGATCGCCGTTCTGGCGCTTCTGCGCACCCGCTTGCTCGCGCTGCCGGACCGGCTGGCGCCGCAGGTTTTTGAACAATCAACCGTCGGAGACACCCGGAACCTGATCCGAATGACCATCCGCGAGGTGCTCGATGATCTCGCGCAGCCAGATGTCCAACTCGAAGCCAGCGCTGACATTGACGGGCTCGCCGATCCTGAAGCGGACGGTGGAGACGGCGCTGAAGGTGCTGCGCCCGTCGCCGGAACTGACGATCAGCGATTGGGCGGACCAGAACCGACGACTGAGCTCTGAGGCCAGCGCCGAACCCGGGCAATGGCGCACGAGCCGGGCGGAATACCAGCGCGGGATCATGGAGGCGATCTCGGACGCCTCGACTGAAACGGTGGTCATCATGTCCTCCGCTCAGGTCGGCAAGACCGAGGTGTTGAACAACGCCTGCGGCTATCACATCGATCAGGATCCCGCGCCGATCATGGTGGTGATGCCGACCGAACGCGACGCGGAAACCTGGTCAAAGGATCGCTTCTCGCCGATGGCCCGCGACACGCCCTGTCTGCAGGGCAAGATCGCCGATCCGCGCTCGCGCGACGGCAACAACAAGATCCTGCACAAGCGGTTTCCGGGCGGGCATCTGACCATCGTCGGCGCGAACGCACCCTCGGGTCTGGCCAGCCGCCCGATCCGCCTGCTGCTGTGCGACGAGGTCGACCGCTACCCGTTCAGCGCGGGCGCCGAGGGTGATCCGGTCAACCTCGCCAGGAAACGCACGGTGACCTTCTGGAACCGAAAGATCGTGCTGGTCTCGACGCCCACGAACAAGGGCACCAGCCGGATCGAGGCGGCCTTCGAGGAAAGCGACCAGCGTCGATTCTGGGTGCCATGCCCGGACTGCGGGGCGGAACAGGTGCTGACCTGGACACAGGTGCGCTGGAGCAAGGGGCCCGAGGGCGACCACCGGCCCGAAACCGCGCGCTACCACTGCGCGGAATGCGATGCGGCGTGGCGGGACGAGACCCGCTGGGCGGCCGTCTCAAAAGGACATTGGGTGGCGGAGCAGCCCTTCGCGGGCGTGGCGGGCTTCCACCTGAACGAGATCTACTCGCCATGGGTCAGACTGGAGGCGATGGTGCGGGCCTTTCTCTCGGCTCGCTCCGGCGGGGACGAGACGATGAAGACCTTCGTCAACACGTCGCTGGGCGAGACATGGGTCGAGACCGGCGAAGCCCCCGATTGGCAGCGTCTCTACGACCGGCGCGAGGCCTGGAAACCGGGCACGGTGCCTGCGGGCGGGCTGTTCCTGACAGCTGGGGCCGACGTGCAGAAGGACCGGATCGAGGTCGATGTCTGGGCTTGGGGGCGCGGGCTGGAAAGCTGGCTCGTCGATCACGTCGTGATCGAGGGCGGGCCGGATCGGCATGACGCGTGGTCGGAGCTGACCGCGCTGCTCGACCGCTGCTGGCCGCACGAACGCGGGGCACATCTGCGCATCGCGCGGCTGGCTATCGACACGGGTTACGAGGCTCCGGCGGTCTATTCCTGGTCGCGGGCGCAAGGCTTCGCGCAGGTGTCGCCGGTGAAGGGCGTCGAGGGGTTCAACCGCTCGAGCCCGGTATCGGGGCCGACGTTTGTCGATGCGACCGAGGGCGGCAAACGCCTGCGTCGCGGGGCGCGGCTCTGGACCGTGGCGGTATCGACCTTCAAGGCCGAGACCTACCGCTTTCTTCGGTTGGAACGGCCGACTGAGGAAGAACGTGCCCAAGGCGCGACATTCCCGCCTGGCACGATCCACCTGCCGACATGGGTGGAAAGCGAGTGGCTGAAGCAGGTCGTGGCCGAGCAGCTGGTGACGGTCCGCACGAAGCGCGGCTTCGCCAAGCTCGAATGGCAGAAACTCCGTGAACGCAACGAGGCGCTGGATTGCAGGGTCTATGCCCGCGCCGCCGCCTGGATCGCGGGCGCGGACCGCTGGTCTGAGGAGAAATGGCGCGACCTCGAGGATCAGCTCGGGGCTGCGCCTTACGGTGACACCGATCCCGCCGGACAGATCAACCGGCCGGGACAGGCCCCGCAGGGCAAGCGCCGATCCGACTGGCTCGGACGGCGCGGAGGATGGTTCTGAAGATGACCGACTGGACGGAATCCGAGCTCTCGGCGCTGCGCCGGGCCTATGCCAGCGGCACGACCCGGGTCAGCTATGACGGAAAGTCCGTCGATTACGGCTCGGCCGAGGATCTACTGGCTCGCATCCGGACCATCGAGCGCGCCATCGCCGGAACGTCCCGGCCATTGCCGGTGGCCGGGCTTGCGGGCTTCTCGCGCGGAGACAGATGATGAAAGGCATGACCTTGTCCAAAAACCGGTTCCCACTTTTTGGGGTCATGCCGTGATGTCCGCGAACTGGTTCGACCATGCCATCGCATCGGTGGCGCCGCGCATCGCCGCCCGCCGGGTGATGGCGCGGCAGGCGTTCGAGACCCTGACGCGGGGATACGACGGTGCCGCGCGCGGGCGGCGGACAGAGGGCTGGCGCGCGCCGGGCTCTTCGGCCGATACCGAGATCGGCGTGGCCGGGGCGCTGCTCCGCGACCGGATGCGGGATCTGGTGCGCAACAACCCGCATGCGGCCAAGGCCGTGGCGGTGCTGGTCAACAACATCGTCGGCGCGGGGATCATGCCGCGCGCCGCCAGCGGCAATGAGACGTTGGACCGCAAGGTCGATGCCCTGTTCGAGCGGTGGACGGCGGAGTGCGATGCCGATGGCCAACTCGATTTATACGGGCTGCAGACGCTGATCTGCCGCGAGATGGTCGAGGCGGGCGAGGTGCTGGTGCGCCGCCGCCTGCGGCGGTCTTCGGACGGTCTGCCGGTGCCCTTGCAATTGCAGGTGCTGGAGGCCGATTTCCTCGACGCCACCAGGTCCGACGCCATCGGTGCAGGTCACATCGTGCAGGGGATCGAGTTCGATGCCTTGGGCAAGCGTCGGGCCTACTGGCTGCACAGCGAACACCCCGGCGATGCCTGGGGCATGCTGCAGGGCGGGCTTGGATCGCGCCCGGTCCCGGCGACCGAGATCGCCCATGTCTATGAAAAGCAGCGCACGCAGGTGCGCGGCGTTCCCTGGGGCGCGCCGGTGATCCGGTCGTTGCGCGATCTCGACGATTACGAGGTGGCGGAACTGGTCCGCAAGAAGACCGAGGCCTGCGTCACCGCCATCGTCTTCGGCGATGACGAGGCGCAGCAGGGCATCGCCCCCGCCGTGGTCGATGCCGATGGCAACCGGGTCGAGCAGTTCGAGCCGGGCCTGATTGCTTATGCCCGTGGCGGCAAGGACATCCGCTTCAACCAGCCATCGGCCACCGGCGGCTACGGCGAATACAAACGGGCGAGCCTGCACACGATCTCGGCCGGGTTCCGGGTGCCTTACGAGCTGCTGACCGGCGATCTCAGCCAGGTCAACTATTCCTCGATCCGGGCGGGCCTCGTCGAGTTCCGCCGCCAGATCGACGCCGTCCAATGGCAGCTGTTCATCCCGATGTTCTGCGCGCCCGTGTGGCGCTGGTTCACGGAAGCGGCGTGGGCGGCGGGTCAGATCCCGTCGCCCATCGTACCGGTCGAATGGTCGCCGCCGAAGTTCGACGCCGTCGATCCCTACAAGGACGCGATGGCCGACCTGCTGGCGATCCGCTCCGGCACCATGACGCTGGCACAGGCCATCGCCCGGCAGGGCCACAACCCTGATGCGGTGCTGGCCGAGATCGCGGCGACCAACGCCAAGCTCGACGCGCTGGGGCTGGTGCTCGACAGCGACCCGCGCCGCGTCACCAAGACCGGCAGCGCGCAGACCAACGATCCGGCCACCGATCCGGATGCAGACGAACCGGCCGATGGCCCCTCCGCCAACGCGGAAACCGAACCGGCGCAGGCCGACCAACAGGACTGACCGTCATGGACACGATGATCGAACTGCCGGCCATGCGCCGGTCGGCGGAGCTTGCGCCGAACACCGCCGATGCCGACAGCCGAACCGTCGAGGTGGTCTGGTCGGCAGGGGCGCGGGTCCGGCGCGCGACCTTTTTCGGCGAGCCCTATGACGAGGAGCTGAGCCTCGACCCCGCCCATGTCCGGCTCGACCGGCTGAACGCGGGCGCGCCCTTCCTGAAGGTGCATGAGCTCGACACGCTCGACGCGGTGATCGGCTCGGTCGTGCCGGGATCGGCGAGGATCGAGAACGGCCGCGGCATCGCGCAGGTGCGGATCAGCGAGCGTGCCGATGTCGAGCCGATCTGGCGCGACATCCAGGCCGGGCACATCCGGGCGGTCTCCATCGGCTACCAGGTCCACCGTTTTGAGGTCTCGAAACCGGATGGCGGCCGCGAGCTCTGGCGGGCGGTCGACTGGACGCCGTTCGAGGTCTCCGCCGTGCCGGTCGGGGCCGACCCCGCCGCCGGTTTCCGCGCCAACACCGATCTTCACGACTGCGTCCTCCATCGCCGGGACGCCCCCACTCAGCAAGGAGCATCCCCGATGACCGACCAGACCAACCCTGCGGCGGGTGATGCCGCGAACCCCGCCAGCAACCAGCCGACCGAGCCGAATGATACCGAGGACACCATCATGACCGAGCCGAAAGCCACCACGACCGAGGCGCAGGGTGCCGGGGTCGATACCCGTGCACAGACTCAGACGCAGGCAATTCCCGCCCCCGACACCGAGGCTGTCGCCACCCGCGCCCGCGAGGCCGAACGTGATCGCGTCTCCACCATCTACGATCTCGCGGGCCGTCTGAACCTCGAGCGCAGCTTTGCCGAGGATCTGGTCAAGCGCGGCGTCAGCGTGGACGAGTCCCGCCGCCTGATCCTCGACCAGGTCGCCGCGAAGTCGGACGAGACCCGCACCTTCGGCCATGTCTCTGTCCCGCTCGGCGGCCGGGACGAGCGCATCACCCGCCGCGACGCCGTGGCGAACGCGCTCCTGCACCGCTACAGCCCGACGCTGTTCCAGCTGGAGGACGCCGCCCGCCAGTATCGCGGCATGACGCTGCTGGAACTGGCCCGCGAGAGCCTCGGCAATGCCGGGGTCAACACGCGGGGCCTGTCGCGCGACGAGGTGGCGACGCGGGCGCTGCATTCCACATCGGACTTCCCCGAGATCCTGTCGGCGGTCACCAACAAGACCCTGCGGCAGGCCTACGAGGCCTATCCCCGCACCTTCATGCTGTTCTGCCGCCAGGTGCTCGCCACCGACTTCAAGGCGATGCACCGCGTGCAGCTCGGCGAGGCGCCGCAGCTGCTCGAGGTCGGCGAGAGCGGCGAGTTCAAGCGCGGCACGCTCGGTGAGAGCAAGGAGAGCTACAAGGTCAAGACCTATGGCCGGGTGGTCGCGATCACCCGCCAGACGCTGATCAACGACGATCTCGACGCCTTCACCCGGATCCCGGCGATGTATGGCAACTCCATCGCGCAGCTGGAGAGCGACGTGGTCTGGGGCATCATCACCGCCAACCCGGCCATGGCCGACGGGACGGCACTGTTCCACGCCAACCACCGGAACCTCGCCGGCACCGCGGCGGCGCTCGACGTCACCAGCGTCGGTGCGGCCCGTGCCGCGATGGCGAAGCAGACCGGGCTCGACAAGAAGACGGTGCTGAACATCCGCCCCGCCTATCTGATCGTGCCGGCGTCGCTGGAGCTGAAAGCCGAACAGCTGGTGGCGCAGAACCTCGTGCCGGCGACGAGCGGCAATGTCGTGCCGCAGTCGATCCGCACGTTGGCGCCGATCAGCGAGCCGCGTCTCGATGCCGCCAGCGAGACGGCCTGGTATCTGGCCGCCTCTCCGGCCCAGATCGACACCATCGAGTATGCCTATCTCGAGGGTCAGCAGGGCGCCTATATCGAGACCCGCAACGGCTTCGACGTCGATGGCATCGAGATCAAGTGCCGCCTCGACTTCGGGGCCAAGGCCATCGACTGGCGCGGGCTCTACAAGAATGCCGGCGCGTAACAGCCCGGCGCTTCACCCATGAACCCGAACACACGGGCGGTCCTCACGGGCCGCCTTTCGTCTTTCCACGAGGATCCACATCATGAAAAACTTCGTCCAGCCCGGCAACACCATCACCCTGACCGCGCCCTATGCCGTCGCCTCCGGCGATGGCCTGCTCGTCGGTGCCATCTTCGGCGTGGCCGCCGGAACCGCCGCCAGCGGCGATCCCGTCGAGGCCGCGCTTGTCGGCGTCTTCGATCTGAAAAAGACCGCCAGTCAAGCATGGGCCGTCGGCGACAAGGTCTATTGGGACAACACCGCCAAGGAAGCGACCAAGACCACCACCTCGAACACCCTGATCGGCGTAGCGATCGAGGCGGTGGCGGGTGGCGCAGGTGACACCATCGGCCGCGTGCGGCTGAATGCGACGTTCTGATGAGCGCCTTCGCCGCCGCGCTCAGTGCGCTCTTCGCTGATCCGAACATCGGCCGGGACGCGGTCTACATCGCCGGTGGCGGCGCGCCCGTGCTGGTGCGTGTGGCCGCCCGTCGCGCCGATGCCATCACCGATTTCGGCGACGCGCGGCTCTGGTCGGAAACCACCCGGATCGACCTGCGCGTGGCCGAGGTTTCGAACCCGCGCCCCGGCGACCGCATCGAAATCGACGGCGACGCCTTTCTCATTCAGGGCGAGCCCGTCCGGGATCGGGAGCGCCTCATCTGGACCGTGGACTTGAGGCCCGCGTGAAACTCGGCATCAACATCGTCGGCGATATTGCCCGGATCATGCAGGCCGAGACCCGCGCGGGCGAGAAGGCCGTCACCACGGCGATGCGCGACGCTGGGACCGGCCTGAAATCCGCCTGGCGCGCACAGATCACCGGCGCAGGCCTCGGGGCACGTCTGGCCCGCACTATCCGGTCGGAGGCTTATCCCAGGGGCAGGCCGAGTCTGAACGCCGCCGCGCTGGTCTGGTCCCAGGCCCCGGTGATCGTCGGTGCCCATGACACAGGCCCGCTGATCCGTTCAAGAGACGGGTTCTGGCTGGCCATCCCCACCCCGGCCGCAGGCAAATCCACCCGCGGCGGTCGGATCACCCCCGGTGAATGGGAACGCCGCACCGGTCTGCGTCTGCGCTTCGTCTATCGCCGCACCGGCCCGAGCCTGCTGGTGGTCGAGGGACGGCTGAACAGCAAGGGCCGTGCGGTGGCGTCACGCTCGAAGACCGGCCGAGGGCTGGCCACGGTGCCGATCTTCCTGCTGGTCCCGCAGGTCAGGCTGCCCAAGCGGCTGGATTTGGCACGCGACGCCGAGCGGGCGCGCGATGCGGTGCCGGGGCTGATCGTGGCGAGCTGGGTATCAGATCGGAGTTGAGGATACTACTGCTTCAAATACCAGCGAAGGTTCTCGTCATCTTTTCCTGCGTCTTCAACGCCAGGGAAATTGGGAAGGTTCTGTCGAAAGTCACGGCCCAGTTGCCGCGCATCACCTGCGCCTTCTGGCCATGCCGCCCCGAGCAAGTCACGAAGATTGAATCGCGTGCCGTTTGGCAGGTCAGCAATTCTTATCGCTATTTGGTCTTGAAGTTGCTCAAACACCTGTCGTCCTCATCGTCTTACTTTCACAAAGCTTAACATGCCCACGACCCGCGAAACCATCCTCGCCGCGCTGCATGCGCGGCTTGTCGCTCTGCCCGCGACGGCCTTGCGCGGCGAAGTCCTGCCCGAACGTGTCCCCGCGGCTGGCCTTCTGATCCTGCGCGACGGCGAACCCGGCGAGCCGGAAGTCACGCTCTCGCCCTTGCGCTACCACTACCAGCATCGCGCCGAGATCGAGGCCGTGGTGCAGGGCGCCAGCCGGGACGCCGCCTTCGACACGCTCTGCGCCAGTATCGGCACGGTGCTCGCCGCTGACCGCACGCTCGGCGGGCTCTGCGACTGGGTCGAGGCCGAAGCGCCGCAGCCGGTCGATCTGCCGGTGGACGGCGCGGCCACGCTGAAGGCCGCCGTCATTCCGGTGGTCTTGCACTATTCCACGGCCGACACACTGGCCTGATCCAACCGATCATAGGAGAAACACGATGGCACGCGCGCAAGGGGCGCGGGCGCGGATAGCGCTCGCGTTCGAGACGACCTATGGCACGCCGCCTGGCAGCGGCTACACGCGGATGCCGTTCGCCAGCACCACGCTGGGGTCCGAACAGCCGCTGCTGAACTCGGAACTTCTCGGCTATGGCCGCGATCCGCTGGCGCCGGTAAAAGACGCGGTCACGGCGGATGGCGATGTGGTGGTGCCGATCGATGCCGAGGCCTTCGGCTTCTGGCTGAAAGCGGCATTCGGCGCGCCCACGACCACCGGAAGCTCGCCCGGTCCATATACCCATACCTTCCAGTCCGGCGGCTGGACCCTGCCCAGCATGGCGATCGAGACCGCCATGCCCGAGGTGCCGCGCTACGCGATCTATTCCGGCGTGGTGCTGGACCAGCTCAGCTGGCAGATGCAGCGCTCGGGCATGCTGACTGCGACGGCACGCCTTGTGGCGCAGGGCGAGACGGTGGCCACGACCAGCAGCGCGGGAACCCCTACTGAGCTCGACCTGATCCGCTTCGGGCATTTCAACGGCGCGATCAAACGGAACGGCACCGCGCTCGGCAACGTGATCTCGACCGAGATCACCTACGCCAACAATCTCGACCGGATCGAGACCATCCGTGCCGACGGCATGATCGACGGCGCCGATCCCTCCATCGCCGCGCTGACCGGCCGCACCGAGGTCCGCTTTGCCGACCAGACGCTGGTGACGCAGGCGATCAATGGCACGTCCTGCGAGCTGGAGTTCTCCTACAGCCTCGTCTCGGGCGAAAGCCTGACGGTTACCGTCCACGCCGTCTATCTGCCGCGTCCGCGCATCGAGATCGGCGGCCCGCAGGGTATCCAGGCCAGCTTCGACTGGCAGGCCGCGCGCGATGCCACGCTCGGGCGGATGTGCACCGTTACTCTCATCAACGACATCGAGGAATATTGACCATGATCCGTCTCGATCTGTCCGCCACGCCGAAATGGCTCGACCTGGGCTCTGGCCTGGGTCTGCATGTCCTGCCTGTCACCACCGCGATCATGGTCGCCGCCCGCAACGACCCGGCGGTGGAAGCACTGCCCGAGGGTGCCAGCAAAGAGGAACAGGCGCTGGTCATGGCCAAGGCCGTGGCGCGGCGCGTGGTTACCGGCTGGGAGGGCGTCGGCGACGCCGATGGCAATCCCGTTCCCGTCACCCCGGAAGGCATCGACGCGCTTCTCGACATCTGGCCCATCTTCGAGGCCTTCCAGACCCGCTGCCTTGCACCGCACCTGATGCTGGACGCGGAAAAAAACGCCTCCGCGCCCTTGCCGACTGGCACTTCGGCGGGGGCGGAGACTACTGCGCAGCCTGCGAAGGCTCGTGCCCGGACTGCCCGGCGCGCGTGAGCCGTCCGGAAACTCCGGAAGGTTGGCAGGTCTGGGATCTGGCGCAGCGCCTGACCGGACAGCTTCGCCTCGCGACCGGCATGGGCGGCGGTGCCGTCATCGGCTGGGACATGACGGCGGCCCTCGCGATGGCGCGGGCGCTCGGGGTTGACCCGCTGATCGCTGCCGAATGCCTGCCCGAGATCGAGGCGGTGATGGTGCGCAAGCTCAATGAACAGATGGCGTCCGGTGACCGGTCGTCATTGGGGCGGGAGCGCTGAATCCGCTCCGCAAGCCTCGTCCCGCGCGTCAGGAACAATGATCCATGGCACAGAAACGCGTCTCCGTCCGCCTCGTTGCCGAAGGTGGCCGGCAGGTGAAGGCCGAGTTCCAGGGTATCGGCGATGCGGGCGAGAACAACTTCAAGCGGATCGAGCGGCAGGCCGACATCACCGGCGCGGTGGTGCGCCGGGTCATGGGCGTCCTTGGGGCTGCGATCAGCACGCGCCAGCTCGTCGCCTATGCCGACCAGTGGACCGACCTGCGCAGCCGCGTCGATCTTGCCACCGGCTCGCAGGAAGCCGGCGCGGCGGTCATGGACCGGCTCACCGCCATGGCGCGGCGGACCTATTCCAGCCTCGGCCAGACCACGGAGTCCTGGCTCGCCAATGCCACCGCCCTGCGCGAGCTGGGGCTGACGACGGCGGAAAGCCTCGATTTCACCGAGGCTTTGAACAACGCCATGGTGGTCTCGGGCGCGCGGGCCGAACGCGCGGCTTCGGTCCAGAACGCACTGTCCAAAGCGATGGCCCTCGGCACGCTCTCGGGCGACAACCTCAATACCGTGATCCAGAGCGGCGGGCGTCTCGCCGAACTGCTGGCGTCTGAGCTCGGCACCACCGTCTCGGGCCTGCGCAGCCTCGGTCAGCAGGGGGCGATCACCGGTGATGTGATCCGCACTGCGCTGATCGGCAATCTCGAACTTCTGCGCGATGAGGCCGACAGCATGCCGGCAACCATCGGCGATGCCTTCACGCTGATCGGCAATGCCGCACTGCAGCTGGTCGGAACCTGGGATCAGGTCTTCGGGGCATCCTCCATGGTTGCCACGGCGCTGATCGCGGTGGCCGACAACATGGAGCGCCTTGCCGCGATCGGCATCGCCTTCGCAACCTTCATGGCCGGGCGTTGGGTCGCGGCCTTTGTTGCCGCCCGTGTCGCCACCTTCAGCCTGTCCGGCGCGCTGACGCTGCTGCGCGGCGCCATCATCCGCACCGGGATTGGGGCGCTGATCGTCGGCGCGGGCGAGCTGATCTACTGGTTCGGGCAGCTGGTGCAGGGCGCGGGCGGTTTTGGCACGGCGCTGGAACTGATGGGCAATGTGGCGCGCGCCGTCTGGGACGGGATCAAGGCCACCCTCGGCTCCTTCGTCGACGATTTCCGGGCGGTTCGTGCCGACATCGAGGCGATCTGGCTGCGGCTGATGGCCTTCCTGTCCAACAAATGGGCCGATTTCCTCGGCACCATCGGGCCGACCTTCAACGCGGTCACCGAGACGATCGGCGCCGACGCGCGGATCGACTGGTTCGGCGCGCAATCCTATGCCTCGATGCTCGACCATGCCGCCAGCAATGCCGGTGCGATGGCCGACCGCTATCGCCAACGCGCGGCCGACACCCGGGCCGGAGCCTTCGACAGCGTGGGCCCCGCGATGCAGGCGCTGCGCGATGCGCTGAACGGCGGGGAGGCGGAGAATCCGCTGGACGAAGCCGCCGCATCGGCAGACCGGGTGACGGCGGCTCTGAACGATACCACGGCCGCTGCCGGTCGTGCCGGAGCCGCCGGGCGCAGCGCCGGAGAGGAGACTCGCGCCGGGGCCGAGGCCGCCGCGACCGGCTGGGCTGCGGTGAGAGAGACCCTTGCCGACTATGCCACGAAGGCGCGCGACATCGGCGGCGATATCGGCAATGCGCTGGTCGGGGCGTTCCGCAGCGCCGAGAACGCAATCGGCGAATTCGTGAAGACCGGCAAGCTGAAGTTCGGCGATCTGGTCACCTCGCTGATCGCCGATCTGGCGAAGCTTGCGGCGCGGCGCTTCATCCTCGGCCCGCTGGCGGGCGTGCTCTCCGGCGTGCTGGGCAATCTCGGCGGCGGGATTTTTGCCAACATCCTGCATGCGGGCGGCATGGTCGGGTCTCCGGGTCCGGGCCGCATGGTGCCGGCACTGGCCTTCGCCGGGGCGCCGCGCATGCATTCCGGCGGCTGGGCGGGGCTCAGGCCCGACGAGGTGCCCGCGATCCTGCAGCGCGGTGAGCGGGTGCTCTCGCGCAGGGAAGCCGCAGGTTACGGCGCGGGCGGCAATGTCACGGTGAACATCAACGCTCGGGACGCCGAAAGCTTCCGCCAATCCCGAACGCAGATCGCGGCCGATATCGCCCGCGCTGTCTCGCTCGGGCGGCGCGGCATGTGAGCCCCGGCCGGCACAACCCTGAACCAGACAGAGAACAGCGATGGCTTTTCACGAGGTCCGGTTTCCGGACGACATCAGCCGTGGTGCGCGCGGCGGACCCGAGCGGCGCACCCAGATCGTCGAGCTGGCCTCGGGCGACGAGGAGAGGAACGCCAGCTGGGCCAATTCGCGCCGCCGCTATGATGTCGCCTACGGTATCCGCCGGGCTGACGATCTGGCGTCGGTGGTCGCCTTCTTCGAGGCGCGGAACGGTCGCCTGCATGGCTTCCGGTTCAAGGATTGGGGAGACCACAAGTCCTGCTTGCCCTCGGGCACACCGGCGCCGACCGACCAAGCGACCGGCACCGGCGACGGCACGACGACCGCCTTCCAGCTGGTGAAGCGCTACGCCTCGGGCAGCCAGACATGGGTGCGGACCATCGCCAAGCCGGTCGCGGGCTCGGTCACTGTCGCCCTGAATGGCGCACCCCAGGCCTCCGGCTGGTCCGTCGATACCACGACCGGCATCATCACCTTCACCACCGCGCCGGGCCTCAGCGTCGCGATCACCGCGGGCTTCGAGTTCGATGTCCCGGTCCGCTTCGACACGGACGTGCTCGACGTGACCCTCGACCTCGAGCGGCTTGGCTCGATCACCTCCATCCCGCTTCTGGAGATCCGACCATGAATGATGAAACCGGATTTCTGGCGGCGGCGCTGAAGGAACTGCTCGCCTCCACGGCGGTGATCCTCGCCGCCTGGGGCGCGCTCGGGGGCGCGACCAACGCGCTGACGACGAAGATGCGGCTGCGCGACGCGCTGCGCCACATCCTGCTCGGCGGTTTGATCGCGGCCGGGATGGGAAGCCTGTCGATGGCGATCATCATCCGCTGGCTCAGCCTGCCGCCCGAGGCGATCCCGGCCGGGGGCGCGGCCGGATCGGCCGCCTATCTGGTCGGCGTCTTCGGTCCCGCCTTCATCGAGGTGCTGCTCGCCCGCCTGCGCCATGCCGGGAAAGGTGATGGCGATGCATGACCTTCTCCGCCTCGCGCGCTCGCTGCGCTGCGACCCAGCCGATCCCGGCCAGGCCTTCCGCCACCGCTTGGGCGTCGGCATCGCGATCGCCGCACTGATCCTGATCCTCTCGCTTCTGGGGTAACTTCCATGCAGATGACTGACCGGGGCCTATTGGCCCTCGTCCGGCACGAAGGCATCGTGCCCGGACCCTATCTCGATGTGAAACAGGTCTGGACCTTCGGCATCGGCCACACGGCTGCCGCCGGGGCACCCGATCCCGCCACGATGCCGCGCGGCATGCCCGCCGATCTCGATGCCGGGATCCGCGAGGCGTCCCGGGTCTTCCGGTCCGACCTCGCACGCTACGAGGCCGAGGTGTTGCGCGCCGTAAAGGTGCCGCTCCAGCCGCACGAGTTCGATGCGCTTGTCTCGTTTCACTACAACACCGGCGGCATCGCCAAGGCGGCGCTCACCCGGCACCTGAACGCGGGCGACCGGGCAGCCGCCGCCGCGGCCTTCATGGGCTGGCTCAAGCCCGCCGCAATCCGCCCACGCCGCGAGGCCGAACGCGACCTCTTCGCCACGGGCCGCTATCCGACCGGTACTATCCCGGTCTGGTCGGTCGACCGCGACGGCCGGGTCGATTTCTCGCGACCGATCCGGCGCCTGACCGAGGACGAAGCGCTGGCGCTGCTGCGCCCCACAAGCGCGCCGGTGCCGACGCAAACCATTGTCGCTCCGTCTTGGTGGCGGAGGCTGTTGGACCATTTCAAAGGAAAGGCAACATCATGAACTGGAACCTCGCGCGTGGGCTGATCTACCTTGCCTGTCTGGCAGCCTCCGGTCTGGCGATGGCCGGGTTAGCTGACTTCGATCTGGCGACCGGCACCTTCGACCTGAGGCCCTTCAACCTCTACGCCCTGACCGGCGCTGGCGGCGGTGTCGTCTCGTCCGCACTGGCCTCTCTGGCGTTGCTTCGCGGCTGGGGGCGGAAGTGAAATCCCTCTCGCCCGCGCTGCAGGCCCATCTCGATGAGGGCACGACGACGCTCGCGTGGTGCTGGCGGATCGCCCGGGCTGACGGCGTCTCCTTCGGCTTCACTGACCACGACCGCACGCTAAGCTTCGACGGCACCGATTTCGAACCTGAGAGCGGGTTGACGGCGTCCGAGGTTCGCTCGGGCTCGGACCTGTCGGTCGATGCCCAGGACGCCGAAGGCGTGCTGACCTCGGACCGCATCACCGAGACCGACATCCTTGATGGCCGCTGGGACAACGCGGAGGTCGAGGTCTGGCGGGTGAACTGGGCCGACACCGCGCAGCGCGTGCTGATGCGGCGTGGCGCCATCGGCCAGATTCGGCGCGGGCGACTGGCCTTCGTCGCCGAGGTGCGCTCGCTCGCCCACGTCCTCGGCCAGACGGTGGGGCGGACCTTTCAAGCGAGTTGCGACGCGGCGCTCGGCGATGCGCGCTGCAGCGTCGATCTGGAGGACCCGGCCTACAAAGGCACGGGCGCCGTGATCGATCTGCTGCGCGACCGCGCGTTTACCGCCTCGGGCCTCGGCGGCTTCGCCTCCGGCTGGTTCACCTTCGGCACGGTCGAATGGACCAGCGGCGCGAACACGGGACGGCGCACCGAAGTGCTGGGCCATGACGTTGCGGACGGCATCGCCGTGCTGACCCTGCTCGAAGCGCCGGTGCGCCCGATCGCCGAGGACGACGGCTTCACCATCCGCGCGGGCTGCGACAAGCGGATCGAGACCTGCGGCGCGAAGTTCGCCAATACCGCCAGTTTCCGGGGCTTTCCGCATATCCCCGGCCAAGATGCCGTGCTGCGCTACGCCACCAAGGATGGCGGGCACGAGGGAGGCGTGCTGTGACGCAACCCCTCGCATCGGCCGATCCCACTTATGTCGTCACCATTGCGCGCTCCTGGCTCGGCACGCCATACCACGACCAGGCGAGCCTGCGCGGCGTCGGCTGCGACTGCCTCGGCCTCGCACGCGGTGTCTGGCGCGAGGTCGTCGGCCCCGAGCCGTTCCCGATCCCGCCCTACAGCCGCGACTGGGGCGAGACCGGCCCGCGCGAGGTGCTGGCGGACGGCGCACGCCGGATGATGATCGAGGTGTGGCCTGCGGAGGCCGGGCCCGGCGCGCTGGTCCTCTTCCGCATGAGGCCCCGCGCCATCGCCAAGCATGTCGCGATCCTGACCGGGTCCGACAGCTTCCTCCACGCCTACGAGCGGCTCGGCGTGATCGAGGAACCGCTCACCCCATCCTGGCGGCGGCGCATCGCCTTCGCCTTCCTGTTTCCGCAACGCTGAGACCCCGACATGGCCACCCTCGTTCTCGGCGCGGCCGGCGCTGCCATTGGCGGTTCGATCGGCGGCGCGATCCTTGGCGTCAGCGCCGCGACCATCGGCGGCTTCATCGGCTCCACCATCGGCTCGGTCGTCGACAGCTGGATCATCTCGTCGCTGGCACCCACCCAGCGCATCGAGGGCGCTCGGCTCGACACGCTGCGCATCACCTCCGCCACTGAGGGCGCGGTCATCCCGCGGCTCTACGGCCGCATGCGAATGGGCGGCAACATCATCTGGGCTACCGATTTCCGCGAGGAGACGAAGACCACCACGCAGGGCGGCGGCAAAGGCGGCGGGGGCGGCAAGGTCAAGACCACCGAGTATCTCTATTACGCCAGTTTCGCCGTCGCCTTGTGCGAGGGCCCGATTACCGGGATCGGGCGCATCTGGGCGGACGGCAAGCCGATGGACCTCTCCGGCGTCACCTGGCGCTGGTATCCGGGCGATGAGGCTCAGGCGGCCGACCCGTTCATCGCCGCGAAGATGGGCGCGGCCAGCACGCCTGCCTACCGCGACACCGCCTATGTGGTCTTCGAGGATCTGGCACTTTCGACCTACGGCAACCGCCTGCCGCAGCTGTCCTTCGAGGTGTTCCGGCCGCTCGCCGATCCCGACACTGCCGAGGGCCTGACCCGCGCCGTCACCATGATCCCCGCCTCGGGCGAGTTCACCTACGCGACGCAGGCGATCCGCAAGACCGACGGCGGCGCGACGGTGCCCGAGAACCTGAACGCGCTGGCCGACTCCACCGACATGGTGGAGGCGCTGGACCGGCTGCAGGCCATGGCCCCGGCGGTCGAAAGCGTCAGCCTCGTGGTGGCGTGGTTCGGCGACGATCTGCGCGCGGGATCCTGCAAGGTGCGGCCGGGCGTCGAGGTGTCGGCCAAGTCGACCACGCCGGTCAGCTGGTCGGTGAACGGCGTCAGCCGGGCGAACGCCTTCCTCGTCAGCCGCGACGACCGGGATCGGCCCGTCTATGGCGGCACGCCATCCGACTTCGCGGTGGTGCAGGCGATCGAGGAGATGAAGGCGCGCGGGCTGCGCGTCACCTTCTACCCGTTCATCCTGATGGACGTGCCGCCCGGCAACACGCTGCCGAACCCCTACAGCGACAACGCCGCCGAGACCGGCCAGCCTGCATTCCCCTGGCGGGGCCGGATCACCTGTTCGCCTGCCGCTGGATTCGCCGGGACCGTGGACAAGACCGCCACGGCGGCCGCGCAGGTCGCGTCGCTGTTCGGCGCGGCCACGCCTGCCAGCTTCAGCGTCTCGGGTCAGTCGGTTTCGTGGACCGGGCCGTTCGGCGACTGGGGCCTGCGGCGCATGGTTTTGCACTACGCCCATCTCTGTGCGGCGGCAGGCGGGGTCGATGCCTTCCTGATCGGCACCGAGATGCCGGGGCTGACCACGATCCGGTCGGACGCCAGCGCCTATCCGGCCGTGCAGGCGTATCGGGATCTGCTCGCTGATGTGCGCTCGATCCTCGGGTCCGGGACGAAGATCGGCTATGCGGCGGACTGGTCGGAGTATTTCGGGCACCAGCCGGCCGATGGTTCGGGTGACGTGTACTTTCACCTCGACCCGCTCTGGGCCGATCCCGAGATCGATTTCGTCGGGATCGACAACTACATGCCGCTGTCGGACTGGCGTGACGGGTTCGAGCATGCGGACGCGGCCGAGGGCTGGCCCGCGATCTGCGACCGCGCCTATCTGCAGGCGAACATCGCGGGCGGCGAAGGGTTCGACTGGTTCTACGCCAGCGCGGCGGATCGCTCGGCGCAGATCCGCACCCCGATCACCGATGGCGCGGCCAGCAAGCCATGGGTGTTCCGCTACAAGGATCTGCGCGCCTGGTGGTCGAACCCGCACTACGACCGCCCGGGCGGCATTGAGAGCGGGACGGCGACGGCATGGACGCCGCAGTCCAAGCCGATCTGGTTTACCGAACTCGGCTGTCCCGCCATAGACCGGGGCACCAACCAGCCCAACGTCTTCTTCGACCCGAAGTCGTCCGAGAGCTTCACGCCGCATTTCTCGCGGGGCTGGCGCGATGACGCCATCCAGCGGGCGTATCTCGAGGCGACGTACCTCTGGTGGGGCACCCCGGCGAACAATCCGCTGTCCTCGGTCTACGGCGGCCGGATGGTTCATGTTCCCGAGTGTGCTGCCTGGACTTGGGACGCGCGGCCCTATCCCTTCTTCCCGGCGCTGACCGACGTCTGGACAGACGGGGCGAACTGGCGGCTCGGGCACTGGCTGACCGGGCGGCTCGGCGCGGTGTCGCTCGCGGCGCTCGTGCGGCACCTCTGCCTGCGTGCCGGGCTCCCCGAGTCCCGGATCGACGTCACCGGTCTCTGGGGCGCGGTCGAAGGCTACGCCATCGGCGCGCTGGAGAGCCCGCGGGCCTCGATCACCACGCTGTCGCGCCATTTCGGCTTCGACGCCGTCGAAACCGAAGGGGTGATCCGCTTCGTCATGCGGGGCCGGGCCTCCGTCGCCACCCTCGATCCCGACGATCTGGTGGCCGCCCGCGAAGGCGACGTGCTGGAACTGACGCGCGGCCAGGAGACCGAGTTGCCGCAGGCGCTGAAATGGCAGGTCGCCCGTGCCGACGAGGATTACGACGCCGCCCTCGTCGAGGCGCGGCGCATCACGGTCGACACGACGCGGATCGCGTCCGAGTCCTTCCCGATGGCCGTACCGCCCGAGGAGGCCGAGCGCCGCTGCCGCCGCGCTTTGATGGAGGCGTGGGTGGGGCGCGAGACGGCGGCGTTCCGTCTGCCGCCCTCGCGCCTCGCGCTCGACCCGGCCGATGTGGTGACGCTCGCCCATGACGGCCGGTCCATCCCGCTTCGACTTATCTCGATTGCCGACGCCGACGCGCGCGGCATCGAGGCGGTACGCCAGGATCGGGAAGCCTACGATCAACCGCCTGGCGCGCCGCGACCCTCGGCGCTGTCGCAGGCCGTCGTCTTCGGCGCGCCCGAGGCCATACTGCTCGACCTGCCGCAGCTGACCGAGGACCAGGCCGCGCATCGGCCCTTCGCGGCAGCGCGCGCCGTCCCTTGGCCCGGTGAGATCGCCGTCTACCGCAGTCCCTCGACGGACGGTTTTGACCTGCTGACCACGTTTGGCACACGCGCCCGGATCGGCACGCTGGTCTCGGACTTCTACGCCGGACCCACATCCCGCTTCGATCTCGGCAACGCGCTGGTGGTCGATTTGCAGACCGGCACCCTCGAAAGCGTCACCGACCTGACGCTGTTCGGCGGGGCCAACGCGCTGGCCATCGAGAGCGCGCCCGATGTCTGGGAGATCGTCCAGGCAGGCGCGGCCGAACTGATCGCCCCCGGCCGGTATCGCCTGACCCGACTCCTGCGCGGCCAACGCGGGACCGAGGGCGCCATGGGCAACCCAGCACCCGCCGGCGCACGGGTCGTGGTGCTCGACGAAAGCCTCGCCACGCTACCAATCGCCGAGCCCGATCTCGGCATCCCGTGGAACTGGCGCATCGGTCCGGCGAGCCGCCCCGTCAGCGACGAGACCTACGTCGCGCAGGCTTTCACGCCCGCGGGCGCCGGCCTGCGGCCGTTCTCCGTCGCCCATGTCGAACAGCCGTGGCGTAGTCCGCGCATTCCCGGCGATCTGACGATCCGCTGGACGCGACGATCCCGCGCGCTTTCCGCTGACAGCTGGAGCGGGCTGGAGGTGCCGCTGGCCGAGGAACTGGAAGCCTACGAGGTCGAGATCCTCGATGGCGCAACCGTGAAGCGGTCGCTGAGCACCGCCACCACCAGCGCGGTCTACACGGCCGCCCAGCAGACCGCCGATTGTGGCGCGCCGCTCGCCCCCGGTGACACGCTCGACATCCGCATCTACCAGCTCTCCGCCCTTGTCGGGCGGGGCGCACCCAAGACCGTCACGCTCCTGTTCTGAAGGCCAACCCATGCCCGACGCCACGATCCATCTCCTGCTGCCCTACATCCTGGCGGCGCAGGCCCAGAAGCACGTCACCCATAACGAGGCGCTGCGGATCCTCGACGGGCTCGTCCAGCTTTCCGTTCTTAACCGGGACCTGACCGCGCCGCCAGCCAGCCCCGCCGATGGCGACCGCTATCTCGTCGCTTCGGGCGCGTCGGGAGACTGGGCGGCGTGGGATCTGAACATCGCCCTCTGGACCGACGGTACCTGGCTGCGCCTGCCACCGCGCACCGGCTGGCGGACATGGGTCGAGGACGAGGGCCTGCTTCTCGTCTGGACCGGCGCTGCATGGGAAGTCGTGGGCGAGCCAAGCGACATCTCGGACGCCGTCTTCAGCCTCGTGAACGACGCCGATTCCACGAAGAAGGCGGTCTTCTCGCTCGCCGGTATCAGCACCGGCACGACCCGCAGCTACACGCTGCCGAATACCTCGTCGGAACTGGCTATACTGGCCGGCACGCAGACCTTCACCGGCAACAAGACGTCTCGGGCACGCTGACGGCCTCCGGCACCGTCACGGTCTCGGGGGCGTCCGCGACCATCGGCACGGCGACGGGCACCGCGACCTACGGCATGGGCACGGGGGCGACGACCGCCGGCCTCACGAAAACAGTGAACCTCGGCACCGGCGGCGCATCGGGCTCGACCACAGTCGTCAACATCGGCCCCGCGACCTCGGGCGCGAACGGCACCACGGTGATCAACACGCCGACCGTGACCTTCGCCAATGCCGTGACGCAGGTCGGCTTGCCCCAGGCAAACCTGACCGCGCAACTTCTGGGCCTCGGCGGGGCGACGGCCGACAGCTACAACCGGCTCTCGGTCAACACCCCCGCGGTTCTCCTGAACAATGCCGGCGCCGGGATCGAGGCGACGGTCAACAAGGCCGCGCCCGCCAACGACGCCAGCTTTGCCTTCAAGACCAACTGGTCGGCGCGGGCCCTGATCGGGCTTCTTGGCAGCGACGATTTCAGCTTCAAGGTCAGCCCGGACGGCTCGGCCTTCCATGAAGCGCTCCGGATCGACCGCAGCAATGGCCGGGTCGAGATGCCTGAACCCGTGGTGCTCCCGGCGCTCGATGCCGTGCCCGCGCCGCCGCCGACCGGCAAGCTGGCAATCTATGCGCGGGACCGCGCCGGGGCCGGATGGCTCGACGTCCAGCGCCCCTCGGGGCGATTCTTCCCGCTGCAGCCGCATTTCGGGGTGAACCGGATCGCGACCTGGGCGCCGTCCAGCGGCACGACCGTCAACACCAACGGCATGCCGCGCACGGCCGTCGGCACCGTCGCCACGCCGACGCTCGCCACCACGAACCTCTCGACCTCGATGCGCCGCTGGCGCGTGACCAGTGCCGCGACCGCCGATGCAGCGGCAGAGGAGCGGTCGGCGGGCTGGGTCTGCTGGCGCGGCAATGCGGATGGGCTGGGCGGCTTTACCTATGTGAACCGGCTTTCGCTGGTGACGCTGCAGGCGACCGGCATGGGCTTCTTCGGACTCTACGGGTCGACCACAGCGCTGGCCACGACCCTGACGCTCTCGGCCGTGGTCAACTGCATCGGCATCGGCTTCCAGCGCGGCACCCACACGAACTGGCAGCTGGTCCAGAACGACGCCTCCGGCGCGCCCACACTCACCGATCTCGGGGCGAGTTTCCCGGTTGCGAGCACGACCAATGTCCTGACCCTCACGCTCCTCGCCGCCCCGAACAGCAGCGAGATCGGCGTCCGGGTGGTCGAGGAGGTCAGCGGGGCGGTGGTCGAGACCATGCTCGACACCGACATCCCCGCCGCGACGCAGCTCCTGAGCCCCCGGAATTTCATGAACAATGGCGCGACGGCGGCGGCGGTCGCCTATGATTGCTCGGGGGTCTATGTGGAGACAGACTATTGACCAGCCGACCAGCTTTCGACCTATCGCGTCTCAATCAGCAGGTGGGGCGTCAGGCGCTTTGACATCAAATACCTTCGTCCGGTGCCACTCCAAGAAGACCCGATGCTTGTCCGTCAAATCGACTGGCCGATCAAAATAAAGCCGCGCACGCGCCTGCTCGCTGAGGTTCTCCGAAAAGACCGGAATGCCGTCGTCGCCGAAGGTAACCAGACCGCCATCGAATACGGCATCCCAAAGAGCCGACAGAAGCAGGCCGTTATGGACATCCAGACGCTCTGCGTCGTTTTCACAGTCGCGCCATGGCTTGATGTGAGAGGCACGGAGAAGCGGCTTGTCGACAATCCCGGTCAGAGGGCATCGCCCCCGCCAGTATTTGATCAGACGCTCACGAAAGATGTTCTGGCCGACGCGCTGGACCACAAGGCGTTCCGCCTCCGTCGTCTTCGGCAAGCTCGTTGTGCGGTGAAGAAACTCCTGAAGTGGTGCGTCGGGAAGGCTTGCGGCAAGCTCGTAAATTCTTGGCATCACGCCATAAAGCTGTGGCAGAGAGGCAAACCGGAAACGCGCGAGGCCTGGTCCTGCGGCATCGGACGGCTTAATCCCGATCTCTGCAATGACCCCGGCGTGATCCAGTGCGAGGAACCACGCACCGGAACTGTCCCTTGCGAGCCAGATCGAACCCTGCGCGGTCGTCGAACTGTACCGCTGCCAGCCATCGATTTCCCCATGAGGGCGCCGGAAGCCGTTCTGATAGGTGACCTTGTTGCATTCCTGGCGGGTCACGAAGGATTGGGGGCTTTCAAGCATCATCCTACGACCTCACCAATACCGACGTGGCGGATGGCGTTGCAGCAACCCTGCAAGCTCACGGAATTCGCCTTGAAACCACGTCCGGTCTTCCTCCCAGTCGGCGACGGCAAATCTCTGGTTGCTGCGACCGCCCCGCAAGTCGGCCAGCATCTTCAGATGCTTGTCGATTGAGTGAAATCGTTGGTAAGTCGCAGGAGCACCCCAAGCCTGATATTTGGCATCGAGGTCGGACGGGATCTCGATCCGGAAGCAGACGTCCAACCGCCTTTGCCGTTCACGGCTGGCAAGGCCGCGAGTTTTTCCGACCCTGTAACCCACATAAGCCAAGGGCGAGCGGTCCTCGCCGACGAAGGAGCCGTCCAGAAAGGCGCGCATGTCCCGCTGGATATCCGGGGGGATCGGCCGTTCTACCAGCGCATCGTGTTCCTTCCGGGCTCTGTCGCGCTCTGCCTGTTCTCGGGCGTCGGCCTCGGCTTGTTTGCGTCGTGCCTCTTCCTTCCGGCGCTCATCTTCCGCTTGAACACGGCGCAGGGTGCCAGACACCCAAGGCAGCCTGCCGAACCACCGGAACCGGCCAAGCCTCAAGAACAGCGCATCCCGCTGCCACCAGATCCATTTCGGCCCGAGTTCGGTCAGGTTTGAAATCAACCACCACAGCAGGATCAACAAGGCGATGACGAGCAATGCCGGGAAGATCATGAACAGCGCCACGACAATCCCGATCCACAGGGCCGCCTTGAGGTATGGGTGCATCGCTCACATCCCCATCGCCGTGAATTCGCCATTCTGCTCCATCCTGTCCCAGGCTTCGAGGACGAGGCGGCGGGTGCGGTATTCGCCGTGTTGACGGATTTCCTTTTCCTTGAGGACGCGGAAGGTTTCCGAGGGGTAGTCTGGGCCCTTCACGTCGGCGGGGTCGAGGATGTAGCGTAGTTCGTCGCGGGTCAGGCCGTAGGCGCGGGCGTAGAAGGCGTCGAGATCGGCGCGCAGGTGGGCGCGGCGGTCCTCGTCCCAGGTGAAGGGCGGGCCGTCATGTCCCAGATCGCGGGCGAACGGGGCGAGGCTGTGCGAGGTATAGGTGAGTTCCAGCACCTTCGATGTGATGAAGGCGAGGCGGGGTTCGGTGTAGATGTTTGGCGGTATGATGGGAAGCTGCTTCATTATCCCATGTGTCATGTGAACATACGGAATCTTTTGGCGTGCAACGTAATCTAATGGAATCGACGCAAGGTTAGCCAGGAGCGCGGCCATTTCTTGCGCTGAACGTTCCGACTCGATAATAAACAGCGAATTTCCCACCCCAAAGCGCGGGATGATGCTTGGAACCATTGTTCGCTCGGCAATGGCAGTTGTGACATCGCGCCATACCAGCAAGTAAGCCTTGCTTTGAGGTTGACCTCTGAGCTTTGCGTCGACCTCTCCCTTTTCAATCCAGTAAAATGGTTCAACTTCAAATTTTGGGTTTGAGTGTTCCTCCAACGTTGTAGGGGGAAGGACACGATTTCCCCGTTCGTTCCCACGGGAATGGTAGGACGAGGCTCGATGATCGTAGTGCCAAATAAGCTTGGCTTCATAGATGGGTACATATCGGCTGCTTGAACCTGGTGTTCCCCCCTTGAGTGGAAGCAACCCAGCTCCGCTACCTTCGACGGATAGCGCTCCTTGGTCAGGGCGCGCACCGCCGGATACCCATTCCATGCCATCGCGCAGGAAACCCGCCTTGTCCAAATCCGCTCCAGTACGAAACAGTCCGCTGTCGCTGGACATGTGGAACATCGCCATGAATCCAACATGCCAAGGATTACCCTCTGGTCCCTTTTTCTCTTCGATTAGAACCGGTGAGTTGCGGTAGATTTTTGCTGTCAGTTCAGCGTCCCAGCGAGATCGAAACACGGGCGCGGTCTTGGTATTTGGATTTATCGTGGCGATTTGTTCGGGAGAAAGAGTGAAGTTGCGCTCCGGCTCGACCAATTGAGCTGGTTCGGTCAGGAAGAAAGCAAAGTGTGCCTCTGGTTCGTCGCGACCAAGCGTTAGCAGGCAGAACTTGAAGCTGCGGTGCACGGCGGAAAAAGTTGGGGCCGAATTTTCGAAGTCCACTAGGCTCGCCAGCCGCTTCTCATCCACTAAATGGGAAAAGAAGGGTGACATGGTGCCATCGGTGGCGATGCCAGTGGGCACGATCACGCCAGCGCGGCCCTTTTGGCTAACAAGGCGCGAGAAAAGCTCGGCGAACAACGCGTAGGTGTTCACGTCGCCCCGCCCGGTAAGGGCAAAGCGACCGCCGTCATCACCAGGCACGCGGACAAACTCGCTGGTCGCTTCGGCCTGGCGCTTGGCCTCTGTGAAGGTATCGAAAAGTGCGCGTTCGGCGGTGCCCGGAGCAGCCTTCTCCAGCGCCTTGATTAACCGGTCTCGCGCCGCCTTGTTTGGAGCATTGGCGATCTCGGGCGAGCGCGAGGCGAAGAACTCCTGCTCTTGCAGCTTGATCCGCTCCCACGGCGGGTTGCCCAGCACCACGTCGAACCCGCCGCGCTGCATCACATCAGGGAACTCCAGTGGCCAATGCAGGGCGCGGGCGTTGCGAGCGGCCTTGGGTGCGTCGACCATCGCCTGGCGCATCTTGCCCTGATTGAGGGCCATCCAGAGTTCCTCGGTCGTCGGCACGGTGCGGGCGGATGCCCCCGCCGGTGCGCCGCCGACCTTGGGCAACAGGAAGGTCGCCACATAGAGGTCCGCCGCCGCTTTGGCGCGGACAAAGGTCTGCCCCTTGCGCAGTTCCTTGAACCGCTTGGCCTTGGCGCCGATCTGCTCGACCGTATCCTCGGGCAGGTCACGGAAGCCCGAGAAATCCAGCGCCAGCGGCTTCATCGCGGGCATCGACGCCTGTCCGGTGCCGAAGTCGAACCCGCCTTGGCCCGCCGTCGCGTCGCGATTGGCCTTGAGGTAGTATTTCGCGGTTTCCTTGTCGTCGCCCGTCAGCGGCTTGTAGGCGGCATCGGGAATGCCGTCCTGCAGCACCTGCAGGTCGAACACACCCAGCAGCGCATCGCCACAGCGGATCTGCGCGTCGAAGAAGCCGAGGGGTAGGCCGGGGTCCACCGTCTCGATCCAGAGCGCGACCTTGGTCAGCTCCACCGCCATCGGGTTGCGGTCCACCCCGTGCAGGCAGGACCGCGCGACATCGCGCAGCGCATGGCGGAAGTCGGCGAGCGAGGGCGTGCCATCGGCGCGGATGCGGGCCAGCCGCGTGGCGATGCGGCGGGCGGCGGCCAACAGGAAGTGACCAGAACCGCAGGCGGGATCGATCACCGACAGCTTTAGCAGGGCCTTGGCGGGATCGTCTGCCTCCGCCTCGGTCTTGTCGAGCACGGGGTCGAGCGCGGTGTCGAGCAGTGCCTGAACGAGGCTGTCGGGCGTGTAGTAGGAGCCGGTGGTCTTGCGCTGGTTGCCCTTCTGCTCGGCCGCCTCGGAGGCGAAGACCAGCGTCTTGCCGTCATCGCCCAGCTGCGGCTGCAGTTCGAGGAGGGATTCGTAGACGGAGCCCAGTTCCTCGGTCTCCATCGCGCGCCAGTTGACGGGGACCATGCCGGTCTTGTCCGCGAGCCAGGAGAGGCGATAGAGCGCCTCCATGAAGGCGCGGTTGCGCAGGCGGGCGGTTTCGAGGTGGGGCAGCCTGTCCTCGGCGAAGAGACCCCCGAGGGCGGGCAGCGCAAGGGCGGGCTGGCCCTGCGTGAGGCCGCGGAAGACGATCTTCACCCCCTCGTAGCGGTCACGGTGCTTGTCCCAGGTGGCGGCGCGGTAGCATTGCTTGCGCAGCGACTGCAGCGAATAGCCCTGGGCGTAGAGGGCGCGGGCCTCGGGCCTGGCTTTTTCAGGGTGAAGGAGGTTCCGGTCCTCGGCCACCATGAGGAAAATCAGGCGGTAGACGAGACGCAGGAGCTCGTTGAACCACTCGGTCAGGTTCACTTCGCCGGACCGCAGTTTCGCGGCGAGGTCGGGGTTCGCCTCGAGGAAGCCCGAGCCGAGCAGTTTGAGGGCCAGCTGGACCTGACCGGCCAAACGATCTCGCGCGGCTTCGCCCTCCTTGGAGCCGGCATCGCGCCAGCGTTCGAGAGGGCAATCGGTGGCGGGTGTGTCTGCCGCGCCGAAACGGGTGCGGTGGATCAGCAGCCATAGCACCGCGAAGGACGCGATGTCCTCGTTGGTGAACATCTGCGCCAGATCGGCCTCGATATAGGCCGGACGGGTCAGCGAGGCATTGTCGCGCATGAGGCGCAACTGCATCCCGTTGGTCACGATGCCCCAAAGGGCCTCGTCCCGATCATTCAGGTGGTCCTGAAGGGCGAAGGCCGGAGAGCGCGACCTGTCCGTCGAGAGCGTCGGGCTGCGGCGATCAAGCAACTCGGACGGCGGGACCACGACGACCGGCACGCGGTCGGACGCGATCAGGGCGATCGGTGCCGCCGCTACCGCGAGGTCGGTGTACCCGAAGGTTTCCTTGAAGAAGTCGGCGATGAAGCGCGAGGTAGCGGTGGCCGAGGGGTGCTCGATCTTCGCAAAGGCGTCGAAATGCGATTGGCCTACGCGGAAGGCGGTGGCGATTTCTTCGCGGATCTGTAGGCCTTTGCGAACCCCGTATTCTTCCGGGGACTGCTCGGGTGCCTGGCGCTGATCGATCTTGGCGATCATCGCAGGCGCGATCAGGTTGCCTTCAAGGCTCAGAGACGGCCACGCGGACATATCGGTAATTGGTTTGCGGGCCATGATTACACCTCCCCCGGAACAAGAACGAAGAGGCCGATGACGTCTGGGGGAATGATCGGCTCCACACTGACACGCGACGCAGAACCGGCTGCAGCACGAAGGCGGGCGTGGTCTTCAACCAGCTCCGCGGCACGCTTTTGCACGAAATCGGCAATCGGGCCGCCCAGCAGGTCAGGAAGGGCCGCCTTCGTCGTATTGATCATCCGGTCGCGGGCGACAGGCGCAAGATCAGCAGTCGCGGGAGAGGCAAGCAGCGCGCGCGCCTCGCTGCCAGAGGCGATCACCGTATTGTTGTCGAGGGCAACGAGCGCGGCTTCCTCTGCCAGCAGAAGGCGCTCGCGCCGTGCATGAACCGTGAGCTTGTAGCGAATACGCAAGAGCGCGACACGCGTCATCTGAGTGACGGCGGCACTCGGCCAGGCCCCGACACGACCGATGCCCAGATCCGGCAGCGATTCGGTGTCAAGAGAGGCTTCAAGCAGGCTTTCTGCCAGGGACGACGTCAGCGGATGGGTTCTGGTCAGAAGTGAAGCGCCTGAGGGCACCGGTTCTTGCGTGGCCAGCTTCAGAGAGCCCTTCAGCCCACGCTGCTCCAGCTTTTCCTTGAGGCTATCTTGAAGGGCATGCACGTGGGCGAACTGCAGCGATTTCTTCTTCTCGAGGGGCACCCCGAACCGAGACATCGCGCGCTCAAGAAATTCGAGCGTTTCTGCTGGTGATCCAAGCAGGGACTTCACCTTGTCCCATTCAGGTGCGACCTCACTCGGCTTCATGGCGTTTTGTGCAAACCGGGCACGTGACCGCTTTTCGTTCTCGCTTGCATCGCGCCAGCGGGTCTCCATCACCTGGATCCCGTCGCCGATTTGCAGGTCCAGCGTCAGCTGCTTGTGGCTGCCACCGCCACGGCGGAGCATCATTGCAGCCATCAGCGCATCGGTGACCGGTCCCCGCTCATCGGGGAGAGGCACAGTCACGCCCGTCGCCTTGCGGATTTCCTCGGCTTTGCGAAGAATGACGTCCAAGACGGCACCGTCGATGGCGCTGTCGGGCGAAAACATCATGATCGAGCGAACGAGTTCGGCGGGTTGCCCGAAACGATCCACGCGACCTTCGCGCTGTTGATGGCGCGTCGGATTCCAGGAGAGGTCGTAGTGGATTACGGTGTCGAACAATTGCTGAAGGTTGATCCCCTCCGACAGGCAGTCCGTGGCGACGAGGATGCGCTGATCTGTGGCGGCATTTTCTTCCGCCGCCATTTCCGCCACGCGATCGCGACGTTCGTCCGGCGTCAATTCACCCGTCACGGCCTGAACATTCAGCTTGGGGAAGGCCTTACGAAGCCCTTCCTTCACGTGTTCGGCAGTGGCAAGGTAGCGGCAGAAGACCACGGGGTTAGCCCCGTCTTTGATCAAAGGTTTGAGGGCCTTGATGAGGGCGTTCAGTTTGGGATCTTCGGCTTTCAGAAGTTCGCTGGCCTTGTCGAGTAGCCCTTGGAGAGCGGGATCATTTGAGAAGACGGTGTTTGGCTCGATGTCCACGGCGTCTTCATCATCGCCATCTTCGTCGTAGATCTGCGGCTCGAGGCGGTCGTCTTCATTGGAAGCCCGGTTTCGCAACGCGCTCATTGCGGCTGCGGGTGAAGATCCGACACAGCGCATCAGCGCGAGAGTGCCCCAGAAGGCAAGGCGGCGATCCTTCTGCGCGTCTCCGGCCCGAGACACGACCGAGAAGCAGTAATCAAGCACGGCTTCCTGAAAGGCCCGATGCTCGTCGTTCAGGCGATAAGAGTATTCGGTGGTCTCGTGCTTGGGGAACGAGCGGTTCTCATCCCAGTCGCCCTCGACCAGGTCGACGCGCCGCCGCTGAACAAAGTGCCTGACGAGGCGCTCGCGGTATTTCTGGTTGTCGAAGTTGACGGTCCCGAATTCTGTATCGATCAACGACAGAAGCCGAGCGAACGCATCCTCGTCCCCGGAGTGCGGCGTGGCTGTCAGCAGGATCAACCGACGCTCAGGGTCGCGTGCAAGGCCCTGGAGCAGGTCGAAACGCTGCTGCTTTCCCTTGTGCGTCCCGACGCAGGCGTGAGCTTCATCGACGATAACGAAATCCGGACAAGCCCGCGCGAACCCATCCCGCCGTTTCTCGGCTTTGATATAGTCAAGGCTGACCACCGTGAAGGGATAGGCATCGAAAAGGGTTTGCGCCAATGGGAGGTTGCGCTCCAGGCGTGCCGCAGTCCCGGAAGTGACGGCAACGGCATCGATCCCGAAGCGATCCTTCAGTTCTGTGATCCACTGGTCCACGAGGTGCGGAGGGCAGAGAACCGAAAACGCATCAACCTCTCCGCGATCCATCAGTTCGCGCAGGACCAGACCCGCTTCGATGGTCTTGCCGATGCCAACATCGTCGGCGATCAGCAGACGCGGGACCTGAAGCCGAAGGGCCATGAGCAGCGGGACCAGCTGGTAGGTCCGAGGCTCAAAAGCAAGCTGTGCGGCGGATCGGAACGGACCTGCCCCCCGGCGGAGGGTCAGCCGCAACGCGTCGGCAAGAAGCGCCGCCTTGGACTGCACTGTCGTGCGCGCATCGTCAGGCAGGTCGAAACGAGCAGCTTCTACCGGTGTAAGCTCGAGATCCGGAGCAAGAACCACGATGTCGTTTTCATTGCCCGAGAGGGGGCGCAGGGCGAGCAGGCCCTCGCCGGGTGTCGGCAAGGCAACCCATTCACGGCCGCGCGCTCTGACAAGATCTCCAGGAGTAAAGTTCACAGTCATATCAACCTTCAAAATCCTTCACGAAGCCATCCGGCAGTCCTTCCGACGGCGCCGAAGGCAATCCAAAAACGACCCAGCCCTTGTTCATCGCGTCTGCCTCAGCTTCCGCTGTCAGGTCAGCGGTCGTCGCGGCAACCGCGAATGCGCGCCAAACGAACTCGAATTCGCGTCCACCAAAGCTCGCGGGCATCGTATCAATTTGGGGGATGCCCGCGGCGCTGAATGCCTCAATCCATGGTGATGCCACCGTTCCAGCGGTCGGCTTCGCAGCAAGGGAAATTGTGCCACGTGCAAGATCGATCAGGAATTGCGCCACTTCCGGGCTCGAGCGGTCGATCAGCTCATGGTCCGGTTGGTTGAAGTAGGACAGCAGGCAACGGTAGCAGCCGCGAACACAGCTTCCGTCTTTTTTCTCCTGCAACAGATCCGCACCACCCGCCGCAATCGCAGCATCGACATTCTCGAAGTGCATCAAACCCAGTGCGGTCTTCGCCACCTCGTTGATTGCCTTTCCGTCATCAATCAGGCGCGTGAGCACGCCGGCGCCGCCTTCCGTTGCCTCGTAGGCAAGGATTGCGCGACGGTTGTCCCTCGCGGGCAACGGTTCACCGAGGATTTCGCCTTCTTCCAATTGGAAAACCACTTCGATTCCGCGCAGCAACGCATGCTGAACCGTCGCGATTGTTTCGGGCTCATACTGCTCCGGCTTTTCGAAGCGGAACAACAGGGCATTCTTTCTGTCGCGGACAATCGGGACAATGCGAACCGGCTTGACCACGTCCGGCGGGACGTCCGTGTCGCTGTCCTCGTCGTCGGATTTCGCCCAGTATCCGGACCTCGGATCGATGTGGAAACCGAAGACCGTCTGGTCCTTTCGGCGCTTCAAGCCCTTGTTCAGTCGGCTGATCTCCGCGCTGTTGGCGTATTGTAGGGCCAAGAGGGAAGTCTCGCCACAGACGAATTTGGCGTTGGTCACTTGGACCTGCCCATCCTTCTTCGGCCAGGAGAAGACGGTCTGGATGTCAAAGCCCTGCCGAACGCGCTCTTCATCGTTCGCCGTGATGCGCTCAGTCGGGGCCGCCTCGACGTTGTCGATGCGCAGGGTCTTCTTGATGGGGACTTCACCCGCCATGTGGTTGTTGCACCCATGGCAGCGCTCGACCTCGCCCTCGTGTGATGCTCCACAGTTGGAGCAGATGTAGATATCCTTGGTCGCCAATTCCGATCCGTCGCCCTGACGCACCTCGGGCGGCAGTTTGGCTTTCATGACCCGGTAGGCGCGGCCCTCATGATAGATCAGACTGCGCGGGCCGAATTCGGAAATGGCCAGGAAGCGGGCTCTGGACAGGAATGACCCCGTCTTACCTTCGCCAGGAACAAACGCGTAGAGTGGCAGGCGCGGGAAGTTGTACCCGGGCAGGAAGCCCTCTGTTGCCAGATACCGATACGAATAGAAATCGGACCCATTCGAGGCTTTGCCTTGTTCGAGGATGGCGATCTGATCCTGGGCCTGCATTTGCGCAGCCTTGATCTTGCGCCGGTCGGCACCCGATAGCCCTGTGATCTCCGAGCGTGTATTTGCGTCGCTCAACTGCTTTCTGGCAGACTTGTAAAGATCGCGCCAACGGTCGAATGCTTTGTTGAGTTCAGCAGGCGCGTTCATGGCCGTGTGAAGAACGAACTCGTCTGGATCGTCCATCCAGATCGGGGTTTGCCCTCCGTCGGACGCCAGAATCTGCTTCAAGACACGCGCCATCGGCCCCCGTGCCTGCGAAACCAGAGCGGGTTTCGAGATGACCGCCAGAACGTCCTCCTTCAGCGGGAATTTGTCCCCGTGAAGGTCCAGGATCTCTGGGATGTCGGGAGAAAGCGCCAGTTTCGCTTCCGCCAGCCACACCGCGTGCAGGTGCGATCGGACCAGTTCTTCATTGGTAATGTCGAGCGCTGGTGGCCGCACGACACCGGCCACCATATCGTTGCGCCGTTCAAAGAAATACTGGTCATGCGGAGACCCCGAGGCGCAGTAGGTCACGACAACCGCGGCCTGGCCCGAGCGACCAGCACGGCCAGCACGCTGCGCGTAATTTGCCGGCGTAGGAGGTACGTTGCGCAGGTAGACTGCGTTCAAGGCGGAAATATCAACGCCGAGTTCCATGGTCGGAGAGCAGAACAGCGCGGGCAGGAACCGATCGGACTCGCCGGTCGCCCGAATTTCCGTTCGGTACTCCGAGGTTGCAAGATGGTCCATGTCGTCCTGCTCGAAACGGAACCGCCATTCCCGCCATTCACGCTGCTTCTGTGAGACCTGAGCCGTGTGCTCGCGTCCCTCCAGCCCCCAATAGGAACTACGACCCTCGCCAAGATCACTTGCAATCGCGGTGTAAAGGTCATGGAAATATCGGTTGCCGCGGTGCGTTTCATCATCGAGGGCCGGTCCCGGCACAAGCCGAACCGCAGATGGTGACAGGCGCCAGCCCGTCACATCGCTATCGAGTTCAACAGGCACCAGCAGCCCTTCGTCGCTCAGGAAGACAAGCATCCCTTCCATGAACTCGTAGTACTCATCCTTGTTCAGATTCATGCCGAGAACCGACTTCCGGTTCACGAGCCGTGCGATCCGCGAATTGGGACCTGCCCGAAGAAGTGTTTGTTCTTCACGCAGCGTGACGACGTTCTTGCTGCCCGCGCGCAGGACAAGCGAGGACCGCGCCCGCGGATTTTCCTTTTGGTCAATGGCCCAAGGTGCCTGAAGCAGCATTCGGGATTTCTGGGCCACGCCGTCGAGGACAGTCAGGTCCAAGGCTTCGGTCTGAACAGCCAGGCCCTCAAGCATCGCGGACAAAATCGCCTTTAGAATTGCCTGCCGCTGTTCGAGGCTGAGGTCTCCCAGCGCTGGATGGATGGCCATGAAGCGCTCGCGATCTTCAGAGATTTCCTCGAGGCCGAGGAAATTCACGTCGATCAGGTTCAGGACAGACAAGCTGGGGTTGGTGAAGCGCCAACCGCGACGCAGGTCCGTCCAGACACGATGGGCGAGTACCTTTGCGAGCGACCGCTGGGCATCTTCACGAATGATTGCACCAGCATTCGAATCCAGCAGCCAATGCTGGCGCGCCTCTTTGTTGGCGGCAGTAAAGCCGAGCGCCTTCACCACCTGCAGGCCGAATTCGTCTTCTGCGAGCCCACCTGAGCCAGCAGCAATGACCGCGCGAAGGATGGCTCCGCGCAACAGGCTTACGAACAGGAAGTCATTGAAATGGCCAGACTGCAGGGCTGCGTCCTGACGGTTATCCGTGAACCCCAAAAGCTTCCGCTTCGTCTCGGGTACGCCGCTCCCGGGTTTGTTCATCCATTCCAAGGCGCTAGCGACCAGCAAGGTTGTTGCCGAGCTTCGCCCTTCCCCGGAGAGCCCGGCCAGCTTGCTGCGCTCTCGCATCCCCTGCGTCGGTTCGTCATGGCAGCACAGGCAGAACGCAAACTTTCCTGGGATGAACCAGAAATCGTTTCCGCCCGCTCCGTGGCGACCGTCAGCACCGACGACGTAGGACACCGGCATACGCTTCTTGCGATACCCTCTCAGCCGTTCAATGCCGTTCTTCTCTTCTCGCCAGCTTTCGGGGTAACCCTCAAGCTCGCCTGTGAACTGGAAGTCAGTATCGCCCGGCGTCACCGGACAGAGATACCCCGCTACCTCGTCTTCTTCAGTGTCGAGCGGCGTGTCGTCGATGCTTCGGGGCAGAAAGCGCAAGCTCCCATCATCGTCGACCTTGGTCACGACATGGTATTCTTGGCCACAATTTCGGCAGAACCGCGTGGGGTAGAGGCGGTTTCCAGGGGCTTCGGGGTCCTCGAGCTGCCCTTCAAGAAGGATCCGACGCGGCCTGGCCGTGAGCGTCGTAAAGACTTCACCGGCACCGGAGATGAACCGGTGGAGTTTGAAGGCGAGAAAGGCTCCGTCCTTCGTGCCGCCGCGCTCATGCTCCGGCAGGCTTACCCGGGTCAGGAATTTTTCGAGATAGTCTCGGCAGGCTTCGGCATCGACCGCACTGGCCAGAGAAAGCTTTTCAACGGCTTCTTCGAAAGGGATAGGCTTCTTCCTGCGAAGCTCAAGCCCATCGTCCAATCCGAGTTCGAGTTCGGCCCACACCGAGAGCGGATGGCGCTTCAGGGTTTCGTCATCGAGTGCGTCCGGCAAAGGCTGCGTCAGGGCCGTCTTCAAAGCGCCAAGGACGTGCTCGGTCTTCAGGGCGTCATCGGTCGCGCGCTGCAATGACTCGTCGATAACCGCGTCCGGGCCAATGTCGGTGCCAAACAGACGAGACGCTACCTTCGCGACAGCAAGCGCGCGGCTCTCGTCCGATCCCTCGGAGGCCATCGTTGCCGAGGTCCCGATGCAGATTGGCTCCTTGTCAGGCGAGCACCTGTCCCGCAGGCGTCGAACGAGGACCGCGACATCGGCACCTTGGCGCCCGCGATAGGTATGGAGTTCGTCGAGAATGATGAACTCGAGACCGGACGCGTTCGAGACGACTTTCGAGTCCAGGTCGTCCTGACGCGTCAGAAGCAATTCTGCCATCATGTAGTTCGTCAGGAGAATGTCGGGCGGATTGGCAGCGATGCGCTCCCGCTCTTCACGGCTTTCCTGCCCGGTGTAACGTTTGACCACCGGCTTGAGCTCATCGGGCAAACCGGAACCAGCGATGAACTTGTCGATCTCCTTCATCTGGCTGTTTGCCAGTGCGTTCATGGGGTAAACGATGATTGCCGTCGTGCGACGCGGCTTTCCTGCGCGCCGCGCTCGGATGATCGAGTCGACAACCGGCACGAAGAAGCAAAGGGATTTCCCCGAACCCGTACCGGTTGTGACGACATAACTCTTTCCTTGCTTCGCCTTCGCGATCGCCTCGGCTTGGTGCCGGTGAAAGCGAAGAGGCGTGGTGCCGAACCGGAAAACCTTGCCCGTGCCGTCGTCGAGATCACCCGTGGCGACGAGTTCATCGACCGTCGGCCCCGCCATGAAGCGTGGGTTCAGAGACAAGAGGGCATCCGGCCAGAATTTTCCGGCGTCGTACTGGGCATCGATCTCGGATTTCAGGTCGGGTGCCCGAATTGCGCTGAATGAACGCGAAAAGTGCTCGTAAGCACGGATCAATTGATGGTCGAACTCAAACGCTTTCATTCAGGCGGCCTCCTCGGTGTCCGGGCTTGGAACATCGAAGCCTTCGTCGTCCTGGAGAACGTCCTCGCCTTCCTCCGGCACGGAATCTGCCCTGACGATCGCATGCCCGGTTGCCTTTGAAATCATGGCAAGGAGCCGCGTCTCCCGATCCGTCATGAATCCTTCGAAGTCATCCGCCCTCAGCAAGGAGGGATCCAGCCCGTGGGACGCCAGATAATCGTCAAGCGCTTCGCGGGCGATCGGCGGGTTGTCTTTTCCGCCTGTTTCCAGTCGTTCCAGGTAGACCGATGGTGCTACGCCGCCAAGAATGCGGTTGGTCTTGTAGCTGAGCGGCGTCTTGTTGACGACGGTGTCAAAGACCTTCGGCTCGATCTTCTGCTTCTTGCACCAGTCCTGCGGGAAGATGTGGTGGATATCGACGTATTCGTCAAAGAACACGGTGTCCTTGAAGTGCTGGCCGGAGCGTAAATCTCTCGCGCCTTCGGCCATCAGAAGGGCGTGGATGCCTTTGTAGGCAGCCGACAGGCGGGTGCGCAGGGTGCGCAGGCGTTCCGGTCGGAAACGGCCATCGGTGATCGTGCTGGGTTCGGGACCACCGTCCAGCCATGCGGGCACTTCGAGCACATCCTTGGCAAATCGGGACTCGATGGCCGAGCCATAGAGTTCACCGAAAATGCCGCACCAGAACCAGCGGGCGAGCTGGTCTTTCACAGCAGCGTGGTCGAACCTCGGCCCGATGATGGCGAGGATCGCGGCAAAGGGGACAAGCTGGCCCTGATAGGGCAGATCGATGACCCGATAGATGTGGTTCTGCCGGAGGAACTTCGCCGCAGTCTTGAACCCTTCTTCGACCGCAGCACGGTGTTTCAGGTACGCCTCCAGCGGCAGGTCGAGGAGCGACTGACGCGTGGCCCGGACTGCGGACAGCTCCGACTCTTTGCGCCCGGCGGAGATTTCGGCCGCACGGGTCTCGACCCCATGCAGGAGGGCGATCGCCTGGAGCACATCTGTTGCCGCGACTTTTTCCAGCACGCCGAACTTCTGTTCGGCTGCCCGCCCAAAAAGCTGAAGCCTCGTCTGGAGCCCCGGCTGGCCGTCGGCGCCGAGCCAGTCGTCTCGCAGGCGATGGCCGCGGGCTGCATACATCGCTGTCACAAGCTCGAATGCGTCGAGCGGCTTGCCGCCGGTATTCACCTTCTCAAAGACCAGACAGACGGCCTCGTGGGAAGTGTCGGGGCTCAATGCGATTACGGGCAGCTGGTAGGCCTTGAAGTTCTGAAGGACCTCATCCTTGAACGGCTTGAATAGCTTGCGTGTCTCCGGGTCGTTTTCCAGCCAGTATTCGTTGAAGCCATCTTGCCATTCATCCCAGTCAAAAACCTGGTTCAGCGGGAACATGAGATTTTGGTATTCGAGTTCCGGCGTGGAGAGATCGAGGTCGATCTTCCGGTCGAAGTCCGACTTGATCCGCCGATCCTCGGGTACTGAGACAATGGCGTTTTCGCGGTCCTCGGCCGGGTTCATTGCTTTTCGAATATCGATGTAGAACCAGCGCTTCACGAGCTTGAGGCGAGGCGTGACCGTTTGCACCACCTCGCGGCGCAAGCAGGTCTGATAAAGCGAGGTCATGCGCTGCTGGCCATCCAGCAAGAGCTGATCCGGTGCGTCGTCGCCAACTGCGGCATCGGCCCCCTGGATTGGTCGGCGTGCGAAGGTATCAGCCGCACCAGGCTTCACTTCGAGCGTCATCAAGGCGCCGACCGGAAACGCCTGCGAGATCGAGGCGATCAGCCCCTTGATCCGTTCCTCGTCCCAAACCCAACTGCGCTGGAAATCCGGCAACTGAATCTTGCCGTTCCCACACTGACGGAGAAGCTCCTCCAAGCTGACCGGGTTGGTCTTGAATGCCGCTTGTTTACCCAATCTGGCTCTCCTCAAATGAACTTGCTGGCTTCTGGCAACTGGACGCGATGTCCGAAGAAGGCTTCATTTCGAACCCTCCGGAGCGCCAGCTGCTCGAATGCCGCTGAAAATCTCGTCGCGATTGATCAGCACGATTTGCTGGTCTTGGGGCGTGCGCGCTTCGGGGGCGGTATCTAGACCGAGGCGTTTGAGCGCATAGTAGAGGAGCGCACGTCTCACCTTGATTTTCACCTTGCCGCCTCTCATGCCATAGTCGAGCGCGATAACCTTCGCTTGTGTTTCCGAGAGGTCGGGGTGGGGCCCAACCTCCAGCGTGACCTCGGAAAGCCAGTCGTGATCGTCGCCAGCCGATTTGTCGTTTTCGCCCGAGCCTCGGATCTCGAGCAACCGCGACAACAGGAAGTCCTTGAAGCAATCGTCGGTTTGGCAGAACGCCCGAGTGTGCCACCGGAAACCGTCAAACGCGATGGCATGAGGGGCGATCCAGCGCCAGCGCGGCTCGGGGCTGGACAGGGACTGGTACTTTACCTCGATCGCCTCGGACCGACGGATTGCGCCAACGACCGAACGAAGCGTCGCCGGATTGACCCCACGAACTGGCGTAGGGGCGGCCGCGTAGGGCGGGAGGTTGGCGATCCAGGCGTCCTCGCGGTCGAGGAGCCCGTCAGCGACTGATCGCAGCTGTGCAAGGTAGCGGCTCGCGTCAGGCTCGAGGAACTGCGGTTTGAACTCGGAGCCTCGTACATAGGTTCGCGCACTCTTGTCGTATAGCATGTTGTCGGGGGCGAAGCCGATGTACCGATTCAGGTCGGTGGACGCCTGGTTCACCGATACCCCGAACTGATCCATAAGATCGCTGCGGTTCACATGCCCCTCCCAGAACAGGCGGAACTCTATGAACTCTAGGCGCTGCTCGACACCCCAGCGAAGTTCCGACCGGTCGCTCTCCAAAATCACCTCCGGGCCAGATCGGTGGACCCGCAAACTATGCGGACCCATTTTCTGTGCTCTCGATGACGCTAACTGACGGTAGGAAAGCGGGCAATAGAAATTGCGCGTAAAGTGCTTGTTTTCGAACGCGGTTCTATCTGCAGATGTGGATGGAGGTTATGGCTTGGGCCGAAGGGGCGGAATGGGGCCTGTGGCGAACTGCAGGCTATTCGGCGCACGCGACTTCCCTGCGCAGGTCAGAAATAGTCTCCGCGCAGGGCTTGGCTGACGATGCCCGCGCCGGTTTCAGCGCCCAGCCTTTATCTCCTCCAAATCTCGCAGTTCTTGCTGTTCGAACGCCAGCACATCTTCGACGCGATAGATCACCCGCCCGCCGAGCTTCATGAAGCGCGGCCCATCGCCGATCCACCGCCACCGCTCAAGTGTCCTTGGGCTAATTCTCCATCGGGCAGCCAGCTCGATTTGACTGAGGCACATTTCTCGCATTTCCGTTTCCTTTCGAACGACCACCATGGTCGCACGACAACGAATGCGTAGAAAGAAAACGTATTCAAGTCAGTGTGTTGATGGGTGTTTCGCGGTGCGGGCGCGTCCTTCGGACAGTGGGCGCAGCAGCGAATTATCCAGTGACCCGGCGTCAAATTGCGAAAAGTTCCCTAGAAGTCCGTAAGACTCGTAATCCTGCCGGAGCTTCCTCAAGGGTCACAGGAGACGGTCCAGTTGGAAGGGCACTTCCTCCGCCACCATTATTAGGGATACTCTTTTAATTTCAATATTTTAGATGATTTGGCAATTCGTTGTTTCCCTCAAATTTTCCCCGCATGGGATAGACATTCGACTCGCCATGGGAACCAGCGTTCCGCGACCATAGGGGAGCAGGAAAGCGTGGCAGATAGTTTGGCGTGCGTGCGATCCGACTGCTGATCCAGTCCGACCTTCGCCAGGGAAGGTCCCATTCAGTGCGCGTCGCGACAGCTATCGCTACAGTGAGGTATCATAGCCTCCAAATATGTCGATGGGTTGTCGCTCACTTATTCAGCCTTGCGGGTCCTCGCCATACCGGCTTTAACATACATTCGTACTTGATGTCCCTGCGCACCGGGTGCGCAGCATGGACGGGCTGAGGTGATCAAGGGTGCGATTTGACTTACTGCGGGGTTGTGACCATGAAGATAACATCGTGATCACGAAACGTGCAGCGGACCAACTGGTGTTTCAATAAGCCGGAAAACGTCCGACGGATCGCTGGCCCTACGACAGTACCGCAAGCAGCGTCCTCGGGAACAACGACCTCGCCGGTATCAGGCTAGGCTCCACCATGTGGAAATGACTTAGGATCCCCGCTTGTGTCCCCCGTCAGCGCCCATGGCACAGATTTGAGGTTGTGATTTAAGGAGGATTTGGGCTTCGTCGTAGTGACGAAGGAACGAAGATGAAGCCCAAATCCTCCAATACAAAATTGCCGGCCAAGTC
>NZ_QNRC01000023.1 GCF_003709565.1 Paracoccus sigandri | reverse complement strand
TCGACAGCCCGACCCGCCGGGCCAGCTCGGCGATCGGGATTCGGGCGTTTTCGGTCAGTTCGGCCAGGATCCTGCGGTCCTGCGCGTCCAGTTCCGGCTTCATCCTGAAAATCGCCCTGTTTTTGTTCCTTCCGCCTGGCATCCGGCCCATCTTCAGGCACATCGCCTGGGAAACATCTGCTAGACCTGCCGCATCGAGTAAGGAGATCGGCATGGCCCCTGTCAACCCCGCCCCCTTTTCCACGCAGGCGAAATTCGCCGATGAAGCGGCGCTTCTGGCCGGGCTGGTCGCGCAGGCCGGGCTGGACGGGGCGGCGCGCGCCGCGATCGCTGCCCGCGCCGCGGGCCTGGTGCGCCGGATCCGCGCCGAGACCCGTTCGGCCATCCGCGTCAGCGGGCACAAGCCGATGGTGATCTGCATGAACGAGGCGGCCAGCACCAGCGCGGCCAGCAGGCCCAGATAGGGCAGGAGATTGCGGAAGAAGGCCTGGCGCGCCTGTTCCAGGTCCTCGCGGTCGGTGGCCACGACGATGCGCAGCGGAACCGGATCGGGACCGCGCCCGACGACAAGGCTGCGCTCGATCGCCAGCAGGGATCGGTCGCGCGGCACCTCCAGCGCCAGGACCCGCCGCGCGCCCGCAGGCGCCGCGTCCTCGACCGGCAGCACATGGTCCCACAGCGACCGCGAGTGCAGCATCTGGTCGCCCAGCCAGATCTGCCAGGAATGCCCCGAGAAGGGCCGGTCATAGAGCGGGTCGCGCGGGAACGCCCGAAGACGGGGCGGGCCGCCGTCCTGTTCGACCATCGCGATCAGCGACAGTGCCCGGTCGTCCAGATCGGCCAGCGCGACCCGCTCGACATGCCGGTCGAACAGCACCGCCAGCCCGATCGCCGCGCCGGCCAATGCCGCCAGAACCGCCGCGCCGCCGGCCAGCAGCAGCCGCGCAGCGGGCCGGTCCAGAAGGCAGTCGCGACGCGGCATCGATCATATCCGGCGCCAGCGCGTAATAGGGGTGCGGCGGGGCTGGCATCAACGATCTGGCTGGTGGTCGGCACATCGGCGGTGATCAGCAGCGCCTCGCCCGCGCCATAGTCGAAGCCGGTGGTCCCCATCGTCACCCGCTTGCGGCCCTGCAGGCAGATCGCGACCAGCGGCTTCTGCACCGCCACCTGCAATTCGCCGGGATGCAGGATCCGCACCGCGCCAAGCCCATGATAGGGTGTCGGCGCGAAGCCGAAGCGATCGGCATGGGCATCGGCGTGGCGGCGAACAAGGTCGAGAAGGCTGCGCATCGATCGGGTCCGGGCAAGGGGCTTGCGGCATCAGGCAAGGAATCCGGCCATTCCTGCAAGGGGTATCCGCCGGTTTCGCGGAAACAGGCAAGACTGCGCGAGGAACGGGCAACCAAAGCCGGGCGCGTTGCGCCATGTTCTTCTCATCCGCTCAACATGAGGAAAGGACATGAGCAAGATCGCATTGGTCACCGGCGCCACCGTGGCCTCGGCCGCAACACCGCGCTTTCGATTGCCCGCCATGGCGGCGACGTCGTCCTGGCCTATCGCGGCAATGCCGCCCAGGCTGCCGAGGTCGTCACGGAAATCGAGGCCCTGGGCCGCAAGGCGGTGGCGCTGCAACTGGATCTCTCAAGGGTGGCAGATTTCCCCGCCTTCGCCGACGCCCTGCGCGACAGGCTGCGCCAGCTCTGGGGCCGCGACAGTTTCGACCATCTTGTCAACAATGCCGGCCATGGCGAATTCGCCCCGATCGATGAGACGACCGAGGCGCAGTTCGATGACCTTTTCGACGTGCATGTGAAGGGCGTGTTCTTCCTGACCCAGGCGCTGTTGCCGCTGATCGCCGATGGCGGGCGGATCGTGAATTTCTCGACCGGGCTGACGCGGTTTTCCCATGCCGGCTTCGCGGCCTATGCGGCGGCGAAGGGTGCGGTCGAGGTGCTGACCCGTTACATGGCGCAGGAATTCGGACCGCGCGGCATCGCCGTGAACGCTGTCGCCCCCGGTGCCATCGAGACCGATTTCGGCGGCGGCACCGTGCGCGACAACCCGGATGTGAACGCCAGGTTTGCCGGGCTGACCGCGCTTGGCCGGGTGGGCTTGCCCGACGATATCGGCCCGATGGTGGCTGACCTTCTGTCCGACGACAACCGCTGGGTCACCGCGCAGCGGATCGAGGTCTTGGGGGGCCAGGCGATCTGAGCCGGAAACGGCCGCGCAAGGCAGGATGAAGGCGGGCGGGTTGCGGCCCGCCCGCCTGATCCGGTGCTGCGCGACCGATCAGCGCTGCATGCCCCAGCGCCGCACGGTCAGCGTTTCCAGCAGCCGGAACACCACGCCTTCGATCACAAGCCCGATGATGATGACCATCGCCAGGCCCGCGAAGACCTTGTCGGTGTAAAGCTCGTTGCGGTTGCGGAAGATGAACCAGCCCAGCCCGCCGGACGAGGACGACACGCCGAAGACCAGTTCTGCCGCGATCAGCGTGCGCCAGGCGAAGGCCCAGCCGATCTTCAGCCCGTAGAGGATCGAGGGCAGCGCCGCCGGGATCAGGATGCGCACCACATAGGCCGGCCCCTTCAGGCCATAGTTGCGCCCCACCAGCCGCTGGGTTTCCGGCACCGAATCGAAGCCCGACAGCGTGGCCAGCGCAAAGGGCCACAGCACGGCATGGGTCAGCACCACCAGCAGGCTGCGCTCGCCCAGCCCGAACCACAGCATCGCCAGCGGCAGAAGCGCGATGGCGGGCAGCGGGTTGAACATCGCGATCAGCATCTGCAGCCCCTCGCGCACCAGCGAGTTGACGATCGCCAGCGACACCAGCACCAGCGCCAGCAGGCTGGCGAAGACATAGCCCTTCAGCAGCACCGCCAATGAGGTCCAGGCCGCCAGCAGGATGTTCTCGTTGCGCAAGGCGTCCCACAGTGCCCCCATCGTGGCGGTGAAGGTGGGAAACAGGATCGGCTTGTCGGCCAGCACGGCCGCGACCTGCCAGATCGCCGCCAGCGCCAGCAGCACCACCAGCTTGCGGCCGAGCCCGGAACGTCGCAGCTGCGCGGCGGCGCGGGCGCCCGGTCCCGGCGCGGCAGCCGCGTTTTCCGCAGGCCTGTCCGGTGCAAGATCAGTCACGGGCGGGCTCCTTCGTCGGGGTATCGGCATGTTCGCGATCGGGGGCGAAAAGGATCTGATGCACCTCTTTCGCGACGCGCTCGAAGGCGGGGCTTGCCAGGTCGTCCCAGCCGAAGCCCGACGTGTCGAAACTGGCCACGGTCCGGCCGGGATGTGCGCTGAGCAGATGCAGGCGGGTGCCGATCAGGATCGCCTCCTCGATGGAATGGGTCACGAACAGCAGGGTGAAGCCGATCTCCTCGGCCAGGCGCAGCAGGTCCTCCTGCAACTGCCGCCGGGTCAGGGCGTCCAGCGCGGCGAAGGGTTCATCCATCAGCAGGATGTCGGCATCGGTCACCAGCGCCCGCGCAATCGCCGCGCGCTGCTTCATCCCGCCCGACAGCGTATGGGGATAGGCGTCCATCGCCCGCGCCAGGCCGACGCGGCGCAACGCGGCCTCGGCCCGCGCGCGGATCTGTTCGCCGGGCAGGTCGCGCGCGATGCGCAGGGGAAATTCTACATTCTGGCGGACGGTTTTCCACGGCAGAAGCTGGTCGAATTCCTGAAACACCACAATCCGGTCCGGCCCCGGTCCCCGCACCTCGCGGCCGCGGATGCGGATCGCGCCGCTATGCGGCTTCACGAAGCCGGCGATGGATTTCAGGATGGTCGATTTCCCGCAGCCGGAACGACCCAGAAGCACCAGCCTCTCGCCCTCGCCCACCGTCAGCGAGACATCCTCGACCGCGCGGACGCTGCCCCTGTCGGTCTGGTAATCGATGGTCAGCGCGGCGGCCTCGATGACCGGGACCGCTGCCTTGACCGTCATGCCTGACATCGCGTTCATGGCTCAGCTGCCGTCCTCGTCATGCAGATCCTCGAAGGTATAGTCCTTCCAGCTGTCGGCCTTTTTCTTCAGCGCCCCGATCCTGTGCAGGAAGTCGGCGAAGATGAACGAGCCGGCCGGCACCAGCGTGAATTCGGATTCGGGCGATTCCAGCAGCGACAGGACGAATTCCGGCTCCAGCCGCGAATTTTCGACCCGGATATAGGTCTCGACCGCCTCCGCCTTGTTCGCCTCGATCCAGGCCGAGGCTTCGCGGAAGGCCGCAAGGAAGGCTGCATAGGTCTTGGGGTTCTGCTCGCGGAACTCGACGGTCGCGTAGACATAGGTGGGCGTGATCGGCTGCCCCAGAACCTCGAACGAGGAAAACACCCGGTGGATGCCCTCCTCGCGCAGGGCCTGTTCCTGGAACGGGGTGTTCGACAGATGCGCCGTCACCTCGGTCGAGCCGGTCAGCAGCGCCGCCGTCGCGTCGGGATGGGGCAGGCCGACCGTCAGATGGTCCAGCGCGTCGTGCCTGCCCTCGCCGAATTCCTTCTCGGCCGCGATCTGCAGGATCCGCGCCTGGACCGAGACGCCGACCGCCGGCAGGGCGATCTTGTCGGCATCCGAGAAGTCGCGCAGCGTCCTGATGTCGGGGTTGTTGGTGATCAGGTAGTTCGGCTGATGCGCCAGCCCGCCGATGATCCTCACCCCGCCATCGGTGCGGTCCCACAGCGTCAGGAACGGCCCGATCCCCGCCGCGCCCACGTCGATCGAGCCGGAAAGCAGCGCGTCGTTCACCGCGTTGCCGCCGGAAATCTTGTGCCATTCGACCTCGATCCCGTCCAGCCCCTGCTGGGCGGCGTGCTTTTCAAGCAGGTTCTGGTCGCGGATGACATGCAGCGGCAGATAGAGCGTGCCGAACTGCTCGGACAGGCGGATCCTGCCCTCGGCAAGGGCGGGCTGGGCGGCGCTCAGCGCGGCCAGGGACAGCGTGGCCAGGGTCAGGGCGGCGGCTTTGGCCAGCCGCGAAAACAGCGTCATGTCTTGCTCCATTTGCGTCGGATCCGCATCAGCCCTGCGCGGCAAGCTTCGAGCCGCCATAGGCGCCGACCGAGAATTCGTTGGGGATCTGGTCATGCAGATCCTGGCCTTCGGCATTTATGCCCAGTTCGGGGAACAGCAGTTCGGCCACCCGATAGGCTTCCTCCAGATGCGGGTAGCCAGAGCCGATGATGGTGTCGATGCCGATGGCCTGGTATTCGCGCAGCCGCTCGGCGATCTGCTGCGGCGTGCCGACGAGCGCGGTGCCCACGCCCACGCGGACAAGGCCCACGCCCGCCCACAGGTTCGGCGCCACGACCAGCTTGTCGCGCCGCCCGCCATGCAGGGCGGCCTGCCGTTTCTGGCCGACGGAATCCATCTCGTTCTGGAACCGCTTCCAGGCGCGCTCGATCTGTTCGTCCGAGATGTTCTCGATCAGCCGGTCCGCGGCCGCCCAGGCTTCCTCCTCGGTCTCGCGGACGATGAAATGCAGGCGCATCCCGAAGCGAAGCCTGCGTCCGTGCCGGGCCGCGGCCTTGCGGGCCGCATCCAGCTTCTCGGCGACCTGCTCCAGCGGTTCGCCCCAGGTCAGATACATGTCGACGGCCTTGCCGGCCAGATCCTGCCCCGCCTCGGACGAGCCGCCGAAATAGAGCGGCGGATGCGGCTTGCCGACCGGCGGAAAATCGACCCGCGCGCCCTTGACCGTGTAGTATTCGCCGTCGAAATCGACCGTCTCGCCCGAGACCATGCGCTTCCAGATGTCCAGGAATTCGTCGCCCTGCCGGTAACGCTGGTCATGTTCCAGAAAGATGCCGTCGCCCGCAAGCTCGGTCGGGTTGCCGCCGACGACGACATTCAGCAGCAGCCGTCCGTTGCTGAGGCGGTCCAGCGCCACCGTCTGCCGCGCGGCGAAGGCCGGAGAGGTGACGCCGGGGCGCAGCGCCACCAGGAATTTCAGCCGCTCGGTCACGGTGGCAAGCCCAGTGGCGGTGATCCAGCTGTCCTCGCAGCTTTGCCCGGTCGGCAGAAGCACGCCCTCGAAACCCAGCTGGTCGACGGCGATGGCGACCTGCTTGAAGTAACGGAATTCCGGCCGGCGGCTGAGGTGGTCGGTGCCAAGATATGTCCCGTCGCCATGGGTGGGGATGAACCAGAAGAAGTTCAGCGGTCTTTCGGTTCGGTCGTCTGGCTGGGACACGAGCGGGCTCCATGATGGGTGGATATGCCGCGAACAGTAACACAGGGGGTTTTCGTTGTCGTAGCACGGCCATCCATATTCCATTGATCCGAAAGAACAAAACTTTCGATATTTCGGGTCGCGCAGCGAAATGCTTCTGTCGGCGCGGCGGCTTGATCGGGCAGCATCGGCAAGCCCAGGCAGATCGGCGGGTCCTCGACCTGGACCGCCTTCGGCCTGCAACCGCATCGAGGCGAGAGGTTCAAGCTTCCCTGACCGGGCGATCCTCATGTATTCAGCCGGAATGGAGCAATTGCGCTCCTTTCCGGGGAATGCTGATCTTGGCCGAACTCAACGACGATCTGTTCATCCATATCAGCGTGAACGCCACCCGGACGAACCGTGAAAGCTGGGGCGACACGCAATATGCCGAGGGTCTTGCCCGCGCGATCCGGCAGGTTTCCGGCTGTGACAGCGCGGTTTTCTTCCGCGGCGAAAGCCCGGAACCTACCGGCAAACGGGATGTCGTGCTGCGGATCATCGGCCCGCACCTGGAAGAGCCGGTGCCGGGCCTGCCGAACATGCTGTGGATCATCAGCCCGCCGAACCTGGCGCCCTCGGCCATGCTGGCGCGCTATCAGGCGGTGTTCAGCGCCTCGCGATATCTTGTCGATCTGCTGCGCGCGGTGAACATCAAGGCGGAATACATGTCGCAGGCGACCGAGAGGGGGCACTTTCACCCGTCCCGCAGGCCCGCGGACGCGCCGGATATTCCGGTCGCCTTCGTCGGCGGATTCGCTGCTCGGGTCGACCGGCGCACCGTGCTCTATGCCGTCGAGGCCGGTTTCGACGTGCATATCTGGGGGCCGGGCTGGGCGGGCGCGGTCCCGGAAAGGCATATCAAGGGCGAACGGCTGGAATATGACCGGCTGGCAGAGGTCTATGCCTCGTCCAGGGTCGTTCTGAACAGCCACATGTCGGTGATGCGCAGGCTGGGCTTCATGAGCAACCGCAGCTTCGATTCCATTGCGTCGGGGGCCTATGTCGTCTCTGACCGGATCCCCGGATTCAGCGCGCCCGAACTGCCGGAACTTGTCCAGATCGACGACCGGAACGGGCTGGTCGAAACCCTTTCGCGGCTGATCGACCAGCCGCCGCTGGATCATGCGGCAAGGCTGGCCCTGCATGGAAGGCTGGTGGCGGGTTTCGACTTCGGCTCCAGGGCGGAACGCCTCGTCCGTGCCGCCCGCGATCTGCTGGCGGAAGGGCGCCGGGCCGCGCCGGCCTTCCGGCCCAACCCGACCGGCAAGGCGAAGGGCGGGACGGCCATATCCGTCCGCCTCAGCGTTCCGGCGGCATCGGCCGAGACCCAGGAACGGGGGCTGATCGCGGCGGCGGAAGAAATTCTGTCATTGGCGGCGGCGCTGGAACAGCCCGGCGGGGTTGATCTGCTGCCCGCCGATCCCGCGGCGGCCGAGGGGGTGATCCATCCGCTGATGGCCGATCTGCGCGAGATGCAGGCCCTGGCGGCGGCGCCGTTGACGCCGGAAGCGGTGGGGCGCATCGACGCGCTTGTCGCCCGTGCGCGCCGGCTGCACGAGGAGCGGACCGACCGGACATCGCCCTTCACCCCGCGGATCGCGCGTCGGAACCGCGATTCGATGCTGATCCGCGTCATCGGCAATCAGCCGCTCTGGGCGCACAACCCGGAAGGCTACAGCCGCGAGACCCGCAAGCCCCATGTGATGCTGCGGCCCCGCCGGGACGCCGTGCCGTCCGAGCCGCCGGTCGGGGTCTTCCTGCATCTGTTCCATGATGATCTGGCCGGCACCTTCGCCGAACGGCTGGCGGTCATGGATACGGCCGCCCGGATCTATGTCTCGACCGATACCGAGGCGAAGGCCGATCGCATCCGGGCCAGCCTGCCCGATGCCGAGGTCCGGGTCCTTCCGAACCGCGGGCGCGACATCTGGCCGAAGCTCTACGGCTTCGGCGATGCGCATGACCGTCACGAGGTCGTGCTGCATCTGCATGGCAAGAAATCCACCCATGCGGCCCGGCTGAACGACTGGCTTGCGCATATTCTCGATTGCCTGCTTGGTTCGCGCGAGGACGTGAACCGCATCCTGTCGATGTTCCGCACGATCCCCGGACTGGGACTGGTCACGCCGGTCGCGTTCCGCAGCGTGATGGCGGCCGCGCATTGGGGGGCGAACCGCGACATCGCCCGCGAACTGGCTTTCCGCATGGGCCTGCGCGGCGCGCTTCCGGCGAATGACCGGCTGCAATTCCCGGTCGGGTCGATGTTCTGGGGACGGGTCAGCGCGATGCGGCCCTTGCTGGACCTGAAGCTGCGGCCCGAGCATTTCCCGCCCGAGGCCGGCCAGGTCGACGGCACGCTGGCCCATGCGATCGAGCGGATGCTGGGCGTGGTCTGCACCGAGACGGGGCACAGCATCCTGCCGGTGACGGGAAGCCGCCACGGCCTTCACGCGCGCTATCGGAAGCAATATGGCAGCAATCGCGCGTTGCGCGAAGCGCTGGAGACGGGGGAATTCGATGCCTGAGGCCGATGTCGTGACCATTGGCGCGCCGATGCTGCCCGATCCCGCCCGCCTTGCCGCGCTGATGGGCGAGGCGATCGGGACGGGCTGGCTGGCCAATGGCGGCGTGCTGCATTCCCGGCTGGAACGGGCGCTTGCCCGCGACAATTGCCGGCCCGGCCAGAGCCTTGCGCTGGTTTCCTCGGGCACGACGGCGCTGATGCTGGCCCTGCGGCTGGGGAACCTGCCCGAAGGGTCCGAGGTCATCACCTCTCCGCTCAGCTTTGCCGCCACCGTGCAGGCCATCGCCTGGTGCGGCTTTCGCCCGGTTTTCGCCGATGTCGACCCCGACACGCTGACCCTGTGCCCGCGCGCGGTGGAGGCGGCGGTGACGCCACGGACGGCGGCCGTCCTGCCGGTGCATTTCCTGGGCGTGCCCTGCGATGTCGCCGGGCTGGCGCAGGTCGCGCGGCGGCACCGGCTGTGGCTGGTCCATGACGCGGCCCATGCGTTCGGGGTGACGCTCGATGGCCGGCCGATCGCCGCTTTCGGCGATGCCAGTGCCTTCTCGCTTCATGCGACCAAGGTGCTTCATACCGGCGAGGGCGGCTTTGTCGTCACCGGCGAAGCGAGGGCGGCGGAAAGATTGCGGCGGCTGAGGAATTTCGGGCTCGAGGCCGGGCGCATGGCAGGCCCCGGCATCAACGGCAAGCTGTCAGAGATGCAGGCGGCGATGGGACTGGCGCTGCTGCCGGATCTGCCGGCCGAGATCGCCGCCCGCCATGCCCTGCGCGCCCGCTATGACGCGGCGCTGGCCGGGCTTTCCGCGATCCGGGTGCCCGAGGGGCGGGCAGGGGCCAGCCCGGCGCTGACCACCTATGCCCTGCGGATGGATGCCGGGTTGCGCGCCCGGCTGCACTGGACGCTGGCCGAGGACCGGGTGCTGGCGCGGGACCATTTCCCGTTGCTCTGCGGTCCGGGCACGGCCTGGCCCGACGCGCCGATCGTGACCACCGCCCCCGCGCCGGTCGCGCCGCTGGTCGGGCCAGAGGTGCTGTGCCTGCCCTTTTATGGCCGGGTTTCGGACAGGGATGCCGACAGGATCGCCGCAATCGTCCGGCGTGTCGCTGATGAGGAGGAACGCGCATGAAATCCACCACCGAATTCGACGAGATCACCGTCTTCGGCGCACGGGGCCACAGCCTGATGATCCTGCGTAACATGGAGGAATACTGGCGCGGCCGGGTCCGTATCCGCGCGCTGATCGACGATATCGAGAACGGTTTCAGTCATCCCGGTCTCGGGGTGCCGGTGATTTCCTCGGCCACGCGCCTGCGGGACTATGCTGACCTGCCGGTATTGCTGACCGTCACCAGCACCTCGTTGCGCAAGCGCGTGGCAGCGCAACTTGCTGACGAAGGCGCGACGCTTGCCACCGCCATCTGTCCCGAACGGCCGCTGGTTGATCCGGTGGTGGATTATGGCGCGGGCTGCGTTTGTCTTCCCACCACCCGTATCGGGCCGGATGTCCGCATTGGCGCGGGCACGATCGTGCTGTCATCCCTGATCGCGCATGATGTCGAGATCGGCGATTTCTCTACGCTGGCAGGGGAATCCTTTGTATCTGGGCATGTAAAGATTGGCGCACAGGTGAACATCGCGCCGCGCGCGGTGATTTCCAACGGGCGCCGGACACGCCCGTTGCGGATCGGCGATGGCGCAGAGATTGGAACCGGCGCCGTCGTCGTGCGGGATGTCGCCTCCGGAGAACGGCTGATCGGGAACCCGGCCATGCCGATCCGCAACTGGGTCAAGTTGCAGCGGCTGTTGTCGTCTTCGCAAGGCGGCTGAGCAACGCATCGGCATAGGGCGCGAAGGCGGTCTCGGCCTTGATATGCCTGCGCAGCGCGCGGCGGCGGGCCGCGCTTGATGTGACGGCGCGCCCGGCAGCCGCCACGAAGGCCCCGACATCGCCCGGCGGCACGAAGTCGCCTATGCCATCGGTCATGCCGATGATGCCGATATCGGCCGCATAGCCGACAAACGGCGTGCCGGTGGCGGCGGCATGGATCACCGTGGTCGGCCCCGGATCCTGCCGCGAGGTCAGCAGATAGACATCCGCCGCGCGATACCAGGCCAGCGAATCCGCCACGAAGCCCGGCAGGGTCAGCTCCAGCCCAGCCGCCAGCGCCTGGTCGGCCAGTTCCCGCGCCCAGCCGTCCAGCGCCCCCAGCCAGATGAAGCGCGCCTCTGGATGGGTCTCGGCCAGCCGCGCCGCGGCTTCCAGAAACAGGTCGAAGCCCTTGCGCCGGTCCGCATGGCCCCCGCCGATGAAGACCGGCCCGCCTTGCCGTCCGCGCCATAGCCGCATCCGGCGGAAATCCCGCAGCGACGCCTTCGGCAGGATCAGGCCGGGGCGCACAGCTTCCAGCGGGCCAAGCTCATCCGCCAGGGCCTCGGCCATGCGCGGCATCGAGGCGATCAGCCGCGCGCCAGCGGCCTGTGCGGACCGCAGATGAGGCACGAATCCCTGGTCACGGATGTATTCCGCCATTTCATGCATCAGCAGCAGCGCGGGATGCCCGGCGCGGGCCGGCGCCGCCGCCATGTCCGCTGCCGCGGCAGTGTTCACCAGAACCGGGCTGCGCGGGGGAAGCCCTTCGACCAGCCCCTCCCAGTCCCAGCCTTCCGCCAGGATCAGGGCCGGGCCCAACTGGCGGAACCTGTCGATCAACGGCCCCGCCCTGTGCAGGGCAAAGACCGGCTGCCAGCCGCGTTCCGCGAAGGCCCTCGCCAGATCAAGGGTCAGGATCGGCACCCCGGCGGGCTGCGCATCGTGAAGGCAGAACAGAACGGATCGTGTCAGGCCCCCGGTCAGCCCGGCCATCGTTTCGCATGACAGGGACCGGCTGCGCGGATGGGGCAGGGGCAAGAGCCCGAGGCCCTGACCGGTGGTCACGAAATGCCGGAAGGGATGGCGCTGGTCCAGCGCAAGATAGCAGCGCTGATAGAAACCGGCATCGAACCCGGCCGAGGGCGAGCGCACTTCGGCATCTCCATGCTCGATGAAATGCAGCGCGGCGGCTGCCCCCAGGCCCGCCAGGTCGGGATATGTCGAGAGGTAGTATCGGGGATCGATCAGCGGATGCGGCTGCCGCAGCCTGCCGCGCCCGACCTGCCGCAGAAAATCCTCGGCCGCGGTGCGGGCCCCCTCCGCCTGCCATTGCGGATAGCGCTGTTTATAAAAGCAGGTCGAGAAATACGGGCCGGGATCGAAGCCCATCCGGTCGCCCTCGGCGATGAAATGGCGCAAGGCGTCCTTCTCGCCCACCGCGTATCTCTGCCGGTAGAATTCCGCATCGAAAAGAAGGTCGTACATGGCTGCTATCCTGTCCCAGGCCAGGACATGTCCGAGGCGCCCCGGCCGGGAAGGCGGATGATCAGGCGCCGCGTCCTGCTGCGGGGCGGATGGTTGTGCCGCGGGACCATTCCCAAGATAGAACCCTCCACGAATCGTTGTCCCTTGATAGAAGAAGGATGTTTGCAATCAAAGGTCTAGCCGCGACTTATTCTCTGGTGGCGCCTTGGAGATTCAGGACTTCGGCAACCGGGGTGGCCTGGGCGCTTTCGGGCGTGTTCCTGCTGCGCCAAGGCCTCGGCGGATTATCGCGACCCTGCGGCCACAGCGGGAACCCGCCAAGCGCAATTCAGGCAAGTGGCTTGTTTTCGCTTGGTGATTTTCCGGGGGTGGCCATCGTGCCGAGGATCGAGCAGATCGGGTTGGCCGTCCCGCGCTGTTCACCCTCCTTCGGGTCAGGGCGGAAGGCGAAACGAAATTGCAATGGAGTTTGAACGCAATGTCCATTCAACGCAAACCCCTGCGTGCCTTTGTCGCGATCGCCGCGCTTGCCACCACCACGGCTCTGGGCGCGTGCAAGGAAGAAGGTGCCGGGGGCGACGCCGCAATCAGCGATCCTGCCGCCACGGAAGCCCCGGCTCCGGCCCCGGTCGAATAGGTTTTCGCCTTGGCGGAAAACGCCCCGAGTTCAAACATGGCTGAGTGCCGGGGTCGCTGACAGATCGTCAGCGGCCCTTTTTCCTGGGATCGAGGGCCATCCCAGCCCTGCGCCGGATCATACGCAACTGAGTTGCGCAACGCTGATCCTGTCGGAGAACATTTTCCAACCCGTCAAGATGGGCAGGCTGCGACAGGTTGGTGAGGCAGCTGGCCCGCGCGGCTTTGCATTCCGGCGCGGCCGCCACCATATCGGCGAAGATGCAGACCCATGATGCGGAGGTCACCATGCTCAGGGCCATCTGTCTGTCCGCCGCGCTCGCGCTGCCCGTGCTGGGGATCACGCCGCTTCCGGCCGCGGCCGAGGTCGCCGTCACCTATGCCGCCCCCGACAGGTTCCGTGATCGCGAATTCCGGCAGGCGCGCAGCCGCGCATCGGCGCTGGCCGAGTTCGACAGGGAATTCGCGCGGCTGGCGGCGCGCTATCTGCCCGCCGGGCAGGATCTGGCGATCGAGGTGCTGGACATCGACCTTGCCGGGGATTTCGAGCCCTGGAACGTCGATCATCGCGATGTCCGCATCCTGCGCGACACGACCCCGCCGCGGATCCGCTTGCGATATACCCTTGCCAAGGGCGGGCGGGTGCTGGCGCAGGACGAGGTCCGTCTGACCGATCTGAACTACCTCTCCGACCCGGCCGCGCGCAACAGCGGCAAGCGCTTCGCGCATGACAAGCGCCTGCTGGAGGACTGGTTCAGGAAGACATTCGCCATCGCGCCCGCGGACCGCTCGCCTTCCCGAACCCCCGGCGCATAGCGGCCGCCCCGTCTCACTCGGGCCCGTCTCGCTCGGGATCGGCCACGCTCACCTGCGCCTCGCCCGATCGCGATCCGCAAATGAACGCTGCCCAGGGCGTGCCGTCGCACGTTCCTGGCCGGGCCAAGGAAGGGCATTGCGGCGCTTTCTGATTCCCGTTATCAGTAACGTAATAACATTACGTAAATGAGGATGCCATGCCCGCCAGCCAGCAAAAGCGCGACCAGCGCCTGCCCGTCACCGTCCTGTCCGGTTTCCTGGGGGCGGGCAAGACGACGCTGCTGAACCATGTCCTGAACAACCGCGAGGGCCGCCGGGTGGCGGTCATCGTCAACGACATGCCCGAGGTGAACATCGACGCGGACCTGGTGCGCGACGGGGCGGAACTGTCGCGCTCCGAGGAAAAGCTGGTCGAGATGACCAATGGCTGCATCTGCTGCACCCTGCGCGACGACCTGCTGGTCGAGGTGCGCCGCCTGGCCGGCGAGGGGCGCTTCGACTATCTGCTGATCGAATCCACCGGCATCGCCGAGCCGCTGCCCGTGGCGGCGACCTTCGATTTCCGCGATGCGAATGGCGACAGCCTCTCGGACGTGGCGCGGCTGGACACGATGGTCACGGTGGTCGATGCGGTCAACCTGACGAAGGATTTCTCCAGCCACGACTTCATCGCCGACCGGGGCGAATCCTTGGGCGAGGGTGACGAGCGCACGCTGGTCGACCTGCTGACCGACCAGATGGAATTCGCCGATGTCGTCGTGCTGAACAAGATCACCGAGGCCGGCCCCCAGCGGCTGGACCAGGCGCGCCGGATCGTGCGGGCGCTGAACCCCGACGCGAGGCTGATCGAGACCGATTTCAGCCGCGTCGATGCCGGGGCGATCTTCGACACCGGGCTATTCGACTTCGACCGCGCGCATCTGCATCCGATGTGGGCCAAGGAGCTTTACGGTTTCGAGGACCATGTGCCCGAGACCGAGGAATACGGCATCTCCTCCTTCGTCTATCGCGCACGGCGGCCGTTCCATCCGCAGCAGATCCACGCCGTCCTGAACGGCGATCTGCCCGGCGTGATCCGCGCCAAGGGGCATTTCTGGATCGCGAGCCGCCCGAACTGGGCGGTGGAGTTCAGCCTTGCCGGGGCGATCTCCAGCGTCAGGCCCCTGGGCGGCTGGTGGGCCTCGGTGCCGCGCGATCGCTGGCCGACCCACCCGGACTCCCTGAAGGAGGTCGCAAAGCTGTGGCAGGAACCCTGGGGAGATCGCCGGCAGGAACTGGTGTTCATCGGCGCGGGCATGGACAAGGCGGCGCTGACCGCCCGGCTGGATGCCGCCCTGGTCGAGGCCCGGGACTTCACGCCGCAGGCCTGGGCAAGCCTGCCCGACCCCTTCCCGCAATGGGGCCAGCGCCGCGTCGCCTGAGCCCGCCGCGGTGTCAGACATTGGGATGAAAGGCGGCAAAGGGGTCTTGCAAGACTGATAGGTAATAACATTACTGTTTGTGATCCACGCTGCCCCCAGAGACGCCCCAACTGACAGGAGAACCGCCATGAAGACCCGCGCCGCCGTTGCCTGGGAACCGAACCGCCCGCTGGAGATCGAGGAGATCGACCTCGAAGGCCCCAAGGACGGCGAGGTCCTGGTCCGCATCGTCACCACCAGCCTGTGCCATACCGACATGTTCACGCTCTCGGGTCGCGATCCCGAAGGGCTGTTCCCCGCCGTCCTGGGCCATGAGGGCGTCGGCATCGTCGAGGAGATCGGCCGCGGCGTCACCTCGGTCAGGCCGGGCGACCATGTCATCCCGCTCTATACCCCCGAGGACCCGGACTGCCCCTATATCAGGTCCGGCAAGACCAACCTGTGCCAGACCATCCGCGAGACGCAGGGGCGCGGCGTGATGCCCGACGGCACGTCGCGTTTTTCCTGGAAGGGCAGGATGATCCATCACTACATGGGCACCAGCACCTTCAGCGAATATACGGTCCTGCCCGAGATCGCGGTGGCGAAGATCTCGCGCGAGGCGCCGCTGGCCAAGGCCAGCGTGATGGGCTGCGCGGTGCCGACCGGCATGGGCGCGGTGCGGAATACCGCGAAGGTCGAGCCCGGATCGACCGTGGCGGTCTTCGGCCTCGGCGCGGTCGGCATGGCGGTGATCCAGGGCGCGAAGATGGTCGGCGCCGGCCGCATCATCGGCATCGACACCAATCCGAACAAGTTCGCGCTGGCCCGCAGCCTGGGCGCGAATGACTGCATCGACCCCGCGGATTTCCAGCAGCCGATCCACCAGGTGGTCATCGACATGACCAATGGCGGCGTGGACTATTCCTTCGAGTGCATCGGCAATGTGGGCGTCATGCGCTCGGCGCTGGAATGCTGCCACAAGGGCTGGGGCGAATGCACCGTGATCGGCGTCGCCGGCGCGGGCGAGGAAATCTCGACCCGGCCCTTCCAGCTGGTCACCGGGCGGGTCTGGCGCGGCTCGGCCTTCGGGGGCGTGCTGGGGCGCAGCCAGCTTCCCGGCATGGTCGACGAATGGCTGCGCGGCGATTTCGACGTCGATCCCTATATCACCCACAACATGACGCATGAGCAGATCAACACGGCATTTGATCTGCTACACGCGGGAAAGTCGATCCGCTCGGTCATCCATTATCAGCCGCAGGAGACGATGCGGGTCAACACGCTGGCGGGGATCATCATAGACGCATGACGGAAACCGATATCGCCATCCCGCAAGACCCCCATGGCATCGAGGCAGGGGACATCCGCGAATCCGCCAGCGGGCTGGTCCTGCAGCAGGTCGCGCAGCCGGGGGTCGGCGCGGCGGTCTGGCGCCGCCGCCGCTCGCCCGCCTTCGCCGAATGGGTCGAGACCATTCCCGCCGGACAACTGCCGGCGCTGCGCGCGCTGGTGGATGTCCGGGTGGTCGAACGCTGCATCCATGCCGCCTGCGACCTGTCCGGCTTGCCCGGCGGGACGATGCGCGACCTGCTGGCCAGCGACGTGGCGGCGCTGGCGCTGGTCTTCGCGCAGATCATGGGCAATCCGCTGCTGCATATCCGGCTTGAGGCGGTGACGACGGATGCCTGCCGGAAGTTCCACATCGACCAGATGCCCGCGCGGCTGCTGTGCACCTATCGCGGGCCGGGGACGCAATTCGGGCTGGCCGACGGAAGCGGCCAGGTCGTGCCGGCCGGAGAGATGCGGACCGGAGAGGCGGCGATCCTGCGCGGCGCCCTGTGGCCCGGCAAGGAGGTCACGCGGCTGCTGCACCGCTCGCCGCCCATCGCCGACAGCGGCGGGGTGCGGCTGCTGCTGGTGCTCGACCCCGCCATGGAGCCCGCCGACCGGGCGCGCAGGCTGCACTGATGCGCAGAAACCTTGTCACCTCGCTGCGCCGCCGGCGCAGGCCCTGTCCGATCGAGGAATATGACCGCCTGCCGCCCGAGCTGCGCAACTGGCTTGCCCAGGCGGCGCTGCCCTGGAGCCCGCATTCCGCGCTGCGCCTGTGGCGGAAGTACCTGCGCGAGAGCGCGGGAAACACCAGCGCCGCGCGCCAGCGCCTCGACATGATCGAGGCGCGGATGCTGGCGAAGGACGCCCCCCGGATCTGGGGCCTCGCCCCGCCCCCGGCGCGAAGCGGCCCGCCCGCGCCTGCCTGATTGCCCGCCCGCGACGGCCTTCGCGCATCCCAGGTCATTACGGATGCGGCCCCGATCCAACCCGTCGATGACCGGCGCAGACGGCCGAAAAGCCGGCCTCATTCGGGCCTTGCGCGCTACGGCGCGGGCGATAAAGGGTCATGGATCGGCACAAGTGACTTGGACAGCGGCAAACCGCAGGATAAATATGGTGCATTAGATCTGGATCGGCCAGCATCCTCGTCCGTCGTTCCGCGTGAATTGAAAGGATCAAGTGAAGATCATGTCGAAGCGCCCGAATATCCGATCTGGAGTTGTGTCTCCGCCGACTTCCAGCATCCCGGAGGGGGGCGATCGTGCCGCTTCCGGCGACGGCGGGGACCAGAACCACATACGGCTTGGCATCGCGCCGCTGGCGGCGAATCCCAGCCTGCGCGACCTTGCATATGAAGCCATCAAGAACGCCATCACCGGCATGGACATCTATGGCAGCCCCGAGGAATTCCGCCTGGACGAACGGCAGCTTTCGCAGGACCTGGGGGTCAGCCGCACGCCGATCCGCGAGGCGCTGACCATCCTCGAACAAGAGGGCTTCGTGCGGACGGTGCCGCGCCGCGGCGTCTTCGTCGTGCGCCTGTCGAAGCAGCAGATCATCGAGATGATCACCGTCTGGGCCGCGCTGGAAAGCATGGCGGCCTATCTGGCCGCCGACCGGGCCAGCAGCCGGGAATTGCGCATGTTGCGCAAGCTGTTCGAGGAGTTCGAATGCGCGCCGGATTCGGAGCATATGCACGAATATTCCGAGGCGAACATCAAGTTCCACCAGATGATCATCCGCCTGGGCGACTGCCAGCTGCTGGCCGAGATGTCGGCGAATCTGCTGATCCACGTGCGGGCCATCCGCAACGTCTCGCTGCGTCAGGACAACCGCGCCGAGCGGTCGCTGACCGAGCATATGCAGATCATCGACGCGCTGGAGGCCCGCGACGGCGAACTGGCCGCGCGGCTGGTCCGCCAGCACACGCTGGGGCTGGCCGCCCATGTCGACAAGCACGGACTGTTTTCCTAGCACGACTCGCGCAATGCCCCGCGGCGACGGCATCCGCCCGGCCGGCAGGACGGTGCATGGTTGACCGTTTGTGAAATCTGGTGTACCAAATACCAATGCATCTGCAGCCGCGAGACGGGCTCGGGCAGCCGGATGGACAGGGGGGGTACGCCGATGGACTTGCCGGAATACCAGGCCAAGGAAATACTGGCCCGCTATGGGGTCGCTGTCCCCGAAGGCGCCCTGGCGCGCAACGCCATCGAGGCCGAGGACCGCGCGCGGGCGCTGAGCTGCGAGAAATTCGCCGTCAAGGCACAGATCCATGCCGGCGGCCGCGGGCTGGCCGGCGGCGTCCGCTTCGCCGCGACGCCAAGCGCGGTCAGGGACGCGGCCGACGCGCTGATCGGCACGCATCTTGTCACCGAGCAGACCGGGCCGGCAGGCGAGGAGGTCGACCGCGTCTGGGTCGAGGCGGCGGTGGACGACCGGCGCAGCCTCTACATCGCCTTCGTGATCGACGCGCGCGAGCGCAGGGCACAGCTGTTCGGCGCGCGTGACGGCGGGGTCGCCTTCGAGGCGAGGGCGCAAAGCGATCCCGGCCTGATCGAGTCGCTGGAACTGCCGCCCGACGGCGATCTCTCGGGCGTCGATGTGGCGGGCTTCCTGGATCGCCTCGGCCTCGACGGCGCGGCCGCGCCGAATGCCGCGGCGCTGGTCGCGAAGCTGGTGCGCGCGGCGATGGAAACCGACGCGCTTCTGGTCGAGATCAATCCGCTGGCCATCCTTCCCGACGGGCAGGTGGTGGCGGTCGACGCGAAGATGGTGATCGATGACAGCGCGCTCTATCGCCACCCGGAATTCGAGGACATCGCCCGCGCGGCCCCACGCGACAGCTATGAGCGGGTGGCGCGCGAGAACGACATCAATTTCGTCAAGATGGACGGCGATATCGGCGTGGTGGTCAACGGCGCCGGGCTGGGGCTGGCCACCAACGACATGCTGATCGACGCGGGCGGCCGGCCGGCGAATTTCATGGACATCCGCACCACCGCCACCAGCCTGCAGATCGCCCGCGGAATCGGCGTGCTGCTGGGGGATCCGGCCGTCCGGGCGATCCTGGTCAACGTCCATGGTGGCGGCATGACGGTCTGCGACACGGTGGCCGAGGCGATCTGCATCGCCTATTCGCGCAGCGCCCGCAAACCGCCGATCGTGTTCCGCGCGGCGGGACAGAACGCGGCCTGGGCGCGCAGGATCATGACGGACCGCCGCCTGCCCGTCGAGCCTTTCGACGACATCGGCGGCGCGGTGAGGCGCGCAATCGCGCTGGCGAAAGGAGCAGGGTGATGGCGGTGCTGCTGGGCAAGGATACCCGCGTCCTGGTGCAGGGGATGACCGGGCGGGCAGGGACCTTCTATACCGATCTGGCGATGCGCTACGGCTCGACCTATGTGGCCGGGGTCCGGCCCGGCAAGGCCGGCACGACGCATCTGGACCTGCCGGTCTTCGACGGGGTGCGCGAGGCCGCCGAGGCGACCGGGGCCAATGCCAGCCTGGTGCTGGTGCCGCCCCACAAGGCGGCGGCGGCGATGATCGAGGCGATCGAGGCCGGCATCGGCCTGGTCGTCTGCGTGACCGAGCGGGTGCCGGTGCATGACATGCTGCGGGTGCGGGCGGCGCTGAACGGCTCCGAGACCCAGCTTGTCGGCCCGAACAGCCAGGGCGTGCTGGCGCCGGGCCTGTGCAAGATCGGCGTCATGTCGACTGCCGATGCCCAGCCGGGCCGGGTCGGCATCGTGTCGCGATCAGCCTCGCTGACCAGCGAGATCGTCGCGCAGACCACGGCCGCGAAGCTTGGCCAGTCGACCACGATCGGCGTCGGCGGCGACCCGATCCACGGCATCGGCTTCCGCCGCTGCCTGGAGCTGTTCAAGGACGATCCGGCCACCGAAGGCGTCATCCTGATCGGCGAGATCGGCGGCAGCGAGGAGGAGGCCGCCGCGGATTATCTCGCCTCGGTCGATTACGGCAAGCCGGTCGTCGCGCTGGTCGTCGGACGCCATGCCCCGGCGCAGCGCCGGATGGGCCATGCGGGCACGCTTGCCGTGCTGGGCGGCGGCACGGCCGATGCCAAGCTGCGGCGCCTGCAAGAGGCCGGCGCGGTGATCGCGCGGAACGCCGACGAGGTCGCCGGGCTGATGCGGAAGGCCCTCGGCCCCGCCTGACCGGCCCAGGAGCAGAGGGAGAGCGATATGATTCCAGAGACTATGTCCGCCATCGTCGCGCGCGAGCCGGGCGGGCCCGACCTATTGCAGCCCGCCCGCCGGCCGGTGCCGGTGCCCGGTCCGGGCGAGGTGCTGATCCGCGTCGCGGCCGCCGGCGTCAATGGCCCGGATCTGGTCCAGCGCAAGGGCCAGTATCCGCCGCCCAAAGGCGCCTCCGACCTTCTGGGCCTCGAGGTTTCGGGCGAGATCGTCGCGGTGGCAGAGGGCGCCGGCCCCTGGACCAGGGGCGAGCATGTGACGGCGCTGACCAATGGCGGCGGCTATGCCGAATATGTCGCGGTCGACGCGCGGCATTGCCTGCCGATCCCCGATGGCCTGGACAGGATCGACGCCGCCGGCCTGCCAGAGGCCTGTTTCACGGTCTGGAGCAACATCTTCCACGGCGCGGCCGTCGCGCCGGGCAAGCTGTTCCTGGTTCACGGCGGGGCGGGCGGCATCGGCTCGATGGCGATCCAGCTGGGCGCCGCGCTTGGCCTGCGGGTCCTTGCGACCGCCGGCTCGGCCGAGGATTGCGCCTTCTGCCGGGATCTGGGCGCCGAGCGCGCCATCGATTTCCGCGACGAGGATTTCGTCGGGATCACCCGCGAGGCCGGGGGCGCGGATATCATCCTCGACATCATCGGCGGCGACTATGTCGCGCGCAACATCAAGGCGGCGCGCCACGATGCGCGGATCGTCCAGCTGGCCTTCAACAAGGGCTCGAAGGTCGAGATCGACCTGATGCCCGTCATGCTGAAGCGGCTGGTCTATACCGGCTCGACGCTGCGCAGCCGCGCGCCCGAGTTCAAGGCCGAGGTGGCCGAGGCGCTGAAGGCGCGGGTCTGGCCGCTGTTCGCGCAAGGGAGGCTGCGGCCTGTCACCCATACGGTGCTGCCCTTGGCCCAGGCGGGGCAGGCCCATGCGATGATGGAAGCCGCCGGCCATCGCGGCAAGATCCTGCTGCGACCCTAGGCCGGGACGGCTTCCCGGCGTTCCGCCCCGGCGCAACCGCCGGGGCGGAGCGGTTTTCAGGCGCGCCCCATGGCCTTGAGCACCGCGCGGCCCAGATCGGCGGGGCTTTCGGCGACGGTGATGCCCGCCGACCGCATCGCCTCGATCTTCTCCTCGGCGCCGCCCTGACCGCCCGAGACGATGGCCCCGGCATGGCCCATGCGGCGCCCCGGCGGCGCGGTGCGCCCGGCGATGAAGCCGGCGGTGGGCTTCGAGCGCCCGCGCTTCGCCTCGTCCTGCAGGAACTGCGCCGCCTCCTCCTCGGCCGAGCCGCCGATCTCGCCGATCATGATGATCGCCTCGGTCTCGGGATCGGCGAGGAACCGTTCCAGCACGTCGATATGCTCGGTGCCCTTGATCGGGTCGCCGCCGATGCCGACGCATGTGCTTTGCCCCAGCCCGACATCCGAGGTCTGCTTGACCGCCTCGTAGGTCAGCGTGCCCGAGCGCGAGACGACGCCGACCGCGCCGCGCCTGTGGATATGGCCGGGCATGATGCCGATCTTGCAGGCGTCGGGGGTGATGATGCCGGGGCAGTTCGGCCCGATCAGCACCGCGCCGGATCCCTGCAACGCCCGCTTGACCTTCATCATGTCCAGGACCGGCACGCCTTCGGTGATCGCGACGATCAGCTCGATCCCGGCATCGATCGCTTCCAGGATCGCGTCGGCAGCAAAGGGCGGCGGGACATAGATCGCGCTGGCATTGGCGCCGGTCCGCGCCCGCGCCTCGGCCACCGTGTCGAAGACCGGCAGGCCGATATGCGTGTCACCGCCCTTGCCCGGCGTGACGCCGCCGACCATCATGGTGCCGTAGGCAAGCGCCTGCTCGGAATGGAAGGTGCCCTGAGAGCCGGTCAGGCCCTGGCAGATCACGCGGGTGTTCTCATCGACGAGAATGGCCATCATGCATACTCCTTCACTGCCGCGACGACCTTTTTCGCCGCATCCGCCAGATCGTCGGCCGCGATGACGTCGAGGCCGGATTCGTTGAGGATCTTCTTGCCCAGCTCCACGTTGGTGCCCTCCAGCCGCACCACCAGCGGGACCTTCAACCCCACCTCCTTCACGGCGGCGATCACCCCCTCGGCGATGACGTCGCAGCGCATGATGCCGCCGAAGATGTTGATGAGGATGCCCCTGACCTGCGGGTCCGAGGTGATGATCTTGAAGGCTTCCGTCACTTTCTCGGTGGTCGCGCCGCCGCCGACATCCAGGAAGTTCGCCGGCTCGGCGCCGTAGAGCTTGATGATATCCATCGTCGCCATGGCAAGGCCCGCGCCGTTGACCATGCAGCCGATCTCGCCGTCCAGCGCGATATAGTTCAGGTCGAATTTCGAGGCGGCCAGCTCCTTCGGGTCCTCCTCGGTCTCGTCGCGTAGGGCAAGGATCTCGGGCTGGCGATAGAGCGCGTTCGAATCGAAGCCCATCTTCGCATCCAGGCAGCGAAGCTCGCCCTTGTCGGTGACGATCAGCGGGTTGATCTCCAGCATCTCGGCGTCCTTCTCGACAAAGAGCCGGTAGAGCCGGCCGACGAGATCCACGCATTGGCGCACCTGCCGCCCTTCCAGACCCAGCGCGAAGGCGACGCGCCGGCCGTGGAAGCCCGAGATGCCGCTTGCCGGATCGACGGTGAAGGTGACGATCCGTTCCGGGGTTTCGGCGGCGACCTCCTCGATGTCCATGCCGCCCTCGGTCGAGCAGACGAAGGCGATGCGGCTGGTCTTCCGGTCGATCAGCATCGCCAGGTAGAGTTCGCGCGCGATGCCGGCGCCTTCCTCGATATAGATGCGGTTGACGGTGCGTCCCGCCGGCCCGCTCTGATGGGTGATGAGGGTGCGGCCCAGCATCCGCTGCACCTCGTTGGCGGCCTCCTCGACCGATCGGGTCAGCCGCACGCCGCCCTTCTCGCCCGCCGAGGCTTCCTTGAACCGCCCCTTGCCGCGTCCGCCGGCATGGATCTGCGCCTTGACGACCCAGACCGGCCCGTCGAGTTCGCTGGCCGCCGTCTTCGCCTCGTCCGCCTTCAGCACGACGCGCCCGTCCGAGACCGGCGCGCCATATTCGCGGAGCAGCTGCTTGGCCTGATATTCGTGAATGTTCAAGGCTTTCCTCCCTGATGTTCGGCACCGCCGCAGCCCGTCACCTGACGGATTGCGTCATCGCGGCACCAGCGGTGATTCAGCCCGCGGCGGGGCGGGCGAGGGCGGGCTTGGCTTCGCGGAATGGCGCCGCTTTCGCCCTGATTTGCATTGTTGGTATTCCAGATACCACATGGTAAGCTCTCGATCAAGCGCCATGGCATCGCGTCATAAAGTCCATATGAATTATGTTATATATCAATATATTGACTAGTGGCACTCATTGCCAATCTCGGGGCGCTCCGGCCATCCTCGAAAAGATGTTGCAAGCCAAATTTGTCTGGTCTATGGTATGCCAGATGGCAGAAGCAATGGGACAGGCCCATTGCCGAAAAGGGAAGGTCGGCTCGTGCGTGAGGGGCGTCACATGGCCAAAAGCATTCGGCTGAAGCCGCTGGCGGTCAGTTCCACGCTGAAGGACCGCATCTATGACGCGCTGCGCGACGCCATCCTGAAGATGAACATCTATGGCGAGGGCACCGACCTGCGGCTGGACGAGCGCAGGATGGCCGCGGAACTGGGCATCTCGCGCACGCCGCTGCGCGAGGCGGTGGCCCGGCTGGAACAGGACGGCTATGTCGAGATCCGGCCGCGCAAGGGCGTCTATGTCAGGCGCAAGTCGCTGGAAGAGGTGCTGGAGGTGATCGTGGTCTGGGCCGCGCTGGAAAGCATGGCGGCCCGGCTGGTGGTCGAGGTCGCCGACGATGCCCAATTGCGGGCGCTGCGCGAGTTCGGCACGGCCTTCGGCGGCGACGCGGCACGCGCCGATATCGGCGAATATACCGAACACAACATCCGCTTCCACCAGCGGATCCTGGATCTGTCGGGCTGCGCCATGCTGTCGACCATCGCCCAGGGGATGCTGCTGCACATGCGCGCCGTCCGGCAGCGGGCGATGGGGGAAAGCGACCGCGCGGGACGCTCGGTGGTCGATCACATGGCGATCATCGAATCGCTGGAACGCCGGGATGCCGATCTCGCCTCGCAACTGGTGCGCGAGCACACGATGCGGCTGCACGACCACGTCCGGCGCACCTGGACGAGACTGGAAACCCAATCGAGGGCGCGCGGCATGTCGGCGTGACGCCGGCAAGCCGCGGCACGAGGCCCCGGACATTTAGGATGCGAGAGGAGAGGTAGCATGAATCTGACAATCCAAGCGCGGCCCGCCGATGAGATCGAAGGCCAGGATGCGCCGCAGGCACTGACCGACGGCTTCCACCTGATCGTCGACGCCCTCAAGCTGAACGGCATCACCAATATCTACAACGTGCCGGGCATCCCGATCACCGATCTGGGGCGGCTTGCCCAGGCCGAGGGGATGCGCGTCATCTCGTTCCGCCACGAACAGCACGCCGGCTATGCCGCCTCGATCGCCGGCTATCTGACCCAGAAGCCGGGCATCTGCCTGACCGTGTCGGCGCCGGGCTTCCTGAACGGCCTCACCGCGCTGGCGAACGCGACGACCAACTGCTTCCCGATGATCCTCATCAGCGGCTCGTCCGAGCGCGAGATCGTGGACCTGCAGCAGGGCGATTACGAGGAGATGGACCAGCTGGCCATCGCCCGCCCGCATTGCAAGGCCGCCTATCGCGTGCTGCACGCCGAGGACATCGGCATCGGCATCGCCCGCGCCATCCGCGCCGCGGTCTCGGGCCGGCCCGGCGGCGTCTACCTGGACCTGCCGGCCAAGCTGCTGGCCCAGACCATGGATGCCGAGGAGGGCCGCCGGTCGCTGGTCAAGGTCGTCGATGCCGCGCCCCGGCAGATCCCGGCGCCCGACGCGGTGGACCGCGCCATCGAGGTGCTGCAGGGCGCCAAGCGCCCGCTGATCATCCTCGGCAAGGGCGCCGCCTATGCCCAGGCCGACGCGGCGGTCCGCGCCTTCGTCGAGACCTCGGGCATTCCCTACCTGCCGATGAGCATGGCCAAGGGCCTGCTGCCGGACGACCATCCGCAATCGGCGGGGGCCGCCCGCTCGCTGGCGCTGAAAGAGGCCGACACGGTCGTGCTGATCGGCGCGCGGCTCAACTGGTTGCTGTCGCATGGCAAGGGCAAGAGCTGGGGCCAGCCGGGCAGCAAGAAATTCGTCCATATCGACATCGAGCCGCGCGAGATGGACAGCAACGTGCCGATCGACGCGCCGCTGGTCGGCGATGTGGGCTCCTGCCTCGAGGCGCTGCTTGCCCGCATGGACGGCAGCTGGCAGGCCCCGCCCGCCGACTGGACCGGCAGGCTGGCCGAGCGCAAGGAGGCCAACATCGCCAAGATGGCGTCCAAGCTGAAGAAGAACTCGGCGCCGATGGATTTCCACACCGCGCTGGCGCCGCTGCGCCAGATCATCAAGGACCGGCCGGACGTCATCCTGGTCAACGAGGGCGCCAACACGCTGGACCTGGCCCGCGGCGTCATCGACATGTACAGGCCGCGCCACCGGCTGGACGTCGGCACCTGGGGGGTGATGGGCGTCGGCATGGGCTCGGCCATCGCCGCCGCGGTCGAGACCGGCCAGCCGGTCCTGGCGATCGAGGGCGACAGCGCCTTCGGTTTCTGCGGCATGGAGATCGAGACGATCTGCCGCTACAAGCTGCCGGTCTGCGTGGTGATCTTCAACAACAACGGCATCTATCGCGGCACCGACGTCAATCCCAGCGGCGGATCGGACGTCGCCACCACGGTCTTCGTCCCCGACTCGCGCTACGAGATGATGATGGAGGCCTTCGGCGGCACCGGCGCCTATGTCACCACCCCGGACGAGCTGGACCGGGCGGTGCGCCAGGCCCTCGATTCCGGCAAGCCGACCCTGGTCAACGCGGTGATCGACCCGGCCGCAGGCACTGAAAGCGGCAATATCGGCAGCCTCAACCCGCAAAGCGCGCTGACCAAGAAGGTCTGAGGCCCCCAGGGCCGGAAAACGCGGAACACATAAAGGAATATGCCATGAAAGCTCTCGACGGTATCAAGGTCCTGGACTTCACCCATGTTCAGTCCGGCCCAACCTGCACGCAACTTCTGGCCTGGCTGGGCGCCGACGTCATCAAGGTCGAACGCGCCGGCGTCGGCGACGCGACGCGCCAGCAGCTGGTCGACAAGCCGGGCGCGGACAGCCTCTATTTCACGATGCTGAACCACAACAAGCGCTCGCTGGAGCTGGACACCAAGAGCGCCGAGGGCAAGGAGGTGCTGACCCGGCTGATCGAGACCTGCGACATCCTGGTCGAGAACTTCGCGCCGGGCGCGCTGGACCGGATGGGCTTCGGCTGGGAGAAGATCCAGCAGATCAACCCGCGCATGATCATGGCCTCGGTCAAGGGCTTCGGTCCGGGGCGCTACGAGGAATGCAAGGTCTACGAGAACGTCGCGCAATGCGCCGGCGGATCGGCCTCGACCACCGGCTGGCGCGACGACCGGCCGATGGTCACGGGCGCGCAGATCGGCGATTCCGGCACCGGCCTGCACCTGGCCTTCGGCATCCTCGCCGCGCTGTTCCAGCGCGAGACATCGGGTCGCGGCCAGCGCGTCCTGGCGGCGATGCAGGACGGCGTCCTCAATCTCTGCCGGGTCAAGCTGCGCGACCAGCAGCGCCTCGCCGCCGGCCCGCTGACCGAATATTCGCAATTCGGCGAGGGGATCGAGTTCGGCGAAGCCGTGCCGCGCGCGGGCAATGACTCGGGCGGCGGCCAGCCGGGCCGGATCCTGAAATGCAAGGGCTGGGAGACCGATCCCAACGCCTATACCTATTTCATCACCCAGGCCGCCGTCTGGGAACGGGTCTGCGACGTGATCGGCAAGCCCGAATGGAAGACCGATCCCGACTATGCCACGCCGAAGGCGCGGCTGCCGCGGCTGAACGAGATCTTCGACGCGATCGAGGCCTGGACGATGACCAAGACCAAGTTCGAGGTCATGGACATCTGCAACCCGCTGGACATCCCGGTCGGCCCGATCCTCAGCATGAAGGAGATCGCCGAGGACCCGGACCTGCGCAAGACCGGCACGATCGTCGAGGTCGACCACCCGAAGCGCGGCAAATACCTGACCGTCGGCTGTCCCGTCAAACTGTCCGACAGCCCGGTCGAGGTCCTGCGCTCGCCGCTGCTGGGGGAACATACGGTCGAGATCCTCGAGGGGGTGCTTGGCTATAGCGGCGGCGAACTGGACCGGATCATCGGCTCGGGCGCGGTCGGCAAGGTCGGCGCCGTCGCGGCAGAGTAGGGCAGGGTGCCCCGGCGCCTTCTTTCGGAACGCCTCGGGGCGTTCCGCTCCTCTCATTCGCTCAGGTGAACGCATATGACCTATCGAATCCTGATTCTCGGGGCCTCCTACGGGTCGCTGCTCGGGACCAAGCTGCTGATGGCCGGACATGACGTGTCGCTGGTCTGCCGGGCCTCGACCGCCGCGCTGATCAACGACGAAGGCACCGAGGTGCGGATCCGCCTGCGGGGCGAAGACGAACACCGCCGGATCCGTTCCTCGGAGCTGCCCGGCCGGCTTGCCGCGCTGGTGCCCGACGAGGTCGATCCCGACGCCTTCGACATGGTCGGCCTGGCGATGCAGGAACCGCAATACGGCGTGCAGAGCATCCGCGAGCTTGTCGGCCGCATCGCCGCCGCCAGAAAGCCGTGCCTGTCGATCATGAACATGCCGCCGCTGGCCTATCTGCGGCGGCTGCCCGGCCTGCAGGTCGACAAGCTGGCGGCAAGCTTCTCGAATCCGGGGATATGGGACGAGTTCGATCCCGACCTGGTGACGCTCTGCAGCCCCGACCCGCAGGCCTATCGGCCGCCCGAGGAGGCGCCGAACGTGCTGCATGTCGGGTTGCCGACCAATTTCCGGGCCGCGAAATTCGGCGACGCGGGCGCCAATGCCATCCTCTCGGACCTGGAGGCGGATATCGACGCCGTGCGCCTGGACGGCAAGGACGTGCCGGTGAAGATCCGCGTCTTCGACTCGCTCTTCGTGCCGCTGGCCAAGTGGAGCATGTTGCTGGCCGGCAATTACCGCTGCGTCACCGGCAATGGCGTGCGGCCGATCCGCGAGGCGGTCCACGAGAACCTGGCGACGTCGCGCAAGGTCTATGACCTGGTCGACGACATCGCCCGCAGGCTTGGCGCGGCGCCCGAGGACCAGGTGCCGTTCGAAAAATATGCCAGCGCGGCCGAGCAGCTTCTGAACCCCTCGTCGGTCGCCCGCGCCGTCGCCGGCGGCGCGACCGAGATCGAGCGCGTCGACAAGCTGGTCCAGCTGATCGGCCGCGACCTGGGGATCTCGAGCCCCGAGATCGATCAGACGGTGGCGGTGATCGACGCGAGCCTTGCCGAGAACAGCGGCGTTCCTGCGGCCCGGAAGGCCTCGGGCTGACATCGCCGCCTGCCGGCGGCGCACCGCTTGCGCCGCGGGATGTCGCCGGGAACGAACCGGATATTCACCAGGAAATGGCCCACGAACCCTAGGTTCGTGGGCCATTCTTCATGGGCGCACCATCCTTCTTCGCAACGACGGTGCTTGCGTGAACCTGGAGCCAGTCCCCTCTCGCGGATGGGGCGGCGCTGCGGCCACCGATCTCGCTGATGCGCAGGCGCGACCTTGATCCCATCGCGACGATCGCCACCCCACATGCCCGCAGCTTCGCCATTGGCCGCGTTTCTGGCGGACGGGCGCGACGCCGGCGCTGCCCCGGAACTCTCCGACGCGGATCCCCGGTGGCAGCGGCATGCCACACACCGACCGCCGGGCAGAAGGGCCGCCCCGCAGCGGTGTCGCCCGCGCCGCATCTTGCCAAGATCCGCAGGCCGCTGATCGGGCGATCTTCCTTTCGCAGCTCGCATATCTCCCCCCGCGGCATTCGGCACGGCCGCGTCCCGATGCTGGCGCGGGGATGCCGTTCCGCACCCCCGCCAAAGCCTTGCGCCAATGGAAATCCGGGGCGGCCTGGTGGGCCACCCCGGATCAGCTTTCTGGACAGCGCCGCTATCGTGGTGCGGGTGCCAGCTGGTCTCCGACGACGATCTTTCCTCGGTCGTCCAGTATCACGCCGTTCTCGGCATGGTGCTTTCTCAATAGTGGTCGGAGGATGAATATGGCGGCGAATGCAGCGCAGAGATCCATCGCAGCCATCATGTAGAGCACGGTCGCCCAGGTTCCCGTCGCCTCCATGATCAGGTTGCCGATCGGAACCAGCAGGGCCGCCATCCCCTTCGCGCAATACAGCACGCCATAGATCTTGCCGATATGCTTGGTGCCGAAGGCGTCGCCCGCCGTCGCGCTGAAGAGGCTGTAGACCTCGCCCCAGGCCAGGAACACGATGCCCGAGAGGATCACGAAGGCCCATGGGTTATGCCCGAAGGTGCCGAGCGCAAGGATGCCCAGCCCCTCGATCGTGAAGGCGATGAACATCGTCTTCTCGCGGCCGATATGGTCCGAGATCCAGCCGAACAGCGGACGCGAGATGCCGTTCATCACCCTGTCCATCATCAGCGCCAGCGGCAGCGCGGCCATGGTGAAGAAATACACGTTGACCGGCATTTCGCGGACACCCAGGTCCTCGGCGATGACGCCAAGCTGCGCGACCGCCATCAGGCCGCCGGTGACCGTGCCGGTGAACATCGCCAGCATGACCCAGAAGACCGGGGTGCGCAGCGCCTCGCCCAGGGTATAGTCGCGGCGCGACTGCGCGACCTGGTTCGAAAACACGGTCTCGCCCGCCTTCGGCGCCCTGAGAAAGCCCGCGATCAGCAGGATGGCGGCGCCCTGGATCAGGCCGAAGGTGAAGAAGGCCTGCTGATAGCCGCTGTTCTGGATCATGTTCGCAATCGGCATGATCGTGATGATCGTGCCCGAACCGTATCCTGCGGCAGTCAGGCCGGCCGCCAGCCCGCGGCGGTCCGGGAACCACTTCAGGGCATTGTTGATGCAGGTCGCATAGACGGCCCCGACGCCGATCCCCCCCAGAATCGAGCCGAGATAGAAGCCGCTGAGCGACGTGGCATAGGAATTGACCAGCCAGGCCAGGCCGACGAAGAAGCCGCCGACCAGGACGACCACCCGCGGGCCGTGGCGATCGACGAAATGTCCGACGACGGGCGTGCCCCAAGTCTGGACGACGACGAAGATCGTGAATGCGGTCTGGATCGCGGCCCGCGTCCAACCGTGGGCCTGTTGAATTTCAGGGACGAAAAGCGTCCATGAGTACTGGATATTCGAGGCGGCAACCATACAGCCGACGCCTACGATGAGCTGAAGCCAGCGAGTTGCCGGGGGATTCCCCTGTCCCCCTACAGATGTATCCGTTGTGTCAGACATTGACCGTCCCTCCTCCATTCGAGCGGACATTGACCGTTCCACCTTCGCTAGAGCGACTGTTTCCGAGCGGCAACCAGGCCCTCGGCGCTTGACCGTTCACGAAGATGTACGCCGGCATCTTGGTATAATGGATGCCACATGGCAAGACGGAATTCGGCCGTCGCGCCGCGTATCGGTACCGATCAGTGCAGGAAACGGGCTTCGCTCCGAGACCCGCGAGGGATCTCAGAGCGCTCAAATGAAAGGACAAATTGTCGCAGGCGCGCCGGCCTGAAGGCGCGTGAAAAAAATTGGTCGCGACTGCTTGGGAACGGTGCTTGGGAGGCTTCGGAGGGGGGATTCGGCGTAAATCAGCGCATCAGCGAAGCATTCCTGGCGCCGCCCTGCGGCCGCTTTTTCGCGAAAAGCGGCACGTTGGGCAGGGCAGAGTCGTCAGGCCGAGAAATAGCGCCAGGATTCGTTCTTGGGCTCGATCGATTCCTTGCGGTCGTAGATCTCGCCCAGGACGCGCAGGACGCGATCCAGGATGGTGCGGGGGCCCGTCGGGCGGTGCAGCAGAGTGGTGGTCGGCATTGGTTCTGTCTCCTTGATGTCAAACCTGGCGTCCCTGGCCGGGATGCTTGGTTGCGTGATATATAACATGCCAGAATGGCTTCGGTAGGACCGATTCTGCATCGCGGCATTGCATCTGGCGCATGACTGCGGCCCGGCGCTCTTGCCCCAGGAAGCGTTGAGATTTGCCGCTGCCGATCGGCGACCGGAACGGCTTGGCGCACGCCGTCCCCGAGGCCCCCGAACAAATCCCCGCCGCGCCGCCGAACTCCTGCTTGACAGTTTGGCATGCCATATGCCACGATGATTGCGACGGGAGGTGATGTGCGGGCATTTACGCCGCTCCATGAGGGCGCCCGCTTTCGGAAAGCGTGACCTGTGTCCGGGGGGCCGTCGCCCCGCAGAATGTCGATGCAGGCAGAGATCTGGGCGAGACCTGCTCTTGCCCCCAGCGGTCGCCAGCACAGGCCGGCCCCGTACCCACCGGACCAAACAGGAACGAAGCCAGGAGGAAACGATGGCAGAACAAGCTCTGAAACTGCGCCCGCTAAGTGTCAGCCCAGAGGCCGGACAGCCCCAGGATGCGGTGCGCGCCATCCTCGACAAGGTCAAGGCCGAGGGCCGCGACAGCCTGACCGCGCCCGAGGGCAAGATCGTCTGCGACGCCTACGGCATCGCGGTGCCGCAGGAAGGCGTGGCGAAATCGGCCGCCGAGGCGGTCAGCCTTGCCGAGGGCATGGGCTATCCGGTGGTGCTGAAGATCGTCTCGCCCGACATCCTCCACAAGACCGAGGCCGGCGGCGTGCTGGTCGGGCTGCGCAGCAGGGAAGAGGTCGAGACGGGCTATGACCGGATTCTCGCCAATGCCCGCAACTACAAGGCCGACGCCCGGATCGAAGGGGTGCAGATCCAGCAGATGCTGACCGGCGGCCAGGAGGTCATCATCGGTGCGGTGACCGACGCCAGCTTCGGCAAGCTCGTCGCCTTCGGTCTTGGCGGCGTTCTGGTCGAGGTGCTGAAGGACATCACCTTCCGGCTTGCCCCGGCGACGCGCGAGGATGCCCTGTCGATGCTGGACGGCATCCAGGCGGCCGAGATCCTCAGGGGTGTGCGCGGCGGCGATGCCGTCGACCGCGAGGCGCTGGCCGAGATGATCGTCAAGGTCAGCCAGCTGGTCAGCGACTTCCCCGAGATCTCGGAGCTTGACCTGAACCCGGTCTTCGCCACCGCCTCGGGTGCCATCGCCGCCGATGTGCGCGTGGTGGTCGATTTCTCGCCCCAGCCGGCGCGGCATCGTCCCAGCCAGGAGGACATCGTCCGCCAGATGAACCGCATCATGAAGCCCGATGCGGTCGCGGTGATCGGCGCCTCGGCCGAGGACGGCAAGATCGGCAACTCGGTGATGAAGAACCTCATCAACGGCGGCTACAAGGGGACGATCTATCCGATCCATCCCAAGGCCGACGAGATCATGGGGCTCAAGGCCTACAAGTCGGTCAAGGACGTTCCCGGCACCATCGACGTCGCCGTCTTCGCCATCCCCGCCAAATTCGTCGCCGGCGCGCTGATCGAATGCGGCGAGAAAGAGATCCCCGGTGCCGTGCTGATCCCCTCGGGCTTTGCCGAAACCGGCAATGTCGAGGGCCAGGAGGAAATCCAGGAGATCGGCCGGAAATACAACATTCGCCTGATGGGTCCGAACATCTACGGCTTCTACTACACGCCGCAGAACCTCTGCGCGACCTTCTGCACGGCCTACGACGTGCAGGGAACGGCGGCGCTGTCCTCGCAGTCGGGGGGCATCGGCATGGCGATCATCGGCTTCAGCCGGTCGGCCAAGATGGGCGTCTCGGCCATCGTCGGCCTGGGCAACAAGTCGGATATCGACGAGGACGACCTGCTGACCTTCTTCGAGCAGGACGACAATACCAAGATCATCGCCCAGCATCTGGAGGATCTGAAGGACGGCCGTTCCTTCGCGGAAGTGGCGAAGCGGGTGTCGAAGAAGAAGCCCGTCGTCGTGCTGAAGGCCGGGCGCACCTCGGCGGGCGCCGCGGCGGCCAGTTCGCATACCGGCGCGCTTGCCGGCAACGACAAGATCTACGAGGACGTCTTCGCGCAATCGGGCGTCATCCGGGCCCGGTCGCTGCGCGACCTGCTGGAATATGCGCGGGGCGTGCCGGTCCTGCCGACGCCGCAGGGCGAGAACGTGGTCATCATCACCGGCGCCGGCGGGTCGGGCGTGCTGCTGTCGGACGCCTGCGTCGACAACGGGCTCAACCTCATGTCGATGCCGGACGACCTTGACGCGGCCTTCCGCAAGTTCATCCCGCCCTTCGGCGCGGCCGGCAACCCGGTCGACATCACCGGCGGCGAGCCGCCCAGCACCTATCGCAACACCATCAAGCTGGGCCTCGAGGATCCGCGGATCCACTCGATCATCCTGGGCTACTGGCACACGATCATCACGCCGCCGATGGTCTTCGCCGAACTGGTGATCGACGTGGTCGAGGAGATGAAGAAGAAGGGCATCCACAAGCCGATCGTCGCCTCGCTGGCAGGCGATGTCGAGGTGGAGGCCGCCGCCGAACATCTCTACGCACATGGCGTGCCGGCCTATGCCTATTCCACCGAGATCCCGGTGGCGGTGCTGGGGGCCAAGTACAAATGGGCCCGCGGCGCCGGCCTGCTCTAGGGATTGCCCGCAGCCTCCCTTGCGGGTGCGGAGGCGGTCGAGGACCCCGCCTCCGCGCATGGCGCGCCCTCCCGAAACGGAGTGGCGCGCCTTTTTTGGGGGGCGCCAGGAAAGGGCAGCGGGTCGGCGACCGAGGCCCCGTCAGTGGTAAAGCCCGGCGAACCGGTCGCGCAGCAGGTTCTTTTGCACCTTGCCCATGGTATTGCGCGGCAGCTCGTCGACGAACAGCACGCGCTTGGGCAGCTTGAACCTGGCCAGCCGCCTTTCCAGCATCGCCAGGACCTCGGCTTCCGGGGGCGCGGCGGGCCCCACGATCACCGCCGTCACGCCCTCGCCGAAATCGCGATGCGGCAGGCCGATCACGGCGGATTCGGTGACGCCGGGCAGGGCGTCGATCTCGGTCTCGATTTCCTTGGGATAGACGTTGTAGCCGCCGGTGATGATCAGGTCCTTGCCGCGCCCGACGATGTGCAGATAGCCGCGTTCGTCGAACCGCCCCAGATCGCCGGTGATGAAGAAGCCGTTCGCGCGCAGCTCGGCGGCGGTCTTGTCCGGCATCCGCCAATAGCCCTTGAAGACGTTCGGGCCGCGCACCTCGATCATGCCGATCTCGCCCCGCGGCAGTTCCGCGCCGGTCTCGGGGTCGGTCACGATGATCTCGACGCCGGGCAGGGGCATTCCGACCGTCCCCGCCACCCGGTCCCCGTCATGGGGGTTCGAGGCGTTCATGTTCGTTTCCGTCATGCCATAGCGTTCCAAGATCGCGTGGCCCGTCCGCGCCCGCCATTCGCGATGCGTATCCGCCAGCAGCGGCGCCGAGCCCGAGATGAACAGCCGCATCCGCGAGGTGGTCTCGGCGTTCAGCATGTCGTCCTGCAGCAGCCGCGTGTAGAAGGTCGGCACCCCCATCAGCACCGTCGCGCGGGCCATCGCCTCGAAGATGCGGTCCACGTCGAATTTCGGCAGGAAGATCATCGAGGCGCCCGAGAACAGCGTGACATTGGTGGCGACGAACAGCCCATGTGTGTGGAAGATCGGCAGCGCATGGATCAGCACGTCGTCGGGCCCGTATTTCCAGGCCGCGCGCAGCGCCATCGCGTTCGAGACCAGGTTGCCATGCGTCAGCATCGCGCCCTTGGACCGCCCCGTGGTCCCCGAGGTGTAAAGCAGCGCCGCCAGATCGTCCGGGTTGCGCGGCACCGTCGCGAAATCCGGCGCCGCGTCCCTGGCCGCGTCGGCCAGGCTGCCTTGCCCGTCCGCCGCCAGCGTCACCAGCCGCGCGCCCTGCGTGACCGGCGCAAGCCGATCGGCCCTGGCCGGGTCGCAGACGAAGATCGCCGGGGCGGCGTCGCCGGCGAAATACTCGATCTCGGCCGGGGTATAGCCGGTGTTCAGCGGCAGAAAGACCGCGCCCGCCCGGACGGTGGCAAGATAGAGGATGATCGCCTCGACCGATTTCTCGACCTGCGCGGCCACCCGGTCGCCGGGCGTCACTCCCAGCGCCACCAGCGCATTCGCCATCCGGCCCGTGCGCGCGACCAGTTCCGCATAGCTGATCCGCCGGCCCGCGACCGTCTCGATGGCGGTGGCCTTCGGGTCGAAGATGCCGCGCGCGAGGATGTCGAAAAGATTGTCGCTCATGGGGTTCCTTTCAGCTGGCATTCGGCAGGGCGCGGGATACGGCCGGCGCCGCCGCGACCGTGCCCCGTTCGGCAAAGGCTTCGTGGTTCGCCTCGATCCGGTTCAGGTCGTAGAGGTAGTTGACCATCAGCCCGTGCGACTGCTTCAGCCCGTTCGCCGAAACATCGCCCAGATGGTTCAGCCGGTCGAGCTGTGCGCCATTGCCCAGATGGAAGCGCGCCACCGGATCGGGCACGCGGCCCTTGCCGTCGCGGGCGCGCAGGAAATAGGTGGCGGCGGCGGCCATGAGCGGCGCGCGCAGCGCCTCGGCCCTGTCGGCATCCATGTGCCAGCCGGGTTCGTCCAGCACGGCGAAGGCCGCGCGCTGCTCCGCGTCCAGGTCCGATCCCTCGTCCCGGCGCTGCGCCGACAGCCAGGCGGCAAAGCCGGGCACCGGGGACAGCGTGACGAAGGTGTGGATCTCCGGCAGCTCGGCCTTCAGTTCCTCGACCACCTGCTTGATGAGGAAATTGCCGAAGGACACGCCCGCCAGGCCGCGCTGGGTGTTCGAGATCGAATAGAAGACGGCGGTGGTCGCCTCCTCGGCCTCGATCGGCTGGCGCTCCAGGTCCAGCAGGCCGCCGACATTGTCGGGGATCGAGGTGGTCAGCGCGACTTCGACGAAGATCAGCGGCTCGTCGACCATCTGCGGGTGAAAAAACCCGTAGCAGCGCCGGTCGGTCGGCTGCAGGCGATTGCGCAGGTCGTCCCAGTTCCGGATGGCATGGACGGCCTCGTAACGGATGATCTTTTCGAGGATCGCCGCCGGGGTGTTCCAGTCGATGTGACGCAGCACGAGAAATCCCCTGTTGAACCAGGATCCGAACAGATGCGCGAAATCGTTGTCCACGCGCTTCAGGTCGGGATTGCCGCGCAGATGGGTCAGCAGCTCTTCCCGCATCCCGACCAGCGCCGCCGTGCCGCCGGGGGCAAGGTTCAGGCGGCGCAGCAATTCCTGGCGGCGCGGTTCGGCCGCGGCGTGCAGATCCTCCAGCGCCTCGGGGTCGCGCTTAAGCGCGGCCAGCGCCGCCTTGACCGCCTCGGGGTCGGGGCCGAAGCGTTCGGCCAGCACCCGCAGAAAGCCCAGCCGCGCATCGCGCCCCGCATGGTCGAAGGCCGACAGCAGCCCGCGCGCCAGGGCCACCCCCGAGGCCTCGCCCCGGCGCGACAGCAGCGCCTCGGCCAGTTCGGAAAGCTCGGGCGGCTGCGGGGGCTCGGCGGTGTCGCGGCGCCACAACAGGCGGCGCCCGCGTTCGGTCAGGGTCTCGAACAGCTCGCCCAGGAAGGCGGGGCGGTTCTGACGCGGCGCTGCGGGTTTCATCGCAATCTCCTTGGGTTCAGGGGGCGGCTGCGGGGATCATCCCGGCACCACGACGAAGATCAGCCAAAGGACGACCGGCGCGATCAACGTGACCAGCGCACCATAGTTCAGCAGCCGGCGGAAGAAGACCTGCTTGTCCACGCCCTGGGCGTTGGCCAGCACCAGCGCGCCATTGGTGGAAAACGGGCTGACGTCGACGATGGTCGAGGCGACCGCCATCCCGGCGATGAAGCCGATCGCGCCGACGCCGGTATCGCCCTGCAGGAACGGCACGGCCAGCGGGATCAGCGAGCCCAGCACCGCGGTGGACGAGGCGAAGGCCGACACCACCGCGCCGATGAAGAACAGCATCAGCGCCGCCAGCAGGGGCGAGGCCATGCCCGCCACGCTGTCGCCCACGAAATCGATGGTGCCCATGGTCTCCATCACCGCGACATAGGTCGAGACGCCGGTGATCAGCATGATCTCGGGCCAGGCGACCTGCGCCATGGCGCGTTTCTGCATGGTCGGCGCCCACAGCGCCAGCGCCAGGCCGATGGTCAGCGCGACGAAGCCGATATCCAGCTTGAAGGCCAGGACCAGCACGGCCAGGGTCGCAAGGCCCGCCAGCGTCACGATCTGATACAGGTTGCCGTCGGGGTGGTTGCCCTCCTCGACCTCGGCGACCAGCCTGTTCGATTCGCCGCCGCCTTCTTCGCCGATGCGCCGCGACAGGGCCTGCGCCTCGCTGTCGCCGAAGATCTGCGGGCCGGTCGCTGGCTTGGCGATCAGCACATGCGGGACGCTGACCGGCTCGATCTCTTGCCGAAGGCGCATCAGCGCGCGGCCGCCCAGGACCATGAACAGGATCGCCGCCACCGCCGCGTTGACGAAGAAACTGGCCGCGAAGGTGGTCATCGGGCTCAGCGGCAACCCGGCCTTCTCGACCACGCCATTGGTGATGCCGCCATAGATGCTGATCGGCGAGAAGCCCCCGGCCTGCGCGCCATGCACCACCATCAGGCCCATCAGCAGGGGCGAGATGTGATACCGGAAGGCGAAACCCAGCGCGATGGGCGCGACGATGGCGACCGCGCCGGGGCTGACCGCCCCGACCGCGGTCAGCAGGGCCGAGATGCCGAACATGATCCAGGGGATCGCCGCGATCCGCCCCTTGACCGCGCGGACGGCCATGCGCACCAGCCAGTCGATGGTGCCGTTGTTCTGCGCAAGCGCGAACAGCCAGGTGATGCCGACCAGCGTCAGGAACAGGCCGCCCGGAAAGCCGCCGATGATCTCGTTCGCGCTTTGCCCGGCCAGCAGCGTGCCGACCAGGAACGCACCGACGAATGCCAGCACGCCCATGTTGATCGGCCAGATCGTGGCGATGACGAACATCGCGGCCAGAGCGTAGATCGATAGAAAATGCGGGGTCATGCGCGGCTCCTCCCTCCTTGCAATCTCCTTGGATCCACGTCGGGCGCGAATCCCTTCCCGCGCTTGTTATACGTTTTGTTGATCATGATGTATATAACATAAACAGCGATGGATGAAATGCGCCGCGCTGGCTATATTGGGGCGGCAAGGCCGGAGAGGGGACAGATGGCGCGCATTCCGAACACGCTGCGTATCCGCAACGCGCTGGAAAACGCCATCGTGCGGGGGGTCTATGCCCCCGGCGCCCGCCTTGACCCCGAGGCGCTGGAGCGGGAATTCGACTGCTCGCGCACCCCGATCCGCGAGGCGCTGCACCAGCTGGAGGCCTCGGGCCTCGTCCGGGTCTTCCCCAAGCGCGGCACCTTCGTCACGGAATGGAGCGCCGAGGAACTGGCCGAGCGTTTCGAGGTCATGGCCGAGATCGAGGCGACCTGCGGCAGGCTGGCGGCGCGGCGCATCCTGGAATCCGAGCTGCTGGCGCTGGAGGAAGCGCATGACGCCTGCCGCCGGCACGCCGAGGCGGGCGATGTCGAGGGCTACTATACCTGCAACTCGGACTTCCACCACTGCATCTATCGCGCGACCCACAACGCCTTTCTCGAAAAGGAGGCGTCGCGGCTGCACGCGATGCTGCAGCCCTATCGCCGGATGCAATTGCAGGTCCGAAACCGCATGGCGCGGTCGTTCTCCGAACATGATGCGGTGGTTGCGGCGATCCGCGCCGGCGATGCCGAAGGCGCCGCCACCACCCTGCGCGAACATGTCATCGTGCAGGGCGACCGCTTCCACGACCTGGTCGCCTCGCTGCGCAAGGACTAGCCGGCGGGCAGCACGCCTTGCCTCTTGTCCGCGCGGGGCCCGCGTCCTATTTTGCGGGGCGAAAGGACGAATTCATGCATCAGTCGATCCGCAAGCGCTAAGGACCCGGTTCTTCGGTTTCACCACCCTGCCTGCCGGCGGGGTGTCCTCTTGCACTTGCTGGACTGACATCATGAAAACCTTCCAGACTTTCGACCGCCCCGATGGCTGGGCCTCTGCCGCCGAGGCCTTCCGCGACGATTTCGCCGCCGGCGAGCCTGTCCAGATCGCCCCCTGGGGCGGCTATGCCATCCTGGGCCACCCCGAACTGGTCAGCCTCGCCCGCAATCCGCTGGCCGACGGCATGGCGCCCGATCCCGCCACGATGGCGGATACGCCCACGCTGCTGTCGCTGCTGAACCGGGCGATCTTCACCAAATCCGGCGATGTCCACCGGACCGAGCGGGCAGCACTGATCGCCGCCTTCAACACCGTGCCGCTGGCCGGGATCACCCGCGAGGCGGTGCGGCAGGCGCTGCCGCCCGGCCCGGCCAGGATCGAGCTGAGGGCGGGCCTGGTCGCGCCGGTCGTTCGCCGGGTCTGGGGCGAGATCATCGGGCTCGACCCGACCGCCGCCCTGCAAATGGAGGATGCGGTGCGCGACCTGGCCCATGTCCTGTCGCTCTCGCCCGATCCGGCAAAGGCCCATCTGGCCGAAGCGGCGGCCGGCAGGGTGCGGGACCTGTCGCTGGCGGCGCTGCAGGGCGGGACGCCCTTCTCGCAGAACCTGCGGGACCGGCTGGGCGACGGGCTGGCCGCCGACCTGATCGCGGGCATGGCCTTCGACGCGATCGAGTCGGCCGCCCTGGGCCTGGACGCGGCGCTGAGGGTCGCCTTCGCGCATCGGGGCCAGGTGACGCCGACGGCGCAATGCGCCAATGAATGCCTGCGCCTGGCCAGTTCCACCCCGATGACCATGCGGCTGGCGACGGGCAGGATCGCCCTGGGCGACCTGGTGATGGAGGCCGGGACCGTCCTGTCGATGGTCTGGGCGGCGGGCAATCACGACCCGCGGACCTTCCCTGCGCCCGAAAGGTTCGATCCCGACCGCCAGGGTGCCCGCCCGCTGATGTTCGGCATGGGCCAGCACGCCTGCCTGGGCCATGCGATCATCCGGGCGACCCTGGTGCAGCTGCTGGGCGTCCTGGAGACGCTCACCCCCGAGGGCGACGACCTGCCAGGGCGCTGGTCGCCATTCGCGAAGGATTATCTTCCCCCCCTCGGCATCCGTTTCGGGGGTGGGATGAGATCGTGAAGCTGCGGCAAGACGCGGCGTGGTCGGGGCCTGGGCGCGGCTGACGGCAGGCTTTCGCGGTCAGCGATAGCGGAAGATGTCGGCATCCGGGTCGGACTTGCCGGCAATCTCCGCCGCCACGATCTGCGCCGCGATCATCGAGAAGGTGATGCCGTTGCCGCCGAAGCCCATGACCGCGAAGCAGCGCTCGTATCCCGGCACGCGGTCGATGATCGGCAGGCCGTCATCGGTCACGCTGAAGGGCGCCGACCAGGCATAGGCGGGCCGGCCGATCGACAGGCCGGTCAGGTCGCGCAGCTTCCGGGCGATCACCTTCGCCTTGGCCGCCAGCTTCGCGGGATCGGCATTGGTCTCGGAAGCTTCCTCGTCCTCGCCGCCCGCGATGATCCGGCCGGTTTCGTCGGTGCGGAAATAGAGATAGGGATCGGCCGCCTCCCAGACGATGCTGTCCCGCATCCACCCCGGCAGGCCGGTCAGCGGCCGCGAGGCCAGCGCCCAGGTCGAGGTGACATGATGCGATTTCGTCTTCATCTGCGGCAGGTATTCATAGCCCGTGCAAAAGACCGCATGGTCCGCGACCAGCACCTCGCCCCTCAGCGTCGCCAGCGCGACACCGCCGGGCAGCTCGGCCATGTCGGTGATCTCGACGGGCGAGACGATCCGCGCCTTGCGCGCCAGTGCCGCCCGCAGAAGCCCCGCCGTCAGCTGCGCGGGATTGGCCGAGGCCGAGGCCTGCGACAGGATCGCGGCCGGGCGGTCCATGCCGAAACGGTCCAGCAGTTCGGGGCGCTTCAGATATTCGGCCTCGATGCCGATCTTTGCGCGCATCCGGGCTTCGCTTGCCAATGCCCGCGCGCCCATCTGGTTTCCGGCCAGGTAGAGCGCGGGCTTGGGGCGCATGTGGCAGTCCAGCCCCAGCTTCTTCGACAGCGCCACCAGATCCCCGACCGCGCGGGCCGAGCGCAGCCAGGCGCGGTCGGCATGATCCGGTCCGATCTTCCTGCGCAGCCGGCTCAGCGGCACGTCGATCTCATGCTGGATCATCGCGGTCGAGGCGGGGGTGGAGCCGCGCACCGGCGGGCGGCGGTCGAGGATCAGCACCGATTTTCCCGCCCGCGTCAGCGCCTCGGCCACCAGCGCGCCGGAAATTCCCGCGCCGACGACGATCGCGTCGAAACGGTCGCGACTCATCCGGCGCGCGGCCTTCACGGTGGAATGCGGCGTCTTCACCCAGAACGGGGTGCCGGTGCGCAGGTCGTCCTTGCGGGTGTCGGCATCGTGATCGGCCATGGCTTTCTCCCTCATGCGGATCGCGGCTCCGAAAGGTCATGGCGCGATCCCTGGCCTTTCGGGATCGGAAACGAACCAGCGTCGAAGCGGTTCCACCCGATGCGGCAGCGGCCGTTCATCCCGCCTTCCGCCAGGCCGCGGCAATGTCGCCGGCCATCTCCTCCCGCGCCCTGGCTTGCGCCGCATTCTCGCGCAGGCGCAGGATATGCGAGGGATGCCACGAGATCAGCACCGGCCCGCCATGAAGCCCGGTTTCCAGCCGGCCGCGCCGGGGCCCGAGGGGCGCGTCGTCGCCGGTCAGCGCAAAGGCCGCCGAGGCCCCCAGCGCCAGAACCACGCGCGGGCGGATGAAGGCAAGCTCCAGCCCCAGCCACCAGCGGCAATGCAGGATTTCCTGCCTGTGCGGGTTCTGGTGCAGGCGCCGCTTGCCGCGCGGGGCGAACTTGAAATGCTTGACGGCATTGGTCAGCCAGACCTGCGCCGGGTCGATGCCGGCCGCGGCCATGGCCTGCCGCAGAAGCCGGCCGGCGGGGCCGACGAAGGGGCGGCCCTCCAGGTCCTCGCGGTCGCCCGGCTGCTCGCCCACGATCATCAGCGCGGCGCCGGATAAGCCCTCGCCCCAGACGGTCTGCGTCGCCGTCTCGCACAACCGGCAGCGGCGGCATTGCAGCGCCGCCGCCCGCGCCTCGTCCAGGGTCGCGGGCAGGGCCTCGGCCTGCGGCATGGCCGCACGGTAGCGGGTCGAGATCGCCGCCGCGCCCGGCCGCGGCGCGCTGGCGCCCGCCTGCCGCATCCGTTCGACGCGGGATTCGGCGTCTTTCAGCATCTCGGGGATCAGCCGGGTCTCGGGCAGGTTCTTCCAGTATTTCCTGGGCATTTCCGAGCGCATCGCGTCCAGCTTGATCCGCGCGGGGTTGAAGATATTGGCGAAATAGGTCGCCCAGAGCGCCTCGGAGGCGTCCTCGGGCAGGTCGGGCCGCGTGCCGCCGGGATGGAATGTCAGCCTGCCGTTTTCGAACCGCGCCGTCAGCCGCGGCGTCGCGATCAGCCAGTCCATGTCCGCAAAGCGTCTGGCAAAGAAGCGGCTGCCGGGTTCCAGCGTGTCGTGTTCCGGCTCGAACCAGGCCGCGAAGCGGCGGCGGCCCTCCGAGGGCAGCTCGCGAAAGCGCAGGAAGGCGTGCATCTTGTGGATGTCGCGCCCGACCGCCTTCGCCATCAGGTTCAGCCTGCGCCCCAGCGGGTCGAGATGCGAGAGCGGGTCGCCCTCGTCCCGGTCGATCCGCCACAGCGCCTGATAGAGCAGCGCCAGCCGTTCCGGCGCGGAATGCCAGATCACCGACCCGGCCAGCCCGACGAAGCCCTGGGGCACGCGAGCCTGGTGCGGACCGGGCGCCTGGGGCAGGGGGCTGGCTTCGAAAAGCCCCCCGGCGCCGGTCCAGTCGATCTTCTCGGGCGGAATGCGATGGCTGATCGCGACCCGCGCCGCCGCGCGCCAGGCATCGAAGATGCCGCGCCGGGGCAGGGCGACGGCAAAGCTCACAGCAGCCGCAGCTGTTCGGGCGGCGCGGCGAAGCGGGCGCGCAGACCGGCGCTGTCGGTCAGCCCGCCGGGCGACCAGCCGGGCAGGCTGATGAAGGGCCGCGCCTTCTTCATCATCGCGCCCGTCCGTGCCAAGTCGTCATAGCGCAGGCTGCGGAGGCGCCGGGCCGCGATGATCCGGTCCACGGTCCGGGTGCCGAAGCCGGGCACCCGCAGCAGCATCTCGCGCGGGGCGCGGTTGACGTCCAGCGGGAACAGCCCGCGATGCCGCAGGGCCCAGGCCAGCTTCGGGTCGATCTCCAGGTCGAGATGCCCCGCCGTCGCGCCGGCCGCGATCTCGTCGGCGCTGAAGCCGTAGAAACGCAGCAGCCAGTCCGCCTGGTAGAGCCGGTGTTCGCGCAGCAGGGGCGGCTGGATCAGCGGCAGCACCGAGGAGGCATCGGGAATGGGCGAGAAGGCCGAGTAATAGACCCGGCGCAGCTTGTAGCCGCTGTAGAGCCGGGTCGCGCTTTGCAGGATCGTCACGTCGTCGGCGCCATCCGCGCCGATGATCATCTGCGTGCTTTGCCCCGCCGGCGCGAAAGCCGGGGCAGGGCGGCCGGTATGGGTCCGGTCCCGCGCGGCCTCGCCCTCCAGCCGCACCTGGGCCATGGCCGAGCGGATGGTTTCCGGGCGCTTCTCGGGGGCAAGCTTCCGCACGCTCGCATCCCGCGGCAGCTCGACATTGATCGACAGCCGGTCGGCATGGCGCCCGGCCGCACGGATCAGGTCAGGACTGGCATCGGGGATGGTCTTGAGATGGATATAGCCCTTGAACCCGTGTTCCTCGCGCAGGCAGCGGGCGATGCGGACCATGTCGCCCATGGTCTGGTCCGGCGAGCGGATGATGCCGGAGGACAGGAACAGCCCCTCGATATAGTTGCGCCGGTAGAATTCCAGCACCAGCGTCACGACCTCCTCGACGGAAAACCGCGCGCGTTCGACATTCGAGCTGACCCGGTTGATGCAATAGGCGCAGTCGAAGATGCAGAAATTGGTCATCAGGATCTTCAGCAGGCTGATGCAGCGCCCGTCGGGCGTATAGGCATGGCAGATGCCGCTGCCGCCCGAGGAGCCGAGGCCGCCCTTGCGGGAATCGCGCCTCTCGCCCCCGCTCGAGGCGCAGGACGCATCGTATTTCGCCGCATCCGAGAGGATCGCGAGCTTGTCCTGGAGGCTCATCCTTGCCATGGATGCAGGAATATATGTTCATGGAATGTTCGTCAATTGCGGCTGTGCAGGGATGCGGGCGACAGTAAACAGGGCGCTGCATGGCGGCTGACAGGGATTTCCTTGTAAATTTTAAATTATTACAAATATTTGTTATTTAAATATTAGGACTTACTTGAAGCTTTGGGGCCGATCCGAGAGTTCCGGCCCTCAAGCGTTCGGAGGGGTATTTGGGCAACGAAGAAACGCGCGGTCAGCCATTGTCGGGGGCGGCGCGCTGGATGATGGCGCGGAAGCGGGCGGCGGCCTGTTCGGGCAGATCCTCGGGGATCGTCGCGTCCGCGGCGGGGGCGTCGCCGACCTGCACCAGCATCACCATGCCCATGGCGTAATGCGGGATGCACTTGATGCCGTAGAAGCCGGCCTCGGTAAAGGTGATCTCGATTTCCTCGTTGATCTGGCCCTTGAAGCTGTCGGCCCCCGCGGGCAGCATCTCGGCCATCGACGCGGCGTTGTGGGTGGCGTGGGTGGCCAGGAATTTCACCCGGTCGCCAGGCTGCAGCCGCAGATAGTCCGGCTCGAACACCATGCCGCCGGTTTCGTTGCGATTCAGCATCTTGACTTCGTAAAGCTCGGCGGCGGCGGCCGGGCTGGCGAGAAGGCCGAGGGCCAGGATCAGGGCGCGCATGGCATCTCCTTTCGTCAGGTCACGTGATGGAAGCGAAGCACCCGCGAGCCGTCCTCGGGGTCGGTCAGTTCGGTGGCGCGCACCGCGAAGACGCGATGCAGAAGGTCCGGGGTCAGGATGGCGGCGGGGGTTCCCAGCGCGATCAGCCGGCCGCCCTGCATCACCGCCAGCCGGTCGCAGCCCATCGCCTGGTTGAGATCGTGCAGCGCCACCACCGTGGTCAGCCCCAGCCGGGCGATCAGCCGCAGGATCGCCAGCTGGTGGTGGATGTCCAGGTGGTTGGTCGGCTCGTCCAGCAGCAGCACCTGGGGGCATTGCGCCAGGGCGCGGGCGATATGGACGCGCTGGCGTTCGCCGCCCGACAGGGTGATCCAGTCGCGGGTCTCGAAGCCCTGCATCTCGACCGTGGCCAGGGCGGTGGCGACGTGGTGGTCATCCTCGGCGGACCAGGGGCGCAGGGCGTCCAGCCAGGGGGTGCGGCCCAGCTCTACCGCGTCGCGCACGGTGATGCGGTCCGAGGTGTCGGCCTGCTGGGCGACGAAGGCGAGGATGCGGGCGATGTCGCGCCGGCTCAGCCGGGACAGCGGGTGTCCGGCCAGCTCGACCCGGCCGGAGGAGGGTTTCAGCAGCCCCGACAGCAGCCGCAGCAGCGTCGACTTGCCCGAGCCGTTGGGACCGATCAGCCCCAGCACCTCGCCCCTGGCGACCTGCAGGGTGACGCCCTTTACGATGGCGCGGCCGCGCGTGTGCCAGCCCAGATCGGTGGCGCGGAGCATCATGGCGCGGACCGGCGCCGGATCAGGATCAGCGCGAAGACCGGGGCGCCGACCAGCGCGGTCACCACGCCGATGGGCAGGACCTGGCCGGGCACCATGACGCGCGACAGGATGTCGGCCGCGATCAGGAAGACCATCCCGATCAGCGCCGCGGCGGGTACCAGCCGCGCATGGCGCACGCCGACCAGGAACCGCGCGGCATGGGGCACGACCAGCCCGACGAAGCCGATCGAGCCCACGATCGAGACCATCACCGCCGTCGCCATCGCTGCGGCCAGGATCAGCACCGCCTGCACCCGGCGCACCGGCACCCCCAGCGAGGCCGCCGATTCCGCCCCGAAGGTGAAGGCGTCCAGCGCCCGCACATGCCACAGCCCGACCGCCACGGCCAGCAGCGCGGCGGGCAGGGCCAGCCGCACATCGTCCCAGCGCACGCCCGACAGGTTGCCAAGCAGCCAGAACATGATGCCACGCGCCTGTTCGGCATTGGCCGAACGCGCGATGATGAACGAGGTCAGGGCGTTGAACAGCTGCGAACCGGCGATGCCCGCCAGCACGATCTGGCCCGCGCCGCGCGCGCCTGCGCCGCCTCCGGCCAGCCGGGCAAGCATCGTCACCAGCGCGAAGGCCAGCAGCGCCCCGATCAGCGCGCCCGCCGACATCGGCAGGAAGGCCGCGCCCAGGCCCGCGACCGCGACCAGCACCGCCCCGGTCGAGGCCCCGGCCGAGATCCCCAGCAGATAGGGATCGGCCAGCGCGTTGCGCAGCAGCGATTGCAGGATCACCCCGCAGATCGCCAGCCCCGCCCCGCAGGCACCGGCGACCAGCGCGCGGGTCAGGCGATAGGCCCAGATGATGCCCTCGTCGATGGGATCGACCGGATAGCCCGCGTCCCACAGCCGGTTGGCCAGCACCTGCGCCACGGTGCCGACCGGGATCCGCGTCTCGCCGATGCAGATCCCGGCCAGCGGCGCGGCGACCAGGATCAGCACGATCCCCGCCGCGCGCAGCGCCAGCCCGCCGCGCCGCGCGGGTATCCCGGTCAGCGTCAGGCTCATTCCTTCAGCGCCGCCATGCCCTCGGCCAGCGTCTCCAGCCCATCGATCAGCCGGATCGAGGCATGCATCGCCTCGGCGTCCAGGATGACGATGCGGTCCTGTTTCACGGCACTCATGTGGCTGGTCACCGGGTCGCTTTTCAGGAATTCCAGCTTGCGTTCGTAATCGTCGGCCGGGAAGCGGCGGCGGTCCATTCGGGCCAGGACGATGACCGAGGGATCGGCCTTGGCGATGCTTTCCCAGCCCACGGTGGGCCATTCCTCGTCGGATTCGATCACGTTGCGCAGGCCCAGACGCTCCAGCATCCAGGCCGGGATGCCCTTGCGCCCGGCGACATAGGGGTCAAGCTCCATATCCGCCGACGAAAACCACACCACCGCCGAGGCGTCCGGCAGATCCAGCGCCTCGGCGCGCTCGACCACCGCCGCCTCTCGCGCCTTCAGGTCAGTGACGATCTCGGCGCCGCGTTCCGCGCGGTCCATGATCGCGGCCATCTCCTCGATCGACTTGTAGAGCGTCGCGATGTCGAAGGGCGCAAGGCGGGTGCCGTCGGCGCCGACCAGGTTGTCCTTGCCCTCGCAATCGGGGGGCATGATGTAGGTCGGGATCCCCAGGTCGGCGAATTGCTCGCGCGTCCCGACGACGCCCTGCGCGCCGACCATCCATTCGAACATCGTCGGCACGAAGCCGGGACGCTTGTTCACCACCGATTCGAAGCTGGGCGCGTTGTCGGCCAGCCGCTCGACCGTCGCATCGGCATCGGCGAATTCCGGCAGCACCTCGTTGAACCACAGCGAGGTCCCGGCCATGCGGTCCTGGACGCCGAGCGCGTAGAGCACCTCGGTCGCGGCCTGGCCGATGGCGACGACGTTTTCGGGCGGGCCGTCGAAGCTGATCGGAAAGCCGCAATTGTCGATGGTCAGCGGATAGTCGGTCTGGGCCTGCGCGGCGGATGCCGCACAGAGGGCGGCGGCCAGGGTCAGAGAGGCGAATCTTAGGCTCATGAAAGGCGTCCTTCGGCGGGGAAGGGACGGGGCCGGAAGCAGGCGCTGCGCAGGCGCGCAGGCACAGGCGGCAATCGGCCTGGCGGGTAGGGGGCGGACATGACGTGCCGCTGCCGTGATCCGGTCATCGCTGCTCCTTCCGGGGCACCCCGCCCGGTTTGGTTGACATGGCGATGGCAGGTCTCCTGACTCGCGGGTCGCGGCTTGCCCCGCCTTCCCGGCGCGGGATCGCGCCAGTGGCCGTGTGGGGCTCGCTCTCCGCCTACAGTTGCGGGGGCAGTCGCGGAATTGGCACCCTTGCGGGTGCCGCACCGCGTTCCCTTTTCACCCGGACGGCCTGGCCGGCCGGGAACCATCGCCGCCGGACATGCCGCATCGGGCAGGCCGGGTCAACCGCGCTGTTTGCGCCGCGATTCCCGGCCCGATCGCGGATGCCGGCGAGGGGGTCATGTCGGCGGCGCGCGGTTTCCGCCGCCGTTTCGGCCCGAGGAAAGCTCAGGCAGAATATCATGATATGACTTCAATATGCTGATATAAAATGATTATTCATGGGCAAAAACTCCGCCGAACTTCCTGCCAGACTAAAGTGGGAATTGTCGCGGGTCGGGAAGCCTCTACCATCTTATTATAGTCTTATCGTCTCTGGGAGGAGAACCGATGCGCGCCGCCATGCCGTTCCTGGCACTAGCCACTCTGTTCACGACCGCCGCATTCGCCCAGGATCCCGATGTCGAGCCGGTCAACAACGATGGTGTCCGCTGGTTCAACGCCGAAGAGATCCCGACCTACAAGATCGAGGAGGACGGCACCGTCGACTGGCCGACCTTTTCGGGCTATCGTCGCTATCATGCGGAATGCCATGTGTGCCACGGACCCGACGGCGAAGGGTCCACCTATGCGCCCGGCCTGAAGACCTCGGCCATGCGGATGGATTACTATGACTTCTACGCCGTCGTCGCCAGCGGCAAGCAGAGGGTAGGGGCCTCGGACAACCAGGTGATGCCGGCTTTCGGCACCAATCCCAACGTGATGTGCTATCTGGACGACATCTATACCTATCTGCGCGCGCGCGGCACCGAGGCGATACCGCGTGGCCGTCCCGCGAAACGGGCCGACAAGCCCGAGGAATATGCGGAAGCCGAAGCGAACTGCATGGGAGGATGACGATGCGGCGGATCCTTCCGGCCGTCCTGCTGACCGCGCTGGCAATGCCGGCGCAGGCGCAGGTGGCCGACCTGGTGGATCGGGCGGCATTCCGCGTCTGCGCCGATCCCGCGAATTCGCCGCTGTCGTCGCAGGACGGCAGCGGTTTCGAGAACCGGATCGCCGATCTGTTCGCCGAAAAGCTGGACGTGCCCGTGCAATACACCTGGTTCCCGCAGGTCATCGGCTTCGTGCGCCAGACGCTGAGCCTGGGCAGATGCGACGTGGTGATCGGCTTCGCGCAGGGTGATGAGCTGGTCCTGAACACCAACCATTATTACACATCGACCCATGTGCTGGTGGTGCGCGGCGACGGGGATCTGGCCGATGTCGACCACCTGTCCGACCCGGCGCTGAAGGGCCGCAGGATCGGCGTCGTCGCCGGGGCGCCGCCGACCACCCATGTCGCGCGGCTGGGGATGATGAAGGACGCCAAGCCCTATGACCTGATGACCGACCGCCGCGTCGAAAGCCCGGCCGAGGACATGCTGCGCGACGTGCGCGAGGGCGTGACCGATGCCGCCCTGCTGTGGGGGCCGATCGCCGGGCCGATGCTGAAGGACGACGCCGAGCTGAAGATGATCCCGCTGCTGAAGGAAACCGCGACGCCGCGGCTGTTCTTCCGCATCACCATGGGGGTCCGGGCCGGCGAGGATGTCTGGAAGCGCGAGCTGAACAGCATGATCCGCCGCCACCAGGACGAGATCGACGCGATCCTGCGCGAGGCCGGCGTGCCGCTGGTGGACGACTATGGCAAGGCGCTGAAACCCGAAGCCGAGCCCGCTGCCGCGTCCCAGGACCTCTGAGCGACCCGGCGCGACACCGACCGACATCGCTGAACCGACCCCGCCCGGACCTTCCGCGCGGGGCGATGCGCATTCCGCTCATCGCGACGGCGCGGGCGGACTGCACGCAGCGGCAGCCGCATGGACCAGCTCGCGGCGAAACCGGCCGGAAAATTCAGACAAAGGTATTATATTCTTTAAAAATAAGTAATTATTATATTCTTATTACCGAAAAACTCTTTGCCGATCCGGCCGCTCATGCCTCAATCCGGGCAGGGAGGATCACATGCGCGATATCCATCGACTCGCCGTTGCGAGTGTCGTCCTTTGCCTTGCCGCCGCGCTGCCCGCGCGGGCCGAGGTCGAATACCGGGCCGCGGTCCTCAGGGTCGATGCGCCGGGTCCGGCGCCGATCTCTCGGCTGGACCTGGTACCCGAGGATCTGGGCTTCGCCGGCGCCGAACTGGGCACGGCCGACAATGCCACGACCGGCGGCTTCATGGGGCAGAGCTTCACCACCGAAACCATCGCCGCGACGCCCGAGAGTGCCGAGGCCGAGATCTCGCGGCTCCTGGACGAGGGTGTCCCCTATATCGTCCTGCTGGCCGACGCGCCCATGACGCTGCGCCTTGCCGACCTGGCGGGCGACCGGGCGCTGGTCTTCAACGCCATGGCGCCCGAGGATTCGCTGCGCGGCGCGGATTGCCGCGCGAACCTGCTGCATGTGGCGCCGTCGGATTCGATGATCGCCGATGCGCTGGCGCAATACCTGGTCTGGAAGAAATGGACCGACTGGTTCCTGATCGAGGGCAGCCACCCGCAGGACCAGGCCCTTGCCGCCGCCTATCGCCGCGCGGCCGAGAAATTCGGCGCCCGGATCGTCGAGGAACGGGTCTACGAGGATACCGGCGGCGCCAGGCGCACCGACAGCGGCCATGTGCAGGTGCAAAAGCAGATGCCCGTCTTCACCCAGCGGGCGCGGGACCATCACGTCGTGGTCGCCGCCGACAGGGCAGGGGTCTTTGCCGACTGGCTGCCCTATCACACCTGGGACGCGCGGCCGGTCGCGGGATCCTCGGGGCTGGTGCCGGAAAGCTGGCATCCCGCGCATGAGGCCTGGGGCGCGACCCAGTTCCAGACCCGGTTCGAAAGGCTGGCGAACCGCCCGGCGCGGGACGAGGATTACCAGGTCTGGATGGCCCTGCGCGCGATCGGCGAGGCCGCGACCCGCACCCAGGGCGGCGATTTCGCGGCGATCCGGGATTTCATCCTGTCCGGGGATTTCGACCTGGCGGCCTTCAAGGGCCAGAGCCTGAGCTTCCGCGACTGGGACGGCCAGCTGCGCCAGCCGGTGCTGCTGAGCGCGGGCAATGTCGTGGCCTCGGTCAGCCCGCAGGAGGAATTCCTGCACCAGGTCAGCCAGCTGGACACCCTGGGCATCGACCAGGGCGAAACGGAATGCGAGCGATAATGGGGGGAAACCATGAGACTGGCGATACTGGCCTGCTGCACGGCGCTGACCGCCGGGCCGGCACTGGCCGACAAGATCTTCGTGTCCAATGAGAAGGGCAACACCATCACCGTGCTGGATTCCGACAGCCTTGAGGTGATCCACACGATCAGCGGGATGCAGCGCCCGCGCGGCATCACCGCCTCGCCCGATGGCAAGATCATCTATGTCTGCGCCTCGGACGACAACCTGGTGCGGGTCTATGACGCGGAAACCTACGAGGAGCTGCCCTCGCTGCCCTCGGGTCCCGACCCCGAGCTGTTCGTGCTGCATCCCTCGGGCAATCCGCTGTTCATCGCCAACGAGGACGACAATATCGTCACCGTGGTCGATGTCGAAACCCGGCAGGTCCTGGCCGAGGTCCCGGTGGGGGTCGAGCCCGAGGGCATGGGCGTCAGTCCGGACGGCAAGATCGTGGTCAACACCTCGGAGACCACGAACATGGCGCATATGATCGACACCGAAACCTATGAGATCGTGGCCAATGTGCTGGTCGATTCGCGCCCGCGCTTCGCCGAATACACGCCCGACGGCAGCCTGCTGTTCGTGACGGCGGAAATCGGCGGCACGGTCAGCGTGATCGACCCGGCCACGAACGAGATCACCAAGAAGATCGAGTTCGAGGTCGCCGGCGTTTTGCCCGAGGCGTTGCAGCCGGTGGGCCTGCGGGTCACGGCCGACGGCACCAAGGCCTATGTCGCGCTGGGGCCCGCGAACCGGGTCGCCGTCATCGACGTGGCCAGCCTCGAGGTCACGGACTACCTGCTGGTCGGCCAGCGGGTCTGGCAGCTGGGCTTCTCGCCCGATGGCAGGTTCCTTTACACGACGAACGGCAATTCCAACGACATCTCGGTCATCGATACCGAAACCGACACGGTGACGGTGTCGGTTCCCGTGGGCGAACAGCCCTGGGGGGTCGTGGCGGTGAAATCAGACTGAGGGGGAGAAAATGTTGAAGGCATGGATTATCGGGGCCGCGATGCTGGCCGCAGGCGGCGCCGTGGCGCAGCCGTTCGACTATGGCTTTGCCGGGCTGATGGCCAACAAGAACCGCGAGACGCTGGCACCGCTGACGCTGGGTTCGGGCAAGCCCGTGGCGGAAGAGGAATACGAGCTGAAATCGGGCACCTATTACAAGATGAACATCGTGGCCGACGGCTCTGCCGAGCTGGCGCTGTCGGGCGGCGATTTCTTCCGCGCGATCTGGATCAACGAGATCGTCATCAACAAGATCGAGGTCCGCCCGATGGGCGTGCATTCGCTGGAATTCGACGATGCGGGCGAGGCCGAGATCAGCTTCATCGCCATCACGCCCGGCAGCTATACGCTGTCGATCCCCGGATCCTCCGGGGAAAGCCAGCGCGCCGTGTTCCATATCCGCTGAACCCAACACAGGAGGAGTCCCATGAAACGCCTGCTTCTTGCCACCACGCTGGCCGCCTTCGCGGCGCCCGCCTTCGCCGACGAGGATCCGACGCCCGAACAGATCGCCCGGATCGACGAGGTGCTGGCCGATATGACCTGCGAGGTCGATCCCGACAATATCGAGGTCGAGGACGACGGCAGCTTCGACCTGGACGACGTGATGTGCGCCGACGGGCAATATGACATCAAGCTGAATGCCGATTTCACCGAGAAGGAGCGGCGCAAGGAATGATCCTCGATACGGGCGCGGGGGGTGATGCCCCCGCGCTTGACATCCAGGGCGTCAGCCACCGCTTCGGCGCAATCCAGGCCCTGCGCGACGTCAGTTTCCGCGTCGGGTCGGGCAGTTTCTGCGCCCTTCTGGGCGTGAACGGCGCCGGCAAGACCACGCTGTTCTCGCTGATCACCCGGCTTTACGATTCCACCTCGGGCCGGATCTCGGTCGCGGGTTTCGACGCGCGCCGCCAGCCGGGACGGGCGCTGGCCCGGCTGGGCGTCGTCTTTCAAAGCCGCGCGCTGGACGGCGACCTGACCCTGCGCCAGAACCTTGCCTATCACGCCGCCCTGCACGGTATCGGCGGGCGCGCCGCGAAGGCGCGGATCGCCGAGGTGCTGGCGCTGGTCGATCTGTCGGACAAGGCCGCGGCCCGCGCCTCGACCCTGTCGGGCGGCCAGCAGCGCCGCGCCGAGATCGCCCGCGCCCTGCTGCACCGGCCCCGGCTTCTGCTGCTGGACGAGGCGACGGCGGGCTTGGACCTGCGCGCGCGTGCCGAGGTTCTGGCCCTGACCCGCCGCCTGATCGCGGAAGAAGGCGTCTCGACCCTCTGGGCCACGCATATCTTCGACGAGATCGCGCCTTCGGATCATGTCGTGCTGCTGCACAAGGGGCAGGTCCTGGCCGATGCGCGGGCCGCCGACCTGGCCAGGGACGCGCCGCTGGCCGATGTCTTCCTGCGCCTGACCGGGGTGACGGAGGTGACGGCCGGAGAGGTGGCATGAAGGGCTGGCCCATCGCCTTCGCCGGCATCGCGCGGCGCGAATTCCTGCGCTTCACCCGCCAGCGGGAACGCTTCCTGGCGGCGCTGGTGCGCCCGCTGGTCTGGCTGTTCATCTTCGCCGCCGGCTTCCGCTCGGTGCTGGGCCTGTCGATCACGCCGCCCTACCGGACGTATGTCCTCTACGAGGTCTATGTGACGCCCGGCCTGTGCGGGATGATCCTGCTGTTCGCCGGCATGCAGTCCTCGCTGTCGATGGTCTATGACCGCGAGACCGGCGCGATGCGCAGCCTGCTGGTCAGCCCCTATCCGCGCTGGTTCCTCTTGGGATCGAAGCTTCTGGCCTCGGTCCTGGTGGCGGTGCTGCAGGTCTATGCCTTCCTGCTGATCGCCTGGTTCTGGGGCATCCGGCCGCCCTGGCTCGGCTATGTCACCGTCCTGCCGGCGCTGGTGCTGGCGGGGATGATGCTGGGATCGCTGGGGCTGCTGATCTCATCCGCGATCCGGCAGCTGGAGAATTTCGCCGGGGTGATGAACTTCGTCATCTTCCCGATGTTCTTCGCGTCCTCGGCGCTCTATCCGCTGTGGCGAATGCGCGAATCCAGCCCGCTTCTGCACGACATCTGCGCCCTGAACCCCTTCACCCATGCGGTGGAGCTGATCCGTTTCGCGCTTTACGGTCGGGTGGAACCGCTGTCCCTGGCGGTGACACTGGGCTGCCTGGTGCTGTTTTTCGGGGGCACCGTCTTCATGTATGATCCGGCCAAGGGCCTGTGGCGCGGCCGGAAAGGAGGAACGCGATGATCCGCAACGTCTTCTGTGCCCTGCTGCTGGGGGGGCTGGCCGCCGCCCCGACCTTCGCGGCCGGACCGCCCGATCCCGACTGGCCCTGCATCCAGCGCCGCCAGCCGTCGCTGTCGGTCGGCCAGATCTGGGGCGGCCCGCCCCCGGACGACAAGGCCGAGGCCCATGCCGGCGATGCCGATGTCCAGCGCCTTGCCAATGCGATCGCGCTGCGCCGCACCTCGATGGCCGAGGCCGAGGCGATGATCGCCGATTTCGCCGAAACCCATGACACACCCGCGCTGGTCGGGCTGTTCCTGGCGACGTTCGAGCATATCCAGCAGCAGCGCAACAAGGTCATGGCCGGCATCACCCGCTATGCCCATCAGCAAGAGGCGCTGGATGCCCGGATCAAGGAACGGCGCCGCGAATTCGCCCGGCTGAACACGGCCGAGCCGCCCGATTACGACGCCATCGACCGGATCGAGGAAGAGATCGACTGGTCCACCCGCATCTTCCAGGATCGCCAGCAATCGCTGACCTATGTCTGCGAGACGCCGGTGATCCTGGAACAGCGGGCCTTCGCGCTTGGCCGGGCCATTGCCGCGCATCTGCCGCGTTGACCCGCGGCGCCGCTTCGTCTCCATTGGGCCGGGGCCGTGTCGCAGACGGCCTGTCCGGGCGGTCCGCACGCGGGTTCCGCGACCTTGAAATCCACGCCCTGCTCAAGGCGATGAAGGGGATGCCATGACCTGCCAGCCAAGCCTTCGGACGCGCCTGTGGCTGGCGGCGGCGGTCCTGGCGCTGCTGGCGGTGACGGCGGCGGCCATCGGTGCCTGGGGGCTGCAGCGCACCCAGGCCCATGCGACCGAGGCGATGGCCGCGCAGCGCCGGATCGAGGCCTATGACGCGCTGTCGGCGCGCGTCAACGAATGGATGCTGGGCTGGCTTGCGCCCCCCGGCACCGTCTCGGGCGGGCCGAAGCCGGTTCCCGACAATGCCCCGGTCCTTGCCGCGCTGGATCACATCGACGCATTGATCGCGCAGGATGTGGAGGCCGCCGCCTCGGAGGTCGAGGCGACCGTGCGCGCCCGGCAAAGCCTGATCGCGGCGCGCCTGCGGGCATTGTTCCGGCAGCTCGACACCGCGCTTCGCGCCAATCCGCCGGACACTTCGGCCGGGCAGGCGGCGCTGGCCTTCCACGCCGCCCAGGCCCCGATCACCGTCGCCGCGCATATCGAGCACGAAACCCGCCGCCGCGACACCGCCCTTGCCGCGATGGAGGCGCTGCGCCGGCCGCTGCTGCTGGCGGCGATCGGCATCGCCCTTGCCGCCCCGCTGGTGCTGGCCGCGCTCTATCTTGCGGTGTTGCGGCCGCTGTTCTGGCGGCTGTCCCATGCCACGGCCTTCGCCTCCTCGATGGCGATGGGCGACCTGCCGCCCGGCGCCGGCGGGCGGGACGAGTTGGGGCTGATGTTCGCCCGGCTGCGGCAGATGGCCGCCCGGATCGAGCGCCGCCGCGCCAGGCTGGAAACCATCGTCGAGGAACGCACCGCCGCGCTGTCGGCCGCGAATGACCGCCTGGAACTGGTCGACCGCCGCCGCCGCAGGTTCTTTGCCGATGTCGGCCATGAACTGCGCACCCCGCTGACGGTCATCCTGGGCGAGGCGGAACTGGGCGCGCAGCATCACGACGAACAGACCCGCGCCTCGTTTAGCACCATCGGCACCCGTGCGCAGCGCCTGTTCCGGCGGATCGAGGATCTGCTGCGCATCGCCCGATCCGACAGCGGGCAGCTTGAACTGGCCGCCGACCGGGTGGAACTGGCGGCCACGGTCGAGGCCGCCCTGGCGGACCTGGCGCCGGTCCTGAAGCGCGCGGGCGTCACCGCCGATATCCGGCTTCCCGCGCTGGCGGTCAGGGGCGACGCGGACTGGCTGCGGCAGGTCTTCGCGGGGCTTTTCGAGAATGCGGCGAAATATGCCGGGCGCGGGGCGGTCGTCGCCATCCGCGGGCGGGCCGAGGACGGCCAGGCCCGGATAAGCATCGCCGATACCGGGCCGGGCCTGCCCGAGGGCGCGGGCGAGGCGATCTTCGACCGTTTCGCGCGCGGCGACGGAGGGGGCGGTTTCGGCGTGGGACTTGCCCTTGCCCGCTGGGTCGTGGAAACCTCGGGCGGCAGCCTGGGGCTGGCCGAGGCGGAAACCGGGCTGGCGCTGGAGCTGACATTGCCGCTGTGGAAGGAGGCATGATGGCGCATATCCTTGTGGTCGAAGACGATTCCGATATCGCCTCGCTGCTGGCGCGCGGCTTGGGCGCGGCCGGCCATCGCGTGGACTGGGCCGACACGACCGAGGCCGCCACCCGCCTCCTGGCCCGCAAACGCTGCGACGCGGCGATCATCGACATGATGCTGGGCGACGAAAGCGGTGCGACGCTGCTGGCCGAGCTGCGCTCGCAGGGTCACCGGATGCCCGCGATCATGCTGTCGGCGCTGAGCCGGGTCGAGGACCGGGCCGAGGGGCTGGAGGCCGGCGCGCAGGATTACGTCGTCAAGCCCTTCCAGCTGTCCGAGCTTCTGGCCCGGCTGGAGGTGCAGCTGCGCCGCGCCGAGCCCCGGCAGGCGCCGATCACCCTGGGGCGGCTGGTCTATGACCCGACCAGCCGGACCGCCACGCTGGCCGGGGCGGAAACCACCGCGCGGCCGGTGGTGATGACCGAGCGCGAGGGCGATCTGCTGGCCTATCTGATGACCCGGCCGGGACAGGTCCTGACGCGGGGCGAATTGTTCGACGCGCTCTGGGCGCAGCATGGCGGCTCGACCGAGAATGTGGTCGATGTCTATCTGGGCTATCTGCGCCGCAAGTTTTCCAATTTCGAACCCTACGGCCTTGCGCTGCGCACCCTGCGCCGGCGCGGCTTCGTCCTGTCGGTGGAGAACCCGGAATGAAAACACTGCTTGTCGCGACCCTGCTGTCCCTGGGCCTGCCGCATCTGGCAGCCGGAGGAGAGCTGTCGGACCTGATCATGGCACCGGGGCTGTTCGTGGATGCCGGCGCCCCGGACGGGCAGGGCGAGATCCTGCGCTATGCCCATAGCCGTCACCTGCCCGGCAGAGAACCCGCCGGCGCAGACACCGGCATCACGCTGCCCGAGCCGGTGACGGACGGGCGCGCGGTCCTGTCGCGGAACCCGCAGGAGGAAAAGCTGGCCCTGAGCCTGTCGGCGGACGGGACGCCGCTGCATGTCGTGGCCGAGTTTCCCGTCGATGGACCGAACCCCATCCTGTTGATGTTTCTGGAAAATGCCGTTCGGAACATGACCGCCCAGACCGGCGGCAGCCCGCATTACATCCGCAACCGCATCCGGGAAAGCCTGGCGGCCTCGGGGCAGGGCGCGGCGGTCGAGGGGCTGGCCGTCGCGGAACTGCACCCGTTTCGCGACGACCCCAACAGGTCCCGGATGGGTGATTTCGGCCAGTTGAAGCTGACGATCACCTATGACCCGGACGAACCGGCCCGCCTTGTCGAACTTATGGCGGATACCGGAACCGGGCAGGGAGGCTATACTGAAAGCATGAGCCTGATCGAGGAGGAGTGATGCTGAAATTTCCTCTGGCGCTGCTGCTGATGGTCGCCCCGGCGATGGCCGAGCAGGCGCTGAACGATTACCCGACCGAGGCGCGGGCGGAATATGTCTTCGCCTGCATGGCCGCCAATGGCCAGACGCAGGACGTCCTGCGCCGCTGTTCCTGCTCGATGGATGCCATCGCCTCGATCCTGCCCTACGATCGCTATGTGTCGGCGGAAACGGTGCTGCGGATGCGGCAGGGGGCGGGCGAACGGGCGGCGATGTTCCGCGGCAGCCCCGCCAGCACGGCCATGCTGGCCGACCTGCGCCGCGCCCAGGCCGAAGCCGAGATGCTGTGCTTCTGACCGGAAAGGACGGCGTGGGCGGCTAGATTTCCCGGCTGGCGGGGTCCGTGCCGCCGGCGCGCACCAACCCAGGACCGACAAGATCCGACAGGATCGTGTAGTCGTTCCTCTCCCTGCGGATGCGTCCGGCGATGATCGCGGCATGGATCCCCAGCCTCTCCGCATCGCTGCGAACCGCCTCGGCGGAGGGCGTCCTGCGCGACCGGCAGCTTTCCCAGTCCGCGCCGGGCATCAGGTTGGTCAGCGCGAATTGCTCGGCCTGCCGTTCGATGGCATCGCTGCGGCGACCTTCCTCGGCATCGAAGAAATCGAAGCGCAACCCGTCGAACAGGTGAAGAAACACATGGCCAAGCTGATGGAAGAGCGTGAACCAGAAGCTGTCCAGCCGGTCATGGCGCAATGTCATCGCGATCACCGGGCAGCCGCCTTCGCCCAGCATCGCCGCGCCGTCCAGATGCACGCCCGGCAGATTCGGTTCCATAACACAGATTATACCTTTTGCGGCCAGCAGATCGCGCACCTGCCGCGATCCCTCCGCCCGGCCGGCAAGCGCGGCAAGGTCGGGCAGCCAGCTGGTATCGCGGGTGAACTCGGCCGTGTCCGCCTTTTGCGTCCTGGCCAGTTCAAGGACGCGCGCCTGCCAGGCAAGCAGCGCATATTCGTCCGGCAAGCCCGCCGCGCATGATTTCTTGCGGTGATTGGCGGTCACGAAATTCGGTCCCGCGGCGTCCATGAAATAGGATCTGGCGCATTGGACCAGGTCGGCACCCTCCGGGGCGACGAACCAGCCCCGCCGGGCCATTTCCTCGACCGGGAACTGTTGCCATATCAGTTCCTCGACGCTTTCCCAGCAATGGACGGCGCTGTGCGGCCCCTGCCCCAGTTCGAACGACACCGAGACATGCACGTTCAGGACCCGGCAGATCTCGATCATCCGCGACAGCGGAACGCCCAGATAGCCCGTATCCTCGTATTGCCGCAGCAGATGCGGCTTGATCCCCAGCGCCGCGGCAAGATCGCCCTGGCTCATGCCGGCCGCGATGCGGGCCTGGATCATCGCCGAGGGCAACGTTTCCAGCGAGAAGGATTTCGAGAAGGTGACCTGCCCGGAATTCAGCAGGTCGTAATAGGAAATATCGGCCTCCAGATCCGATATGACGCTGCGCAGCCCCTCGATCTCGACATTCCTGATCCAGCCCTGCCCGAAATCCTTCCCCTCGGACCGGGCCAATGCGCCTTTCAGCTTCGCCAGCTCAGCGACCGAGATGCCATATTGCTTTTCGCTGTAGATCATGGCGCCACCTGTCATTGAAGCAATGGTTCCTCGCCGGTTCCGATCGGGGCGTTGCATGGCGTCATGACGGAGCCCGGGGGCCAGATGCGCTCGATGCCGCCCCGTGAAGGGCGGCATCCGGTGATCCGCGTGGCCGCGGGCGCCTCAGTTCGGCAGGCTGAAGACGGTCAGCTGCCCGCCAAGCGCGGTATAGTCGGACAGGGCCGCATAGCCGCCGACGGCGCCCAGGCCGTCAGTGGCGTTGGTCAGGCCCGCGGCAAGGCCGATGCCCGCCCAGCCACCGATGCCCGACAGCACGCCGACATATTGCTTGCCGTCATGCTCGTAGGTGAAGACGTTGCCGATCACGCCCGACGGGGTCTTGAACCGGTACAGCTCGTCGCCCGTTTCCGCGTCCACCGCCTTCAGATAGCCCTCCAGCGTGCCGTAGAAGACGACATCGCCCGCCGTCGCCAGCGCGCCCGACCAGACCGAGAACTGTTCGGGCAGCGACCACTTGATCTCGCCCTCGAGGGCGTCCCAGGCGATGAAGTTGCCCATGCCGCCATGGCTGTTCGGCGCGGGGAACATCGACAGGGTGGCGCCGACATAGGGCTGGCCAGCCGCATAGCTGACGCGGAACGGCTCGTAATCCATGCAGACATGGTTGGTCGGCACGTAGAACAGCCCGGTTTTCGGCGAATAGGTCGAGGGCTGCTGGTCCTTGGTGCCAAGCGCCGCCGGGCAGATGCCGGTGGTGTTCACATCCTCGCCATTCTGCTCGGTCGAGTATTCGGCGACCACCTGCGGACGGCCATAGGTCTCGGATTCGGGATCCATGTCGACATGCGTGGCCCAGTTGACGGCCGGGTCGTATTTCTCGGCCACCAGCAGCTCGCCGGTCTCGCGGTCCAGCGTATAGGCAAAGCCGTTGCGGTCGAAGTTGACCAGCAGCTTGCGCATCTCGCCGTCGATTTCCTTGTCGACCAGCAGGTTCTCGTTCACGCCGTCATAGTCCCATTCGTCATGCGGCGTCTTCTGGTAGAACCACTTGGCCATGCCCGTATCCGGGTCGCGGGCCATGATCGTCATCGACCACTTGTTGTCGCCCGGCCGCTGGCTGGGGTTCCAGGTCGAGGGGTTGCCGGTGCCGTAATAGATCAGGTTCAGCTCGGGGTCGTAGGTGGTCCAGCCCCAGGTCGTGCCGCCGCCGATCTGCCACTGGTCGCCTTCCCAGCTGTTCAGCGAGCTGTCGGCGCCGATGGGCGTGCCCAGATGTGTCGTGGCTTCGGGATCGACCAGCATTTCGTCGTCCGGCCCGGTCGAATAGGCGCGCCAGACCATGCTGCCATCGGCGGTGTTATAGGCCGTCATATGCCCGCGCACCCCGTATTCGCCGCCCGAGATGCCGACGATCACCTTGTCCCTGATGACGGTCACGGTGGCGGTGTTGGTCTCGCCCTTCGAGGGATCGCCGTTCACCACCGACCATTTCACGTCGCCGGTATTGGCGTCCAGCGCCACCAGCGTGGTATCGGCCTGGTGCAGGAAGATCGTCTCGTCGGCATAGGCCAGCCCGCGATAGACGGTGTCGCAGCACATCACCCCGATCACGTCGGGATTCTGTTCGGGCACATAGCGCCACAGGATCTTGCCGTCCTCGTTCAGGTCCAGCGCATAGACCATGTTGGGAAAGGGCGTGTGGACATACATCACGTTGCCGATCACCAGGGGCGAGCCCTCATGCCCGCGCAGCACGCCGGTCGAGAAGGTCCATGCGACCTGCAGATCGCCGACATTGTCCTTGGTGATCTGGTCCAGTTCGGAATAGCTGGTGCCGGCATAGTTGCTCAGCTGCATGGACCACTGTTTCGGGTCGTCCTGCCCGGCCAGAACCGAGTCATTGGCCATTGCCGGCACTGCAACCGAGACCAGAAGTCCGGCCAGAAGCCCAAGCGTTGCATTCCTCATCGTCATCCTCCCTGAAAAGCGATCTGTCCGAGAGTCCCGAACCCGTCCCGATGACAGGCCCCCCTCCCCTTGGGGGCCGCGCAGGTTCGTCTCTTATTCAACTCTTATAAAACGATGGTGAGTCTCGCCTTGTCAACGAAAGGTGCCATCCGCACAACGAAAGTATGACTGGGCCGGCATGGCCGGCGGAGGAACCCGCGTGCCCGCCACGAAAAAACCGCGCCCCTTTCCAGGGACGCGGCCGGGCCGAAATCGGCGACGGGCGGCGGTTCAGTCCGCACCTGCCTCGGCACCGGGGCTGACGCTCAGCAGATAGGCGACCAGGTCGGCGCGCTCCTCGGGCTTCTTGATGCCGGCGAAGGCCATCTTCGTGCCGGGCACCACGGCCTTCGGATCCTCGATGAACCTGTCCAGCTCCTCCGGCGTCCAGACATGGCCCTCCTCGCCCAGTTCGGTCATGGGGGCCGAGAAGGCGAAGCCGTCCACCGCCCCGGTCGTGCGCCCGACGATGTCATAGAGGTTCGGCCCCACGCGCGATGGTCCGTCCTCGGTGATCGTATGGCAGGCGGCGCATTTCCTGAAGGCCTTCTCGCCATTGGCCGCGTCGCCATCGGCGAAGGCGGGGGCGGCAAGGGCTGTCACCAGGGCCGCCATCAGGGCGGGGGCGATCATGCCGTGCTGGATGCTGCGCATATTGTTCCTCCTCAATATGTTCATCGGGCTCGGGGGCATTTGCGCGGCCGCACGCATGCAGCCGGGCGCCGGACGCACCGGCGACGTCGCCCGGGGTCCATGGATCACGTGGCATTCGGCCGCCAGAGGCCGGATTGCCGGTCGTCACGCTGCCGCCCGGCGCCGGGCGGGTCTTCGCATTCCACCGGACCGGGATCCCGTGGCGTTGATGTGGCTCATCTGTCCGGCGCAGTCTGACCGAAGCCAGACCGCCGGGCAATTCGGCCAAATGGTGTAGATCCCGGCCCTGCCGCGCGACCTTGGTTGTAGCGACCGGGGCCCGCGGCGGCAGGGTTCGGCCGAGATCTGCGAATCAGGCGCGGGAATCGGGCGGGCGGGAATAGATCGCGTGGTCGAGCGCCGCCAGCCGCGCCGCGGACAGGCCGATCCGTTCGCCCAGGCGGCGCGCCGCCAGCAGGTCGCCCCGCCGCCGCGCGCGCAGATAGCCGGCCCATGCGAGGGGCGAGAAACGGTCCCGGATCCGCCGCCAGCCCGCCACCGTCATGTCGGGCGCAAGACGCAGCGCCGCCAGCGCAAGGCCCAGAAGCAGCCCCAACCCCAGGCTGCCCGCCAGCGCCGCGACCTGCCCTGCCTCCAGCCGGCCGGTCGGCACCTGCCCGGTGTAGAAACTGGCATAGCCGATGGCCAGCGCCGGGATTTCCGCGACCTGCAACCGGCGCTGGCTGGTGTCGAACCAGGGGATCCTGACCGGCTCCAGCACGCCCGGCTCGCCGGTATGGGGGCGGAACTGCCATGTCCAGACCAGTTCGGCCACGGGTCCGTCGGCGGTCAGCAGCAGATTGCGCTCGACCGGCGGCGCGAAGGTGATCAGCCAGTTTTCCGACACCACCGGGCGCGGCGGCAGGTGCTCGGGCAGCGCCCCCAGCGCCCGCAGCGTCACGCGCCGCGTCACCACCTGCCCGTCGGCCAGCCGCGCGGCATCGGTGGAAAGCTCGTCGGTCAGCTCCAGCGCGCGGGCCGCAAGATGCCAGCCCCGCTGCGCCGGATATTCACCGACCGACAGCGCCAGCGGCTTGGCCGCGACCACCACGTCGCGGCGCTGGCTTTGTTTGTCGATCACCGTCAGGTGATGGCGCACGGGGCCGAAATGCAGCAGGCCCGCCCGTTTCGGCCAGACGGCCAGATGCCGCTCCATCACGATCTTCGCAGCGCCGTCGATACGTTCCTCGCGCCAGTCGTCGGGCCGGATCTGGATCCAGTCGAAGGCGTCGGTCGGGGCGATCTCCAGCTTTTCATTGGCGACCTTGCGGTCATAGACGGCGCGGATGGTGAGGGCCACCATCTCGCCCACCACCGGCTGCGCGGAGCCGGGATCGGCGGCCAGGATGGTCAGCCGCAGATCGCCCTCGGCCCTGAGCGGCGCGGCCGACAGGACCCACAGCAGCATCGCCAGAAGCCGCGTCACCATGGGTCGCCCTCCTCGGGGGCGGTCAGGCCCATCGACAGGCGGCGCTGCTGTTCCTCGGCCAGCCGCAGGCGCAGGAATTCGCCGGGATCGTCGGGCAAGGTCTGCAGCCATTCCGCATCGGCGACGCGGCGGCCCTCGTCCAGCGGGCGGCCAAGCCGCTTGATCTCGTCCACCGGCGATCCGCCCGGCACGGCGATGGCCGTCGCCGCGATCCGGCCCGCGGCATTCGCCTCGCCCCGGTTCGGAGGGATCAGCGCATTCACCGCATTGCGGTTTTCCCGCGCCTGGCTGTCGGCGGGATTGGCGAACAGCACCGCGTCGAAATAGGCCCGCGACAGCGGGTAATCGCCCGTTGCCGCCAGCGACAGCCCGCGATTATAGGTCGATCCGCGCCCCGCCCTGCGAAACGCGTCATCCGCCCCCGCATGATCGCCCGCACGATACAGCGCCACGCCCCGGACCGCCGGGTCCTTGAGCAGGGGCGCCGCCAGCCGGGGCAGCCCGGTGGCCAGCGCCAGCTTCGCCAGGGGCTCGGCCCCGGCAAGGGCAAGCGCCGCGACCCCGCCAAGCGCAAGGAGGGCCGCAACCTTCATCTGCGCCTCCGAAACAGCGGGAAGACCGCCAGAAGCGCCAGCGGCAGAAGGAACGGGCCAAGGTCGCGGAAGCTGTGGCGGGTGCTGTCCTCGCGCGCAAGGCGGGCGGTGCGGGCGGTGGCGATGCGCGCCATCAGCGCGGGGGCCTCGGCTGCGGGCAGGGCGTCGCCGCCGCCGGCGCGGGCCAGCCGGGCCAGGGCGTCGGGCGCCGGGGGCGGCGCGCCCTCGGCCGCGCGTGGCAGGACCAGCGCCCAG
>NZ_QNRC01000022.1 GCF_003709565.1 Paracoccus sigandri | reverse complement strand
TCCACAGCTCCTTCGGGATCGTGCCCGCCTGTTCCCATTCGCGCGAGAAGGGCGCGATCCGTTCGCCGCCGAAATCCCGCGCCATGTCGAAAATCGCCTGCTGCTCTTCGCCGAGTGCGAAATCCATATGTCTCATCCCTTTTCTTGGACGGGTCATCCCCCGGAGTATTTGGGGAACGAGGAAGCCGGTCAGAACTTCCCGGTCAGTTCCGGGACGGTTGTGAACAGGTCACCGACCAACCCGTAATCCGCGATCTGGAAGATCGGCGCCTCCTCGTCCTTGTTGATCGCGACAATGACCTTGCTGTCCTTCATCCCGGCCAGGTGCTGGATCGCGCCGGAGATGCCCACCGCGACATAGAGCTCGGGGGCGACGACCTTGCCGGTCTGGCCGACCTGCCAGTCGTTCGGGGCATAGCCGCTGTCGACCGCCGCGCGCGAGGCGCCAACCGCCGCGCCCAGCTTGTCGGCCAGCTGCTCGATGATGGCGAAGCTCTCCTTCGAGCCGAGGCCGCGACCGCCCGAGACCACCCGTTTCGCCGAGGTCAGCTCGGGGCGGTCGCTCTCGGCCACCTCGTCGCCGACCCAGGCCGACAGGCCCGGATCGGTGGCGACGGCGGTCTCGGCCACGCTGGCCGAACCGCCGATCCCCGCCGCATCGAAGCTCGCCGTGCGCAGGGTGAAGACCTTCTTCGCGTCCTTCGAGCGCACCACCTGGATGGCGTTGCCGGCATAGATCGGGCGCTCGAACGTGTCGGCATCGACCACGGCCGAGACATCCGACAGCACCATCACGTCCAGAAGCGCCGCGACCCGGGGCAGGATGTTCTTGGCATCCGTCGTCGCCGGCGCGGCGATGTGGCTGTAATCGCCCGCCAGCGACACGATCAGCGCCGCGGTCGGCTCGGCCAGGCGGTGGCCGTAGAGCGCATTCTCCGCCACCAGCACTTTCGACACGCCGGCGATCGTCGCGGCCTCCTCGGCGGCGGCCTTGGCCTGCGCGTCGGCGCAGAGCACCGTTACATCGCCCAGACCCTTGACCGCACTCACCGCCTTCGCCGTCGCGTCGCGGTTTAGCGCCCCGTTCGTCACTTCCCCAAGCAGCAGAACAGCCATCAGAGCACCCCCGTTTCTTTCAGTTTCCCCACCAGCTCGTCCACCGAGCCGACCTTGATGCCGGCCTTGCGGCCCTCGGGCTCGCGCACCGAGACCACCTCGAGCCGCGACGCGACGTCGACGCCGTAATCGCCCGCGGTCTTCTCAGCGAGCGGCTTCTTCTTGGCCTTCATGATGTTCGGCAGGCTCGCGTAGCGCGGCTCGTTCAGGCGCAAGTCGGCGGTGACCACCGCCGGCAGCGGCACCTCGATGGTCTGCAGCCCGCCGTCGACCTCGCGGGTGACCTTGGCCTTGCCGACCTCGATCTCCACCTTGCTGGCGAAGGTCGCCTGCGCCCAGCCGAGCAGCGCCGCCAGCATCTGGCCGGTGGCGTTCATGTCGTTGTCGATCGCCTGCTTGCCGGCGATGATGAACTCGGTGCCTTCGGCCTTGGCCACGGCGGCAAGGATCTTGGCCACGGCCAGCGGTTCGATGTCGCTCTGCACGTCCTCGGCGGCCACCACCAGGATCGCCCGGTCGGCGCCCATGGCCAAGGCCGTGCGCAGCGTTTCCTGCGCCTGCTTGACGCCGATAGAAACGGCGATGACCTCGGAGGCCACGCCCCTCTCCTTCAGCCGGATCGCCTCTTCGACCGCGATCTCGTCGAAGGGGTTCATCGACATCTTGACGTTCGCCAGATCGACACCCGTCCCGTCCGCCTTCACGCGGGCCTTTACGTTGTAGTCGATTACGCGCTTCACTGGCACGAGGACTTTCATCTTTCATCCTTTCCTTTTTCGCATCCGTCGCGGATCAGTTCCGCAGCGGCTTGCCGGTCCCGAGCATGTGTTCCATCCGCTGCCGCGTCTCGGGCCGGTCGATCAGGTCGAACAGCACCTGCCGCTCGATCGCCATGTTCTCGGCGTCGCTGCGGCCGCCGCCGCCGCCGCCCAGGACACGGGCCAGGCCCCGCAACACATGGCGGTCGTAATCCGAGCCCTCGCCGGCCAGTTCGGAAAGATCCAGCCCGTCCGGCGGCGTCACCGCCAGCCCGGCCGGCGGGGCATAGCCCTGCGCGGCCATCTCGGCCGCCATGCGGCAGGCGGTAGCCAGCAGCAAGTCGCGATTCATCACCAGCCGGTCCTGCGGCAGCAGGATGCCCGCCGCCAGCGCCTCTTCGGCCGAGCCGGATTGCGATGCCGAGAAGATCGTCGCCGCCGCACGCCGCGCCGCCTCGTCGGGGGCCAGCCCGGCCTGCAATCCGCGCGCCAGCAGGCTGGTGCAGCCGCCCCAGGCCGGAATCAGGCCGACCAGCACCTCGGGCAGGCCCATATGCGCCTCGGCATGGGCGACGATCCGGTCGGCGTGCAGCGCCAGTTCGCATCCGCCGCCGAGCGCAAAGCCGTGGACCGCGGCGATGACCGGCGCCGGCGCGTGGCGCAGGCCCAGGAACAGGCGCTGACCGCGGTCGATGAAGGCTTCCATGTCGGCGCGGCGCCCGCCCTCGATCAGCGACAGGATGAAGCGCAGGTCCGCCCCGGCCGAAAAGGCGCGCGGATCGTCATTGCCGATCACCAGCCCATGCAATCGCGCGCCCAGCAGCGGCAGCGTCTCTTCGATCACGTCCAGCACCTCGGGGTGCAGGCTGTTCATCTTGGTGTGGATCTGCAACAGGCCGATGCCGTCCCCCGCATCCAGCAGCGAAGCCGAATCGTTGCCGAGGAGGATCCAGCCCTGCGCCCGCAGCCCTGCGGCCGTCAGCGGCACCTCCCGCCCCGCGCCCGCGGCAGGAGCGGCCAGGAAATGCCCGTCCCGATAGAAGCCGCCCGCCTTGGCCGCGCGGGCCAGCAGGGCGGGAACCGGCAGGCCGGTCGACTCCAGATGCGCCGTCACCCGTTCCGGCCCCCACCTGTCGGCCAGCACGAAGGGGCCCCGCCGCCAAGCATAGCCCAGCTGCATGCCGGCATCGACATCCGACGGGTCGGCGGCGATTTCCGGGGCGTGATCGGTGGCATAGGCCACCACCTCGCCCAGCACCGCGCGGGCATAGCCGCCATGCCGGCCCGGATCGGCCAGCAGCGCGGCCAGGTCCTTGCCGCCTCCCGGCAGGTCGCCCGGCGCGACGGGCGCAGCGGGGCGCCAGTCGCCGCTTGCAAGGTCGCTGGCCTGCAGCCCCGCCTGGGTCTTGCGAAAGAAGCCGCCGCCCGACTTGCGGCCGAAGCGGCCCTGTTCGACCAGCGTGCGGAACATCGGATCGGCGGCGATGTCATAGCGGTGGAAGCGGTCCGTCGCCGGCAGCCCATCGACCAAGCTGCGCCAGACCTGCGGCACCAGGTCGATCCCAATCAGATCGAAAAGCCCGAAGACGCCGGTGCGCGGCACTCCCATGGCCTGATGGACGGCATCCGCCTCTTCCACGGTCAGGCGGTGTTCGCGCGCCAACAGCGCTGCCGCGGCCATCCAGAAGCAGCCGATGCGATTGGCCACGAAGCCGGGCGTGTCGCGGCAGTCAATGACGGTCTTGCCCAGCACCTGCTGCGCCGCCCGCCGCGCGCGGTCCAGCAGCGCCGGGTCGGTCTCGGGGGTCGAGACGATCTCGAGCAGCGGCATCAGCCGGGGCGGATTGAAGAAATGCGTGATCAGGAAGTCGCGGCGAAAGGCGTCGGACATGCCCTCGACCAGTTGCGCATGCAGCAGCGTCGAGGTGTTCGAGGACACGATCGAACCCGGTTTGCGCAGCGCCTCGATGCGCGCGTAAAGGTCGCGCTTGACGTCCAGCCGCTCGGCCACCGCCTCGACGATCCAGTCGGCCTCGGCCACAAGCGGCAGGTCGCGGAGGACATTGCCGGTGACGACGCGGCCCGGACCGGTCGGGCCCATGAAGCCCTGGATCCTGACCTGTCGCTCCAGCCCCGCGCGGGCGGGGGCGTCCGGCGCCGCGCCCTCGGGTCCGGGCACGTCCAGCAATATGACCTTCAGCCCGGCATTGGCGAATTGCGCGGCGATGCCGCCCCCCATCGCCCCGGCGCCGATCACCGCAACGCAGGCGATGTCCCGCGGCATCTCGGCCCAGAAGGTCTGGCTGGCCATCATCTTGGTCATGTCTGTTTCCCCCTTATTTGCCGGTGAACCGGGCCGGCCGTTTGTCGAAAAAGGCCGAAAGCGCCTCGGCGAAATCCGCGGATGCGGCGCAGGTCTTGAAGGCCTGCTTCTCGGCCTTCAGCGTCGTGGCGTAATCCCGGCCGAAACTGTCGCGCAGCAGATGCTTCAGCGCGGCTGCGGCGCCCGGGGCAAGCCCGGCCAGGCGCGCCGCCAGCCCTGCGCCTTCGTCTTGCAGCGCGACGTCGGGGACGACGCGGTTCACCAGGCCCCAGTCCAGCGCCTGGCCGGCCGGCACGGTGCTGCCTTCAAAGGCGATCCAGGCGGCGCGGCGCAGCCCGACGATGCGCGGCAGGTTCCAGCTGATGCCACAATCCGCCGGAGCGCCGATCTTCAGATAGGCAAAGCTCAGGACCGCCGATTCGGCCGCCAGGGCAAGGTCGGCCGCCAGTGCCAGAGACAGGCCCGCGCCCGCGACCGGCCCATGCAGAAGCGCGACGGTCAGCGCATCCGATTCGGCCAGGCGGGCCAGGGCGCGGTTCATCGGCGCGATGATCGCCTCGGCCTCGGCGGCGCGGTCCTCGACGCGGCGAAAGGCAGCAAGGTCGCCCCCCGCCATGAAGGCCCGGCCATTGCCTGACAGCGTCAACACGCGCACCCCTGCATCCAGCGCCTGAACGACGGCCGCCTCGAAGGCGCGGGCGGTGGCCTGGTCGATGGCATTGAGCGCCTGGGGCCGATCAAAGACGATGCGCCCCACCGCGGCGTCGAGATGCAGTCGAAGAGGTTCGGTCATCGCAACTCCTTGCACAAGCCCACAACGGGCGGTGGGCCAGAACGCCCTGCCGGGCCTGATTTGCCACGGCTGGGGCGGCTGGGCAAGAAATATATACAATATGTGGCTGTAAAAATACAATTGATAGCATTACTTCTTGCGTGTGTCTGACGTGAATCGTGGGCTTCGTCCCTTCGGGATGACTGGTGAGCCGGACGAGCGCAGGATCTGGCGAATCATGCGCCCGGCGAGCGGCTTGCCGACGCAGGGGCATGCGTCCTGTGGGCACGCACGCCAAATACCGGCTTGGGCGGACAAGATCACCAATAGCCGGATCGGGGGTCTTGTGTCTCGCGCCACGGACAAGCCTTCATCGACTGGGCGCTCTCTGGGCCGGAGAAGGATCAACGCCGATCCGGGTGCTGGGCCGCCGGGCCGCGGCAGGATGCTGGACAAGGGGGTGAAGATTCCGCTCAGCACCTTGCAGTCGTCGGTCCCCGCACGTCCCCGGGAAAAAGGCTGACGCCGTTGCATCTGTCGCGTGGCATGAAGCGGAAACGCATGGCGATGGGCTCTGCGAGGCCCTGCAATAATATTCCAGTTGATTATTTATATTTTTATGATAGCAGAATTATACACAATCTGCCGACCCTGCAGCATCGCCGCAGAGTGTCGCAACAAGGGAGCAGCCATGAACGACATCGTCATCCTGTCCGGGGTTCGCACCGCCATCGGCGGCTTCGGTGGATCGCTTTCGGGGCTTGCGCCGCACGAGTTGGGCGTCATCGCCGCCCGCGCCGCCATCGAGCGCGCCGGGATCGAGCCCGCCCGGATCGGCACGACCGTCTTTGGCCATGTCATCAATACCGAGCCGAAGGATATGTACCTGTCCCGCCTTGCCGCCATCGGCGCGGGCGTGCCGGACACCGCCCCCGCCCTGAACGTGAACCGCCTTTGCGGCTCGGGCGTGCAGGCGGTGGTTTCGGCCGCGCTGGCCCTGCAGCATGGCGAGGCGGATTTCGCGCTGGCCGGCGGCGCCGAATGCATGTCGCGCGCTCCCTATGCCGTGCAGGCGGCGCGCTTTGGGCAGAAGATGGGCGATGCGGCGATGGTGGACATGCTGGTCGGCACGCTCAGCTGCCCCTTCGGCACCGGCCATATGGGCATCACCGCCGAGAACGTCGCCGCCGAGCATGGCGTCTCGCGCGCAGATCAGGATGCCTTCGCGCTGGAAAGCCAGCAGCGTGCCGCACGGGCCATCGCTGCGGGGCATTTCGGCGAGCAGATCGTCCCTGTCGAGTTGTGCAGCCGGCGCGGCGTCGAACTGTTCGACCGCGACGAACACCCGAAGGAAACCTCGCTGGAAGCACTCGCGCAGTTGAAGCCGGTGTTTCGCAAGGACGGCTCGGTCACGGCCGGCAATGCCTCGGGGATCAACGACGGCGCGGCTGCCCTGGTGCTGGCCCGAGCCGAGGCGGCGGAACGGCTGGGGCTGACGCTGGTCGCGCGCATCCTGGACCATGCGATCGCCGGGGTAAGGCCCGAGGTGATGGGCATCGGCCCGGTTCCGGCGGTCCGGCAATTGTTGGAGCGCACCGGCCTCAAGGCGACGGATTTCGACGTGATCGAGTCGAACGAGGCCTTTGCCGCCCAGGCGGTTGCGGTGACGCGCGCCCTTGATCTGGACCCGGCCCGCGTCAACCCCAATGGCGGCGCCATCGCCCTGGGCCACCCGGTCGGTGCGACGGGCAGCATCCTGCTGGTCAAGACGATCAATGAACTCAAACGCATCGGCGGACGTCGCGGCCTGGTGACGATGTGCATCGGCGGCGGACAGGGCATCGCTTTGGCCATAGAAATGAACTGAACGGTACGAAAAACGGACCTGGAGAACGGACCTGGAGACGGCGCAGGCTGCGTGGAAACGCTGCCAGCGCCGCCGTTTTAATTTCCGTCAACATGCTGAATAAAAACAATAATTATTACTTATCTTGCGGATAATTCTTGCCTGTCGCACACATTTTCGTCAGATTAAGTATGCATATTAAATTTGTAAGTATGCAAATCGATAAAGATTCGGCAAAGGACCGCTGCCCGCATCCGCGTGCGGCCGCTCCAGCGGATCAAGGGTACCGCCATGTCCAGGCAAGGACGGTTTGGGAGGAATGAGATGGAAATCAAGGGAAAGATAGGATCGGCCAGTCAGATGGCCGCAGCAGTCCTGATCGGAGGAGCAGGCGCGGCAGCCGCGCAGGATCTGACGGTTCTGGAGGCGCGCATAGCCGCGCTGGAGAACCGCCAGACCGAAAGCGGCCATCTGGCTCTGGCGCCGGGTGTAAAATTGACGTTTTACGGGTATACGAAACTCGACCTCATCACGGACAACAACTACGATCTGGGCGCGACCACCGGGGCCATGGCCGGCGTGACGGCCGGCAGCCCGCTGGAAGGTTCGGGCTCGAACGCCCATGCCTATGAAAGCCGGCTGGGCCTGCGCGCCACCATCGACACCGACATCGGAGAGGTGAATCTTACCCTTGAAGGCGATTTCTTCGGCAGCGGCGGTGGCAATTTCCGCCTGCGCCATGCCTATGGCGAGGTCGGGTCGCTGCTGGCGGGTCAGACCTGGACCAACTGGGTGCCGGCCGAGGGGGGCCCTGCCGCGGTGCAGGACTTCAACGGCCTGGCGGGCGGCAGCTATTACCGCACGCCGCAGGTCCGTTACACCTTCCGGCCCAACGACCAGTGGCGCTTTTCCGTTGCGCTGGAAGAGGATTATGCGCCCGGCACCGCGTCACGCATCGCCGTGTCCGGTTTCGCGGGCTATGCGAATGGGCCGCTGAAGGTCGGCATGGGCGCGATCTCGCGCGGTCTGGAAACCAGCAGTTTCGGTGATGTCAGTGGTTTCGGCTATGCCATCGGCGCCGATTACGAGGCCTGGCAGGGCGGCAAGCTGCATGCACAATATATTGGGGGCAAGGGCATCTCGACCTTGCTGAACAATGCCGGTTTCTCGGGGCTGGAGGTGGGAGCCGCAGGCAAATACGCCTACGACATCGATGCCGCGGGCGACCCGGTCAAGGCCAAGGGCGTGAAGTTAGGCGTCACCCAGAAGCTGGGTGAGAAAAGCGATCTTTCGCTGGCGCATGGCTTCCAGCGCTTCGATGACTTTGCCGGCGCGCTGGGCAGTGACACCAGGGAAATCAGCACGACCCATGTGACCTACCGCTATTTCGCGACGAAATCCGTGATGCTGGCTGCCGAGGCAGTCTATGTCGAGCGCGAGCAGTTCGACGGGGCGAGCTTCGACAATACCCGCCTCCAGGGCGTGGTAAAGTTCACCTTCTGAAAATCCAAGGCCCGCCACGTTCGCGGGCCTTGTCCTTTCGCCAGGACCGAGGGGTCAGACCGTATCCATGCTGCCCAGGATGACGCTGGTCTGCGAGGACAGCACCCCGCCGTTGCCGTGGCACAGCGCGAGATTGGCCACCGCCAACTGGCGCTCGCCCGCCTCTCCGCGGATCTGGCGCACGGCCTCGACCAGCGTGAACAGCCCATACATGCCCGGATGCACGCAGGACAACCCGCCGCCATTGGTATTGACCGGTAGCGCGCCACCGGGCGCGATGGCCCCGTCCTGGACGAAGCGCCCACCCTCACCCTTGGGACAAAAGCCGAGATCTTCCAGAAACAGGATCGTGTTGATGGTAAAGGCGTCGTAAAGCTGCACCATGTCCATGTCGGCGGGGCCGTAGCCCGCGGCAGCATAGGCGCGCTGGCCCGACAGCCTGGCGCCGGTGATGCAAAGGTCGGGCATGGCAGCGATTTCCTTGTGCGTGGTCTCGGCCCCCGCCCCCAGCACCGTCACCGGCTTCTTGCGCAGATCACCGGCGCGCGCGCGAGAGGTCACGACCACAGCCGCCGCCCCGTCCGTGACCAGGCAGCAATCCAGCGCGCCCAGCGGCGAGGAAACGATGCGCGCGGCCAGGTATTCCTGCATGTCCAGCGGCTCGCGCCGGAAGGCCTCGGGGTTCAGCCGCGCCCAGGCGCGCGCGGCCAGCGCCACCGCGCCCAGTTGCTCTCTGGTGGTGCCATAGTCGTGCATGTGGCGGCTGGCGGCCAGCGCATAGCCCCCAATGGGCATCCGCGCGCCATGCGGCGCCTCGTAGACCGAGCCGCGCAGGGCCGAAACCAGCCGTCCCGCCGCCGAGCGCTGGTTCGAGCCGTAGCAGATCAGCGCCGTCTCCATGTATCCGGCCGAGATCATGAAGCAGGCCGTCATCAGGTGGTTCAGAAAGGACGAGCCGCCGGTGCGGTTGTTGTCCACGAACCGGGCGCCGACGCCCAGATATTCCGCAACCGCCAACCCGCCCAGCAGGTCCTCGGGCAGGCAGGTGAAAAGCCCATCCACATCGGCAAGGCCGAGGCCCGCGTCCTGAAGCGCCAGAAGCCCGGCCCTGGCGGTCATCTCGAGCGCGCTGTGGCCCTCGCACAGGCCGATGCCGAAGGTGGCGGCCCCGGCGATGGCGCAGGCGGCGCGCGGAAAGGCCTTATCCTTCATCCTGTTCCCCTTGCGGCACGAAAAACACATGCGGCGGATCGCTTTCGCCGGCGATCACCGCGCGCAGGCACTGGCCGATCCTGACCGGGACCTCGGTTTCGATCCGCGACAGTAGGCGGAAGCCCTCTTCCATCTCGACGATGGCGATGATGCGGCTGGGCGCGGGCGGTTTTTGCGGCTGCTCGGTCACGGCATGGACCCGGCCGCGGCCCGAGGATTGCGCCCATTCCAGCGCCGCCCCGTCGCCGGGCGCGGCAAGGCGCGGCGGAAACACCGCCCGTCCCGCGGCCGTGCGCTGGAAGCAGAAGCGGCCCTCGCGCAGGGCTTGCAGATACTCAGCCTCGGGGCCCAATGACGCTGTGGATGGTGCTGCCATGGCCGGCCCCTCAGATGATCGCTTCGGCGCGCAGCTTCTCCAACTCCTCGGCGGAAAGCGAGAGGCATTGCCGCAGCACCTCGTCGTTATGCTCTCCGGCCAGCGGTGGGGCCGAGCGATAAGCCACTGGCGTCTCGGACAGCCGCAGCGGGCTGCCGACCAGTCGCACGGTGCCTGTGACGGGATGCTCCATGCTCACGAACATCCCGCGCGCCTGAAGCTGGGGATCCTCCTCGATGTCGGGCATCTCGTTGATCGGCCCGCAAGAAACCTTGGCGGCAAGGATCCTTTCCATCCAATGCGCGCGCAGGTTGGTGGACAGGACCGCGTTCATCTCGACCGTCAGCGCCACGCGGTTCTCCAACCGGTCGCGCGAACGCAGGAAGCGCGGATCCTCGGCCCATTCCGGGTGGCCCAACGCGCCGGCCAGCCGGGCGAACTCACGGTCGTTGAAGGTCGCAATCAAGACAAAGCCGTCCGCGCATTCGAAAACGCCGTTCGGCACTGCGGTCGGATGTTCGTTGCCGGTGCGCGGCAGCGGTGCGCGCGCGTTCAGCCACGACCCGATATTGTTCATCAGCAGCGCCACCTGGCTGTCGAACAGCGCGATGTCGATATGCTGGCCCGGCCCGCCGTTCTGACGATGCAGCAAGGCAGCGAGGATGGCGATGGCGGCGTTGTTGCCGGCGGTGATGTCGGCGATGGGCACGCCGACGCGGGTCGGGATGCCGCCATCGGCCTCGGGCTGGCCGGTGACGGCCATCTGCCCGCCCATGGCCTGCACCAGATAGTCATAGCCAGAGCGGTCGTTATAAGGCCCGGTCTGCCCGAAGCCGGTAATCGAGCAATAGATCAACCTGGGATTGACCTTACGCAGATCTTCATAGCCCAGCCCGTAACGCGCCAAGGTGCCGGTACGGAAGTTCTCGATGAACACGTCCGATTCGGCGGCAAGCCGACGCAGTAGCGCGGCGCCCTCGGGGCGCGCGAAATCCAGTCCGATCGAGCGCTTGTTGCGGTTGACCATCTGGAAATAGGTCGATTGCTCGGGCGCGCCAGGACGGCCTTCGATCCAGGGCGGGCCCAGGGTGCGCAGATCGTCGCCATCGCCGACCCGCTCGATCTTGATGACGTCGGCGCCCAGGTCGGCCAGGGTCTGCGCCGCCAGGGGTCCGGCAACGACCCGCGTCAGGTCCAGCACCCGGATACCCGTAAGAACGCCCCGGTAGTCGATCCGCCCCTGGCCGCCCGCCGCATCGGTGGCGTCGCCGTCGAGTTCTTGCATGTCTGTTTGTAGGGTCATGGTTCCTCTGCCCAAGGCTGTTGCCAAGCGACTTCCGCTTGTTTGAATATACAATAGTAACGTCTCATTATACAAGAGGAGTATTTATATTGTTTTCCATCGCCGGGCATGTAATATTCCGGCAGCAAGCGAAGAACGTCAGCGGAGTGCGGAATGGATCTGCGGTTGAAGGGCCTCAAGGCGGCGGTGACCGGGGGAACGCGGGGAATCGGCAATGCGATCGTGCATGTCCTGGCCGAGGAAGGCTGCGCCCTTGCCACCTGCGGCCGGGCGCCCGAGCGCATCGAATCGCTGCGTCGGCAGATGGACGCCGCGGGAGTCCGCTTCCACGGCGAAACCGTTCAGGGCCGCGATGGCGAGGCCATGCGCAACTGGACGCGGAACTCGGTCGAGGCGCTGGGCGGGCTGGACATCTTCGTCGCCTCGCTCTCGGCTGGCGGCGGCACGGACGAGGAACGCTACTGGTATCGCAATTTCGAGATCGACCTGATGTCCGCCGTCCGCGGCGTCGAGGAGGCGCTGCCCGCCCTGCGCCAGTCGAAATGCCCCTCGATCCTGATCCTGGCGACGATGGCCGCGTCCGAGACCTTTGTCGCGCCGATGGCCTATAACGCCATCAAGGCGGCGCTGGTCACCTGGTCCAAGCAGCTTTCCCAGCAGCTTGCCCCCGAAGGCATCCGCGTCAACTGCCTGTCCCCCGGCCCGACCATGTTCAAGGGCTCGAACTGGGAAATGATCCGCGTCGCCCGCTCGCGCATCTACGACAACGCCGTCCGCCAGCAGCCCACGCGCCGCATGGGGACGGCCGAGGAGATCGCGCGCTCGGCCGTGTTCCTGGCAAGCCCGGCCGCGTCCTGGTGCAACGGATCGCATCTGCTGGTGGACGGCGGCTTTTCCAAGCGCGTCCCGTTTTGAATCTCAGGAAGGTTCCATTCATGCCCGTCGAACGCATCAAGCCGACCGATTTCACTCGCACGCCGGCCACGCCTGCCGCGAAGCCAGATTTTGGCTCGGCGACGATCCCGAAGGAGCGTTACACCTCGGCCGAATACATGCGCCTGGAATGGGAACGCATGTGGACCAAGGTCTGGTTGCTGGGCTGCCGGATGGACGACATTCCGAATCCCGGCGACTATCACGTCACCTCCATCGGCAAGGAAGAGATCATCCTGGTCCGGCAAAAGGACATGTCGGTGCGCGGCTTCTTCAATGTCTGTCTGCATCGCGGAAACCGCATCATGGTCGGCGAGGGCAATGCGACCAGCTTCAAGTGCCAGTATCACTTCTGGGAATACGGGCTGGACGGCGCGTTCGAGAACATCCCCGACCTCGAGACCTTTCCGCAGGGCGCACCGCCCTGCAAGGGTCTGCGCGAGGTGAAATGCGACACCTGGAACAGCTTCGTCTGGTTCTCGATGAACCCCGAGGCCGAGCCGCTGCTGGACTATCTCGCGCCCCTGCCCGAGCATCTGGAGCCCTATCACTTCGAGCGCATGGTCAAGGTCGCCGACATGACCGTCGAATGGGACTGCAACTGGAAGACCTCGGTCGATGCCTTCAACGAATCCTATCACGTGCAGGGCATCCACCCGGAGTTGCTGTATTTCATTGAGGACAAGGACGTCCAGATCGATTGCTATGGCCGGCACAACCGCTATCTGGTGCCCTTCTCGACCATCTCGCACCGGGTCGAGGAAACCACCGAGATCCCGCATTTGATCAAGCACGCCATGAAAGAGGCGGGGATGAACCCGGCCGATTTCGACGGCCGCGTGACCGAGGTGCGCAAGGCGCTGCAAGCGTTCAAGCGCAAACACGGCCCCGCGATGGGGCTGGATTACAGCGACCTGAACGACGACCAGCTGACGGACGATTACCACTACAACATCTTCCCGAACCTGACGCTGAACACCCATGCCGACGATCTGATGCTGTTCCGCCAGCGCCCACATCCAAGCGATCCCAACAAGATGTTCTTCGACGTGTTCATCTTCAAACTGCTGAAGAAGGACGAGCCGCGCCCGAAAAAGCCACGCCACGAACAGTTCAAGCATGGCGAGAAGTCGCTGGGCCTGGTGCTGGACCAGGACGCCTACAACCTGCCGGGCGTGCAGGCGGGGATGAACTCGGACAGTTTCGACGGGCTGTGGATCGGCGACCAGGAACTGCGCATCCGCCACTTTCATCACGTGTTGGAATCTTATGTCGGATCGTGACGCGAAGCCGCCCCGCCGCTGGGAAGACCTGGTGGTGGGCGAGGAAACCCGCTCGCGCGAGATGCTGGTCGAAGAAGGGCCGATGATCGACTTCGCCACCCGCTACGACCCGCAATTCTTTCACATGGACCCGGCGACCGCCGACCAGTCGCTGTTCGGCGGTGTCATCGCCAGCGGGCTTTACACCGCCTGCCTGTGGCGCATCCTGGACCACGAGGTGAACGGCGACATCGCATGGGTCTGCGGCGTCGCCTGGGACAATGTGCGCTGGTCGCGCGCGGTGCGGCCGGGCGACCGGATTGTGGCGCATTCCCGCATCGAGGCACTGCGTCCCTCGGCCTCGCGGCCCGCGGTGGGGATGGCGACGCTGCGCCACGCGCTTACCAACCAGGACGGCGAGACGGTGTTTTCCTTTGTCTCGACCGACATGGTCTATCGGCGGGAGGGCTAGGTCATGCGCCCCGTGCGCCGGGTTCTGCTGGTGGTCGGCGGGCTTTACCACGACTTCGATTTTGTCCGGCTGGAACTGCTGGCGCAGCTGGCCCGGCACGAGCATCTGCGCGTCGATCTGCGCCACGATTATTCAGACCTGGCCGCGCTGGAGCGTTGCGATGCGCTGATCACCTATACCAGCGCGCTTTTGCCCGACGCGGCGCAGACTGCGGCGCTGGCCGACTGGGTGGGGCGCGGCGGGCGCTGGTTCGCGCTGCACGGCACCAATTCGGCGATCCAGATCCGGCCCGACGGCAAGGTGCTGACTCCGGAAATGGAGCCGCTGCTGTTCGACCTGCTGGGCAGCCAGTTCCTGGCCCATCCCGTACCCGGCCGCTATCGCATCCGCCCCGTTGAGGCCCATCCGCTGACCGAAGGGATCGAGGCGTTCTTCCTGGAGGACGAGCATTATCTCCAGCGCCATGCCGAGGGGAACCTGGTCCTGCTGGCCTCGGAGTTCCAGGGCGAGACGACGCTGTTTCAGACCCGCGACTGGCCCAAGGGGCAGCATCAGAGCTTTTACCTGCGCCCGCGCGGCAAGGGTGGCGTTCTGTATCTGACCCCCGGCCATGCCAGGGGGCGCTATGACATGCAGCCCCTGGCCGAGACCTATCCCTTCGTCGAGCGCGGCGCTTGGATCCTGCCGGTATTTCACCGGCTGATCCGGCGCGGCATCGCCTGGCTCGACCGCGACTTGCCGGAGACCATGCCATGACCAAGCCCGAGATCCTTGAACTTCGCACCTCGGACGGGCTGCGGCTGGAGGCGGAAAGCTATGGCGCGGGACCGACGATCCTGTTGGCGCATGGCGGCGGGCAGACCCGCTATTCCTGGCGAGGCGTGGCGCGGGCACAGGCGGAAAAGGGTTGGCGCACCGTCGCGCTGGACCTGCGCGGGCATGGCGCCAGCGACTGGGATCCGGCGGGGGATTACGGCTTGGAACGCTATGGCCGCGACATTGCCGAGGTCGCGCAGCAACTGGGGGGTGGCATCTATCACGTCGGCGCCTCGCTGGGCGGCAATGGGGCGCTGGCAGCGGTCGGCCGCTATGCGCCCGAACTGTTCCACGCGCTGGTGCTGGTCGATGTGGTGCCGCAAGTGGACAAGGCCGGCGTGGCCGAAGTGCTGGGCTTCATGGGCAGCCACCTGGACCAGGGCTTCGCCGACCTGGACGAAGCATCCCGCGCCGTCTCGGCCTATCGCAAGCAGGCGCCGCGCCCGGCCGGCCAGGCCACGGGGCTGGCGCGCTATCTGCGCCGGCGGGACGATGGGCGGCTGGTCTGGCATTGGGACCCGGCCTTCGTGCGCGGCCGGCGCCACGGCCGACTGACCCCGGATCTGGCGCAACGGCTGGACCAGGACCTGCGCAACATCACCTGCCCGGTCCTGCTGCTGCGCGGGATGGACAGCAACCTGGTCACGGACGAGGCCGAGGCCGCCTTTCGCCGCAGCGCGCCTCAGGCGCTGGTCTGGCATGTCGAGGATGCCGGGCACATGGTCGTCGGCGACAACAATTCGCAATTCGCGGGCGATCTGGACCGTTTCCTGAACCTGGTCCGCAACCGCGAAACAGCCATCGCAAACCAGGGGAGAGCGAATGCCTAGACTCGAGGGAAAGCGCGCCGTCATCATTGGCGCCGCCGGCAAGGACAATCTGGGCCAGGTGCTGGCCCGCCGCTTTGCCGCCGAGGGCGCGCAGGTCACCGTCGCCGGCCGCCACCAGGACGTGCTGGAGGAACTGGCGGCCGAGATCGGCGGCCATGCCGTCACCGCCGACATCACCCGGACCGAGGACAACGAGGCCTTGGCCGAGGCCGCCGTGGCGCGGATGGGCGGCATCGACATCGCGGTGAACTGTACCGGCTGGGGCCTGCTGGTGCCGTTCCTTGACACCAGCCGGGACGAGCTTGAGCGGATGACGCGGCTGCAATTCATCGGCCCGTTCGAATTCTTCCAGTCCATGCTGCGGCGGATGGCGGACGGCGGGTCGATCGTGCAGGTCTCTTCGGCCACGGCGCGGATCATGATGGACGACCACGCCGCCTATATGGGCACCAAGGCCGGGATGGATCACGTCATCCGCTGCATCGCCAACGAGTTCGGCGCGCGCGGGATCCGGGCCAACTCGGTCTCGCCGGGCTTTACCGCCTCGCCCATGACCGGGCGCGCGGCCAGGAACGAGGCACTGGTCGGCGCATTCGCGCGGGAATATCCGCTGGGCCGCGTCGGCACGCTGGAGGACACGGCCGAAGCGATCACCTGGCTTTGCACCGATGCCTGCTTCCTGACCGGCGAGAATCTTCAGGTCAACGGCGGGCTGACCCTGCGCCGCAATCCCACCAATGCCGAGATCGCCGGCGCCGTCCGGGCCGCGAAAGCCGCCCGCGCCGCCGCGGAATAGTTCCCTCCGCCGGCGGGCCGCGCCTTGCCCGACGGCACTTCAAGGCCCCGATCCAATGGACCGGGGCCTTTTTTATGCGCCGTAGAAGGGGGCGAACTCAGGCCGACCGGCGTTGGGCCATCAACTGCTTGACGTCGAAATATTCCTCGGCTGCAAATTCGCGCGGCAGCCGGAATTTCTGGATCTTGGTGGTGGACATCGGCCATTCGGTCACGAAGCGCACATAGCGCGGCACCTTGTAGCTGGCGATGCGGCCCAGACAGTAATCCACCACCTCCGCCGCCGTCAGCCGCGCGCCCGGCCGCAGCTCGACATAGGCCGCCGCCACCTCGAACAGATGGCCGTCGGGCACGGCGATGACCTGCGCCAGCTCGATGTCGGGGTGGGAGCAGAGATAGCTTTCGATCTCGAGTGCGGCAACATTCTCGCCGCCGATCTTCAGCATGTCCTTGAGCCGGCCGTCATAGGTGACGATCCCGCCGGCATCGACATAGCCGAGATCGCCGGTGCAAAGCCAGCCGTCGGCGCGCAGCACCTGCGCCGTCGCCGCGTCGTCCTTGAGATAGCCGCTGAACCGGCAAAAGCCGCGCAGCCTCAATTCGCCGCGGGTGTCGGGCGGCAGGCGCCGGTCGGTCTCGGGGTCGAAGGCGGCGATCTCGAGCCCGTCGAAGGCCTTGCCGGAATGGGTAAAGGGATCGTCGGCCGGATCCCAAGGATCGGACCAGACCGGAACGCCGCTGCCCTCGGTCAGCCCATAGGCATTGACGAAGCGCACCCCCGGCAGGCTTTCGCCATAGCGCCGCAACAGGTCCGCCGGCCCCACGCAATGCAGCAGCCGGACCGAGGACAGGTCGGCCTGGGCAAAGCCCGGATCGTTCAGGATACCGCCGACGATGGTCGGGAAGGACACATAGGCGAAGGTCGCCCGCTCGTCCTGCATCTGGCGCAGCGCCTCCTGCGGCTTGAAATGGCCGGTGCAGATCTGCATCGCGCCCACGGCCCGGCAGGCGGCCATCGGCAGCATCGAGGACATGTGAAAGAACGGCATCGGGTTATAGACCACGTCCTCGGGACCCAGCCGGAAGCGCCGGGCAAAGGACATGCCGATCTGCGACAGGTTGCGATGGCTGAGGATGCAGGCCTTGGGATGCGCCGTCGTGCCCGAGGAATAGATGATCAGCGCATCGCTTTGCGACGGGATTTCGTCGCGCAGCCGCCGGGCCTGGTCCAGATGCGCGGGCGTCGCGGCAGAAAGGAACGCGGCCTCGTCGGGCCAGACCGTCTCGTCCGGGTCGCCGAAGTTGAACAGGCGGCGCAAGTGCGGCGCCGCCGCCAGCGACAGCGGCGCCTTGCCGTCCCAGCCCTCCAATTCGGGATAGATGCGCACCAGCATGGCGCGGAAATCCATGAAGGACTTGGCCTGGCCGCCGATGAACAGGAAACCGGCCTCGGCATGGTCCAGCGCATAGACCAGATCCGCCTCCTTGAAGCGGGCGTTCAGCGTGATGGCGCAGGCGCCGATCATGCCCGCCGCGTAAACCAGCTTGACGTATTCGACCGAGTTCGGACCCAGGATGCCGATGCGCGTGCCCGGCCCCGCCCCCTGCGCCAGCAGCGCCGCGGCATAGCGTTCGGCCTCGGCCAGCATCTGCGCATAGCTCAGTCGTTCGCCGTCCAGCAGCAACAGCGGCCGGTCGGGCCAGCGGGCTGCGGATTGCGCCAGAACCCGCGCATTGGTGTGCTGCCCCGCGGCTTCGACTTCGGCCGGGGGCGTCAGGGGATTTTCGCTTTGCGACATGGTCTTTCCTTACACTTGGGCGCTCTCGCCCGCCGCCCATTCGCGCGCGTCAGGGCTCAGCAACCAGTCGAGGGTGTTTCTCAGCAGCTTGCGGAAGGCCGGATGGGCGAAAGTCGCACCGTCGTTGCCGCATTGCAGCGTGACCGTGGGCGACCGGCCGGAAACCTTGGCCCAGCCGATCAGGTCGGTCCCCCGCGGCGGCGTCCAGCCGTCCGAGGTCCACATCCGCGCCGCAAGCGCATTCTTGGCCGAGTGGAACCGCGCCGGGTCGAAATCGGTCTTGGCCCGCAAAAGCGGCACCACCTCTTCCAGCATCTCGAAAAGATAAAGCTCGTCGGTCAGCTCGAAACCGTCGCCCAGCCCCTCGGTCACGGGATGCGCGCCCACCGGCTCGGCCCGGTAGGTGACGGGGAACAGGTAGCCGGAATCGGGATGCGCCCGGCCCTTGTAGCACCCCGGTTGATAGAAGAAGCGCGCGCCGATCACCTCGGCATATTCGTCCCAAAGCGGCCAGCCGGCGATGGCGTGGTGCAGAAACAGCAAGGGCTTGCCGCTGGCTAGCAGGGCGCGGAACCCGGCCTTGAAGCCCTCGTCCGGCTCGATCAGGTCGGGCGGGTTCGGGGTGCGGAACTGGATGCCCGGCACGTCGTAGAACAGGATCAGGTCATGGTCCTGCCCGCCGCCGCAGGCGATCAGCTGCGCGGCGGCGGGTTGTTCCACATGCGTCCAGCTGATCCCCTTGAGCGAATCAAAAAGCTCGCAAAAGGCCGTGCGATCATAGGGATGGCCCTTGGTCACCACCAGAAGCCGCACCTTGGCATCGTAACGGATCAGCATCGGCGCGGCCGTCAGAACTGGACGCGCTTGGTGAAGCCGCCGTCCACGACAAGGTTGACGCCGTTGATCCAGCTTGCCGCGTCCGAGGCCAGGAAGGCGATGGCGCGGGCCACCTCGTCGGCCTCGCCCATGCGGCCGTCGGGCTGCTGCGCCAGGATCGAGCGGAAGAACGCCTCGTCCTGCTGGCGCACCTGGTCCCAGGAGCCGCCCTCGATCATGATCGGGCCGGGCGAGACCGTGTTCACCCGCAGCCCGCGCTTGGCATGGGCTTGGGACAGTTGCTTGCCATAGGTGATCAGCGCGGCCTTGAGCGCGTTGTAGGCCATCGGCCCGATGAAGGTCTCGACCGCCGCCGTGGTCGAGATGAAGACGACATTGCCCGAACCCTGCGCCTTGAAGGTCGGGAACAGCGCGTCAAAGCCGCGCACGCAGCCCATCAGGTCGATCTCGAAGGCCTTGTACCAGCTTTTCTCGCCATCCATGCCGCCGCCCGCCGAGACGCCGGGCACGAAGATATCGACGCCGCCGAGCTCCTCGGCGGCCTGTTGCAGCCAGGACTTGTAGCCCTCGGCATCCTTGACGTTGGCGGTCCCGCCGATGATTCGCGTGCCGTAAGGCTTCAGCGCCTCGACGGTGGCATCGACCTCGTCCTGCTTGCGGGCGCAGAAGGCGATATCGGCGCCTTCCTGCGCCAGAATTTCCACCAGGCTGCGGCAGATGCCGCGGGTCGCCCCCGTCACGATGGCGCGCTTGCCCTTCAGTCCCAGATCCATCCGTTCCTCCTTGGTTTTCGCGCCTTGCCGTCGGCATACGCGTCGATTGGAAAAGCCGGCGCTATGCCGGGCCGGCCGCCTCGATCAAACCGAAACTGCACCGGATCGGGCCGAATTGCAATATACAATAGCTACATTGTTTGTATAACAAACTGCAGAATCTCCTGAAACAGAGGAAGCCATGCAGGATTATGATGTCATCGTCGTGGGTGCCGGGCCGGGCGGCTATGTCGCCGCGATCCGCGCAGCGCAGCTGGGCCTGAAGACCGCCATCGTGGAACGCGAGCATCTGGGCGGCATCTGCTCGAACTGGGGCTGCATCCCGACCAAGGCGCTGCTGAAATCGGCCGAGGCGCTGGAAATCGCCCGCCGCGCCGCCGATTACGGCGTCCGGGTCACGGGCGAGGTCGCGGCCGATCTGGGGGCGATGGTCGAACGCTCGCGCGGGGTCGCGGGCCGCATGGCCGGGGGCGTCGCCATGCTGATGCGCAAGAACCGCATCGACGTGATCTGGGGCCAGGCCCGGCTGGATGGGCCGGGTGCCGTCACGGTCGAGCCCGCCCAGCCGCATCCCCGCAACGCAGCAGCCAAGCCGCCCAAGGGCGCGCTGGGGGCCGGCCGCTATACCGCGCGGCATGTCATCCTGGCCACCGGGGCGCGCCCGCGTGTCCTGCCGGGGCTGGAGCCCGACGGCCAGCGCGTCTGGACCTATTTCGAGGCTCTGGCCGCGACCGACCTGCCCGGCCATCTTCTGGTGGTCGGCTCGGGCGCCATCGGCATCGAGTTCGCGTCCTTCTTTGCCGCGCTTGGCGCGCAGGTCACGGTGGTCGAGGCGGCGCCGCGCATCCTGCCAGCCGAGGATACCGAGATCGCGGATTTCGCCCGCCAGCAATTTGCCCGGCGCGGCATCGCCTTTCATACCGACTGCACGGTGACACAGCTTGATCGGGGCGCCGAAGGCGTGACCGCCACGCTGCGCGACGGCAAGGGCGAGACGCGCAGCATCGAGGCCAGCCATGTGCTGGTCGCCGCGGGGGTTCAGCCCAACAGCGAGAACCTGGGCTTGGCCGAGGCCGGCGTGGCGCTGGAGCGGGGTTTCGTGCGCACCGACGACCTGGGCCGCAGCAATGTCGCGGGTATCCATGCCATCGGCGATCTGGCCGGCGGCCCGATGCTGGCGCACAAGGCCGAACACGAGGCGGTGATCTGCGTCGAGGCCATCGCCGGCCAGAATCCCCATGCGCTGAACCGCAACCGCATTCCCGGCTGCACCTATTGCGATCCGCAGATCGCCTCGGTCGGGCTGACCGAGGAGCGGGCGCGGGCCGAAGGGCACGACATCGCGGTCGGCAAGTTCCCGTTCTTGGCCAATGGCAAGGCCATCGCGCTTGGCGCCGACCAGGGGCTGGTCAAGGTCATCCACGACCGCAAGACCGGCGAGCTTCTGGGCGCGCATATGGTCGGGGCCGAGGTGACCGAGATGATCCAGGGCTTCGTCCTGGCAATGGAGCTCGAGACCACGGATCGCGAACTGGCCGAAGCGGTCTTTCCGCACCCGACCCTTTCCGAGACGATGAAGGAGGCGGTTCTCGCCGCCATGGGCCGGGCGATCAACATCTGACGGCCGACCGCCGGGGGCCGGATCGTTCCGGCCCCCGGCGGTTTCGTCAAGCGCCGCCAGGCACTTCGCGCCCCGCCTGCCGGGCGATGTCGCGCGCGGCGATCCAGCCGAAGGTCACGGCCGGGCCGATCGTCGCCCCTGCCCCGGGATAAGAGCCGCCGAACACGTTGGACTGATCGTTGCCCGCCGCGTAAAGCCCGGCGATGGGCTGGCCGCCCTGCCCGATCACCCGCGAATGTTCGTCGGTCTTCAGGCCCTTATAGGTGCCGATTTCGCCCGGATAGATGCGCACCGCGAAATAGGGGCCCTTGTCCAGCGGCCCCAGAGCCGGGTTGGGGCCGTGATTCTCATCGCCCTGATAGCGGTCATAGGCTGATTCGCCGCGGTGGAACTCTGGGTCGCGCCCCTCGGCGGCATGGCGCGAAAAGTCGCGGATCGTCTGGGCCAGCGCCTCGGCGTCGATGCCCAGCTTGCGCGCCAGCGCCTCGGGCGTGGCGGCGCGGGTCAGGTAGCCGTTGCGCAGATAGCGGCCCTTGGGAATCGGGAAGGGCCGGACGAAGCCCATGCCCCAGCGCCGGATCGCGCGGTCGTCGCCGATCAGAAAGGCACGATCGGCGCCGCGCCTTTCGAAGGCGTCCAGCATGGCCGGCACAAGGTCGTGATAGGGCGCGCTTTCATTGGCAAAGCGCCGGCCATCCGGCAGCACCATGATAAAGCCCGGCTTGTTGCGGTCGGTCAGATGCGGCCAGACGCCGTTCTGGTCCACCGCCCCCGGCAGGCGCGAGGTCGGCAGCCAAGCGGCGGGCTGCAACAGATCGGCATTGAACTGCGCGCCGACCTCCTCGGCCATGCGGATGCCGTCGCCGACATTGGTGACGGGCGCGGGCGTCACCGGCTCCATCGTCCGGGCATGGCCGGGGTATTGCCGGGCGCGGCGGTCCTTGTCGCGCGGAAAGCCCCCCGCCCCCAGCACGACGGCGTGGCGCGCCAGCACCCGCACCGGCTTGCCGTCGCGCAGGATCTCGGCCCCGGCGACGCGGTCTCCCTCGCGGATCAGCCGCTGCGCCGGGGCGTTCAGCCAGAACGGCACGCCCAGGTCATGCGCCGTCCGCGCCAGCCGCGCGATCAGCGCCCGGCCGCGCACGATGCGCTGCGACGATCCCTTCAGCGCCAGGTCCATGAAATGCCGCGCCATGCGGCGGATCACATAGGCCATCGCCATGGGCGAGCGGCCCGCCGCCAGGAACTGCTTCATCTCCAGCGTCGAGCCGATGGCCAGCCCCAGGAACAGCGTCTGCGGCAACTCGCCTTTGAGCGTCTTCATCAGCTCGCCCATTTTGCCCGCGTCGTAATCCATCGTCCCGACCGAGCGGATGCGCGAGCCGCCCTCGGTTTCGGGGTGATAGTCGGGAAATTCCATCGGATAGAATTTCACCTCGGTATGGTCTTCCAGGTAATCGACCATGCGCGGGGCATGCTCCAGATAGGCCTCGATCCGCGCCTCGTCATAGCAATTGCCGGTCTCGTGCCGCAGATAGGCCCGCACCAGGTTGCCGTCGTCCTGAACCCCCAGACGGGCGCCAAGCGCCTTGGCATGCCGGCTGCCCGGCACCCACAGCACGCCGCCCGAGGTCGCCGTGGTGCCGCCGAACTGGCCGGCCTTTTCGGTGACAAGCACCTTCAGCCCCGCCTTGGCGCAGGTCACCGCCGAGGTCAGCGCCCCCGCCCCCGAGCCGATGACCAGAACGTCGCAGGTTTCTGTCTGGGCCATCCTTGCCTCCTCCATGAAATGTCTGGCCGCTGCACGCGCCTCGCGCAGCGGTCAAAAGAAAAACCGGCAGGTTCAGATCTGCGCGAAGGCGTCGCGGCAGACGATCACGCGGCCCTCGGAATCGAGATAGCCCATCTCTCCGGTCTTGAAGAAACCGCTGCGGTCCAGCACCTTGCGGCTGGCGCGCAGGTCGTCGTGATAACGCAGCATCAGCGGCGCGCCGCGGATCCAGATCTCGCCGATCTCGTAAAGCAGCATGTCCATCGAGGTGCGGGGATCGACGATCATCACCTCGACCCCGCGCAGCGGCCGGCCGGCGGTGGTCTGCGCGGTATGTGGCGGGTCACGCGGGTCCGAACAGATGGCGATGCCCGCCAGTTCGGCGCGCAGGTAGCTGTTGAAGATGCGGCTCTGCGGCAAGGCGCGCTGCCAGCCGCGGATCAGCCTTGCATCGCCGCTGAGCAGGACCATGCCCGGCTGCATCTGCGGCGGGGGCGGGGCTTGCGGCGGCGCGTCCGCGTCCGCCAGGATCAGGTGGCTTGCCGGCGCCGAAAAGGCCGGCAGGTCGCACAGCGCCGCGCCGGCCACCAGGACGGCCAGTTCGGCGGTCAGCCGCGCAGTGTGATTCAGCGGCAAGGGCACCGCCAGCCGCGACCCCGCCCCGATGCCATAGCGCGCGGCCAGTCCCTGCGCCGCGCACAGCAGCGCCCGGTGGCTCAGCACCACGCCGCGCGCGGTGTCCTGCCGGCCCTCGCCGTAAAGCACGACGGCGGGATGGTCGGGCAGGACGCGCCCGGCGCGTTCGGCCAACTGCGCAAGGTCGGGCGCATCGCCACGAGCGAGCAGTTCCTCGCAGCCCAGATGGCGCACCGCCGCAAAGCTTCCGCCGCCGCCTGCGCCTTGCGGGTGATGCACCAACAACCGCAACCCCGAGCCTTGGAGCGCCATGGTCAGCCGGGCTTGCGGCAAGCTCGGCTCCAGCGGCACCACCACGCCGCCCAGCCACCAGATCGCCGCGCAAAGCGCCGTCCGCTCGGCCGAGGGCGGCATCCAGACGCCGACCCGCTGGCCGCGGCGAAGCTCGGCCGACAGCAGCCCGGCGGCAAGGCGCAGGATGCGGTCGCGCATCGCCGCATGGCTGATCGCGCCCCCGGCCGCGACATGCGCGGGCAGGTCGCCCCAGGAGGCACCCGTCAGGGCGGCACCGATCACCGGCTCGCCCAACCGAAAGCCCGTGCCTATCGCCCTGTCCACGCCCATGCCCCGCCTGCCGTCATACCACGTTGAAATGCTCGGGCACGCCGGCGGGCCAGACCGTCCCCCACATCTGCATGCCGCCGTCGATGGTCAGCACCTCACCAGTGATGAAATTGCCGGCATCCGAGGACAGGTAGGCCACGCCCTCGGCAATGTCCCAGCCGTTGCCCATGCGCCGCTGCGGGTTGACGTTGCGAAAGCGCGCGGTGGCATGCTCGGGATATTTCGACAGCCCTTCCGAGGCGATGGCGCCAGGCGCGATGCAATTCACCCGGATGTTCAGCGGCGCCCATTCCGTCGCCACCGTCCGGCTGAGATAGATCACCCCCGCCCGCGCCGCGCAAGTATGCGCGGCCTGCGGCATGCCGCGCCCGACATGAGCCACGATCGAGATGACGTTGCCGGCTTCGTTCCGGTCGCGCCAGCGTTGGGCGGCGCCCTGCATCATCCACCACGTCCCGTTCAGGTTCAAATCAATGACCGAGTTCCAGCCCTTGCGCGAAAAGTCGATGGCGTCTTGCGGAAACTGACCGCCGGCATTGTTCACCAGCGTGTCGAGCCCGCCCCATTCGCCGAAGACCCGCTCCAGCAGCACGTCGACCTGATCGGGATCGCGGATCGACATCGAACAGTAATCGACATGCTGGCCCGTCAGGCGCTTGACCGCATCCTGCGCATCGGCCAGCATCTCTTCGCGTCGGCCGGCGATCATGACCTTGGCGCCCAGCCGGGCCAGCAGGAAGGTCATCGCCCGGCCCATACCGGTACCGCCGCCGGTGATCAGGAAGCGCTTGCCGGCGAAAAGATCCGGGGCATAGATCGTCGGCCGGCTTGCCAGTTCCTTATCGGTCAGGAACCACTGAAACCCGTGCGGGTTTCCCGCCGAGGGCTGTGCCATGTCATTCATATCCGTGTCCCATTGGCGAAATTTGCGTCACGGCCCTGGTTGAAGGCCGCAATCCCCTCGCGGCTGTCAGTCGAGTTCATCAGCGCGGGACCGTGCCGGTGACCCCAGTCGATCGAAGCTTGCAGCGTCTCGTCCCGCGCCACCTCGTAAAGCTGCTTGGCCAGGCGCAGGCAATGCCAGGAATTGGCCAGCACTTCCTCGGCCAGGGCGACGGCCTCGTCCAGCACCCGCTCGCCCGGCACCACGCGGTTGACCAGCCCCAGCGCGGCGAATGCCTGCGCCGGGTAGTGGGCGCCCGAAAAGATCACCTCGAAGGCTTTTTGCCGCGGCAGGATCTGCGCCAGCCGCTGCACGCCGCCAGCAAAGGCGACCATGCCGCGGCGGATCTCGGGCAGGCCGAAGACCGCGTGATCGGCGGCGACCACCAGGTCGCAGGCCAGCGCCGCCTCGCAACCGCCGGCAACGGCCGCACCGTTGACAGCCGCGATCAGCGGCTTGGGGCAGCGCCGCTCGGTCACGCCCAGGAAACCCGCGCCCGGAACCAGCCCGGTGCCCGAGCCGACCTGACCGGCCTCCTTCAGGTCCATGCCGGCGCAGAAGGCTCGCTCGCCGGTGCCGGTCAGCACGATGGCGCCGACGCTATCGTCGGCCTCGGCATGGCACAGCGCCTGATGCACGCCATAAGAGGTCGCGCGATCCGCGGCGTTGCGCAATTCGGGCCGGTCGATGCGGATGATCGCCACCGCGCCGCGCAGTTCATAGCGAACGGTCGGGGGAAGGACGGGCAGGTCCGGCATGGCTCAGGCCCGCTCGGTTTCCGCAGCCGTCTTGGCCGGTTTCCAGTTATCATCCCAATAGGGCCGCAACAGCGGCTTGATGCGCAGCGCCTCGGGCACGCGGTCGGCACCGATGCGGCGGTCGAGCTCCTCGTGCCAGTGATAGATCCGGCGCTCCTGATAGTTCAGCGGGAAATCCCGCAGCCCGCTGGACATGGCGGCGATCTGGATCTTATCGGCGAATTGCAGGTCTTCTTCCAGGATCGCGGCGAAATTGCGGATGCGCATGTCCCACACCTCGGGGCGCGGGCCTTCGCCCCAATGCGGCGCGAACCAATAGACGTCGATCGACATGGTGTCGATCGTCTCGGGCCAGAAGGCCAGCACCGGGATCCCCCAGGGCGAAACCGGCGTGACCAGGTTCGGATAAGCCAGCAGCGACAGGTTGGTGTCGCCGAACCAGGGATCGACGCCCTCGATCTCGGGCAGGCCGCGCACGCCGGGGTCTTTCCAGCCCTCGCGCTTGAAGGGCGTGACCATGCGGGAATGGCCGTGTTCATAAAGCGTGATCGCCGAGCCGCGGTGATCCAGGAAACGGTCCACGGTGTTCTGGTGGATCGACTTGAGGTGATAGACCTCGAGGAAGGCGTCGATCAGGATCTTGACGTTGCATTTCACCGTGATCGTGGACTTGTCGATCAGCGCCAGCGTGTCGGGCTTCATCTCGTCCAGCGCCTGCGCCACCGGGCCGAGATAGTCGCGCAGGGGCATGGCATCGGAATCGAGGTTCACGAAATACAGGTTGCCGATATTCTCGCAGCGCACCTCGACCAGAGAACGGCAGCTGAGATCCAGCCCCACGAAATCCCGCCGGTCGCGCAGGTTGATCAGCTCGCCGCGCGTGTTGTAGGTCCAGCCGTGATATTTGCAGGACACGCCGCGCGACTTGCCCGAAGGTTCGGTGACGACCGGCGCGCCGCGATGGCGGCAGGTGTTGTAAAAGCAGCGGACCTTCTGGTCCTCGCCGCGGATGAAGAACAGCGGCTCGCCCAGTCGCGACCATTGGATGTAAGAGCCGACCTCGGGCAGTTCGTCGGCATGGACGGCATAGAGCCAGGTCTTGCGCCAAAGGTGCTCCATCTCCAGCGCGAAGAAGGCGGGATCGGTATAGCGCAGGCCCGGCAGGTCGGGAAATTGCGGGAATCCCTCGGGTGGACCCCCGCGCGCGCTTTCATAAGCCTGCTGATCCAAGATGCGCTGCTTTTCTTGCGGATTCATCGCCATTCCTCCCCAGAAGACGCTGATGCGCCCAAGCCATCGGCGGAACAGCATCCGACCCGGCCCATCAATATGTATTTTTATAGATCATTACTGCATACGCAAGAACAAATTTTGTAGATCGAATCTGAGGGGGGGAATCAGCTGGCGCGCACGCGCTCCTCGTTCATGGCAATGTAATCGGCCAGGATGTCGCCCTGGACCTTGGTATGCTTGCGGAACTGCTCGGCCGCCTGCTCGATGTCCTGGGCCAGGATCGCCTCCAGAATCGCGCGGTGATCCTCCAGGTTGGACTGCGACTGGCCCGGATAGCCCAGCTGGAAGCGGCGATAGGGTACCAGCTTACTGCCGAGCTTGTTGGTCATGTCGATCAGTTCCTTGTTATGCGTGCCGTCGATTACCAGCAGGTGGAACTTGCGGCTCAACGCATAATAGCTGTCCTGGTCGCCAGCGGCGAAGGCCCGCTCGGCCTGCGCATGCACATCCTTCAGCGCCGCGCGCTCTTCCGCGGTCATCCGCCGGGCCGAATATTTGGCACAGATGGATTCCAGTTCGGACATAACCTCGAACTGCCGGATCAGGTCGGTGACATCGGTCATGGTGACGACTGCGCCCTGCCGGGGACGTTTTTCCACGATACCGGATTCAATCAACTGCAGGATGGCCTCGCGCACGGGGGTGCGTGAAACCTCGAAGCGGCGAGCAAGCTCCTCTTCGTCCAGCGAGCTTCCCGGCGCGATGGCGCCTGAGAAGATGTCCTGTTCGAGCGCAAGCCGAACCTTCTCCGAATGCGTCATTCCCGCAGATCGTGCCATTTTTCTTCTCCTTCTCTGCCCATGAGTTCGACCCCGGCCCCAACAGGCCTCACAAATACTCCGAGTAGCGGCAAATTGTATGCTTACCCGTCATGTCCAGCGTATTCCAAGCCCGAGTCACTCTGCAATACTGTTGCCGCCTGGCAAGCGTTACTGTTGCCGCTTGGCAAGCGTTCATACCGGCAGGAAGCAGTCCGCTTTCGCATTCTGGCGGCCTTCAGGGAGAAAATCTTGCGCCCGAAGTGATTGTATATTGAAGGACGGTAAAAAATACACAATAATTCGGCAGAGGAGGAGAGGATCAATGCCAGACAGCTTCGATCCCGCGGGAAGCAAGGCCCAGTCGCGCTTGGGCGCCATTGTCCAAATGGGCTATGTCGTGCCCGACTTGGAGCGCGCGCTGGCACATTGGACGCAGACGCTAGGCGTTGGCCCGTTCCTCGTCACCCCGCGAATCGATTATGCCGAGTTGAATTATCGCGGCCGGCCGATCCAGGTCGAGAACGCGGTGGCGCTGGCCTCCTGGGGCGGCATGCAGATCGAGATCATCCAACAGACCGGGGGCGACGATTCGATGTTCACCGATTTCATCGCGCGGCGCGGCGGCGGCCTACATCACGTCTGCCTGCTGTCCAGAGATCTGGACGCCGACCTTGCCGCCTGGCAGGCCGAGGGCATAGGGGTATTGATGGGCGGGCGCACAGCGGCCGGCATCCCCTTTGCCTATCTAGACAGCGACCCACTGGACCAGGGCCGGGTGATCGAGATCGTGCAGCCTTCCGCCGGGTTGGAACGTTTTTTTGCCCGGCTGGAGTCGCTGGCGGCCGCTTGGGACGGCTCCCGACCCATCCGCTATCTCTAGCCGATCGACAGACAAGGACGCCAGATGCCACGAATCACAGCCACCGATCGCGACGGAAGCGTGAAGGAGTTCGACGCAGCACCCGGAATCAGCCTGATGGAGGCCCTACGCGATGTGGCCGGCCTTGACGTCGCCGCGATCTGCGGCGGCTCTTGCTCTTGCGCGACCTGCCACATCTATGTCGCGTCCGATTGGCTCGGCCGCCTACCGGAGCAGCAGCCCGACGAGCGGGAGCTGCTTGAATTCATGGAAACCTACCATGAAACATCGCGGCTGAGCTGCCAGATCCCCGTGACCGACGACCTTGCCGGCCTCCAGGTGACGCTGGCGCCCGAGGAATAGCCGCAATCATCACAACAATATGGGGTCCGGCGCGAACGGGCCGGGGAGGGAAAAATTGTCAGCTACGCTCACCTACACGGCCATCACCACGGTCGGCGATCTTCTGGTCCGGGCAACGGCACGGACGCCAGACAAGGACGCGATCCGGTTTCCCGACCAAAAACGCAGCTTTCGCCAACTGCACCAGGCCGCCATGCTGCGCGCCCGCGAACTTTACGGTCTGGGCGTGCGGCCCGGCGACCATGTCGGGATCTTCCTGCCGAGCTGCATCGAATATCTGGAGTATTACTTCGGACTGGCCTATCTGGGCGCGGTTTCGGTGCCGATGAACGCGCGCTACCGCGAACACGAACTGCGTTACCAGACCGTCAACGCCGACCTCGTACATATCGTCTCGACGACGCGGGTGGCCGAGGGGCTGGACTTCCGTGCGCGGCTGTACCAGGCCTTTCCGGCTCTGCGCGACGCGCCCGCGGACCAGCCGATCAACCTGGCCGAGGCCCCTCACCTGCGCGGCATCACCCTGCTGACCGACGAGCTATCGCCCGGCTGCCTGCGCCAGTCGGCGTCGCAGGGCTTCGCCGCCGCTGTCGAGGATACACTGATCGACCGGCTGCGTCGTGCCGTCACGCTGCGGCAGACGGCGTTGATGCTGTATACGTCGGGGACGACCTCGAATCCGAAAGGCTGCATGATCAGTCATGAGGCCCTGGTCCGCACTGGCATGGGCCTGGCCGAGCGTTACGGGATGACCGAGCAGGACGCGTTCTGGTCGCCGCTGCCCATGTTCCATGTCGGCGCGCTTTTCCCGCTCTGCGCGGCCTATCATGCCGGCGCCACCTATATCGGCATGCAGCATTTCGACGCCGGCGCGGCGCTGCGGCTGGTGCGCGAGGCGCGGCCGACCATCGGCTATCCCAGCTTTGCCCTGTTCCTGTCGGACATGGTCTATCATCCGGATTTCCGTGCCGAGGACATGGCATCGCTGCGGCTCATCAACTGCTCGATGGCGCTGAGCCCGGAACCGTTCCGCGACCTGATGCGCAAGAGCTTCCCGAACGCGGTCTTCGTCGGCACCTACGGCATGACCGAAACCGCCGGCACCGTCACCACCAGCCACCCCGCCGACAGCGAGGCCGAGCGTTTCAACCGCCTTGGCCGCCCCTTCGACGGGCTGTCAGTGCGTATCGCGCGCGAGAACGGAACCGAGGCCGCCCCGGACGAAATCGGCGAGATCTGCGTCAAGGGGTTCTCGATCTTCACCGAATATTATGGCGATCCCGAAAAGACCGCCGAGGCCAAGCGCGAGGGCTGGTTCCATACTGGCGACCTGGGTTCGATCGACGCGGCCGGTACGCTGATGTTTCACGGCCGGGCCAAGGACATGCTGAAAGTTGGCGGCGAAAACGTCGCCGCGCTGGAGATCGAGATGGTCTTGGCCCAACACCCCGCAGTCAAGACCTGCCAAGTCGTCGGAAAGCCCGATCCGCGGCTGCAAGAGGTGCCAGTGGCCTTCGTCGAACTGGTGCCGGGCCAAAGCGTGGACCCTGCCGCACTGATCACCTATTGCAAGGCGCGCATCGCCAGTTTCAAGGTGCCGCGCAACGTCCATTTCATCGCGGAATGGCCGATGTCCGCCAGCAAGATCCAGAAGTTCAAGCTGCGCGACATGGCGCAAGAGATGGCAACGGATAGCTGCGCCGCCCAATAGCCCATCACAAGTATTTTTACTTCTCTATGCAATATTTTTATATCCATCTTTGGTATACGTAGTATTGTGGGAGGAACTGAGAATCCGTCACGGGTCGCGAGGGATCGCGATCCGGTACCGGGCGACCACAAGGTCAACCCGCTGTTATCATTCCTGGGGAGGAAACCGTCGTGAAACTGTCCAATCTGTTCACCACCTGCACCGCGATGGCGTTACTGCCCGCCATGGCCGCCCAATCCGACGAATACCACGTCGTCGTCCTCCAAGCCCTTACCGGTCCCGCCGCCTTCATCGGCACTGCCGTCGCAGACGGCATGCGCCTGGCCGAGCAGCATATCAACGAACAAGGTCTTTTGGGCGAGGGCAACACACTCAAGGTTACCTATGCCGATGACGCAACCGATCGTACACAGACCATGACGCTGATCGCGCGCTATGCCAACGATCCCTCGATCCTGGGTATCCTGGGTCCGACCAGCGGCGCGGTCGCGATCGCCGGCGCGTCCTCGGGCAACCAATACGAGATGCCGGTCGTCACCACGACGAACACGCCCGAGGTGCTGGAACAGGGACCCTGGTCGTTCATCCTAACCCAGCCGCCGGAAATCACCATCCCCTATCTCGTCGATTACGCGGCCGACGTGGCAGGCGCGAAAGAATGCGCTGTCATCGGCATTCGCGACATCGAGGCCTATGTTGCGCTGCAAAAACAGTTCGAGAAGCTGATGATGGACAAGGGCGTGAAGATCACTACCGTCGAACAGGTCGGCGGCACCGATTCCGACTTCTCGTCGGTGGCGACCAAGATCGCCACCTCTCAGCAGGATTGCGTCTTCGTCTCGGCTTCGGCCTCGCAAGGGGCGAACATCATCGTCCAGCTACGCCAAGCGGGGCTGGACCCGGCGACGCCGGTCTTTGGCCACAATGCCTTCGCCTCGCCCGAGTTTCTGGACCGCGGCGGCGCAGGCGTCGAAGGCGTCACCTTCATAGCCGACTGGGTGCCAGGCGGCTATGATGATTTCACCACGGCCTTCGCTACCGAATTCCGCGAGAGGTTCGGCCACGAGGCCGACAACTGGAACGCCGTCGGCTATGGCGGGATGCTGGTGATGGCCAATGCGTTGAAATCCATGGAAGAACCTAGCCGCGAGGCGTTGCGTGACCAGTTGGGCAAGACCAGCGAGGTCCGCGTGGCTGCCGGCCAGGGCAGCTATTCGGTGGACGAGAAACGCTATCCGCATGTCGGCATGAATGTGCTGACGGTGCAGGACGGTGCCTTCGTCCAGGCTCCGCGCTGATCGCTCCCGCGCCATGGGCCAGGGCGCCTGGCGCGCTGGCCGCAACCCTTTTGGACGGACCACCGAAATGCTACTGCAACAGATACTCAATGGAACGGTGTCCGGCGCGATCTATGCCCTGTTCGCGCTTGGCTTTACGCTGATCTTCGGCGTGCAGAAACTGCTGAACCTAGCCCACGGCGCGATCTTCATGGCCGGCGCCTTCATTGCTTATTACGCGACGGCGCAGGGACTGCCCTTCTGGTTCGCGCTACTGCTGGCGACCATCGCGACCGGGACGATCTCGGTCGTGGTGGATTTCGTGGCCTTCCGGCAATTGCGCAAGGCGGGCCATGCCGAATTCGCCGCCATCGTCACCTCGATCGGGGTAGACCTGATCCTGATGAACATCGCCCAGCAGGTCTCGAACACCAAGGTGTTGAGCTTTCCCTTCGGCACATTCCCGGTCAAGTTCTTCAGCTTCTGGGGGATGCGCATCTCTCTGTTGCAACTGACTATCCTGGGGCTGGTCCTGTTCCTGGTGCTGGCACTGGCCTATTACATCAACCGCACCAGCTTCGGCCGCCAGGTGCGGGCGGTGTCCAGCAACGAACACGCTTCGGCGCTGCTGGGCGTCTCAGCCAGCGCAGTCTATCGCCAGACCTTCTTCATCGCCGGGGCGCTGGCGGGGCTGGCGGGCGTGCTCATCGGGCTGTCCTTCAATTCGATTCACTTCATGATGGGCGAGCCCTTCCTGCTGCAAGCCTTCGTCGTGGTGGTGATCGGCGGGCTGGGCTCGCTTCAGGGCGCGGTGGTCGCAGCAATCCTGATCGGTATCGTGCAGTCGCTGACCATCGCCTATCTGTCCAGCGAACTGTCCACCGCGATCATCTTCGCGCTGCTGTTCGTCACGCTGCTGTTCTTTCCGAACGGCCTGTTCGGACGCGCCAGCAACTATGCAGGAGGAAGCCGCAGATGATGTCCTTTTACTATTCCTATCAGCCCCTCATCGACTTCTTCCTGATAGCGGTCGGACTGGGCTACAGCCAGCAACTGGCCCTGCGTGCGGGCGTGTTCTCGATCGCGACGGCGGGCTTCTCGGCGCTTGGCGCCTATGCCACGGCAATCCTGGTGACGCGATACGGCGCGCCGGTGCCGCTGGCCATCCTGGTTTCGGCCGTGGTGGGGATGGCGGTCAGCTATGTGCTGTCGGTGCCGCTGGCGCGGCTGCGCGGCGCGTTCCAGGCCATCGCCACGCTGGCCTTCGTGCAGGTGGTGATCGCGCTGCTGTTGTATTTCGAAGGCTTCACCGGCGGCGCCATCGGCATCTCGGGGATCCCGCGGGTGATGAACACCGGCTGGCTGCTGCTGGCGGTGCTGGTCACGATCTACGTGATCTGGTCGATCAACCGCACCTCGGTCGGTCGAGTGTTCAACGCGCTGCGCCAGGACGATTCCGTCGCCGCCTCGCTCGGCGTGCCGATCAAGTCCTATTACGCGCTGGCCTTCGTGCTCTCGGGGTTGATCGGCGCGGTCTTCGGGGCGCTGCGCTCGCTTTACGTCTTCAACATCGAGCCGGTGGATTTCGGCTTTCACGCCATGGTCGCCAGCCTGACCGTGGTGGTCCTGGGTGGGCGCAACACGCTGTTGGGCCCCATCGCCGGGGCGCTGATCATGGCAATCCTGCCCGAACTGGCGCGCCCGCTGGCCGAAAACCGTGGCATCCTGAACGGGGTGATCCTGATCCTGGTCATCACCTTCCTGCCGAACGGCGTGGGCGATGAACTGGTCTACTGGCTGCGTCGCCGCCTGCGCCGCACGCCCAAAACCATGTCCAAGCGGGAGGAGGGGACCGATGTCGTCGCTGCGGATTGAGGGCGCCTGCAAGTATTTCGGTGGGCTGAAGGCCGTCGATGGCATCAACATGACCGTCCCCGCCGGTCGGATCACCGGGCTGATCGGCCCGAACGGGGCCGGCAAAAGCACCGTCGTCAACATGATCTCGGGCGTCTACAGCCTGACCAAGGGTGAGGTCTACCTGGACGACCAGCAACTTACCCGGCTGCATGTGGACGAGGTGGCACGCCGCGGCATCGCCCGCACCTTCCAGAACATCCGCCTGCTGCCCGAGGAAAGCGTCCTCGACAATGTGGTGATCGGCTATTTCCGCAAGCAGCACAGCGGCGTGATGTCCAGCCTGATGGGCCTGCCCGCCGCGCTGGCCGAGACCCGCCGCCTGCGGGAGCAGGCTTGGGAGTTGCTGGGCCGCTTCGGCATCCAGGCATATGCCGATTACGAGGCGGGCAGCCTGCCCTACGGCCACCAGCGCCGGGTCGAGATAGCCCGCTCGATCGCCGCGGAGCCGCTCGTCGTCATGCTGGACGAGCCGGTCGCCGGCATGAACGAGGTCGAATCCGCCGAAATGGCTGAGATCTTCGAGGATCTGGCACGCTCTGGTATGGGGCTTTTGCTGATCGAGCACAATGTGACCTTCGTCTCGCGCCTGTGCAACCAGGTCTATGTGCTGGATTCTGGCCGCATGATCGCCGAGGGCCCCCCCGACGCGGTCACCCGCGATCCAAAGGTCATCGAAGCCTATATCGGAGGCAAGGCTGATGCTGCTTGAAGTCAGGAATCTGAGCGTCTCCTACAAGGGCATCCAGGCGCTGCGCGATGTCAGCCTGCATGTGAACCGCGGCGAGATGGTGGCGCTGGTCGGCTCGAACGGAGCGGGGAAATCGACGCTTCTGAACGCGCTGAGTCGGACCGTGGTACCGCAAAGGGGACAGGTCGTCTTTGACGGCAAGGATCTGGGGCGCATGGCTGCCTTCCAGGTCTCGCGCCAGGGCCTGCTGCATGTCCCCGAAGGGCGGCAGGTGCTGGCCGACATGTCGGTCTGGGAAAACCTGCAACTGGGCATGCTAGCCCTGGGCCAGCGGCCGGCGCGCTACAGACTGGAACAGGTCTACGCCCTCTTCCCGATCTTGGAAGAGCGCACCGAACAGATCGCCGGCACGCTCTCGGGCGGCCAGCAGCAGATGCTGGCCATAGGCCGCGCCTTGATGGGCGCGCCCGAGATCCTGCTTCTGGACGAGCCCTCGTTGGGCCTGTCACCACTGATGAGCGACCAGGTATTCGACGCGCTGACACGGCTCAACCGCGAGGGACTGACCATTCTGCTGGTCGAGCAAAACGCCTATCGCGCGCTGGAATGCACGCAGCGGGCCTATGTGCTGGATCGCGGCCAGATCGTGATGGAGGGCGCCTCGGACGTGCTGATGCGTGACCAGCGGGTGATCGAAAGCTATCTGGGCGCCTGAGATGGTCGAGCGCATCCTGACCCTGCACCAGCTCAGCCTGCGCGACACCGATCCGATGGCACTGGTCCACACCGCCGCGGCGACGGGCTTTCCCTTCGTCACGGTGTTCCTGCATCCGCCGGCGCCGCAGCTCGACATCTTTCCGCGGCTGCTGCCCGGCGCCCCCACACGGGCCTTCGCGCAGGCGCTGCGGGCGGACGGCGTTCAGGTCCACAATATCGAGGCCTTGCCATTTTCCAGCCGCACCGATCCCGCCGACTACCTGCAGGTGCTGGACCATGCCGCCGAGATCGGGGCGCGGCGCACCACCGTGCTGATCTATGACCGCGACCTGGCGCGCGCCTCGGATCGGCTGTCGCAGACCTGCGACGCGGCGGCCGCGCGGGGAATCGCCCTGTCCATCGAATTCATGGCGTTTTCCTCGCTGTCCACGGTGGGCGAGGCGGCGGATTTCGTGCGCCAGAACGGCCATGCGAACCTGAGCCTGCTGGTCGATCCGCTGCACCTGGCGCGCACCGGCGGCAGCCCGGCCCAGCTTGGCCCGCTTGCCGACACCATCGGCGCGCTGCAATTCTGCGACGCGATGCTGGCCACGCCCGAGGACGCCTTTCGTGAAGCGGTCGAGGATCGCGCGATACCGGGCGAGGGCGAGTTGCCCCTGCAAGCCCTGCTGGACGCCACCGATCCCGGCCTGCCGCTGGATGTCGAGGTGCCGATGCTGCGGCTTCAGAAGCAGGGGCTGGACCCTGTCGCCCGCGCGCAGCTGCTGAAACGGGCGCTGCAGCACTATCGGTTGTGAAGCACCTGGCCGTCAGCCGCGCCGCACCAGCACACGGCGGCCGGAAATCCTGACCTCGACCCGGGGCAGGTCGCTGCACAGCGAGGACAGCGCCTTGCCGGTCGAACAGTCGAATCGGGCGCCATGTTTGGGACAGATCACCACGTTGCCTTCGACCGCACCCTCGGACAGGCGGGCGAAGTTATGCGTGCAATTGCCGGAAAAGCCGACGATCTCGCCATCGCGCCGGCACAGGATCACCTCGCGCCCGCCGGCGGTGACGAACCAGGGGCCAGCAGTGGGCACCTGCATGACCGCGCCGACATCGACGAATTCCTCGGCATCGGCGCCCAATCCTCTCGGGATCATTCCCTGCCCTTTCTCTTCTTGCCGCCAAATTTCGGGGGAAACGCCGGGCCGGTCAACCCGGCCCGGCGCTTGGTCAGGCGCGGCGCTGGTTGAAGCGGCGTCCGACCATGGCGGCGGTGATGTTCACCTTCTGGATGTCCACCGCGCCGCCGGCGATGCCCCAGCCCCAGGAATCGCGCAGCCGGCGCTCCATCGGATATTCCTTGGAATAGCCATATCCGCCCATCAACTGCACGGCATTGCCGGTCACTTCGCGCGAGATCTCGTTGGCAAAGCATTTCGCCAGCGAGCTGTCCAGGATCGAGGGCATCCCGTCCTGGGCGTTCTGCGCCGCGCGATGGATCAGCAGCCGCGCCGCATCGACGCGCAGCCGCATCTCGGCCAGCTTGATCTGCACCGCCTGGAAATCGACCAGCGGCCGGCCGAACTGATGGCGCTCCTGGACATAGTCCAGCACATCCTCCAGCGCGCCCGAAGCCTGGCCCAGCGACATGGTGGCATTGCCGCAGCGCTCCAGGTCGAAGGCTTCCATCAGCCGCTTGAAGCCGCCGCCGGGCACGACGACATTCTCCAGCGGCAGCTCGACATTGTCGAAGAACAGGTCGCTCGACGGCACGCCGCGGAACCCCATCAGCCGCTCCTGCGGGCCGAAGCTGAAGCCGGGCGTGCCCTTTTCCACATAGACAGCCCCGATCGACCCGGCGCCCGGCGTGTCGTCGAAACGGGCATAGATCAGGTAGCCCTCGGCATGGCCGCCGCCGGAACACCAGCGTTTCGTGCCGTTCAGCACGACCTTGTCCGATTCGATGCGGGCGCGGGTCTTCAGGTCGGTCAGCGCCGATCCGGCATCGGGTTCGGACATGCCGATGGCCACCACCTTTTCGCCGCGGCAGACGGCGGGAATCACGCGCGCCTTCAGGCTTTCGGGCGCGAAATGCTCGATGGCGCGCACGGGGCCGACGCAGGATTCGAACACCGGGAATGCCACGGCCGAACTGATCTTGGCGAATTCCTCGACGACCAGCAGCGCCTCGAGGTTGCCCAGACCCATGCCGCCATAGTCCTCGGCCACGTTGATGCCAAGGAAGCCCAGTTCGGCATAGCGCCTGACCCATTCATGCGGGACGGGCTCTGCCTTCTCCTCGAGTTCGCGGGCAAGATCCACCAGTTCGCTGCGGGCGAACTTGCGTGCCGCCTCTTGCAGATCACGCTGGATCTCGGTCAGCCGGAAATCCATGCTCTCCTCCAAAAATACATTTTATGCCATCTAAGTATACATAAGACCCATTGCTTGAACATATATAAATTGACACGCCCGCAAGAATCGACCAGTTTCCGAGTGCAAGACGAGCGGGAGGGGGCCATGCAACAAAGCCGCACCGACATCCTGAAGGCCTATCGGCAGATGCGGATGATCCGGGAATTCGAGGAAAGACTGCATATCGAGAATCGCAGCGGCGAAATCGCCGGCTTCACGCATCTGTATGCGGGACAAGAGGCGATCGCCGTCGGCATCTGCGAGCATCTGACCGACCGCGACTATATCAGCTCGACCCATCGCGGGCATGGCCATTGCATCGCCAAGGGTTGCGACCCGCGGCTGATGATGCACGAGATCTATGGCCGCGCCGACGGGCTGTGCAAGGGCCGCGGTGGCTCGATGCACATCGCCGACATCGACAAGGGCATGCTGGGCGCCAACGGCATCGTCGGCGGTGGCCCGCCCATCGCGGTGGGCGCGGCGCTGGCCTGCCAGGCACGCGGCGACGGCAGCGTGGCGGTGTCCTTCGGCGGCGGCGGCTCGTCAAACCAGGGCACGGTCTTCGAAGCAATGAACATGGCCGTCGTGCTGAAGCTGCCCAAGATCTTCGTCTTCGAACTGAACGGCTATTCCGAACATACCGGCGAAGGCTATGGCATCGGCTCGGACCTGGCCGGGCGGACGCGAGGCTTCGGCCTGCCGGTCTTCGAAGCGGACGGCTTCGACTATTTCTCGGTCTACCAGGCGATGGCGGACGCGCTGGAGCATGTGCGCGCCGGCAAGGGCCCCTGTGCCCTGATCGCCGAGGCGACGCGCTATTTCGGCCATTTCGAGGGCGATCCCCAGAACTACCGCGCCAAGGACGAGGTCAAGACCCTGCGCGAGACCCGGGACGCCCTGCTGCGCTTCCGCCGCAAGGTGACCGAAGCCAAGCTGATCGAGGCAGCCGAGCTGGATGCCATCGACGCCGAGATCGTAGCCTTCATCGAGGATTGCGTGACCTCGGCCCGCAAGGCCCCGGCGCCGGGGGCCGAGATCATGCTCTCTGACGTCTATGCCGATTACTAGGACCGCATCATGACCGTGAAGACTATGCGAGAGGCGCTGAACGACGCGCTGTTTCAGGAGATGCGCCGCGATCCCGGCGTCATCGTCATCGGCGAGGACGTATCAGGCGGCGCCGGCGGGTCGTCGGGCAGCCGCGATGCGGCCGGGGGCATCTTCGGCGTGACCAAGGGGCTGATGGGCGAGTTCGGCGACAAGCGCGTCATCGACACGCCGATCTCGGAAAGCGCCATCATCGGTCTGGCCAATGGCGCGGCGCTGGCCGGCATGCGCCCGGTGGCCGAGCTGATGTTCGCCGATTTCGTCGGCGTCGCCATGGACCAGATCTATAACCAGATGGCCAAGTTCCGCTATATGTTCGGGGGCAAGGCCAAGGCGCCGATCGTCGTGCGCATGTCGATGGGCGCCGGCATGAACGCCGCTGCCCAGCACAGCCAGACCATCTATTCCATGCTTTCGGCCGTGCCGGGGCTGAAGGTGGTGGTGCCGTCGAACCCGGCCGATGCCAAGGGCATGCTGGCGGCGGCGATCCGCGACGACGACCCGGTGATCTTCCTGGAGCACAAGGCGCTTTATTCCAGCAAGGGCGAGGTGCCGGACGGCGAATATGTGGCACCGCTGCATGGCGCAAGCCTGGTGCAATCGGGCAAGGATGCCACCGTGGTCGCGCTGGGCCGCATGGTCTCCTTTGCCGGCAAGGCCGCGGCCAAGCTGGCCGCGGACGGGATCACCATCGATCTGATCGACCTGCGCTCCACCTCGCCCATTGACGAGGAGATGATCCTGGAAAGCCTGTCGCTGACCGGGCGGCTGGTGGTGGTGGACGAATCGAACCCGATCTGCTCGATCGCCTCGGAAATCGCCGCCATCGCGGCCGAAAAGGGCTTCGCCTCGCTGCGCGCGCCGGTGGCGCGGGTCACGGCGCCGCATACGCCGGTGCCCTTCGCCCGCGAACTCGAGCGCATGTACGTCCCCGGTCCTGACCGGATCGAAGCGGCCATCCGCAAAGCCGTGAAAGGAGAGTGAGCATGGCCCGGATCCATCCCGTCACCCTGCCGAAATGGGGCCTTGAAATGTCCGAGGGCCAGATCTCGCGCTGGATCGCCGCTGAAGGCGACAGCGTCGAGCCGGGCACCGAACTGGTCGACATCGAGACCGACAAGATCGTCAACACGCTGGACACCGACAAGGGTGGCATCCTGCGGCGCATCCTGGTGCCCGAAGGCGAAAGCGCCCCGGTCGGTGCCCTGATCGCCGTGCTGGCCGAGGCGGATGCCAGCGAGGCGGAACTGGCCGAATTCATTGCCGCCTATGTGCCCGTCGATGCCTCGTTCGAGCCGAAGGACGAGGATGAGGCGGAATCGACGGTTTCCGAACCCTCGCCCACCACCGATGCGAGCTCCGGGCCGAAAGCCTCTCCGCTGGCGCGCCGCATCGCGGAACAGGACGGCATCGACCTGGCCGGGATCCACGGCTCGGGCCACAGTGGCAAGATCAAGAAGGCCGACCTGCCGTCGCGCCCCGCCGCGCTGACCCCGGAAGAGGCGGCAAAGCGGAATGCCGGCTCCCATGCCAGCCCGGTCGCGGTGAATTTCGCCAATGCACTTGGCTTCGACCTGACCGGGCTGAAGCCAAGCGGCTATCGCGGCCGCATCTCGCTGGCCGATGTGCAGGCGGCGGCGCAGGCGGCCGGCCTGTGGTCGCCGCCGGCACCTGCGACTCCCGCCGCCCCGGCACCGGCGCCGGCAGCGGCTGCGGCGCAGGAGGTCGAGCAGCCCTTTACCGGGATGCGCAAATCCATCGCCAACGCGCTGCGCCATTCCAAGCAGACCGTGCCGCATTTCTACACCGCGATGGATGTCGAGATGGACGCGCTGATGGCGCTGCGCAGCCAGTTCAACAGCGGGCGCGAGGAGGCGAAGATCTCTGTCAACGACTTCCTGCTGCGCGCCGCCGCCCTGGCCCTGGCCGCCCATCCTGAGGTGAACATCCACGTCTCGGACAGCGGCATCACCCGGTTCGATCAGGTTGACCTGTGCGTGGCCGTGGCCATCGACGCCGGGCTGGTGACGCCGGTGATCCGCAATGCCGCCCGGCGTTCCCTGACCGAAACCGCAGCCGAGGCGGGACGGCTGATCGCCGCCGCCCGCGACCGCAGCCTGACCGCCGAGGATCTGCGCGGCGGCACCTTCACCCTGTCGAACCTGGGCATGTATGGCGTGCGCCATTTCGACGCGATCATCAATCCGCCGCAGGGCGCGATCCTGGCGGTGGGCGGCCCCCGGCGCGAGGCGCGCGAGGCCGACGACGGCGGGCTGCGCTTCGCCAGCGTCGCGACCCTGACGCTTTCGGCCGATCACCGCGGCATCGACGGCGCGGTGGCCGCGCAGTTCCTCTCGACCCTCAAGGCCCGGATCGAGACGCCGATGTCGCTGGTGATGTGACCCGGCATCCCGGCGCAGCGAAGGCCCCCTGTCGGGGGCCTTTTCCTATTCCGGGAGCGGCCAATGCGCCGCGAAGGGATGCGAGCCGTCGTAAAGCTCCAGCAGCTCCACGACATTGCCGTCCGGATCATGGCCATAGACCGCGTTGAAGGTCGGCCGCGGCAGGGGCGAGGAATGGAACACCACGCCCTTCTGCCGCAGCCGTTCATATTCGGCGTCCAGATTCCGCACCGCCAGGCAGAGATGCGTCAGCCCGGTCCCGAACAGGCGCTGATGCGGGCTGCGCTGTTCCGGCGCCGGGGTCTCGAACTGGAACAGTTCCAGATAGCAGTTCCGGTGCCGCAGCATCGCCAGTTGGGCGGCCGAGCCGCTGGCGCCCAGCAGCGCATTCTGGACCTCGGCATCGGCGGTCCAAGACTGGCGGTGGACCAGCTCGAACCCCAGCACCTCGGTATAGAAGCCGATCAGCCGTTCGATGTCATGGGTCGAGATTGCCGCGTGATGGACCCCCAGGATCACGCCTGCTGGTCCTCGGGCTGGTAATGCTGCACCCAGCCGGTCCAGCTGGGCAGCGATTCGGGATAGTCGCCGGGCAGCGGCGTCTCGTATCCGCGCTGGCGCAGGGGCGAGGCCAGCGCCTCGGCATAGCTTTGCACCGGCACGTAATAGAGGAACTTCAGCAGCCGCGAGGCGAAGTACCATTTCCCGTCCCGGCGGCGGTATTCGTCCTCATAGCGCAACGAGCCGACCAGCACCTGCTGGTTGCGCACCGCCTCGGCATGGCAGAACACCTCGCCGGTGGCGCGGTCGGGGTCGGCGGGGTCGAAAGTGACGACCGTGTCATGGGTCCAGTGGACGGACAGGCCCAGCACCTCGAAGCGCTTGCGATACATCTGCATGATGCCCTCAAGCCCCTCGCCCTTCATGCGCCCGTCGGCTGAACGCACCCAGGAATCCTGGCGAAACAGCGAACGCAGCAGCGGCACGTCGCGGTCGTCGCAGGCTTTGCAGTAATGCGAGATCAGCGCCAGGATCTCGGCGCGGGATTCCAGCCGGTCCAGCCGGGTTTCGATATCGGTCACGTTCTTCTCCCATATAGTGGCTTCGCAAATATTGCACACGTTGACTTGCATTTCATTATATTGTTTCATCGTGTATGTATAAATATGCAGGATCAGCCATGCCCGTCGAACTGTTCTCACGGCCGCAGGTCAGCGACAGCGCCCTGCCCGCCCCAGAAGGCTGGATCGAACTGCCCTCGCCCGGCGGGTTCTGCGACACTTTCGGCCCGGTCCATGCGACGCGTGACGGCGCGGGACAGTTTGCCGTGGGCTTTCGCTGCGCGGAACGCCACCTGAACCCCTCGGGCTATTGCCACGGCGCGGCACTGGCGGCCTTTACCGACATGCAGGCTTACGGCGTGCAGCATCTGGTCGGCTACGAGTCGGCGGTGGTGCCCACGATCTCGATGAACATCGACTTCCTGTCCATCGTCAGGCCCGGCGACTGGGTGCGCGGCGACCTCGAGGTGACGCGCAAGACCCGCAACCTGGTCTTTGCGCTGATGCGTTGCAGCGTGGACGACCGGCCGGTGATGAATGCGCGCGCGCTTTTCAAGGTCATGGCGATGCAGGATCTGGCCGACACGACCTATTTCGACCGCGTCGGCCCCGAAATCGAGCGCCGCTTCGCGCAGATCGGCCGCTGATGGCAGGCCGGCAGCCCGTCCCCGGCCTTCGATACGACCTGACCGCGACGCTGGATGACCGGGTGCGCGCGCTTTGCGCCGCCCCGGCGCGGCAGGGCGAACTGGCGCATCCGATCCACGCCTATCTGGGCGGGCTGGCGGCGATGCCGCAGCCCATCGGGGATTTCAGTCGCGCGCTAGGTCTGGCCTTCGATGCCGGGCCGGTCCTGGGCGAATGTCGGCTGTCCTTTCCGGGCCGGCTGCGGGTCGGTCAGGCCTATGATGCCACGGTCGAGGTTCTGGACCTGACGCGCAAGCCCAGCCGCCGCTTTGGCCGGGCCGACCATCTGGCGCTGGCCATCACGTTGTCGGACCCGTCCGGCCCGGCCAGCCTGCTGCACTTCAAGATGATTACCCCGGTGGTGGATGATGGCTGACAGGCAGGACGAAACCGGCTGGCGCTTTGGACCGGTCAGCGGCCCCGACATGGCGGAATGGTGCGCGTTCCTGCGCGACGACAACGCCATCCACCTGCGGCGCGAGGCCGCCGAGGCGGCGGGCTTCGGCCCCCGGCGCGTCAATCCCGGCCCGGCCAATCTGGCCTATGTCATCAGCGCCGTGATGGCCGCCCACCCGCAGGCCGAATTCGTCGAGATCGCCGCCTTTTTTGCCGGCAACGTTTTCGAGGACGACCGGCTTGCCGTCGCCCTGACCCCCGAACCCGGCGCCACGCTGCACGCCGAAGGCCGCGAGACGCCGGTCCTGCGGGTCCAATTCCGCTTCAAGGAGCATGAGTGATGTCGGACATCCTGACGGCCGGCGGCACGACGGTCTGGCGCCTGGTCGCCGGGCGCGCCCATGACCACCCCGAAGCGCCGGCGCTGATCGAGGGCGAGCGGGTGCTGAGCTATGCGGAGATGATCGCCGCCGCCGACCGCATCGCCGCCGATCTGACGGCGCGCGGCGTGACGCGCGGCGACCGCGTGGCCGTCCTGTCCGAGAACTGCATAGAATATGGCCTGACGCAGTTGGCCTGCGCCAAGCTGGGGGCGATGGTCGCCTGCCTGAACTGGCGGCTGGTTGCACCGGAACTGGCCTGGTGCATCGACCTGGTGCAGCCGCGGCTGCTGCTTGGCTCGACCCGCCACAGCGACCTGGCCCGCGCCGCCTGCCCCGCGCGCGAGGTGCTGGACCTGCGCAGCCTCGGATGCGCAGGCGAGACCCCGGACCAGTCCCAGCCCGAGGACGGCTTCATCATCATCTATACTTCGGGTACCACCGGCCGGCCCAAGGCCGCCGTCATCAGCCAGCGGGCACAGATCGCGCGCATGTGCGCCTTTCGGCTGGACCTGGGACTGGCGCGCGAGGACGGCTATATCTCGTGGGCGCCGATGTTCCACATGGGCGGCACCGAGCATCTGTTCTCGACCCTGCTGATCGGCGGTGCCGTCACCGTCATGGATGGGTTCGACGCCGACCGGATCATCGACACGCTGGAACGGCAGCGCATCGGCTGGCTGATGACCGTGCCCGCCACCACCGAGCTGCTGCTGGCCCGGTTGCGGACGCGTCGCCCCCGGATCAAGGGCGTACGCGTGGTCGGCGCCATGGCCGACATGACGCCGGCCGCGGTCATCGACGAGGTGACGCGGCTGCTGGGCGCGCCCTATCTCAATTCCTTCGGCGCGACCGAGACCGGGATGCCCCCGCTCTCCGGCGATCTGATCCGGCCCGGAGAGATGCCGCGCAGCCTTGCCAAGACGCTCAGCGTCCTGACCGAGCTGCGCCTGGTCGGTCCCGACGGCCGCGACGTGGCCGAGGGCGAGACCGGCGAAGCCTGGGTCCGGGGCCCGACGCTTTTCAGCGGCTACTGGAATGCCGACGCCGTCAACCGCGACAGTTTCAGCGGCGGCTGGTTCCACATGGGCGACCTGTTCCGCCACACGCCCGCGGGCTATGAGTTCGCCGGGCGCTCGAAATATCTCATCAAGTCCGGGGGCGAGAACATCTATCCAGCCGAGATCGAACGGGTGATCCTGGCCGATCCTCGCGTTGCCGACGCCATCGTCATACGCCGCCCCGACCCGCAGTGGGGCGAGGTGCCGGTGGCGGTGGTGGCGCGCTGCGACGACAGCTTGGACGAAGCCGGCGTGATTGCGCTGTGCCGCGCCGACCTCGCCGGCTACAAGCGTCCCAAGCACGTGGTCTTCGTCCCGGTCGAACAGTTCCCGCGCAGCACCAGCGGCAAGATCATCCGCGAAGAGGTCGAAGCCATGGTGCTGGGCGCCACGACCTGAGCGGTCGCGGCGCCCCGCTTCATTCGACGAAACGGCCCGGCGCCTGATGATAGGACGGCGAGACCACCGCAACATCAAGCCCGCTGTCGATCACCAGCACCTGCCCGGTAATGCCGCGGGCCGAGGGGCTGGCCAGATAGGCGAAGGCATCGGCGATGTCGTCGGCCGTGCAGACGTAGGGGATGGGATTGCGGGCTAGGGCGCGGTCATAAGCCTCCTGCTCGCCGCCGCTGAGGCTGCTGGTCATGCCCGTCACCACATTGCCCGGCGCCAGCGCGTTCACCCGGATGGCACGCGGCGCCAGTTCCACCGCGCTGGACCGCGTCAGCCCGACAACCGCGTGCTTGGCGGTGGTATAGGAATGGTTGGCCCAAGCCCCGACCCCGGCGAGGCTGGCGGTGTTCAGGATCACCCCGCCGTGGTCACCCATGGCATTCGCCGCGTGCTTGGTGCCATAGAAGACCCCACTGACCATCACCTCCAACACGCGGTTGAAATCGCGCGCGGCGGTCTCTCCGATCGGGCCAATGGCGCCCAGAATGCCGGCATTATTGATCATGCAATCCAGCCGGCCGTGCAGGTTCAGCGCCGCCTGCACCAGCGCCGCGACCCGATCCTCATCCGCGACGTCGCAGGCCAGGGCGGTCGCGCCAAGCTTCTGCGCCAGGGCCTGCGCGCCCTCGACCCGCAGGTCGCCCAGGACCAGCTTCCAGCCGTCGCGGTGAAAGCGCCGTGCGGTCGCCGCGCCCAGGCCCGAGCCCGCGCCGGTAATGACGGCGACCTTGTCCATCTGTTCATTCATCTTGCAGCAGCGCCTCCAACTCGCCGATCTGAGTCTCGTTCAGCCGCAATTCGGCGGCCTTGGCATTGGCCGTCACCTGTTCGGCCTTGGTCGCCCCGGCCATGACCGAGGCCACGACGGGTTTCGAGAGCAGCCAGGCAAAGGCGACCTCGGTCATGGCAAGCCCGTTCTGCCCGCACCAATCCGCGATGCGGTCCACGCGGGCCAGGTTCTCGGGCGTCAGATAGCGGTCGGCCAGCCGCGCGATCTTGCCAAAGCGCCCCTCGCCCGCGTCGCCGCCGCGGTATTTCCCGGTCAGCAGCCCCGAGGCCAGCGGGAAATAGGGCAACAGCCCCATCCCCAGCGTCGTCAGGCAGGGGATCGTCGTCGCCTCGGCTGCACGCCGGATCAGCGAATATTCTGCCTGGAGCGAGATGAAATGCTGCACGCCCAGTTCCCGCGCCAGATGGTGGGCATGGGCGATTTCCCAATCCGCCATGTTCGAGGTGCCGATATAACGGACCTTGCCCTGCGCAATCAGGCGGTCGAGCGCGTGCAGCGTTTCCTCGATGGGGGTGGTCGGGTCCGATTCATGCAGCTGGTAAAGGTCGATCCAGTCGGTGCCCAGCCGGCGCAGGCTGTCCTCGACGCAGCGGATGATATAGGAGCGGTCGGCGCCGCGGCTGCCGTCGGCCATTTCCATGCCGAACTTGGTCGCCACCACGGCATTGCCGCGCCGCGGGCCCAGGGCGCGGCCCAGGAATTCCTCGGAACCGCCGGAACGGCCATAGATGTTGGCGGTGTCGAAAAAGGTGATCCCGGCATCCAGCGCCGCATCGACCACGCGGCGCGATTGCGCCTCGTCCGTGGTCCAGTTGAAATTGTTGCAGCCCAGCCCGACTGCCGAGATGGTCAGGCCCGAACGGCCCAGCTTGCGATAGTCCATCCTTGCACCTTTCTAGAGTTCGCGGATCACGTCGCGCCCTTCCCAGCCGACCGAGGGCAGCCGCATCCGATCGAACATCTGCCGCCGCTCGGGTTTCAGGTCGACCAGCTCGATCATCGGCGCATCGGGATCGGCGGGGTCGCAAAGATAGCACATGCGCGACAGCGCCTGATGCCCCTCGATGGCGCGGACCATTCCGCGCGCCTCGGCCGCCGCCACTTGCGCCTCGAAATCGTCGCAGAGAAAGCCGAAATGCTGAAGTCCGCCGCCGCGGCTTTCCAGGAAGTCACGATAGGGCGAGGCTGCGTCGGTCGGCTCGATCAGTTCGATCTGCACCGGGCCGGTATAGCCCATCAGCACCCGCTTGTGGACCTGGACAGAGACCGGCTTGTCCCAGATCTTCAGCACCTGGAACGGGATCGGCACCGGATAGACGAAAAACGGCCCGACCCCCATGCGTTCGGCCCAGTCATGGGCGGCGACATCGGCATCGGCGACCACATATCCGTGCTGGAACAGGGTTCCGAAATGGCGGCTCATGCTTTTTCCTCCTTGGTGGATGATGGGGGCCGCGATCCGGGCGGCGCAACGGTCGCCGGGTCCGGCCGCAGCGTGGTGAAGGAAAAGGGATGGCTGTCATCCGTCACCTCCAGCAGTTCCAGCACATTGCCGTCGGGATCGTGGCCGTAGACCGAAACATGCGTCGGCCGGCGCTGCGGGGCCGAGCGAAAGCGGATGCCCGCCGCCTCGAGCCGGGCGACCTCGGCGGCAAGGTCGCTCACATGCAGGCAAAGGTGGGTGATGCCGTGATCCTGGATGCCGCGCTCGGGCCGGCTGGGGGCGGGGCTGGAAAACTCGAAAAGCTCCAGGAAGCAGTTGCCGGCGCGCAGCTTGGCCTGGCGCGCCGCCGATCCCTTCAGGCCCAGGATGGTGTCGGGCAGCGCCGTGCCCGGTGCCCAATCCATGCGCGAGGCGACGGTGAAGCCCAGCAGATTGCAATAGAAATCCAGCGCCCGGTCCAGGTCCGGGGTCGAGATGGCGGCGTGATGGATGCCAAGGATCATTGCACCGCCTCGGCCGCCGCATTGCTGCCGGCCACCCGGCCGAAGACGACGGCATTGCCGATCGAGGCGCCGCCGCCAGCATAGCACGGGCCGAACATGCCGCCCGTCGTCTCTCCGGCGGCATAAAGGCCGGCAATCGGCCGGTCGGCCTGATCCAGCACCCGCGCCTCGGGGTCGATCCGCAGCCCGGTGCCGGTCCAGCACACGATAGCCGGCCGGATGCGCGCGCCGTAGAAGGGCGGGGACGAAATCGGCTTCAGATGCTCGGCCGACTTGAAGAAATGCGCGTCCCACCCGGTTTCGGCGGCGCGGTTGGCGGCGGCGACGGTGGTGGCCAGCGTCGCCGCGTCGATGCCAAGCTGCGCGGCCAAACCCTCGAGCGTATCGGCCTGCGCGATCTGCCCGCGGGCGGCGAAATGCGCCAGCCGATCCGCCGACCAGTTCGGGGCGGTGGTCGAGCGGGCCTCGCGCCGCGCCGCCTCGTCGAAGATCGCGAAGCATTCGCGCGCGGTCTGTTCATTCAGCAGTTCGGACAGGATGGAATATTCGCAGGATTCGTCGACGAAGCGGCGTCCCTCATGCGTGACATGGATCAGCCACGGCGGCAGATAGGTCTCCAACTCCTTTTCCCAGCCCGGCGTCATCAGCAGCAGGCCGCGGTCGGGACGGGTGATGCCGGCGCCCAGGCGGCGGCCAATGCGGATGCCATCGCCCTGGGAATGGGCCGAACCGATATACCAGGACAGCTCGCCCTGCGCCGCGGCCGTGGGGTAAAGTTCGGCCAGCAATTGCCGGTTGGCGCCGAATCCGCCGGTAGCCAGCACCACCGCCCCCGCCGTCACCCGGTCGCCCTCGACCAGGATGCCGGCGACGCGACCATCCTCGACCAGCAGGTCCTGCACCCGGCTGCGCAGCGCCATGTCCACGGCAAGGCCGCTCAGCGAGCCCTCCAGCACCTCGGCAATCTCGGCGCCGTGGCCGCGGGCGCGGTGGCCGCGCCGGATCTTGTCCACGCCCGAGCAATAAAGGTTTTCCTCGGGGAAATCGACGCCCAGCCCGACCAGCCATTCGAAGGCCGGCGCCGCATCGTAGCACAGCCGTCTGACCAGCGCCGGGTCGAGCTTGTACTGGTTGATATGCAGGTAATAGCGGTAAAGCGCCTCGGGCGTGTCCTCGATCCCCGCCCGGCGCTGAAGCGAGGTGCCCGCCGCATAGAACACGCCCCCCGACAGGGCTGTCGAGCCGCCCGCCTTGTCACCCGCCTCGACCATCAGCACGCGGGCACCGGCCCGGGCCGCCATATGCGCCGCCGCAAGCCCGGCCCCGCCGGCGCCCACCACGATGACGTCGTAATCCCTGTCCATCACGCTGCTCCCTTCATTCCCGCCTTGCCGCCCTGGACCATGTCTTCCAGGACCATTGCCGCGCATTTCTCGCCGATCATGATCGAGGGTGCGTTGGTATTCCCGGCCGGCAGCCGCGGCATGATCGAGGCATCCGCCACGTAAAGCCCGCCGATGCCATGCACGCGCAGCCGGTGATCGACGACGCCCCCCGCGGCCAGGGGCAGCATGGCGCAGGAACCCACAGGATGCAGATTCGCGATGCCATTGCCCCGCAGCCAGTCCACGATCTCGGCTTCGGTCCGCACCGCGGGGCCGGGACGGATCTCCTCGGCCATATAGCGGGCCAGCGCCGACTGGCCGGCGATATGGCGCGTAATGCGGACGGCATTGGCCATGGCCCTCCGGTCCACCTCGTCGCGAAAGAAATTGTGCCGGATCACCGGATCGGCAAAGGGGTCGGGCGAGCGCAGCCGGACATCACCGGCCGCAACCGGGTCCAGATGCACCGGGCTCATCGTGAAGCCGGGAAAGTCGTGGACCCGCATCCCCCGCCGGTCACGCGAGGCCACCGACCAGATATTGGTGTTGATCTGAAGGTTGGGCCGGTTCTTCGTCTCGTCCGTGCGGGTGAAGATGCCGGCAAATATGCCGTTCGCGGCCAGTGGCCCGCGCCGGGCCAGCACATATTGCGCCCCGGCGATGGCCTTGCGCAGCGGGCTGCGCGCCAGTTCGTTGATCGTCACCGGCTCGCGGCAGCGAAAGATCAGCGAGCAATAGAAATGGTCGCGCAAGTTGGCGCCAACGCCGGGCAGGTCGTGCAGCACTTCGATGCCGTGCCCGCGCAGGTGCTCAGCCGGCCCGATCCCCGAAAGCTGCAAGAGCTGGGGCGAGCCGAAGGCCCCGCCGCAGACCACGACCCCGTGCCGCGCCCGCGCGCGCAGGATGCGCCCGTCCCGGCGGTATTCGATGCCGATGGCCTTGCGGCCCTGAAACAGCAGTCGCGTGGCATGGGCGCCGGTGTCGATGCGCAGGTTGCGGCCCGCCGCCGAGAGATAGGCGCGGGCGGAGTTGCAGCGCCGCCGGTTCCGCGTGGTGGTCTGGTACAGCCCGGCGCCCTCTTGGCTGGCACCGTTGAAATCGGGGTTTCCGGGGATGCCGGCTTGTTTCGCAGCCTCGATGATCGCCAGCGCCACCGGCGAAGGGTCGGGCTGGTCAGAGACGGTCAGCGGCCCGCCGGTGCCGTGATAGTCGTCGGGGCCGCGCGCCTGGTCCTCGGCCTTCTTGAACCAGGGCAGCACATCCTGCCAACCCCAGCCGGGGTTTCCCATTTGCGCCCAGGTGTCGTAATCGGTCGGATGACCGCGGATATACAGCATGCCGTTGATCGAGCTGGTGCCGCCCAGAACCTTGCCGCGCGGATTGTACATCGGCCGCCCGTTCAGTTCCGGCTCGGGTTCGGATTCGAACATCCAGTTCACTTTGGGATTGGTGAACAGCATGGGATAGCCCATCGGCACCTTGATCCAGAAGGCGCTGTCGCGCGGGCCCGCCTCCAGCAGCAGGACACGGTATTTGCCCGATTCCGCCAGCCGTCCGGCCACCGCGCAGCCTGCGGAACCGGCGCCCGACACGATGAAGTCGAACTCGCTGTCGAAATGCATTGCGTCCTCCTCGCGCAACGGGCGCGTCCTTGCCGGCGCGCCCTTGCGGTGCCTTACAGATCCTCGGGGCGCACGAAGCTGCCGTCCTTGACGGTCAGGATGCCCATGCCGAAGGTGGCGGCGCGCTCCGGGGTGAAGTTGTAGACGCCCTCGCCCACGATCACCGGAACGTCCTTGATGCCGGCCAGGGCATCGCGCAGTTCCTCGCGCGTGGCATCCGGCCCGGCGCGGCGCAACGCGTCGGCAAAGACCATCATCGTCGAATAGCCCTGCGGCGCCCAGTTGTCGGCCTCGACCCCGTGCTTGGCCTTGTAGGCTTCGGCAAAGGCGCGCGAGGGTTCGTCAAAGCCGCCAGGGGTCCATTCGCCGATCACGGTCACGCCCTCGACCGCGCTGCCGCCAGTGTTGAGAAACTCGGGCGAGGCCAGCGATTGCAGCCCGAAGATCTGCACCTCGGGGTCAAGGCCCGCCTGCTTGAACTGCATGATGACATTGGCGCCAAGCGCGGCCGGGGTGGCGATGAACAGGCAGTCGGCATCGCTTTGCGCCACCTTCACCGCCAGCGCCGAAAAATCAATGTCGGACAGCTTGACCCCATCAAGCTGCGCCTTCACCCCATGTTCACTGGCACGCTCCATGAACACGTTCGCCATGGCGACATAGGCTTCGTTGTCCATAACGGTGATGACCGAGCAATTCTGCACGCCGCGCTTCTGGGCGGCATAGTCGGCGATCGGCGGCGTCGCAATCGAGGCCGGTTGCGAAAACGGGAAGGACCACGGCCCGGCCTGCGGAACGGCGTCGTTGTTGGACTGCATATAGGCCAGGATGCCCAGATCGTTGGCCGCGGCCGCGGCCGCCGGGGCGATGGCGCCGGTGGTCGGGCCGATGATGGCGATGTTTTCGGAATCGGCGGCGCGCCGCCCGATCAGGCCCAGCGCCTGGCCGCGGTCGCCCGCGTCATCGTCCAGCGTATACTGGATGGTGACGCCCTCGCCCGCCAGGCCCTTGGCGTTGATTTCCTCGATGGCCATGACCACGCCGTCGGCGATGCCACGACCGATAAAGGCCGGGCTGCCGGTCAGCGACTGGATGATCGCCACCTTGACCTCCTTGGCCATGCCCATCGGCGCAAAGGCGGCAGAGGCGGCAAGCGCCGTGCCCATCAGGATTCTCAGTGACATTCGTTCTCCCTCCCTGGGGTGCCCGGCGCATTGATCCGGGCGCCCTGCTGAAATCGGCGTCCGCCACGGCCGCCTCCGAGAAGCGGCGGGCAGTGGTTGATTCGTGCCTGCCAGCAAAAGAACACAAATTTACAGTTGTTGTATACAAAAATATATGTCTATGAATTATAGATAGGAAGAATCCGAAGAACCCCGCCGGAAGGAGAGGCACGTGTTCCTGCAACAAATCATCAACGGATTGGTGATCGGCGGGGTCTATGCGCTGTTCGCGCTTGGCTTCACGCTGATCTTCGGCATCCACAAGATCATGAACCTCGCCCATGGAGGGATCTTCATGACCGGGGCCTTCATCGGCCTTTACTCTGTCCAGGCGGGGTTGCCGCTTTGGCTGGCCTTCATACTGGCGATGGTCGGCGCCGGCCTCGTCTCTGTCATCATCGAGGTCACGGCCTTTCGCCGCCTGCGCCAAAGCGGCGAGGTCGAGTTCAGCGCCCTGATCTCCTCGATCGGGGCGAACCTGGTGCTGGTCTCCATCGCGCAGATCCTGTCCAAGACCCAGGTGCTGCGCTTTCCCTTCGACACCTTCCCGGTGGTGATCTTCAAGGTCTGGGGGCTGCGGGTCTCGGCGCTGCAACTGGCGATGGCGGTGCTGGCGATCCTGCTGGTGGCTGGGCTTTCCTGGTACCTCTACAGGACCGGCTTCGGCCGGCAGGTCCGGGCCGTGGCGCAGAACGAACGCGCGGCGCTGCTGGCAGGCATCCGGCCCAGCGTCATCTACTTCCAGACCTTCATGCTGTCGGGGATGCTGGCGGGGGCCGCGGGGGTGCTGGTCGGGCTGGCCTTTAACTCGATCCATTTCATGATGGGCGACCCCTTCCTGCTGCGCGGCTTCGTCGTGGTGATCCTGGGCGGGCTGGGTTCGGTCGCCGGGGCGCTGGTCGCCTCGCTGGGTTTCGGGGTGCTTCAGACGCTCAGCGTCGCCTATCTGTCCTCGCGGCTGTCCGACATCATCATCTTCGGCCTGCTCTTCGCGGTGCTGCTACTGCGCCCCCACGGCCTTTTCGGGCGCGACGAGGCCGGCGTGCTGAGGGGGCGTCGCTGATGGACACGCTGCTGAGCTTTCGCCCGCTGTTCGATCTTTTCCTGATCCACTTGGGCTTTGCCTATTCGCAGTATATCGTGCTGCGCGCCGGCGCATTTTCCATCGGCAATGTCGGCCTGTCGGCCATCGGCGCCTATACTGCGGCCATCCTGACGGTGAACTACGGCCTGCCGCTGCCGGTGACGCTGCTGGCCGGGGCCTTGGCGGGGCTGGCATTCGGCACGCTGCTGGCGATCCCGCTGGCGCGGCTGCGCGGGGTCTATCAGGCCATCGCGTCGCTCGCCTTCGTGCAGATCGTGTTGTCTGCCAATCTTTATGCCGAGAACGTCACCGGCGGCGCCATGGGCTTTTCCGGCATTCCCAAGCTGGTCGGCACCGGGACGCTGCTGGTCTTTGCCTTGGGGACGATCTACGTGATGCTGGCGATTTCGCGCTCGCGCCTCGGCCGGGCCTTCGACGCCGTGCGCGAGGACGAGGGCATGGCCGTGTCGCTGGGCATCAACGCCGCGCGCACCCAGGCCATCGCCTATATGATCTCGGGCCTGCTGGCCGGTCTCTTCGGCAGCCTCGAGGCGCTGCATTCCTATGCGGTCGAGCCGAACCAGTTCGGCTTTCACCTGATCATCGTGATCCTGTCCTATGTCGTGCTGGGTGGCCGGCGCAGCGTCTGGGGGCCGCTGGTCGGCGTCGCCCTGCTGATCGCGCTGCCCGAGATCTCGCGCCCGCTCGCCGATGCGCGGATCATGATCTATGGCCTGATCCTGATGGTGGTGATGAACTTCATGCCGCGCGGGATCGTCGACACGCTGGTGGCCCGCCGCGCGCGCCGCCGCAGCCGCGCCGCAAACCCCGAAGTCCGCCAGGCAGAGGTGAAGGGATGACCGATCTTGTTCTTGAGAATGTTCACAAGAATTTCGGCGGGGTCGTCGCCTCGAACGATGTCAGCATGCGGGTGCCGGCAGGCCGGATCACCGGCCTGATCGGGCCGAACGGCGCCGGCAAGACCACGCTGATCAACCTGATAACCGGCATGCTGTCGCTCAGTTCGGGCAAGGTACTGTTCGGGGGCCACGACATCTCGGCCGAGCCTGCCGACAGGGTGGCTCGTGCCGGCATGGGCCGCACCTTCCAGAACATCCGCCTGCAGAAAGAGGCCAGCGTTCTTGCCAATGTCATGATCGGCTTTCACCGGCACGAAACCTGCTCGCTGATCGCGGCGATCCTGGGCCTGCCCTCCTCGCGGCGCGAGGATGCGCTGCTGCGGCAAAAGGCGATGGCGCTGCTTGGGCGGTTCGGGATGGCCGGAGATGCCGACAGCCCCGCAGGCAGCCTGGCCTATGGCCACCAGCGCAAGGTCGAGATGATGCGGGCGCTGGCCACCGATCCCGACCTGATCTTGCTGGACGAGCCGGTCGCCGGCATGAACGATGTCGAGGCGCTGCAACTGGGCCGGATCTTTCGCGAACTTGCCGACGAGGGCAAGGCGATCCTGCTGATCGAACACAACATGCGCTTCGTGCAGGAGCTTTGCGACCACGTCTATGTGCTGGACGGCGGCCGGCTGATCGCCGAGGGCACGCCCCGCGATGTGGTGGCCGACCCCGCCGTCATCACCGCCTATCTGGGAGAGGAATGATGCTGCTGACGGTGACGGACCTCCATGCCTCCTACAGCGGCATCCGCGCGCTGGCCGGCGTTTCGCTGAACGTGGCCGAGGGCGAGATGGTGGCGCTGATCGGGCCGAACGGCGCCGGGAAATCGACGCTGCTGAACTGCATCAGCGGCATCGTCCAGCCGAGTGCTGGCCAGATCCGGGTCGAGGAGGCCGAACTGGTGCGCAGGCCCGCCTGGGCCATCGCGCGCATGGGCATCCTGCAATCGCCCGAAGGACGGCAGGTGTTGCCCAACATGTCGGTGCTGGAGAACCTGCAGGTCGGCGCCAACGCCCTGCACGGCCGCCGGCCGACTCATGACCTCGACGCGGTGTTCCGCCTGTTCCCAATCCTGCAGGAGCGGCAGGAACAACTGGCCGGCTCGCTTTCCGGGGGGCAGCAGCAAATGCTGGCCATCGGCCGAGCGCTGATGGGCGGGCCGCGCCTGCTGCTGCTGGACGAACCGAGCCTGGGGCTTGCCCCGGTCATCGTGCAGCAGGTCTTTGAAGCGCTGGCGCAACTGCGCCGCGACGGCATGACGATTCTGCTGGTGGAACAGAACGCGCGCAAGGCCTTGCAGGTCTCGGATCGCGCCTATGTCATCGAACACGGCCATGTCGTGACCGAGGGGCCAAGCCGCGAGCTGGCACAGGACAACAGCGTGATGGCGCATTACCTGGGCACCGGCGGGCATTAGCCCGCCCGGCCCTTGCCGGCGCCGCACCCTTCAGGCGGCGGCTTCGGTTTCCAGCGCCCGGCGCGCGCGCATATGTTCGGCCGGCAGGTTCACCGTCTCGACGCAGACCAGCCTGCCCTCGCGGTAGCTGCGCACCAGAAGCCGCGCCGGGTCGGACGACGGCTCGACCTCGGCCCGGTCGGCGCCGTCACGCAATCCGGCGATTTGCAGCTTGTGCGGCCCTTGGTCGCTCCAGAACCACGGCGTCCTGGCATAGGACTGGGGCTGGCCCATCAACCGTTCGGCCAGGCATTTCGCCTGATCCACGGCGGCCTGCACGGATTCCAGCCGCAGATGCGGCCCGCCCGGACCCTGCGCCACGGCCGCGCAATCGCCGATCGCCGAAATGGCCGGGTCCGACGTGGCCAGGAAGCAGTCGGCAAGGATGCCGTTTTCCACCGCAAGCCCGGCCTCGCGCGCCAGCTCGACATTCGGCACCACGCCGGTCGCCATCAGCACGGCATCGGCGGCGATGCTCTGGCCATCCGCCAGTTCCACCGCGCCGACGCTGCCGTCCGGCCGCGCCAGGATGCGACGGACCGCGACATCCAAACGGATATCGACCCCCGCGCCGCAATGCGCGTGCAGGAAATAGTCAGACACAGCGGGCGAAACCGCCCGCGCCATCAGCCGCCCCGCCGCCTCGAGCAGCGTGACCCGCAGGCCGGCGGCCCGGAACACCGCCGCCGCTTCAAGGCCGATAAAGCCGCCGCCGACGATCACCACATGCCGCGCGGTGGCGGCCCGGCCGCGCATCCGGTCGGCGTCGTCCAGGCCGCGCAGCCCCATCACCCCCGGCAGGTCCGCACCCGCGATCGGGGGAAGCCGGTTGCGCGCGCCGGTGGCAAGCACCAGTTGCCCATAATCCAGCCGCCGGCCATCCGACAGGATGACGGCCCGCGCAGCGCGTTCGATCCGCTCCACCCGGCTGGAGGTCAACACGGTAATGTCGTTCATCTCATAGAACGCGGCCTTGCGCAGCAGCAGGCGCTGGGACTCGCCCTCCTTGAAATAGGTCTTGGACAGCGGCGGGCGGGCATAGGGCAGAAACCGTTCATCTCCCACGATCAGGATGGGGCCGATATGGTCCTTCTGCCGCAGGCTGGCCGCCAGTTGGCAGGCGGCCTGCCCCGCCCCGACGATGACAACGGCATGGTGCTGGCTTGGTTTCATGAGGCCTCCGCTGGAAGGGCGATCCCGACAGGCAGGCCGGGGAATCTTTGCAAACAAGAGCCGATCCGCAGCGGCATCTCAAGATAAAAATACAAACGATAGAAAATTGTATGCGGAATCTCGCCAGGACTTCTGAGATTCACGGCAAAACTCGCGCAAGTTGACGACTAGCGCCGACATTCCCGCTGCTATATCAAGAAAATCCCGGAACAGGCGCCTCCATAAAAATACAGTTGACCAAAAAATTAAATATGTCAATTCTATAAAAAAATACGTGGGAGGAAGCTATGAGACAACTGCTTGCCGCCGCTGGCGGGGCCCTGATTGCGCTTGCATTACCGACGGCCGCCGAGCAGCCGACCGTGGTCATCATGCAGTCCTTGACCGGACCTGCTGCCTTCATGGGTGCCGGCGTGTCCGAGGGCATGGCCATGGCCTTTGCCGAGGCAAACGAAAAAGCCGAGTTCGGCGCCGGCAAATCCGTCCGCGTCCTGGTCGAGGACGATGCCTCGGACCGCACCCAAGCACTGACCCTGATCACCCGCCACGCCAATGCCCCCGAGGTCAAGATGATCCTGGGCCCGACCAGCGGTGCCGTCGCCATCGCCGGGGCCGAGCTGGGTAACCGGCTGGAACTGCCCATCGTCACTCTGACCAACAATCTGGAGATTCCCGCTGCCGGACCCTGGGGCTTCATCAGCACGCAACCGCCGCGGCAGATGATGTCCTACCTGGCCGATTTCGCCGCTGACACCCGCAAGGTGGCAAGATGCTCAACCGTCTCGATCAAGGAGATCGAGGTTTATGTCGCCCTGCGCACCGCCTTCGAGGATCTGGTCCGCGAAAAAGGCGTCGCCGTCGTGGCGAGCGAATCGGTGTCCTCGTCAGACATCGACTTCTCGACGCTGGCGACCAAGATCGCCGGGCAGGACATTGACTGCCTGTTCATCTCGTCCATGGCGGCGCAGGGCGGCAATATCGTGCGCCAGCTTCGCGAGGCCGGGCTGGACGACGGGATCGAGATTTTCGGCATGAACACCTTTGCCTCGCCCGAGTTCACCCAGACCGGCGGCGGCGCGACCGAGGGCGTCTACATGCTGGCCGACTGGGTGCCGGGCGGGCTCAACGAGTTCTCGGTCGCCTTCGCCCGAAACTACGAGGCCCATGCCGGCAGGGCGCCCGACAACTGGGCGGCGCTTGGCTATACCATCGGCCGCGTGGCCATCGAAGCGATGAAGGCCGCCGGACCCGAAAGCGGACGCGACGCCATCCGCGAGGCGCTGAGCGCCACCAGGGACGTGGCCTCGGTGATCGGCAACGGCTCCTACAGCTATGTCGACGACCGCTCGCCGGTCAGCGGCAGCAACGTGGTGCAGATCAGGAACGGCACCGCCGTGCTTTATACCGAATAATCCCGGCAGGGCGCGGCAGGACAGGCCGCGCCCCACCCAGATGGAGTGAACACGATGGACGCCGAGTCCCAGCATTTCCCGCATATCTTCCGTCCCCTTAGCATCGCGGGAATGCAGCTTTCCAACCGGATCATGGCACCGCCGCATGGCCGTATCATCGCCGATCCGCTGGCCTCGCCGCAGGAAGCCGAGCGCTTTTCCGGCTATTGGCTGGAACGGGTGCGCAACGGCCTTTGCTGGGTCGACGGCGTCAATACCTTCATCGACAACCGCATGGTGCCGCGCGGCTATGCGCCCTCGGGGCTGGGCGCCATCCTGCGCGGCAGCGTGCACAACCCGCATTATCGTGACCGCATGGCGCGTCTGGCCGAGGACATCCACGCGCATGGCGCCGTGGTCACGGCCCAGATAATCAACCAGGGCGCCATGCCGCATTCCGCCTCGGGCGTGCTGGCGAACTATACCAACAATGCCGGCACCCACGCCCTGACCCGGTCCGAGATCGCGCAGGTGATCGACGATTACGCCCGAATCGCCCGGACCGTGCGCGATTGCGGGCTGGACGGGATCGAACTGCACGCCAATCACGAGGACGTGCTGCAACTGTTCCTGTCGCCCGCGACCAACCACCGGCAGGACGAATATGGCAGCAGTCCCGAAGGCCGTCTGAAGCTGCTGACCGACGTGCTGGGCGCCATCCGCGCCGAGGTGGGACGCGACCTGACCATCGGCATCCGCTTCAACATGCACGAGCTTTTCGAGGGCGGCTACGATCTGGACGAGGGCATCGCCATCGCCCGCGCCGTCGAGGCGACCGGACATATCGACTTCTTCCACGGCGTCATCGGCAACAACTGGGGTGCGCCCAGCTATATCCAGCCGCATCTCTATGGCGTCGCGCAATGGTCCGAGATGGCCGGCCGCTACCGCGCCGCCCTGTCCGTGCCGGTGGTCTATAGCGGCCGCGTCGATTCGCCCGAGGCGGCCGAGGCGGTGCTGGCGCAAGGCCATGCCGATGTCGTGGGCGTCGCGCGCGGCTTCTTCGCCGATCCGGCTTTCGTCGCCAAGGCCCGCCAGGGCCGCAGCGCGCAGATCGTGCCCTGCATCGGCTGCAACGACTGCCTGCACGCGGTCTCGGTCGAGAAGCTGCCCTTCGGCTGCGCGGTCAACCCGCGCGCGGGGCGCGAGGCCGGCCCGTCCCCCGCCCGCACCGAACAGCCGCGCCGGGTCGTCGTCGTGGGCGCCGGCCCGGCGGGGATGGAAGCCGCCGCGGTCGCCGCCGAGCGCGGTCACGCGGTGGTGCTGCTGGAACGGGCCGAGGCGCCGGGCGGGCAGATGCGGCTGGCCGCCGCCGTGCCCGAGAACCGGCAGTTCCTGACCTATATCGACCGCCAGCAAGACCGCCTGCGCGCGGCCGGCGTGGACATCCGCCTGGGGACCGAAGCCGATCCGCAGACGATCGCGGCGCTGTCGCCCGAGGTGCTGCTGCTGGCCACCGGCTCGCGCCCTCGCCGCCATGCGGTTCCGGGCGCCGAACTGCCCTTCGTGGTCGAGGGCCGCGACGTGCTGGCGGGGCGGGCGCAGCTGGGTTCCCGCGCGCTGGTCATCGCGCGCGAGGATCACATGCAGCCCCTGACCGTGGCCTCGGCGCTGGTCGAGCATGGCGTGCATGTCCGGCTGCTGTATCAGACGCCGGCGGTCGCACCGCTGGTCGGGAAATATTCCATAGGCGCCATCATGGCCCGGCTGTCCGCCGCCGGCACCGAACTGCGTGTGATGGAGCGCGTCACGACCATCACCCCCGGCCGGGTGGTGACGCGCAACGTCTATTCCGGCGCCGAGGCGCTGCATGAAGGCTTCGACAGCGTGGTGCTTGCGTGCGGGGCCGAGCCGGAGACCAGTCTGGCCGAGGCATTGCAGGCGCAGGGGGATATCGCGCCCCTGCTGCTGGGTGACGCCTATGTGCCGGGCCGCATCCTTGCCGCGACCCGGGAAGCCTATGAGATCGCCTCGCGGCTGTAATGCACTTCGGCCAAGACGGGTTTGCGGCCGCGCTGTATGCTGGCAGGACGGGGCATTGATGATGTGACCGCCCCTCCCCCCGACGACAACTGTATGCCATGGTGGGTCTGCAACGATCCACAAAGGAGAGCGGTCATGTCGGAGATTATCACGGTCGGGCTCGATCTGGCGAAGAATGTGTTTCAAGTTCACGGGCTGGTGCTGCGGGCCGAGCTGTGCTGCGCAAAAAGCTGAGAAGAGACCAGGTCCTGGGATTCTTTGGACAGCTGCCGGCCTGCGTTGTCGCGATGGAAGCCTGCGGCGGCGCACATTTCTGGGGCCGCGAGATCGGGAGGCTCGGACAGGACGTGCGGCTGATCCCGCCCGCCGACGTTAAGCCTTTCGTGAAGCGCCAAAAGAACGAAGCGGCGGATGCTGAGGCGATCTGTGAGGCGGCGCCCGACGATGCGCTTCGTGCCGGTGAAGAGCGAAGAGACCCAGGGCACGGCGATGGTCTTTCGGGTAAGGGAGCTTCTGATCCGGCAGCGGACGCAGGCGATCAATGCGCTGCGCGGCCACTTGGGTGAGTTCGGGCGGATCGTGCCGCAGGGTGCGGCGAACACTGTGCGCCTTGTCGCCATCGTCGCCGACCCCAACGGCGGCCAGCCCACGGACGCCATCACCACCCTGAAGGTGCTGGTCGCGACCCTTGCCCATCTCGAGACGGAGATTGGCAAGCTCAATGCCGAGATCGCTCGGTGTGCCAAGGAGAATGAGGTGGCGGGGCGGTTGATGACGGTGCCGGGGATCGGGCCGCTCATCGCAACAGCCATCGCTGTCCTGGCTCCGCCGCCGGAGACGTTCCGCAAAGCGCGGGACTTTGCAGCCTGGCTTGACCTCACGCCCCGGCAGCACTCGACCGGCGGCAAGCAGCGCCTCGGGGCCACCACGAAGATGGGCGAGCGATCTTTGCGACGGCTGCTGATCAAGCCGAGATCGGGCACATGAAGACCGACGGTCGCCTTGCCGGATGCCCGCTGAAGGGTCGCATCGGCGATGCGGTCTTTGCCATCCTCTGTGCCTGTGGTCACAATATCCGCAAGACCCTCGCCCACCTCAGGGCTCTTGGGATCCTATTGCTTCACATCATCAAGCTGTTCATCTGGCGAGAAAGGACCCGCCAATACGAAGCATTGGCTGCCTGATACGGTTGTTCAGAGCCGAGTAAATGCTCTCAGCCTGCCTGCCGAGGTGATCCGCTGGCGCTGTTCCCCGCATGCGCGGAGATGCTGCGCCGCCATCCCGAATCGCAGTCGGGTATTCGGCGGACGCTGGAGCGCCGGATCCGGGCTTGTCGGGCCCTGCACGGAGAAGATCAGGAGGTGATCTTCCGGCAGGTTCACGAATGGGGTCGGCTCTGCCTGTCGGACTTCACCGACATGGGCGCGCTCGGGGTTACTGTCGCGGGCGAACAGCTTGATCATCTGCTCTATCATTTCCGCTTGCCGTGGTTGGGGTTCGAGCCTGCCCATGTCATTTCTTGGGGGCGAGAGCTTTGTGGCCCTAGCCGAAGGGCTTCTCTCGGCTGCCTTCCGCAATCTTGATGCCCAAGCCCGCCCTGACCTGACGACGCGATACGACGCCCTTTGCGCACCTATGATGCCGCGGACCAAGAGGGGCATCATAATTGAATATTTAAATATTGATTTTGTGCTTATATGTGCCAGTCTTTGCATACTAAAACCTCGTGCCACAGTGGAACTGCAAGCACGATGCGTTTCGGCAATCTGCATCGGCCAGAAGGAGAAGGCTGGTCGATGCACGGCTCGTTCGGGAGGACATCATGACGACCTGTTTGACAGGATTGACGCAATTCGGTGCAGTCGCCGGCGTCATCGCAGGGGCGCTCGCCACCCCTGTGGCGGCGGGCGACATCAAGGTCGCGATCATCCATTCCCTCACGGGCGCCCCCGCCTTCATCGGGGTGCCCTATGTCGATGGCCTGACGCTCGGGATCGACCAGATCAACGAACAGAAGGCGCTCGGGCCGAATACCCGGATCGTCTATTCGCGCGACGACGACGCGGGCGACCGGGGGCAGGCCATGGGGCTGCTGACACGCCACGCGGCGGATTCCGGGGTCAGACTCATTCTTGGAACCACGACCGGCGCGATCTCGCCCGCAACGGCAGCGGCGGCTGTCGATCTCGAGGTTCCGTTCCTGTCGCTTTCGGGCGCGGATGCCGTCTCTCAGGCGGCACCATGGGCATTCCCCATGACTCAGCCTCCGCGCGTGACGGTTCCCGAAATGGCCCGCTTCGCCGGAGAGGAGCTGAGCCTCGAGAAATGCACGATATTCTCGGTCATGGAAAGCGAGGCATATATCGCCATGGCCAAGTTCTTCGAGGAGAGCGCGCGGGGCTACGGGATCGAGATCGCCGGATACGAAACCATCAAGCAGACCGATTTCGACTTTTCCGCCCTGGCGGTGAAGGTGGCCCAATCCGATGTCGATTGCGTCTTCATTTCGACGCCCGCCCCTGCCGGCGCGAACCTCGTCATGCAGTTGCGTCAGGCCGGGCTTGATCCCGAGGTGAAGATCCTCGGCCACACGGCCCTTTCCTCTCCCGACTTCCTTACCGTGGGAGAAGGCGCGGTCGAGGGCGTCTATCTCCTGTCCGAATTCCCGCCGGGCGGAACGGACGAATCGGGGCGCGCATTCGCGGAAGCCTACAAGGCGCGCTATGGCAAGGAAGCCGACAACTGGGCCGCGATCGGATACGCCACCTCGCAGGTTCTCGCCGCTGCCTTGAGCGCCGCCGGAGAGGATCCCAGCCGCGAGGCGGTGCGCGACGCAATCGCCGGAGTGAAGGACGTGCCGGTCATCGTGGGCTCGGGCCGTTTCAATTTCACCGAGGATCGCTTCGTCACGACCGGCATGAACATCCTGCAGGTCAGGGACGGCGCCTTCGCAAGCGCGGTGTCCGGAGACGCCGAATGAAGGTCGCGATCATCACTGGGGCGGCTGCGGGAATCGGCGCCGCAACCGCCCGCCGTTTCCGGGACGACGGTTACCGGCTGGTCCTGGCGGACATCGATGTTTCGGGGGCCGAGGCCATTGCAGGCGAACTCGACGCGCTTCCGATGCGATGCGATGTCAGCGATGAATCGGACGTCGCGGCCCTGATCGACGCCGCGATGAAGGCTTATGGCCGGATCGATTGCATGATCAACAATGCAGGTATCCTGGGCGCGGTGGGTCCGATCGGAAAGACGCCGGCCGAGGATTACCGGAAGGCCATGTCGATCATGTCCGACGGGGTGTTTTACGGAATCAAGCACGCCTCGAACGCCATGGAGGATGGGGGCGTCATCCTGAACACCGCCAGCATCGCGGGCATCGGGGCCTGGTCCAACCATTCCTACACCGCCGCGAAACATGCGGTCGTCGCGCTGACCCGATCCAGCGCGGTCGAACTTGCGCCGCGCAACATTCGCGTCAACGCGGTGGCGCCGGGGAACGTGGTGACCCAAATCACCATCAGCCTCACCGGGTCCGAGGAGGCGGCAGTGGAACGGGCGATGTCCCGCAACCCGCTGCCCCATGTCTGCACCGCCGAGGACATTGCGGCCAGCTTCGCCTTTCTGGCCGGTTCCGAGGCGCGCGGCATCACGGGCCAGGTTCTCGTGGTGGACAGCGGCCTCAGCGCAATTCCGATTCCGGCAAGCTATCACCTGACGGAAAGCCGCTATGTGGGATGAACCATGATAACCCGCTTTGGATTCGCCCCACGCAAGGCCGGCACGACCCGCAGCGAGTTTCAGGATCACTGGAGGAACGTGCATGGCCCGATCATTCGGGACATGCCCCATCTTCTGGGCTACCGGCAGAACCATGCGCCCGACAGCTTCACGCTGGACGGCATCCGCCATGATGCCTGCGCCGAGACCGATTTCGCCACCGAAGACGCCATGGAGCGGGCCTTCGCCTCGCAATATTATCGCGAGGTCGTGATGCCTGATGAGGCGCGGTTCGTCCAACGGGGGGAAGGGTTCGCGGTTCTCACCTTCGCACCCGAGACCCGTCTGCCCGACAGCTCGACCCGCCGCATCTTCCTGCTGCGCCGGGACCGGGACGAGAAAGCGCTGGCCGAACTCGAACAAGCCCGCCTGCCGGTCAGCATCTTCAGGCCGACCGTGCGGCAGATTTCCCCGAAAGCCGATGGCGTCCTGGCAATCATCGTGGCCGGGGAAGACCGGCAATCCGCGTTGCCGCCATTCGCCCATGCCGGGCTGCTGGCGGACTGCGCCGTGGTGGTCTAGGCGGCCGCCTGGAGCGGCCGCCATGCGGGTTCAGTTGCTGACCGCGACGTAACTGTCCCCCTCGATCTTCAGCACATAGGTGCCATAGATTGGCCGGCGATCCTCGGTGAACGAGAAGCTGCCTGTCCCCCGTCAGCGCCCATGGCACAGATTTGAGGTTGTGATTTAAGGAGGATTTGGGCTTCGTCGTAGTGACGAAGGAACGAAGATGAAGCCCAAATCCTCCAATACAAAATTGCCGGCCAAGTCC
>NZ_QNRC01000021.1 GCF_003709565.1 Paracoccus sigandri | reverse complement strand
AACGAAAGACCATCGAACATCGGCGCTTGCAGCACCGCAAGCTCGCCGCATAACATCAACCCCAAGACGAGGCCCGCTCTCCGCTAATCTAAGCCCCGATCTGAGCCAAATGTTCTGACGACGGACAGCCGCCGCCATCGATGATCTCGGCATCGGTATAGGTATAGCCGCCATAGATCGTCCAACGGTCGTTGACCTGCCCGGCGACGCCCAGCTCCAGGCCCTGGGCGCGGTTCTCGCCGGTCAGCTCGACCTCTCCGGTGATCGCGTTCTGCACGCGGGCGTTGGTTTTTTCCGTGCGGAAGATCGCGCCGGTCACCGAAAGCTGGTCGTTCAGCAGGTCCCACTTGGTCCCGATTTCATAGGCGCGGGTCTTTTCGGGCGACAGATCGACATTGCCGTCCGTCAGGGTGCAGGCACCGGCACCCTCGGAGCCGCCGGCAAGGAAGGCGCACTGGCCCGACGGGCTGGCCGAGGTGCCGAAGGACGCATAGACCGTGCCGTTCGGGGCGGGCTTGTAGACCAGGCCGGCCTGATAGCTCCAGATATTGTCCTTGCGGCGGAGATCGTCGCGGTTGTCGTCCTCGTCCAGCCGTTGTTGCTGCACGTCGAACATCTCGTAGCGGGTGCCGAGGTTCAGCTGCCACTGCTCGTTGAACTTCAGCGTGTCGAAGGCGTAAAGCGACTTGCTGCGGGTGATCGTCGGCAAGCCGTATTCGTCCCAGGTGAAGTCGGGATAGAGCACGTCGTCATAGGGGCTGAAGCCGAAGGGGTCCGAGGGAAGGATCGTCGGACCCGCCCCATCCGGCCCCGAGCCGATCAGGCCTGCCGCGCGCAGCTTGTCCCGGCTGTATTCGAAGCCGAAGGCATAGTCATGCTCGATGCCGCCGGTCGTGGCCTCGCCCGAGAAATTCGTGTTGAATCCCACGGTCGAGCTGTCCCGCTTGCCCGAGCGCAATCCGCGATCCAGCAACCCGCCGGTAACGATCGTCGGACGGCTGACGATATATTCCTGGTCGCTGCCGATATAGGAAAGCTGCGACGTCATGCGGAAATTCGGGGTGAACTCGTGTTCGAGCTTCAGCATGGCGTTCTGGTTCGTGACTTCGCGGAAGTCGCGATGGAACGAGCCATAGAACTTGTCGTGGTCCAGCAGTCCCAGCGGCTCGAACGGGTCGTCCTTGGTGCCGGTACCGAAGCGGGTATCCCCCGTCGCGTCGATCCAGGCCTGGTTTGCCATCGGAAGCCCGAAATCGGGGTTGCCTTCGGCCTTGCTGTGATAGGCGCCGAAGCTCAGCCGGGTGGCTTCGGTGACCTGCCCGACGACCGACAGGGCCAGCCCGGTCTTGTCGTCCTCGATTCCGCCGCGGCCCGGCACTTCGGCATCCTGCCCGAACAGGTTCACGCGCGCGGCGATGTTCTGGCCAAGCTGGAAGTTGCTGTCCAGTTGCAGCCGGTATTGATTGTCGGTGCCTGCGGTGGCCGAGATCTCGTTGAAATCCTCGCCCAGCCGCGCCGATTTCGACACCATGTTCAGCGAACCGCCGGTGCCGCCGCGCCCGGAATAGGCGCCGCCGGGGCCCTTGACCAGTTCGATCTGTTCCAGGTTGAACGCCTCATAGCTGGTGCGGCCCAGGCTGCGCATTCCGTCCACCATCAGGTCGGTCGAGGCTTCATAGCCGCGGATGAACGGCCGGTCGCCCATCGGGTTGCCACCTTCGCCGGTGCCAAGCGTTACGCCCGGCGTGGTGCGCAATACGTCATAGACCGACGACGCCCCGCGCTCTTCGATCTGGCGCTGGGTGACGACCTGAACCGACCGGGGCGTATCCAGCAGCGGTTGGCTCAGCTTGGGCGAGGAGCCGCGCGAGATCGTATAGCTGCTGGCCGCCTCCGAGCCGCCTTGGCCGATGATATGGATGGTATCCAGAACGAGGTTTTCGTCGACGGTCTGCGCAGCGGCGGCACCGCCCACCGCAGCCGATATCACCATCGCGGGAAGCAATCCGAGAGTGGGCATCGGCGGCGTGGCCGTTTCCCGGGAAGAAGGGGACGGATGGAATGGCGTCATGGGTGCTGTGATCCTCGCTGGAGCATATGTGAAACCACCTCCCGAATGCGTCTTCGGGAACGATGCAACTGGATGGCTGGCGAATGCTGGCGAATGTCGAATGCACCATCCGGCCTGATTGCACAGGCCAGGAAAAGCGCGTCCTTCACCCCTGAGAGGATTGGCACAGATATGTCAATCACCGACGCGTGATGGGCGACGCACATTATCATGCTCTGTGGCTGTAATGTCGTATTGGGGTGCCGCAAGCCTGGATCCGAGATCTCGGCCGGAATCGGATGATGTTCAGGTGGCAGGATTTGAGACTGAAATCATTGCGTTTGCTTCGCGGCGATCAGGATGGACGCCCGCTTTCGCAGCCGGGGAAGAGCGAACGGTTGTTTCGGGTCGAGGGCGCACTCAACGCCAGCTCAAATGGTGAGCTACGCGGCGTGCGTGGCTGTTCAGGCGCGCCGCTTGCAGCTCACCTCGTCCGACGGGGGTTCGCGTATAGATCAATTCGCCCTGCCCGATGATGCCCCGCCAGTTCCGCCAGAAGATTTCCGCTCGGGCCCGGTTCCCGTCGAAGCGGCCGGGCACGGCAAAATACTGGAAACGCTTCAGGAACAATCCGGACCTGACAATGATGATATAGCGCGGATTTCCGACCGGATCGAGGATCTGGCGCAATGTATCGTGAAACAGGCTCTCCTCGAACCGCGTCGCCTGATGGAGACTGATCTGATAGCCTGCCGGCCCGTCGTGAATCTCGGGACGTGGCTCCTGCAGAGGGGAAAAATCGCCCAGTTCCCGCAGAGCCTCGACGGCAAGGCGCGCAAGGCGCTCGAGGCTTCGCCGAGTCTCCTGATCCGAGGGGCCTTGACCGAACATCTCGCGCAATCGCCCGAGCCAGGACAGGCTGGAAACGGGCACCATCTGGCGCCGCATTCGGGAACCGATGCTGGTTTCGCGGAAAAGCCGGGGCTCGGGGCGATGTTCCAGATGCAAGGCGCTTTGCCAATCCGCCGCCAGGGTGTCATGGCGCCGTGCCATTTCGGCAGTGATCGCATTGTGTTGTTGCACGTCGCCTTTCGGTGAAAAATAGGACCGGATCTGGCCGGCGTTCCGGTCCAGCCGCGCGAAGCAATCGAAACGACGATGCAGGCGCGCAATGTCCTCGCCTTCGAGGCTATCACCGGGCACGATGGCAAGATGCCAGATATTCGAGGTCTTTTCGGGGATGTTCCGCTCGATGCGCAGCGCCCGGCCCCGTAGCTGGTTTACCGCGACGAAGCGTGCCAGATTGGTCCCGAGGATCAGGGAATTCATCGCCGGCGCATCCCATCCTTGCCCCAGAAAGGCTTGTGTTCCGACGATGACCCGCACGGCACCGGTGCTGAAGGCGGCGTTGACACGGGCGACGGCCCTGGAAAATTCGGGTCCGCCGATCAGCGCATAGTCCGGAAGCCCCGGCACCTCGCGGCCGGACAGGTCTTCGCAGAGCGCCCGAGGCAGGCAGATGATCTGTCCGGTCAGCAGCGCCAGATCGCCGCGTGGTTCCGCCAGATACAGCGCGCGAAAAACCGCGCCGGCGTTGTATTCCTGCGGATCGTGATCCAGCTTCAAGGCCACATGCCCGATCTTGTCCATCAGGATCGCCATGCGCAGGCCATCCCGGCGGTTTTCGCGTTCAAGCCGATGAATTTCCACGGTGGCGGCAAGGCGGGCCTTGTCATCATATAACAGTTCCACCCGGTTGAGGAATCTGGGTGGGGGAAGAGTCAGCCGATCGTTGCGCAACGCGCCTGCTGTCTTCAGGCGCGCCAGCAGCGCAGCCGGAAGCTTGGTCAGGTGCGCCGCCAGAACGATCCCAAGCCATTGCCAGTCGAGCACCGGCCATTCGGCGCCGCCAAGCCGCAGCAATCGCCTTGCATAGGCAGGCACGGGCAGTTGCGCATCGCGCAGATAGATCAGCATGGCGCTGAACAGTTCGGGATTGTCCAGGATTTCTTGTGCATGATTTCGGCAATCCGTCATCCACGGCGATCGGACCAGCATTTCCAGAATGTCCGGATGGGCCCGCAAGGACCGAAACAGTTCTGCCTCGGCCTCGCGATTGTCGTCATAGGTTTGCCGATCGGTCGTTTGGGCTGCGAATACCAGATCCTGATGCGGGCAGAGATCGCCTGTCAGCACAAGTTCGGGCACGGAAATCTCGGCATCCACCGGACCGCAAAGCGCGTTGTAGTTGTCCCATTCCCAGCCTTCCGAATCATAGGGTGGGGTTGCGGTCAGCGACAGCGTGACCGGCTTGTGGGTTTCCTGCAGCCGAATCAGGGTCTGCCACCAGGCGCGGCGCAGGTGGTGTGCCTCGTCCAGACAGATCAGATCAAAGGGTGGCAGGGTCCGGATGCGGTTCTGGTGAATGTTCTGATAGGTGCTGAACCGCAACGGCACATCCGCTTCTGGGTCGGTGCTGATCCAGTCGGGCAGTTCGCCGTCCAGAAAATCATCCCGCAATCGCGCGATCCACTGATCCCGCACCAGCAAGCTTGGCGCCAGAACCAATGTGCGGCAGCCAAGCTTGCGGATGATCTCCAGGCCCAGAACGGTCTTGCCCGCACCCGGGGCGGCAACCACATGCAGTTTCTCGTCGTCGAGATGCGTTTCCAACTCGGACAGGATGCGCATCTGATAGTTGCGCCAATCGTGCCGGAACCGCATCCGGTCGAATGCCTGTTTTGTCGCATCGCTGCTGGGCCGGGACATTCGCGACGCCCGAAGTCAGACGGAAAGGCGCTGAAGCTGTTCGTCGAACGCTTCCATAGTCAGGTGGAGGTCATCGTAGTTTCGCATGCGACAGGCGTCGCTGGCCGCCTGGATCAGTTCCAGATAGCCGCGAAAATCGGCGATGGCGGTCTCATCCGGTTGACGAAGCGGGTCGAGCTTGGACAATCGCGCCCAACGATGGCAAAGATCGGACATTGTCGGCAAATAGAAGAAGATGATGCGGCGCAAGGAACTGATGCAGCCTGGATCGGACACGACCTGCGCGCGCAGGTCGACGCTGGCAGCCGCAAGATCCCAGAAAAGTCGCGCATGCGGCTGAACAGACATCTCGGCGGCGATGCGGAAGCGTTCGGTTGCGCTATCCATATGCTCCAAAGCCGTTTCGAGGCGTGTCTTCCGTTTCCTGCGAAATAAGTTCGCCAGAAAATTCATCAATCGAACCTTGCCCTGTCATGTGCGTGGTCAGAGTAAGCGTAAAGCCGGGCAGGTTCAAACAGGTCGCAAGCGGTGCAAGGGCCTCCGCAACATCCTGCAACACGAGGTCGGATACACGCAGGAACTGGACCGCCATGCCCTGAAACACTTCAGGAGATGCTTTTTCGCCGGCGGCGTCCATGGTCGTTTCCAGTTTAAGCATCGTCCCTCTCAGGGGTTGCAGCTTTCGTGGCCATCAGGGTAACGCCGGCCCATAACGGCATCCAGGTCCGGGTGTTGCTAAGCCTGCCGCAGATCGCTCATCCCCGCTGCCGGGTAAGCAGGACGATAAAGAACAACCCGCCGATCAGCCCGGTCACGACCCCGATGGGCATGTCGTTGGGCGCGGTCAGCCGCCGTGCCAGGACATCGGCCAGCACCAGGAAGATCGCCCCCAGCAATGCGCTGGCGGGCAGGACCCGGCGATTGTCGCCGCCGATCAGAAGCCGCGCGATATGCGGCATCATCAGCCCGACAAAGCCGATCATGCCCGAAAAGGCGACCAGCACGCCGGTCAGGAAGGCGCTGACGGTCAGGGTCAGGATCCGCAAGCGGCGCACATTGACGCCAAGCGTGGCGGCGCTTTCGTCGCCCATGGCCAGCGCATTCAGCTGTTCGGCGCAGCGCAGGAAGGCCGCCGCGCTGACCAGCAGGGCCAGGGCGGGAAAGACCAGGTTGTTCCATTGCGCGAAGCCGAAGCCGCCCAGCATCCAGAAGACGACAGAATTGATCGCGCGCGGATCGGCCAGCATGATCAGCACATTGCTGCCCGCCGCTATGACGAAGGACACCGCCAGTCCGGCCAGGACCAGCCGCGTGGGACCGGTGCTGTGGGTGAAACCCGCCACCGACACCACGATCGCGGTGGCCGTCAGCGCGCCGGCGAAGGCGAACAGCGGCACGGTCAGGGCGCCCAGCAGGTTGCCGACCATCAGGATCGCCAGGTTGGCCCCGAAACCCGCCCCGGCCGAGACCCCCAGCAGATGCGGGTCGGCCAGCGGGTTGCGGGTCACGCTTTGCATGACTGCCCCCGCCATCCCCAGGCCCGCGCCCACGATCGCCGCCAGAAGGGCACGGGGCAGCCGCAGATCCCAGACGATGTTCTCGCGCCCCGCGCTCCAGTCCGGGGTGATCGGGACCAGCGACAGCTTGTGCAGCACGATCGACCAGACCGTGCCGGCCGGAATCCCGGTGGAGCCGATGCTGACCGACAGGGTGATCGACAATAGGCACAGGGCCAGGCCGACAATGCATGTCGCGAGAAAGCGCCGCCGCAGGAAGCCCATCTCAGCCACCGTGGAGGAAATCGGCCAGACGCTCGACCGCAAGGATATTGCGCGGGCCGGGGGTCAGGTCGTCATAGCCCAGCACCAGGAAACGGACGTCGCGGATCGCGGCGATATGGGCAAAGGCGGGATGTTCCTTCATGAAGGCGATCTTCTCTTCGGCCGTGACCTCTCCGTAATCGACGATCACCACGGCCTGCGGATCGCGTTCGGCCACGGTTTCCCAGTCGATGCGCACCCAGCTGCTCTCGATATCCGCGGCGATGTTGCGGCCACCGGCGGCGTCGATGATGGCCTGCGGCATGGAATAGCCGCCGGCCGTGATGGGCACCTTGTCGCCCGAATCATAGATGAAGATGCGCGGACGGTTCGTCGTGGCGGCGATCCTCGTTCCCACGCGGTCCAGGCGCGCGCGATAATCCGCGATCAGCGCCCTGGCGCGTTCGGGAACGCCGAATGTCGCCGCCAGATTTTCCAGGTCCCGGAACAGATAGTCGAAACCGGGCCGGTTGCGCTGTCCCAGCCGGATGCAGGATTCCGACAGCTCGTAGACCGCGATGCCATAGCGGCCCAGGCTGTCGGGGGTGACCTCTCCGCCGACGCGCATGCCGTAGCTCCAGCCCGAGAAATAGAAATCGGTGCCTTCCTCCAGCAGCATTTCCAGCGTCGGATAGCCGCGCTGAAGCGGGCGCAGCGTTGCGGCGGCGGGGAACAGGTCGGTCGCGGCCTCGACCCGCTCGATCCGTCCGCTATAGCCCAGCATCCGGTCCTCCAGCCCCAGTGCCAGCATGATCTCGACCAGGTTCGAGCCGTGGGCGACGGCGCGGGCCGGCGGGGCCTCGAAAGTGACCTCGCGGCCGCAACTGGTCACGGTGACCGGGAAATCGCCGCCGGCCGAGGGTTGCACGGTCAGCAGCAGGGCGGCGAAGGAATAGATCAGGCGGTGCATGAGGGACCTTTCAAGGCAGCAGGTCGAAGGAAAAGCGCGGCCGGCCCGTGCGGGGATGACGGTCCATGTCGGCCTGGACATCGAAGGCCGCGCGAATGGTCTCCGGGGTCAGCGTCGCCTGTGGCGGGCCAAGCGCGCAGATGCGGCCGTCGCGCATGACCAGCACCTGATCGGCCAGCGCGGCGGCAAGGTTCAGGTCATGCAGCGTGACCAGGACGGTCAGGTCCAGCCGCCGCAGCATGTCGATCACCTCAAGCTGGTGGCGGATGTCCAGATGGTTGGTCGGTTCGTCCAGGACGATCAGCCGCGGCTGCTGGACGATGGCACGAGCCAGCAGCGCGCGTTGCTTTTCGCCCCCCGACAAGCCGCTGAAGGGCCGGTGGGCGAAATCCGCCAGTTCGAAATCGGCCAGCGCCTGCCGGGTGATCGCCTCGTCCGTCGTGCTGCGCGAAAACAGGCTGTCGCGATAGGGGATGCGTCCCATTGCCACGACTTCGCGCACGGTAAAGGCGAAATCGGGCGCGATCTCCTGCAGCACCACGGCGATCAGGCGAGAGACGTCGCGCGCGGGCATCTGCCAGATGTCGCGCCCGCCGACCAGAACCTGCCCCGCGACGGGGCGGTTCTGCCGATAGATGCTGCGCAGCAGCGTGGATTTCCCCGCCCCGTTCGCGCCGACGATCACCGTGGTCGAGCCGGCGGGAACGTCGAAGCTGATCGCCTCGATGATCCGCCGGCGCGGATGCGGACCCCAGCACAGGTCCCGCACCGTCACATCCACCGCCATCCTAGAAGGTGACGTGGAAATCAAGCGAGGCGCTGCGCGGCGGCGCCAGCAGCCATTGGTTCGCCCCGCCCGAGGTCGCGTAAAGCCGGTCGGTCAGATTGTAGATGTTCAGGTCCAGGCTCATGTTGTCGCGCGGCTTCCATTGCAGCCCGGCATTGATCACCGTGTAGGACGGGCGCGAGGTGGTGTTGGCGTCGCTGGTGAAGGCTTCGCCCACATGATGCGCGCCGGTCCGCGCCGTCCAGCCCTCGGCGAAGGCCCAGGAGCCCCAGATATTGGCGACGCGGCGCGGTGCATTGGGCGGGCGATTGCCGGAATAGTCGCCGCCCGACTGGACATAGTCGTCATAGCGCGGCGACAGCAACGCGCCGTTCACATCGACCCGCAGGCTTGACGTCACATCGAAGCCGAGTGCCGCCTCGATCCCTTTCGAACTTTGCTGGCCGATTTGGCGGGTGATCGCCGGGTCGTCCGGGTCGCGGGCCAGCAGGTCATTCTTGACGATCCGGTAGGCCGACAGCGTGGCGTCGCCGCGACCGCCCAGGAAGCCGAACTTCACCCCGATTTCCTGTTGGCGGGCCGTGGTCAGCTTCAGATCCGCCTGGCTCTGGGCCAGCGACAGGACATTGCCGATCGGCTCGGCCGCGCGGGAATACTGGGCATAGACCGCCACATCCGGCACGGGATTATAGACCGCGCCCAGGCGCCAGCTGGTGGAATCGAAGCTGCGGGTGAAGGCCGGATCGATGCGGGTGACGCGCAGGTTGTCATAGCGCAGCCCGCCGACGACCGACCACTGGTTGCTGATCTTCAGCCGGTTGTCGAGAAACAGCGCATATTGATCGGTGGTCAGATCTGCCGTCGTGGCCATCTCGTGCGGGCCGAAGAAGCCCGGTTGCGGATTCAGGAAATCCACCACCGATTGACCTGGATAAGGCGAATTGTTGGTATTCCTGAACTTGATCCGGTTCACGTCGAAGCCGATCGTCGTGGTGTTCTCCATCCCGCCGGGCGTGGTCACGATGGTCGCCTCGGTGCGGTTGCCGACCTGTTCCAGATCGTGGTTGATCGCGATGTAGAACTGGCGCAGCACATCGTCCGTATCCGGGCGGTAGAGATAGTCCTCGACATTGCGCCAGTTGCGGTCGCTGGTCAGGTAATAGCTGTTGCTGCGGATCGTCACGTTACCGGCAGGCGTCCATTCGGCCCGCAACTGGGTATAGCGGTCCTTGTAGCGGACCACCGCATCCTCGACGTTGAAGTTCCGATGGCGCACACGCTCGTCGATCCGGCCATCGACCAGCGGCGTTCCGAAATAGGTGCTTGGCCGGTTGTCGCCATGGTCATGCGACAGGGTCAGCGCCAGATCCTCGGTCGCCTGCCAGCGCAACGCCGCCGAGAGCGACAGGCTGGAGGTGTCGTCGCGATCCAGCCAGCCATCCGACGCGGTGCCGCTGACGCCGAAACTGTAGGCCAGGACCTCGCTGATCGGCCCGGCGCTGCCGAAGGCCAGGCCGCGCTGGCCGTCCGTGCCCACGGTCGCGCGCATCTCGTTGCGCGTGCGGTCGGTCAGGGGCCGTTTCGGAACGATATTGATCGCGCCGCCGATCGCGCCTTCGCCATAAAGCACCGAGGCGGGACCGTTCAGCACCTCGATGCGCTCGACGTTCCAGCTGTCGAAGGGGAACGAGATCGTGCCCGAGGCGGGATAGAGCCGCGTGCCGTCATAGAGCCGTGTCACCGAAGCGTGGCCGCTGAAGCCGCGCATGCTGAACGAGGTGCCGCCATTGCCGGGCGAGCCGTGAAAGCTGATTCCGGTGCCGTTCTGGACGATGGCCTGGTTGACGTCGCGCTGGCCGCGCTGGCGGATCGTGTCGGCCTCGATCACCTGCACGCTGGCCGGGGTCTCGAAGACGCTCAGCCCCAGCCGGCTGCCGGCATTCGATCGCGCCTGCAGATCCAGGCCCGAGCCGAAGGACAGGCCTTCGATGGTGATCGGGTCCAGCATCAATGGGTCGGCACCGCTGTCCTGGGCCTGTTGCGCAAAGACGGGCAAGGCCGCCATGGTCAGCCAGGTCATCAGAAGGGCCACGCCCCTGCGGGTGATGGCGTGACGGGGCAGGCGGTCCTGCGCGTCGAGACGCGTGGACCGGAAATGAACATGATTGCGCACGAATGTGGCTCCAGCGACAATTTCACCGTCACTGCAAACGCGACATCTCTTGCCTGACGACCGCAGGCGGATGACTGTCCCACCGGGGCACCCCGCCCGGCGTGTTCACGCGTGACAACGGCAGACGGCAGGTCTCCTGGCTCGCGGGTCGTCGCCTGTCGCCGCCTTCCCGGAGTCGCGTCCAGTGGCTGTTGGCAAAGGCTATCCGCCTACAGTTGCGGGGGCAGCCGCAGCATGGGACCGACGGTCCGCACTGCGTTCCCTTTTCATTCCGAAATCGGAAACCGTCACGAGACCGTGTAGTGACGGGACCCTAGCGCGTCAACTCTGTTGGCGGCCCGTTCTCCACGACAGCGGACTGGCGATGCACGATTGCCTCCTCGACCGGGCGTCCGCCAAAGAAGTGTTCGGTCACGATGCGCGACAGCAGGTCAAGGGGAAGAGATCCATTGGTTTTGCCGCCTCGGCCAGGAGACCGTCTTATGGGCAAGCTGTCTTGGCTGTCGCGGTGATCTCCAAGGGCTTTCCCGCGCCGTTTTGGGATCACCCTGCCGATGGCCCGGCTGCCCGATGCGGGGCCGATCCTGCCGAGGCCGGGCCGCCTGCCTCGACCGGCCGATGCGGTTGGGGCGGTTCCTGTGGTCGGCATGGGCGGGCCTCGTCCAGCGGAAGGAGGCCGTCCGCATTGTCAGTAACCCACTTGGCCCACTGATCCCCAAGCGTGACCGCTTCTGCGGGGGACATATCGGCCGTCCAGAAGGCCTCCCAGTCATTGCGGAGTCCGCCGAGCGTTAGGTTGCCTGAACCCGTCAGGCACTGTCCGCCCGTCGGGCTTTTGAAAAACATCGTCTTGGAATGGTAAAGGACGCCGCCTTTTGGATTGTAGAACAGCGAGATGGACGCGTTCGGAAGCGCGGCTTTCGCGGTCTTGAGCGCGGCGATTGCTGCCGTGTCCGTGATTGCATCGACGCCGATCACGAGTTGGAATACCGCGAGGTCGGAAGACCCTGTCGAGAGGCAATCGCCGATCTCGAGGCGAGGCGAGACATATTGCTCGGTGCACGTCCCGCGGCGCTTGCGAAGCAGAAGGATTGAACGGTTGGCAAACAATAAGTATTCAAATTGTCGACGTTATCTGACCGCATTGCAGGAGTTGCGCCCATGGCCGAGACAGAAACCTTCCCCGAGCGCCGGCGCGGATCGGGCGTAAAGCTGGTCTATGACCTGCTGCGCGACGAGATCCTGGACCTGGTGTTGCCGCCGGGCAGCCCCATCGACGAGGTGCAGCTGGCCGAACGCTTCGGCATGTCCCGGACGCCGATCCGGGAGGCCCTGGTGCGCTTGGCCGGCGAGGGGCTGGTCGAGACGTTGCCGAACCGCTCGACCATGGTCGCCAATATCGATTTTCTCAACATGCATACCTTCTTCGACGCGCTGACGCTGATGTATCGCGTGACCACCAGGCTGGCGGCGAGCTATCACCAGCCCGCCGATCTGGAGATCATTCGCGAGCATCAGGCGAGGTTCACCGCCGCGGTCGAGGCGCAGGATGCGCTGGCGATGATCGCCTCCAATCGCGACCTGCATGCGGCCATCGCCGAGGCCGGCCGCAATCCCTATTACATCAGCCTGTTTCTGCGCCTTCTGGACGAAGGGCGCCGCCTTTTGCGGCTGTATTACCAGTCGTTCAACGACCGCCTGCCGCGTGAATATGTCGATGAGCACGAAGCGATGATCGCGGCGATCGAGGCGCGGGATGTCGAGCTGTGCGACCGGCTGGCAAAGGCGCATGCGGACCAGATCGTCCGCCAGATCCAGCAGTTCCTGGCCCGCGACCAGCGACAGTCCTTGCCGCTGTAGAGATCACGTCGATTCTTTGTCGACAAATAAAATGCAAAGTCTAAGATGGCGGCTGAGAGAATCAGCCATCCCGCCCCTGCGCGACAGAAGGAGCCATCACCGATGAACACCCAGATCTTTACCGGCGTCATTCCCGCCCTGATGACCCCCTGCACCGCCGACCGCCGGCCCGATTACGACGCCTTGGTGCGTAAGGGGCAGGAACTGATCGCGGCGGGAATGTCGGCGGTGGTCTATTGCGGCTCGATGGGTGACTGGCCGCTTCTGACGGACGCGCAGCGGATGGAAGGGGTGGAACGGCTGGTCAAGGCCGGGTTGCCGGTGATCGTGGGGACGGGGGCGGTGAACTCTGCCCTGGCCGTGGCCCATGCCGCCCATGCGCAGAAGGTCGGCGCGGCGGGGCTGATGGTCATTCCCCGTGTGCTGTCGCGCGGTGCCTCGGCCATGGCACAGCGCCATCATTTCAAGGCGATCCTGGCGGCTGCGCCGGACCTGCCCGCGGTGATCTACAACAGCCCCCATTACGGGTTCGAGACCAAGGCGGACCTGTTCTTCGCGCTGCGGGCCGAGCATCCGAACCTTGTCGGCTTCAAGGAATTCGGCGGCGCCAGGGCGATGAGCTATGCCGCCGAGCATATCACTAGCGCCGATGAGAGCGTGATCCTGATGGCCGGGGTCGATACCGGCGTCTATCACGGCTATGTCAAATGCGGCGCCACCGGTACGATCACCGGCATCGGCAACGTCCTCCCCAGGGAGATCCTGCATTTCGTCGCGCTGTCGAAGGCCGCGGCCGCCGGTGATGCGGACGCGCGGCAGCGCGCGCAGGAACTGGGCGAGGCGCTGGAGGTGCTGTCCTCCTGGGACGAGGGGACCGACCTGGTGCTGTATTACAAGCACATGCTGGTCTTGCAGGGCGAGGCGGAATACAGCCTGCACTTCAATGAAACCGACGAACTGACCCCCAGCCAGCGGGCCTGGGCCGAAAGGCAGTTCGACCAGTTCAAGACCTGGTATGCGGAATGGAGCCAGCAGCCGGGAGCGGTGCAGAAATACGCCGCCTGACCGCCACGAAGGCCCTTCCGACAGCGGAAGGGCCTTTTGTTTTCGCCTCATGCGATCGCGTCGAGGCCCAGTTCGAGCAAGCGGTCAAGCTGCGCGACCTCTGCCCCGGTCAGGGCGATCCCCTCTGTCAGCGCCTTTTGCCGCGCGGCGAAGCGGCGCTGCGAGGGCAGGCGGGCGCCCTGGTCCTGGATCGCCGCGAACAGCATCTCGGCCCGCGCGAACGGATCGCCTTCGCGGCCGGCCGCGAATTTCTCGGGCGACAGGGCCAGGATCAGCTCTCCGTGAAAGGGCGCAAGCGTCGTGGTGCCCAGGAAATCCAGGACTTCGGGGCTGGTCAGGTCGCCGATCATGACGCCTGCAAGCAGCTCGATCATCGTGCCGATGGCCGATCCCTTATGCCCGCCAAAGGGCAGCATGGCACCCGCCAGCGCCGCCTCGGGATCGGTCGTCGGCCGGCCCGAGGCGTCCATCGCCCAGCCCTCGGGCAAGGGCTTGCCGGCACGCCGGTGCAGTTCGATCTCGCCCCGGGCTGCAACCGAGGTCGCGAAATCGAAGACATAGGGCTCGCGCTCCTGCCGCGGCCAGCCGAAGGCGAAGGGATTGGTGCCCAGCAGGGGCCGCGTGCCGCCGGCTGGCGCCACCGTCGCATAGCTGGGGCACATCACCATCGCGGCAAGGCCGTGATCCGCCACCGCCTCGACCTCGGGCCACAGGGCGGCGAAATGGGTGCAGTCATTGATCACCAGCGCCGCCAGTCCCAATTCCTTCGCGCGATCCGCCAGGACGGGCAGGCCAAGTTCGAAGGCGGGGTTGGAAAAACCGCCCCGCGCATTAACCCGCACGATGGCCCCGTCGCTGCCGGAATCGAGTTCCGGCTTGGCCGTGCCCTCGACCTTGCCGGCCTTCAGCGTGCGCAGGACGCCTTCGATCCGATAGATGCCGTGCGACTTGCAGCCGTCCCGCTCTCCGGCCGCGATCACGCGCGAAAGCGAGGCGGCCTGGACCGCGTTCATCCCGGCCTGCCGGAAGATCGTTTCGATGCGCTGTCGCAGGGCTTCGAAGGTCAGTGTCTGTTCCATGATTTCCTCTCTGGCACGGCGGTTCATCCGTGATTGACTTATTGTATACATGAAATATACAAAAATTCAAAGGCGGATGAGGCCCATTTCGGGACCGGGCCCCTGCCGGTGATTTTGAAAGGAAGGATCGGCGATGACCTTTATCCCCCATGGCAAGCACCTGATTTCCGGCGAATGGGTTGCGGGCGACGCCTGGTTCAGATCAGAGCCGGCGCATGGCCCCTGGCATGCGTTCTCGGCCGGCACAGTCGCGCTGGTGAACCGGGCCTGCGAGGCGGCCGAGGATGCCTTCTGGAGCTACGGCCATGCCTCGCGCGAGGAGCGGGCGGCGCTGCTGGAGGCCATCGCCGACGAGATGGAGGCCCGCGCCGAGGCGATCACCGAGATCGGCACGCAGGAAACCGGCCTGCCCGAGACCCGCCTGCAGGGCGAGCGCGGCCGCACCGTGGGCCAGCTTCGGCTCTTCGCCGTGCATATCCGCAAGGGTGATTATCTCGACCGCCGTCAGGATCCCGCGCTGCCGGACCGCCAGCCGCTGCCGCGCCCTGACATCCGCATGGTGCAGCGGCCCATCGGGCCGGTGGCCGTGTTCGGCGCCTCGAACTTCCCGTTGGCCTTCTCGACCGCCGGTGGCGATACCGCCGCCGCGCTGGCCGCCGGCTGCCCGGTTGTGGTCAAGGGCCACAGCGCCCATCCCGGCACCGGCGAGATCGTCGCCGAGGCGATCCATGCCGCCATCGCAAGGACCGGCACGCATCCGGGCGTCTTCAGCCTGATCCAGGGCGGCAACCGCGACGTCGGCAGCGCCCTCGTCCAGCATCCGCTGATCCGCGCGGTGGGCTTCACCGGCAGCCTGGCCGGGGGCCGGGCGCTGTTCGACCTTTGCGCGCAGCGGCCCGAACCGATCCCGTTCTTCGGCGAGCTGGGCTCGGTCAACCCGATGTTCCTGCTGTCCGAGGCCGTGCGCATTCGCGGCGCAGAGATTGGCACGGGTTGGGCGGGGTCGCTGACCATGGGGGCCGGGCAGTTCTGCACCAATCCCGGCATCGCGGTGGTCCTGGACGGCGCGGATGCCGACCGCTTCGTCGCGGCCGCCAAAACTGCGTTGGAACAGGTCGGCCCGCAGGCGATGCTGACCGAGGGCATCGCCCGCGCCTATCGTGACGGCAAGGCGCGCTTCGAGGCGCGCAATGCGGTGAAGCCGGTGCTGACCTCCGAAAGCGACGGTCGAACGGCGAGCCCGAACCTCTACGAGACCACGGCCGCGGTCTGGCTGCAGGATCACGCGCTCGGCGAGGAGGTGTTCGGCCCGCTTGGCCTGATCGTGCGGGTGCGCGACATGGACGAGATGCTGCGGCTGGCGCGCGCTTTCGAGGGACAGCTGACGGTAACCATCCACATGGATGATGCCGACCTGAACGATGCGCAAGGCCTGCTTCCGGTGCTGGAGCGCAAGGCGGGGCGGGTGCTGGTCAACGGCTTTCCCACCGGAGTCGAGGTCTGCGACGCGATGGTCCATGGCGGCCCCTATCCGGCCAGCACCAATTTCGGCGCCACCTCGGTCGGGACCATGTCGATCCGCCGCTTCCTGAGGCCGGTCAGCTACCAGAACTTCCCCGCGGGTCTGTTGCCGCAGGATCTGGGCTGAGCGTCAGCGAAGCCGGCTGCCCTGCAGGCTTCGTCCACTTTTTGTATATTAGTTGTATTTTTAATTTGCGTTGCAGGGAAATCCTGCGGATAGTGGCAGCCATGGAATCGGCCGCGAAAAGGCCGACAGGGAACTGACAGGAGAAGGTTCATGAAATCCACGTTCGCGATCAGCCTGCTGGCCGCCGCTGCGGCATTTGCCGCGCCGTCCCATGCCGACAAGCTGGATGACATCATCGCCTCGGGCACCCTGCGCTGCGCGGTCGTCCTGGATTTCCCGCCCATGGGGATGCGCGACGAAAGCAACACCCCGGTCGGCTTCGACGTCGATTATTGCAACGACCTGGCAGCCGCGCTTGGCGTGAAGGCCGAGATCGTCGAAACGCCCTTCCCCGAGCGGATTCCGGCACTGATGTCGGGCCGGGTCGATGTCGGCGTCGCCTCGACCTCGGACACGCTGGAACGCGCCAAGACGGTCGGCATGTCGATCCCCTATTTCGCCTTCGAGATGGCGGTGACGGCCAATGACAAGTCGGGCATCGCGAGCTTCCAGGACATGAAGGGCAAGACGGTCGGCGCGACCGCCGGCACTTTCGAGGCAATTGCGCTTGAAAAACAGGTCAAGGAATGGGGCGAGGGCACTTTCCGCCCCTACCAGACCCAGGCGGACGTGTTCCTGGCGCTGAGCCAGGGCCAGCTTGACGCGACCGTCTCGACCTCGACCGTGGCGCAGTCGAACGTCAAGACCGGGAATTTCCCCGGCATCTCGGTGGTGGGCAAGGCGCCGTTCGACATCGACTATGTGGCCCTGTTCACCAATCGCGAGGAATACGGCCTCATCAACTACCTGAACCTGTTCGTGAACCAGCAGGTCCGCACCGGCCGCTATGCCGAGCTTTACGAGAAATGGGTCGGAGGCGACCTGCCTTCCCTGACCGTCGACGGCGTCCATCGCTGATATCGCCGGGGCGGCGCGGTCGTCGCGCCGCCCCGATGCTTCCTGGCAGCTGCGAGACGGCCATGTTCAACTATACCTTCCAATGGAAGCAGGCGATGGCGCGGCTTCCGCAGATGCTGGATGGCGCCATCGTCACCATGCAGGTGGCGATCCTGTCGATGGTCATCGGCATCCTGCTGGCGATCGTCCTGACCATGTTCCGCCTGTCGGGCATCCGCATCCTGTCCGCCGTCGCGAAGGCCTGGGTCGAGATCGCGCGCAACACCCCGGCGCTGTTCCAGATCTACATGGCGCATTTCGGACTGGGCAGCTTCGGCCTGCATCTGAGCCCGTTCCTGTCGATCCTGATCGGCATCACCTTCAACAATGCCGGCTACCTGACCGAGAATTTCCGCGGCGCGCTGAAGGCCATCCCCGACACGCAGACCCGCGCCGCCCGGTCGTTGGGCATGGGGGCGGCAGGGGCGTTCCGTCATGTCGTGCTGCCGCAGATGCTGCGCATCTCGTTCCTGCCGATGACGAACCAGATGGTCTGGGCGATCCTGATGACCTCGTTGGGCGTCACGGTGGGGATGAATACCGACCTTTACGGCGTCACCCAGGATCTGAACGCGCTGACCTTCCGCACGTTCGAACTGTTCGCCCTGGCCGCGGTGATCTTCTACGTCATCACCAAGATCGTCACTCTTGGCGCGCGGCTGATCGCCGCCCGGCTGTTCCGGTATTGAGGGCCATCCGATGTTCGATACCGCACTGACGGCCGCCGATTTCATCTTTCTGGCCAAGGGCGCCGGCATGACCATCGTGGTCACGATCATCTCGGTGATCGCCGGCACCGTCCTGGGCATCGTCTTCGGCGTCATCCGCTATCAGCTTGGCGCGATCTGGGCCGCGCCGCTGATCTTCGTCCTGGACATCTTCCGGTCCATCCCGCTGCTGATCCAGCTTGTGCTGGCCAATGCCTTCATGGGCACGATCCTGCGGCTGAACATGTCGGGCTTCACCGTCGCCTGCATCGTGCTGTCGATGTATACCGCCGCCTATTGCGCCGAGATCGTGCGCGGCGGCATCGAGGCGGTGCCGGCGACGACGCGGCGCGCGGCGCGCTCGCTCGGCATGACATGGGGCCAGGACATGCGGGAAATCGTTCTGCCCCTGGCCACCCGGGTCGCGCTGCCGTCCTGGATCGGGCTGGCGCTTGGCGTGATGAAGGACTCGGCGCTGGTCTATGTCGTTCAGGTGACCGAGCTTCTGCGCTCGACCCAGATCCTGATCACGCGGCTTCAGGAGCCGCTGCTGCTGTTGATGATCTGCGGCGCCTTCTATTTCGTCATCTCGTTCCCGCTGGCCCGGTTCGGCGGCTATCTGGAAAAACGGTGGTCCAATGATTGAGATCGAACATGTCCGCAAATCCTTCGGCCAGCTGGAGGTTCTGAAGGGCATCGACCTGACGGTCAGCAAGGGCGAGGTGGTCACGATCATCGGCGGCTCGGGTTCGGGCAAGTCGACGCTTCTGACCTGCATCAACGGGCTGGAGCCGATCGATTCCGGCCGCATCCTGATCGACGGGACCGAGGTCCACGCGAAATCCACCGACCTCAACAAGCTGCGCCGCAAGGTCGGCATCGTGTTCCAGCAGTGGAACGCCTTTCCGCACCTGACCGTGCTGGAGAACGTCACCCTGGCGCCGCGCAAGGTGCTGGGCATGGCAAGGGCCGAGGCCGAGGAGATCGCCGTCCGGCAACTGACCCATGTCGGGCTGGGCGACAAGCTGAAGACCTATCCGGGCCGGCTGTCGGGTGGCCAGCAGCAGCGCATGGCGATCGCCCGCGCGCTGGCCATGTCGCCCGAATACATGCTGTTCGACGAGGTGACCTCGGCGCTGGACCCGCAACTGGTGGGCGAGGTCCTGGACACGCTGAAGATGCTGGCCCAGGAGGGCATGACCATGATCCTGGTTACCCATGAGATGGCCTTTGCGCGCGACGTGTCGGATCGGGTGGCCTTCTTCCATCAGGGCGTCATGGCCGAGATCGGTCCGCCGCAGCAGATCTTCGGCGATCCGCAGCACCCCGAGACGCGCAAGTTCCTGTCGAGCACCCGGCAATGACCGGCAAGGTCGTCGTCATCGGCGCGGGCGTCGTCGGCCTGTCCGTCGCGCTGGCGGCGCAGGCGCGGGGCTTCGCGGTGCAGGTGATCGACCGCGAGGGGCCGGCGGCGGGCGCCTCGGCCGGCAATGCAGGGGCCTTTGCCTTTACGGATATCCTGCCGCTGGCTTCGCCCCGCATCATGCGGCAGGCGCCGAAATGGCTGCTGGGCCCGCTGGGGCCGCTGACCGTGCCGCCTTCCTATGCGCTGCGGATCGCGCCCTGGATGTGGCGCTTCTGGCGGGCCTGCTCGCCTGCGCGGGTGCGTGCCTCGACCGCCGCGCAGACGGCGCTGATGGACCTGTCCAAGGCCGAGCTGGAGCCCTTTCTTGCCGCGACCGGCACGTCGTGGATGTTGCGCAAGGAGGGAAACCTCCAGGTCTATGAATCGCAGGCCGAGTTCGACGCCTCGCTGCCCGGCTGGCAGGCGCGCGAGGATCACGGCATCGCGTTCTGGCACATGACCCCTGACGAGATGGCCGCGCTCCAGCCCGGCCTCGCGCCGCGCTTCACCCATGGCACCTTCACGCCCGGCTGGTATTCCATCGCCGATCCGCGCGACTACACGCTGGCGCTGGCCGAGCGTTTCCGCGCCGGCGGTGGCGAGATCGCCATCGCCGAGGTGACCGGGCTGGCCGATGACGGGGTGCTGACCGCCTCGGGCAAGCTGACCGGCCGGGTCGTTCTGGCGGCGGGGGCGTTCTCGCACCTGCTGGCCCGGACGCTGGGTGTCCGCATCCCGCTGGAGACCGAGCGCGGTTATAACACCACGCTGCCGGCGGATGCCTTCGACCTGCGCTGCCAGGTCACCTTCGGGGGGCATGGCTTCGTCATCTCGAAACTCTCCTCGGGCATCCGCGTCGGCGGCGCGGTCGAGCTGGGCGGGCTGGATCTGCCCCCGAACTACAAGCGGTCCGAGGCGATGCTGAAGAAGGCCAAGGCCTTCCTGCCGGGGCTCAGGACCACGGGCGGGCAGCAATGGATGGGCTTTCGCCCGTCATTGCCCGACAGCCTGCCTGCCATCGGCCCCTTGCCCGGCCATCCGAACGTCATCTGCGCCTTCGGGCACGGCCATCTGGGCCTGACGCAATCGGCGGGCACGGCGCGTATCGTGGCCGACCTGCTGGCCGGCACGGATCCCGGCATCGATCTGGCCCCGTTCTCTCCCGCGCGTTTCTGAGGCGATCATGACCCAATACATCTTTCCCTGCATCGACGGCCATACCTGCGGCAATCCGGTGCGCCTGGTCGCGGGCGGAGCGCCGCGGCTGGAGGGCGCGACCATGCTGGAAAAGCGCGCGCATTTCCTGCGCGAATTCGACTGGATCCGCACCGGCCTGATGTTCGAGCCGCGCGGCCACGACATGATGTCGGGCGCGATCCTCTATCCGCCGACGCGCGGGGATTGCGAGGTGGCGGTGCTGTATATCGAGACCTCGGGCTGCCTGCCCATGTGCGGCCACGGCACCATCGGCACGATCACCATGGGGATCGAGAACGGGCTGATCGTCCCCCGCACGCCCGGCCGCCTGTCCATCGAGACCCCGGCGGGCAAGGTGGACATCGAATACCGGCAGGAGGGCCGCCATGTCGAGGAGGTCCGGCTGACCAACGTGCCCGGCTTCCTTCATGCCGAGGGCCTGACGGCCAAGGTCGAGGGCCTGGGCGAGATCGTCGTGGACGTGGCCTATGGCGGCAATTTCTATGCCATCGTCGAGCCGCAGAAGAACTTCCGCGACATGGCCGACCATACCGCAAGCGAGTTGATCGGCTGGTCGCTGACGCTGCGCGCGGCGCTGAACGAGAAATACGAATTCACCCATCCCGAGCACCCCGAGATCAATGGGCTGAGCCATATCCAGTGGACCGGCGCGCCGACCGTGCCCGGCGCCCATGCCCGCAACGCCGTCTTCTATGGCGACAAGGCCATCGACCGCAGCCCCTGCGGCACCGGCACCTCGGCCCGGATGGCGCAGCTTGCGGCCAAGGGCAAGCTGCGGGTCGGCGACGAGTTCTGGCACGAGTCGATCATCGGTTCGATCTTCAAGGGCCGCATCGAGGCCGCCGCGACCGTGGCGGGTCGCGACGCGATCATCCCCTCGATCGCCGGATGGGCGCGCCAGACCGGGTTGAACACCATCTTCATCGATGCCGAGCGTGATCCTTTCGCCCATGGCTTCGTGGTGAAGTGAGCGCGCGACGGCGCGATGCAAACGAAAGGCCGACGCCCTGACCGCTGGCCGGGGCGCATGAGAAAGCATGGGATCGGCCGTCGCAGGCCGCTTCCGAAGATCACTTATGCCCAACCAGGTGCCCTCCATGCCACGACATCCAAGCCCTTCCGCCCCGCCAAGCAGATGGTCCCCGCTGATCCGCGCGTCCGAGGGCCTTCTGGTCGTCGAGCGCCACGCCGTCGCAATGCTGATGGCGCTGCTCAGCTGCGCGATCCTGCTGAACGTGGTCACCCGCTATCTGGGAATGCCGCTTTACTGGATCGATGAGCTTGCGGTCTATTGCATGGTCTGGCTGACTTTCATCGGCGCCTCGACGATGACGCGGCTGCGGCTGGACTTCGCCGTGACGATGCTGACCGAGCGGCTGTCGCCCGGCGCGGCGCGCTTGGCCAGGATCGCGGCGACCATTGTCGTCGTCCTGTTCGGCATCGGCCTTGCCCTGATGTGCTGGCTCTGGTTCGAACCCTTGGGCATTGCGCGCGCGGGTTTCGATGCCCGCGAATTCGCCGGGCAGACCTTCAACTTCATCTATACCGAGCGCACGCAGACCCTGAACTGGTCGACCTGGATCCTCTATCTGATCCTGCCGATCTTTGCCCTGTCGATGACCGTCCACGGGATCGCGAACCTGCTGGAAGACGTGGGCGCGGTCCCCAGGATCCAGCGTGCGACGATGATCAACGCCGAGGAGGCGGTGAGCTGATGCTGACCTCAACCGCCTTCCTGATCGTGATGCTGGTGGGCGTGCCCATCGGCCTGTGCCTCTGCGTCGCGGCCATCGTCTATGTGCTGGCCAGCGGCAACATGGTGCTGTTCCAAAGCTATCCGCTGCAGATGTTCAACGCGGTGGACAGCTATGGCCTGATCGCCATCCCCCTGTTCGTCCTGATCGGAGAGATCATGAATGCGGGCGGCATCACCAAGAAGATCGTCGACATGGCCATGGCCTTCGTCGGTTCGCTGCGCGGCGGGCTGGCCTATGTGAACGCCATCGCGAACATGTTCGTGGCCTCGATCCTCGGCTCCGCCACGGCGCAGGTGGCGATCATGTCGCAGATCATGGTCCCCGAGATGGAGAAGAAGGGCTACGACAAGGACTTCTCCGCAGGGCTGACCGCCTATGGCGGGATGCTGGGATCAATCATGCCGCCCTCGGTCATGTTCGTGGTCTACAGCGTCATGGCGCAGGTCTCGGTGTCGGACATGCTGATGGCGGGGCTGGTGCCGGGGCTGATCCTGACCGCGCTGTTCTGCGTGGTGATCGCCGTCATCGGCCATTGCCGGAAGTTCCCGCGCAGCGAGCCGCAGACATTCAGGCAGCGCGCCGCCACGGTCTGGGCGGCGGTGCCGTCGCTGTCGATCCCCATCGTCATCGTCGGCTCGATCTTCTCGGGCCTTGCAAGCGCGACCGAGGCCGGCGCCGTCGGCGCGGTGATGTCGCTGCTAATCGGCCGCTTCTGGACGAAGCGGCTGCGCTTTTCGGACCTGCCGGCGATCATGACCCGCGCGGGGCTTTACTCGGCCATCGTGCTGTTCCTGGTCGTGGCGGCGGGCGTGCTGTCCTGGATCCTCGTGTTCGGGCGCGTCCCGCAAGAGGTCGCCGGCTGGATCCAGACGGTGGCCAGGGACCCGGTCACCTTCATGCTGCTGGCCAATGTGATCCTGCTGGTGATCGGCACGGTGATCGACGGCATTCCCGGCCTGATCATGACGGTTCCGATCCTGCTGCCGATCGCCACCGAGGTCTATGGCATCGACCCGCATCATTTCGGCGTCGTCGTGGTCATCAACCTGGTGCTGGGATTGCTGTCGCCCCCGGTCGGCCTGTGCTTCTTCGTCGCCGCCGCCGCGACGGGGGCCAATCCCGGGAGGATGTTCATGGTCACCATGCCGTTCTTCCTGATCACCTGCGTCCTTCTGGTGATCCTGTCCGTCTTTCCCGGCATCTCGCTGATCTTCATCGGACCGTAAGCCAACCCAACAGGAGACCCAACATGATGAAACTGTCCCGCCGCCATCTGATCGCAGGCGCCGCCGCCCTGCCTTTCGCGGCTCCGCTGGTAGCCCGTGCGCAATCGACCGAGCTGCGACTTGGCCTCATCACCCCGGTCGGCCATTCGTGGAACGATGCGGCGCTGCGCCTGGCCGAGGGCCTTGCCCAGCAAAGCGACGGCCGCCTGACGATGACCGTCTTTCATTCCGGCCAGCTGGGCAACGAGCCCGCGATGATGCAGCAGCTCCAATCGGGGGCGCTGGACATGGGCATCATCCAGGCCGCCGAACTGGGCTCTCGGGTCGAGCATATCGCGGCGATCAATGCGCCCTATCTGGTGCGCTCGACCGATGCCGTGGCCAGGCTGGTTCGCCACCCCGAAGTGCTGAAGCTGTTCGACGTTCTGCCCCAGCAGACCGGCACCATCGGCCTTGGCTGGGCCATCACCGGCATGCGCACCGTGTTTTCGGTCAAGCCCATCGACAGCATCGCCGGGCTGAACGGCATGAAGCTGCGCATCAACCCGACGCCGGTCTATCGCGACTTCTACCAGCTGCTGGGCTCGGCGCCGACGCCGATTCCGACGCCGCAGGTTTTCGACGCCATGTCGAACGGCCAGGTCGACGGGCTGGAGGCCGATATCGAGTTCTCGTGGAACCAGCGCTTCGACAAGGTGGCAAAGTCCATCCTGCGCATGAACGCCGTGTTCATGCCGGCGGCCGCGGTCGCCTCGGGCCGGGTCTGGACGGCCATGCCGGAGGCTGATCGCGAGCTGATCGCGGCCGCGGTCAGGACCGTGCTGGACGAGCAGATCGACAGCCTGGCGGGCGAGGAGCCGGCGCTGATCGAGAACCTCCGCCAGACCGGGGTGCCGATGCACGAGGTCCCCAAGGAGGACACGACCGAGATCATCGCCGCCTTCGACAAGATCTGGATGCCGAAAGCGCCGGTGATCGAGCAACTGCGCGAAATCGGTGCGACGCTGTGACCGGCGCTTTTTCCGCCTGAACCGGGCGGGCTGGTCTGCAACGATGCGCGCCATCCCGGCGCGCATCGTCCGCGACTCCTTCGATCTGCAGCTGAGCGATGGAAAACACGGTGACGATGACGCCCGGCAAGATTTCCAGCCTCGTCCTCTCGGCGCTGGTGGCGCGGAGTTTCGTCATGGGCCAATGCCCGCGTGCGCAGTCACGCGTCCGGCGTCGATATGCTGGCCGGCCATCTGCCCCGCATCGATGCGCTGATGCCCGGCTCCGCCGCCTGAAGAAAGGACAACCCCGATGTGCTCGCGCCTTTCTCGTGGTGTCGTCGGCGTCCGGATCACCGGGCAGCACGGCTATTCCGTCGATTTCGACGACGCCTGGGGCAATACGCGGATACCGAAGCAACAGGGCCAGGACCGGCCGGAGACCAAACAGATGACCATGACCGCATCCAGCATCCTGCCGGGCATCGCAGACGGGCCCGTCCTGTTTTCGGACGAGCCGCTCAGCTTCTGGGGCGGGGTGGACCCCGCCACCGGCAGGATCATCGACGTGCATCACCCGTTGCAGGGGCGCGTGATCGCCGGGCGCGTCCTGATGATGCCCTCGACACGCGGCTCCTGCACGGGATCGGGTGCGAGCAGGATCAGCGCATCGGCGCGGACCTTGCAGCGGCGCATTCGCATCCTGAGGCGGAAGGCGGAAAGCGAGGTTGCCGGCCCATGACCGCGATCATCCGGCGATGGGGACCCTGAAGGCGCCGCAGGGCGAAGAGGCCGATCGGCATCGTTGCCGGTTTCAGGACACGACGCCGAGGAGTGCTATCGCCATTGCCTGACATGCTCGATCAACGCCTGCATCTTGGGCGCCATGTTGCGTCGCTGTGGGAAATACAGGAAGAATCCCGGAAATGGCGGCAGGAAATCGTCCAGCAGGGGCACGAGTTCGCCCGTTTCCACGAACGGCCTGAAAGTCTCCTCCAACGCGAAGGTGATGCCGCCTCCGGCGAGCGCGGTGCGCAGCATCAGGCGCAGGTCGTTGGTGGTGATCTGCGGTTCGACCGCCACGTCGAAGGGAATGCCGTTCTCCTCGAACTCCCAGCGGTATGGGGCGACGTTCGGCGCCGGCCGCCAGCCGATGCAGCGATGACGGACAAGTTCGCGCGGATGCGCCGGTGTGCCGTGGGCGGCCAGATAGGCGGGCGCTGCGACCACCGTCTCGCGCTGATTGCCGGTCAGCGGGATCGCGATCATGTCCTGTTCGATGACCTCGCCCAGCCGGACGCCCGCGTCGAAGCCGGCAGCGACGATGTCGAATTCTTCGTCGGTGACGGTGACATCCATCGTCACGCCGGGATGGGCCGCCGCGAAGGAGGCGATCAGCGGGCCCGCCAGGAACTGCTCGGCGATCGAACTGGCGGCGATCCGCAGAAGCCCGCGCGGCGCATTCTCGGCCGCCACGCCTTCAAGCGCCGTTCCGATTTCCGAGAGCGGCCCCGACAGCGCGTCGCGCAGGCGCTCGCCCGCTTCCGTCAGGCGCACCGAGCGCGTCGTGCGCATCACCAATGTGGCGCCGAAGGTATCCTCTAGACGACGAACCCCCTGGCTGACCGCCGAGCGGGTCACGCCCAGGCGATCGGCCGCGGCGCGGAAATTATGTTCTTCCGCGACGGCGAGGAACAACGGCAGGAGGTTCAGGTCGATCTTCATTGTCCAGCCTTCCTAACCATCCAGTCAAGCAATTGATGGATACCGGCACCAGTGGCAAGCGTCCATCTTCTTCCTGAACTCATGCAGGGAGCACAGCATGGACAAGATCATCCTGATCACCGGAGCCTCCAGCGGAATCGGCGAGGGCATGGCCCGAGAACTGGGGGGCGCTGGCGCGAAGGTGCTGCTGGGCGCACGCCGGCTGGACCGCATCGAAGCCGTCGCGGCAGGGATCCGCGAGGCGGGTGGGACCGCCGAGGCGAAGGCGCTGGACGTCACCGACCGCCGGTCCATGGCCGCTTTTGCCGGGGATGCGATAGAGAAATGGGGACGCATCGACGTCCTGGTCAACAATGCCGGCGTGATGCCGCTTTCGCCGCTTGCCGCCGGCAAGCAGGACGAATGGGAACGCATGGTGGACGTCAACATCAAGGGCGTGCTGTGGGGCATCGGCGCCGTGCTGCCGGTCATGGAGAGGCAGGGCAGCGGCCAGATCATCAATATCGGCTCGATCGGTGCGCTGTCGGTGGTGCCGACGGCTGCCGTCTACTGCGCCACCAAGTTTGCGGTGCGGGCGATCTCGGACGGGCTGCGCCAGGAAAGCAGCAAGATCCGCGTTACCTGCGTCAATCCCGGCGTCGTGGAAAGCGAGCTCGCCTCGACTATCACCCATGCCGAGACCATGGCGGCGATGGACGCCTATCGCGCGGTCGCCCTCCAGCCCGCCGATATTGCCCGCGCGATCCGGCATGTGATCGAGGCGCCTGCGGGCGTCGATACCAGCGAAATCACCGTCAGGCCGACCGGATCAAGCAATTGACGCCGGCGCGTCGATCCGCAGCGGCCCTTCGCAGGGCCGCCGCAAGCCGGGGCCGCGGCAGTGGCCTCGCCAGCATCCTTGGAAAATGGAGTGACCCGATGACTATTGCCTCACCGACCGGAACCGCGGCGGCTGTCGTCCGCAATCTGCTGATCGCCCTGGCCTTCGTTGCCGCCGCCACACCGGCCCAGGCCAGGGCTGCCGCAGCGGCAGTCGCGGAAACCGAGGCCCGGAACGAAGCCATCGTCCGCGAGGCCTTCGAGGGATGGGCCAGCCAGGAGGGCAATGTCTTCGACCTTCTCTCGCCCGATATCCGCTGGACGATCCGCGGCTCCGGTCCGGTTGCCGATACCTACAACGGCATCGAGGATTTCGTGCAGCGTGGATCGACCCCTCTCGTCAGCCGTCTCGCGTCTCCGCTGATGCCGGATGTGCGCCACATATGGTCCGTTGGGGACCGGGTCGTCATCCGGTTCGACGCCTCGGCCGTCACGACGTCCGGGGCGCCTTACGACAATCAGTTCGTCTGGATCTTCCGGATGGAGGAAGGTCTGGTGGTCGAAGCCGAGGCCTTTCTCGATCTCGTGGCCTATCAGGAAGTCGTCGACAACAACGAGCCGCGCGAGCAGTAGCCCGCCCTGAACCGACCTCGCCGGGGGGGCGCTTTCCGTCATCGATCTGGAACCGCCGCTTCCGCGCCCGTTCGTTCCAATTGGACACGCCAGACGAAACGAGGAATCAGACCATGCAGCGCGCCTTCGCAGTTCTCATCGTCGCAATGCTTCCGGCCCAACCCGTGCGGGCGGGGGAAACGCAATTGAAGGTCGATCACCCCTATGTCGGGCTCTGGGCCAACGAGGATTGCCAACCGCCTTGTGCAGCCGCTCGTTCTCCTTTTGAAGCTCCTTCAGCTGGCGGAGCTGATCGCGGCTCAGCCGCGCTCGCGCGGCAACACGGTCCGGAGCCTTGGGGGTTGCTGGTGGAAACCGAACGGACTTAGGGGATCAGTCAGGCGGAGGGATTGGTGCGTCCGGGAGCGGATCGGAGACAGGTCGCAGCTTCATCGTCCTTGCCGGCATCATCGGCTCATCGAAACCAGGGCTTTCGGGCCAGGCACCTGCCACCCTGCCTTTCCGGCCACCCTCCCGACCTCCGCCGGAAGGTCGCGTGGTTCGAGGCGAGAACGATCAGTCTGTCGGGGCGAGGAGAGGGATGTTATTGCCATGCCGATCCAGGTTACGGTTGGCCCGGTCCGGTAATATGGCGGGACGGGCGCAGAAGCTGGCCGTGGCCACCGCTATGGCACGAAATGGACCGACCGCGACGGTATGCACAGCGTGTCCGCCAGGGAAACCCCACCCGCTCAGTTCGCTCAAAAGTCACAGGCGTGGAGTGGCTTGGAGATCGGTCGCATGGGCAGGCAGTCCCTGCGATAGGAGAAGTATCCCGCATCTCGGGAAACAGGGGAGGGAGGAGCCCCGCATGGAAGTGCAGGGCAGATGATGGCACGGATATGGTCGATTAGCCTGCCCGCGACTTGCTGAAACTGGCCTTCTGGGGTATGGAATCCTTGTATTATTGATGCCGCCGATATTTTGCTCTGCTGCGCCAGCAGGTGCGGGTCATCTGGATTATTGAATGAAGCTGCTGGTCATCGCATGCCTATAGACGACCCCTGGAGCATTCCGTCGCCTGACCGGCCGGAGGACCAGGTTGCCATCGGGCAGGGCGCCCTGGTCATTTCGGAACTTTCTCCTCCGACACCTCTGGACCTGCAGATAGGGTGGTTTCCAAAGAGCAACGTGCCCGCATTCCTGCGCGATGCCCTGTTCGCAGAGACGGACAGCCAGACCTTTGCAATTCTCGACGCAGCCAAGGTCACCGGCCTCAGCGAAATGCTCGAGCACAGCGGGCTGGAGCATCGCTGTCTCTTCAAGGGCAAGGCCTATGACGACCTGGGGGACGTTGCCCCATGGCTTGTCCGCCTGGAGGAGAACAACGGCTTCACCCGCAACCTGTTCACCAGGGGCGACGCATCATGGCATCTTTGGCAGAGCGATCCCGGCATCTATTTGCGTTCTACCGCATCGCTTGAAGAGCTCTGGCAGCACTTCCGCAAGTTCATCCGGATGAGGGACAGTCAGGAAAACTGGCTGCTTTTCCGTTTTTGGGAGACGGGCTATCTCTATTCATACCTGCGTCATTTCGCGACCAACCGGCCCGACCTGATCCGGCGGCTGTGCCTGACCCGTGATGGCATGCCGATCACCTTCATCAACTGCTCCTTTGGCAAGGAGGTGTTCCAGCAGGCGTCGCCGCGCGTCGATCTGCTGGAACATGTGGATGCGGCACCGCCGATCCTTGACGAGCAGGAACGGGCGGCCCTCAAGGCACTGAGAAGGCAGCAGAATACCTATGAGATGGCACGCGACCTGAAAGGGACCTATCCGCAGCTGGCGGCTGTCGCGTTGCGGGAGGTCTATCGGCGGGTGGACCTCGCACAATCGTTCATGCGGTCGATCGGGGTGTCGGACGGCTTGCTGATCGGACGTTACATCCTGCTTTCGACGGTCTACCTGCCGAAACTGCAGGAAAGCCCGGCGTTCCGGGCAGCCGTGACACGGCCAGGCGCAACCGCGGAAGAAAATCTCAGGGATTCCCTTGACGTCCTGAAGCTGCAACTTTCAAGAATGGACGGGGGATTCAGGGCATGGTGGTGACCGTCCTGCTTAAAGGGGGTACCGGATGGCTGGACTAGCAGGTCAACGAGGAGGCCGGCCCAGTTTGCTTGGTCTCATGGGAGAGGCGCTGAACCAGGGCATTCAGGGCACCATGGAGTGGCTCGGCAATCGAAGGTCTGCTCCTCCGGCAACCGATGTTCCTCCGGCGCCATTGCGACGCGATTACGGGTCGGGCGTGCCGTTCGTCGCCCCGGAAGAATGGCCCGAGGAATGGGGGGCGCCCCCCGGCGAGATGCCCGCACCGGATGATGACGGCGCCGAGCGGCCGGGGATCATCCTGACCCCGCCGGGATCTCCGCCGGCGATGCCCGGCTCGGGAACGTCGGCGCCGCCGGCACCTTCCCCGGGAGAGCATGTCGGAGATCCGCAACCTCAACCACCGATGGGCGGGGCACCGGCGTCTCCGACGACCCAGGTCGATGCCCGCATGGAACAGGAACTGGCGCGAAAATCCCGTGAGGATGACGAGTGCCAGGAATGCGAGCGTTGTGATTTCCTGCGCGATGGCGAGTTCGCCATGAAGAACTATGGCGGCAACCAGCTCATGGTGTGGGCGATGAAGTACCAGCATCACGTCATCCATTGGCAGCCGCATGTTCCGAGCGCGAGGCAGATCCAGGAATTCGACATCGCCGACGCATCCGCGCGCGGCGGCAAGCGGGCGATGGACGGTCTGGCGATCCATCCCTGCTTTCTGGTCGAGGCGAAGCTGGGATATTCGAAGTATCTCAGGCAGGACTGGGAGAGGGGCAAAGTCGTTTGGCGTGATACACCGTCTGCAGAACGCGCGATGAAGCGTGTAACGACACAAATTTCATCTCATCACTCGATTGCAGCAAAATATCAGAGAAAGTATTTTTCTGAGCACGACCACAATGTCATCTGGGTTGTCAGTAACAGCCTGATGGAGTTGTGCCTGCGGGAACACGCTCTTCAAGCACGGATATCAACTCGAATCTGGGTCTATCTCATAAAGGCACCGGCTTCTCTGTTCAGTCGCGAACCTGAAATCGGGGAAAATGAAATAGACGAGGAAAGCCAATGAAGATATTTCCAGCCTCGGATTTTCGCGCGTTCATCCCAAAAGATGGGCTTGGATTGCGGGACGGTATCGAGTTGTGGAGCGGATTCCTCCGGCGTGCCGAATCCGTTTCTGAATATTTCACAAACATGATGATACTGGATGAAGAAACCGGGTTGAAGACATCGCCTCTCGTTCAATTTGAGGAATATGTCAAAATATGGGAGATGCATCAACTGCCGGATGAGGAAGATGCTTTCTCCGCACTCGTTTCCAAAGATGGCAATGACCCCGCAGTATCGTCGTGCAGATACCAGTGGGGAAAAGACTGGGCGTGGATGAATGACCACCTGGAGTTTACAATCCGCCGCCCTCTTCAAGACACATCATTTGACGTCGATCTGGTTCGTAAAATGTATTCCGCGATCATCAGGTGGCGCAGGCCCAGCTTTATTCATGGTGGCCCGCCCAAACCGATGGCTGAACAGGGCGTTTTCTCGACAAAGATCTCTTCCGGCTGGGCCAGCTGGGTGCCCGAAGCCATCACCCATGCCGACCTGCCGATGGCCCATTCCGTCGATCCGCTGGAGGGAGGCTCGCTGATCTTCGCGACCCCGGAGCCCTTCGGCTGGCGAATGGAGGAGTACAGCCAGGAGATCGCGAGGATGCAGGACGTCGAGGTCGGACTGAACGATCTCCTGCTGTTGCCGCCCTATGACATGCCGCCCGACTGGACCGCCCCGCATCGCGCGGTTTTCAGATAGACGGAATGCCATTGCTTCTGAGTTGCAAATAAAGATGTTTCCGGCCTCTCAATTTGCGCGTTCATCCCAAAAGATGGGCTTGGATTGCGGGATGGTATCGAGTTATGGAGCCGATTACTCAGGCGTGCCGAATCCGTTTCTGAATATTTCACCAAAATTATGATGCTGGATGAGGAGACCGGATTGAAGACATCGCCACTCGTTCAATTTGAGGAATATGTCAAAATATGGGAGATGCATCAACTGCCGGATGAGGAAGATGTCTTCTCCGCACTCGTTTCCAAAGACGGCAATGACCCCGCAGTATCGTCGTGCAGATGCCAATGGGAAAAAGACTGGGTGTGGATGAATGACCACCTGGAGTTTACAATCCGCCGCCCCCTTCAAGACACATCATTTGACGTCGATCTGGTTCGTAAAATATATTCCGCGATCATCAGGTGGCGCAGGCCCAGCTTTATTCATGGTGGCCCGCCCAAGCCGATGGCTGAACAGGGCGTTTTCTCGACAAAGATCTCCTCTGGCTGGGCCAGTTGGGTGATGTCGCGCGGGCCTTGCGGGCCTTCGGCGGTCTGCCGCAGGTCACCATCGAGGACGTGGCGACGATGGCCGCTGCCTTCGATCTTGCCGAGCGGGGGGTGGATTTTGCCGATGCGCTGCATCTGGGCCGCGCGGCGGGGCAGGAGGCTTTCCTGTGTAGCGGCGCGCCAGCTTTGGCAGAACGTGGCACTAGCTTTGGCACGAAAATTTTTCCGTCAGGATGCTGGATAGGCGGCTCGATCCTGACAGGCAGAGGGGGCCTTTCGGCCCCCTTTAACCACCTCGTTGATGGGCAACCCGACGGCCCTCATCCGGCATTGGGGATGAGGGCCGTGGCCCATGCCCGCGCCGCCCCTCGTGCGTCTACATCCGGAACATGATCGCAGATGCCGATCGCGGTGAACACGCCTGCAAACGCGCCCTGCATGAACAATCGAAACTCGGTCGATGTGCCCAGGTTGCGCGCGGGAGCAGTTCCGGCAGGCTGAACCGGTTCCTGCGCGGAGCAGGGATCTCGACCCTGATTGTCACCGGGGGCGAGACCGAGGTCTGCGTCCTGGCCACGGTCCTGGGCGCGATCGATCGCGGCTATCGGGTGATCCTGGTGTCGGACGCGGTCTGCTCTTCGAGCGACCCCACCCATGATGCGGCGCTGCGGATCTACGAGGCGCGCTTCGGGCAGCAGGTCGAGACCGCGCCGCTGGCCGAGCTGCTGGACCAGTGGCGGGTCTGAGCGCCTATTCTTCCCGCCGGTAGCGGCTGGCCAGGTCCGCCAGTTCGCGGAATTCGGTGGCCATGGCCAGTTCCTGCGCCATCCCCTCGGCCGGCACGGCGCCGGGATCTTCCTGTCCGTCATGCAGGATCTGGCGATCCGCCAGCCAGTCGGCCAGCTGCCGCCATTCCTGGTCGGGGCAATGCGCCAGCAGCCGGGCCAGCACCCGCCGCTGCGCCAGGATGCGGCCCTCCAGCGCCTGCAAATGCTTGTCGAAATCGTCCATATCCGCTTGCTCCTGCCCGCCCCATCTGGCCTCTCGCGGGAACATATCCCCCGCCTGCCGGTTCGCATCCCCAAGGAGGATGTTATGACAGACAGCACGCGCGACAAACCCTATCGTCAGCCGACCGGCGGCTGGGGGTCGATCAAGTCACTGGCCCGGCACGTCCTGCGCCAGCGCGCCCTCCGCGCCGGGCCGGGGCTGTTTCGCGATCACAACAAGACCGGCGGCTACATGTGCACCAGCTGCGCATGGGCGAAGCCGGCCCGACCGCATGTCGGAGAGTTCTGCGAGAACGGCGCCAAGGCCACCTTCTGGGACCTGACCTCCAGGCGCGTCCCGCCCGAGTTCTTTGCCACGCACAGGGTCTCGGACCTGCGCGCATGGTCCGACCACGACCTGGAAAACCAGGGCAGGCTGACCCATCCGATGCGCTATGACGCGGCCAGCGACAGGTATCTTCCGGTATCCTGGCAGGACGCCTTCGCGGAGATTGGCGCCGGGCTGAAGGGGCGCGATCCCGACAGCGTGGTGTTCTACGCCTCGGGGCGGGCCTCGCTGGAGACCTCCTACATGTATCAGCTGCTGGCCCGGCTTTACGGCACCAACAACCTGCCCGACAGTTCGAACATGTGCCACGAGACCACCTCGGTCGCGCTGCCCGAAAGCATCGGCACGCCGGTCGGCACGATTCTGCTGGAGGATTTCGAAAGGACCGACTGCGTGCTGTCCTTCGGCCAGAATGTCGGCACCAACTCTCCCCGCCTGCTGCACGAGTTGCAGAAGCTGCGGGACCGCGGCGTGCCGGTGGTGGTCTTCAACCCCCTGCGCGAACGCGGTTGGGAAGAATTCGTCAATCCCCAGCGTCCCGGCCAGATGCTGGCGAACCGGCCCACCCGGATCGCCACGCAATATTACCAGGTCTCGGCGGCGGGCGACATCGCGGCCATGACCGGCATGGCCAAGGCACTGCTGGAATGGGACGACGCGGCGAAGGCAAGCGGGTCGGAGCCTATCCTCGATGCGGATTTCATCGCCGAGCATACGCAGGGGTTCGAGGCGTTCCAGCGGCAGGTCAGGGCCGCCGACTGGTCGCGGATCACCGCCGTCAGCGGGTTGCCGCGCGCCGCGCTGGAGGCTGCCGCCCGCACCTATGCCGGGGCGCGCTCGGTCATCGCGGTCTATGGCATGGGCCTGACCCAGCACCGGCTGGGCTGCGACAATGTGCAGATGCTGATCAACCTGCTGCTGATGTGCGGCAATATCGGACGGCCGGGCGCGGGCATCTGCCCGGTGCGCGGCCATTCCAACGTGCAGGGCCAGCGCACCGTCGGCATCGCGGAAAAGACGGATCTGGTGCCGCTGGACCGGCTGGCCGCGCAATACGGGTTCCAGCCGCCGCGCAAGGACGGGATGAACACCGTCGAGGTCTGCGAGGCCGTGATCGCGGGCCGGGTGCGGGCCTTCCTGGGCCTGGGCGGCAATTTCCTGCGCGCGGTCCCCGAACGCGAGCTGATGGAGCGGGCATGGGCCGGGATGGACCTGTCCGTGCAGATCGCGACCAAGCTGAACCGCACCCATCTGGTGCCGGCACGCAGCAGCTTCCTGCTGCCGACCCTGGTGCGCTCCGAGATCGACCAGCAGGCGACCGGCCCGCAGATCGTCACGATGGAGGATTCGACCACCTGCATCCATGCCTCGCGCGGCAAGTTCCGCCCGGCCAGCCCGGAGCTGCTGTCCGAGCCGCGCATCGTGGCGGGGATCGCCCAGGCCACGCTGCCCGACAATCCGGCGGTGCCGTGGCAGGAATGGGTGGCGGATTACGCGCTGATCCGCGATGCGATCGAGGCCAGCTTCCCCGATGATTTCCGCGACTTCAACGGCAGGCTGGACCTGCCCGGCGGCTTTGCCCGGCCCGTCCCGGCGCGGCGGCGCCAGTGGGAAACCGACAGCGGCAAGGCGAATTTCCTGCGCCCCCGCGCGCTGTCGGCGGATGCCGGCGCGGGGGAGGATGGCGATATCCTGCGCCTCATTACCCTGCGCTCGAACGATCAGTTCAACACCACCATCTATGGCCATGACGACCGGCTGCGCGGGATCTACGGATCGCGGATGATCGTCATGCTCAATCCCGACGACCGCATCCGGCACGGTATCGCAAGCGGCGGCATGGTGCGCCTGACCTGTGCGGCACAGGACGGCGTGACTCGCAGCATGGGCGGTTTCCGCGCGATCGACCGCGACCTGCCGGCGGGCACGATCGCCGCCTATTATCCCGAATGCAACGCGCTGATCCCGCTGTGGCATCACGATGAGAAAAGCAAGACGCCGGCCGCCAAATCCGTGCCCGTCAGGATTGCGGCGGACTGATCGGCCTGGCGCGCAGCCATCGCGACGGCCTCGCGGAACCCTGACGGCGCGGGACCGGGTAAGCGGGAATCTTCAGGAACAAATCCGGGAACATCCTGTTGTCAGGCCTGCGCGACGGGCGAAACCTTGCGCCGTTCCGGGGGCAGATGTCTTGCCTAACCCGTTGAGCAGAAGGCATCTGTCGGGAAGCGGATGCCGCCGGGAACTGCCGTGAACGGTGCGAAAAACTGGGAAAACCTGCAACACCACGGGACAAATTTGGATGATCGTGCCCCCTTGCACAGCGGGGATGGCTTAACATAAGGCAACTGAAGAGGCGCATCTGGAGCTTTGAATGAACCGCGACACGAATGAAGATCCGGCGCTGGATCCAAAACTGGACGCCGCCTTGTCCGAGCTTCTGGCGCAGGTGGATGCCGAACCGATCTCGCCGCGGCTGCGCGAACTGGCCCGGCAGCTGGAGGCCGCGCTGGAGAGAAGCCGCAAGTCGCGGATGAAATGACCGGCCCGGACCTGCCGCGCCCCGGCGGCGCGGTCAATCGTTATGCTCGGGCTCCAGCGCGCGCCGAAGGATGTTCCTGGCGCGGTTGACCCGGCTCTTGATGGTGCCGATGTCGCAATCGAGGATCCGGGCGGCGTCCAGATAGCTTTCGCCGATCACCGCCACCAGGACGATCGCCTCGCGATAGTGCAGCGGCATCTCGTTCAGCGCGACGCGCAGTTCCTGGTGACGCAGATGCCATTCCTGGCCGGCGGGCACCGAGGGCTGGGTCGAGGCGCAGTCGCCGCTGCCGGTCCGCTCGCGCGCCGCCTTCTTCACGTCGGTGAAGAACTTGTTGCGCATGATGGTGAACAGCCAGGCGCGCATATGCGTTCCCGGCTGATAGCTGTCCGCCTTCTCGATGGCGCGCAGCAGCGTTTCCTGCACCAGGTCCTCGGCATCGGCGGCGGTCCCGCACAGCGAACGGGCATAGGCGCGCAGCGCCCTTACATGCGTCAGGATATCATCCGACATGGTCAGCCATCAGGCGTCTGCCTTTCCTCTCCAACCAACCCAATGCAACCCGCAGGCTTCGGTTCCCTGCAATCCGCAGATTGCAGGCACAGGACGTGCAGTCTCCGATTGTGGCACGGCTTTTTGCGGCTGCCGCAAACCGCCATGCGACCCTGTCCCCGGCGCCGGTGCCTTTGCCGTCATTCCGAAGGCGATCCCTCTGCGCCCGCGGCCAGCGCCATCTGAAGCTCGCTCACCATCAGTTCGACGGTTTCCGCACTCGCGCGGATCTCGAACACCTCATCCGCGTCGTCGGCAAGGTGAATGAGGAAACCGTCCCCGGTTCTCTCGACGGTAATTCCCCGAAGCCGGGTGGTTCCATTGGCCATGTCGTCCCCCTGTGACGTCGTTGGGAAGGGGAACGGCTGCCGCGCGGTCTTGTTCCCCATCCGGTCACGCCGCGCGGGAACATTTGCCGCCTGGAAAGATTATGGCGCCGATGCAAGCAACATCGATTTTCAGGAGGAGTGAACATGCGAAAACTGCTGGCGACATCCGCCCTTGCGGCAAGCCTTCTTTGCCTGCCCGCCCATGCCCAGACGGAAAGCGAAGAGGCGCCCGACGCCACCGCGACGCAGACCGACGCCCGGCTGACCATCACCCCGCCCGAAGGCTTTGCCGAGGAGAACGTGGTCCTGTCCACCGACAATCTTGAAGGCGCGACCGTCCATGACGCGGATGGCGACGAGATCGGCGAGGTTCACGGCCTGGTCTTCTCCAACGGCAGCTCCTCCATCGGCGGCGCGAATGGCGATGGGGCGGCCGCGACGCCCCCCGATGATGCCGCAGCGGAAACCGAGGGCGCCGCCGACGATGCCGCCGGTTCCGCAGGCCAGATCGACGAGACCACGACGCAGGCCGGCGCGGCGCAGGGCACCGTGGGGGATCCGGGACCCGTGGATCAGATGCCGCTGGAAAGCGCCGAGATCACCCATGCGATCATCGATGTCGGCGGTTTCCTTGGCCTGGGCGAACATCGGGTGGCGATTCCCGTCGCCGACCTGGTGGTGTTCACGAATGAGGACGAGCTGCGCATCTACCTGCCCTGGACCCAGGAACAGCTGGAGGCGCTGCCCGAATTCGACGAGGACGACCCCGACACGACCGGGGGCTGAGAGCCGCCTTCCCGCGTTCCGGCGAAGGCTCCGGGATCCGCTGCGCAGGTCGCGGCGGATCCCCCGACCGACCACGATTGACCATCCTCATCCCCGAAAGGACAAGAACATGACCCGGCTGACCTCGGTCACCCTGCATTTCAACCTCTATGACGGCGGCGCCGTCCATGTCAGATCGGATGACATCGTCGGCCTGGACCTGGAGGACGACGATCCCGACAGACTGGGGGCCGAACTGGGCCGGATCCTGGTCAGGGAGGCGCAGCGCCGCCTGTGCCCGCTGCCCGTCGCCGATCCGCTGCCGGCAGGCACGGGCCGGATCTTCTGACCCCGCGCCCCGACCATCTGCCCGAAAGCCCAGGGCTTCGCTGCAGATGGTCGGGGGAAGGCCCATCCCCGGCCGCGTCGCAACCGGCCCCGAGAGGAGCCGGACGACCGTCGGCCCCGGCGATGATGCGCCGCCCGCGACCCCGCTTATCGCGATTTCTGATACAGCTTGCTGGCGATCTCGAACATTTCCTCGGGTGCGTAATCGGGGGTGAAGGCCGAGGGCGTGCCGGTCAGGTCGTGGATCTTGCCGCCCTCCGGCGCGCCGTCCACCACCTCCAGTTCTCCGGGCGGGTCGTCGGGCAGCGCCACCTCGCCATTGCCCCAGATCCCCCGCATCTCCTGATAGTCGTCCGGGCTGAAGGTATAGAGCCGGCGATGCGCGCCCTCTTCCAGGTATTTCTGGCATTCGGGGATATTGCCCAAGGGGATGTTCGGCGTCGGCAGGAACTTGTCCAGGTCCACCCCGGTGATCTTCTTCAGCGCCAGCGCGTAGGCATGCGCATGGACCGAGCCACGCACCAGCAGATAGCCGCAGACCTCGCGGCCGGTCGGGTCGGTCAGGCTTTCATAGACGCGCAGCTTGTGCAGCCGGGCGCCGCATTCCAGGTGGAAGTTGTGCAGCAGGTCCACGACGACATTGCCCGTCGTGGTCACCATGTCGCTGTTCCAGGACTGCCCGTTGCTGTTGACCGGAACCGCCCCGCCGCCGTTCGAGTAGAAGGCCGCGGCCAGCCGCGCATCCTTCATCGCCTCGAACGGGGCGTCCGAGATGTCGCCGCCCGGCCCCTGGTCGTCCCGATCCGCATCCGGCCCGTTGGCCAGCATCGCCACCCCGTTGCTGACCAGCTCGACATGGCCCAGTTCCTCGGCCGTGATCGCCGCGACGAGGCCATAGAACGGCCGCAGCTTGCTCTTGCTGCGGAAGTTGAAGCTCTGGAACATGTAGTTGCCCAGGGTGGACATCTCGCCGTATTTGCCGCCCAGAAGCTCTTGCAGCGCCGCCGCCGCGTTCGCGTCCTGCCGCTTGGGGGCGGGCAGGTCGATCTGCAATCTGTCGATGCGCAGGAACATGTGCTTTCTCCCTTTCAGGGGGTTCTGCAAACCCGTGGAGGGCGAGCAACCTTCATCGCGCCGGAATGTTCCCGCCACCCGCGAGGCCGCAAAGGGTTCCTGCCGGCGCCACGCGGCAAATCCGTTCGACACGGAAATGATCACGCCCTCAGCGGCACCTCGGCCGAGCGGAAATCCTGCCACGGATCGCCCGTCGCTGCCAGCCGAGTGGGCGCATTCGCCACCGTGAAATGGGCCGGGCCGATCTCCGGACCCAGTTCCTCCCATGCCAGCGGCATGGACACCGCCGCGCCGGGCCGGGCGCGGGGCGAGTAGGCGGCAACCGCCGTCGCGCCGCGCTGGTTGCGCAGCCAGTCGATCAGGATCCTGCCCCGCCGCTTCGCCTTGGCGATGGTCGAGACGTAGCGATCCGGGCTGTCCGCCGCCATGCCCTCCGCGACGGCCCGCGCAAACCGCCTGACTGCCGCCCAGCCCGCCCGGGGCTTCAGCGGCGCGACGACATGCAGCCCCTTGCCGCCCGAGGTCTTGACGAAAGCCGCCAGCCCGGCATCCTCCAGCCGCCGCCGCACCTCTTGCGCGGCTTCGATCACCGCGGCCCAGTCGACGCCCTCGCCGGGATCGAGATCCATGGTGATCATGTCGGGATGGTCCCAGTCGGCCGCTGTCGCGCCCCAGGGGTGGATCTCCAGCGCGGCGGATTGCACCAGCCCGATCAGCCCGTCCAGATCCTCGATGGCGATCAGCGGCGCGCCCTGCTTGTCCCTGGGGTCGTGGACCGGGACGATATGCCTGCTCATGCCCTTCCAGGCGTGCTTCTGGAAGAAGGCCGGGCCGGTGATGCCGGTGGGACAGCGCAGCAGGGCCAGCGGACGGCCCACGATGAACGGCGCGATCCGCGGCCAGACCGCGGCGTGGTAATCGGCCAGGCCCTCCTTGGTGATCCCTTCCTCGGGCCAATAGAGACGGTCGGGATGGGTCAGCGTGACCCGCCGCCGCTGCGGGCGGGATGTCGCGGTCGTGGTTTCGCGGGCGACCATGCCACCCGGACCCCTAGCCCTCGGCCTGGTTGCGCTTGCGGGTCTCTGCCGCCTTCCTGGCCGATCTGGACCGTTCCGCAGCAGGGCGCGCGGCGGAAGCCTTGCCGCCTTTCTCGCCGCCCTTCTTCGCCGCGGGGTTGCCCGTCCGCTTCCCGCGCCCCGAGCCGGACTTGTTGCCGCCGCCGTCATCCTTGTTGACGGTCGCCCAGGCCCGGCGTTCGGCTTCCTTCTCGGGCACCCCGCGCTTCTCATAGCCTTCGGCGATGTGATCGGCCTTGCGCTCCTGCTTGTCGGTATATTTCGACTTGTCGCCGCGTGGCATCAGATGTCCTCCTGTGCGAAAGCTGGGAAAGGAACCGCCGGCATCCGCGCCCGGTCCCATGTCGGAACCGGCCGGAAACAAGATGGCGGCCGAAATGTTCCCGACCCGTGCTGGTCAAGGCGGCGGCCCCGGCGGGCCCGGCCGTTCAGGCCTTCAGCCGCTTGCCGAGGAATTTCAGCACCTGCCGTTCCTCGTGCCGCAGCCCCGGTTCCTTCAGGGCGCCGTCGATCCGGTCGCGCAGCTGCAGCTTCAGCTCGCCGGCCAGATAGGCGTCTATGACCTCGGGGTGGACATAGCATTTGCGGCAGATCGCCGGCGTGTTGCCCAGGCGGCTGGCGACGCTTTCGATGGCCTCGCGGACGTTGCGTTTCGCCGCCGCCTCGCTGTCGAAGCTCTCGTATTCCGACAGGGCCAGGGCGGCCAGCACCGTGCCGGTCCAGGTGCGGAAATCCTTGGCCGTCACCTCGCTGCCCGAGATCTCGCGCAGATAGTCGTTCACATCGGTCGAGGTGATCTTCTGCCGCCGGCCGTCCTCGTCCAGATACTGGAACAGATGCTGGCCGGGGATGTCCTGCGCGGCGCGCACGATCCGGGCCACGCGGCGGTCGCGGATGCCCAGGTCCCATTCCTTGCCGCCCTTGCCGGTGAAGCGAAACCGCACCTCGCTGCCGTTGAACCGGACATGCCGGTCGCGCAGCGTGGTCAGCCCGTGGGACCTGTTCTGGCGGGCATAATCGCTGTTGCCCACCCGGATCATGGTGTTTTCCAGCAGATGGACCACGGTGGCCAGCACCTTCCGGGCAGGCAGCCCGCGGCGAGACATGTCCTTGTCGACGCGGGCGCGGATCTTCGGCAGAAGCGCCGCGAATTCCAGCATGTGGTCGTATTTCGCGCTGTCGCGAAACGCGCGGAAATCGGGGTGATAGCGGTATTGCTTGCGCCCGCGCGCGTCCCGGCCGGTGGCCTGGATGTGGCCGCGCGGATCGGGGCAGATCCAGACATCGCTGTAGGCGGGCGGTATCGCCAGCGCGGCCAGGCGGTCGCGCTCGGCCCGGTCGGCGATCCTGCGGCCCTTCGCGTCGCGATAGGAAAAGCCCTTGCCCGCGCGGATGCGGGTGATGCCCGGTATGTCGTCATTGACATAGACCAGCCCCGCCTGTTTCGCGGCGTCGCAGGCATCGGGAATGGCAGGCGCGTCCTTGGGCATGTCGTGATCCGCGGGCAGGGGGCTTCGGGGTCAACACCGTCCTTGCCCGATGGTTGCGCGGCGTCGGTGGAAACCCCCCGCACCAGGAATGGCACGGGGGGCGGGGTGATAGGGCGAGGCGCATGGTCCCGCTCGGGCGCGTCGATGGCCGCGACGTCGCTTCCGGCAGGAAGTTCCGGGCCAGCACGGAAGAAAGCCGCGTGCAGGGGGCATTCCGGCGAGATTGACCGGCGGCCGCTCTGCTATCCGTTGTCGACCTCCTCGACCTCTGCCGCGATCCGGGTGCAGAAGGCGTCCAGATCCTCGGGGCTGCGCGAGGTGATGATGCGCTGGTCCGTCACGACCTCGCTGTCCGTCCACTGGCCGCCGGCATTTTCCATGTCGGTGCGGATGGATTTGTAGGACGTGACCTTGCGGTCCCGGACCAGGTCCGCCTCGACCAGCAGCCAGGGGCCGTGGCAGATGGCGGCGACGACCTTGCCGTCCTCGTGGAAACGCCGCACCAGCGCGACCGCGGTCGCCTCGGTGCGCAGCTTGTCGGGGTTGATCTGGCCGCCCGGCAGAACGATGGCGTCATAGGCCGAGGCATCGACGGAACCCAGGGGCAGATCCACCTGGACCGTCTGCCCCCAGTCGCCGTCCTGCCAGCCGCGGATGCTTTCGCCATCGGGCGAGGCGATATCGACCGTCGCGCCCGCCTCGCGCAGGCGGTCGCGCGGCACCTCCAGTTCGGATTGCTCGAACCCGTCGGTGGCAAGGATCAGGATCCTCGCGTCGGAAATCCTTGGCATGACATCTCCTTTGTTCAGCATGGGATCGGCAGGGCCTATCCGACCGGTTCGGCGGCCTCGGGATTGGCGGTCTTGTCGGCGATGCCGGTCAGCTTTTCATCCGCGGCCGATTCCTCGTCCAGCGTCCGGGACAGCAGCGCGGCGGCCTCGTCCATGCCCAGCACCTCGGCCCACCGTTTCAGGGTGCCATAGCGGGTGATCTCGTAATGCTCGACCGCCTGCGCGGCCGAGACCAGCCCCGCGTCCAGCGCCGGGGAATCCTTGAAGCTGTCTAGGATCTCCTCGCCTTCCTCGATGATGCCGTCGATGGCGGGGCAGGTCTTGCCGCGCGGCCGCTTGCCGATCAGCTCGAAGACGTGCTGCAGCCGTTCGACATGGGCCTCGGTTTCCTCGCGATGGGCCTCGAAGGCGGAACGCAGCTCTTCCGACCGCGCGCCGCGCGCCATCTTGGGCAGCGCCTTCAGGATCTGGCGTTCGGCGTAATAGATATCCCTCAGCGTATCGTGGAACAGATCGTCGAGTGCCTTGGTCTTCATCGGGATCTCCTTCGGGTTGCGCCGCGTCCAGCGGCGGACGGCGAAAGCAACAAGAAGCCGGGCAGGATGTTCCTGCCGCGCCGCGCGGAAATCGATCCCTGCGCCCCATCCCGCGAAAATCCCTGGCAAGTTTCCCCTTCGGCGATCTTGCGGGAACATGTCGCGGGCATCGCGGTTAACCAGGCCAGCATGAAGGGAGAACCCCATGACCCTGCGCAACCCGATGGCACGCTTGCGGCTTGCCCTGCCCTTGGCCGGCACGCTTGCGGCGGTTCTGTCCGCACTGGCGCTTGGCCTGTCGGCCATGCTTCGCGACCTGCCGCCCTGGATGCCGCTCAATGCCACCTCGCATGTGCTGCATGGTCCCGCGGCCGCGACCGTCACCGACGCGAATCTCGGCCACACGGCCCTGGGGGCGATCATCCATGTCGGATCGGCCTTCTTCTGGGCCGCGGTCGCGATCCTTCTGCTGCGGGCGGCGGGCGGCGCACGCGCCGGTGCGGCCTGGGCAGCCGGTCTGGGCACCGCCCTGCTGGCGGGGGTGGTCGATTACGGGGTGATCCCCGCTCGCCTCAGCCCCGGATGGGAGCTGGTTCTGCCGCCCTGGGGCGTCGTTGCCGGTTTGGCGGCGCTGGGGATCGGCATCGCGCTGGGGCTGGACATGGTCCGAAGGCGCCACCCCCAAGCGCCCATCCATCCTGCCCGACCCGTGCAGGAACCCGCTGCGGAACACGAGCCGCCGACGGCCCTGGACAGGTTGCGCCGTCCCGCGCCTGCCGAACTGGACCAGCGCCAGCAGCGGATCGATCCGGCCGGAGAACTGACCGAGGACCCGAACTGGCGCGGCGACGACAACAGCAAGCAGCCGGGCGGCAGCCGGCGGGATGGCGGATAGCGACGATGGGCCTGTTGCGAAAGCCGCGTGCCATGAATGACCCCGGCCCAGGCCGGTCCCGGCCGGATGTCCCGGCCGATGCCGGGGTGACATCGGTGCTGGACCGGATCCACGATTGCGCGGCGGGGCCCGAGACCAGGATGCGCGACGTGGTGGCCGCGCTGGGGAAGGCATCCTTCATCCCCAACCTGATGCTGCCGGCGCTGGCGATCGTTTCCCCGCTGTCGGGCATCCCGCTTTTCTCCAGCACCTGCGGCATCTGGATCGCGCTGGTATCCGCGCAGATGATGCTGCAGCGCGATCACATCTGGCTGCCCGATTTCCTGATGCGGCGCAGCATTTCCAGCAAGCGGTTGCGCAGCGTGGCCGCGCAGCTGCGGACGCCCGCCGGATGGGTCGACGGATTGAGCCGGCGCCGGCTGACCGTGCTGCTGCACCCGCCGTTTCGCTGGATCGCGCAGCTGATCTGCCTGATCGCGGGGCTATGCATGCCATTCCTGGAGCTGCTTCCCTTCGCCTCGTCGATCCTGGGGACGGTGGTGTTTCTCATGTCGCTGGCGATGCTGGCCCATGACGGGCTTTTCGTGCTGGTCGCGATCATGGTTCTGGCGGCGGCGCCGGCCCTGGTCTTCTGGCTGCTTCCGGCATGAAACCGGCGAAGCGGGGGGGCGTCCCTCAGCCCGCCCAGAACCACAGGGCCGCGATGGCGATCAAGGCCAGCAGCACAAGCGCGGGCGCCCAGGCACCAAGCGCCAGCCGGGCGCCGACCGGCCTGGTCTTGCGGTAATAGTCCATGTCGGCAAGCTCGCCGGCCTCTCCTGCCGAGCGATCGGTCTCGGCTTCGGTGCCGGTAGGATCCAAATCCGACGGGCCATACTGGTCTTTCCTGTCTTCCGGCATGGGCGGCCTCCTTCCTGCAATGGGGCCCTGGAACCCCGGCCGTCCACGGATGTTCCCGTCGCTGCCGATCTTTCGCGGCAAGTCAGGAACATTTCCCCGGCTTTCCTGTTGCATGACCCGGAAAACAGGGAGGAAAGGATATGGCAGCCTCCGGCAAGCCAGGCACGTCCCGCGGCCTGGGCGTGGCCCTTACCATGCTTCTGGGGGTCGTTCTGGTGATCTTCGGGGCGCCGATCCTCGGCGGCGGCGTCTGGCTGATCGTGCTGGGCGGATCGTGGTATTACCTGTTCGCCGGGCTGGGACTGCTGGTCACGGCATGGCTGCTGTTCCGCCGCTCCATCGCCGCGCTGTGGGTCTATCTGCTGACCTTCGCCGGAACCCTGGCCTGGGCCTTGTGGGAGGCCGGCCTGGACGGCTGGGCGCAGGTCCCCCGGCTGGTCGCGCCATCCGTTGTGCTGGTCCTGGTCGTGCTGACCTTGCCGGTGCTGCGCGGCGGGCGGCCGCGATACCGCAGGACCATTGCCGGGGTCGCGGCCATTGCGGGGCTTGCCGCGACCGCGCTGCTGGCTGCACGCGGCGATATTGTCGCCCTTGCCCAGCAGGCCACCGGCGACGATCCCGACCCGCCGGCCAGCGCGCAGCCGCAGGCCGGGGCGGACTGGCCAGCCTATGGCGGCACCCATCACGCCACCCGCTTTTCGTCGCTGGAACAGATCACCCCCGCCAATGTCGGCGATCTGGAGCAGGTCTGGGAATTCCGCACCGGCGACATGCCCGAGGCGGACGAACGGTTTTCCAACCAGAACACGCCGCTGAAGATCGGCGACCGGCTGCTGGTCTGTTCCGCGATGAACCAGGTGATCGCGCTGGATGCCGCGACCGGGCTGGAACTGTGGCGCCACGATCCGGGGGTTTCGCCTGATGCGATCCCCTATAACGCGACCTGCCGCGGGCTGGCCTATTACGCCGCGCCCGACCTGTCCCAGGATGACCCCTGCGCCGAGCGCGTGCTGATGAACACGCTGGACGCGCGGCTTCTGGCGGTGGACGTGCGGACCGGCCAGCTGTGCGAGGGCTTCGGCGACGGCGGCAGCGTCGATCTGGAGGAAGGCATCGGCCGCACCGTGCCGGGCTGGTATGCGCCGACCTCGCCGCCGACCATCGTGCGCGACGTCGCGGTGGTGCATTCGCAGGTCCGCGACGGCCAGCGCCGCGACGCGCCCTCGGGCGTGGTGCGGGGCTATGACGCCGCCAGCGGGGAAATGCTGTGGGCCTGGGACATGGGGCGCCCCGGCGAAATCGGCCCCCCGGCCGAGGGCGAGACCTATACGCGCGGCACGCCCAATGTCTGGACCATCGCCTCGGGCGACGACGAATTGGGGCTGGTCTATCTGCCGCATGGCAATTCGGCGGTGGATTACTGGGGCGGCGACCGCTCGGATGCCGAGAACGAATATTCCACCGCGCTGGTGGCGCTGGATGTCGAGACCGGCGAGGTCGCCTGGCATTACCAGACCGTCCGCTATGACATCTGGGACTACGACCTGGGCTCGCAGGGGACGCTGATCGACTTTCCGACGCCCGACGGCCCGGTCCCGGCGCTGGTCCTGCCCACCAAGCAGTCCATGTTCTGGATCTTCGACCGCCGCACCGGCGAATTGCTGGTCGAGGTCGAGGACCGCCCCGTTCCCCAGGGCGGGGTCGAGCCCGATCGGCTGTCGCCGACCCAGCCCTTCGTTGTGGATTTTCCCAACCTGCTGAAGCCCGACCTGGAGGAGCGCCACATGTGGGGGATGACGCCCCTGGACCAGCTGTTCTGTCGCATCCAGTATCGCCAGAGCCGCTACGAGGGCATCTATACGCCGCCCTCGACCGATTGGTGGATCCAGTTTCCCGGCTATAACGGCGGCTCGGACTGGGGCGGGGTGGCGGTCGATCCCGGACGCGGGATCATGGTCGCCAATTACAACATCACCGCCAACCGCACCCGGCTGGTGCCGCGCGAGCAGGTCGATGAATATGGTGTGGTGCCCATCGACGAACCCGGCTGGGCCGACAACAGCCCCGAGGATGTCTCTCCGCAGGCCGACACGCCCTATGGGATCGAGGTGAATGCCGGCTGGCGCGTGCCCTTTACCCAGCTTCTGTGCACCCAGCCGCCCTATGGCGGGATCATGGCCGTGGACCTGCAAACGCGCGAGGTGCTGTGGGACAAGCCCTTCGGCACGGCGCGCGGCGACGGGCCCTGGGGTATTCCGTCGGGGCTGCCCTTCACCATCGGCACGCCGAACAACGGCGGCGCGGTGGTGACTGCGTCGGGGCTGATCTTCATCGCCGCGACCACCGACAACCTGATCCGCGCCATCGACATCGAGACCGGCGAGGAATTGTGGCGCGACACCCTGCCGGCGGGCGGCCAGGCCGGACCCGCCGTCTATGAGGTCGAGGGCCGCCAGTACCTGGTCATCAACGCGGGCGGGCATACCTTCATGGAAACGCCGATCGGCGACCATTTCATCGCCTGGGCGCTGCCCGACGGGACCTGAGCCGCGCAACTTTCGCCGGAAGGGCAGGAACATCTGCCCGGCCAGGCCGTTCCGCCCCGACAGGAGGAAGATCAACATGGCCGAGAAATTCGACCCCAAAGCCGAAAACGAGAAGTTCAACATCCGCAAGGGCGCGCAGGACGCGAAGATGGCCGAGGCCGACCCCTTCGTGAACCCCAAGCACGAGAACCGCTCGAACGAGCCGAATGCCGGCGGGCAGAACCGCGAAGCCGGCGACCGCAAGGCGCGCCAGAACGACCGCGCCACCAATGGCGGGGAATGAGCCATTCGCACATGCAGGCCGCCGGGCATCCGGCCCCGGCGGCCCGCGCGATTTCCGCCAGCGCTTGCGGGCGGCGGCCCCGAACATCTCATCAGCGGCGACGGCCGGGTTTGACGACACCATTCTGACGCCGCAGGGTAAGGCGTCGCTGTCCGGTTCGCCGCATCGGCGCGAGAGGACGCCCTGCCTTCGCGGGGCAGGGCGATACCATTAAAGGCGGGGCTGCGGGAAAAAGACGATGCCCTAGCCTTTCGCCGGCTCGTCCGAGCCGAGGCTTCTGAGATAGAAATCCGTGGTCGCCTCGATGTTCTGCGCCAGCCAGTTCGCCATCGACTGCTCTTCGGCCAGGTTCTGCTCATAGATCTTGATCGCCTCGCTGTCGCCGATGATCCGCGCGGTGGCGATCAGGACGTTGTAGGATGCGATCTCCATATGTTCGAACGTATAGCCCGCGATCGTGCCCTTGATGACCTCGTCCGAGGCGAAGACGCCCCCCAGCGCCTGGCCGGTCGCCAGGATCTTGCCGCTGACATCCTTCATCAGCGAGGTGCCGGAATCGCGTTCCAGAAGCTGGCGAAGGGCCTCCTTCTGGCGCTGGGTTTCGGCGATATGCTGGTCGATGCGGGCGCGGAGGCTGTCGTAATGCGCCAGGCGGTCGCTCATGCTGGCCAGCATCGCCAGGGCCTGCTCCTCCATCGCATGGGCGTCGCGCAGCCAGCTCAGATAGGTGTCATGGATTTCCATCGGTCTTCTCCGTTCCGGGATGTGCCGCGATGGCGGCGTTCGGGGCCCGACCCGTCGGGCTGGGCCGCGTCATGCGGCGGTTGGGCTGGGGAACGGGCAAGGGGCCGAAATGTTCCTGCCGGACCCGGCCCGGACGGGCAGATGCCGGACGGCGTGCAGGAACAATCGCGCGACCTGCCAGTTCCCTGCCTTCGCAACGGACAGAAGGAGGAATGCCATGGCTCGGGCAAGCAGCAAGAAATTCGGCGCCGGCCAGCAGGATCAGGGCAAGGGTGACGGCTCGGGCGGGCTGGCCCCGGAAGATGTCGGGCAGCCCGCGCGCAGCGAAATCCTGACCAACCGCGACAAGTCGCGCCATTCCGATCAACGTGGCCTCGATTCCCGGCATGTGCAGACCCAGCAGGGGCAGGAACATGTCGCCAATCGCGATGGCGAAGTCGAGGACGACGGCGGGTCCTGACCCCCGCCAGGGAGAAAATCCATGACATCGAAGCACATGAAATCGAAGAACCCCTCGGATGCCGACCTGCGGGGCGATCCGGGGATCGGCCGCTCGAAAGGCGCCAGCCGGAAGGATCCGCAGATCGGTGGCGAAAGCACCTTCGAGGGCGACGTGCTCAACGACACGACGCCCGAAGGGGCGGTGGATCCAAGGCAGAAGGGCCGCACGAACAAGTAGAAGGGCTTTCGCCATGATCGGGAAAAAGACCCGCGAACAGCAAAGGCGCATCATCGAGAAGCGCGTGGACACGACCAATGCCGGCGCGGATTTCGATCCGCGCCCCGATCTGAAATCCTCGGACCGGCGCGAGGCCGGCAAGGAGGACGCCACGCCGCAGGGCAGGGCCCAGCCACGGAAGCCGCCTGACGACGCCGGCTGACGATCCCGCCGTGGCACAGGCCAGCGCCCGGACGGCAGGGATGCCGCCCCCCTGACGATGCCGCGGCCGGGCGACGGTTCGGCAGGCGGGCCGCTCATGGGCTGCTGATGCTGGTCGACTCTCTCGAGGGATGGCACTCTGGCACAGGAGGTCGTCATGGAACGCTTTCCCGATCGACGCGATGCCGGCTGCCGCCTGGCCGGGCGGCTGACGGATTACCGCGACCGCGATTGCGTGGTCCTGGCCTTGCCGCGCGGCGGCGTGCCGGTCGCTGCCGAGATCGCAAGGCGGCTGTCGGCGCCGCTGGATTTGCTGATGGTGCGCAAGATCGGCGCGCCGGGCCATCCCGAATTCGCCATCGGTGCCGTGGTCGATGGGGCGCAGCCGCAGCATGTGATGAACGACCATATTCCCAAGGCTTTCCGGCCGCCCGATGATTATATGGAAGCGGAAATCCGCAGGCTGACCGCCGAGATCGAGCGGCGGCGGCAGCTTTATCTGGGCGACCGGGCGCCGGTGCCGGTGGCGGGGCGCTGCGCGATCCTGGTCGATGACGGCATCGCCACCGGCGCGACGGCCCTGGCCGCATTGCGGGCGCTGGCCCGGCTGAAGCCCGCCGAGATCGTCCTGGCCGTGCCGGTCGCCGCGCCGGATGCGCTGGAGCGATTGCGGCCCGAGGCCGACCGCATCATCTGCCTGTTGGAACCTTGGCCCTTCCGCGCGGTGGGCCTGCATTACGAGAATTTCGACCAGGTCGAGGATGCAGAGGTCATCGCCGCGCTTCGCGAAAGCCAGGAACGCGGTCCTGGCTGAAGGCCGGCGTTCCATGCGAGAAAGCACGCGGCGCCGCCGGCCCGCATCGCGTGCCGTGCCTTTTTCGCTGGTATCGACTGATCTTTATTAGCCAATCTTGCGGCATGTTCGCTGGCGTTCCTGCCGGCAAGGGTGTGAAATGGCGGGATGAACGATACTCGGGAGGGTGGAATGCCATCGGAGCATCTGGATGAGCAGGCCGAGCTTGAACGACTTGCCGCAATCGTTTCGTCCTCTGACGATGCCATCATCAGCAAGAACCTGTCGGGCATCATCCTCAGCTGGAACAAGGGGGCCGAGAAGATCTTCGGATATTCCGAGGCGGAGATGGTCGGCCAGTCGATCCTGTGCATCATCCCCCCCGAATTGCAGCAGGAGGAGGAGCATATCCTGGGCCTGCTGCGCAACGGGCAGCGGGTCGATCACTTCGAGACCCAGCGCCTGACCAGGGACGGCAGAAGGCTGCATGTCTCGCTGACGGTGTCGCCGCTGCGCAATCGCCTGGGCAATATCGTCGGCGCCTCCAAGATCGCCCGCGACATCACCGAGCGGAAACGTGCCGAAGAGCTGCAATCCCTGCTGATCGCCGAACTGAACCACCGGGTGAAGAACACCCTGGCCGTGGTGCAGTCCATTGCCACCCAGACTCTGGCGGGGGCGCCCGATCCCGAGGCCTTCGTCGGCGCGTTCAGGGAACGCCTGCGCGCCCTTGCCCAGGCCCATGACCTTCTGGTGCGCGAGGATCTGGCCGGGGTGAACCTGCGCGACCTGCTGGAGGAGGAACTTGCCCTGCGCGGTGGCGAACGGGACCGCTGCGCGTTTCACGGACCGGATCTGCTGATCGAGGGCGACCTGGCGACGCATATGTGCCTTGTCATCCACGAACTGGCGACCAATGCCCGGAAATATGGCAGCCTGTCGCAAACGCACGGCCGGCTGCGGGTCGACTGGCGGACCGAGGCCTGCGACGCCGGCCAGCGGCTTGCCCTGACCTGGACGGAGACCGGGATCTGCATCCAGCAAACACCGGGGCGCGAAGGTTTCGGCACTTCGTTGCTGCGGCGCGTGGCCGATGCGAATGGCGGCCAGAGCCTGATCGAGCAGGCGGGAACCGAGCGCCGGGTCAGGCTGGAACTTCTGCTGAACAATCCCCGGCAACCCAAGGCATCCTCGGGAAAATCCGCCGGCAAGGATCGGGGCGCGGCGCGCGATGCGGCGGATCTGCGTGATCGGCAGGTGCTTGTCGTCGATGACGAGGTCGTGGTGGCGATGGATATCGCGGCCGCGCTGGAAGCGGCCGGAAGCAGCATCGTGGGCCCGGCCTACAACATCGATCAGGCGCTGCAAAAGATCGGGGCGCAGCATATCGATCTGGCCATCGTCGACGCCAATCTGAAGGGACGCAGCGCCCAGCCCGTCGTCGAAGCGCTTGCGCAGCGGCGCATCCCGTTCATCCTCGCCACCGGATACGGCCCGGAATCCCTGCCTGCGGGCTGGTCGGGCTCGTCCTACATCGCCAAGCCGTTCACGATCGAAAGCCTGGTCCAGGCATTGGGGGAACTGGAGCGGCGGGAAAAGCTGTCCGCCCTGCAGTGACGCAAGACCGGAAGGGACCCGGCTGAAAACGGCCCATGGGGCGCGATCTTCCCGGCCTCGCCTTGCGCCTGCGGCAACCGTTCTTAACTGGCAGTCATGTGGGACTGGATCCTTCAGCACAGCACGGTGGTCCAGGCGATGGTCGGCATGGTGACGGCCCTGGTCTGGATCACCTATCTGCACATGTTCGTGGCGGGGATGCGCCGCCAGCGCCGGACCGAGATCCTGATCACCCTGGGAGGCGACCGGGGGCTGGCCGGCAGGATCATCATCAGCAACCTGGGGCTGGAGCCGATCTATGTCCTCGATGTCGTCCTGAAGATCGACGCCGAGGGCGAGGAATCCGTCGTATCGGTCACGGACAGGGCCGAATTGCATCCGAGCGACCGGCCTTCGCTTGACGTGGCAACGCTGCAGCGCCCGCTCAAAAGCGGAGATCATGTCGAGATCGGCTCCATAGACGACCTGCTGGAACGGGCGTCGCTGCGCAGCGAAAGGAAGCGGAAGGATCTGGACCTGACGCGCATCGAGATAACCGTTGCGGCCGTGACCGCGGCATCTTCCGGCATCGCCGCAGCGCGCCGCGTGTTCCATGTGACCAACGAGAACAACCTGCTGTTTCTGCGGTCCGATAAACCCTGGTCCGAGCAGATCCGAAACCGGCATGGGCGAAAAGCGATCATTCGCCAGTTGTCCGACACGTTGTAGCCGGGCCGCGCTGCACGCCGCCGTGGCGGAGCGAAGGCGCCATTGCGTTCGGGAAACGAGTTGCCGGGCAAAACCCGGCTCTGATCGCTCAGCAGTCCTCGTTCTTGTCGATCATGCCGGGATGGCGGCGGTTCTCGCACATCGCCGTATCCGGCTTCTGGCCGCCGGGCTTCACGGGCTTGGCGGATTCCGGGCGGCTATCTTCGGTCCCCTTCGGCTTGCGTGATACGCCTTCATCCTTGCCTTCCGGGTCCGCGACGGGGGTGGGCCGTTTCGACTGGTCCATGGTCATGATATGTCCTCCAGTCGCGCCTAACCTTTGCGGCGGGCGGATGTTCCAGGCAGCGCCGCGACCCCCCTCAATTCCGGACCCAGACCGCGATGCCTTTCGCGTCCGCGCTGGAACAATTGCGCCGCGAAAGGATTGCCTGCTTTCGTTCTGAAAGGAGGAAGACATGACAGTTGCACGGGTGACCGAAATTTCCGCGGTGTCGGAGACGAGCTTCGAGGACGCCCTGAAGCAGGGGCTTCAGCGTGCAAACGAAACGCTCCGGAACGTGAAGAGCGCCTGGGTCAAGGAGCAGAAGGTGGATTGCGAGAACGGAGAGATCAGCCGGTATCAGGTGAACATGATGGTGACTTTCGTGCTGGACAGCTAGGCGAAATCGCCGACCCGAAAATCCTCGGCGACCGTCCGGGACGTGCCGATGCCGTCGGGATCGCGCCGCCGGGCCGGGCCGCCGAAACCCGCATCGCCCCGACCGCTTGCATATCGGCCGGCGGCCCGGAGGTCGGGGCGGCGCGGGATCTGGCCCGCCCACATGCCGAACGCCTGCCGCCCGCAATCGGCAAAATGCAGTCCGGCCATGCGCGCCGTAGCCAGGCGCACCTCACGCCGTCGGGACGGTTCCCCCGTCGATCACATATTCCGCGCCGGTGATGGAGCTTGCGCGATCCGAGGCGAGAAAGGCGATCAGGCTGGCGATCTCGGCCGGTTGCGCGGGGCGACCCAAGGGGATGCCGCCAAGCGCCTCCATGATGATCCGCTTGCCGCCCTCGTAGTCGGTGCCGGCCTCCTGCGCCAGCCGCTCGGCATGGCGGATGGCGGCCTCGGTCTCGATCCAGCCGGGGGCGACGCGCAGGACGCGCACGCCTTGGGGCGACACCTCTTTCGCAAGGCTCTTGCTATAGGTCGAGAGCGCGGCCTTGGCGCTCGCATAGCCGGTGGTCGAGCCCGGCAGCGGCATGAGGCGCTGGATCGAGGTGACATGGATCACCACGCCCGCGCCCTGCGCGACCATCCCCGGCACGAGCGCGCGGTCCAGCCGGACGGCGGAAAGCAGGTTCCAGTCCAGCTCCTTCCGCCATTCCTCGTCGGTCAGCGCGGCGAAGCCACCGCCCGGCGCGCTCGATCCACCCAGCACATGAACCAGGATGTCGACGCCGCCCAGCCGGCTGCGCGCGGCCTCGGCCACGGCCTGGCAGCCCTGCGCGGTGGTCAGGTCGGCGGCGACGAAGATCTGTTCGGGCAGGTTCTCGGGGCGAGAGCGGGCCGTGGTCAGCACCTGCGCGCCAAGTTCCCGGAACAGCGCCACGGTGGCGGCGCCGGTGCCCTGGGTGCCGCCGGTGATCAAGGCGCGCTTGCCCTGCAGGGTCAGAAAGCCGGTCATCAGCGGATCTCCAGATCGGTGATGCGGCCGCCCGCCAGGCCGAAGGTGAAGGTCAGCGTGGCCGGGCTGCCCGGAAAATCGCCGCTGACGCGGGCGCGGACCACGGTCTTGCCCGCCGCTTGGGTCAGGTCCAGCGGCTCGGCCCTGTGGCGATACTGCGCCTTGGCCGCCTGCCACCAGGCCAGGATTTCCTCGGGACCGCGATGGGCCCGGTGTTCGTCATGCACCACGGCATCGGGCGCGAAGGCCGCGGCCAGGGCCTGGGCATCCTGCGGGGGTTGGGCCTCGAAATAGGTTCTGATCGGCGCGGGAAGCTGCATGTTCCGTTCCTTCTGTTGCTTGCAGGCGGAACATGGGCCTCGACCATTATCGGGATAAGCGGGATAAGATGGCATCTGGTGATGACAGGATCGGGACAATGAAGGATGCCGGGCTGAGGGATCTGGAGGCCGTTCTGGCCATCGCGCGCCGGGGCTCCTTCCGGGCGGCGGCGATCGAGCTGGGCATGTCGACGACCGCGCTGTCCCATGCCATCGCCCGGCTGGAGGCGGGCCTCGGCGTGCGGCTGTTCAACCGGACCACCCGCAGCGTGTCGCTGAGCGATGCCGGACGGCAGTTCGTCGCAAGCGTCTCGCCGGCGCTGGCCGAGATCCGCGGGGCGATGGACAGCGTGCGCGCGCAGGGCCAGACGCCCTCGGGGATGCTGCGCATCAATGCCTCGGCGGTGGCGGGGCGAGAGATCATCTCGCCCCTGGTGCTGGACTTCCTGCGCCGCCATCCCCGGATGCAGGTCGACCTGGTGACCGAGGAGCGGCTGGTCGACATCGTGGCCGAAGGCTTCGACCTGGGCATCCGCATCGCCGACCTGGTCCCCCGCGACATGATCGCCCTGCCGCTTGGCAAGCCGCAGCGCCATGCGGTCGTCGCGACGCCGGCCTGGCTGGTGGGCCGGCCCCGGCCGCTGGTTCCGGCCGATCTGCTGGCGCATGACTGCATCCGGGTGCGGCTGCCGAACCGAGAGCTGTTCCGCTGGTATTTCGAGCGGCAGGGCGAGGTGGTGCAGATCGACGTCCGCGGCCGCCTGATCCTGGACGAGGCGGCCATCGCCCGCGCCGCCGTGCTGGAGGGCGCGGGCATCGGCTTCTTCATCGAGCAGAACGTGGCCGAGGACATCGCCGCCGGCCGCCTGATCCGCCTGCTGGAGGACTGGACCCCGCCGCGCCCCGGCTTCTGCCTGTATTACCCCGGCCGCAGGAACCCCTCGGCGGGACTCACCGCATTCCTTGCGATGGCGCGAGAGATGGCGCGGCAGGCGCAGAGGGGGTGAGCCCTGCGTCAGCCCGCCGCTTCCCGCCCCCCGCCGCCGGCGGGGGTCGTTCCGGCGCATCGGGGATCCAGCGCGGTGCGGATCAGCCGTCGGCCTTTTCGCCGATCCTGTCCTGGGTCTTGGTCAGGAAATCCGACGCATCATGGCGTTCCCACAGCTGTTCGGCCGGATCGCCCGAGGTCTTGTTGACCATGATCCCGCGCCGGACGGCGGGACGCGCGGCGATCTCGTCATGCCAGCGCCGGACATTCCCGTAGATCCCGGCATCCAGGAATGTCGCCGCGTCGCCATAGGCCTCGCCGGCGATCAGCCGCCCATACCAGGGCCAGATCGCCATGTCGGCGATGGAATATTCCTCGCCGGCCATGAAGCGGTGATCGGCCAGATGCCGGTCCAGCACGTCCAGCTGCCGCTTCACCTCCATCGTGTAGCGGTCGATGGCATATTCGATCTTGACCGGCGCATAGGCATAGAAATGCCCGAAGCCGCCGCCAAGGTAAGGGGCCGAGCCCATCTGCCAGAACAGCCAGTTCAGCGCCTCGGTCCGCGCCGCCGGATCGCGGGGCAGGAAGGCGCCGAACTTCTCGGCCAGGTAGAGCAGGATCGCGCCGGATTCGAACACCCGCCGCGGCGGCGTGGCCGAGCGGTCCATCAGCGCCGGGATCTTGGAATTCGGGTTCACCGCGACGAAACCGCTGCCGAACTGGTCGCCATCGCCGATGCGGATCAGCCAGGCGTCGTATTCGGCGTCATGCCCGGCTTCCAGCAGCTCCTCCAGCAGGATCGTGACCTTCTGCCCGTTGGGCGTGGCCAGCGAATAGAGCTGCAGGGGATGCGTGCCGACCGGCAGTTCCTTGTCATGCGTCGGCCCGGCGACGGGGCGGTTGATGCTGGCGAACTCGCCGCCGTTTTCCTTGTCCCATGTCCAGACCTGGGGCGGGGTGTAATCGTTCATGACGTCTCCTGATCGCTGTCTGGCCTCAAGATGTGGGGGAGGGCGCCGAACATCAACCGCTGCATCGGCGGCGCGCGCGACATGGGCCGAAATTCTGCGAGGCTGCGGCCGGGCGACATGCCGCTGCCGCGATGCCATGGGGCCTCCGGCCCGCCAATCTGGACCTTTCGGCCGAATTGCGCCATGGTTCCCCTTCTTCCGGATGGTGCGTTGGAAGCCGGGGCGCATCTCCGGCAAGGGTGTCCCGGCCATGTTCGGATCCCCGCCCGCGATCCCGGCGAAGGACGATTCGGACCATTGACCTCTACGCCTCACGCCGCTTCTCCCCAGCTCCGTCCACCCGCGGGAGAGCGTTATCCCGCCTTCAAGCGTCACATCCCGGAACGGCTGTTCTACCTGCTGCCCGCGCTGATGTGGCTGGCGCTGGCGATCCGCTATCGCAGCCTGACGCTTCCCAGCGCCGCCAATCCGGCGATGGAGGCGGGCGGGCTGTGGGGCGAAAGCAAATCGCAGGGGCTGGATCTGTTCGGGCCGTTGGGCAGGGCGCAGCTGGCGCGTTTCGCCTGCCTGCAATGCGATGCCGACGCCCCTCTCGATTGCGCGCTGGCCGCGATGGCCGAGGCCGGGCTGGACTTCCCGGTCGTCGCCAAGCCCGATCGCGGCTATCAGGGCTGGGGCGTCCGGCTGATCCAGCGTGCCGAGGACCTGGCGGCCTATCTGGCGGTGCAGCCGCCGGGTGCCGCGGTCCTGTTGCAGGAACTGGTCGACCTGCCCGGCGAGGCGGGGATCTTCTATCTGCGCCACCCGGACCAGGCGCGGGGCCGTATCGTCTCGATGGCCTTCGTCTATCCGCCCCATGTGATCGGCGACGGACGGCGCAGCGTGGCCCAGCTGGTCCAGGCCGACAAGGTCCTGCGTCCGAACAGCGCCATCTATCGCGGCCGCCATCCCGAAAGCTGGGAGACCGTGCCCGGCCCCGGCGCCTTCCACGTCCTGACCAATGCCCGCAGCGCCAGGCTGGGCGCGGTCTATCGCGACGCGCTGCCGCTGGTGACGCCGCAGCTGGAGGCGCTGATCGACGAGATCTCGCGCGAGATACCGGATTTCCATTTCGGCCGCTTCGACATCCGCTTCCGCAGCCCCGAGGACCTGGGCGCCGCCCGCGATTTCAGGATCCTGGAACTGAATGGCGCCGGTGCCGAGATGCTGCATTTCTGGGCCGGCGACGGCACCTTGCGGCAGGCCTATCGCGCCTTGTGGCGGCAGTATCGCTGGCTTTTCGCCATCGGCGCCACGATGCGGGCGCGCGGGGCCCGGCCGGTGGGCCTGCGCGGCATGATCCGGCTGCAGCGCCAGCAGGAGGCGTTGCGGCGGATCTATCCCCCCAGCTCGTAAACGGTCCTTGCGCAATGTTGCGCGTGGCGGGACAGTGCCATCGATCGGCGGGCCAATCCGGCCCGCTGCACAGGAGCCAGGCATGATCCCCGACCTGCCCATCTGCCAGCCCCCCGGCGAAACCATCGTGATTCCCGCGCCGGAACAGACGCTGGCCGAAGAGGCGCTCGGCTTCGTGCTGGAGCCGTTCCAGCCGCTGCGCGAACAGTTCTCGGCCATCACCGGCCTGGGGCTGGAGCCCGACGACGCCTGGCCCGAGGAACAGGACCGCACGGTGCGGCGGATGCGGCTGGCGCGCGAGGACGGGCAGGCATATCTGGGATATCTGGCGGCCGGCCAGCCCGGCGGGCGGCGGGTGATCTTCCTGCATGGCAGTCCCGGCACCGCCGAGGAATGGGACAGGTTCCTGCTGGACGTTCCGGCCGGGCAGTATCACATGGCCGTGGACCGCCCCGGCTTCGGCGCCAGCGGGGAAGAGCCCGAGACCGAACTGGCCGGCCAGGCCGCCGCCGTGGCGCCGCTTCTGACGGCCGGCACCCGGCCGGCGGTTCTGGTCGGCTATTCCTATGGCGGCCCGGTCGCGCTGCGGCTTGCCGCCGATCATCCCGACCGGGTGGCGGGTGTCCTGCTGATCGGCGCCGCCGCCGATCCGCAGCTGGAAGAAACCCACCCGCTGCAGCAGCTGGCCGCGCTGGATTTCTTCGCCCGGCTTCTGCCCGCCGAACTGGCCAATGCCAATGCAGAGCTGATGAACCTGCAGCCGGGGCTTGAGGATCTGGCCGCCGATCTGGGGCGTGTCACCGCGCCCGTCACCATCGTTCAGGGCCTGGCCGATACCCTGGTGCCGCCGGATAACGTGCCCTTCCTGCAGGCGCATCTGCCCAGGGATCCCGGACCACGGGTGATCCTGATCGAGGATGCCGACCATTTCCTGCCCTGGACCCATGCCGAGCTTTTGCGCGCGGCGCTGGATTGCGTGATCGGCGATGGCGGGGCGCCGCCTCAGCCGGCCGACCCGTCCTCCTCGTCCTTGTCCGAGGCGAAGTAATAGACCGTGAAACGGTGGCTCAGCCAGACGGCCGCGACCACCAGCCCCGCCACGACCAGCCAGGCCCAGTTGCCCAGCAGGTCGAACAGGACGAGGTTCAGCCCGAAGGCCCCGAAGAACAGCGCCACCGTATAGACCGCCGCCACCACGCCGTTCACGATCGCGAAGCGGCGGAAATCGACGCGCACGAAACCGCTGGCCATGAAGACCGGCGGCAGCAGCCGCGCCAGCAGCGCCGCCGGCAGGACCCCGCGATCCAGCAGCCGCCGTCCCCGCGCCAGCATCGCCCCGTCGACCCAGCGGCGCACAAGGGGGCTGCTGCCCGCCAATGCGCCGATCCCGTAAAGCGCCCAGTCGCTGACGATGTTCCCGCTGACCAGCGCGACCAGGGCCAGCCCGGTGCCGATCTCTCCGGCCGCGGCCAGCGCCGCGCCGGCGACGATCGCGCCTTCCTCCATGACGAAATTCGCCAGGAACAGCAGCGCGGCCAGTATCAGCGGATTGCCCAGATAGTGTTCGATAAGGGCTTCCACCGGGCGACGTCTCCTGAGGCTGGGGCGTGGAGGCTCAGGCTAGAGACGCCCGGACGCAAGTGCAAGCAGGCCGGCGGCGGATCGGGACCTGTTCAGTGCTTGCCGATCCGGGGCGGAAAGCGGCGCTCCGGCAGGCGCAGGACCAGTTCCGAAACCGCCGCCAGCACAGATATGACCGGAATGCCCGCGAGGACCATGTCGGTGACCAGGAATTGCGCGGCGGACTGGATCATGCAGCCCAGCCCGCGCGTCGCGGCGACCAGTTCGGCGGCGACCAGCGTGGTCCGGCCCGCCCCCAGCGCGATGCGGATGCCGGTCGGGATCGAGGGCGGGGCGGCCGGAAACATCGCCTCGCGGATCAGCTGCCAGGGGCCGGTGCCGAAGGCGCGGGCGGCGCGGATGCCCGAGGCGGTCGAGATCACGATCGGCGCCAGCATGGCGATGCCGATGACCGGCACTTTCGAGGTCTCGCCGATTCCGAACCAGATGAGGATCAGCGGCAGATAGGCCAGGGGCGGCAGCGGCCGGATGAACTCGACCAGCGGATCGAGGATCCCCCGGCCGATCCGCGACCTGGCGATAGCAGGCCGATGGGCACCCCGACCGCCATGGTGCACGGAAGCGCGGCGAACACCCGCCACGGGCTGGCGGCGACATGTTTCCAGAGCGTGGCATTGGCATGGCCCTGGTTTGCGGCGCGCAGAAACGCATCCCGGATGCGGCCGGGCGAGGGCAGGAAGGCCGGCGACGACCACCCCAGCCGGACCCCTCGGAAGAGAGAGCGAGATCATGACGCTTCGCCAGCTGGGCCAGACCGATCTTCACATCGCGCCGCTTGTCCTGGGCACGAACACCGCCGGCTGGACGGCGGACGAAGCCACCTCCTTCGCGATTTTCGATGCCTTCGTCGATCAGGGCTTCGCCGCGCCGGACACGGCGGATGTCTATTCGTGCTGGGTGCCGGGCAATGACGGCGAAAGCGAGAAGATCATCGGGTGCTGGCTGAAGGCGCGGGGCAATCGCGACAGGGTGCATGTCGTCACCAAGGTCGGCTCGGATATCGGCCAGGGCAGGGTCGACCTGTCGGCGACATGGATCGAGCAGGCGGTCGAGGGTTCGCTGGCGCGGCTGCAGACCGATTACATCGACCTCTATCAAAGCCACTGGTCCGACCCGACGGTCGGGCCGGACTATCCGGTGATCCTGCGCTTCTCGCAATGGAAGGGCGGGCATTACGACGCGCGGCCCTGGACCACGCCCGACGAATTGCGCGCGGCGCTGCAGCCCGTGGTCGATGCGGGCCTGACGGCCTTCCACGTCTCGACCCGGCGCTATCACGAGCCGGGTTTCGACGGCTCGCCCCTGACCCTGGCGGGCTGGACGCGGCAGCTGTTCGGCCTGCCGGTGATCGCGGTGGGCTCGGTCGGGCTTCAGGCGCCCTATATTCGCGGCGCGGCGACGCCGGCCGAAAGCACCGGCATCGGCACCGTTCCCGCCCTGATGGCGGCGGGAGAGTTCGACCTGATCGCGATCGGCCGGGCCTTGCTGGGCGATCCGCGATGGGTCGCCAAGCTGCGCGACCCGCGCGAGGGCCCGCAGCTTGGCTATGCCCCGAATTCCAGAAAACCCTGATCTGATCGAGGCGCCGGGATGGGTGCGGACGGAAAACCGCACCTGGGCGCCTGGCCGGATGCGAATTTCAACCTGTCGCATATCACCCGCATGGCGCAGCGGCCGGGAGGCCATCGGGACGCGGTATGATCCGGGCCTGACCATCGCCAGCGATCCCGACAACGCGCTGGCGCTTGGCATGACCTTCCGGATGCCGAGGCTCTTGCCAGCGCCTGCGGCTCGGACCTGCCAACGACCACCGGCGCCGGCACCTGGGAATTGCCGATGCCGGCGATCCTGCCGATCGACCGCACCGGCACGATCCGTTTCGCCGAGGTGACACCCGACTGGCTGGCGCCAGGGTCCTGGCCACGGGCGAGGGCGGGCTGGAGACGGGGCTCCATAGTCTGTGACGCCACGGGTCAGGCGCTGGCCGATCCCAGCCGGTGCCGGCGCCAGACCTCGATCATCCAGCCCAGCATCACCGCGTTCAGCACATGCCACAGGAAATGCGTGCCGAAGGGCAGGGCGCCGCAGAGCGGCTGGTCCAGCGTGCGGAAGGTCAGCGATGCGATCAGGATCCCCGCGCCGATGGCAAGGCCGCGCGCCGTTTCCGGCAGGCGTCTGCGCAGCAGCGCCGCATAGATCAGGATCAGCAGCGGCACCGGCGCATAGCTGGCCGAGGAGCCGAGGCCGGGGATCATCGCGAAGATCGGCACCGTCGCGGCGGCATAGGGGATGAAGCCCGCCGTCACCAGGGCGGCGATCCAGGGGCGCGCGCCGAAATAGTCGCGGGTGGCGGCGAAGACATAGAGCAGGATGAAAGCGAGGATCGGCAGCACGTCCATCAGCCCGGTCAGCTGGTTGGCATGGGTGTGGAACAGCCAGGAGCCGATGCCGATCACGAACAACACCGCCGCCAGCGCCCGGCCCATCGCCATCTCTGGCCCTCTCAGCCGCGGCCACAGGACCAGGGCGGCGATCAGGAAGGCGAGGTTGGTCAGCGCATTGATCGGCTCGGACCAGTAGTCGGGGCCGGTCCGTTCGCAATAGGCGTCGACAGGGGCAAGCCAGTTCATCGGAAACCTTTCGGATCAGGGCGGCAGTTCCGGCGCAGGATAGGCGCCGATGTCGCGGAAGGTAAGGGTCCTTGCCGGGGCGTCGCGCGGCGCATCTGCAGATTCGGCAAGACGGCGCGATGAGAACCGTCAACAGAGCAATGCGGCATTGTTGCAGAACTCGGGTCTGCTGCGGGATTCACGCGGTCGCTTTGGTAGGCTAAGGGCCCTTGCATGAGCAAACCTGCGCCTGCCCGCTACCGCAGGACGAACTGGAAGAGCTATAACGAAGCGCTTCAGATCGGCACCGTGACCGGCGACGGCGCTTTCGACACCCGGTGTTGCCACACCGCAATCGTGGATCGCGGCGGCGCGGCCGTCATACCCGTCCGCAGGAACGGACGCTTCTGGAAGGAGGACGGCCCCGCCGCCCGTGCCCGCAACGACATCCTGCGGGCGAGCCAACTGGAAGCGCTGGTCCGGCTATCACATCCGAAGTCGGATCGAGACGAAGATGACCTCGCAGGTTCTCTCGAACCTGTGGCGTTCACCTGCTCGACCTCAAGCCTTCGGCGAGCGGATCGCCTCGCGAGACCCGGACAGACAGACGGCCGAAGTCCACATCCGCATCGCGTTCATGAACCGCTTCAACGCAGTTGGCACTGCCGAGATCCAGCGCGTGGCGTGACGTGAACGGGGCAACGGGAAACCACGCTTTAACCCCGAGTTTTGAAACAATGCCAGGCTGCTTGCGAAAGGCCCGCGCGACGGCTGCGGGCCGACATGCGGCCGCCACGGCCATGGCCCGACGCGCGGTCCTGGCTTCCCTCGGCGTCCCGGACAGCGACGAACAGGTCCGGCCCGTCGCTGTCCGGAACTTAGCGCGCGGGACCGCCCCCCGCGCGATCTTTTCCCCGTGCGAGAAACCCCCGGACGGCCCATGGCGGAACCGCTCGCGGCGCCTTCCAAGATTATTCTTGTATAAGACATCTTATACATGATAAATGTCGGCCCACGGGTTTCATGCTACCCTTGCACAGGAGGAGCACTTGGGCATTCCACAACTTCTGGTCCATGATCACGAGGACAATGTCGGCGTCGTCGTCGTCGAGAACCTTTCGGCGGGGACCGAGATGCTTTGCGTCGTTACCGCCGACGATTCGGATTTCCGGCTGACCGCGAAGGCCGACATTCCGATCGGCCACAAGGTCGCGCTGAAGCCGCTGAAGGCCGGCGACACGGTCGTCAAATACGGCGAGGACATCGGCAGGATGGTCGGTGACGCCGATGTGGGCGAGCACGTCCATACCCACAACTGCAAAACCAAACGGTGGTAAGCCATGGCTCTTGATTTCAGCAATGCGACCGTCCGGGCGTGGCGCCGCGAGAACGGCCGCGTCGGCGTGCGCAACCATGTCCTGATCCTGCCGGTCGACGACATCTCGAACGCGGCCTGCGAGGCGGTGGCGAACAACGTCAAGGGCACGCTGGCGATCCCGCACGCCTATGGCCGCCTGCAGTTCGGCGAGGACCTGGAGCTGCATTTCCGCACCATCATCGGCACCGGCGCGAATCCCAATGTCGCCGCCGTGGTGGTGATCGGGATCGAGCCGGAATGGACGCAGGTCATCGTCGACGGCATCGCCAGGACCGGCAAGCCCGTCGCCGGCTTCTCGATCGAGCAGAAGGGCGATTTCGAGACCATCCGCCAGGCCAGCTGGAAGGCCAAGGAATATGTCCACTGGGCGACCGAGCTGCAGAAGGAGGACTGCCCGGTCTCGGAGCTGTGGATCTCGACCAAATGCGGCGAGAGCGACACGACCACCGGCCTGTCCTCCTGCCCGACGGTGGGCAACATGTATGACAAGCTGTTGCCGCTGGGGATCCATGGCTGCTTCGGCGAGACCTCGGAAATCACCGGGGCCGAGCATATCTGCGAGAAGCGCGCCGCCAATCCCGAGGCCGCGGCCAGGTTCAGGAAGATCTGGCAGGCCTATCAGGACGAGGTGATCGAGGCCTTCAAGACCAGCGACCTGTCCGACAGCCAGCCCACCAAGGGCAACATCCTGGGCGGGCTGACCACGATCGAGGAAAAGGCGCTGGGGAACCTGGAGAAGATCGGCCGAAGCTCGACCTATATCGACGCGATGGGGCCGGCCGAGGCGCCCTCGAAGGGGCCGGGGCTTTACTTCATGGACAGTTCCTCGGCGGCGGCGGAATGCGTCACGCTGATGGCGGCGGGCGGCTATGTCATCCACACCTTCCCGACCGGGCAGGGCAACGTGGTCGGCAACCCGATCGTGCCGGTCATCAAGATCTCGGGCAATCCGCGCACCCTGCGCACCATGTCCGAACATATCGACGTGGACGTGACCGGGGTGCTGACGCGCGAGATGACCATCGACCAGGCCGGCGACGCGCTGATCGAGATGATCCTGCGCACCGCCAATGGCCGCGCCACGGCGGCCGAGGCGCTTGGACACCGCGAATTCTCGATGACCAAGCTGTATCGCAGCGCCTGAACGCGGCACTGCGCCGCCGGCCGGCCCCGCGATCCGGGGGCTGGCCGTTCGTCCCTGTTCGCCGGGCCTTGAAGGTGCCGGTGCTGGCCCCGGAGAATGCGATGCGAAGCCTCTCGGAACTTTTCCCCGGCATTGCGGTCTCGATCCTGGTCGCGGTCGCGGCGCAGTTCCTGTCGGAACATTACGGCGCGCCGGCGATGCTGATGGCGCTGCTTCTGGGGCTGGCGCTGAACTTCCTGGCCGAGGATGGCACCCGGACCCAGGCCGGCGTCGACCATGCGGCGCGCGCGGTGCTGCGGCTGGGGGTCGCGCTTCTGGGCGCGCGGATCTCGGTCGGGATGCTGGCCGATCTGGGCGGCGCGATGGTCCTGCTGGTGATCGGCGGGGTGGTGGCGACGATCCTGTTCGCGCTGCTCGCCGCGCGCCTCTTCGGCCGCGGCTGGTGGATGGCGCTGCTGTCTGGGGGCGCGGTCGCGATCTGCGGGGCCTCGGCGGCCATGGCGATCGCCGCCGTCCTGCCCCGGACCGACAAGTCCGAGCGCAACCTGGCCTTCACCGTGATGGCCGTCACGGTGCTGTCCACCGTCGCGATGATCGCCTATCCGCCGCTGTCCTCGACGCTTGGCTTCTCGGCGCTGGAATCGGGTGTCTTCCTGGGCGGCACGATCCATGACGTGGCGCAGGTGGTCGGGGCGGGCTTCTCGGTCGGTCCCGAGGCGGGCGAGGCCGCGACCGTCGTCAAGCTGATCCGCGTGGCGATGCTGGCCCCGGTGGTGCTGGTCATTTCGCTGGCGATCCGCGCGCGCGGGCTGGCCGGCGCCGAGGGCGGCGGGCGCCCGCCCCTGTTGCCCGGCTTCGTCATCGGCTTCCTGCTGCTGGCGGCGGCGAACTCGTTCGGCCTCATTCCCGGCTTCGTCGCCCATGCGGCCGAGGAACTCAGCCGTTGGGCGCTGCTGACCGCCATCGCGGCGGTCGGGATCAAGACCTCGCTGGTGCGGATGATGGCGGTCGGCGGCACCGCCGTCGGCCTGATCGTCGCGGAAACCATCTTCCTGGCCGGCTTCGTCCTGATCGGCGTTCACCTGATGGGCTAGGCAGGTCCCGATCCGCCGCCCATGTGCCGCGATCAGAGCGCGGCGATCTCTCGCATCAGGTCGTCGCCCAGTTCGATCCCCTGCCTTTCGGCCTCGGCGCGCATGGCGAAGCGCCTTGCGCCGGGCAGCCTTGCGCCCTCCTGTCCCTCGATGGCCCGGGCCAGGGCGGCGAAGCGGTCCGTGGCATCGGGCGCGAATGCCGTCGCGTCGATGGCGACGAGGAACTGGCCGGTGCCGGGCGGCGGGCCCTCGGCATCCAGGAAGGACGACGCCTCGGCCGCATAGTTCGAGCCGGTCATGCCCGCCGCCAGCAGCTCGACCATCAGCGCCAGCGCGATCCCCTTGGCGTCCCCCAGCGGGGCCATGGTGCCCTCCAGGGCGCGCTTCGCATCGGTGGTGGGCTGGCCGTCGCTGTCGAAGGCCCAGTCCGGCGGGATCGCCTGGTTCCGCCGGGCGGCCGCGGCGATGTTGCCGCGCGCGACCCTGGACAGGGCCATGTCGATGACGATGGGATCATCCTGCGCGCCGCGGGGGCAGGCGAAGGCGATCGGGTTGGTGCCGAAGACCGCGCGATTGCCGCCCCAGGGGGCCATCGCGGCGGGGGTATTGGCGAACAGCAGCGCGATCAGCCCCTGCCGGGCGAGGGTCTCGGCGAACAGGCCCGCCGCGCCGCAATGATGCGAACGGGCGATGGCGGCGCAGGCGATGCCCTGGCTGCGCGCCATGTCGGGCAGTGCGCCAGTGGCAAGGTCCAGCGCCGGATAGGCGAAACCGTGATCGGCATCGACCAGCAGGGTGCCGGGCCGGGGCCGGGACGGCCGGATCCTGGCCGAGGCGTTGATCTTCCCGGCCCGCAGCTGCGCGACATAGGACGGCAGCCGCCCCAGCCCGTGGCCCTTGAAGCCGTCGGCATCGGCCCGCACCAGCGCGCCCGCCACGCTTTGCGCCACCGGCCCCGCCGCGCCGTTGCGGATCAGCGCGGCGCCGGCGACGTCCTGCGCGTCATGAAGCGAGATCCTGGCCATTCATGCCTCCCCTGCCAGATGCGCCCGCACCGAGGCGACGGTCACTTCCGAGACGCGGCGGTTCGATTCCCGGCTCAGCCCGGCGATATGCGGCGTCAGGATGACATTGGGCAGGTCCGCGAAGGCCCTGGCCTGATCGGCGGGCAGGGGCTCGGTCTCGAAGACGTCCAGCGCCGCGCCGCCCAGCCGGCCCGCCGCCAGCGCCTGTGCCAGCGCCGCCTCGTCCACCACCCCGCCGCGCGCGGCATTGACCAGGATGGCGCCGTCCTTCATGGCGGCGATGGCCTCGGGCCCGATCAGGTGGCGGGTCGCGTCCGTCAGGGGAACATGCAGCGAGATCACGTCGCTTTGCCGCAGGATCCGGTCGAGGCCGGCCGGCTCGATGCGGCCGAGCGGCGTCGTCCATGCCGGATCCTCTGCCGCCACGAAAGGATCGTGCGCCGCGACGCGCATCCCCATCGCCTGCCCGCGCAGCGCGGTTTCCCGCGCGATCGAGCCGAAGCCGACCAGCCCCAGCCGCTTGCCCTGCATCTCGCGCCCGTTCATCAGCGCATTGCGCGCCCAGTCGCCCCCGGCCAGCCGCGAGGGCATGGCGAAGGTGCCCCGCAGCAGCACCATCGCCGCGCCGATGACATATTCCGCGACCGAGACGTCATTCGCCCCGGTCGCCGGGCAGACCGCGACCCCGGCGGCCTTGCAGGCGGCGAGGTCGATATTGTCCAGGCCCACGCCCAGCCGGCCCACCACGCGAAGCCGGGGCGCGCGGGCCAGCAGTTCCGCATCCACCCGCGTGCGGTTGCGGACGATCAGCGCATCGGCATCGGCAAGCGCGGCCAGCAGCCCCTGCCGGTCCTCGACCAGATCCGGGCGATAGAGGATATCCCACCCGGCCAGCTGCTCGCGCAGGATATCCTCTTCCATGAATTCCGATACGACTGCCTTCAAGCTCGTGTCCTCCGTCCGGGGCGCGGGTGCTGCGACGATACCGCCCTTGCGGGCCGGTGGCTGCCGGTCATTGCGCGAAGACGCCCGCGCGCTCGATGATCGGCTCCCACAGGGCGATCTGCCTGTCCAGCATCGCGCGCAGGGCCTCGGGGGTGGCGTCGTCGACGGGCATCGGGACCGTGCCGATATCGGCCAGCCGCGCGATCACCTCGGGATCCCGGATCGCCGCCTGCAAGGCGGTCTCCAGCCTGGAGACGACCGCCTCCTCCATTCCCGCGGGGCCATAGAGGCCGTGCCACACGCCGATCCGGACCGCCGCAAGATCGGCCTCGGCCGTGGTGGGAAGGTCGGGCAGGCTGTCGATGCGCTCATCCGAGGTGACCGCATAGGCCTTGATGCTGCCGTTGCGGATCGGCGAGACGGTAGTCGTCGCCTGATCGCACATGACATCCACCTGATCGCCCATCAGGTCGGTCATCGCCGGGCCGGTGCCCTGATAGGGGATGGTGACCATCTCGACCCCCAGGGCCTCTTGCAGCAACATGCCGCACAGATGCGCCGCGCCGCCGATGCCGCCATGGGCGATGGTCATGTCGGCGCCTTCCGCGCGGATCAGCTCCAGCAATTCGCCGATGCTGTCGGCCGCCAGTCCGGGCCGGCCGGTGATGACCATCGGCGCGTCGGTGGCAAGGCCGATGGGCGTGAAGTCCTTGGTCGGGGAAAAGAGCAGGTTGGCGTAGAGCGCGTCCGAGACCGCCATCGCGATATGATGGACCAGGAGGTTGTATCCGTCCGGCGCCGCATTCGCGACCTGAGCCGCCCCCAGCGTCCCGCCCGCGCCGCCGACATTCTGCACCAGGACCTGCTGGCCCATCTCGCGCCCCATCGCATGGGCGATGACCCGCGCCACCGTATCGCTCGGCCCGCCGGCCGAGAAGGGCACGACGATCGTGACCGGATGCGCAGGATAGTCCTGGGCAAGGGCCGGCGCGGCCAGCGCGGCCGCACCAAGCAGGGCCAGCGTCGCGGATTGAAGCCGTGGGTTCATGTTCTCCTCCCCTCTGTCCTTGGTTGCGACCCCTGCATTCCCTTCCCGATCAGGCCCCGCGCATCCCCCCGATGCGTGCCGCGCGGCCTTCCCCTGGTCGCGATGCCGGTCATGTCCTTCGCCCTGTTTTTCAAGGGAAAGATCTGCTTGTCAGACGCATGGCCCCGGCGATGGTCGGGGATTTGGTCATATAACAGCTATCTTATGTCTTATATAATAGTCAAGCCTCTTCTCACCGCTGCGGCATATGCGTAGATTGGGGCGATGGAAAACGGGCGGGACGGCATGACGACAGCCAGGACGGACGAGACGGCGGGCCTCGGTCTGCGGCCGCTTTATGTGCAGGTGCGCGAGAAGCTGCTGCGTCGGCTGGTGGACGGGGTCTGGGCGCCCGGCGACATCCTGCCAAGCGAGATGCAGCTTGCCGCCGAGCTTGGCGTCAGCCAGGGCACGGTGCGCAAGGCGCTGGACGCGATGGCGGCCGAGAACCTGGTGGTGCGCAAGCAGGGGCGCGGCACCTTCGTCGCCCGCCACGACGACGAACGCATCATGTTCCAGTTCTTCCGCCTGAAACCCGACGCGGGAGAGCGGAAGTTTCCCGACAGCACCATCCTCTCGACCGGCACCTTCCCGGCCAGCGCGGAAGAGCGGCGGGTTCTGGGTCTCGATCCCGGCGCGCGGGTGATCCGCATCGAAAGGCTCCGCTCGATCGGCGGGCTGCCCGCCATCGTCGAGACGGTCATCCTTCCGGCGGGGATCTTCGGCGCGCTGCAGGGGATGGAGCTGCCGAACAACCTCTACGGCCTTTTCGCGGTCAATTTCGGGGTGGTGATCATGCGCTCGACCGAACGGCTGAAGGCCGTCGCGGCCAGCGCGCAGGAGGCGAAGCTCCTGTCGCTCGCCCCCGGCGCCCCGGTGCTGCAGATCAGTCGCATTGCCTATTCGCTGGAAAACCAGCCCGTCGAATGGCGGATCAGCACATGCACCAGCGAGGGTTTTCATTACAGCGTCGATCTGCGCTGACCCGGTGACCCCCTGCGCGGCGACCCCCGCAGGTCTGCGGCGCGCTGCATCCTTCGGCTTGCGCGGGGGTCTGCCGATTCGTGACGCGGCAGTCCCGCCGGGCGCGAGCCTGTTCTGGTCCGAAACGGCCGGGATTGATTTTGTTCCCGATCTGTTCTATATCCGGGGCATGGTCAGCTACGGAGGTCCGAGATGGAATCCACCAGTATCGCGCTGCCCGCCACGCCGCGCCAGATCGCCTATGCCCGCTCCCTGGCAGTCAGGAACCACGCGCCCCTGCCATGGGACGCGCTGCAGGACAGGCGGGCGCTCAGCGCCTGGATCGATGCCCAGGCGAAGATGACGCCCGCGCCGAACAGCCTGCCGACCTCGAAGCAGGTGGCCTTCGCGGAACGGCTGGCGCGCATCAAGCGGCGCACGGTCCCGGACGAATGTTTCCGCGACCGGCAGCTGCTGTCGCGCTGGATCGACTGCAACCGGTGAGGCCGGGCGGGGTGCAGGCGACCGCGATAAGTCTCGGGTTCGGCAGGGGAAATCCATGACGCGCCGCCATTTCGTTCCCTCTCGGCCAGGCCACCAGCCTGAATTGGCCCCGCCATGCCGCGATGAGGGTGCACGTGGCTGAGGGTATTCTTCGCGCCTCGTTGGGTCGGGACGGGCACATCCTACCAAGAAGTCCTTGTCCCTCGGCGCTTGCCGGGATCCGGGCGGGATTAGGTGCTCCATTCAGGCCAGGTTCTGCGGCAATTGCTGGACGGTCCGCTTGCCCGCGCAGAAGGACGGCCCCGCCGGACGCACCACGACGAATTGCAGCGCCGAAGCGGGCAGCACCACCGCCTGTTCGGCGCAGACGACGCGGATCCTGGTCCCGCGCATTCCCGAGGCCGCGATTTTCAGTGATGAAGGCGCGGGCCTCCGGCGGCTGGCCATTCGATCCGGGCCCCCGCGAAATGGGACCCGGCGTGCCTTCTCTGGCTCTCGGTTCTGGTGCTGTTAGGCTTTTGGATTTGCTTTTCTGTTCACGGCTGCGTTGAACCTTGCGATTTCGCGTTTTTGGGGTGCCTGGCCGGTGTAGATCTCGACATAGGTGG
>NZ_QNRC01000020.1 GCF_003709565.1 Paracoccus sigandri | reverse complement strand
AGCGCCGCGCGCGACCGCCACGCGGCCCGCGGCCACCCGCCCGGCCGCCAGCCCGACCCCGGCCGCCAGCCCGACCCCGGCCGCCGCCACCCCGGAACCCGCGGCCGAGGAAAGCCCGGCGACCGAGGCTCCGGCAACCGCCACGCCGGAAACCGCCGCCCCCGAGGCGACGACCCCCGAGACGACGACCCCCGAGCCCTCCACGACGGAGATCCCGGCGACCCGGCTTCCGCCGCCCGTGACCGAGAGCCCCGCCCCGGCGGCACCGGAACCCGACGCGCCCGCGAGCGATGCCGAAACCCCGGCGCCCGCCGGCTCGGGCGCGGCCGGCGGCAGCCCGGCGACGGTTCCGGCCCCGACCCTGCGCCTGCCCGCGACCCCGCCGGGCGTCGAGGACGGGGGCGAGAACGGCGGCGACACCGACGGCGCGCCCGAGGACGAGTGACACCCGCTTCCTGCCGCAGCGATGCGGCAGGAAGGACGCAGTCCGCCGCGGAAAGCAGCCAGGTGGGCTTTCCCTGAAAGCTGCTGCGGCTATGATCGCCCCATTCGTCGCGACAAGGATCCATTCGATGCGCCGCTCACCGCTTGCCAGACGCCTGATGGCCTCGACCCTGCCGGTCACCATGCTGATCGGATCGGTCTCGGGCACCGCCGTGGCCGAACCGATGATCGCCCGGAACATGTCCACCTACGGGATGCCGGGCGGGATCGACACGCCCACCGCCGAGACGCTGCCCGACGGCACGCTTGGCGCGACCGTCTCGTGGTCGGACTATGCGCGGCGCGGCAATGTCGTCTTCCAGGTGCTGCCGGGCCTGACCACGGTGCTGCGCTATGCGCGGGTCGAGGGCATCAACGACTATCGCCAGGACGGCTATATCTCGGACCGCTCGCTGGATATCCGCTATCAGATCCTGGACGAGCAGGGCTGGCGCCCCGCCATCGCGGTCGGGTTCCAGGACGTGCTGGGCACCGGCGTCTATTCCGGCGAATACATCGTCGCGACCAAGACCATCACGCCGACGATCCGCGCCTCGGCCGGCCTGGGCTGGGGCGTGCTGGCCGGCAAGCCGCGCACCATCGACGTGAACGACGAGGGCGGCACGCTGAATGCCGACGACTGGTTCTCGGGCGGTCCCAAGCCCTTCGCCTCGGTCAGCTGGCAGGCGACCGACCGGCTGAACCTGGTCGCCGAATATTCGAACGACATCTATTACACCCGCTACAGCGACGGCCGCGAATGGCAGCAGGGCGACGAGGAGCCGGGCAGCAAGCTGAACCTCGGCGCCTATTACAGCTTCGGCCGCTCCTATCAGGTCGGGCTCTACACGATCGGCGGCGAGACCTTCGGCGCCCAGTTCACCGTCGCCCTGAACCCGCGCGAGGCGCCCTATCCCTCGGGCCTGGAAAAGGCCCCGGCCCCGGTGCGCCCGCGCCCCGCCCCCGCCGCCGATCCCGAGGGCTGGTCGGGCCAGTGGTCGCAGGATCCGACCGCCCAGCCCGCCATCCAGACGGCGCTTGGCGACGCCCTGTCCAAGGAAGGGCAGGTGCTGGAATCCATGGCGCTGTCGGCCAACCGGGCGGAGGTGCGCATCGACAACCGCCGCTATATCAGCCAGGCCGAGGCCGTGGGCCGCACCGCCCGGCTGATGACCCGCGCCCTGCCGCCCTCGGTCGAGACCTTCGTCATCACCTCGACCGCCCAGGGGATGCCGACCTCGTCGGTCACGCTGCGCCGCTCGGATGTCGAGCGGCTGGAGAATACCGAGGCCGGTCAGATCGCCGCGGCCTCCACGCTCAGCGATGCGCCGCGCAACGTTCCCGGCCTGGTCCAGAGCGAGGGCATCTATCCGCGCTTCCGTTGGTCGCTGAAACCCTATGTCGAGCTGGGCATCTTCAGCGCCGAGGACGGGCTGACCTACGAGGCAGGCGCCGAGGCCCGCGCCAGCTACGAACTGATGCCCGGCCTGGTCCTGACCGGCGCCCTGCGCCAGCGCGCCTTCGGCGACATGGACCGGCGCGGTCCGGGCATCCCCGGCCAGCGGGGCGAGCATTACGATCCCGATTTCTACGAGGCCAATCCCGAACTGGAGACCACGCCCGAGGGCGTGCCGCGGGTGCGCTCGGATTCGCGCATGTATCGCGACAACAGCAGCCCGACGATCCCGGAACTGACGCTGGCCTGGTATGCCAAGCCCACCGACACGGTCTATACCCGCGTCACCGGCGGGTTGCTGGAGCGCGGCTATGGCGGCGTCTCGGCCGAGGCGCTGTGGAAGCCCGCCGGCTCGCCGCTGGCCCTGGGGGCCGAGATCAACCATGTGAAGAAGCGCGATTTCGACGGGCTGTTCGATTTCCGCGACTACGAGGTCACGATGGGCCATGTCTCGGCCTATTACGAGTTCTCGCAGGGGTTCGCCCAGGGCTTCACCGCGCAACTGGATGTCGGCAAGTATCTGGCGGGCGACCTGGGCGCGACCGTCAGCCTGACGCGGGAATTCGCCAATGGCTGGCGCGTCGGCGCCTATGCCACCAAGACCGACATGAGCGCCGAGGAATTCGGCGAGGGCAGCTTCGACAAGGGCATCATGCTGTCGATCCCGCTTGGCTGGGCGACCGGCCAGCCCTCGCGCGAGCGGGTCTCGACCACGCTGCGGTCGCTGTCGCGCGACGGGGGCGCGCAGCTGAACGTCAACGGCCGTCTCTACGACCGGATCCGCGACAGCCATTCCGTCGAACTCTATGAAGGCTGGGGGAGGTTCTGGCGATGAACGGCGCTTTCAAGATCACGCTGGCGGCCGGGCTGCTGGCCGGGCTTTCCGGTTGCGGCAACGATGCCGATGGCGGCGGCCCCCTGGGCGCGCTGGCCGAGACCGCCGGCCAGGTCGTCGCCGAGCAGCGCGGCGCTGGCGCGGATCAGCCCGCCGCCCCCGCCCGGACGCCCGAACAGGCCGCGGCCGAGGCGCTGCGCGTCAATCCCGGCCCGCTGATCATGGCCGGCTTCGAGTCGCTGGGGCGCAACCAGGTCATGGCCATGACCGGCCAGAACGGCGCCATGCGCACCTACATGACCCCCTCGGAAGAGGCGCTGATCCTGCGCGGCGGGATGCTGGTCGGCACGCGCGGGCTGGGCAACGACCTGTCGGTGGCCGAGCCGCAGACCGAGGCGCTGATCCGCGCCGGGGGCTCGGGCTCGGGCACGCGGGTGATGCGCTATTACAGCGGCGACGGGCTGGAACGCCCGCTCAGCTTCGACTGCACGGTCGGTCCCGGCCCCAATCCGGGCGTGGTCGTGGAAAACTGCGAAGGCCACGGCATCAGCTTCCAGAACAGCTACATGCCGCAGGGCGGCCAGATCGCCGTGTCGCGCCAATGGATCGGCCCGGCGCTGGGTTACGTCACCATCCAGACGCTGCGCCCCTGAGCGGCCCGGAAAACGCCCCCAGAGAGACATCCAGACCGGCCCGGCGGGGCCGGTTTTTCCTTGCGCGCGATCCGCTGTTGGTGACGAGATCCGCTGTTGGTGACGATCCGCGATGCGCAAATGAAGAAGGGCTGGCACGAGGCCAGCCCTTGAAAACCGTTCGGAACCCGGGTTCCGTTCGGAGATCAGCTGTCGTCGTCGTCCGAGGCGATGGCCGCGATCACGCCCAGCAGCAGCAGGGCGGGAACGACCAGACCAGCGTTGGTCGTGGCGGCACGCTCTTCGACGACGACGGGCTCGACTTCGACGACGGGGGCGACATAGCCACCGGCCAGAGCCGAGGAAGCGGTCAGGCCGAGGGCGGCCGCGAAAGTAGCGAATTTGGTCATGATCATGCTCCGTTTCGTTGAAAGCTGCCGTCTCCGGCAACATCGCTGCGACAGTTGCACAAACCCGAACGGTTGAAAAGCAGCATTAAATCAAATCCCCCTAGGGCTTGCGGCCACTGTTGCATAATCGCCAACACGCTCGGCGGCCCCCGGTTCCGCCCCGTTTCGCCTGCCCTGCCGGGGGTGTTGCCGGCTTGCATCAAAACCGTCGCAACCACTCTGACGATGCAGGGAAATTGGCGGCTTACGGCGGTCAGGCGCCCGTTTCGGACAGCCGCAGCCGGATTCCGAGAGGCGGAATTCCGGGTGGATTTTGAACTGCTTGGTCGGGCAAGGTTCCGCCTGCCAGCGGCAGATTCTTGCTATTGGCGCAGGCAGGCACGACCGCCCCCCCCGGCCGGGTGCGCCGATTCGCAGGCCGGTTCAGCCGCCCGCCGCGCAGGCTGGTTCAGTCGCCCGCTGCGCAGGCCGGGCACAAGCCCAGCACCTCGACCGTGCTGCGCTCCATGACGAAGCCCGACTCGGCGGCAAGCTCGGCCAGGACGTCGCGGATGCGGGCGCCGGGCAGTTCCGCCACCTTGTCGCATTTGCGGCAGATCAGGAAGGCCGGCGTGTGTTCATGGCCCGGATGCAGGCAGGCGGCGAAGGCGTTCAGCCGCTGCAGGCGATGCACCAGCCCGTGCTGGGCCAGGAACTCCAGCGCCCGGTAGGCGACCGGCGGCTGGCGGCCGAAGCCTTCCTCGGCCAGCCGGTCCAGGATCTCGTAGGCGCCCATCGCGCGGTGGGATTCCAGCAGGATCTCCAGCGTGCGCCGCCGTACCGGGGTCAGCCGCGCCCCTTCCGAGGCCAGACGCTCCAGCGCCTCTTCCAGCGCCCGCGACTCGCAGGCCTGGTGGTCATGGGGGCTGAAGGCCGTATCGGCGGCCGAAGCGGTCGGGTCGGTCACGAGATGTTATCCTCTTACCTTGGGGCGCCTGCCCATATGACATGGGAAGCCCCTCGCCCGCAACAAAGCCCGCAGCGGAAGGTCGGCCGCCCCGCGGAAGGGCCTGTGGCGGAGACCCGCAATACCCGACTCTTTCTCTTTGACATTCCCTAGGGAATTTGTCAGATTTCCGCCTGACCGAATTTGCCAGCCAAGAGGCCGAACCATGACTGCCGCGCGACCCGCAGAATTTCCCCGTCCCGGAACCAGTGCGCTTTCGCGCATTCCCCAGCATGAGGCCACGACGCTGACGCGCGGCGGGAATCAGGCGCTGATCGTGCTGGACGACCAAGTCTATCAGCTGCGCATCACCCGCGCGGGAAAGCTGATCCTGACGAAATGAGAAAGGGGCGCCTCGCGCCCCTTTTTCGTTCCTGCGGTTTCGTTCCTGCGGCGGACAGGCCACGGCGGCTCAGCCGCGCGGCTTGCCCGAGGGACGCCCCGAAGGCTTGCCGCCCCTTGGGCCCTGAGGACGGGAACCTTGAGGACGAGGCCCATCCGGGCGGGGGCCGCCACGGCCACGATCCGGGCCGCCCTTGCCCTCGCCGCCCTTCCCTGCGCCACGCGACCCCTTGAAGCCCGGTTTCCCGCCCGGCTTTCCCTCCGGCCTGGCGCCGAATTTCCCGGCCGGACGCCCCTCGCCCGCGGGCTTGTCGAAGCGCCCGCCCGCCGCCGGCTTGCCATCCGCGGCCTTGCGGGGGCCGGAGCCGGCCGGACGCTCGGCACCGAAGCTGCGGCGCGGACGCTCTGCCCAGTCGCCCTCGGCCGCGCGCGGCCTGTCGCCCTGCCCGCGTTCCGCCTTGCCGCCCCATGACTTGCCACCCGCTGCCCTGGGCCCGCGCGCGGCCTCCCCGTCGCGGCGCGGCTTGCCCCTGGCCTCGGCCGAATCGGCCCGGCCCTCGTGGCGCGGCTTGCGCGGGCCATCCTTGCGCGGCCCCTCGCCGCGCGGACCGTCCTCGCGCCCGCGGGTCCTGCCCGCATCGCGGTCGCGAAAAGCCCCGGCGCCGCGCGGACGCATCTCGCGCTCCTTCTCCTCGGCCTCGCCGGTCAGCAGCCCGCCAAGCTGGTCGCGCAGCACCCGGCGCTTGACCTCGACCACCTGGTTCTTCTCCAGCCCGGTCAGGCGGAAGGGGCCATAGCCGATGCGGATCAGCCGGTTCACCTGCAGCCCGACATGGGCCATGGCGCGGCGGATCTCGCGGTTGCGGCCCTCGCGGATGCCCACGGTCAGCCAGGCATTGGCGCCCTGCTGGCCGTCCAGGCGGATCTCCATCGGCGCGAATTCCTCGCCGTCGATGGTCGCGCCCCGGCGCAGCGGCCCGAAGGTCAGGTCGTTGGGCTGGCCGTTCACCCGCACCCGATAGCGGCGCAGCCAGCCGGTCGCGGGCAGCTCCAGCCGCCGCTTCAGCGCGCCGTCATTAGTCAACAGCAGCAGCCCCTCGGAGTTCAGGTCCAGCCGGCCGACGGTCATCACGCGCGGCAGATCGCGCGGCAGCGCGTCGAAGACCGTCTGCCGCCCCTTCTCGTCGGCCTCCGATGTCACCAGCCCGACCGGCTTGTAGTAGAGCCACAGCCGCGTCTCCTGCTTCTCGTCCAGCTTCTTGCCATCCACCGTGATCCGGTCCGAGGGCAGCACGTCCAGCGCCGGGCTGTCGATCACCTTGCCGTTCACGCTGACCCGGCCTTCCAGGATCATCCGCTCGGCCTCGCGGCGGCTGGCCACGCCGGCCCGCGCCATCACCTTGGCGATGCGGTCGGCCTCGGCGGGCTTCTGAGGGTCCTGGGGGGTGGAAGTGCTGTCGTCGGTCATGGCGAGATCTCCTGCGCATCGCTGCGGTGGCAAAGGCGCCTTTCTACGCCCTGCGCGCCGCCGAAGGAAGGGTTGTTTTGCCCGCTTGCCTTGCCGGGTCCGGCTTGCGACAAGCGGGGCATGGCGGATTTCACCTCGCATATGGCGCAGGCCCTGGCCGAGGCGCGGGCGGCGGCCGAACGCGGCGAGGTGCCGGTGGGCGCGGTCGTGATCGCCCCCGACGGGCGCGTCGTGGCGGCGGCGGGCAACCGCACCCGCGCCGATCGCGATCCGACCGCCCATGCCGAGATCCTGGCGATTCGCGCGGCCTGCGCGGCGCTGGGGTCGGAACGGCTGCCCGGCCACGCGCTGTGGGTCACGCTGGAGCCCTGCCCGATGTGCGCCGCCGCGATTTCCGCCGCGCGGATCGAGCGGCTGTATTTCGGGGCCGAGGACCCGCGCATGGGCGGCGTGATCCATGGCGCGCAGATCTTCCGCCATCCGCAATGCCACCACCGGCCGCAGGTCTATGACGGCATCCGCGCCGCCGAAGCCCGCGCCCTGCTGCAATCCTTCTTCGAAAGCCGCCGATGATGAAACATGTCGTTTTCGACCTGGGCCAGGTCCTGATCAGCTGGTTCCCCGAACGCGCCTTCGCGGCGCATTTCAGCGACCGCGACGCGATCCGCGACTGGATGGCTCGGGTCGATTTCGACGGCTGGAACCGCCTGCAGGACGGCGGCCGCCCGCTGGCCGAGGGGCTTGCCGCCGCCCGCGCGGCCTTCGGCGATGCGGCGGCGCCGCTCATGGATTACACGCAGGCCTTTCCCGCGACCATCACCGACCCCGTTCCCGGCAGCTGGGAGATCGCCGCCGAATTGCAGGCCGCCGGGCACCGCCTGTTCGCGATCACCAACTGGTCGGCCGACAACTGGCCCGCCGCCCTGGCGCGCTATCCCGGACTGACCCGGCTTTTCGAGGATATCGTCGTTTCCGGGATCGAGCGCCTGCTGAAGCCCGAGGCGGACATCTACCTGGCGCTGACCCGCCGCAACCGCGTCGCGCCCGAGGATTGCCTGTTCATCGACGACAGCCCCGCGAATGTGGCCGGCGCCCGCGCGGTCGGGATGGAGGCGATCCGCTTCACCGACGCCCCCGCCCTGCGGCGCGACCTGGCCGCGCGGGGCCTGCTTCCGCCGTCCTGAACCCGACGACCCGCGCGGCCCTCCGGTCGCGGCGACCGTGCCGCCGGCAGCCCGATCCGGGCGGCGGGAATCAACCCGTCAGGGCCCGTCCGCCGGCCTTCTTGCGCCAATGTGATCACGGCCTTTCCGCGTGTGATCACATTGAGCGCATTCCCTCCAATTTTCGCCATTTTCCCCGAAATTCGTTTCTTTTCGCGCCGGGATTGTGCCAGAAGGCCGCAAATCAGTGAACCGAATGAGGGGGTCGCGATGAACATCCACGAATATCAGGCCAAGGCGCTGCTGCGCCAATACGGCGCGCCGGTCAGCGATGGCCGCGTGGTCGTGAAGGCCGACGAAGCCAAGACCGCGGCGGGCGAGCTGGACGGGCCGCTCTGGGTGGTCAAGGCGCAGATCCATGCGGGCGGTCGCGGCAAGGGTCACTTCAAGGAGGCCGAGGCCGGCGAGAAGGGCGGCGTGCGCCTGGCGAAATCGGTCGAGGAGGCCGAGGAGCTGACCCGCCAGATGCTGGGCCGCACCCTGGTCACGCACCAGACCGGCCCGGCCGGCAAGCAGGTCAACCGCATCTATATCGAGGATGGCAGCGACATCTCGCGCGAGCTGTACCTGGCGCTGCTGGTCGATCGCGGCACCTCGCGCGTCAGCTTCGTCGCCTCGACCGAGGGCGGCATGGATATCGAGGAAGTCGCGGCCTCGACCCCGGAAAAGATCGTCAGCTTCAGCGTCGACCCGGCATCCGGCCTGTCGGATTTCCACGGCCGCCGGGTGGCCTTCGCGCTGGGTCTGGAAGGCGCGCAGGTCAAGCAATGCGTGGCGCTGGTCAGGAACCTGTATCGCATGTTCATCGAGAAGGACATGGAGATGCTGGAGATCAACCCGCTGATCGTGACCACCGACGGCAACCTGAAATGCCTGGACGCGAAGATGGGCTTCGACAACAACGCGCTCTATCGCCAGGCCGACGTGCTGGCCCTGCGCGACGAGACCGAGGAAGACCCGAAGGAACTGGCGGCCTCGAAGTTCGACCTGAACTATATCGCGCTGGACGGCGAGATCGGCTGCATGGTCAACGGCGCCGGCCTTGCCATGGCGACGATGGACATCATCAAGCTCTACGGCGCCGAGCCCGCGAACTTCCTGGATGTCGGCGGCGGCGCGACCAAGGAGAAGGTGACCGAGGCGTTCAAGATCATCACCTCGGACGAGAACGTCAAAGGCATCCTGGTCAACATCTTCGGCGGCATCATGCGCTGCGACATCATCGCGGAAGGCATCATCGCCGCCGTGAAGGAGGTCGGGCTGCAGGTCCCGCTGGTCGTGCGGCTGGAAGGCACCAATGTGGAGCTGGGCAAGCAGATCATCGGCGAATCGGGCCTGAACGTGATCGCGGCGGCCGACCTGTCGGACGCGGCGCAAAAGATCGTCAAGGCGGTGAAGGGGTGATACGCGGCATCGTCGCCCTCGTGATTGCGCTGACTGTTGCCGGCTGCACTGAAACCGTTGATCCCCAGGGAACCACGGCAACGCGGCCTGCAGACTTCACGCGGGTCGCCTATGACGAGGTGGCCGAAGCCCGAAAGCTGACCAATATCTGCGTCAAGGCGGAATTCGAAGGGGTGAACGCCTTGGCTCCCCTGACGCAGGACGGGTATCAGTATATTCGCGGTGGCGGCGATGCCGTCTTCCTTAAGGAAGCACCCAAATCCCAGATGCTGGAATTCGTTCGCAGCATCGGAGTTCGCAAGAAAAACGAGAGGCTGAGCTGCACGATCCACGTTCGCCCCTATACACGCGGCGCAGGAATTCTGGCCGCGGCAAGGGCCGAGCTGCTTCAACAGGGCTGGACACAGATTCCGGCCGGGCGAGGCAAGGCGGACTGGTTCACGAAAGATGGCCGAACCGTCTCGGTTCTTGGCTGGGTTCCCGGCGGGCAGGCGAGATATGCCACTGGGGCCGAAATCAGTTTCTCGAAGGTTACGAATTGAACAAGTGCCCGGTGTCGGGCGCGCTGGAATGTCAACGCAAGGAAGCCAAAACATGGCCGTTCTCGTTAACAAGAATACCAAAGTCATCTGCCAGGGGATCACCGGGTCCCAGGGCACCTTCCACACCGAGCAGGCGATCGCCTATGGCACGCGGATGGTCGGCGGCGTGACGCCCGGCAAGGGCGGCACCACGCATCTGGACCTGCCGGTCTTCAACAGCGTGCATGAGGCCGTCGCGAAAACCGGCGCCAATGCGACCGCGATCTATGTGCCGCCCCCCTTCGCGGCGGATTCGATCCTCGAGGCCATCGACGCCGAGATCCCGCTGATCGTGGCGATCACCGAGGGCATCCCGGTCCTGGACATGATGCGCGTCAAGCGCGCGCTGCTGAACTCGAAGTCGAAGCTGATCGGCCCGAACTGCCCCGGCATCATGACGCCGGACGAATGCAAGATCGGCATCATGCCGGGCTCGATCTTCAAGCGCGGCTCGGTCGGCGTGGTCTCGCGTTCCGGCACGCTGACCTACGAGGCGGTCAAGCAGACCTCGGACGTGGGGCTGGGCCAGTCCTCGGCGGTCGGCATCGGCGGCGACCCGATCAAGGGGATGGAGCATATCGACGTGCTGGAGATGTTCCTGGACGATGACGAGACCACCTCGATCATCATGATCGGCGAGATCGGCGGTTCGGCCGAGGAAGAGGCCGCCGAATTCCTGGCCGAGCAGAAGAAGAAGGGCCGCTGGAAGCCGACCGCGGGCTTCATCGCCGGCCGCACCGCGCCTCCGGGCCGCCGCATGGGCCATGCGGGCGCGATCGTCTCGGGCGGCAAGGGCGACGCGGAATCGAAGATCGAGGCCATGAAGCGCGCCGGCATCGTCGTCGCCGACAGCCCCGCGGGGCTGGGCGAAGCGGTGCTGAAGGCGATCAAGGGCTGATGATTTGACAGACTGCGCCCCCCACCTAAGTATGGGCGCAGTCACAACAGCCACCGGGGGACAGGATGGAGGGTCAGCGTTGGAACGGGCAGCCAGAGGGGTCGCAGGGCGGCCGGCCGGGCTGCGGGCAGCGCCATGCCGCTCCGCTCTGCACCGTCGCCTTGCTGGTGCTGGCGGCCTGCGGCCGCGAGATGACCGAGGACATCCTGCCCGGCGGCATCCCCGCCCGCACCAACCTGCACGAGGCCAGCACCCTGCCCCCGGATTCCGTCCGCACCGTCGCCCGCCGGGATTTCGGCTGGAGGCTGATCTATCACCCCGCCCGCGCCCCGGCCAATGCCGAACAGGGCGCGGCTTTCGCATTATGCGGGCTGGAACGCCGCCGCCCCCTGCGGATCGACATCCTGCCCCGCACCGACCCGACCGCCGATCCCGGCGCCCGAATGATCGACATCCACTGCGCCTGAACGCATCACCCGCCCACGACACCGCCCGCAACCTCAGCCTGAACCCCTTACCCTGAACCGGGGATGAGCCATGAACGACCAACCCAAGAATACCGATTTCCACGATTCCTCATTCCTGCAAGGGCATAACGCCGCCTATGTGGAACAGCTCTATGGCCAGTGGGCGCAGAACCCCGCCGCCTTCGACGCGCAATGGGACGCCTTCTTCCGCAGCCTGGGCGACGAGGCCACCGACGCCGTGCGCGAGGCCGAGGGCGCCAGCTGGAAGCGCGCCGACTGGCCGCCGGCCGTCGCCGACGACAATACCGCCGCGCTGACCGGCGAATGGCCGATGGCCTCGAAGGACGAGGCGCAGGCGGCGATGAAGAAGATCGCCGCCAAGGCCCAGGAAAAGGGCGTCAGCCTGACCACCGACCAGATGCGCCAGGCGGTGCTGGACAGCATCCGCGCGATCATGCTGATCCGTTCCTTCCGGATCCGCGGACATCTTCACGCCGACCTGGACCCGCTGGGGCTGCGCGACATCCCCGACCATGGCGAGCTTGACCCGGCGACCTATGGCTTCGGCCCCGGCGACCTGGACCGGCCGATCTTCATCGACAACGTGCTGGGCCTGGAGATCGCCTCGATCCGCCAGATCACCGACCTGATGCGGCGCACCTATTGCGGCACCTTCGCGCTGCAGTTCATGCATATCTCGAACCCCGAGGAAGCCGCCTGGCTGAAGGAGCGGATCGAGGGCTATGGCAAGGAGATCCAGTTCACCCGCGAGGGGCGCCGCGCCATCCTGAACAAGCTGGTCGAGGCCGAGGGCTTCGAGAAGTTCCTGCATGTCAAGTACATGGGCACCAAGCGCTTCGGCCTGGACGGCGGCGAGGCGCTGATCCCGGCGATGGAGCAGATCATCAAGCGCGGCGGCGCGCTTGGCGTGAAGGAGATCGTCATCGGCATGCCGCACCGGGGCCGGCTGTCGGTCCTGGCCAACGTGCTGTCGAAACCCTACCGGGCGATCTTCCACGAATTCCAGGGCGGCAGCTTCAAGCCCGAGGACGTGGACGGCTCGGGCGACGTGAAATACCACCTCGGCGCCTCGTCCGACCGCGAATTCGACGGCAATACGGTCCACCTGTCGCTGACCGCCAACCCCAGCCACCTGGAGGCCGTGAACCCGGTCGTCTTGGGCAAGGCGCGGGCGAAATCGGACCAGCTGGGCGACCATCACGACCGCATCTCGGTGCTGCCGATCCTGCTGCACGGCGATGCGGCCTTCGCCGGCCAGGGCGTCGTCGCCGAATGCCTGCAGCTGTCGGGCATCCGCGGCCATCGCACCGGCGGCTGCATCCATATCGTGGTGAACAACCAGATCGGCTTCACCACCGCGCCGCATTTCAGCCGCACCTCGCCCTATCCGACCGACATCGCGCTGATGGTCGAGGCGCCGATCTTCCACGTCAATGGCGACGACCCCGAGGCCGTGGTCCATGCCGCCCGCGTGGCCATCGAATTCCGGCAGAAGTTCCAGAAGGACGTTGTCCTGGACATCTTCTGCTATCGCCGCTTCGGCCATAACGAAGGCGACGAGCCGATGTTCACCAACCCGGCGATGTATACGCGCATCAAGTCGCACAAGACGACGCTGCAGCTCTATACCGACCGGCTGGTCGCCGACGGGCTGATCCCCGAGGGCGAGATCGAGGACATGAAGGCCGCCTTCCAGGCGCATCTGAACGAGGAATTCGAGGTCGGCAAGAACTTCAAGCCGAACAAGGCCGACTGGCTGGACGGCAAGTGGTCGGGGCTGGACCGCGAGGGCATCGAATATGTCGCCGGCGAGACCGGCATCTCGCCCGAGGTCATGACCCAGGTCGGCCGGGCGCTGACCACCGTCCCCGAGGGGCTGAGCCTGCACAAGACCGTCGGCCGCCTGCTGGAGGCCAAGCGGCAGATGTTCGAGACCGGCCAGGGCTTCGACTGGGCAACGGGCGAGGCGCTGGCCTTCGGCTCGCTGCTGGTCGAGGGTCATGGCGTGCGCCTGGCCGGCCAGGATTCGACCCGCGGCACCTTCAGCCAGCGCCATTCGGCCTTCATCGACCAGAAGTCCGAGGACCGCTATTACCCGCTGAACCATATCCAGCCGGACCAGGCGAAATACGAAGTCATCGATTCGATGCTGTCGGAATATGCCGTGCTGGGCTTCGAATACGGCTATTCGCTGGCCGAGCCGAAATCGCTGGTCATGTGGGAGGCGCAGTTCGGCGATTTCGCCAATGGCGCGCAGATCATGTTCGACCAGTTCATCAGCTCCGGCGAGAAGAAATGGCTGCGCATGTCGGGCCTGGTGATGCTGCTGCCCCACGGCTGGGAGGGCCAGGGCCCCGAGCACAGCTCGGCCCGGCTGGAACGCTTCCTGCAGATGTGCGCCGAGGACAACTGGATCGTGGCCAACTGCACCACGCCGGCCAACTATTTCCACATCCTGCGCCGCCAGATCCATCGCGGCTTCCGCAAGCCGCTGGTGCTGATGACGCCGAAATCGCTGCTGCGCCATCCCAAGGCGGTCAGCGCCGCCGAGGATTTCCAGACCGGCTCGAACTTCCACCGCATCCTGTGGGACGATGCCGAACGCGGCACCTCGGACACGAAGCTGGTCGCGGATGACAGGATCCGCCGCGTCGTGATCTGCTCGGGCAAGGTCTATTACGACCTGCTGAAGGCCCGCGACGAGGCCGGGATCGACGATGTCTACCTGCTGCGCCTGGAACAGTTCTATCCCTTCCCCGCCCAGGCGATGGTCAAGGAACTGGGCCGCTTCAAGCAGGCGGAATGCGTCTGGTGCCAGGAAGAGCCCAAGAACCAGGGCGGCTGGACCTTCGTCGAGCCCTATCTGGAATGGGTGCTGGAACGGCTGGGCGCCAAGCACGGCCGGGCCCGCTATGTCGGCCGCAACGCCGCCGCCTCGCCCGCGACGGGCCTGGCCTCGCGCCACAAGGCCGAGCAGGAGGCGCTGGTCTCCGAGGCGCTCGACCTCGAAGGATGATTTGATGACCATCGAAGTGAAAGTGCCCGCCCTGGGCGAATCCGTCACCGAGGCCACCGTCGCCACCTGGTTCAAGAAGCCGGGCGAGCGGGTCGAGGTCGACGAGATGCTGTGCGAGCTGGAAACCGACAAGGTGACGGTCGAGGTGCCCAGCCCGGCGGCAGGCGTGCTGGCCGCCATCCTCGCCGCCGAGGGCGAGACCGTCGCCCCCGACGCGCTGCTGGCGCAGATCGACGAAACCGGCGCCGCCACCGGCGCCGCCCCCAAGACCCGAAAACCGCAGGCCGCAGAAACCCAGGCCGAGAAGACCCAGGAGGGACAGAGAATGAGCGGTAAATCCGTGGATGTGATGGTGCCGGCACTGGGCGAGAGCGTGACCGAGGCCACCGTCGCCACCTGGTTCAAGAAGGTCGGCGACAGCGTGGCCATGGACGAGATGCTGTGCGAGCTGGAAACCGACAAGGTCTCGGTCGAGGTCCCCGCCCCCGCCGCCGGCGTGCTGGCCGAGATCCTGGCCGAGGAAGGCGCGACCGTCGACGCGAAGGCGCGGCTGGCGATCATCACCGAAGGCGCCGCCGGCGCCGCGCCCTCGGCCCCTGCTGCCGCGCCGCAGGAAAAGGCCATCGATGCCGGGCCCGAACAGCCGGTGCTGCGCAAGGATGTCGAGGATGCGCCCTCGGCGAAAAAGGCCATGGCCGAGGCGGGCGTCAGCCGCGACCAGGTCGCCGGCTCGGGCCGCGACGGCCGGGTGATGAAGGAGGACGTGGCCAGGGCCGCCGCCGCGCCGCAAGCCGCCGCCCCTGCCCCGGCAACTGCTCCGCGCGCCCCCTCGGCCCCCGGCGACGCCGCCCGCGAGGAGCGCGTCAAGATGACCCGCCTGCGCCAGACCATCGCCCGGCGCCTGAAGGACGCCCAGAACACCGCCGCGATGCTGACGACCTACAATGAGGCCGACATGTCCGGCATCATGGCGTTGCGCAACGAATACAAGGACGCCTTCGAGAAGAAGCACAAGGTCAAGCTGGGCTTCATGTCCTTCTTCGTGAAGGCCTGCTGCCACGCGCTGAAGGAAGTGCCCGAGGTCAACGCGGAAATCGACGGCACCGACGTGGTCTACAAGAACTACGTCAACATGGGCGTCGCGGTGGGCACGCCCTCGGGCCTCGTCGTGCCGGTGGTGCGCGACGCCGACCAGAAGGGCTTCGCGCAGATCGAGAAGGAAATCGCCGAGCTGGGCGCCAAGGGCCGCGACGGCAAGCTGACCATGCAGGAAATGCAGGGCGGCACCTTCACCATCTCGAATGGCGGCGTCTACGGCTCGCTGATGTCCTCGCCGATCCTGAACCCGCCGCAATCGGGGATCCTGGGGATGCACAAGATCCAGGAACGCCCGATGGTCGTCGGCGGCCAGATCGTGATCCGGCCGATGATGTACCTGGCGCTCAGCTACGACCACCGGATCGTCGACGGCAAGGGCGCCGTGACCTTCCTGGTCCGCGTCAAGGAGGCGCTGGAGGATCCGCGCCGCCTGCTGATGGATCTGTGATCCCGCAAGGGGCGTTGATGCCCAATCGACGCCCCTTGACCCGAAAAGGAGATCGCCATGCAGGCCCTCGTCCATTACGCCCTGTCCGACTATGCCCGCTTCCGCACGGCCTTCGACGCCGATGCCGAGGATCGCGGCCAGAACGGGTTGTCGCTGCTGCAATTGTGGCGCGAGAATGACGCAAGCGCCTGGGCGCTTTACCAGGTGAACGACGCTACCGCGGCCCGCGCCTATCTGGGCGGCGGCGGCGCGGCCTTCGCCGCCCAGGCCGGGGTCGGCAGCCTGCAGTTCCATTTCCTCGAAACCGCCTGAGAATGATGTCGACCGAACTGACCGTCCTGGCGCTTGCAGCCCTGCTCCAGGGGCTTCAGTTCGCCGCCTATTCGATCGCCGCGAACCGCCAGGTCGGCCCGAAGGTCGCCATGGGCCCGCGCGACCAGGCGCCCATGCTGACCGGCACGGCCGGCCGCCTGCAACGCGCGCTGAACAACCATTTCGAGGGGCTGATCCTCTTCGCCATCGCCGTCTTGGTCACGGTGGCCGGCGGGCAGGCCTCGGCCCTGACGGCGGCCTGCGCCTGGATCTACCTGGGCGCGCGCCTGCTCTACATCCCCGCCTATGTCCTCGGCTGGGTGCCCTGGCGCTCGGTCATCTGGGCCCTGGGCTTCGCGGCGACAATGCTGATGATCCTGGCGAGCCTCATCTGACTTCGCCTTGGTCCAAATATCCTGCGGGGGTCCGGGGGTGCAAAACCCCCGGCTTGCCGCCACAGACGGAAGGAACGAGAAATGTATGATCTGATCGTCATCGGCGCCGGCCCCGGCGGCTATGTCTGCGCCATCCGCGCCGCGCAGCTGGGCCTGAAGGTCGCCTGCGTCGAGGGCCGCGAGACGCTTGGCGGCACCTGCCTGAACGTGGGCTGCATCCCCTCGAAGGCGCTCTTGCATGCCAGCCACATGCTGCACGAATCGCATGAGAATTTTGAGAAGATGGGCCTGACCGGCGCCAAGGTGAAACTCGATTGGGCGAAGATGCAGGGCTACAAGGCCGAGACCGTCGGCGGCAATACCAAGGGCATCGAATTCCTGTTCAAGAAGAACAAGATCGACTGGCTGAAGGGCTGGGGCAGCATCGAGGCGCCGGGCAAGGTCCGCGTCGGCGAGACCCTGCACGAGGCGAAGAACATCGTCATCGCCTCGGGCTCGGTGCCGTCCAGCCTGAAGGGGGTCGAGGTCGACAACGACAAGGGCATCGTCGTCGATTCCACCGGCGCGCTGTCGCTGCCGAAGATCCCGAAATCCATGGTCGTGATCGGCGCCGGCGTGATCGGGCTGGAGCTTGGCTCGGTCTATGCGCGGCTGGGCGCCGAGGTCACGGTGATCGAATATCTGGACGTGATCACGCCGGGCATGGATGCCGAGGTGCAGAAGCAGTTCCAGAAGGTGCTGACCAAGCAGGGGCTGACATTCATCCTGGGCGCGGCGGTCTCCGGGGTCGAGCATGGCACCGGCAAGGCCGAGGTCAAATACAGCCTGAAGAAGGACGGCAAGGAACAGGCGCTGAAGGCCGATTGCGTGCTGGTCGCCACCGGCCGCAGCCCCTTCGTCGACGGGCTGGGGCTGGACAAGCTGGGCATCGACCTGGATGCGCGCGGCTTCATCCCGGTGGACAGGCATTGGCAGACCTCCGCCTCCGGCATCTATGCCATCGGCGATGCGGTGCCGGGGCCAATGCTGGCCCACAAGGCCGAGGACGAGGGCATGGCGGTGGCCGAGGTCATCGCCGGCAAGCATGGCCATGTGAATTACGACGTGATCCCCGGCGTGATCTACACCATGCCCGAGGTGGCCAGCGTCGGGCTGACCGAGGCGGCGGCCAGGGAGGCCGGGCGCAAGGTCAAGGTCGGCAAGTTCCCCTTCATGGGCAATGCCCGCGCCAAGGCGGTGATGCAGGCCGACGGTTTCGTCAAGCTGATCGCGGATGCCGAAACCGACCGGATCCTGGGCTGCCACATCATCGGCCCCAATGCCGGCGAGATGATCCACGAGGTCTGCGTGGCGATGGAATTCGGCGCCTCGGCCGAGGACCTGGCGCTGACCTGCCACGCCCATCCGACGACCTCGGAGGCGGTGCGCGAGGCGGCGCTGGCCTGCGGCGACGGGGCGATCCATGTCTGAAGCGGCGGGGTCGGGAACGGCCGGCGGGGAAAGGGGGGCGCTGCCCCCCTCGGCGCTGGCGCGCCTCACCCCCCGGGGTATTTCGGCAACAGAGAAGATGGGACGGCGCGGGGTGCTGCTGGCGGTCCTGGCGCTGGCGGCCTGCGGCGGGGGCGGCAGGCGCGAGGAGCGCGGCGGGGCGGGGCTCTATCCCAACGAGACGCCCTATCTGCGGTCGCGGATCAATTACTGGGCGGCGCATCATCGTGTGCCGCCCTCGCTGGTGCAGCGGGTGGTCATCCGCGAATCCGGCCATCGGCCCGATGCGCGCAACGGGCCTTATTACGGCTTGATGCAGCTTCTGCCGCAGACCGCGCGGACGATGGGCTATCGCGGGCCGGACAGCGGCTTGCTGGATGCCGACACGAATCTGCAATACGGGGTGAAATATCTGCGCGGCGCCTATCTGGTGGCGGGCGGCAATCACGACGCGGCCGTCGGCTGGTATGCGCGCGGCTATTACTATGAGGCCAAGCGCAAGGGCCTGCTGGAGGAGACCGGGCTGCGCGGCTGATCCGCGCGGGGGCTTCGTGCGAAGGCGCCCCCTTGCGGAGGGCGCCTTCATTGTTCCGTGAGCGGCAGCGATCAGCGGGCGGTTTCGCGCACGACCTCTCCGGCGCTGTCGAGTTCCAGGGTGACCGGCTCTCCAGCGGGGTTCTGCGCTTCGAGAACCAGGCGCGGGCCGTCCTGGCGCAACAGGCCGAAGCCGGAATAGCCGGCCTCGGTCAGGCGCTGGTTGACCTCGACCGGGTCGAAGGCCAGTTCCGGGGCTTCTGCGCGCGGACCGCCCGAACGGCGCGGATCGGGGCGCATCCCTTCGCCGTGGAAGCGCGCGCGGGGGGCGTCGCCATGCGCGCCGCGTTCACCATGCGCGCCGCGTTCCTGCCAGCCGCCAGGGCCCTTGCGGCTGCCATCGTCGCGTCCGAAGCGCAGCAGCCGGCCGTCCTGGTCGACCATCACCCGGACATGCTGGCCGGTCTCGTCCCGGCCCTCGACGCGGAACCGGCCTTCGCCATGCAGCTTGATCTCGTCGATGCTGGCGAACTGGCCCAGCACGTCGCTGCCCAGCACCGCCTGGGGCAGCAGCGCGTCGACCAGCGATTGCGGCAGCGCGGTGTCATCGGCATCGATCGCGACCAGCCGGCCCTCGGCGTCGAATTCCAGCTCCAGGTCGTCGCCGTTCTGCTGATAGCCCTCGACCTCGATCCTGCCACGCTCGGTCTTGATGTCCTGGATGCGGGCGAACAGCCCCATCGCCTCGTGGCCGCGCACCGCGTCGGGCAGGACCGCGTCGATCACCTGCTGCGGCAGGGGCACGTCGTCGGCCTCGATCTCGACCGGGTTGCCGTCGCGGTCCAGCTTCACCTCGATCTTGCCGCCGCCGGGCAGCCGGCCCTCGATTTCCTGCCCGCCCTGCCGCTTCGTCTCGGTCTGCACGTTCTGCAGATCCAGCCCCTGCAGCCAGGCCGGCATCCGGGCCGCGTCCTGCGCCAGCGCCGCCCCCCCCAGCGCGCAGCCAAGCGCCACGATCGCGGCCGAGGTCGTCAGTCTGATCCTGCTCATAGGTCTTTCCTTCCTTGAATTCCCGTCCCGTCGGGCCATGCGAATCCGCGCCCCGGACGAATCAGGTTCTAGCGGGCCCTGTCCGAACGAACCGCCAACGCGCCATTTGGTTTCCATTGGGGCCGCGCCGCGCATGATCGCCGCCATGACGCGCCTTTCGACCAGCCTTGCCCTGATTCTGGCGGCCCTTTCCCCCGCGGCCCTGCCGGTTGCGGCGCAGGAGCCGCCGCCGATCTTCGACGAGTTCCGCCCCCTGCCCCTGCACGAGATCGCCCGCCGCGTCAGCGACCGCTATGTCGGCCGGCTGATCGCCGCCGAGGCGCGCCCGCCCCTGCCGCAGGAGCGTGATCTGGGCGCGGCGCTGGTCTACGAGTTCCGGCTGGTCACGCCGCGCCGGCAGATGCTGCAGATCCGCGTCGATGCGCGCGACGGGCGTTTCCTGGAGGTTGCGGGCCGGGGCCAGATCGAGGCATTGAGGACCGGCGCAAGATCCGGGCCGGGGCTGGGGCCGCGCGGGCGCCCGCATGGGCAGCCTTTCGGGCGCGGCATGAGGGATGAGGACTGAATGCGGGCATTGATCGTCGAGGATGATCCGGTGCTGGCCGGGCAGCTTGCCGCGGCCATGCAGGATGCGGGTTTCGTGACCGACCGCGCGGGCGACGGCGCCGAGGGCGAGTTCCTGGGCGCGACCGAAAGCTATGACGTGGCGATCCTGGACCTGGGCCTGCCGGGAATGCCGGGGATCGAGGTGCTGACCCGCTGGCGCGACCAGGGCATCGCCATGCCGGTGCTGATCCTGACCGCACGCGGCGACTGGACCGACAAGGTCGCCGGTTTCCGCGCCGGCGCCGACGACTATGCGGTCAAGCCCTTCCGCCTGGACGAGGTCGTGCTGCGATGCCAGACGCTGATCCGCCGCGCGGCGGGCCATGCGCGGCCGGTGATCGGCGCCGGGCGGCTGCAGCTGGACAGCCAGCTGGGGGTCATCACCCGCGACGGCGTGGCGCTGAAGCTGACCCCGTTCGAGACCCGCATCCTGGCCTATCTGATCCATCACCAGAACCGCATCGTCAGCCGAACCGAGCTGTCCGAACATCTCTACGAGGCCGATGCCGACCGCGATTTCAAGTCGATCGAGGTGGTGATCGGCCGGCTGCGCCGCAAGATCGGCGAGGGCGTGATCGAGACCCGGCGCGGCGAGGGATACGTGCTGCGGACGGATGGCTGATGCGCTCGATCCGCGCCCGGCTTCTGGTCCTTGCGGCGGTCTGGCTGACGGCGGCGCTGCTGGCGGCCTTCCTGTTCCTGTCGGCGCTGCTCGAGGATTTCGTCACCGACCGCTTCGATGCCGAGGCCGGGGCGCTGGCCGATGCGCTGATCGCCAGCCTGGAGATCGAGAGCAGCGGCCGGATCGAGGTCGACGACCCGCCCGCCGATCCGCGCCTGACCCTGCCGCTGACCGGCTGGTACTGGCAGGCCGAGGCCGACGGGCAGGTCTTCGCGCGCTCGGCTTCGCTGCTGGACGGGCGGCTGGCGGGACCGGGCGGCGAATTCACCGGCGGGCGCGGCATGGGCGCCGATGGCGCGGCGCTGCGGGTGCTGCGCCGCGAACTGACCATCCCCGACAGCGACGCGCTGATCGCCATCACCGTGACCGCGCCGCAGCAGCAGATCGAGGAAAGCCTGCGCCAGATCCGCGGCCCGCTGGGGCTGGCGCTGATCGTGCTGGGGCTGGGGCTGGCGGCGGCCAGCGTGGTGCAGGTGACGGCGGGGTTGCGCAGCCTCGACCGGCTGGGCGCGGATCTGCGGCAGGTGCGGGCGGGCAAGGCCGAGCGGCTGGGCCTGCCGGACGTGTCGGAACTGCGCCCCCTGACGACCGAGATCAATGCCGCGCTGGACCAGAACGCCACGCTTCTGGCCCGGTCGCGCCAGCACCTGGGCAACCTGGCCCATTCGCTGAAGACCCCCTTGGCGGCGCTGGCCAATGAACTGCCGGACGGCCATGCGGGCCACAAGCTGATCACTCGCATGGACCGGCTGATCGGCTGGCACCTGCGCCGCGCCCGCGCCGCCTCGCCCCGGATCCTGGGTCAGCGCACGCCCGTCGCGCCGGTGATCGGCGACATCATGCTGGTGCTGCGCTGGCCGATGGAGGACAAGGGCATCCGCCCGCTGATCGACTGCCCGCCCGACGCCAGCTTCGCCGGAGAGCGGCAGGACCTGGAGGAGATGATCGGCAACCTGGCCGAGAACGCGGTGAAATGGGGCCGAAGCCGGCTGGCCCTGCGGGTGACGGGTGGCGATGGCCGGCTGGTGATCCGCATCGAGGATGACGGCCCCGGCATGGCCGAGACCGACGCCCCCCGCGCGCTGATCCGCGGCGCGCGCCTGGACGAACAGGGCCCGGCCGGAAGCGGGCTGGGCCTGGCCATCGTCGCCGACCTGGCCGCCCTGCATGGCGGCGAACTGCGGCTGGGCCGCGCGGAAATGGGCGGGCTTGCCGCGATTCTGGACCTGCCCGCCTGAAATCCGGGCAGAAACCCCGCGCCGTGATTTTACCCTTTGATAAAATTTCGGACCTGTGCCAGCCTGAACGGACCAACAGGAGTGCCAGGAGACGCAAATGTCCCAAGCCAGACTGTCGCCCGGAGTGCTGCCCGGCCGCCTGAGCGCCGCGGAACTGGCGGCGAATTTCGCCGATGTCGCCCCGCCGCTGGATGCCCACGAGGCGCAGGTCGCCGCCGACCGCTGCTATTTCTGCCACGACGCGCCCTGCGTCACGGCCTGCCCGACCTCGATCGACATTCCGCTGTTCATCCGTCAGATCGCCACGGGCACGCCGGATGCGGCGGCGATGACGATCTTTCACGCCAATATCCTGGGCGGCATGTGCGCCCGCGTCTGCCCGACCGAGAACCTTTGCGAAGGCGCCTGCGTGCGGATGGAGGCCGAGGGCCAGCCGGTCGAGATCGGCGCGCTGCAGCGCCATGCGACCGACGGGCTGATGTCGCGCCAGGGCCATCCCTTCCGCCGCGCCGAACCCACCGGCAGGCGCATCGCCGTGGTCGGCGCCGGGCCGGCGGGCCTGTCGGCGGCGCATCGGCTGGCCGCCAAGGGCCATGACGTGGTGATCTACGAGGCCCGGCCCAAGCCCGGCGGGCTGAACGAATACGGCATCGCCAGCTACAAGGCGGTGGACGGTTTCGCCCAGGCCGAGGTGAAATGGCTTCTGGGCATCGGCGGGATCGAGCTGCGCCACGACCAGAGCCTCGGCCGCGACATCACGCTGGAGGGGTTGCGCGCCGAACATGACGCGGTGTTCCTGGGCATGGGTCTTGGCGGCGTCAACCGGCTGCGCACCGAGGGCGAGGAACGCGGCAACGTGCTGGACGCGGTGTCCTTCATCCGCGATCTGCGCCAGGCCGGGGACCTGACCGCCCTGCCCATCGGCCGCGACGTGGTGGTGATCGGCGGCGGCATGACCGCCGTGGACGCGGCGGTGCAGGCCCGGCTTCTGGGCGCCGAGAACGTCACCATCGTCTATCGCCGCGGCCGCGACCGCATGGGCGCCAGCCGGCACGAGCAGGACCATGCGACCAGCGCGGGCGTGCGGATCATCTGCAACGCGGTGCCGGTCGCCATCCACGGCAACGGCGCGGTGGCCGAGGTCGAATTTTCCTATTCCGAGGACGGCCCCGATGGGCTTATGCTGACCGCGAACCGGTTCCGCCTGAGGGCCGACCAGCTGTTTCGCGCCATCGGGCAGAGGCTCGACGGCATCCCCGAAGGACTTGCGCTGCAGGGCGGCAAGATCGCCGTCGACGCGCGCGGCCGGACCTCGGTTCCGGGCGTCTGGGCGGGCGGGGACTGCGCCTCGGGCGGGGACGATCTGACAGTCACCGCGGTCGCCGAAGGTCGGGACGCCGCCGAGGATATTCACGAGTTCCTGAATGAGCCAGACTGACGATTCTCTGCTGCTGGGCATCAGCGCCCCGATCTTCCGCGACGCCGCGGGACGGCTTTTCATCGAAAGCCAGACGATTTCGGGCCTGAAAGCCTGGCGCGAGAATTTCGCCCGCGTCACGGCCTTTTCCATCTGCCATGACGCCCCGCCCCCGGCCGGCTGGGCGGATGCGGCGGCCGAGGGGATCGCGGCGCCGGAAATCGCCATCGTGCCGCTACCCGACACCTATGACCTGAAGACCCTGCTGCGCCAGCGCCGCACGCTGTCCGGCCAGATGCTGCAACTGATGCGCGAGACGCAATATCACACCTTCGCCTATGGCGGCTGGATCGGCGATCCGGGCGAGATCGCGGCCTCGGTCGCGCGCCGGCACGGCATTCCCCATGCGGTCTGGTTCGACCGGGTCGAATCGCAGGTGGTTCGCGCGGAAAGCGGCAAATCGCTGCCCGCGCGGCTGAAATCGGCGCTGCGCGCGGCGATCTTCACCCGCAACGAGAACCGCGCCGTCCGCAGCGCCGACCTGAGCCTGCTGCATGGCGCGACGGTCTTTCGCCATTTCAGCAAGATCGCCCGGAATCCCCATCAGGTGGAGGACGTGCATTTCACCGATGGCGACCGGGTCGATGCGGATGTCATAGCGGCCAAGGCGAATGCCGCCGCCGAGGGTCCGCTGCGCATCCTCTATTGCGGGCGGGCGGCAGCGATGAAGGGCCCCCTGGACTGGATCCGGGTGCTGGTCGGGCTGAAGGCGCAGGGCGTGGATTTCGAGGCCCATTGGCTGGGCGAGGGCGAGATGCTGGCCGAGATGCGCGCCGCCGCCGCCGAGGGCGGGCTGACCGAGACGGAGCTGCGCTTCGAGGGCTTCGTGTCGGACCCGGCGCGGGTGCGCGACTTCTATCGCAGGGCGCATCTGCTGCTGTTCTGCCATCTCAGCGACGAATCGCCCCGCAACCTGATCGAGAGCCTGCATTCCGCCACGCCGCTGGTCGGCTATCGCGATCCCTATTCGGCCGAGCTGACCGGCGAACAGGGTGCCGGGCTGCTGGTGCCGCGCGGCGATACCGACGCGCTTGTCGCCTCGCTTGCCGCGCTGGATGCCGACCGGCCGCGGCTGTCCGAGCTGATCCGGCGCGCCGGGGCCTCGGCCGCCCATCTGACCCGCGACGAGGTCTTCCGCCACCGAAGCGACATAATCCGCAGTCAACTGAACCAGCCACATCGATGATGCAGCCACAGGGGGTGACATGGCAGATCTTCGCAGCGATTTCATAGGGATCAAGTCCCCGAACCCGTTCTGGCTGGCCTCGGCGCCGCCGACGGACAAGGAATACAATGTCCGCCGCGCCTTCCAGGCCGGCTGGGGCGGCGTCGTGTGGAAGACGCTCGGCGCGGAGGGCCCGCCGGTCGTCAATGTCAACGGCCCGCGCTACGGCGTGATCCACGGTCCCGACCGGCGCGTGCTGGGCCTGAACAATATCGAGCTGATCACCGACCGGGCGCTGGAGGTGAACCTGCGCGAGATCAAGCAGGTCAAGCGCGACTATCCCGACCGGGCGCTGGTCATCAGCCTGATGGTGCCCTGCGACGAGCAGAGCTGGCGCGACATCCTCGCCCGGATCGAGGATACCGGCGCCGACGGGGTCGAGCTGAACTTCGGCTGCCCCCACGGGATGAGCGAGCGCGGCATGGGTTCCGCCGTGGGCCAGGTGCCGGAATATATCGAGATGGTGACGCGCTGGGTGAAGCAGTATTCGCGGATGCCCTGCATCGTGAAGCTGACGCCCAACATCACCGATGTCCGCAAGCCGGCCGAGGCGGCGAAACGCGGCGGCGCCGATGCGGTCAGCCTGATCAACACGATCAACTCGATCACCTCGGTCGACCTGGACCTGTTCGCGCCGGAACCGACCATCGACGGCAAGGGCGCGCATGGCGGCTATTGCGGGCCCGCCGTCAAGCCCATCGCGCTGAACATGGTGGCCGAGATCGCCCGGCATCCCGAAACCCGCGGGCTGCCGATCAGCGGCATCGGCGGGGTGACGACCTGGCGCGACGCGGCCGAGTTCCTGGCGCTCGGCGCGGGCAACGTGCAGGTCTGCACGGCGGCGATGACCTATGGCTTCAAGGTGGTGCAGGAGATGATCACCGGGCTGCGCGACTATCTGGACAGCCACGAGATGGCATTGTCCGACCTGATCGGGCGCGCGGTGCCCAATGTGACCGATTGGCAATACCTGAACCTGAACTATGTCACCAAGGCGCGGATCGACCAGCAGGCCTGCATCAAATGCGGCCGCTGCTATGCCGCCTGCGAGGATACCAGCCACCAGGCCATCGCCATGAAACCCGGCCGCATCTTCGAGGTGATCGAGGAGGAATGCGTGGCCTGCAACCTGTGCCTGGACGTCTGCCCGGTGGAGGATTGCATCACCATGCGCGAACTCGCGCCGGGCGAGGTGGACCTGCGCACGGGCATCGCACGCGGCGGCTATGCCAACTGGACCACCCATCCCAACAACCCGATGGCGAAGGCGGCGGAATAAGCGCACGACCGGCATTGCGTCCCGCGACGGCGGGGGGCTTGACGCCCCCCGCACCCCCCTCGGGTATTTTCGCAACGAAGAAGCGGATGCGTTAATCCTTTTTCAACCGCGCCCGCCTAGGATCGGCGACGCGGTACAGGCTGGGGAGCCGATGACCGCCAACGGAGAAGCCGCCCCGGTCCCTGGGCCGATAACGCCTTACCCGCCGCAGGGCGGGAGGGGCCGGGGCGCAATCCCTGCCACTTCTTCCTTGCCGTTTCTTCGTTGCAGAAATACCCCAGCCCGGCCTACAGCCCGTAGATCCGGCCGAATTTCTCCTCCAGGTAATCCAGCAGCGGCTCGGGGCTGATGGGGCCGCCGGTGGCTTCCTCGATCAGGCGGCGCGGCGGCAGCAGGCCGCCGTGGCGCTGGACGTTCTCGCGCAGCCATTCGACGCCGGGGCCGGCATCGCCGCGGGCCAGGGCGTCGTCAAGGTCGGGCACGGCGGCGCGCATCGCCGCGTTCAAGCCGCCGGCGAGGACATTGCCGAGCGCATAGGTGGGGAAATAGCCGAACAGCCCCACCGCCCAATGGACGTCCTGCAGCAGGCCATTGGCCGGGCGGTCTACCGCGATGCCGAAATCCTTGAGGAAGCGGGCGTTCCAGGCCTCGACCAGGTCCTCGGTATCCAGCCGGCCCGAGATCAGGTCGCGTTCCAGGTCGAAGCGCAGCATGATGTGCAGGTTGTACTGGACCTCGTCGGCCTCGGTGCGGATATGGCCCGGCGCCACGCGGTTGACGGTGGCGTAGAAAGCATCCTCGTCGGCGATGTTCAGCCCGTCGAAGGCATCCGACATCCGCTTGAACAGCCAGCCGGTGAAGGCGCGGCCGCGGCCCATCTGGTTTTCGTAGATGCGGCTCTGGCTTTCATGCACGCCCATCGAGACCCCGCGCCCCAGCGGCGTGAAGGCGTAGTCGGGATCGATGCCCAACTCGTAGCTGGAATGCCCGACCTCGTGGATGGTCGAATAGAGGCAGTTGAAGGGGTCGGTCTCGACCACCCGCGTGGTGATGCGGCTGTCCTGCCAGCGGCCGCTGCTGAAGGGATGCACGGCCAGGTCGATGCGGCCGCGGGTCCAGTCATAGCCGAAGGCGGTAGCGCAGATGCGGGCCAGGCGCAGCTGGGTCTCCTGCGGGAAATGGCCGCTGAGCGCCTGCGGCTGGCGCTCGGCGCCCAGCACGTCCTCGCGCAACGCCACCAGACGCGGGCGCATGGCGTCGAACAGCGCCGCGAGCCCGGCCCCGGTCATGCCCGGCTCGTAATCCTCCAGCAGCGCGTCATACAGGTCGCCGCCATCGGCCAGCGCCGCCGCTTCCTCGCGCTTCAGCATCAGCACCTGGTCCAGCACCGGCAGGAAGTCGGTCGGATCGTCATTGGCGCGCGCCTCGGCCCAGATGCCCTGGGCCAGCGAGGTCAGCCGCGCCAGTTCCGTGGCCAGCCGCGCCGGCACCCGGCTGGCGCGGGTGAAGTCGCGGGCGATCAGCTCGATGATGCGGGCGTCGGCCTCGGATTGCGGCTGGGCGGCCTCCAGCCATTCGCCCAGGCGCGGATCGGTTCGGCGTTCGTGCAGCAGCGTCTCCATCGCGGCCATTTCCTCGGCCCGCTGTTCGGTGGCGCCGCGCGGCATCACGGTTTCCTGGTCCCAGCCCAGCCGCTCGGCGATCGAGGACAGCGCCTCGGTCTGGCGCTGAAAGGCAAGCAGATCGTCGAAGGCGCTCATTTCCTGGTCCCCCTGACCGAGGTTTCGATGGGATAGCGGGCGTGGTGGCGGGCACGCAGGATCAGCGAGAACAGCACCACCGCGCCAAGCTGATGGATCAGCGCCAGGGGCAGCGGCGAGGCGTGCAGCACGTTCAGGATGCCAAGCCCGATCTGCGCGGCCATCGCCACCAGCATGGCGGTAAATGCGCCCCGTGTCACCGGATGGGGCGAGCGGCGGGCGCGCAGCCAGACCACCACGGCGAAGATCGCCAGCAGATAGCCCGCCATGCGGTGGATGAACTGGACCGTCGCCGGGTTCTCGAAGAAGTTGCGCCAGCCCAGATGCGATTCCCAGATCAGCTCGGGGATCCATTCGCCGCCCATGGTCGGCCAGCCGGTATAGTGGCGCCCGGCATCGATCCCGGCGACCAGCGCACCCAGCAGGATCTGCACGAAGGCCAGGTGCATCAGCCCGGTCGAGATCCCGAACAGCCGCGGCTCGCCCGCCCGGCGGGCGCGCAACAGTTCGGCCTCGCTGCGCGACAGCTGCATCACATACCAGGCGATCAGGCCCAGGATCACGAAGGCCAGCCCCAGATGGACCGCCAGCCGGTAGGAGGCGACGCGGGTCATGCCCTCGACCAGGCCCGAGCTGACCATCCACCAGCCGATCGCGCCCTGCAGCCCGCCAAGCGCGCCGATGCCCAGAAGCCGCGGCGTCCAGCCGACGGGGACCTTGCGCGCCGCCAGGAAGCCCAGGAAGCCCGCCGCCCAGACCAGCCCGACCAGCCGGCCCAGCAGCCGGTGCGACCATTCCCACCAGTAGATCTGCTTGAATTCCGACAGCGACATGCCGGCATTCACCTCGGTATATTGCGGGATCTGCCTGTAGGCGTCGAATTCGGACTGCCAGTCGGCGTCGGACATGGGCGGGATCGTGCCGGTGACCGGCGCCCATTCCACGATCGACAGGCCCGAGCCGGTCAGCCGCGTCGCCCCGCCCAGAACGATCATCGCCAGGACCAGCGCGAACAGCACCACCAGCCACAGCCGGATCGCGCGGCGCGCGCCCTTCGGCGCGGCGTCGATCATGCCGGTGGTCTTCACGGGGCGGCTGGCGGTCGGGTCCGAGACTTCCTCGAAAACGGGGCGCTTGGCCATCGCTTGCTCCTTCAGGGTCGGGCGGACAGTAGGTCGCGCCTAGCGGCGGGTCAATTGGCGCAAGATGCCGTGCAGGATGCGCACGTCGCCCCGCGTCAGCGACAGGCGCGACCACATGTTGCGCAGGTTCAACCGCATCGAGGCGGCCTTGGTTTCCGGAAAGAAAAACCCCGCCGCCTCAAGGCCTTCCTCATAGCGGTCGCCCAGCCGCTCGATCTCGATGCGGTCGGCGGGGGCGTCGCTGTCGGAACGGCGCGCATGGGGGGCGGGCTCGGGCGGCAAATGGTCGCGGCCCCATTCGTAGCCCATCAGCAGCACCGCCTGCGCCAGGTTCAGCGAGGCGAATTCCGGGTTGACCGGCACCGTCACGATGGCATTGGCGCGGGCGACATCCTCGTTCTCCAGCCCGGCGCGCTCGGGGCCGAAGATGATCGCGCAGTTGCCGTCATGGGCGCGGGCCTTTTCCATCGCGCTGGCCGGGGTGAAGACCGGCTTGGTCAGCTCGCGCCCGCGCGCGGTGGTGGCGAAGGCATAGTCGATGCCCTCCATCGCCTCGGCCAGCGTGGGATAGACGCGGGCCTGGTCCAGCACCCGCCCCGCCGCGCCCGAGGCCATCGCCACCGCCCTGGGGTTCGGCCAGCCGTCGCGCGGCGCGACCAGCCGCAGCCGGGTCAGGCCGAAATTCAGCATGGCGCGGGCGGCCGCGCCGATATTCTCGCCCATCTGCGGGCGGACCAGGATGATGACGGGTTGACGCAAATCGCTCATGCCCTGCCGCATAGTCCGTCTGGCCGCGGGCGGCAAGCTGCGCTATCTGGGACGCAACGACTGGAGTATGCCATGACCGACGCCCCGCAGCTTTACCTGATGACCCCCGCCGGCGCGCTGGCCTCGGCCCTGGGGCCCCTGCTGTCCGAGGTCATGGACCGCTTTCCCCCCGCTTGCCTGCGCATCCGCGGCGGCGCCGAGGAGGAGGAACTGGGCCGGCTGGCCGACCTGGCACGCGAGATCGCCCATGGGCGCGACGTTGCCGTGGTGATCGACGACCATGTGCGGCTGGCGCAGCGGCACGGGCTGGACGGGGTGCATCTGACCGACGGCGCGCGCGGCGTCCGGGCGGCGCGCAAGGAGCTGGGCGCGGATGCCATCGTCGGCGCCTTTTGCGGGTCCTCGCGCCACGAGGGGATCAACGCGGCCGAGGCCGGTGCGGATTACGTCAGCTTCGGCCCGGTGGGCGACACCGCGCTGGGTCGCGGCACCCCGGCGCCGCTGGAGCTGTTCCAGTGGTGGTCCGAGATGATCGAGGTGCCGGTCGTCGCCGAGGGCGCGCTGAGCCGCGAGCTGATCGCCGGGCTGTCGCCGGTCTCGGACTTCATCGCCATCGGCCCCGAGATCTGGGGCCAGGAAGACCCGGTCGCCGCGCTGGCGGGGTTGTGGGGGTGAGGCGCGAGGGGTGAGGGGATAAACTTGCGACTTGAAGCGCGACACCCTCTGATGCCGCAAGACGGGATGGACACCACCTGATGCCGTTCGAGAACTGGATCGCCTATGTGATCGCCTATGCCGTGATCTCGATCATTCCCGGCCCCAGCGTGTTCATGGTGATCGGGCAATCCCTGTCTCGTGGAACCAGAGCCGCCTTTGCCTGCATCATGGGCGACCTTGCCGGAGGTATGGTCGTCATGACGGCATCCTATCTGGGGCTTGGTCTGCTGCTGGCGTCGTCCAGCATCGCCTTCATGGCGCTGAAATGGGCAGGCGTCATCTATATGGCTTGGCTGGGCATCATGCAGATCCGGGCGGCGCGCAACCTGCTGGAAGTCAAACCCACCAGCACTTCTTCCACCCGGGGAAGCCTCGGTGCCGGCTTCCTGACCGGTGTCCTCAATCCGAAAGCCATCATGTTCTACATGGCGTTTCTTGCCCAATTCATTGAGCCTACCGCCCCGCAACTTCCCCAGTTCATGATCCTCATGGCGACTTCCACTTTGGTTGTCGCCCTCGTGCTTGGTGGGTATGCTCTGCTGGCAGCACGGGTCAGCGCCCGCCTTCAAAGCCTCAGGGCACGGAAGAGAATGGGCTACCTGGGCGGCTCGTGCCTCCTCGGTGGAAGCGGCCTGATGGCGGCAACACGTTAGTGTGCTGCGGGGCACCAAGCCACGCCCAGCTAGAGCTCCAGGACGCCATTCTCCCCTGCCGCGAAGCGTCGCAGCACTTCCGGATAGAGCCGATGCTCCTGCGCCAGCACGCGCGCGGCCAGGGTCTCGGGCGTGTCGCCGGGCAGGATCGGGACCCGTGCCTGGCCGAGGATCGGGCCCGAATCCAGCTCCGGCGTGACCAGATGCACCGTCGCGCCGGCCTGCGCGTCCCCCGCGGCGATGGCGCGGGCATGGGTGTCGAGGCCGGGGTATTTGGGCAACAGAGAAGGGTGGATGTTCAGCATCCGGCCTTCGAAGCGGCGCACGAAGCCGGCGGTCAGGATGCGCATGAAGCCGGCGAGGCAGATGATGTCGGGCCGGGCCGCCAGCAGCGGCTCCAGCAGCGCGGCTTCGAAGCCGGCGCGGTCGCGGGGAAAGTCGCGGTGGCTGACGGCGGCGGTCGGCACGCCGAGCCCGGCCGCGCGCGCGAGCCCGGCCGCCTGCGGGTCGTTCGAGGCCACCAGGACCGGCCGCGCCGGGTGATCGCCGGTCATGCTTTCCACCAGCCGCAGCATGTTCGAGCCGCCGCCGGAGATCAGGATGGCGACGCGTTTCACGCAAGCGTCCCGCTGTAGCGCACGCCTTCGCCGGCCGTCACCTGGCCGATGCGGTGGACGATCTCGCCCTGGTCGGCCAGCAGGGCTTCCAGCGCCTCGGCGCGATCAGTGGCCACGGCCAGGATCATGCCGATGCCGCAGTTGAAGGTCTTCAGCATCTCGGCCTGGTCGATGCCGCCCGCCCGGGCCAGCCAGCCGAAGACCGGGGGCAGCCGCCATGCGGACAGGTCGATCCGGGCGCCCAGCCCTTCGGGCAGGACGCGCGGCAGGTTCTCGGTGATGCCGCCGCCGGTGACATGGGCCAGCGCATGGACCCCGCCCGCCCGGATCGCGGCCAGAGCGGGCTTCACATAGAGCCGCGTCGGCGCCAGCAGCCCCTGCCCCAGCGCGCCCGCGCCGAAGGGCGAATCCGCGTCCCAGCCGAGGCCGGCGCGTTCGGCCACCTTGCGCACCAGCGAATAGCCGTTGGAATGCACCCCGTCCGAAGCGAGGCCCAAGAGCACGTCGCCATCGGTCACGCCGCGGGGCAGCGCCGTGCCGCGCTGCATGGCGCCGACGGCAAAGCCCGCCAGGTCGAAATCGCCGTCGTGATACATGCCGGGCATCTCGGCCGTCTCGCCGCCGATCAGGGCGCAGCCGGCCTGGCGGCAGCCCCGCGCGATGCCTTCGACGACGCGCGCGCCCTCATCGACGCTGAGCTTGCCGGTGGCGAAATAGTCGAGGAAGAACAGCGGCTCGGCGCCCTGGCAGACCAGGTCGTTCACGCACATGGCGACCAGGTCCTGGCCGATGCCGTCCAGGTGGCCGGTATCGATGGCGATGCGCAGCTTGGTGCCCACCCCGTCGGTCGCGGCGACCAGCACCGGATCGTCATAGCCCGCCGCGCGCAGGTCGAACAGCGCGCCGAAACCGCCGAGCGCGTCCATCACCCCCGGCCGGGCGGTGGCGGCGGCGGCCGGCTTGATCCGTTCGACCAGCGCATTGCCGGCGTCGATATCGACGCCTGCGTCCCGATAACTGATCCCGTTCTTCGTCATGGCGGCCCCCGGCTGTGATCTGCGGCCCCCGATAGCCCAAGCGGCGCGCGCAGGCAACGCCACAGCGCGCTTGACCCCCGCCTTGCGGCCCATTACGCAGAAACCACCGCGCGGGCCTGTAGCTCAATGGTCAGAGCAGGGCGCTCATAACGCCTTGGTTGGGGGTTCGAGTCCCTCCGGGCCTACCAAACCATCCCCCACGGCGAACCGGCCCGGAAATGGCGGTCAGGGCTTGGGCGAGGGGAGGATCTCGCCCTCGGCCTCGGCGATTTCGCGCTGCCATTCGCGCCAGATCGAGACCAGGAGCGCCATCAGCACCGGGCCGACGAACAGGCCGACGATGCCCATCGTCTTCACGCCGCCGATCAGCCCGAAGAAGGTCGGCAGGAAGGGCAGCTTGACCGGGCCTCCGACCAGCATCGGGCGGATGGTCTTGTCGACGATGAACAGCTCGATCGCGCCCCAGAGAAACAGCCCCACCCCCGCGAAGACCGAGCCGCTGAACACCAGGTAGATGGAGATCAGCGAGAAGGACAGCGGGGCGCCGCCGGGGATCAGGGCCAGGACGCCGGTGATGACGCCGAAGACGATGGGGGAGGGCACGCCGGCGATCCAGTAGGCGACGCCCAGGATCACCCCCTCGCCGATGGCGATCAGCGTCATGCCGGTGACCGTGGCGCTGATCGTGGCCGGAACCACCCGCGACAGGCGCTGCCACCTGCCGGCCAGGATCCGCTTGCCCGCGCGGTCCACCTGGGCGACGATCTTTTCGCCGTCGCGATAGAAGACGAACAGCGCCACCAGCGTGAACAGGATGTTCAGCGCGACGTGGAAGGTGATCGCCCCCGCGGTCAGCACGCCGCGATAGACCGAGGCGATGCTGGAGCCGCTGATGGCGTGGATCAGCTCGCTGATCGCGCCGGGCCGGCCGATATAGGTGCTCCACTGCTCGTCCAGCCAGGCCCCGGCGCGGGGGATCTCGCGCATCCATTCCGGGGCCGGCGCGCCGAGGCTGTTGACCTCGATCGCCCAGACCACCCAGCTTTGCAGCTCGGCGATGGCATAGAGCAGGGCCAGCGACAGCGGCACCACCAGCAGGCACATGATCGCCAGGACCAGCACGGCGGCGGCGGCGGTCGGGCCGATGCCGGTCTCGGCCACCAGCCGCGCCCGGAGCGGCCAGCTGGCCACCGCGATGATCGTGGCGGCAAGGATCGGGATCAGGAAGCCGTGGAAGAAATAGATCGAGGCCGCGAGGACGCCGAACAGCAGCCAGCGCGCCGCGGAAATATCCGTGACCAGGGGCCGGGGACTCCGGGGGCGCGCCGAGGGCGCGAGGGGACCGTGGCTTTCGTCGGGACCGGCGGTTCCGGCCGGGCTGTTCTGCGCGTCGCTCATCGTCTCTCGTGCTGTTGCCGCCGCCTATCCTGACATCCTTGGGCAAGCTGCGGAATGGTGCAATCGGCCGGCATTCACGATTCCGAAGTCCATCCCTGCCAGAGGCGACGATTGCCGGCCACGGGCATCCGCGCCGAAGATTTCCAGGCCGGGCGACAGCGCCGCATCCGCGACCCCGCCACCACCGGCCCGGCCATAGTGGGGGCGGAAAGTTCCGCGTCAACCTGAAACGCGCGAATCTTCCGGTCATCCCCCGCGTTCTGCCCGCCGCGGGCAGCCGGCGAAGGGGTCATGCGCGCGAATAGCCGGCCGAGGCCGCGATCAGCCGGCGGGTATAGGGATCATCGCCCGCGCCGCGGCGCAGGGCATCGGCGCTCATGATTTCCAGGATGCGGCCCTGCTGCATGACCGCCAGCCGCTCGCACATGTGGCCGATCACCGCCAGGTCGTGGCTGACCATCACATAGGTCAGCCCGTGTTCGGCGCGCAGGTCGGCAAGCAGGTTCAGGATCTCGGCCTGGACGCTGACATCCAGGGCGCTGGTCGGCTCGTCCAGAAGCAGCAGGCGCGGCTCGGCCGCGAGAGCGCGGGCGATGGCGACGCGCTGGCGCTGGCCGCCCGACAGCTGGTGCGGATAGCGGAAGCGGAAGCCGCGGCCCAGGCCCACATCGTCGAGGAGCCGGGTGATGCGGCGGTCGATGTCGCCCATGCCCTGCAGGCGCAGCGTCTCGGACAGGACCGCATCGACGGAATGGCGCGGATGCAGGCTGGCATAGGGGTCCTGGAAGACCATCTGCACGGTCTTGTAGAAGGCCCGGTCGCGGCGGCTGCCGGCGACGGGTTTCCCGGCGACCTCGATCCGGCCGGACCAGCTGTCGATCAGCCCGGCGATGGCACGCAGGATCGTCGACTTTCCCGAGCCGGATTCGCCCACCAGCCCGAAGCTTTCGCCCGGCGCGACACTGAAGGCGGCCGATGTCACCGCCGCCACCCGGTCGGGGTCGTGGCCGAACCAGACGTCCAGGTTCTCGACATTCAGCATGGGCGGCACCGTCGCAGCGGGGGATTTTCCATCCCCCGCACCCCCTGGAGGATATTTGAGGACCAAAGCAGGGGCATGTCAGAGGCCCTCCGGAAGGTCGTCGCGCCAGCTGTCCTGGCGGTGCAGGACCGGCAGGCGGGCCACGGGCGCGTCGAGCCGCGGCAGGCTGTTCAGCAGGCCCTGGGTATAGGGGTGGCGGGCGCGGTGCAGGTCCTGGGCGGGAAGCGTCTCGACGATGCGGCCGGCATACATGATCAGCACCCGGTCGCAGAACTGCGCGACGAGGTTCAGGTCATGGCTGATGAAGATCAGCCCCATGCCGCGGTCGCGCACCAGCCGGTCCATGATGTTCAGCACCTCGGTGCGGACCGAGACGTCCAGCGCCGAGGTGGGTTCGTCCGCGATCAGGATCTGCGGGTCCGGGGCCAGCATCATCGCGATCATGATGCGCTGGCCCATCCCGCCCGAGACCTGGTGCGGATAGGCACCCATCACCCGTTCGGGATCGCGGATCTGCACCGCTTGCAGCATCTCCAGCGCCTTGCGCCGCGCCTCGGCCTTCGCGCCGCCGGCATGGAGGCGATAGGCCTCGATGATCTGCGCGCCGACGGTCATGACCGGGTTGAGGCTGAATTTCGGGTCCTGCATCACCATGCTGATCCGGCTGCCGCGGATCTTGCGCATCCGCCGCTCCGGCAGGTTCAGGATCGACTGGCCGTCGAGCTGCATCCGTTCGGCCGTCACCCGGCCGGGCGGGCGAACGAGGCCGAGGATCGCGCGGCCGGTCATCGACTTGCCCGAGCCCGATTCGCCGACCACCCCCAGCCTTTCGCGGCCGAGATCGAAGCTGACGCCGCGCACGGCCTCGAAGATGCCCTGGCGGGTGGGGAAGCTGACGCGCAGGTCGCGGATCGAGAGAAGCGGCGGGCTCATTGCCTGCCCCCCTTCGGGTCCAGCACGTCGCGCAGCCCGTCGCCCAAGAGGTTGAAGGCCATCGAGACGATGAAGATCGCGATGCCCGGCATCGCCGCGACCCACCAGAAATCGAGGATATAGGTGCGCCCGTCCGAGATCATCGCCCCCCATTCCGGCATCGGCGGCTGCGCGCCGAGGCCGAGGAAACCCAGCCCCGCCGCCGACAGGATGATGCCGGCCATGTCCAGCGCCACCCGCACGATCAGCGACGAGATGCAGAGCGGCCAGATATGCCGGATCAGAAGCCGCATCGGCCCCGCGCCCTGCAGCCGGGCGGCGGCGATATAGTCGGCATTGCGGATGGTCAGCGTCTCGGCGCGCGCCAGCCTTGCATAGGGCGGCCAGGCGGTCAGGGCCAGCGCCAGGACCGCGTTGCCGATGCTGGGGCCGAGCGCCGCGACGAAGGCCAGCGCCAGGATCAGCTTGGGGAAGGCCAGGAAGATGTCGGTGATCCGCATCAGCACCTGGTCGACCCAGCCGCCGGCGAATCCCGCCACCGTGCCGATGAACAGCCCGATCACCGGCGCGATCAGCGCCACGGTGCCGACGATGAACAGCGTGATGCGCGAGCCGTGGATCAGCCGCGACAGGATGTCCCGGCCCAGGTGGTCGGTGCCCAGCCAATGCGCGGCCGAGGGTGGCTGCAGCCGGCCGGCCAGGTTCTGGCTGAACGGGCTTTGCGGCGAAAGCCAGGGCGCCAGGATCGCCATGCCGATCAGCAGGACCAGCACGATCAGCCCCAGCATCGCCAGCTTGTTCGAACGAAACGTCAGCCAGCCCTGATAGATCGCCCCCAGCCGCGCCTGCCGGCGGGTCTGCGGCGCGTCGGAAAGCAGCCATTCGCGTCGGGATTGCGGCAGGGTCTGGTTCATTTCGACCTCGGGTCCAGCACGCGATACAGAAGATCGCTGAACAGGTTCAGGGCGACGAAGCAGGTGCCGACGACCACCGTGCCGCCCAGCACCGCGTTCATGTCGCCCGACAGCAGCGCCTTGGTGATGTATTGCCCCAGGCCCGGCCAGCTGAAGATGATCTCGGTCAGCACCGAGCCCTCCAGCAGCGAGCCGAAGCTGAGCGCGATCACCGTGATCAGCGGCACCGAGATGTTGCGGAAGGCGTGGCGCCAGATCACCGCCCGTTCCGACAGGCCCTTGACGCGCGCGGTGGTGATGTATTCCGAGGACAGCTGCTCCAGCATGAAGCTGCGGGTCATGCGGCTGATATAGGCCAGGCTGTAATAGCCCAGCAGGCTGGCGGGCAGGATGATGTGGCTGAAGGCGTCCCGGAAGGCGCCCCAGTCGCCCGCGATCAGCGAATCGACCAGGATCAGCCCGGTGACATGGGGCACCATGCCGTCATAGATGATGCCCTGCCGGCCCGGCCCGCCGACCCAGCCCAGGATGCCGTAGAAGACCAGCAGGCCCATCAGCCCCAGCCAGAAGATCGGCATGGAATAGCCCACCAGCGCCACCACGCGGGCGATCTGGTCGATGATGCCGCCGCGCCGCGCCGCCGCGACCACCCCCAGCGGCACGCCGATGAAGACGCCGATCAGCGTGCCGAGCGTGGCCAGCTCGAATGTCGCCGGAAAGACGCGCCGGATGTCGTTGACCACCGGCTGGCCGGTCGAGATCGAGCGGCCGAAATCGCCGGTCAGCACGTCGCCGATATAGCGCCAGAACTGGACGTAGAGCGGCTGGTCCAGCCCCATCGCGCGCCAGGCGGCCTCGTATTGCGCCTGGGTGGCGCGGTCGCCCACCACCTTCAGCACCGGGTCGATCGGCATGACGCGGCCGATGATGAAGGTGACCAGCAGCAGCCCCAGCAGCGTCAGCGCCAGCGACAGAAGCGTGCCGCCGATGCTGCGGGCGCGGCGGCGGGCGGCGTTGCGGCCGGGGCGGCCCGGAGGTGGGGGCGCGCCGGGTCCCTGCCCCGCCGGCCCCCCTCCTTGTGGTCCCTGCCCCGCAACCGCGCCGGTATCGGTCACAGCCAAGGTCTATTCGCCCTTGGTGACCTGGCGATACATGACCGAGCTGACCGCGCGGCCCGAGAACCAGTTCTGCACGTTGTCGCGCAGGCCGGTGGGCTCGATGCGCTGGAACATCGGCACGATCGGCGCCTCGGCCTGGTATTGCTTCTGGATGTCGAGATACATCTGGGCGCGGGTATCGGCATCCTGTTCCAGCGTCGCGGCGACGGTCGCCTCGTTCATCTCGTCGGGGACGGCATAGGCGTTGCGCCAGGCCAGAAGGCCGGTCGCCTGCGCCTCGTCGCTGTTGTCCGGATTATAGGCGAAGGTCGCGGCATTGGTGTTCGGGTCGGAATAGTCCGGGCCCCATTCGCCGATGAAGATCGGCACCTCGCGCGCGCGATAGGCGTCCAGGACCTGCGCGCCGGTCATCTGCTCGATGTTCAGCGTCAGCCCGGCCTCGGCCATGCTGGCCTGCAGCGCCTGGGCCACGTCGGTATATTCGCGCAGGTCGCGGACCCGGGTGGTGATGGTGCTGCCCGCCAGCCCGGCTTCCTCGATCAGCGCCTTGGCCTTTTCGAGGTCATAGGTCCAGGGCTGGTCCTCCAGCACGCCCAGATAGCCCTTGGGCAGGAAGGTCTGGTGGGGGACGAACATGCCCTTGAGGAAGCTGTCCGCGATGCCCTGGTAATCGACCAGATGCTTCATCGCCTCGATGACGGCCGGGTTCGACAGGACCTCGTCCTTCTGGTTCAGGCCCATGTAGAGGATCCGGCCGCGCGGCTCGTCCTGGATCCTGATCCCCTCGACATTGCGGATCGAATCCACGTCGGTCGGCGACAGGTTGCGCGCCACGTCGATGTCGCCCTGTTCCAGCAGCAGCCGCTGCGCGCTGGATTCGGCGACGTTGCGCACGATCACCCGCTTCATCGCCGGCGCGCCCTGCCAGTAATCGTCATGGGCGGTGAACTGCACCGCCTCGTTCGGGCGCCAGGCGGCCAGCAGGTAGGGGCCCGAGCCCGCGGCATTGGTCGACAGCCAGGCATTGCCGTGATCCTCGCCCTCGACATGCGGCAGCACGGCTTCCTTGTCGACCACGCTGGCGATATTGGCGGCCAGGCAGTTCAGCACGAAGGTCGGCGCATAGGGCTTGTCCAGGTGCAAGGTCAGGCTGGTGTCGTCGAAGGTGATCTTCTCCTCGACATTTTCCGGCGTGAAGCCGAACTGGGTCAGGATGAAGGCCGGGGTCAGGTTCAGCTTGACCGCGCGCTGCAGCGACCAGGCGGCATCCTCGGCCCGGACCGGATTGCCGGAATGGAAGCTCACCCCCTCGCGCATCTTCAGGGTGATGGACATGCCGTCCTCGGCCACCTCCCAGCTTTCGGCAAGGCTGGGCTTGAAGCCGGCATCGGGATCCAGCGGGTCGAAATCGACCAGCCGGTCATAGGTGTTCTGGTTCACGTCATTGCCCGAGAACTCGAAGCTCTGCGCGGGATCGAGGCTGATGATGTCGTCGATCGTATGGGCGATGACCAGCGTGTCGGCGGGCGTCTCGGCATAAGCGGCGGGCGCGACGGCCAGCGCCGAGGCCAGAAGGATCGCGCGCGGGGTCAGCAAGTGTTTCATGGATTTTCCCTGTGAGTCGTTTCCACCCCCGCTTCGGCGGGGTTGCATGACGTGCAGGTTGGCGCAACTGCGTTCGGCTGGCAAGCCCGCCGGGAATTTCGGTCGCCGCGTCGTGATCTCCGGCAGGGACAGGCCGGGGCACGACAAAGGAAAGCCGGGCGGAGATCATCCGCCCGGCAACTCGTTACAAAATCGGTGAGAGTCAGATTACCCGGAAACCGGCCGCCATGAGTGATCTGGATCACAGAGCCGATCACTTTCCTCGGCCAGATGCTGCCGGGCCGCGCGTCTCCGCGGCCCGGAACCTCCCTGTAGTAGACGACTCCCGTTATTCCGCGGTCACAAGGCCGGCCGCCTCGCAATCCGCCAGGGTGATCGCCTCCAGATCAAGGCCCGAGAAGCCGTCGGCATCGGCATTGCCGTCCGCGCCCTCGGCGCTGTCGGCCGGCACGTCGGTATCGGTCATCGTGGCCGCGTCGTCGGCATCGGCATTGCCTTCGGTGCCGTCGGTCGGCACGGCGCTGTCCATCGTGTCATCCGTGGCAGGCGCATCCGGGGCGGCGGCATCCGCGTCGGCATTGCCGGCGCCGGGATCGACGCTTGCGTCCGCGCCGCCGGCCAGCGTGGCGCAATGCTCGGTCACGGCCGGAAGGTCGGCGTCCGAGATCTCTTGCGTGCCGACCATGGTCTGGCCAAGCGCGGCGGTGCCGAAGGTGACGGCGGTCGCCGCCGCGATGGCAAAGGGTGAAGCGAAAGCTTTCAGGGACATGATTCCTCCTCCTGTCGGTCTTGGTGCGATATGCACGACACCCAACCCCAGAGGCGCGGGCTTGTTCCTGCAAATGCAGGCCCCGGCAGCACACATCATCGCGATCACTGGCGTGAGCGAAGGACGGGCGGGCAGCGGAGGCAGGGTGCAAGCCGCGATGCCGGGACAGGGGAAAGATGGTCGGGGCGAGAGGATTCGAACCTCCGACCTACGGTACCCAAAACCGTCGCGCTACCAGGCTGCGCTACGCCCCGACACAGGCGCTCTTAGCGGATCGCCGGGGCGGAGGGAAGCCCGCTTGCGGCGGCGGCGGGCCGAAAGGGTCGCGGCGATCAGGCCGGCCCCGGCGCATCCGCCGCGGGCGCATCCGCCGCCGCCGCCGCCGCCATCCGGGGCGGCATGTCGTGGCCGGGCAGCATGACCACGCCCTCCATCACCCCGCCCAGGCAGCGGGTCCTGGCGCCGACATCGCGCGCCAGCGCCCGCATCCGCTCGTTGTCGCTGTGCCACAGCATGTGCAGCCGCCGGATGCCCAGCTTGCGGGCGGCAAGGAACATCGCCAGCATCAGCATCTTGCCGAAACCGGATTGCTGATAGGGCCGCTCGACCGAGACCGAGACCTCGGCGCGCTGGGTGGCGCGTTCCGGATCGTCCATCGGGATCAGTTCGCCCACCGCGCGCAGGGTGCCGCGCACGAAGACGCCGAAGACGAAGGCCCGGCGCCAGTCCATGTGGCGGGCATAGCCCTGGATCGCGGCATCGCCGATGGCGGAATGGAAGCGGGCGCGGCGATCCTCGGGCGTCAGGCGCTGCAGGTGATCGGCGTGCTGGCGCCAGTCCCGTGCATTCAGGCCGCGCAGGCGGACACCCCCGCCGCTGGTCTGCGGGAACAGGGTCGCGCTGACCGAATCCCCGAAAAAGCCGCCCTGACGCAATCCGAACATGGCCCGTTCCCGCCCGTTCCCCAAGTAACCGCCGCGCAGCCCGGCCCCAGGACCGGCATCATGCTGCACCGCAGCAAATCTAGGATCGCCGCCCGATCCCGTCAATCGCAACGCGCCCCCGGACCACGGACCGGGACGCAGCGTCGCAAATTTTCCAAGCGTATTTCAATGCGTTGCAGATCGCTCACCGGATCTGCACGTTTCGGTGAGCCTAGCCGCGCAGCCGCAACCCGTCCGCGTCGAAATGGAAGGCACGCGCCGGGTCGGGGCTGAGCCAGACCGTCGCGTCGACCGCATAGTCATGCTCTCCGAACAGGCGCACGGTCAGCAGGCCGTGGTCCTCGGTCAGCACATAGACCAGCGTCTCGCCGCCCAGCTTCTCGACATGGCTGATCCGCCCCTCGATCTGGCCCCCGATCTGCCCCGCCTCGGCCGAGATCGCCAGATGCTCGGGGCGGATGCCCATCAGGTCCGAACGCAGCCCCAGGGACCCCGCCTTCAGGAAATTCATCTGCGGGCTGCCGATGAAGCCGGCGACGAAGGTATTGCCGGGATCGTTGTAGAGGTCCATCGGCCGGCCCACCTGCTCGACCCGGCCGGCGCGCAGCACGACGATCTTGTCGGCCAGGGTCATCGCCTCGACCTGGTCATGGGTGACATAGATCATCGTCGCGCCCAGTTCGCGATGCAGCCGCGCGATCTCGATCCGGGTGGCCACGCGCAGGGCCGCGTCCAGGTTCGACAGCGGCTCGTCGAACAGGAACAGCTTCGGGCGGCGCACGATGGCGCGGCCGATGGCGACGCGCTGGCGCTGGCCGCCCGACAGTTCCGCCGGGCGCCGCGCCATCAGCGGCTCCAGCCCCAGCATCTGCGCGGCCTTCCCGGTCGCCGCCGCGATCTCGGCCCTGGGCGTGCCCGCCTGTTTCAGCGCCAGCCCCATGTTGTCGCGCACCGTCAGATGCGGATAGAGCGCGTAGGACTGGAACACCATCGCGATCTCGCGCTTCGCCGGGGCCAGCTCGTTGATCCGCGCGCCGTCGATGGCGACCTCGCCCGAGCTGACATCCTCCAGCCCCGCGATCATCCGCAAAAGCGTCGATTTCCCGCAGCCCGAGGGGCCGACGAAGACGCAGAACTCGCCATGCTCGACATTCAGGTCGACGCCGGCGATCACCTCGGTGGCGCCGAAGCTCTTGGTGACATTGGACAGGGTCAGGGCTCCCACGTGGCGCCTCCTTTACAGTTTCACCGGCGCGCCCGTGCGCACGCTCTCATCCGCGGCCAGGCAGACCGCCAGCGAACGCAGCGCGTCGATCATGTGCCGCGTCAGGTCCAGGTTCTCGACGATGGCGCGGGCCATGAAGGCGGCCTGCGTGTCGCAAAGCTGCTGGTGGCCGGGCTCGCTGGCCATGGACAGGTCCCGCTGCCCCTGCCCCACGCGATGGATGCGCAGGGTCGAGGTCTTGGTATGCGTGTCGATGTCGTCCGAGCGCGCGCTGTCCGGCATCCGGATCGAGACCGCGCCATTGGGGCTGACCACGTCCTTCACGAAGAAGGCGGTGTCCGACATCATCGGCCCCCAGCCCGCCTCGTACCAGCCGACCGAGCCATCCGCGAACAGCACCTGGAAATGGCCGTAATTGTACATCTCGGGCGCGATCTCGTCCGAGAGGCGCAGGCCCATGCCGCGCACCTCGACCGGGGCGGCATCGGTGATCTGGCACATCACGTCGACATAATGGACGCCGCAATCGACGATCGGCGGCGTGGTCCGCATCAGCGCCTTGTGGATCTCCCAGCTGGGGCCGCTGGATTGCTGGTTCAGGTTCAGCCGGAACACCCAGGGGCCGCCAAGCCCGCGGGCCTCGGCGATCAGGCGCTGCCAGCTGGGATGGTGGCGCAGGATATAGCCCACGACCAGCTTGCGGCCGGTGGCCTGCGCGCAATCCACCACCCGCCGGGCATCCGCCACCGTGGTCGCCAGCGGCTTTTCGACGAAGACATGCGCCCCGGCCCGCATCGCCGCCACGGCGTAATCGGCATGGCTGTCGGAATAGGTGGCGATCACCACCAGATCGGGCTTCAGGCGGGCCAGCGCCTCGGCATAGTCGTGGCTCAGCGGATAGGCCCGCAGCGCGTCGGGCAGGTCGGGCGTGCTGCGGTTGACCAGGCCGACGATTTCGAAGGCCGGATCGGCATGGCAGGCCAGGGCATGGCTGATGCCCATCTGGCCCAGCCCGATGACAAGGGTGCGGATCATTTGACGGCTCCTGCGGTGATGCCGCGGATCAGCTGGCGCGAGAAGATCAGATAGAGGATCAGCACCGGCACGATGGCCAGCCCCAGCGCCGCCAGAACCGCGTTCCAGTTGGTGACGAACTGCCCGATGAAGACCTGGCTGCCCAGGGTGATGGTCTTGGTCGCCTCGGAGGGCGCCAGGATTAGCGGGAACCACAGGTCGTTCCAGATCGGGATCATGGTGAAGACCGCCACCGTCGCCATGGCCGGGCGCACCAGCGGCAGCACGAGGCGGAAGAAGATCGTGTATTCGCTCAGCCCGTCGATGCGGCCGGCGTTCTTCAGGTCGTCCGAGACGCCGCGCATGAATTCCGACAGGATGAACACGGCCAGCGGCAGGCCCTGCGCGGTATAGACCAGGATCAGCGCCGTCAGCGTGTTGACCAGCCCCGAGGCGACCATCATCTGCAGGATCGCCACCGTGCCCAGCCGGATCGGGATCATGATGCCAAGCGCCAGGTAGAGGCCCATCAGCGCATTGCCGCGAAAACGGTATTCCGACAGCGCGAAGGCCGCCATCGCGCCGAACAGCAGCACGAAGAACAGGCTGGCGCAGGTGACGATCATCGAGTTCTGGAAATATTGCAGGAAATCCCCCTGCGCCAGGACGGTGCGATAGCCGACCAGGTCGAAGGTCTCGCGCGTCGGCAGGGCCAGCGGCTCGGCAAAGATCGCCCGGCGCGACTTCAGGCTGTTGACGACGATCACGAAGACCGGAAACAGCGCGATCACCGTATAGAGGATCAGGATCGCGTGGGCGGCGATGCTGCGGGCGGTGGAATGGCGGGCACTCATCGGGGCACCTCAGAACTGATAGCGGCGCAGCCGCGTCTGGATGGCGAACAGGTAGATGCAGACGCCGACAAGGATGATGCCGAACATGGCGGTGGCGATGGTCGCCCCCATATGCGGATCGCCCAGCTGCAACTGGAAGCCGAAGAAGGTCCGGTAGAGGAAGGTCCCCAGGATGTCGGTCGCGTAATTCGGCCCCGCCAGCGCCCCCTGGCTGACATAGACCAGGTCGAAGGCGTTGAAATTGCCGACGAAGGTCAGAACCGAGATGATCCCGATCGAGGGCAGGATCAGCGGCAGCTTGATCTTCCAGAACTGCGACCAGCCGGTCACGCCGTCCATCTCGGCCGCCTCGATCACCTCGTCGGGGATCGACAGCAGCGCCGCATAGATCAGCATCATCGGAATGCCCACGAATTGCCAGACCGAGATCAGCGCCAGCGTGGTCAGCGCATATTCCTCGCGTCCCAGCCAGGGCGCGAACAGCCCCCGCAGCCCGACCGCGTCCAGCATGTTCGGCGCGATCCCCCAGATCGGCGACAGGATCAGCTTCCAGACGAAACCGACGATGACGAAGGACAGGATCGTCGGCACGAAGATCGCCGTGCGATAGAAGGCCGCCATGCGCAGCCGCGGCGAGGACAGCAGCGCCGCCAGCAGGATGCCGACCGGATTCTGGACCAGCATGTGGACCAGGAAGAACCAGGCATTGTTGCCAAGCGCGTTCCAGAAGGCCGCCGACCAGCGCGGATCGCCGAACAGGATGGCGAAGTTCCGCAACCCGACGAAGACCCGGCTGCCCTCGACCAGGCCGAACAGCGACAGGTTCAGCGTGCCGATCAGCGGCACGATCATGATCGCCGTATAGACAAGCACCGCCGGCGCCAGAAACACCGCGATATGCCAGCGAAACGCCTTCCTCCGCGCCATGACGCCTCCTTTCATCTCGGGGCACCCCCCGGCTGTCATCCTCGGGAAAACCCCCGGCTTTTCATCTTGGCGAAAATATCCCCGGGGGGTCCGGGGGGCAGGCAGCCCCCCGGCCTTCGCCGGGCCGCCAGGCCCGGCAGGTCAGCCGCTCACTGCTGCTGCGGCGCGTACCACGAGGCCAGCCCCTCCTGCAGCCGCTCGGCCGCCGCCTCAGGCGTCTCGGTCCCGTTCACGACATTGGCGCTAGCGTTCCAGGTCTCGTTCTCCAGGTTCGGCGTGCCGCGCGACAGGATCTGATAGGTGGACCGGATCGTCGGCTCGCAGCTTTCCCGCCAGCTGACGAATTCCTGCGCCAGCGGGTTCTCCATCTCGACCGGCGTCGCGTTCAGCGAGAAGAAGCCCGGCAGGGCATTGGCGTAAAGCGTCGCGAATTCGGGCGAGCCGACCCATTCCAGGAAGCTCCGCGCGGCTTCGGCATTGGCCGAGGCCGCGTTCAGCCCCAGCGCGATGTCGGTATGGTCGCTGATATGGCAGGTATCGCCCTCGGCCGGGACGGGCGGCGGGAAGGCGCCCATCTCGAAGGCGCCGTCGATCTGCGGGCCGAAGACGCCGATCTCCCAGCTTCCGGCCGGATAGATCGCGGCGCGGCCAAGCGTGAACAGGTTCTGGCTGTCGGGATAGGTCTGCGCCTCGAACCCGTCGCCCAGATAGTCCTTCCAGCGCGCCAGCTGGCGGAACGGCGCCACCCAGCCCTCGTCGGTCAGGCTCGCGCTGCCCTCGATCAGCGCCTTGCGGCCCTCCTCGCCCTTCCAGTAGTTCGGGCCGATGTTCTGATAGCCCATGGTCGCGGCCTCCCACTGGTCGGCGGTGCCCATGGCCATCGGGATATAGCTGCCGTCCTCCTTGATGCGGTCCAGAAGCGCGAAGAACTCCTCCTCGGTCGCCGGCGGCTCCAGCCCCAGCTCCTCGAAGGCGGTGCGGTTGTAGATGAAGCCGTGGATGACCGAGGCCATCGGCACGCAGAAGGTGGCGCTGCCGTCGTCGGTCTGCCAGGCGGATTTCGCCACGTCCGAGAAGTTCTCCATCGCCGCCAGGTCCGACAGGTCGGCCAGCTGGCCCTTGTTGAACAGCTCCAGCGAGGCGTCGAAGGGCCGGCAGGTGATCAGGTCGCCCGCCGAGCCCGCATCCAGCTTGGAATTCAGCACCGCATTGTATTCCGCCGGGGCCGAGGGCGCGAAATTGATGCGGATGCCGGGATGGTCGGCCTCGAAGGCGGGGATGATGACCTCCTGCCAGATCTGCAGGTCGTCATTGCGCCAGCTCTCGATGGTCAGCGTCACGTCCTGCGCGGCGGCGGCGCCGCCAAGGGCGGTGCTTGCCAGCAATGCAAGGCTCAGGCTTCGGGTCATGGTCGTCTCCCTGTCTGTGCGGGCCTTTTGGCGGCCCTTCGGTTGAAATCCGGTCAGTCGACCAGCGGCGCCAGGTGGCCGCCGGTTTCGCTCAGCGCGGCGGCGGCCTCGGCCGGGTCCATGCCGCGCGCCACCAGGATGGCGGGCTTGACCGCGCCGTCGGTGGCGACCAGCGCCGCCTCGGCCATCGGTCGCGGCACCTGCGCGACATCGGCCACGATCCGCGCCGCGCGGTCGATCAGCTTGGCATTGTCGGCGACCAGGTTGACCATGTGGCCGTCATGGACATGGCCCAGCCGGATCGCGACCAGCACCGACAGCATGTTCAGCGCCACCTTCTGCGCCGTCGCCGCCCCCATCCGGGTCGAGCCCGCGACCACCTCGGCCCCGGTATCCAGCAGCACCGGGATATCGGCCAGCTCCAGCAGCGGCACGCCCGCGACATTGGCGAAGCCCGCGACCGTCACCCCGCGCGCCTGCGCGGCCCGCGCCGCCGCCAGTGCATAGGGCGTCGTCCCCGAGGCCGACAGCACCAGCAGCAGGTCGCCCTGCCCCAGCCCGGCCCGCGCGACATCCTCAGCCGCGCTCTCGGCATCGTCCTCGACGCTGCCCTTCATGTGCAGAAGCGCCGCCGCCCCGCCCGCGAACAGCATCGGCGTGCGCTCGGGCGGCAGGCCGAAGGTGCCCGACAGCTCCAGGCAGTCGGCCATCGCCATCAGCCCGGAACTGCCCGCGCCCGCATAGCCCATCCGCCCGCCGCCCAGCAAGGCCCGCGCCCCCGCCTCGGCCGCATCCGCGATCGCCTGCGCGGCGGGCGGGATCGAGCCAAGGGCGGCGACCTGCGCCTCCAGCAGGACCGCCTGGACCTGCGCGGCGGGCTGGGCGTGCAGCCCTGCGGAATCGGAATGCCTGGCTTCGGTCGGTCGGACGGTCATGTGATTCCCCTGTTTCAACCGATAATGCCAAACTAATACCAATTGTAAACCCCCTTTGTAGACACGCCTGAAAACGGTCCATTATGCGGCGATTGTCACTTTGCCCTTTTCTTTTGGTATTGCTTTGGTATGCTTACCGGGCAAGGAGGCCACATGGTGCTTTTTCTGGGAATCGATGGCGGCGGAACCGGGTGCCGGGCGGCGGTCTGCGACCGCGACGGCCGCATCCTGGGGCGTGGCGAGGGCGGGCCGGCCAATATCAACACGGATACCGAACTGGCCGCGCGCAACATCCTGGCCGCGACCGGATCGGCGCTGGCCGGCAGCGGGGCCGCGCTTTCCGACCTGGTCGCCGTGCTGGGCCTTGCCGGGGGCACGATCCGCGCCGCCAGCGCGCGGCTGGACGCGCTGCTGCCCTTCGCCCGCACCCGCATCGTCAATGACGCGGTGACCGCCGCGCGCGGCGCGCTGGGGGAAGACGACGGCATCCTGGCCGCGCTCGGCACCGGCTCGGTCTTCGCGCGGCAACTGGACGGCGAGGTGCGCCAGTTCGGCGGGCGCGGCTTCCTGCTGGGGGACGAGGGCAGCGGCGCCGTCCTGGGCCGCAGCCTGCTGGCCGAGGCGATGCGCGCCGGCGACGGCTTCGCGCCGATGACGCCGCTGCTTGAAGACATCCTGGCCGAGCTTGGCGGGGCCGAGGGCATCATCTCTTTCGGCAACCGCGCCGCGCCCGCCGATTTCGGCGCCTTCGCGCCGCGGATCCTGGGCAGCGACGACCCCGCCGCCCGCCGCATCTTCGACGAGGCGGTTGGCTATGTCCGCCACGTCCTGACCGTGCTGCAGGCGGGGCGGAACCTGCCGGTGGTGTTCCTGGGCGGGCTGGGGCCGCATTACGCGGCGCGGCTGGACGGTCCCTGGCCGCTGCGCCAGCCGCTTGGCAGCGGCGTCGACGGCGCGCTGGCCATGGCCCGGCAGATGGAGGCGCCGGCATGAGCGACCTGTTCACCCCCGCCGATTTCGAGGAGAGCGGCGCCGGCCCGCTCTATGTGCAGCTGCACCGGCTGATCGCCGAGGCCATCGCCTCGGGGCGGCTGAAGCCGGGCGACAGCCTGCCGCCGGAACGCGACATGGCGGCGATGACCGGCCTGTCGCGCGTCACCGTCCGCAAGGGGGTCGAGGCGCTGGTCGCCTCGGGGCAGCTGGTCCAGAAGCGCGGCTCGGGCACCTTCGTCGCGCCGCGGGTCGAGCGGCTGGAACAGGCGCTGTCGCTGCTGACCTCCTTCACCGAGGACATGGCCCGGCGCGGCCGCCGGGTCGAAAGCCGCTGGATCGCCCGCGGCCTGCACGCCCCCGCCCCCGAGGAGGTGATGGCGCTCGGCCTCGGCGCCGGGGACCGCGTGGCGCGGCTGGAGCGGGTGCGCAGCTCCGACGGCGTGCCCCTGGCGATCGAGCGCGCCTCGCTGCCCGCCGCCCTGCTGCCCGATCCCGAGGCGGTCGAGGCCTCGCTCTATGCCGTGCTGGAAGCGCGCGGCAGCCGGCCCGTCCGCGCCGTCCAGCGCATCTCGGCCGCCAACCTTGGCCCGCGCGACGCCGAATTGCTGGGCGTGCCCACCGGCGTCGCCGGCCTGAGGATCGAGCGCGTCTCCTACCTGCCGTCCGGGCAGGTCGTCGAATTCACCCGCTCGCTCTATCGCGGCGATGCCTATGACTTCGCCGTCGAATTGAAGCTGGCCCCGCAGAACCAGGACAATGCTGCCGAAAGGATAGCCCCATGACCGACAGTCAAATGGCCCGCGAAGTGGCCGAGATCCCGCAGGCGGTGGCCCGCTTCCTGGGCCAGTCGCGCGATGCGCTGGCCCAGGCCGCCGATGCCCTGCGCCGCACCGATCCCGCGGTGATCACCACCGTCGCGCGCGGTTCCTCGGACCACGCGGCGACCTATGTGAAATACGCGATCGAGCTTCAGGCGGGCATTCCCGTGGCCTCGGTCGGCCCCTCCATCGCCTCGATCTATGGCCGCCCGCTGCGGCTGGCGGGCGCGGCCAGCATCGGCGTCTCGCAATCCGGCCGCAGCCCGGACATCGCCCGGATGATGCGCGCGGCGGGCGAAGGCGGCGCGCTGACCATCGCCGTCACCAACCATGCCGACAGCCCGATGGCCCAGGCCTCGGCCCATTGCCTGGCGCTGCTGGCGGGCGAGGAGAAAAGCGTCGCCGCCACCAAGACCTTCGTGAATTCGGTCGTGGCGGGGCTGGCGCTGCTGGCGGAATGGCGGCGGGACCAGGCGCTGCAGGAGGCCGTGGCCGCCCTGCCCGACGCCTTCGCGCAAGGAGTGGCGCTGGACTGGTCGCCCCTTGCCGCGCGCCTGTCGCGGGCGCAGCAGGCCTTCGTGCTGGGCCGCGGCCCGGCCATCGCCATCGCCTCGGAGGCGGCGCTGAAGTTCAAGGAGACCTCGGGCATCCATGCCGAGGCCTACAGCGCCGCCGAGGTGCTGCACGGCCCCGCCGCGATCGTCCAGGCGCAGTTCCCGGTCCTGGCCCTGGGGGTCGAGGATGCCGCCCTGCCGCAACTGACCGCCACGGCCGAAAGGCTGGCGGCGCAGGGCGCGGATGTCTTCGTGACCGGCGCCGATGCGCCCGGCGCCACCCGCCTGCCCTCGGTTTCCGGCCTGCATCCGCTGGTTGCGCCGCTGGTGCTGGTCGGCAGCTTCTATGCCATGGTCGAATCGCTGGCCCGGCGGCGCGGCTTCGACCCCGACACCCCGCCGCATCTGCGCAAGGTGACGGAGACGGTGTGATGCATCAGGTCATCGCCGCAAGGCGCCTGTTCGACGGGAACCGCATCCTGGCCGATCACGCGGTCGAGATCGAGGATGGCCGGATCCGCGCCCTGCGCCCCGCCCGCCCCGAGGAGGCGCTGCTGGAGGGGCTTCTGGCCCCCGCCTTCCTGGACTTGCAGGTCAATGGCGGCGGCGGGGCGATGGTCGACGGGACCACCGACCTGGCCGCCCTGCGCCATCTCTGCGCCACCCATCGCCGCCTGGGCGCGGCAGGCATCCTGCCCACGCTGATCACCGACACCCCCCAGGCCACCGCGCAGGTCGTCGCCGCCGGAATCGCGGCGGCGCAAGCGGATGTGCCCGGCTTCCTGGGCCTGCACCTGGAGGGGCCGCATCTGGACCCGCGCCGCAAGGGCGCCCATGATCCGGCGCTGATCCGCCCGATGGGCCAGGACGACCTGGCGCGCCTGTGCGAGGCCGCCCGCCGCCTGCCCGCGCTGATGGTGACGCTGGCGCCCGAGGCCGCGACGCCGGCGCAGATCGCCGCCCTGTCGCAGGCCGGCGCCATCGTCAGCCTGGGCCACAGCGATTGCGATCTGGACACCGCCCGCGCGGCTTTCGCGGCCGGCGCGCGCTGCGCCACGCATCTGTTCAACGCCATGAGCCAGATGGGCCACCGCCAGCCCGGCCTGGTCGGCGCGGTGCTGGCCGGCGAGGGCCATGCCGGGCTGATCGCCGACGGCATCCATGTCCATCCCGCCGCGATGCGGGTGGCGTTGGCGGCGCGGGATTCGGGGATCTTCCTGGTGACCGACTGCATGGCCTTCGCCGGCACCGAGCTGACCGAGATGCCGCTGAACGGGCGACGCGTGCTGCGCCATGACGGCCGCCTGACGCTGGAGGACGGCACGCTGGCGGGGGCCGACCTGACCCTGGCCGAGGCGGTGGGCAACCTGGTCCGCCTGGTGGGCCTGGCCCCCGAACGCGCCCTCGCCATGGCCAGCGCCGAGCCGGCGCGGCTGCTGGGCCAGGACCACCGCTTCGGCCGGCTTGCCCCCGGCCATGCCGCCCAGATGGTGCTGCTGGACGGCGATTACCGGCTGCTGGACGTCTGGTCGGGCGAAGGCTGGCTGAACCCGGCGCGCGACTGACCGGACGGCGGGGCGCGGCGGCAAACCCCGTCGCCGCGCCTGCGCCCCTCGCGGCCCGCGATCCTGCCCGGATCGCGGTCAGAGACCATTCCCGCATCACCGCCGCCGGTTCCTGCATGAAAAATCTCTTTCCCGTTGCCATGGCACATAAATTTGTTTGCCCCAGCGTCATTTTACACGCATAACGTGCATATGGGATTCGCCAATACGCCCTTACGGTGTGTTGTGGTTTCAGATTACGTTAACGGCAGTTCCCAATTTCATTGCCATTGTGCGGCTTTCCGTTCGCGAGGCCGGCTCAAGACAAAGGGGACAGTATGCCACATTATACCGAGATTCCGAACGCGGTTCTGGAAGTTGGCGCCGACCTGACGCTCGTCACGTTGCCCAGCACGCAGATCGTCAACCTCTTCGGACCATCCGAAGAGTTCACGCGGTACGGCGTTCTGGGTGGCGACGACGGAACCACGCTGTCCCAGGGCGACAACATGTCGCTGGTCGACGAAAATGACGATCCGGTCTTTTCGGGCGGCACCTATCTCGGCGAAGCAACGCTCAGTACCGCAGCCGCAACGGTTGGCATTCCGGGCGTCGCCCAGCTGGGCCTTCAGGTCAATCCCGTCAGCGGCCATCTGATGCAAGGCCCGGATGATGGCGTCTACATGATCACCGACGACGAGCTTTCGGCGGCGCGGCTGGGCGTGACTGCGACGATCACCGTCGCAGGCCAGCCATTTACGGTGACGGCTCCGATTTCCGAAATTGCCAATCAGCTTGCCGATCAGGTCGAAAGTACCCTGGGACCCATTCTTGGCGCGGTTCCGGCTGCGGCAATTCGCGGAGCCCAAAACACCATTCAGTCCGCGCTCGACCTCGCCATCGTCACCCTCGAATTCGACCCCGAAGGCACGCTGGAGCTTGACCCCGACGACGTGGTCCCCTGCTTCACCCGCGGCACGCTGATCGAGACCGCCTCGGGCCCCGTCGCGGTCGAGGATCTGAAGGTCGGCGACCTGGTGCGCACCCGCGACAACGGCCTGCAGCCCATCCGCTGGATCGGCAGCCGCAAGCTGGGCCGCGCGGGGCTGGCCGCCAAGCCCAACCTGCGCCCGATCCGGATCCGCGCCGGCGCGCTTGGCACGGGCACGCCCTCGGCCGACCTGCTGGTCTCGCCCCAGCACCGCATCCTGGTCCGGTCGCGGATCGCGCAGCGCATGTTCTCGACCGCCGAGGTGCTGGTCGCGGCCAAGCAGTTGCTGCAACTGGACGGCATCGAGATCGCCGACGATCTGGAGACGGTGGACTATTTCCACATCCTCTTCGACCGGCACGAGGTGGTCTATTCCAACGGTGCCGAAACCGAATCGCTCTATACCGGCCCGCAGGCGCTGGCCGGTGTGGGCAAGGCAGCGCGGGAGGAGATCTTCGCGCTGTTCCCGACGCTTGCGGAGACCGAAGACGAACCGCAAGCGGCGCGCCTTCTGCCCTCGGGGCGCCAGGCGCGCAAGCTGGCCGTGCGGCACCTGCAGCACGGCAAATCCCTGGTCATGTAACCACCTGCTTCCCTCACCACTCCGGTCATGGTCCGGCCCGCCTGTCCTGGCGGGCCGGACTGCTTTCGGGCCTCGGGCCGGGCATGGCGCGGCGATTGAACTCGACCCGCAGGCCCGGTATGGTCCGCGGGCGGCCAGGACCCGGATCCCCGCCAGATGGTTGTTATCGCTGACGGAATCCCGGCCGGAACCGGCAACGCCCCCTACGGAGAACGAGACATGAGCGAGATCAAGCGCATCGAATGCGGCAAGAGGATGAGCCAGGCGGTCGTCGCCAATGGCATGGTCTGGCTGGCCGGGCAGGTCGGCGAACCCGGCGCCAGCGTCGCGGACCAGACCCGCGCGGTGCTGGCGCAGGTCGACCGGCTGCTGGCCGAGGCCGGCACCGACAAGACCCGCATCGTCTCGGCCCAGATCTGGATGGCCGACATGGCCGATTTCGCGCAGATGAACGCGGTCTGGGACGAATGGGTCGCCGAGGGCCACGCCCCCGCCCGCGCCACCGGCGAGGCGAAGCTGGCCACGCCCGACTACAAGGTCGAGATCATCGTGACCGCGCTTCTGTAACCGCCCGCAGCACCGAGCGCGCCGCGCGAAGGCCCGGCGCCTCGCCTCCCTTGCCCAGCCGGTCCATGGTCAGGTCCATGGCATCCAGCTGCGCCTTGCGCGCGCCCATGTCCTCCAGCACCGTCTGCAGCGCGGCGGCCAGCGGCCCCGGCTGGCAGCGCCGGCCCAGGAATTCCGGCACCGCGCGGGTCTCGCTGACCAGGTTGACCAGCGTGACCGTGTCGGTGCGCAGCAGAAGCCCGACCAGCAGCCGGCTGACCGGCGCCATGTCATAGCCGATCACCATCGGCACGCGATTGGCGGCCAGCTCCAGGCTGACCGTGCCCGAGGCGGCCAGCGCCAGATCCGCCGCGGCGAAACCCGCGCGCTTCTCGTCGGGATCCTCGACCACCACCGGGGCATCGGGCCAGCGCCGGGTCATCTCGCGCACCATCGAGGCCACGCCGGGCACGGTGGGCAGCACGACGCGGATCTCGGGTACGCGGTCGCGCAGCCGGATCAGCGCCTCGTCGAAGCGGCCGGCCAGGCGGCCGACCTCCGAGCGGCGTGATCCCGGCAGGCACAGCACCACCGGCGCGTCCGGGGCGATGCCATGAGCGGCGCGGAACTGCGCGGCCTCGTCGGGGCCGGCGACGGGCGCGGTGGCGATCGGATGGCCGACGAAATCGCAGCTCATCCCGGCGGCATGCATGTAGGGCGGCTCGAAGGGCAGGATCGCCAGCACATGGTCGATCACCCCGGCCATCTTCGCCGCCCGCCCCGGCCGCCAGGCCCAGACCGAGGGCGCGACATAATGAATGGTGCGCAGATCCGGCCGCGCCGCACGGACCAGCCGCGCCACCCGCAGGCAGAAATCCGGGCTGTCGATGGTGATCAGCGCATCCGGCGCCGCGTCCTGGACCGCCTCCGCCGTCTGGGCGATGCGGCGCTTCAGCTGGCGGTATTTCGGCAGCACCTCCCAGATGCCCATCAGGCTCAGCTCGTCCATCGCGAACAGGCTCTCCAGCCCCTGGCCGGCCATCTCCGGGCCGCCGATGCCGACGAATTCCACATCCGGCAGCAATTCGCGAAGCCCGGCCATCAGCGCCGCGCCCAGCTGGTCGCCCGAGGGCTCTCCTGCGATCAGAAAGAACTTCATGCCGCCCGCCTGCCAGCTCGTTTCATGGGTATTTGGGACAACGAAGAAGACGCGACTTCGTTTCTCTGTTGTTCAAATACCCATTGGCGACCGCGCCCACAAGAACATCCCCGCCGTTTCCGCGCGGCGGATGGATTCGACCCGGTCCAGCAGGATCACGCCCCCGGCCTCCCAGGCGATGCCGGCAAGGCCCGCCGCGGCCGCCTGGGTCACGCTGTCGGGGCCAAGCGTCGGCAGGTCGATGCGCCGGTCCTGGCCCGGCTTCGGCGCCTTGTAGAAGACGCCGCGCGCGCCTTTGGGATTGGGCCGCAGATCGGCGTGGCAGGCGACGAAATCCAGCATGGCGGCGGTGCCGGGCAGGGTCTCGATCGCCATGCACAGCCCCTGCGCCACCACCGCGCCCTGGCCGATATCCAGCCCGCCGAGCGCGGCCAGGATGGCGGCGGCGCGGTCGGCGTCGCGCTGGTCCGCCTCTGACGGCGCGCCGGTCAGAATGCCGTCTTCCGGGATCAGTTCGGGGGCGATTTCGTTTACGGAACAGATCTTCAGGCCGTTTTCCTCGAACACGTCGAGGACCGCGCGCAGGGCCGCGTCGTCGCCCGACTGCATCGCCATCATGATCCGCGGCACCAGTTGCGCGGTGCGCGCGTCGAAGGCTTCGGGTTCCAGTCGCGGGCGGCGGATGGCGCCGGCGAAGACCACCCGTTCCACGCCCTGGTCGATCAGGCTGTCCAGGAACGGCACCAGCCGCTCCAGCCGGAAGGGGGCGGCGGCGACGCCGTCGGGGGCGAAGCCCTCCAGCGCATAGACCAGCGGGTCGCCCAGCGCGGCGATGATGGCCGGGGCAAGCGCGCCCTGCCCGGCGATGACGGCGATGCGGCTCATGCGGGTTTCGGGGTCAGGAAGCTGCGCTCCGAGGGGCCGAGGATGAAGTCCAGGACGTCGCGTTCCATCGCCGTCGCCTCGGCACCGGCGCGTGCGCGCGCCGTGTCGCGGAACGCCCCGCCGCCAAGCGCCGCCAGCAAGTCGCGCAGCGCGGCGATGTCGCTGCGGCTGGCCCCGCGGCGCTTGAGGCCCACCAGGTTCAGCCCGTCCAGATGGCCGCGCGGCCCCTGCACCAGCCCGTAGGGGATCACGTCCGCCGTCACCATCGTGACCGCGCCGATCATCGCGCCCCGGCCGATGCGCACGAACTGATGCACGCCCGACAGCCCGCCGACGATCACGTCGTCCTCCAGCACGCAATGGCCGGCGACCGAGGCGTTGTTGACCAGGATCACCCGGTCGCCAAGCTGGCAATCATGGGCAACGTGGCTGCCGGCCATGAACAGCCCGTCATCGCCGATCCGGGTGACGCCGCCGCCGCCCTCGGTGCCGGGATTCATCGTCACGTATTCGCGGATCCGGTTGCGGGCGCCGATCTCCAGCCGCGCGCGCTCGCCGCGGAACTTCAGGTCCTGGGGGATCTCGCCGATCGAGGCGAAGGGGAAGATCACCGTGCCCTCGCCCACCGAGGTCTCGCCGGTCACGACGACATGCGATTTCAGCACCACCCCGGCGGCCAGGCTGACCTGCGGGCCGACGACGCAAAAGGGGCCGATCTCGACCCCTTCGCCGATCTGCGCCCCCGGCTCGATCACGGCCGAGGGGTGGATGCGGGTGTCACTCATCTTCTTTGCGCGCCATCATGGCCGTGAATTCGGCCGAGGCGCAGAGTTGGCCGTCGACCAGCGCCCGGCCCTCGAATTTCCAGATCTTGCCGCCGCCGCGGATGGCCTTGACATGCAGCTCAGCGACATCGCCCGGCACCACCATGCGGCGGAACTTGCATTTGTCGATGCCCATGAAATAGGTCAGCATCGGCTGGTCGATGATGTTCATGCTGATGCCGACCACGATGGCCGCGGTCTGGGCCATGGCCTCGACCAGGGTGACGCCGGGCATCACCGGCTCGTCGGGGAAATGGCCCTGGAAATGCGGCTCGTTGCAGGTGACGTTCTTGATGCCGACACCGCCTTCGAAGGGCACGATGTCGCGCACCTTGTCGATGAACAGGAAGGGATAGCGATGCGGGATGATCCGCTTGATGAGGCTGAGATCGGCCTCGGTATAGGGGGCTGGATTGCGCGTTGCCTCTGCCATGTCCGTTCCTTCAGGCGATTTTCAACGGGTTACCAATGCCCATGACCATTGGCAAGCGCGACCGGATCAGGCCCGGCCCGGCGCGTCCGGCATCGGCGAGCCGCCGCCGCCGCCGCTTCCCCGCCGCCCCTCGGCCAGCCAGCCCGCCAGGATCAGCCCGGCGACCAGGCCCAGCCAGGCCCAGCCGGGCAGCAGCGGGCGCCGCTCCAGCCCGGTGACGGTGGCCGCGTCGCGGCTGGTGATCGCGATCCAGTCGCCCGCGACGCCCTGGCCATGGGCGCGGCGGCCTTCGGGCACCACGCGCAGGTCGGGGACGCCCTCGGACAGGTTCAGCACCGCGCCGCCCGAGGCCTCGGCCAGCGGGGCCAGGGCCTCGCCGCTGGCCACGGTCTGCTCGAACTCGCGCGGCGCGGCGGGCCCCAGCGCCAGCACCCGGCGCAGATCGCCGTCTTGCAACCGGTAGAGCCCCGGCTCGGGCGCGGTCCAGTCGCCGGTGAAGCGGCCCGGCCCGTCCTCGGCCAGCGGCACCTCCTCGACCGTGCCGTCGGGGCGGGTGATCGCCACGGGCCCGGCATCGGGCTGCATCGTCCGCCGCGTCAGCCGCACCTGCAGCCCGTCCGAGACATCGGCCAGCAGCGCCTCTTCCTCCAGCTCGGGCTCCTTCATCGACCAGTGCGCGATGCGGCGCAGCAGTTCCAGCTGCGGCCCGCCGCCCTCGAAGCCGCGCCCCCACAGCCAGACCTGGTCCGAGGCCAGAAGCGCCACGCGCCCCTCGCCCACCCGGTCCAGCAGCAGCAGCGGGCGGTCGTCCACGCCGGTCATCACCACCTGCGCCTGCGCATCGGGCGTCACCTCGACCATGCGCAACCAGCGACCCCAGCCGTCCCCGGCCCCGGCCTCGTTCCCGGCCCCATCGGCGGGCGCACCGGGCAGGGCCGTGGTCACCGGATGGCGCCGCCCGTCATCGCTCAGCTGCGGGCGGAAGGGCTCGTCGACGACCCGGCCGGTGGGGCGCGCGGGCAGGATCGGGCCCAGGGGCGACAGGCTGAGGCTTTCGACGCTGGCCAGTTCCGGCCCCGCCGCCACCAGGATCGCGCCGCCCTCGCGCACATAGCGGGCGATGTTCATGTAATAGTCGGGCGGTAGGATGCCCCGGACGCTGTAGCGGTCGAAGATGATCAGGTCGAAATCGTCGATCCGCTCCAGGAACAGCTCGCGCGTGGGGAAGGCGATCAGCGCCAGCTCGTCCACCGGCACGCCGTCGGACTTGTCGGGCGGGCGCAGGATGGTGAAATGGATCAGGTCCACCGCCGCGTCGGATTTCAGCAGGTTGCGCCATGTCCGTTCGCCGGCATGCGGCTCGCCCGAGACCAGCAGGACGCGCAGCCGGTCGCGCACGCCGTTGATGCTGATCGCGGCGGCATTGTTGCGGTCGGTCAGCTCGGGCGGCCCGGCCTCGCTGGCGGGCGCGTCGAAGCCGATCTGCACGGTGTTCTGGCCGGCATGGGCCAGCCGCAGCGGCATCTCCAGCGACAGGCCGGGAGGGACGGCGAAGACCTGTTCCTCCTCGCCGTCGATGCTGATGCGCAGGTTGGCGGAGCGGCCCTGCACGTCGTCGGGGACGGCGCCCTGGTCCTCGACGCGCAGGCGGATGCTGACCTCCTGGTCGATCAGGCCGAAGGCGGGGGCCTCCTCGATCACCAGGCGGCGGTCCCAGTCCTGGGGCTGGCCGGTCAGCAGCGTGTGGATCGGCGCGGGGGCGGCGGCGGGCAGCATCGCCGGGTCGTGCAGCCGGCCGTCGGTCAGCGCGATCACCCCGGCCAGCCGCGCCTCGGGCTCGGCGGCGATGGCGCGGGAAAGCGCGGTGGCCAGAAGCGTGCCGTCATCGTCGTCGCCCAGGGTCACGCGGCGCAGCTCGGTCCCCGGCAGCGCGGCGATCTGCGTCTCCAGCGCCTCCAGCGCCGCATCGGTCTGGCCCGCGCGGCCCGGCAGCGACTGGCTGGCGGAACGGTCGTCCAGCAGGATCACGATGTCCGACAGCCCCGCCCGGCTGCCCAGCTCCAGCGCCGGGCCGGCCAAGGCCAGCGCGGCGGCCAGCCCCGCAAGGCCCCGCCAGGCCCAGCCGCGCAACCCCCGCCACAGCGCGAAGCCCGCGACCAGCAGCGCCAGCCCGGCCAGCGCGGCGATCGCCCACCAGGGCAGCGCGGGATCGAAGCGCAATGCCGTCGCCGAAAGGTTCATCGGGCCAGATCCTCTTCCACGCGCAGCCGGTCCAGCAGCGCCGGCACATGGACCTGGTCGGACTTGTAGTTGCCGGTCAGCACATACATGATCAGGTTGACCCCGAAGCGCCAGGCCAGCTCGCGCTGATGCTCGCCCTCCCAGCCGCGGCCGATGGGAAACAGCGGCATCCCGTCATCGCCCAGGGCCCAGGCCTCGGCCCAGGAATTGCCGCCGATCACCACCGGGCTGACGCCGTCGTTCAGCTGCCGGAAGCCGCCCTCGACGGCGGCCTCGGACACGGGTGCCTCGGCCCAGACCGGCTGGCCCTGCCAGCGACCGGGGAAATCCGAAAGCAGGTAGAAGGTGCGGGTCAGGACGTGATCGTCGGGGATGGGCGCCAGCGGCGGGATCTCCAGCGGCGCGGCCAGGCTTTGCAGCGCCGCGCTCATGTCCGGGCCGCCCACGCCGGCGATGTCGCCGTCGCGCGTGTCGAACAGGATCATCCCGCCCGAGCGCAGGAAGTGGTTCAGCCGCAGATAGGCCTGCGGCGAAGGCAGCGGCTGGCTGTCGGTCACCGGCCAGTAGAGGAAGGTCAGCACCGACAGCTCGTCCTGGTCCAGGTCGATGGCGACCGGCGCGCCGGGCTCGACCGAGCTGCGCTGGCGCAGCACCATGGACAGCCCGCGCAGCCCCTCGTGCGAGATCTCGTCGACCTCCTCGTCCCCGGTCAGCACATAGGCCAGCGCGACCTCGTCGGCGGCGCGGATCAGCTCGGCGTTCAGCTCGCCCTGCTGCGCCGTCGCGGGCGGCGGCGACAACGCCAGCAGCCCGGCCAGCAGCAGCGCGGTGGACCGTCCCTGGCCGCGTCCCTGGCCCCGGTGGCCGCGGGCCAGCCAGGCCGATCCCAGCGCGTCCAGCGCCAGAAGGATCGCGGCGGCGGCCAGAAGCGCACCCTTCAGGTCGCGCCCCGCGCCCTCGGCCCGGTCCTCGATCCGGGCGCCGGGCCAGGTCGCCAGCGCGAAATCGCCGCCCGCGTTCAGCGCCACGTGGCGATCCCCGGCGGCATAGATCCCGGCGGGATGGTCGGGGCCGGGGCCATCGGCCAGCGCCTCGGCGGGCACCGGGGCCAGCCCCTCGGCCGGCTGGGCGCGGCCGAAGCCGTCCAGCAGCGTCCGAGGCGTCCAGAAGGGATGTTCGCGATCCTCGGCCAGCGCCTCGGCCGGGCTGCTGCGGGCGGTGGCGATCAGCCGTTCCAGCATCTGCACGAACAGGCCCGAGATCGGCAGGTTCGACCATTCGGCATTGGCGGTGACGTGGAACAGCACCAGCTGCCCCTGGCCTTGCCGGGCCTGGGTGACCAGCGGCGTGTTGTCGGTCAGCGCGGCGATGGTGCGCTCGGCCAGGTCGGGGGCGGGCTGCGGCATCAGCTGGGCGCGGATCGCCACGTCCTCGGGCGCGGGCAGCCCGGCGAACAGCCCGTCCGAGGCGAAGGGCCTGACGCCGCGCGGGTCGCCCCAGCTCAGCGCGCCGCCGATGTCGCGCCCGCCCTGGCGCAGCTGCACCGGCAGCAGCGGCTCCTCGACCAGCCGGTCATAGGCGGCCATGCGCGGCCCGGCGAAACGGATCAGCAGCCCGCCCTCCTCGACCCAGCCGGCCAGCTCGCCGGCCTCGGCCAGCTCGACCTGGTCGGCCAGGATGATGACGTCGGGCGCGGTGTCCAGGACGTCGCCAAGCCCGCCCTCGACCAGGTCGGTGGTCGGCGCCAGCGCCCGGCGCAGGTAATGCAGCGGAGACAGCAATTGCTGGCCCTCGGCCTGGCGGTCGGCATCGCCCACCAGCCCGACCTTGTGACGCCGCACCCGGTCGTCGGCCAGCACCACGGCGCCGGCATGGGCCACGCCCTCGACCTGGAAGCGGGTGATGCGGTTGCGCAGCTCGGGCGGCAGGTCGATGGCCACCGGCCGCGTGGCGACGCCGCGTTCGCCCGAGGCATCGCCCGGCGCCAGCCGCGCCAGCTCGCGCTCCACCCCCTGCGGATCGGGGCCGATGGCCAGCACGGCGGGCGCCGCATCGTCGGTCGAGGTCAGCGTCAGCGAGGGCGTCTCGCCGTCATGCAGGCTCAGCGCGCGGACGGGGCCCGAGGGCGGCAGCACGGTGACGCCGCCGCGCTCGGCCAGCGCGGACAGCCAGGCGGCGCGATGCGGATGGTCCAGCCCGTCGGCGATCCACAGGGTCGAGAACCGCCCCTGCGGCAGGTCGGCCAGCGCGGCGGCGGGATCCTCGGGCAGCGTGGTTTCCCATGCGACGGGCTGCGCCGCGCGCAGCCGCGCCAGCAGCGCATCGGCGGGCTGGAAGCTCAGCGCGCCGGGATCCGCGCGGCCATCCGCCAGCAGCAGCGCGGCGGGACGGCCATCGGCGGCGGCCTCGGCCAGGGCGCGCTCGGCGCGGGCCTGGCGCGCGGGCCAGTCGGGCGCGGCCGCCCAGCCGGCATCCATCAGCACCAGCAGCGGGCCGTCGGCATCGTCCTGCGGCGCCGGCTTCCAGACCGGCCCGGCAAAGGCCAGGATCAGCGCCGCGATCGCCGCCAGCCGCAGCAACAGCAGCCACCAGGGCGTGCGCCGCGCCACCGGCTGCCGGTCCACCAGCCCGCGCAGCAGCGCCACGCCCGGAAACTCCACCCGGCGCGGGCTGGGCGGCATGGCGCGCAGGATCAGCCACAGCACCGGCAGCAGGGCCAGCGCCGTCAGCACCCATGGCGCCGCGAATCCCAGGGGCCCGAGGATCAGCATCAGCCCCCCAGCACCTGATACAGCCATTCCAGCGCCACCGCGGGCGCGTGATCGGTCGCGTGATGGCCGAAATGCCAGCCCGCGCCCGCCGCCTGCGCCGACAGCCAGTCGCGCCGCTCGGCCAGCCGCTGCAGATAGGCGGCGCGCAGCCCCTGCGCGTCGCGGCTGTCATGCGAAAGCCGGCCGGACAGCGACCGGAAAACCACCGCGCCGGCATAGGGGAAGGCTTCCTCGTCCGGGTCCAGCAGCTGCATCATCGCGCCGCGCACCCCCATCGCCGAGGCGCGGGCCAGAAGCGGCGGCAGCCAGTCGGGGCGTTCCAGGAAATCGCCGATCAGCACCAGCCGCTGGTTGGGGCGCAGCGCGTCGGCATCGGGCTGGTCGTCGTCGCCGGCCACGGGCGCGGCCGTCACCAGCGCCTCGGCGATGCGATCGCCCTGGACGCGGCCGGCGCGGGCGGGCTGGCCCAGAAGGCCGACCTTCTCGCCCCCGCGCAGCAGCACCATGGCCAGAGCCAGCGCCAGAAGCCGCGCGCGGGCGGCCTTGGTCGGCCGGCCGGGCCCGCCGGCGAAATCCATTCCCTGCCCGCCCGAGACCCAGATCGCCACCGCCTGCGCCGTCTGCGCCTCGCGGTCGCGGACGAATTGCGCGTCCGACCGGGCCGAGCGGCGCCAGTCGATGGCCCGCGCGCTGTCGCCCTGCGCGGCGGGGCGGTATTGCCAGAAATCCTCGCCCGGACCGGCGCGGCGCAGGCCATGCGCGCCGGGCGCGACCATCGCGGCCAGCCGCTCGGCCGAGAGGATCAGGCCGGGCAGATGCGCGCTGGCCGCCTCGGCGCGCGAGCGCAGTTCGGCCATGCGTGGTTTGGGGGGCGTCATGGGCAGGCTGTTCGGCGGCAAGGGGCAGACCTCATGCGGCGTGGCGGCTGTGGGTCCGTTCGTCCAGGATGCGCCCGATCACGCCATCGACGTTTTCGCCCCGCGCGCGGGCGGCGAAGGACAGCGCCATGCGGTGGCGCAGGACCGGCGCGGCCATGGCCTCGACATCCTCCAACGTCGGCGCGAAGCGGCCGTTCAGCGCCGCCCGCGCCCGCGTGACCAGCATCAGCGCCTGCGCGGCGCGCGGCCCCGGCCCCCAGACCAGCGTGTCGCCGACGAATCCCGCCGCCTCGGGGGCGCCGGGGCGACAGGCGCGCACCAGGTCCAGGATCGATTCGACCACCGCCTCGCCCACCGGCATCTGCCGGATCAGGCGCTGCGCCGCGATCAGTTCCGCCGGGTCGAAGACGGCATGGGACGCGCCCTCCTCGATGCCGGTCGTGGCCAGCAGGATCTCGCGCTCGGTGTCGCGGTCCGGGTAATCGACGTCGATCTGCAGCAGGAAGCGGTCCAGTTGCGCCTCGGGCAGCGGATAGGTGCCCTCCTGCTCGATCGGGTTCTGGGTGGCCAGCACATGGAAGGGCCGCCCCAGCGGGCGGTGCTGGCCGCCCACCGTCACCTCGCGTTCCTGCATGGCCTGCAGAAGCGCCGACTGCGTGCGGGGGCTGGCGCGGTTGATCTCATCGGCCATCAGAAGCTGGGTGAAGACCGGGCCCTCGATGAAGCGGAAGGCGCGGCTGCCGTCGGGCAGCACGTCCAGAACCTCGGAACCCAGGATGTCGGCGGGCATCAGGTCGGGGGTGAACTGGATGCGCTGGCTGTGCAGCCCCATCACCGTGGCCAGCGTGTCGACCAGCATGGTCTTGCCCAGGCCGGGCTGGCCCACCAGAAGCGCGTGCCCGCCCGACAGGATCGCCGCCAGCACCTGCTCGACCACGCCATGCTGGCCGACGAAGCGCTGCTCGATGCTGCTGCGCGCCCCGGCCAGCTTCTGGCCAAGCTGCGTCACCTGCTGCACCAGAATTTCATCCGAAGCCATGACAATGCCTTTCTCCTGCTCTAGACCAGCATATGCAACCAAATCACGGGCGACCACATCCAATGGCCGATCAGTCTGACAAAAGCGTGAGTGCAGAGGGCATTGCCGAAGCCGCAAGCAAGGCGGCCAAGGCGGGCGGGCTGCCGCCGGTGCATCTGTGGAACCCGCCCTTCTGCGGCGACCTGGACATGGAGATCCGCGCCGACGGCACATGGTTCTATCAGGGCACGCCGATCGGGCGCCCGGCCATGGTGCGGCTGTTTTCCACCATCCTGAAGCGCGAGGGCGACAGCTTCTTCCTGGTCACCCCGGTCGAGAAGGTCGGCATCCGCGTCGTCGATGCGCCCTTCGTGGCGACCGATGCCGACATCCTCCGCGACCGCATCACCTTCACCACCAATGTCGGCGACCGGGTGACGGCCGATGCCGAACATCCGATCATCCTGCGCGGCGACGCGACCGAGCCGCGCCCCTATGTGATGGTGCGCGCGGGCCTGGAGGCGCTGATCGACCGCAAGACCTTCTACCGGCTGGCGGCGGCGGCCTCGGACGGGCCGGGCGGCCGGACCGGCGTGCGCTCGGCCGGGCAGTTCTTCGCCCTGGAACCCTGAGGTCCCGATGCCGCGTTTCGCCGCCAACCTGACCATGCTGTTCACCGAACTGCCGATGCAGGACCGCTTCGCCGCCGCGGCCCATGCGGGCTTCACCGGGGTCGAGATCCTGTTTCCCTATGACATCGCCGCGAAGGACCTGTCGCGGGCGGCCACCGCCGCCGGGGTCGAGATGGTGCTGCTGAACACCCCGCCGCCGAACTGGGCCGGCGGGCCGCGCGGCTTCGCCGCCGAGCCGGGGCGCGAGGAACGCTTCCGCCACGATTTCGACCGCGCGCTGCGCTTCGCCCAGGCGCTGCGGGCGCGCCACATCCACGTCATGGCCGGCCGGGCCGAGGGCGACGCCGCGCGGGCGGTCTTCGTCGAGAACCTGCGATGGGCGGTCCAGCGCGCGCCCCATGCCAGCCTGACCATCGAGCCGATCAACCGGATCGACATGCCGGGCTATTTCCTGGCGGATTTCGACCTGGCCGCGGCGATCATCGAGGAGATCGGCGCCCCCAACCTGGGCCTGCAGTTCGACGCCTATCACGCGCAACGGATCACCGGCGACGTGGCCGGCACCTGGGCGCGCGTGGCGCCGCATGTGCGCCATGTGCAGATCGCCGGCTATCCGGGCCGCCACGAGCCCGTGGGCGGCGAGATCGACTGGCCGGCCTTCTTCGCGATGGTCGATTCCAGCGGCTATCGCGGCTGGATCAGCGCCGAATACAACCCCGAGGGCCATACCGAGGCCGGGCTGGGCTGGCTGCCCCGCCGCTGAATCCCGTCCCAGAACCGCGCCGCCGCATCGGCAGGGAAAACGCCGCGGCGACGGAACCCGCCGCAAGCCGCGCTCGTTTCCCTGGCAAGGGCAACGGACGCGGCGATGCGCGACGGGGCCGCGAACCGACAAAGGGAGAAGCCCATGAACTCGATCATCTATATCGTCGGACTGGTCGTCATCGTCCTGTTCATCCTGTCCTTCCTGGGCCTGCGCTGACGCGCGGGGCAAGGCGGCCCACCCCGGCGCCACCCTGCGTCCCGGCCCGGCGGGGATGCGCGGTGGCGAAATCATCCGCATTCCGCCGCGGCGGGCGCCGGACGCAACGGCACCGCCGCGCGGAAGGATGCAGCAGGCCCCATGGCCGGCGTTTTTCACTGGTCATTCCGGCCATGCCACGTTAGGGCAGCCGCGAAACGCTGAAGAAGGCCCCCATGGATATCCGCAATATCGCCATCATCGCCCATGTCGACCACGGCAAGACCACCCTGGTGGACCAGCTGCTGAAACAGTCGGGCTCCTTCCGCGAGAACCAGGCCGTCGCGGAACGCGCCATGGACAGCAACGACATCGAGCGCGAGCGCGGCATCACCATCCTGGCCAAGGCCACCTCGGTCGAGTGGAAGGGCACGCGGATCAACATCGTCGACACCCCCGGCCACGCCGATTTCGGCGGCGAGGTCGAGCGCATCCTGTCGATGGTCGACGGCGTCTGCCTGCTGGTCGATGCCGCCGAAGGCCCGATGCCGCAGACGAAATTCGTGACCTCGAAGGCGCTGGCCCTTGGCCTCAAGCCCATCGTGGTGCTGAACAAGGTCGACAAGCCCGCCGCCGAGCCCGACGACGCGCTGAACGACGTCTTCGACCTGTTCGCCAATCTGGGCGCCAGCGACGAGCAGCTGGATTTCCCGCATCTCTATGCCTCGGGGATCGGCGGCTGGGCGGACGAGGTGCTGGACGGCCCGCGCAAGGACATGTCGGCGCTGTTCGACCTGATCCTGAAACATGTCGAGCCGCCCAGGCAGATCGCCCGCGCGGCCGAGCCGTTCCAGATGCTGGCCACCACGCTTGGCGCCGACAACTTCCTGGGCCGCCTGCTGACCGGCCGGGTCGAGGCGGGAACCGCCAGGGCCGGCGACACGCTGAAGGCCCTGTCGCGCGACGGCGAGCGGATCGAGCAGTTCCGCATCAGCAAGATCCTGGCCTTCCGCGGCCTGACCCAGACCCCGATCGACGTCGCCGAGGCCGGCGACATCGTGACCATCGCCGGCATGGCCAAGGCCACCGTGGCCGACACGCTCTGCGCGCCCGAGGTGACGACCGCCCTGCCCGCGCAGCCCATCGACCCGCCCACCATCAGCGTGACCTTCGGCATCAACGACAGCCCGCTGGCCGGCCAGGACGGCAAGAAGGTCCAGTCCCGCGTCATCCGCGAGCGGCTGATGCGCGAGGCCGAGGTCAACGTCGCCATCAAGGTCGAGGACACGCCGGGCGGCGAGGCCTTCGTGGTCTCGGGCCGCGGCGAATTGCAGATGGGCGTGCTGATCGAGAACATGCGCCGCGAGGGTTTCGAGCTGTCGATCAGCCGCCCCCGCGTCATCTTCCGCGAGGAAGACGGCCAGCGGCTGGAGCCGGTCGAGGAAGTCATCATCGACGTGGATGACGACTATACCGGCGCGGTGATCGAGAAGCTGACCGGCGAGCGCAAGGGCGAGATGGTCGACATGCGTCCCGCCGGCCACGGCAAGACCCGGATCGTCGCGCATGTGCCCTCGCGCGGGCTGATCGGCTATCACGGCGAATTCATGACCGACACGCGCGGCAACGGCGTCTTGAACCGCATCTTCCACGGCTGGGCGCCCTACAAGGGGGCCATCCAGGGCCGCCGCCAGGGCGTGCTGATCTCGATGGAGGATGGCGTCTCGGTGGCCTATGCGCTGTGGAACCTGGAAGACCGCGGCAAGATGTTCATCGGCGCGCAGGAACAGCTGTACCAGGGCATGATCATCGGCGAGCATTCGCGCGACAACGACCTGGAAGTGAACCCGCTGAAGGGCAAGAAGCTGACCAACGTGCGCGCCTCGGGCACCGACGAGGCCGTGCGCCTGACGCCGCCGGTCCGCATGTCGCTGGAAGAGGCCATCGCCTATATCAACGACGACGAGCTGGTCGAGGTGACGCCGCGAAACATCCGGCTGCGCAAGCGCTTCCTGGACCCGCACGAGCGCAAGCGCCAGGCCCGCGCGGAAGGCTGATGACGGATCGCCGGCCGGGGCAGCATGACTGCGCCCGGCTGGCAACCTGTCTAAAAGGCGAACTGGCGGCAACCGACAAGCTTCGGTAAAATATCACCATATTTGTCGCAGTTCCGGGAGGAGATCGGAAGAACCGACAGGCAGCCACGATCCGGCATCCCTGACGTTGCCGGGCATGGATTTGTCTTTTGGAATCATCGATCTGCCCCATGAAATTGCCATTACATAAGTAAATTTCAACTAGAAATTTAATAGATCAAGTTTAGTCTATTTTCAGTTGAAACGGTGCTTGCTTATGGTGCATCTCTTGCGAGAAGATTGAACGGTGTCGTTTAGCCATTGCTCTCGGTGCCATTCCCGACGCCGGTCAGGATCGCGTAACTTTGCCCTGCACTGGGGGAACGGAAATGTATGATCAGAAGCCGGACGGGAGCGGACTTCATCAGCGCACCATCGCCGCGGCGATGGACCTGCTGCGTCATCCGGCGGCAACGCCCCCGTCCCTGGCGCAGATCGCCGCCGAGGCCGGGGCGAACCTCGATGATGTCGCGGGGATCTTTCCCGACGTGGATGCGGTCTACGAGGCCGCGGCCGAACAGGCGCTGCTGTGGCTGCATGACAGCTGCGTCAAGGCGGTGGTCAAGGTCAATCCCGACGACGCGGTGGCCCAGTTCGGCGCGCTTGGCGAGGCCTATATCGAATGGGCCGTGCAGCATGAACGCTATTTCCGCCTGATCTCGGGCGGGCATCTGGTGCAGCTTGTCGGCAATCCGCGGCTGCAGCGCTATCACGATTCGATGCGCGAACTGATGCAGCGGATGCTGGAGCGGGCGCGCGATTGCGGGCACCTGGCCCCGAACGAGAACATTCCGCTGATGGTGATCTCGGGCCGCAGCTTCGCCTATGGGCTGGCGCGGATGATCGTCGACGGGCGGATGGCGGAATGGTATCCGGGCACGCCGCCGATGATCGCCGCCAAGCAGGCGCTGCACGACTTCATGACCCGCATCGCCCGCGGCTCGCGGCCAAGACCCTCTGCCGCCCCGGCCGCGACCGCCCCGGCCTGACGAATCACGCGCCGGGACAGGCGCGCGGATCGCGGCGAAAACCGCGCCGGCCGCCGCAAAAGCGTGTCCCTTGGGACGCGCGGGCGGCTTCCTGCGGGAACTGAACCGATTCGGACAGCTGATTGCGCGCATTTCCTTTGCCTTCCGCCGGGTAAGGGGGCAGAATTTTCCTGATTGGGGTTCGCCCCTCTGCCGAGACCCTTCCGCCGGGACCCGCCTTTCGCGGATCGGGCGCAGGGTCGCCGCGGGTCCGGCACCGTGGCCGGAGAACCGCCTGGCGGACGGATGGGCGAGGATCGGCGGCTTGACCGCCGACATCGAGGAGAGGGCAGCATATTGCCGCTTTCCAGGCTGCGGCAGGTCTGGGGTTCTGCCGCAGCCGCCCTGCGGGGTGCATCCGTTGCGATCAGCCCCCTGGCGCCCCATCGCCCCTTTCGGTCCGCCGCCGCTTGCGCTATCCCCCGGCAGGCACGGGACAAAAGAGGCAAGCGCAGTGACCGATTACATCATTCGAGACATCAGCCTGGCCGATTTCGGGCGCAAGGAACTGGACATCGCCGAAACCGAGATGCCCGGCCTGATGGCGCTGCGCGCTGAATATGGCGCGGCCAAGCCGCTGGCCGGGGCGCGGATCGCCGGCAGCCTGCACATGACCATCCAGACCGCCGTGCTGATCGAGACGCTGGTGGCGCTTGGCGCCGAGGTGCGTTGGGCGTCCTGCAACATCTATTCCACCCAGGACCACGCGGCGGCGGCGATCGCGGCCTCGGGCGTGCCGGTCTTCGCCATCAAGGGCGAGACGCTGGCCGAATACTGGTCCTATACCGACCGGATCTTCCAGTTCGCTGAAGGCAGCGCGAACATGATCCTGGACGATGGCGGCGACGCGACCATGTATGTGCTGCTGGGCGCGCGGGTCGAGGCCGGCGAGACCGGCCTGATCGACGTGCCGACCAGCGAGGAGGAAGAGGCGCTGTTCGCCCAGATCCGCATGCGCATGGCGGAAACCCCCGGCTGGTTCACCCGCCAGCGCGACGCGATCCGCGGCGTCTCCGAGGAGACCACGACCGGCGTGCATCGCCTCTATGACCTGCACAGGAAGGGGCTGCTGCCCTTCCCGGCGATCAACGTCAACGACAGCGTCACCAAGTCGAAATTCGACAACAAGTATGGCTGCAAGGAATCGCTGGTCGACGGCATCCGCCGCGCCACCGACGTGATGATGGCGGGCAAGGTCGCCGTTGTCTGCGGCTATGGCGACGTGGGCAAGGGCTCGGCCGCCAGCCTCCAGGGCGCCGGCGCGCGGGTCAAGGTGACCGAGGTCGACCCGATCTGCGCGCTTCAGGCCGCGATGGACGGGTTCGAGGTGGTGCTGCTGGAGGATGTGGTGGCGTCGGCCGACATCTTCATCACCACCACCGGCAACCGCGACGTGATCCGCATCGAGCATATGCGCGAGATGAAGGACATGGCCATCGTCGGCAATATCGGCCATTTCGACAACGAGATCCAGGTCGCCGCGCTGAAGAACCACAAATGGACCAACGTCAAGGACCAGGTGGACATGATCGAGATGCCCTCGGGCAACCGCATCATCCTGCTGTCTCAGGGCCGCCTGCTGAACCTCGGCAATGCGACCGGCCATCCGAGCTTCGTCATGTCGGCCAGCTTCACCAACCAGGTGCTGGCCCAGCTCGAGCTGTGGACCAAGGGCGGCGACTATGCCCCCGGCGTCTACATCCTGCCCAAGGCGCTGGACGAAAAGGTCGCGCGCCTGCATCTGGACAAGATCGGGGTCAAGCTGACACAACTGTCGCGCGAACAGGCCGATTACATCGGCGTGACGCCCGAAGGCCCGTTCAAATCCGATCATTACCGGTATTAAGCCCATGACCGAATATTCGCTGTTCACCTCGGAATCCGTCTCCGAGGGCCATCCCGACAAGATCGCCGACCAGATCAGCGACGCGATCCTCGATTCCATCCTGGAACAGGACCCCCGCGCCCGCGTCGCCTGCGAGACGATGGTCAAGACCGGGGTGGCGATCATCTCGGGCGAGATCTCGACCAATGCCTGGGTGGACCTGGAATCCATCGTGCGCGGCGTCATCAACGATATCGGCTATACCTCGTCCGATGTCGGCTTCGACGGCGCGACCTGCTCGGTCATCAACATCATCGGCAAGCAGTCGCCCGAGATCAACCAGGGCGTCGACCGCGAAAGCCTGGAGGAACAGGGCGCGGGCGACCAGGGGCTGATGTTCGGCTATGCCAGCGACGAGACCGACGTGCTGATGCCCGCCCCGATCACCTATGCGCATCGCCTGGTCGAGCGCCAGTCGAAGGTGCGCCGCGACGGCACCCTGCCCTGGCTGCGCCCGGACGCGAAGTCGCAGGTGACGCTGCGCTATGCCGAGGACGGCCGCCCCGAAGGGATCGACGCGGTGGTGCTGTCCACGCAGCACAATCCCGAGATCGCGCTGGCCGAGCTGCGCGAGGCGGTGATCGAGGAGATCATCAAGCCGGTCCTGCCCGCCGAATGGCTGTCCGAGGCGACCAAGTATTTCATCAACCCGACGGGCAAGTTCGTGATCGGCGGGCCGGTCGGCGATTGCGGGCTGACCGGGCGCAAGATCATCGTCGACAGCTATGGCGGCATGGCGCGCCATGGCGGCGGGGCGTTTTCGGGCAAGGATCCGTCCAAGGTGGACCGCTCGGCCGCCTATGCCGGGCGCTGGGTGGCCAAGAACATCGTCGCGGCCGGGCTGGCCAGCCGCTGCGAGATCCAGATCAGCTATGCCATCGGCGAGGCGCAGCCGACCTCGATCTCGCTGAATACCTTCGGGACCGAGACGGTGGCCCATGACCGGATCGTCAAGGCGGTGCGCGAGGTCTTCGACCTGCGGCCCTTCGCGATCATCCGCGACCTGGACCTGCTGCACCCGATCTATCGCCCGACCGCCACCTATGGCCATTTCGGGCGCGCGCCCTATCCGCTGGCCGGGGCGACGGCCTTCAGCTGGGAACGGACCGACCGCGCCGAGGCGTTGAAGGCCGCGCTGAGCTGAGATCGCGGGAAGGGGGGCGCTGCCCCCCTGGCCCCCCGGGATATTTGGGCCAAGATGAAAGAGGTTCAGGCGCCGGGGCCGTAGAGCTTGCTTGCGCGGTCCTCGAAGGCGCGGACGATGCGGGACATGGCCTCGTGGAAGACGACGCCGATCAGCTTCTGCAGGATGGCGTTGCGGAACTCGAAATCGACGAAGAATTCGACATGGCTGCCGCCCTCGGGGCGGTCGGTGAAGGTCCAGCCGCTGCGCATGTGGCGGAACGGGCCGTCCAGGTATTCGGTGTCGATCCGCAGCCTGCCGGTCTGGGGATCGGCGGGCCACAGCACGACCCGGCTGCCGAAGCGTTCGCGGAACACCTTGAAGCTGATGACCAGGTCGGCGGCGATCTCCTCGGCCCCGTCGGGCAGCGGGCGGCGCGCGCGGATCCGGGCCGCGCTGTTCCAGGGCAGGAACTGGGGATAGCTTTCGATGTCGGCGACCAGGTCGAACATCTGGCGGGCGCTGTAGGGAAGGTCGCGGCTGTCCTGGTGGTGGGGCAAGGGCGTCTCTTGAAGTTCGGCGCGGGATGGCTTTCGATACGCCGCGTCACTTAGCGGGGAAGCGGGCGATGAACAACCTGATCTGGCTGCTGCGCGCATCGAAATGGGCGCGAAACCCGCCAAGCGCGCGGCGGGTCAAGCTGGTGCTGGCGGTCATCGCGCTGGCCATCGCCATCGTGGCGATCGAGAAGCTGGGCTTCTGGCCCGAATGGGCGCAGATGGAACACGGCCGCGGCGGCCCGCGCCTGCCGCGCTGAGCCGGCCCCCGTCAGCGCCGG
>NZ_QNRC01000002.1 GCF_003709565.1 Paracoccus sigandri | reverse complement strand
TACGCCCAGAGACATCTGATCGAATGCGTGCGCCTGTTCTCTCGAACCAGTGGCGTTCACAGGCTCACTCTCCAAGCTCAAGCAGTTCCGAAGGGTCGCCACGCGATACGAGAAAACCGCCAGAAACTACCTCGCCGTCATCACCATCGCTGCCATCGTCCTGTGGATCAAGTAAGTGTCAACAGAACCTAGAGCGGGGACATGAAACGCATGGCTGAAATCATCCGCGAATATGGCCCCTTTCCGGGAATCGAGGAGGTGCATGGCGTCGGTTTCGACGGCCGGCAGGTCTGGTTCGCCAGCGGCGAGCGGTTGAACGCGCTCGACCCCGACAGCGGCGAGCTGCTGGGCGCGCTGGAGATCCCCGCCGATGCCGGCACGGCTTTCGACGGCAGGCATCTGTTCCAGATCGCCGGGCCGGTCATCCGCAAGATCGACCCGGAAAGCGGCGCGGTTCTGGCGACCATCCCCGCGCCCGAGGGCGGCAATTCCGGGCTTGCCTGGGTCGAGGGTTCGCTCTGGGTCGGCCAGCATCGCGGCCGCCGCATCCACCAGGTCGATCCCGAGACCGGAAAGGTGCTGCGCAGCATCGTCTCCGACCGCTTCGTCACCGGCGTCACCTGGGCCGACGGCGCGCTCTGGCACGGCACCTGGCAGGACGAGGAAAGCGACATCCGCCGCATCGACCCCGCCTCCGGTGCGGTGCTGGAGCGGCTGGAGATGCCGCCGGGCACCGGCGTCTCGGGGCTGGAATCCGATGGCGGCGCGCGGTTCTTCTGCGGCGGCGGCAACAGCGGCACGCTGAGGGTGGTTCTGCGCAAGACGGATCAGGACGCGACTTAGGGCCGGCGTGCATCGCTGCGCGGATGGCGGCCTTGAGCGATGCACGGAAAAAGCGAACTCCCGCCGATATTCTCACGGGAGTTTTGCGTTGTCCCCCTCGCTCCGCTTCACGGGTTTCCTCGGCAAGGCCGACGCTGTTCCTGTGGGTCCGGGAGTGCTCCCGACTTCGGCATGCGTTCTTATGTCGGGACACCGAAGTGACGGGTGCGGTGGCGGACGGCGCCATGGGCTCGGTGGTGTCGAATCGGGCGGGATGGACCGGAACATCGTCTTCCAGCATGGCCGGGGTGCGGCGGGCGGTGACATGTCGCTGGCGCCGGATCGGACGCAGCGCCCCGACCACCTCGCGCCGATCGGTCGATCAGCCGGAGCCGCGAGGGCCTGGGCGACCATGGTATTCCGGTGCTGGTCGATGCTCCTCGGGCTTCTCAGGGCAAGGCGCCCGCGTTCGAGCCAGGAGCGCGGCCTGCCGGAAGGGTGTCGCCGAACGCGGCAGATTCCGTGGCGCCGCGGCGGGCGAGGGCAGGCTTTCGGCCCTCAGGGGATTGAGGGGCGCAACGAGGCATGACGTGTCCTGCCGGGGCAACCCTGATTTCCTTGCGTCTCCGTCGCCGGCCGGTTCTCGCGCCAGCGGCGCAGCGGCGGGCGGACCCCCTGAAGGATATTTGGGCCAAGATGAAAGGGGCCGGAGGGTTTCCGTCCGGCCCCCGGCCTTCGTCAGCCCTCGATGCGGGTGAAATCGGCGAGCTGGCGGCCGGCGTCGCGGATGCGCGAGAGCAGGTTCAGCCGGTTGCGGCGCGTGATCTGGTGGTCGGTATTGACCTGCACCGCCTCGAAGAAGGCGTCGATGGGCGCGCGCAGGGCGGCGATGGCGGTCATCGCGGCGGGGAAGTCCTCGTCGGCGATGGCTTGGCGGATCCGCGGCTCGGCCGTGTCGAGGGCGGCGAAGAGGGCGCGTTCCTGATCGGTGTCGGCGAATTTCGGGTCGGCGCCGAAGCTGTATTCGACGCCGTCCTTCTCCTCGGCCTGCGCCAGGATGTTGCCGGCGCGTTTCAGGCCCTGGGTGAGGTTTTTCCCGTCCTCGGTCTGCAGCATGGCGTTCAGCGCGGTGGCGCGGCTGACCACCAGGACGAGGTCGTCATTGCCGGGCTGGGCAAGGACCGCGTCGATGATGTCGTGGCGAATGCCCTGGTCGCGCAGGTGGACCTTCAGGCGGTCGTGGAGGAAGGCGAGGAGGTTCGCGGCAAATATTTCCGGCTCGGCCAACGCGACGTAGAATGATTCTGGTTCTTTGTCGCCATTCTTTCCATCTTTCAGTAGCGCTGTGACAATCTCTTTCCTAAGCAAATCACTTGCTGGGACGCCAGCCAGTTTCGCGTAGATGTCGCGTATAGTGGAACTAGCCTGTGCAGCGATGCCAAGAGCGGATCGTGCGGCAAGAACGCTTCCCCGACTGAAGTGATCCAACAATGCAATGCGAGAATTGTTCTCGATAACGAGACGTATAACCCCCAACGCCGCACGCCGCAGCGCGAAGGGGTCCTTCGAGCCGGTGGGCTTCTCGTCGATCGCCCAGAAGCCGGTCAGCGTATCCAGCTTGTCGGCCAGCGCGACGGCCACGGAAACCGGCGCGGTGGGCACCTCGTCCGACGGGCCAAGCGGCGAATAGTGGTCGCGGGCGGCGTCGGCCACCGCGTCGGACTCACCCGCTGCCAAAGCATAATAGCGGCCCATGATGCCTTGCAGTTCGGGGAACTCGCCGACCATCGAGGAGCGCAGGTCCAGTTTCGCCAGCCGTGCGGCCCGCTCGGCCTGGTCCGCATCCGCGCCGACCAGCGGCGCGATCTCGCGGGCCAGGGCGGCGATGCGCTCGATCCGGTCGGCCTGAGAGCCCAGCTTGTTGTGGAAGGTGACGGCGCGCAGGCCCTCGGCCCAGGCCGCCATGCCGGATTTCGCCTCGCGCAGGTCGTTTTCCCAGAAGAACGCCGCATCCGACAGCCGCGCCGCCAGCACCCGCTGGTTGCCGGCCAGGATCGTCTCGCCATGGTCGGGCGTCTCGATATTGGCGACGGTGACGAAGCCCTCGATCCGGCCCGTCTTCGGATTGCGGGCCGAGAAGAACTTCTGGTGCTCTTTCATCGAGGTCTGCAAGACCTCGGGCGGCAGGTCCAGGAAACGCGCCTCGATCACGCCCATCAGCGGCACCGGCCATTCGACGAGGCCGGCGACCTCGGAGAGCAAGCCGTCATCGGGGACGATCTGCCAGCCGCGGGCGAAGGCCAGGCTTTCGGCCTCCTGACGGATCGCGGCCTCGCGTTCGGCCGGGTCCAGCATGACGCGGGCGCGGCGCAGCCTGGCGGCGTAATCCTCGAAACCCGTCACGGCGAAGGCGTCGGGGGCCATGAAGCGGTGGCCGCGCGTCCTGTCGCCGGCCGTGACGCCGTCCACGGTCAGCGGCACCACGGAGGCGCCGGATTCGTCGGTCAGGATGCACAGGATCGAATGCAGCGGGCGCACCCAGCGCAGCGTGCCCGCGCCCCAGCGCATGGATTTCGGCCAGGGGAAGTCGCGGATCACGCGCTCCAGCACCTCGGCCACGATCCGGGCGGCGGGGCGGCCGGGATGGGTGATGGTGGCGAACCAGACCTGGCCCTTCTTGTCGTCGCGGGCCTCCAGCTGGTCCTTCGTCACCCCGGCGCTGCGCAGGAAGCCCTCCAGCGCCTTTTCGGGCGCGTCCAGGCGCGGGCCCTTGCGTTCCTCGCGGGTGGTCGGGCTGTTCGCGCTGAGGCCCTCGACGGTCAGGACCAGGCGGCGCGGCGTCGAGAAGGCGCCGGCCGAGGCATAGGTCAGCCCGGCCTCGACCAGCCCGTCGGTGATCAGGCGCTTCAGGTCCTCGCGGGCGCGGGCCTGCATCCGGGCGGGGATTTCCTCGCTGAAAAGTTCGATCAGCAAATCGGGCATCAGTCCATCACTCCGCGTTCCGGGTTCTTTTCGTTGAATTGGTGCCAGCCGAAGATGCGGCCATCGGGATAGAGGGCGAAGACGCGGTCCACGTCGGGGCGGATGTCGGACTGGCCCAGGACGGCGGTGGCCGCGCCGGATTCCAGGTCGGCGCCGATCTGGACGGCATCGAAACAGCTAAACCAGCGCGGGCCGATCAGCGGCGTGGCGTCGGGATAGGGGATCGGGTCGCCGGGCACCTCGGCCAGCTGCGCGCAGGCCCGCCAGCGGATCGGAGAACTGCCCGCGTCGATGCCCTGAAAGCCCGCGATGTCCAGTGCCAGGGGTCCGGCTGCGGTCTGCAGGCTCAGCGTGGCATCGGCGGGGTCTATTTCGTCGTAGAAGCCGTATTCCTGCGCATACCACATGCCCGCGCCCGCGACGACGGTCGCGGCGATCAGGGCGATGCCGATCAGCTTGCCGTTCACGTCGGCACCTGCGCCGCGTCGGTGGTCACGAACAGGTCGGCGCAGGCCTTGGCCAGCGCGCGCACCCGGCCGATATAGGCCTGCCGCTCGGTCACGGAAATCACCCCGCGCGCATCCAGCAGGTTGAAGATGTGGCTGGCCTTGATGCACTGGTCATAGGCGGGATGGGCCATCGGGATGCGGCGCCCGGCCGCGTCGGTCTCGGGGGCGGCCAGGATGCGGGCGCATTCGGCCTCGGCATCCTTGAAATGCCGGAACAGGGTCTCGGTATCGGCCTGCTCGAAGTTCCAGCGCGAATATTCCTGCTCGGTCTGGCGGAAGATGTCGCCATAGCTCAGCGGGATGGCGGCACCGGGGTCGTTGAAGGGCATGTCCATGACATGGCCCGCGCCCAGCACATACATGGCCAGGCGTTCCAGCCCATAGGTCAGCTCGCCCGAGACCGGCTTGCAGTCATGCCCGCCGACCTGCTGGAAATAGGTGAACTGGCTGACCTCCATGCCGTCGCACCAGACCTCCCATCCCAGGCCCCAGGCGCCGAGCGTCGGGCTTTCCCAGTCGTCCTCGACGAAGCGCACGTCATGGACCATCGGGTCCAGCCCGATCGCCTTCAGGCTGCCCAGATACAGGTCCTGCAGGTCCGGCGGGCTGGGTTTGATGATGACCTGGTATTGATAGTAATGCTGCAGCCGGTTCGGGTTCTCGCCATAGCGGCCGTCGGTGGGGCGGCGCGAGGGCTGGACATAGGCCGCCGCCCAGGGCCGGGCGCCAAGCGCGCGCAGCGTGGTCGCCGGGTGGAAGGTGCCCGCGCCGACCTCCATGTCATAGGGTTGCAGCACCGCGCAGCCCTGCGCCGCCCAATAGGTCTGCAGGCGCAGGATGATCTCCTGGAAGCTGCGGGGTCGGTTGGGGCTGGTCATCGGGCCATCCTTTTGCGTAGATCAGGCAAAGCTTCCGCGCCTTCTAGGCGGGGCATCGGACAGGGTCAATAAAGCCCTGCCGGCAGGCTGGGTAACGAGGTCGAAAAAGGAGGCCGGGCAATGCGGCGAGCGGTGAAGGCAGGTTTGACGATGGCGCTGGTGGCGGGGCTGCCGCTGGCCGGATATGCGCAGGACGCGGTCATCCGCATCGAGGCCAAGCGCGGTGCCGAGGCGGCGGCCGAGGCGGCCGAGGCCTGGACCCGCGAGTTCGGCGATGTCGTCACCTTCCCCCTGGCGCGCGGCTGGGTGGCCATCGCGCTGGGGCCGCAAAGCCCCGAGGAAGCCGCCGCCCGGCTGGCCGAACTGAAGGAAACGCGCCGGGTTCCCGCCGACAGTTTCGTCGCCGTGCCCGAAGGGGTCGAGCTGACCCGCATGGCCGCCGCGGACGCGCCGCAAGAGGCCGGGGAGGCGCCCGAGGGGGCGGGCAACCCCTCGCTGGCCGCTGATGCGGCGGCGGCCGAGGGCGGCGAGCTGCTGGGCGATGGCGGCATCACCGTCGATGAGGGCGCGGGCGAACAGCCCGGCAGCGTCGAGGAAACCCTGGCCGGGGCCGAAACCGCAGCCGAACCCGCGCCCCAGCCTCAGCCGCCGGCCGAGGAGGACATCGCGGCCGAGGCGCCGGCGCCGGGCGCCCATATCCGGCTGCAGACCGTCGCGGGCCAGTCCGAGGCCGAAGCGGCGCTGGCCAGCTGGCGCGAGCGTTTCCCCGAGGCCTCGCTGTGGCAGACCTCTGCCGGGCGCTATGCCGTCGCGCTGGGGCCGCTGGAGCCGGCGACCGCCGCGGCCTGGCTGGCGGCCTTCCGCGAGGGCGAGGCGGTGCCCCGCGACGCCTTCACCTCGGAGACCGCGGAACTGGGCGAACTGGTCGATGCGGGTCCGGCGCTGGAACTGCCCGCGCCGGGCGCGCCCGAAGAGATGCCGCCGCTGGAGGATGTGCAGCGCGCCCTGCGTTGGGCGGGCCATTACGACGGCGCCATCGACGGCCAGACCGGGCCGCGCACCCGCGCCGCCATCGCCGCCGAGGTCGCCAATCTGCGCCTGTCGCCCGATGCGGGCACCGCCATGCGCCTGCTGATCGAGCGCCGCGCGGAATGGCGGGCGCAGATGGGGCTGTCGGAGCTGCGCGACGACTATACCGGCCTTGCGCTGGTCGCGCCGCTGGATCTGCTGGAATTCAACCGCACCGAACGCCTGCTGTCGATCTACGGGCCGAAGGACGGCTCGGGCGTGGCGCTGATCCTGTTCAGCCAGCCGGGCGGCCAGCAGGAATTGCTGGACATCTCGGGCCTTGTGACCGCGCTTGGCTGGGTGCCGCAGCCCGAACGCAGCATCACCCAGGGCCATGCGCTGCTGGAAGGCGCGAATGGCGACCATATCGGCCGGGCCGAGGGCTGGGTGCGCGACGGCCGGGCCGAGGGCTATGTGCTGATCTGGCCCGCCGCCGGCGCCGAGGACCAGGCCCGCGTCGCCGCCGAGATGAGCGATAGCCTGGCGCGTTTCGCCGAGGCCGCGAACGAGGCGCAGGCGGCGGCCCCCGCCAGCCCGGCGTCGCAGCCCTAGGCGCGCCAGAAGCGCGGCAGCAGCAGCACCAGCACCGAGATCAGCTCCAGCCGGCCCAGATACATGCCGGTCAGCATGATCCATTTCGCCGAATCGGGCAGTTCGGCGACCGATCCGTTGCGGGTGATCTCGGGTCCCCAGACCGGGCCGATATTGGCGATCGAGGTCCAGGCGGCGGTCAGCGCGGTGCGCGGATGCAGCCCGGTCAGCGACAGCCCGACGATCAGCAGCCCGAAGGTCAGGGTGAACAGGGTGAAGAAGGCCATCACCGAATTCACCACGTCCCGCTCCAGCGGCCGGCCCGCGAAGCGCAGCGGATAGACGCGATGGGGCGAATGCATCCGCCGGATCTGCGCCCGCACCGCCTGGAACAGCACCAGATAGCGGAACACCTTGACCGAGCAGCCGGTCGAGCCGGTGCAGCCGCCGATCAGCCCGCAGATGATCAGCACCGTCAGCGGGAACTGCCCCCAGGTCGAGACATCGACCGAGGCGAAGCCGGTGCCCGAGAAGATCGAGACGGTGTTGAAGACCGTCTCGCGGATCATCGCGAAGGGGCCGCCCGCCGCCTCGCCCTGCAACAGCCGCCACAGGGCGATGATCGCGCAGGCATAGCAGATCCAGCGCAGATAGGCGCGGATCTGGATGTCCTGCCAGATCGGCGCGAATTGCCCGCGCATCGCCTGGACCATGCGGATGAAGGGGATCGAGGCCAGGATCATGAACACCGACGCCGCCCATTCCGCCGCGCCCGCGAAGGCGCCGAAGCTGGCGTCGTAATTCGAGAACCCCCCGGTCGAGACGGTCGAGAGCGCCTGCACCACCGCGTCGAAGCCGCCCATGCCCAGCAGCGTGTAGGCGATGATGCAGGCGCCGGTCAGGATCAGGTAGAGGCGCGAGATCTCGGCCGCGATCTCTCGCGCGCGGGGCAGGATCTTCCCCAGCGTGTCGAAGCCCTCGGACCGGAAGAACTGCATCCCGCCGACCTTCATCGCCGGCAGGAAGACCATCGCCACCACGACGATGCCCAGCCCGCCCATCCAGTGCAGCATCGCCCGCCACAGGTGGATGCCGCGGGGCAGGTCGTCCAGCCGGGCGAAGGCGGTGGCGCCGGTGGTGGTCACGCCCGACATCGCCTCGAAATAGGCGTCGGTCAGGGTCGCATGGGGCTCGCCCAGCAGGAAGGGCAGGGCGCCGAAGACGGGGACGACCAGCCACAGCCCCGAGGTGAACAGGAAGGCCTGCTGGATGGTCATGGCGCGGTCGTGCCCGGCGGTGGCGGTGGCGACCAGCAGCCCGGCGGTCGAGGTCAGGATCCCGGTCTGCAGGAACATGATCCAGTGCGGGTTGCCGTGAAACCAGTCCACCGCCATCGGCAGCAGCATCGAGGCGCCCAGAGCGGCGACGATCTTTCCAATCGGATGGGCCACCGGGCGAATGTCGATCATGCGCATTGCTTGCCGCGCGGACCGGCCTCCGTCAAGCTCCTGCCGGCGGCGGGTCGCGATGCGGGCGATTGACATATGGAAATATGAATATGAATATCCCCCTCGACCGCCGCAAGAGGATGCCATGACCGACCGACCCGCAACATTCGGCCCGCCGGGACGCTGCGGCCGGCCTTGCGCAGGATGAGGCGGCGGATGCGCCGGTCTGCGGATCATGCGCGCAGCCGCACCCCGGCCGCCGGGGCGCGGCGATGAGGGCGCGGCTGGCCCGCATCCTGCCGGTCCTGGACTGGGGGCGGCGCTATGACGGCGCGGCCTTTCGCGGCGACCTGATCGCGGCCGTGATCGTCACCATCATGCTGATCCCGCAATCGCTGGCCTATGCGATGCTGGCGGGGCTGCCGCCCGAGGCGGGGATCTATGCCTCGATCCTGCCGATCGTGCTCTACGCGGTCTTCGGCAGTTCGAACGCGCTGGCGGTGGGGCCGGTGGCGGTGGTGTCGCTGATGACGGCGGCGGCGGTCGGGCAGGTGGCGCAGGCGGGCACGGCGGGCTACGGCGTGGCGGCGCTGACGCTGGCGCTGCTGTCGGGGCTGATCCTTCTGGCGATGGGCATCTTCCGGCTGGGTTTCCTGGCGAATTTCCTGTCCCATCCGGTCATTGCCGGCTTCATCACCGCCTCGGGCATCCTGATCGCGACCAGCCAGCTGAAACATGTGCTGGGCATCCCCGGCTCGGGCGAGACGCTGCCCGCCATGCTGCAATCGCTGGCCCGGCAGCTGGACCAGGTCAACTCGGTCACGCTGGCCATCGGGGCGGGCGCCACGGCCTTCCTGTTCTGGGTCCGCAGCGGCATGCGGCCGGCCTTGATGCGGCTGGGCCTGCCCGCGGGCGCCGCGAGCGTCGCCACCCGCGCCGGGCCGGTGATGGCGGTGGTGGCGACGACGGCGGCGGTCTGGGCCTTCGGGCTGGACCGGCAGGGCGTCAGCATCGTCGGCGCGGTGCCGCAGAGCCTGCCGCCGCTGACCATGCCGGGCCTGTCGCTGGAGCTGGTCCGGGCGCTGCTGCTGCCGGCGCTGCTGATCTCGGTCATCGGCTTCGTCGAATCGATCAGCGTCGCGCAGACCCTGGCCGCCAAGCGCCGCCAGCGCATCGACCCGGACCAGGAGCTGATCGGCCTGGGCGCGGCCAATATCGGCGCGGCCTTCACCGGCGGCTATCCGGTCAGCGGCGGATTCGCGCGTTCGGTGGTGAATTTCGATGCCGGGGCCAGGACGCCCGCGGCGGGCGCCTTCACCGCCGCCGGACTTGCCGTCGCCGCGCTGGCGCTGACGCCGCTGATCCACTACCTGCCCCATGCCACACTGGCCGCGACGATCATCGTCGCCGTGCTGTCGCTGGTCGATCTGGCGATCCTGCGCCATGCCTGGGCCTATAGCCGCGCCGATTTCGCCGCCGTCGCCGCGACCATCCTGCTGACGCTGCTGTTCGGGGTAGAGACCGGGGTGTCAGCCGGGGTGGTGCTGTCGGTGGCGCTGCATCTGTGGAACACCTCGCGCCCGCATGTTGCCGAGGTCGGGCTGGTCCCCGGCACCCAGCATTTCCGCAACATCCTGCGCCACCGGGTGCTGATCGATCCGGCGCTGCTGACCATCCGCATCGACGAAAGCCTGTATTTCGCCAATGCCCGGCTGCTGGAGGACCGGCTGCTGGACCGCGTCTCGGGCGATCCGCGCATCCGCCACGTGGTGCTGATGTGTTCGGCCGTGAACAGCATCGACCTGTCGGCGCTGGAAAGCCTGCAGGCGCTGAACCTGCGGCTGTCGGACATGGGCGTCGCGCTGCACCTGTCCGAGGTCAAGGGCCCGGTCATGGACCGGCTGGGCCGCTGCCATTTCCTGCAGGCGCTGACCGGGCAGGTCTTCCTGTCGCAATGGGACGCGGTCCGGGCGCTGGCCCCGCATCTGGCCCGGGGCGCGGCGGCGGCGGAGGGGGCGCCGGGCCGGCCTGGGGACGGATCCGGGGGAAGCAGGACTTGAACGGGGGCAGCCGGCACGTTACCTTCAACTCAACTTGATATCGGAGGGCGTGTTTCATGACGCCCAGGCGTCCTGCGGGTGTGGGCGCGTTCCCGAAAAAGACGGTTGAGCCATCCATCGCCCGCGATTCCGAGGAGGCGCCGCTGTATGCGGCGCTGGATCTCGGCACAAATTCGTGCCGGATGCTGATTGCGCGACCGCGCGGCAGTCAGTTCCAGGTGATCGACAGCTTCTCCAAGCCGGTGCAGCTTGGCCAGGGGCTGGAAGCTTCGGGGCGGCTGTCCCGCAGCTCGATGGCGCGCACCGTTCACGCCTTGCAGGTCTGCCGCCGCAAGCTGGAGCAGCATGGCGTGCGGCACATGCGGCTGGTCGCGACCGAGGCCTGCCGCCGCGCCCGCAACAGCCGCGACTTCATGCGCACCATCCGCCGCGAGACCGGCCTGCCGATCGAGATCATCGAGGCCGAGGAAGAGGCGCGGCTGGCGGTGATTTCCTGCGCGCCGCTGGTCAATCACCGCACCGAGACGCTGCTGGTCGTCGATATCGGCGGCGGCTCGACCGAGCTGGTCTGGATCGACCTGGAGGATGTCGAGCCCAAGGAACGCTCGCGCGCGATCATGCGCCTGTCGGACGGCTTCGGCAATCCGCAGCCCGGCGGCGCGCGGGTGGTGGACTGGATCAGCGTGCCGCTGGGGGTGGCGACGCTGCGCGACCAGTTCGCCGATGTCGAGGACGACCAGGGCCGCTTCGCGCTGATGAGCTGGTACTTCGAGGAGATGCTGTCGGATTTCGCGCCCTATGCCGACGGCTCGCCCGACGAGGGGTTCCAGATCATCGGCACCTCGGGGACGGTGACGACGGTGGCGGCCAGCCATCTGGGCCTGCGCCGCTATGACCGCACCAAGGTCGACGGGATGACCATGACGACCGAGCAGATCGACCGGGTGATCCATTCCTATCTGGCGCTGGGGCCGGACGGGCGGCGCACCGATCCGCGCATCGGGCGCGAGCGCCACGCGCTGATCATGTCCGGCGCGGCGATCCTGCAGACGCTGATGCGGGTCTGGCCGACCAACCGGCTGTCGGTTGCGGATCGCGGTCTGCGCGAGGGGCTGCTATATGCCCAGATGGTGCGCGACGGGGTGCTGACCCCGGACGGGCTGAACGGAGTGGCGTGATGGCGAAGGGCCGGGCATGACGAAGACGACAGGCAGCCGCGCGGGCAAGTCCAGCGGGCGCGGGCAGCGCGACCTGCGGGTGCGGGTCAAGACCGCGAAGGGGCGCAAGCTGTCCAGCAAGCTGTGGCTGGAACGGCAGCTGAACGACCCCTATGTCGCCCGCGCCAAGCGCGAGGGCTATCGCGGCCGCGCGGCCTTCAAGATCCTGGAGTTGGACGACAAGTACCGCTTCCTGCTGCCGGGCGCCCGCGTCGTCGACCTGGGCTGCGCGCCGGGCGGCTGGTGCCAGGTCGCGGTCCAGCGGGTGAATGCCCTGGGCGAGAAGCCGGGCAAGGCGGTGGGCCGCGTCGTCGGCGTCGATCTGCAAGAGGTCGACCCCATCGCCGGGGCCGAGATCCACCAACTGGATTTCCTGTCCGAGGGGGCCGACGAGGCGGTCAAGCAATGGCTTGGCGGGCCGGCCGACGTGGTCATGTCCGACATGGCGGCGGCTTCGTCCGGGCACAAGGGCACCGATCACCTGCGCATCGTGGCGCTGGTCGAGGCGGCGGCGGCGCTGGCCTTCGACGTTCTGGAGCCCGGCGGCACCTTCGTCGCCAAGGTCCTGGCGGGCGGGGCGGAAAGCGAGATGCAGGCGATGCTGAAGCGCAACTTCACCAGGGTCGTGAATGTGAAGCCGCCGGCAAGCCGCAGCGATTCGTCCGAGAAATTCGTCGTCGCGACCGGGTTCCGGGGCCGGAGCGCCGAAGCCGAGGACGATCCCCGGCTGGCCTGAGCCCTCAGCCGCCCTGGGCGCGAAAGATCTCGGGGCGGCGTCCGGTGGCGGCGGCGAAGGCCCGCGCGAAATGGGCATGGCCGGAATAGCCCAGCCGGGCCGCGATCTGCACCGGGGTCAGCCGGGTTTCGCGCAGCAGCGTCACCGCCCGTTCCAGCCGCATGTCGTTCATGGCCTCGATGGCGCGCTGGCCGCGCCGCGCCAGGCAGGCCCGGTCCAGCGCGGCGGTGCTGCAGCCCAGCTTCTGCGCCAGGTCCGCCACCGTGACGGTCGCCGGCAGTTCCGTGCGGATCAGCGCCTCGAACCGGGCGAGAAGCGACATGTCGGCGGCCTCGGACAGTTCCGGCGCGGCTTCCGGCCGCTCGGGCGCCAATTCGCCCAGGGCCAGCGCCAGAAGGCCCAGATGGCGCGCGAAAAGCGGCGGTTTCGCGTCCTGCCGGGCCAGCATTTCCAGGTTGCGCATCAGCACCAGCAGATGCCCCGAATCGTCGCCGACGGTGGCGGCGAAATGGCTGCGGGGCGGGCCGGGGTCCAGATCGCGGGTCAGGGCGGGCGCGACCAGCAGCACATGGCCCTGCGTTCCCTCAAGCGGGCGCGCGGCGAAGGCGGTGCCGGCCGGGATCCAGCGCAGGTCGCCCGCACCCAGCTTGCGGCGGCTGCGCGGCAGGTCCAGCTGCAACCGCCCCTGCGTGACCCAGATCAGCGCGTGGTCGGTGCGCGTGCGCGGCTGCGGCGGCACGGCATTGCTGCCCCAGATGAACGCCTCCAGCGGCAGCAGGCGGATCACCTGGCGCGGCGCCTGCTGTCGCGCCGGAAGGGATCGCCGCGCCAGGGTATCGGTGCCGGGCCGCGGCGCGGCATTCAGGCCGGGCGGTATCGTTTTTCTACCTAAGGTTGTGGCAAGGTTTTGCGCATATCCGTCCAGGATATGCCCGTCATTGATCCGCGCCCCGGCGACCAGACCCGGCATTCGGGCGCGCGACGGGTTCCCGCCCCCTGCCGACAATCGGCTGGGAGAGAATGGAAAACCGCTGATCCAATCGTCACGCTGAAACACCGACATGGCCTTGATCCGGCTGGACTACCTGACAGGCAGAATATCGCCGATCAGGTGTTAATCACAAATGAATATACAACAAATTTTCCAGGATTTCGTGTCAAGGTAGAGTAATCCACCAGTCCCGTGCCCGGTTCACCAGCCGGCGGGCCAAGGCTGCCAGTCCTTCATGCGGCCGCGAAACCAGATTCGCTGCGACTTGGCATATTGCCGCGTCGCGATGATCGCGCGCTGGGTCGCGGTTTCCAGGTCGATCTCGCCGCGAAGATGCGCGATCAGTTCGGGGGCGCCGATGGCGCGGGCCCATTGCTGCGCGGGATCCCATAGGGGCAGCATCCGGCGGGCCTCCTCCAAGGCACCGTCGCGCAGCATCTGGCCAAAGCGCAGCGCGATCCTGTCGGCCAGCCGGTCGCGGTCGGCGGTAATCAGGATCCGCTGGCTGTCCTGCGGCGCGATCAGCGGCGGCGGCGTGTCGGCTTGCCAATCGGCCAGGCCCCGGCCGGTGGCGCGCAGAACCTCCCAGGCGCGCTGGACGCGGGCCGGGTTGCGGTTGTCGATGCGGGCGCGCGTCGGTGCGTCCAACTGGGCCAGCATCCGGGCCAGGCCGTCCGCGCCGGCCAGCAGCGCGTCGCCCTCGGCCCGGATCGCGGGCGGGACCGGGGGCACATGGGCCAGCCCCCGCGTCAGCGCCGTCAGGTAGAGCCCGGTGCCGCCGACCACGATCAGCCGCCGGCCCGTCAGCCCGGCCACCTCGCGCAGCCAGTCGCCCACCGAATAGCTGCGCCCCGGCGCCACATGGCCGTAAAGCGCATGGGGCGCGGCGGCCTGGTCCTGGTCCGAGGGCCGCGCGGTCAGCACCCGCCAGCAGGACCAGACCTGCAGCGCATCGGCATTCACCACCAGCCCGCCCTGCGCCTGCGCGACCGCCAGCGCCAGCGCCGATTTGCCGCTGGCGGTGGGCCCGGCGATCAGCAGATGGCGGGATGCGTCGATGGCCGTCAGGTCGGGGGCGCTCATGGCTGTTCCGGGCGGTTGAACCTGCCCGCCTTTTGCGACATTTTGCGCGGCAATGAAAGCGACGGTGCCGTTCAGGAAGGACAGGACATGACCGAACAGAAGGGCGCCGCGCCCACGCAATATGGCCGGGTGATGCTGAAGATCTCGGGCGAGGCGCTGATGGGCGACCAGGGCTTCGGCCTGCATCCCCCCACGGTCGAGCGCATCGCCCGCGAGGTCGAATCGGTCGTCGCCCTGGGGGTCGAGGTCTGCATGGTGATCGGCGGCGGCAACATCTTCCGCGGCCTGCAGGGCAGCGCCCAGGGGATGGAGCGGACGACCGCCGACTATATGGGGATGCTGGCCACGGTGATGAACGCGCTGGCCATGCAATCGGCCATCGAGGCGCGGGGCCTGCATTGCCGCGTCATCAGCGCCATCCGCATGGATGAGGTCTGCGAGCCCTATATCCGCCGCCGCGCCATCCGCCACCTGGAGAAGAAGCGGATCGTGATCTTCGCGGCCGGCACCGGCAACCCCTATTTCACCACCGACACCGCCGCGACCCTGCGCGCCAACGAGATGAACTGCGAGGCGATCTTCAAGGGCACCAAGGTCGACGGGGTCTATGACAAGGACCCGAAGAAGCACGCCGACGCAAAGCGTTACGGAGAGGTCAGCTATGACGAGGTGCTGCAGAAGCACCTGGGGGTGATGGACGCATCCGCCATCGCGCTGGCCCGCGACAACCGGCTGCCGATCATCGTCTTCTCGCTGGACGAGCCGGGCGGCTTCCGCGCGATCCTGGGGGGCGAGGGCACCTATACGCGGGTGCAGAACTGACGGCGGCGCCATGATCCTCCGCGAGCGGGTCGACCAACTCATCCACGGGCCGAGGGCGCAGGCCTTCATCACCGGCGTGATCCTGTTCAATGCCGCGATCCTGGGGCTGGAGACCTCGGGCAGCGTGATGGCGCGGGTCGGGCCGCTGATCCTGGCCCTGGACGCGCTGTGCCTGGCCGTCTTCGTGGCCGAGATCGCCGCCAAGCTTTTCGCGCGCGGGCCGCGCTTCTTCCGCGACGGCTGGAACGTCTTCGACTTCGCGGTGGTCGGCATCGCGCTTCTGCCCGCCACGCAGGGCCTGTCGGTGCTGCGCGCGCTGCGCATCCTGCGGCTGCTCAGGATCGTCTCGGTCACGCCCCGCCTGCGCCGGGTGGTCGAGGGATTCCTGGCCGCGCTTCCCGGCATGGGCAGCGTGTTCCTGCTGCTGGGGATCTTCTTCTACATCTTCGCGGTGATCGCGACCAAGCTGTTCGGGCCCAGCTTTCCCGACTGGTTCGGCACGCTGGGGCGGTCGGCCTATTCGCTGTTCCAGATCATGACGCTGGACAGCTGGTCCTCGGGCTTCGCCCGCACGGTGATGGCGGAATTCCCCTTCGCCTGGCTGTTCTTCCTGCCCTTCGTGCTGATCACCGCCTTCGTGGTGATGAACCTGGTCATCGGTCTGATCGTGAATTCGCTGCAGGACGCCCATCACGCTGGCGAACACGAGGCGACCGAGGCCTGGCGCGACGAGGTACTGGCCCGGCTGGAGGGGATCGAGCGCCGCCTGGCTGACGGCACGATTCGGCCAGACAAAACGGATTAAATCGCCGGGAAAATGCCCGGATCCGGCCCTGCTGGCGCGGGCTTCGGCACGGGCTGCCCCGCAACGGCAGCGGCCCGCCCATCTGGTGGGCAAAGGCTTTGCCAATCCACGGCGATCCGGTTACAAGCGGTGAAAATTCAATTCAGAGGCAGTCCGACATGGCAGAGGACATCGAAATCGACATTGACGACCTGGAACGCCGCATGAAGGGCGCGATGGAAAGCCTGCGCCACGAATTCGGCAGCTTGCGGACCGGCCGCGCCTCGGCCAGCATGGTCGAGCCGGTGCAGGTCGAGGCTTACGGCCAGATGACGCCGATCAACCAGCTGGGCACCGTCAACGTCCCCGAGCCGCGCATGGTCACCATCAATGTCTGGGACAAGGCGATGGTCGGCAAGGTCGAGAAGGCGATCCGCGAAAGCGGGCTGGGCATCAATCCGCAGCTGAACGGCACCATCATCATGCTGCCGATCCCGGAACTGAACGAGGAACGCCGCCGCGAGCTGACCAAGGTCGCCGCCCAATATGCCGAAAGCGCCCGCGTCGCGATCCGCAACGTGCGCCGCGACGGCATGGACCAGGTCAAGAAGGGCAAGGCCAACGGCATGCCCGAGGACGACCAGAAATTCTGGGAAACCGCCGTGCAGGAACTGACCGACAGGATGATTGCCAGCGTCGACCAGGCGCTGGAGGCCAAGCAGGCCGAGATCATGCAGGTCTGACCCGGATGAGCGCCGATACCGCACAACGCCTTCGCAGCGGGGGGGACGACCAGCGTCCCCGCCATGTCGCGATCATCATGGATGGCAACGGGCGTTGGGCGACCGACCGCGGCTGGCCCCGGCTGGTCGGCCATCGCCGCGGCGCCGAGCGGGTCAAGCAGATCGTCCGCGCCTGCCCGGAACTGGGGGTCAACTGGCTGACCGTCTATGCCTTCTCGACCGAGAACTGGAAGCGCTCGACCGAGGAAGTGCTGGGGCTGATGAAGATCTTCCGCCGCTATATCGAGCGCGAGGCCGAGGGGCTGTCGGCGCAGGGCGTGCGGCTGCGCTTCATCGGCGGGCGCGAACGGCTGGACCCCAAGCTGCAGGAGCTGATGGCGCTGATCGAGGGGCGGACGGCCGGCAACAGCCTGCTGAACCTGACCGTCGCGATCAACTACGGCGGCCGCGACGAACTGGCCCGCGCCGCCGCGCGGCTGGCGCAGAAGGTGGCGCGGGGCGAGATCGCCGATCCCGGCCAGGACGACCTGGAGGCCTGCCTGGACACGGCCGGCCATCCCGATCCCGACCTCGTGATCCGCACCTCGGGCGAGACGCGGACCTCGAATTTCCTGCCCTGGCAGGCGGCCTATGCCGAATATGAGTTCACCCCCACGCTCTGGCCCGATTTCACGCCGCAGCACCTGGCCGAGATCCTCGACCGCTTCGGCCTGCGCGAGCGTCGCTTCGGGGGCGTATGAGCCCGCGCGACCCGATAGAGCGGCCGCGCCCCTCGGGGAAATGGGGCGACCTGTCGCGCCGGATCGCCTCGACGCTGGTCCTGCTGGCCATCGGCGTGCTGCTGGCGCTGGCCTCGGGGATCTGGCTCAGGCTGGGCATGGCGCTGATCTCGGCCGTGACCTTCTGGGAACTGGCGGCGATGACCGGCTGGCGCCATCCCGAGATGCACCTGACCGCCTTCGGCCGCCGCCGCCCGCTGGCGCTGGCCGGGATCGCCGGGCTGGCGCAATTCGTCGCGCTGAGCGCCTATCACCCCGCCGCGCCGTTGGCGCTGCTGTTGCCGATCGTCGCGGGCATTCCCGGCGCCGCCGCGCGCGACCGCTGGACCTATGCGGGATTCGGCATCGCGATCATGCTGGTGGCCTTCGGCCTCGTCGGCTTCCGCGAGGAATTCGGGCTGCATTTCGTGCTGTGGCTGATGGGTATCGTCATCATCTCGGACACGGCGGGCTATTTCGCCGGGCGGATCCTGGGCGGGCCGAAATTCTGGCCCCGGCTCAGCCCCAAGAAGACCTGGTCGGGCACCATCGCCGGCTGGATCGGCGCGACCCTGCTGGGGCTGGGGCTGTGGTGGTTCGGGGCGGGCGACGCGGCGCTGATCTGGGTCTCGCCGCTGGTCTGCTTCGCGGGGCAGATGGGCGACATCGCCGAAAGCTGGCTGAAGCGGCGGGCAGGGGTCAAGGACAGCTCGAACCTGATCCCCGGCCATGGCGGCTTCATGGACCGCTTCGACGCCGTGACCGGCGCGGTGCTGGCGGCGATGCTGATCGGCCTTGTCACCAGCCTTCCCGTGGTGAATTGACGGATATGCGACGGATTTCGATCTTCGGGGCGACCGGGTCGGTCGGGGCGAATGGCGTGGACCTGCTGATGCAGACCGGCGGCGCGGATGCCTTCGACGTGGTGGCGCTGACCGGCGGGCGCAACATCCCCCGGCTGGCGCAGATGGCACGCGAGTTGCGGGCCGACCTGGCCGTCACCGCGCATGAGGAATTGCTGGAGGACCTGCGCGCCGCCCTGGCCGGCAGCGGGGTCGAGGCGGCGGCGGGCACGCAGGCGCTGGCCGAGGCCGCCGCGCGTCCCGCCGACTGGGTGCTGTCGGCGATCGTCGGCGCGGCCGGGCTGCGACCGGGGCTGACGGCGCTGGCCCAGGGCGGCACGCTGGCGCTGGCCAACAAGGAATCGCTGGTCTGCGCGGGCGGTCTGCTGCGCCGGACGGCCCATGACCACCGGGCCACGATCCTGCCGGTAGATTCCGAACATTCCGCGATTTTCCAATGCCTTGGAAATGAAAACCTCGAAAGCGTCAAGGATGTGACCATCACCGCCTCGGGCGGCGCCTTCCGCGACTGGCCGCTGGAGCGGCTGGCGGCGGCGACGGTGGCCGAGGCCTCGACCCATCCCAACTGGGCGATGGGCCAGCGGATCACCATCGACAGCGCAAGCATGTTCAACAAGGCCATGGAAGTCATCGAAACACATGAGTTTTTCGGCCTTCCGGCGGATCGCATCAAGGTTCTGGTCCATCCCGAATCGATCATCCATGCGCTGGTTTCCCATGTCGATGGCGGCACCATCGCGCATCTGGGCGCGCCGGACATGCGCCATGCCATCGGCTATGCGCTGAACTGGCCGCATCGCCGCCCTCTGCCGGTCGCGCCGCTGGACCTGGCCCGGATCGGCAGCCTGACCTTCCGCGAGCCCGACGAGATCCGCTGGCCCGCCCTGCGCCTTGCGCGCGAGGTGATGGCGGCGGGCGGCGCGGCGGGGGCGGTGTTCAACGCCGCCAAGGAGCAGGCACTGGACGATTTCATCGCCGGGCGCATCGCCTTCACCCGGATGGCCCCGCGCGTCGAGGCCACGCTTGAGCGATTGTCGGCCCGGCCCGGTTTCGGGCATGATCCCGCCGATCTGGACAGCGTCCTGGAATGGGACCGCGCCGCAAGACAGGAGGCCGCCGCATGAGCGAACTTATCCCCCAATTCGGCGGCACCTTGTGGACGCTGGCGGCCTTCCTGGTGGCGCTGGCGGTGATCGTGACCGTGCATGAATACGGCCATTACATCGTCGGCCGCTGGTCCGGCATCCGCGCCGAGGTGTTCTCGGTCGGCTTCGGCCCGCGGCTTTTCGCGCGCCGCGACCGGCGCGGGACGGTCTGGCAGGTTGCGGCCATCCCCCTGGGCGGCTATGTCCGCTTCCTGGGCGACGACAATGTCGCCAGCGCCGGGCCGGGGCGGAAGGTCGATCCGGCCCTGCGGCGCCAGACGCTGACCGGGGCGCCGCTCTGGGCGCGGTTCTCGACGCTGCTGGCGGGGCCGGTCTTCAACTTCGTGCTGTCGATCCTGATCTTCGCGGGCTTCGCGGTGGTGCAGGGCCTGCCCTCGGACCGGGTCGAGATCGGGCGCATCCTGCCCAGCCCCCCCGGCGTCGTGAACCAGCTTCAGCCGGGCGACCGCATCCTGGCCGTGGACGGCCACACGATCGAGACCTGGCGCGACCTGGGCAGCGCCATCGAGAACCTGCCGCTGGCCAGCACCCATGACTGGCGGGTCGAGCGCGGCGGGGCGCCCGTCACCGTGCAGGGGCCGGACCCGATGCCGCCGCGCGTCGGCGGGGTCGCGCCGCGCAGCGCCGCGGCCGATGCGGGGCTGCGCGCGGGCGATGTCATCACCGCCATCGACGGCCAGGCCGTCACCCGCTTCACCGAGATCCGCACCCATGTCGAGGAGGCCGAGGGCCGTCCGCTGCTGCTGACCGTCTGGCGGCAGGGGCAGGGCGAGGCCAGCTATACCCTGGCGCCGAAGGAACAGGACCTGCCCGCCGCCAATGGCGGCTTCGAGCGGCGCTGGATGATCGGCATCAGCGGCGGCGAGAGCTATTTCACCCCCGCCACCCGCCGCGCCGGCCCGCTGGAGGCGCTGGGGCTGGGGGTCGGGCAGACCTGGAACATCATCGGCTCGTCGCTTTCGGGCATGTGGGCGATGATCTCGGGGCAGATCGGGACCTGCAACCTGGGCGGCGCGATCTCCATCGCGGAAAGCACTGGGCAGGCGGCCAGCGCGGGCGGCGCGAATTTCCTGTGGTGGATCGCGGTGCTGTCGGCGGCGATCGGTTTTCTGAACCTGCTGCCGATCCCGGTCCTGGATGGCGGGCACCTGATGTTCTACACATGGGAGGCCGTGACCGGCCGGCCGCCGTCGGACCGCGTGCTGAACCTGCTGACCGCGATCGGCATGGCCGCGGTGCTGTCCTTGATGATTTTCGGCCTCACGAACGATCTTTTCTGCCCCTGAGGGGCGGTTGCGTTTTGACAGGCAGGCCCTGTTGAAGCTAAAGAAACTGACAAAACAACGCGCCGAAACGGCGCCAACGCAGGCTGGAAACCAGAGGGGCGGCGATGACACGGAAACTGGGCACGCGCGCGGTGGCGCTTATGACGGCCTTGACGATGACGGTGCCGGTGGGTCTGATGCCGCTGCCCGCCTCGGCCTATGTCTTCAACGACGTGCGCATCGAGGGCGCGCAGCGGGTCGAGCCGGCGACGGTGCTGTCTTACGCGAATATCGCGCGGGGCCAGGACGTCAGCGCCGGGGAGCTGAACGACGCGCTGCAGCGGCTGCAGAATTCCGGCCTGTTCGAGACGGTCGAGGTCGTCCCGCAGGGCAGCCTGCTGGTCATCCGGATCAGCGAATATCCGACCATCAACCAGATCAGCTTCGAGGGCAATCGCCGCATCAATGACGATCAGCTGGCGCAGATGGTGCAAAGCCAGCCGCGCCGGGTCTATCAGCCCTCGCTGGCCATCGCCGATGCGACCGGGATCGCGCAGGCCTATGCCGCGCAGGGTCGTCTGGCGGCGCGCGTCGATCCCAAGATCATCCGCCGCAGCGACAACCGCGTCGACCTGGTCTTCGAGATCCGCGAGGGCAATGTCACCGAGATCGAGCGGATCAGCTTTACCGGCAACCGCGCCTATTCCGACCGCCGCCTGCGCCAGGTGCTGGAGACGAAGCAGGCCGGCCTCTTGCGCACCTTCATCCGCCGCGACACCTTCGCGCCCGAGCGGATCCCGCTGGACGAACAGCTGCTGACCGATTTCTACCGCTCGCGCGGCTATGCCGATTTCCGTGTCCAGGGCGTGGCGCCGGAACTGGCGCGCGAACGCGACGCCTTCTACATCACCTTCAACATCCAGGAAGGCCCGCGCTACCGCTTCGCGCAGATCAACACGATCTCGGAAATTCCGGGGGTCGATGCCTCGGCCTTCGCCGCCCAGAACCGGGTCAGCCGTGGCGAGGTCTACAATCCCGCCGTCATCGAGAACACCATCCGCCGGATGGAGACGGTGGCGATCCAGCAGGGGCTGAACTTCGTCAATATCGAGCCGCGCGTGACCCGCAACGCCTCGAACCAGACCCTGGACCTGACCTTCGCGCTGACCCGCGGCCCGCGCGTCTTCGTCGAGCGCATTGACATCGAGGGCAACACGACCACGCTGGACGAGGTGATCCGCCGCCAGTTCACCACGGTCGAGGGCGACCCCTTCAACCCGCGCGAGATCCGCAACGCGGCCGAGCGCATTCGCGCGCTGGGTTATTTCAGCGACGCGCAGGTCGAAAGCCGCCAGGGCAGCAGCAGCGAACAGGTCATCGTCGACGTCAATGTCGAGGAACAGCCGACCGGCTCGCTCAGCTTCGGCGCCTCTTACGGGGTCAATTCCGGCGTGGGCTTCAACGCCTCGCTGAACGAGGCGAATTTCCTCGGGCGCGGGCAGAGCCTGGGGCTGACGATCTCGACCGCCAGCGACGAGCAGCAGGCCTCGATCAGCTTCTCCGAGCCCTATTTCCTGGGCCGCAACCTGCGTTTCGGCTTCAACACCTGGTACCAGGTCACCGACAGCCTGAATTCCTATTACGACACGCGCAGCGTCGGCATCAGCCCCTCGATCGAGTTCCCGATCTCGGCCAATGGCCGGCTGGAGCTGCGCTATCGCCTGGCCAAGGACACGCTGCTGAACGTGGATGAGGACAGCTCACCCATCTTGCTCGCCGAGGAAGAGGCCGGCGGGCTCTGGTCCTCGGCGCTTGGCTATGCCTACAACTACGATACGCGCATCACTGGGCTGGACCCGCTGACCGGCTACAAGTTCCGCTTCTCGCAGGACTATGCCGGGCTGGGCGGCGATATCGAGATGGTGACGACGACGCTGCTGGCCGGGGTCGAAAGCACCGCATGGCGCGAAGAGGTCACGCTGCGGGCCGAATTCGAGGCCGGCGCGCTGCATCCGCTGAACGATTACACCACCCGGATCACCGACCGCTATCGCGGCTCCAGCAACCGCATCCGCGGCTTCGAGCCCAACGGCATCGGTCCGCGCGACCTTGATGCCGGCAACCAGGACGCGCTTGGCGGCAATTATTTCTGGGCAGTGCGCACCGAGGCCCAGTTCCCCATCGGCCTGCCCGAGGAATATGGCATCACCGGCGGGCTGTTCGCCGATGTCGGCTCGATCTGGGGGCTGGAGGATCGCAACGGTGTTGCCGGAGAGTTTCAACCCGACGGATTGGTCGACGATTCGATGAAGATCCGCGCCGCCATCGGCGCCTCGATCTTCTGGACCACGCCGATCGGTCCGCTGCGCTTCAACTTCTCGAAGGCGGTGAAGAAGCAGGACTACGACGACGAGCAGAATTTCGACCTGACGATCTCGACGCGGTTCTGATGCGCGGCGCGGGGTTCTTCGCGCTGCTGGCGGTGTTGGCCCTGGGGGCCGCGCCGCTGGCCGCGCAGGAGCTGCCCGCCCCGGACCCCCTGGCCATCGACCCGCCCGGAGCCGGCGCCCCGCCCGAGAACGGCCGGAGCGGCGATCTTCCGACGCGCACCATCCGCACGCCCGACGACAGGCCGGATGCCGTGGTCGCCCCGGTGCTGACCGTCGACCAGGATGCGCTGTTCGCCAGATCCGCCTGGGGGCGACGGGTGCAGGCCGAGCTGGACGAGGAAGGCAGCAAGATCGCCGCCGAGAACGAGCGCCTGGCCAACCAGCTTGCCGCCGAGGAGGCCGATCTGACCGAGCGGCGCAAGGATCTGGATCCGGCCGAGTTCCGCCGCCTGGCCGAGGCCTTCGACACCCGCGCAACGAATGTGCGCCGCGAAAGGGCGCAGGTGGTGCAGGAGTTGAACGCCCGCGCCGAGGCCGACCGCGACGCCTTCTATCAGGCCGCGCTGCCGGTCATGGGCGAGCTGATGACCAGCCGCGGCGCGGTGGCGGTGCTGGACCGGCGCACGGTCTTCGTGTCGCTGGACGCCATCGACGTCACCGACGACCTGATCGAATTGCTGGACGAGACGCTTTCGGATGGGGCGGGGCGCGCCGGCACCATGGGCGCGACGGACCCGGACAGGCAATTCGACGACACGCAGCCCGAGGACGGCCCGCCGGAGCCCGCGCCGGCCGAGTGACGGCGGTTGCGGCGGCTCAGGGCAGGCGCGCGATGCGTTCGCTGATCAGCGCAAACAGCCCGTCGCGGTCCAGATGGCGGATGAACAGCGCATTGGCGGGGCGGTCGCTGACGCGCCACCAGTCGGCCACGGTCATGCCGGTGGTGAATTCGCCCTGGGTCTCGATCTCGACATTGATCTCGCGGCCCTCGAACAGCTCGGGGCGCAGGATCCAGGCGATGGCGCAGGGATCGTGCAGCGGCGCGCCCTGGCTGCCGTATTTCTCGCGGTCGTAGCGCTCGAAGAAATCGGTCCAGCTGGCGACGGCGGGGCCGCAGCGGTTGGGCAGGGCGCGCATCGCCTCGACCCAGTCGCGGCCGGTCAGGGCCTCGTGGGTGGCGTCCAGCGGCAGCACCACCAGCGGCGCGCCCGAGCGGAAGACGATCCGCGCCGCCTCGGGGTCGACATAGATGTTGAACTCGGCCGTGGGGGTGATGTTGCCGACCTCGAAATAGGCGCCGCCCATCAGCACGATGCGGCCCACGCGGGCGACGATGTCGGGGGCGCGGCGGAAGGCCTCGGCGATATTGGTCAGCGGGCCGATGGGCACCAGCGTGACCGTGCCGGCGGGTTCGCGGCGCAGGGTGTCGATGATGAAATCCACGCCATGGCCGGGGCGCAGCTGCATGGCGGGTTCGGGCAGCTCGATCCCGTCGAGGCCGGTCTTGCCGTGGACATGCTCGGCCGTGACCAGCTTTCGTTCCAGCGGCGCCGCGCAGCCCGCATGGACCGGCAGGTCGGGGCGGCCGGCCAGTTCGCAGATCTTGCGGGTGTTCAGCTCGGTCAGGGCCAGCGGCACGTTGCCGGCGACGGCCACCAGGCCCAGCACCTCGATCTCGGGACTGGCCAGGGCCAGCAGGATCGCCACGGCATCATCCTGCCCCGGATCGGTGTCGATGATGATCTTCTGTGCCATGCGGACCTCTGTCTTTGCCGCCATGTTCTGCTTTGCCCATGCGGCGGGCGCAAGTCGGAACCGGAAGGTGAACGGGAAGAAGGGGGAAGGTTTCCCGACCCCGTCGAGGGGCCGGAAAACCTGCGGGGGCGCCGCGCCCCCGCCAGCGCGGCCGGCAGGGGGGCGGCGCCCGGCGGCGATCAGTCGAAGGCGCGTTCGGTGATCATGTGGGTGAAGGCCCCATCGGGTGCGGCCGAGATCACCGGGTCCGAGCCGCCGGCCAGCAGCGTGTCCACGGTGCGCTGATAATCGGCCTCGTCCAGGGTGCCGTCGGTGCCGGCGGTCAGCTTGGCGATCTCCTGCGCCATGCGGACCTGGTGTTCCAGGGTCTGGGCGCCGGTCTCGTCATTCTCCAGCACGATCTCGGCGGCTTCCTCGGGGTTTTCCTCGGCATATTTCCAGCCCTTCATGCTGGCGCGCACGAAGCGGACCAGGTCGGTGACCTTCTCGCTGTCCTCCAGCGTGCTTTCCAGGACATAGAGCCCGTCCTCCAGCGTGGCGACGCCCTGGTCCTCGTATTTGAAGGTCACCAGGTCCTCGGGCGCGATGCCGGCGTCGATCACCTGCCAGTATTCGTTATAGGTCATGGTGCTGATGCAGGCGGCCTGCTTCTGCAGCAGCGGATCGACGTTGAAGCCCTGTTTCAGCACGGTCACGCCCTCGGCCCCGCCCTCGGTCGACAGGCCCAGATGGCTCATCCAGGACAGGAAGGGATATTCGTTGCCCGAGAACCAGACGCCAAGCGTCTTGCCGGCGAAATCACTTGTCGGATCGGTGATGCCGCTTTCCTTCAGGCAGGTCAGCATCATGCCCGAGGACTTGAAGGGCTGGGCGATATTGACCAGCGGCAGGCCCTTTTCGCGCGCGGCCAGCGCGGCGGGCATCCATTCGACGATCACATCGGCACCGCCCCCGGCCAGGACCTGCGTCGGCGCGATGTCGGGGCCGCCCGGCAGGATGGTGACGTCGAGGCCCTCTTCCTCGTAGAAGCCCTTGTCCTTGGCGACGTAATAGCCCGCGAACTGCGCCTGCGTGACCCATTTCAGCTGCAGGGTCAGCTGGTCGGCCTGGGCGCCCGCCCCGGTCAGCGCAAGGGCCGCGGCAGAAAGCATCAGTTTCTTCATTCGTTACTCTCCTGTTGGGGGGCGTCTCAGCCCCGTTGAGGACGCTGCGATGGGTGCCAGAATGTCACCTTCTTTTCGACCAGCGCCACGATGCCATAGAACAGCGTTCCCGCGACCGCCGCCACAAGGATTTCCGCCCAGACCAGCGGCAGGTCCAGCCGCCCGACGGCGGTCGAGATGCGAAAGCCCATGCCGCGCGTCGGGCTGCCGAAGAACTCGGCCACGATGGCGCCGATCAGTGCCAGGGTGGTGGTGATCTTCAGCCCGTTGAACAGGAAGGGCATGGCGGCGGGCAGGCGCATCTTGCGCAGGCTGGCGCCATAGGGCGCGGCCCAGGTGGCCATCAGGTCGCGCTGCATCGGATCGGTGGCGGCAAGGCCCGCGACCATGTTCACCAGGATCGGGAAGAAGACCATGACCACGACCACGGCGGCCTTGGACTGCCAGTCGAAGCCGAACCACATGACCAGGATCGGCGCGATGCCGACGATGGGCAGGGCGGCGACGAAATTGCCGATCGGCAGCAGCCCGCGCTGCAGGAAGGGGCTGCGGTCGATGGCGATGGCGGTGGCGATGGCCGCCAGCGCGCCGATCACCCAGCCGGTCAGCGCGCCCTTGACGATGGTCTGGACGAAATCGGTCCACAGCACGCCGCGATTGGCGGCGAAGCTGGCGGCGATCTGCGTCGGCGCGGGCAGGATCACGGTCGGCACCTGGTAGAGGCGGACCACCATCTCCCACAGGACCAGGATCGTGGCGCCGAAGATCAGCGCGACCAGGAAACGCGTCAGGCGCGTGTCGAAGCGCGCCAGCCAGGCGTTCAGGCCCCAGGCGCCCAGCCAGACCGCGATGATCGGCAGCGCGCTCATCGGGCCAGCCCCATGCGCTTCAGGACCAGCGTCTCGATGGCGCCGATCAGCATGACCAGCGCGGCGGCCAGGGCCGCGGCGGCAAACAGCGCCGACCAGATCTGCACCGTCTGCCCGTAATAGCTGCCCGACAGCAGCCGCGCGCCAAGGCCCGCGGTGGCGCCCGCCGGAAGCTCGCCGACGATGGTGCCGACCAGGGCGGCGGCGATGGCGACCTTCAGGCTGGCGAACAGATAGGGCATCGAGCTGGGCAGCCGCAGCCGCCAGAACTGCTGGGCGCGGCTGGCGCTCCAGCTGCGCATCAGGTCCAGCTGCATGGCATCGGGCGTCCGCAACCCCTTCACCATGCCGACCAGCACCGGGAAGAAGGACAGCCAGGCGGCGATGATCGCCTTGGGCAGCAGCCCGGTGATCCCGGCGCTGGCGAAGACCACGATGACCATCGGCGCGATGGCCAGGATCGGGACGGTCTGGCTGGCCACGGCCCAGGGCATGACCGACTGGTCCATCGCCCGGTTGTGGACGATCCCCACCGCCAGCAGGATCCCCGCCAGCGTGCCGATGCCGAAGCCCGCCAGCGTGGCCGAGAGCGTCACCCAGCCATGCCAGACCAGGCTGCGCCGAGAGGTGATCCGCTGCCCCGCGATCCCCTCCCACAGCCCCGCCGCGACCTGATGCGGGGCGGGCAGCACGGGGCGGTCCAGCGCCAGCGTCTGGCGGATGAACTCGGCCGTCGTCAGCACGGTATCGGCGCGCGCCGCCTGGTCGCGCACCCATTGCCCGTTCATCCAGATCGCGCCCAGATACCAGATCGCGACGATCGCCAGCAGCACGGTCAGCACCGGCAGCGCGCGCGCCTGCAGGCCGTCCCACAGCCTGCGGCCCGGCGCGGCGCTGGCGGCCTCAGTCATGGCCGTGGCCCTCGCGCAGCCCCTCGCGGACCTCATGGGCCAGGGCGATGAATTCCGGGGTCTCGCGGATCTCCAGCGGGCGGTCCGGGGGCAGGGGGCTGTCGATGATCCGCGTGATCCGCCCCGGACGCGGCGACATGACCACGATCTTCGTCGACAGATAGACCGCCTCGGGGATCGAGTGGGTGACGAAGCCGATGGTCTTGCCGGTCTTCTTCCACAGCTCCAGCAGCGCCTCGTTCAGCCGGTCGCGGACGATCTCGTCCAGCGCGCCGAAGGGCTCGTCCATCAGCAGGATGTCGGCATCGAAGGCCAGCGCGCGGGCGATGCTGGCCCGCTGCTGCATCCCGCCCGACAGCTGCCAGGGGAACTTGCCCCCGAAACCCGCCAGGTCGACCAGCTCCAGCACGCGGGCGATCCGCGCCGCGCGGTCGGCCTTGCCAAAGCCCATGATCTCCAGCGGCAGGCTGATATTGCCGGCGATGGTGCGCCAGGGGTAAAGCCCCGGCGCCTGGAAGACATAGCCATAGGCGCGGGCCTTGCGCGCCGCATCCGGGGTCATGCCGTTCACCCGCAGCGTTCCGGCGGTCGGGCTCTCCAGCGCGGCGACGGCGCGCAGGAAGGTCGTCTTGCCGCAGCCCGAGGGGCCGATGAAGCTGACGAAATCGCCCCGGCCCACGGTCAGGTCCACGTCCTTCAGCGCATCGACCGGCCCGTCGGCGGTCTGGAAGGTCAGCCCGACGCCCTTCGCCTCGATCACCGGATGCGCCAAGTCAGACCCCGCTTGCCGGAATGCCCGACCGCTCGACCGGGCGCGGCGCGGTCAGTTCCTTCCAGGCCGACAGCGCCCGGTTCACCGTCCCGCGCGGCGCGCGCGCAACGAATTCGCCATGGCCCTCGCGACTGTCCAGCTTGCCCTCGGTCACGGCGACGACGCCGCGGGTCAGCGTGAAGCGCGGCAGGCCCTTCACCTTCTGCCCCTCGAACACGTTGTAATCGATCGCCGATTGCTGGCTGCCCGCGCTTATGGTCTTCTCGGCCTCGGGGTCCCAGACCACCAGGTCGGCATCGCTGCCCACCAGCACGGCGCCCTTCTTCGGATACATCCCCAGGATCTTGGCGATATTGGTCGAGGTGACGGCGACGAATTCATTGGGCGTCAGCCGCCCGGTCGCCACCCCATGCGTCCACAGCATCGGCATCCGGTCCTCGAGGCCCCCTGTGCCGTTCGGGATCCTGGTGAAATCGCCGACGCCATACCGCTTCTGCTCGGTGGTGAAGGCGCAATGATCGGTCGCCACGACCGAGAGGCTGCCCGACTGCAGGCCGGCCCACAGGCTGTCCTGATGCAGCTTGTTGCGGAACGGCGGCGACATGACCCGCCGCGCGGCATGGTCCCAGTCGGGATGGAAATACTCGCTTTCGTCCAGGGTCAGGTGCTGGATCAGCGGCTCTCCCCAGACCCGCTTGCCTTGGCTGCGCGCCCGCCGGATCGCCTCATGGCTGTCCTCGCAGCTGACATGCACGACATAGAGCGGCACCCCCGCCATGTCGGCCACCATGATCGCGCGGTTGGTGGCCTCGCCCTCGACCTGCGGCGGCCGGCTATAGGCATGGGCCTCGGGCCCCACATTCCCCTCTGCCAGCAGCCGCGCCGACAGTTCCGCCACCACGTCGCCGTTCTCGGCATGGACCAGCGCGATCCCGCCCAGGTCGCCGACGCGCCGGAAAGACGCGAACAGCTCGTCGTCGTTCACCATAAGCGCGCCCTTGTAGGCCATGAAATGCTTGAAGCTGGTGATGCCGCGATCCACCACCGCCGCCATCTCGTCGAAGACCTGCTCGCCCCACCAGGTCACCGCCATGTGGAAGCTGTAGTCGCAATGCGCCCGGCCCGACTTGTTGTCCCACATCTGCAGCGCATCCATCAGCCCCTGTCCGGGCGAGGGCAGGGCGAAATCCACCACCATCGTCGTCCCGCCCGCCAAAGCCGCCCGCGTGCCGCTCTCGAAATCATCGGCGGAATAGGTGCCCATGAAGGGCATCTCCAGATGGGTATGCGGATCGATCCCCCCCGGCATCACATAGCAGCCCGAGGCATCCAGCACCTCGTCGCCCACCAGCCCCTCGCCGATGGCGGCGATCCGCCCGCCCTCGATCAGCACATCCGCCTTCCAGCTCAGATCGGCCGTGACGATGGTTCCGTTCCTGATGACCGTGCTCATGCCCACCCCTTTCATCTTGGCTCAAATATCCCGGGGGTCCGGGGGCAGAGCCCCCGGCCGTCGCGCCTCAGCGCACCACCTCGGCCGCCTCCAGCACCGCATGCAGCAGCACGTCGCAGCCCGCCGCCGCCCATTCCGGGCTGATCTCCTCGGCCTCGTTATGGCTCAGCCCGTCCACGCAGGGACACATGATCATCACCGTCGGCGCGACCTTGTTGATCCAGCAGGCGTCATGGCCCGCGCCCGAAACGATATCCATGTGGCTGTAACCCAGCCGCTCGGCCGCGCCGCGCACCATGTCGACCAGTGCCGGATCGAAGCTGACCGGATCGAAATGGCCGACCGGCTCGATCCCGATGCCCAGCCCCAGCTCCGCGGCGATCGCGGCCGCCTCGGTCTCCAGCCGGGCCCGCATGGCGGTCAGCTTTTCCAGGTCCGGGCTGCGGAAGTCGATGGTGAACACCGCGCGGCCGGGAATCACGTTGCGCGAATTCGGCCAGACATTCATCTGCCCCACCGCGCCGACGGCATTGGGCTGGTGATCCATGGCGATGCGATGCACCGCCTCGATGATCCGCGCCATGCCCAGCCCCGCATTCACCCGCATGTTCATCGGGGTCGAGCCGGTATGCGCATCCTTGCCGGTCAGCGTCACCTGCAGCCACCACAACCCCTGGCCATGGGTGACGACGCCGATCTGCTTGCCCTCGGCCTCCAGGATCGGGCCCTGCTCGATGTGATATTCGAACATCGCATGGACCCTGCGCGCGCCCGGCGCCTCGTCGCCGCGCCAGCCGATGCGGTCCAGCTCGTCGCCGAAGCGCAGCCCCTCGGCATCCTCGCGGCTGTTGGCGTAATCCTCGGTCAGCTCGCCCGCGAAGACGCCCGAGGCCAGCATGGCCGGGGCGAAGCGCGCGCCTTCCTCGTTGGTCCAGTTGGTCACCACGATCGGCCGCCGCGTCACCAGCCCCATGTCGCGGATCGAGCGCACCACCTCCAGCCCCGACAGCACCCCCAGCACGCCGTCGTATTTGCCCCCCGTGGGCTGGGTGTCCAGGTGGCTGCCGATATAGACCGGGTCCAGGTCGGGCTCGGCCCCCTCGTGGCGCATGAACATGTTGCCCATGCGGTCCAGCCCCATGGTCATGCCGGCCGCCTCGCACCAGTCGCGAAACAGCGCGCGGCCTTCGGCATCGGCATCGGTCAGGGTCTGGCGGTTGTTGCCGCCCGCGACGCCGGGGCCGATCTTCGCCATCTCCATCAGGCTGTCCCACAGCCTTTCGGAATTCACCTTCATGTTCGCGGCCGCGGCCGGTCCGCCTGCGTCACTCATCGAGCTTCCTTCCTGTCTGTCCGCCCCGTCTTCGCGCGGGGTCGGCTTCGATGGGTCGGCGCGCCCGGACCATCGGCTTCGCGCGGGTCCGGCAGGCCGCTTTCCCGCGTCCGTTCCGGGCCGATGGCTGGGGCGGCATTGATATTCCTTGCCAAATATTGACCAAACGGTCAGGCTCAGGCTAGCACGGGGCGTTGGTCAGTCAAGCGCCGGTGCTGGTCGGATCGCAAAATTCGGTTTACTGCCCATGAATGAGCCATCCCGCAGAACCATCCCACAGAGCCATCCCGACGGAGAGACGATGAGCGACGAGAGCCCGCCCCAGATGACGCGCATCCAGAAGCGCAACCGGGAATTGATCCTCGAGGGCGCGCTGACGGCCTTCGCGGCGCATGGCTTTCGCGGCTCGACCATCGACCAGATCGCCGAATCGGCGGGCTTGTCCAAGCCCAACGTGCTCTACTATTTCGACTCGAAGGACGAGATCCACCGCACGCTGCTGACCGCGCAGCTGGACATGTGGCTGGCGCCGCTGCGCGCCATCGACCCCGAGGGCGAGCCGCTGGAGGAAGTGCTGCGCTATGTCCGCGCCAAGCTGGACATGTCGCGCGACTATCCTCGCGAAAGCCGGCTTTTCGCCCATGAGGTCATGCAGGGCGCGCCGCATCTGAACGAGATCCTGGGCGGGCATCTGCGCGAGCTGGTCGAGGCCGCTGTCGGCACGATTCGCGGCTGGATCGCGGCGGGGCGCCTGGCCCCGGTCGATCCGCATCACCTGATCTTCTCGATCTGGGCGCTGACCCAGCATTACGCGGATTTCGACACCCAGGTCCGCGCGGTGCTGGGCCCCGGCCACGACCCCTTCGCCGAGGCGGGGGCGTTTCTGGACAATCTCTACCGGCGGATGCTCAGCCCCTGAACGTCACTCCGCCTTCGCCGTCAGCATCGTGGCGGCGGGCAGGATCATGTCGAGGTTCTCGCGCGCGGCCTCCAGGAAATCCTCGCGGGCGCCCATCGCCCAGTCGACGGTGGCGGTATTGGTGGCGGCGACGATGGCGGCGGCCAGGATCTCGGCCATGGCCGGCTTGATCGTCGGCATCCTGCGGCGCAGCATCTCGCTCAGCTGCGCGCGCCGGGCCAGGACCGCATTCTGGCGCAGCGCCAGCAGCTTCTGGTCGGTCTCGCTCAGCCGCAGCATGTCGGCGACCAGGTCGCGTTCTTCCACGAAGCGGCCCAGATGGGCGGCGATCAGCATGTGCAGGTCGTCGATCAGCCGCCCGCGGCCGGCGACGAAGCGCTCGGCCGCCTCGGCCGGATAGTCCGGCGGCGGCCCCATGATCGCGGCTTCCTTGTAGGGATAATAGTTGAAGAAGGTGCGGGTGCTGATTCCCGCCTCGCGGGCGATGGTTTCGGTGGTGATGTTGTTCAGGCCCTCGGCGATGGCGAGGCGGATCGCGGTGGCCTGGATCCGTTTGAGGGTGCGAACGCGGCGGCTGTCTTGCGAACTCATGCGGGGTGTTCGATGCTCCTTCGATCCCGCCGCGACCGCAAGCCGGCCGGGCTTCTGCAAGGGTCGCCAAGCTTCGCCCCGGTGTCAATGCCGCATCTGGTCACAAGATCGCGGTGCAGAAAGTTGATTTCACGATGAAAACCGCGGGATTCGCTGCCGTTATACTCCGCATTGGCCGGGCAGGGAAAAGCCGTCGCCGGAAATCGGGCACCGGAAATGGCTGAACCGCCCGAGCAGGGATCGGGCGGCATCAGGCAGGCGTCCGGTCGCGGGGACGGGACATGAGGACAGGGGCGCAGGGCAGGAGGGTCAGGAACCCCAGCTGCGCACCGGGCCGCAATCCATGTGGACGAAGTTCGAGCGCGAATATTTGCCGACGCCGCCCGCCCGGCAGGACAGCGCCGCCTGGTACATCTGGTTGACCGAGCGCGATTTCAGCCGCAGGTCCGCCGCCTTGCCGGTCACGTGCAGCGAGTTCTGCGCAACCCCGCCCGAGGTCCGGCGCAGCATCGCATTGGTCTGCGGAGAGCGGTAGCCCGACAGCATCATGTAGGGTTCGTTGGTCTGCAGCAGCCGGTGCGAGGCCGCCGCCACGTCGACGGCGCGCGGGTCGATGCCGATCGCCTGTCCGGTCCGCCAGTCGCGCATGAAGATGTTGATCTCGTTCAGCGCTTCGCGAATGTACTTGCCGTCGACCCAGTAGACGGTGTCGATGCTTTCGCCGGTCCTGCCCGAATACATGCGGACCCGCCGCATGTCGCCCGCGCCGCGGAGGAAGCCGAAGGCATTCGCCATCACCGGCGCAGCCGCAACCGTCGTCGCCGCGAAGACACCCATGATGCCGCGACGGGAGATAAGGTCCATTGTCATGTCAGATCGCCTGTCCTGCTTCGTTCTTTTTTGCCACGCGTTTCGCGGCGCGTCCGGAGTTTACCCCGAACTTGCTAACAATATGTCAAATCCTCGCGTGTTCGGGAACAGATTCCTGCGGATTGTGATGTTTGCAGGCAACGATCGGCGGGTTTTTGCCGATACCTGTGGTTGTGGCATCGAGGGCGCAATGCTGTGGCGGGAATGCCACGGGACCCGCGGATGCTGCGGCCGAATGATCGTCTCATATGGACCAAAATCCGCGAAAATGCGAGAAATAAAGCATAATCCGGGCGCGAGGTTGGGATGTTGCGGCTTTCGAGATCGATTGCGGTCGGCTGTCTGGCCCTGATCGCGCCCCTGCAACCGGTGGTTGCGCAGACCGCCTTGCCACAGGCCGCCCTGCCGCAGGCCATCGTGCCGCAGCCCGGAACCTTGCGGGTCGCCGCCGCCGTCCCCCCGCGGCTGGAGTTCTCGGAGGTCGAGATGGCGCTGGCCCGCGCCGTGGCCGATTCCCCGGTGCTGGCGGCCTTCTACGGCTCGAACGGGCTGCGGCCGGTCTTTGCGGGTCCCGAGGGGCAGGCGCTTCGCGACGCGCTGCGGCAAGCGGTCACGGCCAGTCCCGCCCATGGCATTCCCGCCGCGCGCTATCGCCCCGACACGCTGGCCGGCGACGGTCGGGACCTGCCTTCGGAACTGGCCGCAGAATTGGCTCACGCGCGCGTGCTGGCGCGCTATCTGTCCGATCTGAGCGGCGGCATGGTCCGGCCTTCGGCGGTCGATCCGCAGATCCATCGCCAGGTCAGGCGGCCGCCGGTGGATCGGATGATGGCCGAATTCGCGGCCAGCGGCGACCCGGCGGGCTATCTGGCCTCGGTCGCGCCGCGCCATCCGGCCTATCGCGCCCTGCAGCAGGCGCTGGCCGCGCGGCAGGACCTGGTGGTGCCGCCGGGCCTTCCCGCCGTGCCCGAGGCGCTGTGGCGGCCCGGAATGCGCGATCCGGGCGTGGCGCTGCTGCGTGAACGGCTGGCATCCATCGGCTTTGCGGCGCCCGGCGCGCCCGATCTTTACGATGAGGCGCTGTCGGCCGAGGTCGCGCGCTATCAGCAGGCCATCGGGCTGCCTGCCGACGGAATCGCCGGGCCGCGCACGATCCGGGCGCTGAACGCGGGCGCCGACCAGGGCACGCAGCGCATCCTGATGGCGCTGGAGCGGATGCGCTGGCTGGGCGGCGAGGACCTGGAGGCGCGCCATGTCTGGGTGAACATCCCGGAATTCAAGGCGCGGATCCTCGACGGCGGCCGGCAGATCTTCGAGACCCGCACCGTCGTCGGCACGGCCGATCCCGACCGCCAGACGCCGGAGTTTTCCGACCAGATGGAATATGTCGTCGTCAATCCGCGCTGGAACGTGCCGCGCTCGATGACGGTGCGGGACTATCTGCCGCAGCTGAAGGCCAACCGGCACGCGGTATCGCATCTGGATGTCGTCGACGGGCAGGGGCGGGTGATCCCGCGCGGCCAGATCGATTTCTCGCGCTATACGGCGGCGAATTTCCCCTATCGGCTGCGGCAGAAGCCGGGCGACGACAATGCGCTGGGGCTGGTCAAGTTCATCTTTCCCAACCCGTGGAACATCTATCTGCACGACACGCCGACCAAGCACCTGTTCGCCAATCGCAGCCGGGCCTATTCCAACGGCTGCATCCGCATCGGCGATCCGTTCGACCTGGCCCATGCGCTGCTGTCGCAGCAGACCGACGATCCGCAGGCCATGTTCCGCCGCGCGCTGGAGGGCGGACGCGAACGCTGGCTGGCGCTGACGCCGAACGTTCCGGTGCATCTGGTCTATTTCACTGCCTATCCCGATGCGGATGGCGGGATCGCCTTCTTCGAGGATATCTATGGCCGCGACGCCGCGCTTTGGGCGCTGATGGAGAAGGCCGCACTGGATTCGGGCGGCCGGACGGATTAAGTCCTCCCCTCGAAGGGGAACCGACATGACCGTGACGATCGCAGAATTGGCGCATGCGCTGGAGGCGCGCAGCTGGGGGGATGAGGCGCTGGAGGTGACCGGCGCGGCCGAGCCCGGCGCGACCCAGCCCGCCGGCGACCGGGGCGGGGTCATCGCACTGGCCATGTCGCCGAAATATGCCGAGACGCTGAAGCCCGGCTGCCTGGCGATCCTGGCCGAGGGGATGGACCCCGAGGCCTACGGGCTGCGCGCCGCGATCTTCGCCCCGCGCCCGCGCCTGGTGATGGCCGGGCTGACCCGCGCCTTCGATACCGGCCCCGACATCGCGCCCGGCATCCACTCGACGGCCGTGATCGACCCCTCGGCCCGGATCGGCGAGGGCGCGGCCATCGGCCCCTTCGTGGTGATCGGCGCGGATGTGGTGATCGGCGCGCGGGCGCGCATCGCCAGCCATGTCTCGATCGGGCGCGGCAGCCGGCTAGGCGACGATGCGCTGATCCACCCCGGCGTGCGCATCGCCCATGGGGTGACGGCGGGCGACCGGCTGATCGTGCAGCCCGGCGCCTCGATCGGCGGGGACGGCTTTTCCTTCGTCACCCCCGAGGAATCCGGCATCGAGGAGATCCGCCGCACCCTGGGCGAGCGCGCCGAGATCAAGGCGCAGCACTGGACCCGCATCCATTCGCTCGGCGGGGTCGAGATCGGCGACGATGTCGAGATCGGCGCGAATTCCACCATCGACCGCGGCACGATCCGCTCGACCCGCGTGGGCTCGGGCACCAAGATCGACAACCTGGTGATGCTGGGCCACAACGTCGCGGTGGGCGAGGACTGCCTGCTGTGTTCGCAGGTGGGCATCGCCGGTTCCGCGAGGGTCGGCAACCGCGTGGTGCTGGCCGGCAAGGTCGGCGTCAACGACAATATCGAGATCGGCGACGACGTGATCGCGGGCGGCGCCAGCAAGATCTTCACCCGCGTTCCGGCAGGCCGGGTCATCCTGGGCAATCCGGCGGTCAGGATGGATACCCAGATGGAGATCCAGAAGGCCGTGCGCCGTTTGCCGCGCATGGCGCAACAACTGGCAAAACTTCAGGAAACCGTTACACGACTGCTGGAAAAGGGCTGAGCAGGAGGGACCATGTCCGACACCATCAAAACCCGTATCAAGGCCATCATCGCCGAGCAGGCCATGCTGGAGCCCGACCAGATCACCGACGAGGCCACCCCCGAGGAACTGGGGATCGACAGCCTGGGGCTGGTCGAATCGATCTTCGCGCTGGAGGAGGAATTCGACATCTCGATCCCCTTCAACGCCAATGAGCCCGACAAGTCCGATTTCGACATCACCAACATGGGCACGATCATCGCCGCCGTCGAACGGCTGGTGGCGGAAAAGGCCATATGAGCGGCAAGAAGGACGGCGGCAAGAAATCAGCGCGGCCGGCGGCCCCGGAAGACCAGGTGGATCGCGGGCTGGCCGCGCCCGAGGCGGCCTGCGGCCCCGAACCCGAGGCGCGCGGCGGGTTGCGCCGCGTCGTCATCACCGGCGCCGGCACCGTCAACGCGCTTGGCCATGACGTGCCGGCCACGCTGGAGGCCTTCCGCGAGGGGCGCTGCGGCATCAGCCAGCTGCAGTTCCGCGATGTCGAGAGGCTGTCGATCCAGATCGGCGGGCAGATCCACGACTGGCGGGCCGAGGATTACTTCAACCGCCAGCAGATCCTGCTCTATGACAAGTTCACCCAGTTCACCCTGCTGGCGGCCCGGCAGGCCGTGGCCCAGGCGGGGCTGAACTTCCAGGGCGCGCTGGGGTTGCGCGCGGGCGTCGTGCTGGGCACCGCGGGCGGCGGGCTGAACACCTGGGACGAGAATTACCGCGCCGTCTACGAGGAAGGCAAGAACCGCGTCCATCCCTTCGTCGTCCCCAAGCTGATGAACAATGCCGCCGCCAGCCATGTCAGCATGGAATACGGGCTGCGCGGCCCGTCCTTCACCGTGGCCACCGCCTGCGCCAGTTCCAACCACGCGATGGGACTGGCCTTCCAGATGGTGCGCTCGGGCGCGGCGCAGGTGATGCTGACCGGCGGCTCCGAGGCGATGCTGTGCTTCGGCGGCGTGAAGGCCTGGGAGGGGCTGCGGGTCATGTCCAAGGACGCCTGCCGCCCGTTTTCCGCCAATCGCAACGGCATGGTCCAGGGCGAGGGGGCGGGCGTCTTCGTCTTCGAGGACCTGGAACATGCCCGCGCGCGGGGCGCCGAGATCCTGGCCGAGGTGGTGGGCTTCGCCATGTCCTCGGACGCGCAGGACATCGTCATGCCCTCGGCCCATGGCGCGGAACGCGCGATCACCGGGGCGGTGCGCGATGCCGGGCTGAACCCGGACCAGATCGGCTATATCAATGCCCACGGGACCGGAACGGCGGCCAATGACAAGACCGAATGCGCTGCCGTCGCCCATGCCTTCGGCCATCACGCCGACCGGCTGATGATCTCGTCCACCAAGTCGATGCATGGCCACCTGATCGGCGGCACCGGCGCGGTCGAGCTTCTGGCCTGCCTGATGGCGCTGCGTGAGGGCGTGATCGCGCCGACCATCGGATACGAGGAAGCCGATCCCGAATGCGCGCTGGACGTGGTCCCGAACGAGGCGCGCGAGGCGCGGGTCGATGCGGTCCTGTCGAACGCCTTCGCCTTCGGCGGGCTGAACGCGGTGATCGCGCTGCGCCGGATCTGAAAACCGCCGCCAATCAGGACGAAACCATGAAAAAACCGCGCCCCCGAGGGGCGCGGTTTCGTCGTTCTGGAACCCCGTGGGCGCGCTTATTCGGCGGCTTCGGGCGTTTCCATTTCCGTGTTTTCGGGGCTGGTGGCTTCCGGGGCCGGGGTATTGCTTTCCTCGATCACGGTGGGCGCGGCGTCGCCGGCCTCTTCGGCCAGCTGCTGCACCTCGTTGAAGGCGGCGGTGAAGCCCGACAGCGACAGGTCCAGGCGAACCGGCTGTTCGGGATCGGCGCCGAAGGGCAGCAGCGTCACCACGGCCTTGTTGCCGCGCTTCATGCCGTTCAGCTCGTCCGGCGTGAAGCCCATGCGCGAGACGCAGCCCACCGGCGCGCAGAAGCTGAACGGATAGCCGCGCGGCTCGGCATTGTCGACGCCGAAGCCCAGGCCCTGGATCAGGTCGGTTTCCAGCGGTGCGATCAGCGTCGCCCCGGCGGCGACATTGCCGTTGCGCAGCGGGATCAGCGTCATCTCGGCGACCGCGTTGTCCTCCTGGTCCTGCATCAGCTGGTAAAGCTCGCAGGGATCGGGGCCTTCCTCGGTCCTGATGCAGCGCACCGTCCAGTCGTTATGCGTCGAGCGCACGTAATAGCTGCCCACGCGCGGCTCGCCCGGCTCGGCCTCGGCCTCCTGCTCGGCGCCAGGTGCGGTTTCGGCGGGGGCGGGCGTCTCGCCTTCGGCCGCTTCCTCGCCCGTGGCGGCGTCGCCGGGCGCATCCTCGGCCGGCGCGGCTTCGTCCGCCGCCGGTTCAGTCGCCGGTTCGGTCCCCGCTTCGGGCGCGGTTTCAGCCGGGGCGGCGGGCTGCTCGGTCGTGGCATCCTCGGGGGCGGGCGTCTCGGCATCCTGGGCGAAGGCCGGCGCGGCCGCCAGGGCCAGGGCCGCCAGAAGCGCATGGGAGTTCTTGAGGATCATGGATGTTTCTTCCCTTTGCTCAATGCTTTGAAGGCGGGTTAACACGTCTGCCGGGGAATGTCAGTCGGCAAGAATGACGAGGCGCTTCACCTTGGCTTGACCCGTGGCGCGACCCTGCCGTCCGGGCGGCGCGGCCTGTGCGGCTTTGCGCGCATCGCGCAAACGTCACTTGAAGGGATCGGGGCAGGGCCAGGGATGGCGGCTTGCGCGGCGGGCGGAAAATAAGGGTCGCAGCAAGCACTGCGACCCCGTTACGCTATCGCGTTTGCTCCCTGCCGGACTGGCCGGTCATCATTGGACGCACGCTAGTCGCGGCATCGTGATCCGTCAACAGTCTTGACGGATTCGGGCGATCACAAAAAAGCCGCGCCCGAAGGCGCGGCAGTCCAACAGGGAGGAAGTCCCGGAGCCCAAGGCAAGCAAGGATCCCGGACAGCTTCAGTCTGGCACAAATTTCCTAAGATTGTATTCTCGGCGCGCACGATTGTTGCGCAATGGGCAGGAATATGCCTGAGAGACGGCAAGGGGGATCCGCATGGCCGCAGTTCTGGATACCGCATCGGGCACGATCTTCGTCGGCGGCGGGGGCGAGGGGCATGCCGTTCCGCAGCACCTGCTGCTGAAATACGCCAACCGCCACGGCCTGATCGCCGGGGCGACGGGCACCGGCAAGACCGTGACCCTGCAGACCCTGGCCGAAAGCCTGTCGCTGGCCGGGGTGCCGGTGTTCCTGGCCGATGTGAAGGGCGATCTGGCGGGCCTGGCGCGTGCGGGCAGCGCCGAGGGCAAGCTGCACGAGGCGTTCGCGTCCCGTGCCGGACAGATCGGCGTCGACCTGGATTACCAGTCCTTTCCGGTCACCTTCTGGGACGTCTGGGGCGAGCTGGGCCACCCGGTCCGCACCACTCCGGCCGAGATGGGGCCGCTGCTGCTGTCGCGCCTGCTGCAGCTGACCGATGCGCAGGAAGGGGTGATGAACATCGCCTTCCGCGTGGCCGACGAACAGGGGCTGGCGCTGCTGGACCTGAAGGATCTGCAATCCATGCTGGTCTGGGTGGGCCAGAACGCCGAGGAACTGTCGCTGCGTTACGGCAATGTCGCCACCGCCAGCGTCGGCGCCATCCAGCGCGCGCTGCTGGTGCTGGAAAACCAGGGCGGCCAGAAGCTGTTCGGCGAACCGGCGCTGGAGCTGGCCGACATCATCCGCCAGGACGCCTCGGGCAAGGGGATGATCAACATCCTTGCGGCCGAGCGGCTGATGAACGCCCCGCGGCTCTATGCGACCTTCCTGCTGTGGCTTCTGTCGGAACTGTTCGAGCAATTGCCCGAGGTGGGCGATCCCGACCGCCCCCGCATCGCCTTCTTCTTCGACGAGGCGCATCTGCTGTTCTCCGACGCCCCCAAGGCGCTGGTCGAGAAGGTCGAGCGCGTGGCGCGGCTGATTCGCTCGAAGGGGGTCAGCGTCTGGTTCATCAGCCAGAACCCGGCCGACATCCCCGAGGCGGTGCTGGGCCAGCTGGGAAACCGGGTCCAGCACGCGCTGCGCGCCTTCACCGCCAAGGACCAGAAGGCGCTGCGCATGGCGGCGCAGAACTATCGCCCCAATCCCGAATTCGATACCGCCGAGGCGATCCAGAATGTCGGCACGGGCGAGGCCGTGACCTCGCTTCTGGAAGCCAAGGGCGTGCCGGGGATCGTCCAGCGCACGCTGGTCCGCCCGCCCTTCAGCCGCCTTGGTCCGATCACGCCGGCGGAACGGGCCGAGATCGTGAACGCCTCGCCCATGGGGCCGAAATACGGGCAGAGCCTCGATCGCGAATCCGCCCACGAGCTGCTGGCGCGCCGGGCCGAGGAGGCGGCGAAGGAAAGCGCCGCGGCGCAGGCGGCGCAGGGCAAGGACGACGACCTGTGGAAGATGGATGACGAGCCGGCCAGAGCCCGCCGCCAGGACGGCGCGCGCCGGAAACCCGCGTCGGGGTCGCGGTCCTCGCGCTCGGACAGCATCGTCGAGACCTTCGGCAAGAGCCTGGCCCGCCAGCTTGGCACGAAATCCGGGCAGGCGCTGGTCAGGGGCGTGCTGGGATCGCTGTTCCGGGGCAAATAGCCCGGCCCATGGGGCGCGATCCCGCCGCTGCGCTGGCGGCGCGCATCTCGGCCAGGATGGCGATCATCAGCAGGACGTGGCGCTTCAGGTCGTATTCGGCCGAGCGCGCCTTGCGCGCGCCGTCCAGGGCCGCTTCCTCGGCGCGCAGCCGTCGCAGGGCGGCGTCGGGCGCGGGGCAATCCTCGCAGCGCAGCAGCCTGGGCAGGTCCCGCTGCCGCCGCCAGGCCGTCTGGCCCGCGCGGGCGGCCCGGACCAGGATGCGCGGGCGGCGCAGCGCGTGATTCGCGGCGCGGGCGGGAAAAGCGATGACATTGGGGTCTGGGCGCATGGGCTGGGGTCCTCTCCGATCTGCGGCGAGGGCAGATTCACACAACTTCAAGCTGTGTTGCCGGATGCATGGACGCAGCGCGCGCCGGGGCAAGAATTCTTTAGGATTTGTTAGGGAATGTTGCGTCTACCTGAAGGAACCCTCCTGCGAGCTTCAGGATTAAACACAACCCAGGGTAGCTTTCTGTCGCGCTGCCCGAGGATGACAAGGGACGTGACATGACCATTTTCTCCGGTGATTTCGCAAGCGAGATCGACATTGCCGGGCCCCGGTCGGGGGACGAACAGATTGCGGCCCCGGCCGCGGACCTGCCCGAGGATGCGCGCCTCTATCTGCGCCATGTCGAGAACGGCGAAACCATCCGGGCCCTGGCGCGCGAGGCGGGCTGCCACGCCTCGACCATCCTGCGCCGCATCCGCCGTTTCGAGGCCCGCCGCGACGATCCGCTGGTGGACGGCGCGCTGTCGGGCACGTCCCCGGCGGGTCCCGGCGATGAGCGGCAGGCGCTGCGGGTGCTGCGCCGCCTGGCGGAACCGGGCGCGGTCCTGGCCACCGCCGATGGGATGGAGAAGGCGATCGTGACGCGGGACGAGATCCGCACCGCCGTGCTGGATCGCGGACTGGCGGAATCGATGGCGCTGAAGGGCTGGATGGCGCAGTCGGGGCAGGGCGGCCGGTTGCGGCGCTACGTGATCACGCCCGCCGGACGCGAGGCGCTGCGCCGGATGCTGCGGTCGCCGCGCCAGCGCAACGCGGTGCCGGCGCCGGGCGATTTCGCCGATGCCCGGCCGGTCGAGGCGGCGGGCGAAATGGCCGAGGCCGCCGCGGGCTTCCAGCACGCCGACCGCCACCGGATCTGGGAAGAGCGCGTGATCGAGGATCCCGAGGACGGCCGCCGCCACCGCCGGCGCGTGAATGTCGCCGAAAGCCCGCTGCTGGTGCTGGCGCGGCGGCGCGACGGCAATGGCCAGCCCTTCCTGACGCCGGGCATGGTGGCGGCGGGCGAAAGGCTGCGCGAGGATTTCGAGCTTGCCCAGATGGGGCCGCGCGTGACCCAGAACTGGGACGGCTTCATGACGGCGGGGATCGACCTGTCCCGCAGCTCGGGCGGCTATCGCGGCGGCTCGGAATCGGCGCGCGACCGGGTGGCGGCGGCCTTGCGCGACCTGGGGCCGGGCATGGGCGACATCGTGCTGCGGGTCTGCTGCTTCCTGGAGGGGATCGAGATGACCGAGCGCCGCCTGGGCTGGTCGGCGCGTTCGGGCAAGATCGTGCTGCGGCTGGCGCTGATGCGGCTGGAGCGCCACTATCGCGACCTCTACGGCGAGGGCAGCCCGCTGATCGGCTGAGCCGCCCGCCGCGCCTCAGCCGCCCAGCTTCTTCGCCACCAGCTCGTTGACGGCGGCGGGATTGGCCTTGCCGCCGGTCGCCTTCAGCACCTGGCCCACGAACCAGCCCGCCAGCTTGGGGTTGGCCTTGGCCTTTTCCACCTGCGCGGGATTGGCGGCGATGATCTCGTCCACCGCCTTCTCGATGGCGCCCAGGTCTGTGACCTGCTTCATGCCGCGCGATTCCACGATCTCGGCCGGATCGCCGCCCTCGAGCCAGAGGATCTCGAACAGCTCCTTGGCGATCTTGCCGGAAATCTCGCCCCCGGCGATCAGGTCGATGACGCCCCCCAGCTGCGGCGCCGAGACCGGCGAGGTCGCGACCGTCAGCCCCTCCTTGTTCAGGCGGCCGAACAGTTCGTTGATGACCCAGTTCGCGGCCATCTTGCCGTCGCGGCCCGCCGCCACCGCCTCGAAGAAATCGGCATTCTCGACCTCGGCGGTCAGCACGCCCGCGTCATATTCCGACAGGCCCAGATCCTGCACGAATCGCGCCTTCTTCTCGTCCGGCAGCTCGGGCATGTTCCCGGCGATGCCGTCCACCCAGGCCTGCTCGATCTCCAGCGGCAGCAGGTCGGGATCGGGGAAATAGCGATAGTCATGCGCCTCTTCCTTGCTGCGCATCGACCGCGTCTCGCCCTTGTCGGGATCGTAGAGCCGGGTTTCCTGCACCACCTTGCCGCCATCCTCCAGAATGCCGATCTGGCGGCGCGCCTCGTATTCGATCGCGGCCTGGATGAAGCGCAACGAGTTCATGTTCTTGATCTCGCAGCGCGTTCCCAGATGGCTGAAATCCTGGGTCTCCTGATAACGCTCATAGGCGCCGGGCGGGCAGACGCTGACATTGACGTCGGCGCGCAGGTTGCCGTTCTGCATGTTGCCGTCGCAGGTGCCCAGGTAGCGCATGATCTGGCGCAGCTTCGAGACATAGGCGGCGGCTTCCTCGGGGCCGCGGATGTCGGGGCGGCTGACGATCTCCATCAGCGCGACGCCGGTGCGGTTCAGGTCCACGAAGGACATGTTCGGATCCATGTCGTGGATCGACTTGCCGGCGTCCTGCTCCAGGTGGATGCGCTCGATCCTGACGCGGCGGGCCACGCCCGGTCCCATGTCCACGATCACCTCGCCCTCGCCGACGATGGGATGGTAGAGCTGGCTGATCTGGTAGCCCTGCGGCAGGTCCGGGTAGAAATAGTTCTTGCGGTCGAAGGCCGAGACCAGGTTGATCGCCGCCTTCAGCCCCAGCCCGGTGCGCACCGCCTGCGCCACGCAGAATTCGTTGATGACCGGCAGCATCCCCGGCATGGCCGCGTCCACGAAGGCGACGTTGGAATTCGGCTCGGCCCCGAATTCGGTCGAGGCGCCGGAGAACAGCTTCGCTTTCGATGCCACCTGCGCATGGACCTCCAGCCCGATCACCAGCTCCCAGTCGCCCCTGGCGCCGGCGATCACTTTCGGCTGGGGTGCGGTAAAGGACAGATGGTCAAGCATGGGCGGCCTCGGCTGCGGATTTGCGGTCTGGCAGCGGTTCTAGGGCAGCCGGACGCCATTGTCACGGGGCCGCGGCCATGCAAGATCACCACATATTTGAGGACGAAGAGGTTTGACATGCCTTTGCTTGCGGCAATTCTGGGGGCCGTGATCGCGGCGGCGGTCTGGTATTGGAGATTGCGCGCGGCCGGGATGGCGGCGCGGGAACTGACCGGCATGGCGGCCGATGTGCTGGGGGCGGCGCGCGCCCTGGGCTTCCGGCGCCGGGCCAATGTCCATCCGGTCGACAGCGTGGACGACCCGGCGCTGGCCGTGGCCGCCATCGGCATCGCTTTCCTGGAACTGGACGGGCTGCCCTCGCGCGAGGATCAGCAGCGGCTGGCCCGCTCGATCGGGCGTCATACCGACAATGCCCCGACGAAGACCGAGGAGATGATGATCGTCGGCCGCTGGCTGGTGAACGAATGCCACGGCGCGCAGCCGGCGATCTCGCGGCTGACGCGCAGGCTGGCCCGGCTGGACGCGGCGGGCTTCCAGCCGCTTCTGTCGGTGCTGAACGACGTGGCGCAGGGCGCGGGCGGCCTGTCGGCGAAACAGCGCGACTCGCTGGACGAGATCGGCCGGCTGATGAAACTGCGCTGAACGGCGGCGGATCGGTTCCGGCAGGTCGGGTTTTCCGGCAGATCCGCCCCGCCCCGGCCCCGCGATGGGCATGATCCCGCCGACGGCGGAACGCCGCGCTTGCGCCGCGCTGCGCTGCGGCTAAGGGGTTTCGGGACGAAACTGCCCCACGAGGACCGCATGCGCCCTGCGCTCGCCCTGGCTACCCTGGCCCTTCTTGCCGCCTGCAACACGACCGCCGGCCCCTCTGCCGAAGAGATCGCCCGGCAGGAGGCGCAGCAACTGGCGCTGGCGGCCAGCCCGCCGATGCGCTGGCAGGACAGGAGCGGCTCGGAGGCCTGGACGCGGGCGACGCTGGCGGCGCTGGACCGCGAGGGCGTGACGATCCTGTCGCGGGTGCCGGCGGATATCGACAGCTTCTGCCCCAATTACGCGGAACTGACCGAGACCGGGCGCAAGGCCTTCTGGGCGGGGCTGCTGTCGGCGGTGGCCAAGCATGAAAGCACCTACAATCCCGGCGCGCGCGGCGGCGGCGGCAAATGGCTGGGGCTGATGCAGATCGCGCCGGCCACCTGGCGCCATTACGGCTGCAGCGGCGACATCACCAACGGCGCCGACAACATGTCCTGCGCGGTGCGGATCATGTCGCGCCAGGTCGGCCGCGACAATGCGGTCGCCCATGACGGCAATGGCTGGCGCGGCGTGGCGCGCGACTGGGCGCCGATGCGCAATTCCTCGAAACGCGCCGACATCGCCGCCTGGACCAGCAGCCAGAGTTATTGCAGCGCCCAGGGCCGAACCGGCTGACGGCGGAAGAAAGGGGCGCTGCCCCTCGGCGCGCCTGGGGGCGCGCCTCACCCCGAGGTATTTTTCAGGAGTGCGAGGGGCCGAAGGTCGCCCCGGTTCCGGCCCGTGCCGCGCATCCTCGCGATGCCGCGCCCTGAGGACAGGGAACCGGGGCGCCTCGCTCTCCTGCGGTCATCGGCGCCTCCGCCTGTACCGCCAGGCCGTTCTGCCAGGAATTGATTGAGAAAAGGTTACCGCGCCTCGCACTCCTGAAAAATACCTTGGGGGGTGAGGCCCGGCACGGGCCGAGGGGGGCAAAGCCCCCCTTTCCCCCCTCGCGTTCAACGCAGCGTGGCCAGGATGCGCGCCCAGGAACGCGCGCCCTTCGCGAAGCTCTCGACATCGTATTTCTCGTTCGGGGAATGGATGCGGTCGTCGTCGCGGCCAAAGCCGATCAGCATCGAATCCATGCCGAGGATCTCCTTGAAATCCCCCGCGACGGGGATCGAGCCGCCGGCGCCGATATAGGCGGCCTCGCGCCCCCATTCCTCGCTCAGCGCGGCCTTGGCGGCGGCGAAGGCCGGGTCCGAGGTGTCCATGACGCTGGCCATGCTGCCGCCATGCGGGTGGAATTCGACCGTGCAATCGTCGGGCAGGAAGTGGCGGACATGGGCGCGGAAGGCGGCGCGGATCCGTTCGGGATCCTGCCCTCCGGTCAGCCGGAAGCTGACCTTGGCGCGGGCCTCGGCGGGCAGCACGGTCTTGAAGCCGTCGCCGGCATAGCCGCCGGCGATGCCGTTGATCTCGGCCGTGGGGCGGTTCCAGACCATTTCCAGCGGCATCCGGCCCTTTTCGCCGATCGGTTCGCGCAAGCCCACCCCGCCCAGGAAATCGGCGGCGTCGAAGCCGAGCGCCTCCCAGTCGCGGCGCAGCGTGTCGGACAGCTCCTCGACCCCGTCATAGAAGCCGGGCAGGGTGACGCGGCCGCTGGCATCCTTCAGCGATCCCAGCGCCTGCGCCAAGATCATGATCGGATTGGCCGCCAGCCCGCCGAAGCTGCCCGAATGCAGGTCGCGATCGGCGGCGCGAATCACCACCTCCTCGCCCACCAGCCCGCGCAGCTGGGTGGTGATCGCCGGGCGCCCGTCGGAATAGAGCCCGGTGTCGCAGATCATCGCCAGCGAGGCGCGCAATTCCCCGGCATTCGCGCCAAGGAAGGGGCGCAGCGAGGGCGAGCCCGATTCCTCCTCGCCCTCGAAAAGCAGCACCAGGTCCGAGGGCAGGCTGCCATGCACCGCCTTCCAGGCGCGGAAAGCCTCGACAAATGTCATCAATTGCCCCTTGTCGTCCGCGGCGCCGCGCGCCCGGATCACCGGCCCGGCAGGGGTCTGCTGGATCTGGGGGTCGAAGGGCGGGCGGTCCCACAGCGACAGCGGATCGACCGGCTGCACGTCGTAATGGCCGTAGAACAGCAGTGGCCGCGCATCGCCCTTCTGCGAATGGGCGACGACCATCGGATGGCCCGGCGTGTCGCGGATTTCTGCATGGAAACCAAGCAGTTCAAGCTCGTTCCGCAGCCATTCCGCGGCCCTGCGCACATCGCCCCGATGGGCCGGATCGGTCGAGATCGAGGGGATGCGCAGGAAGTCCAGCAGCCGCTCCAGCGCCGCATCCAGACCGGCATCCAGTTGCCCCAGCACCTGTGCCAGCTTTGCCTCGTCACTCATCCCAAGCTCCTTTCCGACTGAATTGCTTGGTCATTTCCATGGGCCTTTGGTCGCGGTGCGACAATTTTGGCCTGTCATTTTCGCGGTTTGACCTCTATCAAGGACGCGCCTCGCGTGATCGGACAATGATCGCACCCAGCAAGCAACGCAAGGGAACTGCCGCGATGAACTATGATGTCGCACTCGACCAGGCCATCGGACGGCTCCACGAGGAAGGGCGCTATCGCACCTTCATCGATATCGAGCGCGCCAAGGGCCGGTTTCCGCAAGCTGTCTGGACGCGGCCCGATGGCGCGCAGCAAGAGATAACCGTCTGGTGCGGCAACGATTATCTGGGCATGGGCCAGCATCCGGTCGTGCTGGAGGCGATGCACGAGGCGCTGGATGCGGTCGGCGCCGGCTCGGGCGGCACGCGCAACATCTCGGGCACGACGGTCTATCACAAGCGGCTGGAATCCGAGCTGGCCGACCTGCACGGGAAAGAGGCCGCGCTGGTCTTTTCCAGCGCCTACATCGCCAATGACGCGACGCTCTCGACCCTGCCGAAGCTGTTTCCCGGCCTGATCATCTATTCGGACGAGCTGAACCACGCCTCGATGATCGAGGGGATCAAGCGCAATGGCGGCGCCAAGCGGATCTTCCGCCACAACGACCTGGCCCATCTGCGCCAGTTGCTGGAGGCCGACGATCCCGCCGCGCCGAAGCTGATCGCCTTCGAATCGATCTATTCGATGGATGGCGATTTCGGCCCGATCGCGGCGATCTGCGACCTGGCCGAGGAATTCAACGCGCTGACCTATCTGGACGAGGTCCATGCGGTCGGCATGTACGGCCCGCGCGGCGGCGGCGTGGCCGAGCGCGACCGGCTGGCCCATCGCATCGACATCATCAACGGCACGCTCGGCAAGGCCTTCGGGGTCTTCGGCGGCTATATCGCCGGCACCGCGAAGATGTGCGACGCGATCCGCTCCTATGCGCCGGGCTTCATCTTCACCACCTCGCTGCCGCCTGCCGTGGCGGCGGGGGCGGCGGCCTCGATCCGCTTCCTGAAGGGCGCGGGCGGGCAGCATCTGCGCGATGCGCAGCAGCTTCATGCGCGGATCCTGAAGATGCGCCTGAAATCGCTGGGAATGCCGATCATCGACCATGGCAGCCATATCGTGCCGGTCCATGTCGGCCATCCGGTCCATTGCAAGTCCCTGTCGGACCTGCTGCTGCGCGACTATGGCATCTATGTCCAGCCGATCAACTTCCCCACCGTGCCCCGCGGGACCGAGCGGCTGCGCTTCACGCCCTCGCCGGTGCATGACCCGAAGCAGATCGACCACCTGGTGCGCGCCATGGATGCGCTTTGGTCGCGTTGCGCGCTGAATCGCGCGGAAATGAGCGCCTGACGAAATCGGCGGGTGAACTGCTCTCGCGCCCGTGATAACATTCGCTTAATTAAACGCCGTTATCGTTCCGATTCGGACGAGACGGGAATCGGGCGGATGGGGCAGAGTAATGAGCAGGCCGCGGGCAGAAGACCCGGCAGAAGGGATTTTGCAGGTGGAGGAAGTGCATCATTTCCTCGACGATGACGATACGCGCCTCGGTGACATCATGCGAGGCGAGCGGGCGACCTTGGGCAAATCGCTGCTGGACGTCCAGCGCGAGCTGCGCATCCGCGCCTCGCATGTCGCCGCCATAGAGAATTGCGACATCAGCGCCTTCGACACGCCCAGCTTCGTGGCGGGGTATGTGCGGTCCTATGCGCGCTATCTGGGCATGGATCCCGACTGGACCTTCCGGCGGTTCTGTTCCGAATCGGGCTTCCAGCCGACGCATGGCATGGCGCCCGCCGCATCGGGGCCGAAGCCGGCGCGCCGTCCCTCGGACCCGGCCGAGGCGCTGGCCAATCCGCGCGCGCTGTTCATCCCGCAAGAGGAAAGCTTCTGGTCCTCGGTCGAGCCGCGGGCGCTTGGCTCGATCCTGGTGCTGATGGCGCTGGTCGGCGGGCTGGCCTATGGCGGCTGGTCCATCCTGCAGGAAGTTCAGCGGGTTACGCTGATGCCGGGCGACGATGCGCCGGGGGTGGTCACCGCGCTCGACCCGGTCGAAAGCGCGGCGCTGCCGGAACCCGCGCTGGATTCCACCGATACGGCCGAGCTGGTGCAGAACCTGCCGCAGCCGCAGATCCTGGACCGTCTCTATCGCCCGCAGATCCTTGAGGCGCCGGTCCTGACCGCGCGCGACGGCCCCATCGCGGCCATCGATCCGGGCCTGATGCTGTCCGCGCCCGAGGGCGCGCCCGGCGATACCGCCACGGCCAGCGCCGAGCCCGCCGGCCCGGTCGACCGCGGTCAGGCCATGGCCTATGGTCCGCAGATCGGGGCCGGGCAATTGCAGGTCCGCACCGTGGCCGAGGAGGCGCCCGAGCTGGAATTGCTGGCCGCCCGCCCGGCCTGGGTGCGGGTGACCTCGGCCGATGGCACGGTGCTGCTGGAAAAGATCATGGACGGGGGCGAGCGTTTCACCCTGCCTAGCCTGGAAGAGCCGCCGGTTCTGCGCACCGGCAATTCCGGCGCGGTCTATTTCGCCGTCAACGGCCGCACCTATGGTCCGGTCGCGCCGGGCCCGCAGGTGGTGCGCAATGTGAAGCTCTCGGCCGAGAATGTGACCGCGACCTATGCCTTCGCCGACCTGGATGCCGATCCCGAACTGGCGCAGATGATCGCCGTGGCCCGCGCCGATACCGGCGCCGCCGCCCCGGACCAGCCCGCCGCGGATTAGGCCGTCCGCGGCCAGACCCACGGAACGCGACGCCGCCCCTTGAGAGGCGGCGTTTTCCGTTGCGGGGCGGGGCTCAGCCGCCCCAGGTCCGCTCCAGCAGGTGGATCCAGTTCTCGCTTGCGATTTTTCGTATCAGATCATCGCCATATCCGTGATCCTTCATCTTCTGGATCAGGTTCTGGACCGCCGCGCCATCGGCCAGGTCGCGCGGCATCAGGGCGCCGTCGAAATCCGACCCCAGCGCCACGCCGTCCTCGCCCAGGATGGCCAGCAGGTGGTCCAGGTGCCGCAGCATCACCGCCAGGTCCTCCAGCGGCAGGCGCCGGCCATCCTCGCGCAGGAAGCTGGAGGCAAAGTTCAGCCCGACCAGCCCGCCGCTTTCGGCGATCACCCGCAATTGCCGGTCGGTCAGGTTGCGGGCGCTGGGGCAGATCGCATGGGCGCAGGAATGGCTGGCGACCAGCGGCGCGTCCGAGATCCGGGCGACATCGTCGAAGCCGGCCTCGTTCAGATGCGACAGGTCCAGCATGATGCGCAGGTGGTTGCATTCGCGGACCAGCGCGCGGCCGGCCTCGGTCAGGCCTGCGCCGATATCGGGGCCGGCGGGGAAGGCGAAGGGCACGCCCTCGGCATAGCGGGTCGGGCGCGACCAGACCGGCCCAAGCGAGCGCAGCCCCGCCGCGTGCCACAGATGCAGCGCGTCCATGTCGCGGATCGCCTCGGCGCCCTCCATGTGCATGATCGCGGCGATCCGCCCGGCTTTGACGCTGGCCCGCAGCCCCGCCGCGCTGGTCGCGATGTCCAGCGTGCCGCTGCGCTCCAGCGCCTTCAGCGCGGCGGCCTGGGCGAAGGCATGGGGCAGGGCCTCGCGCCAGCCGATCTCCTCGGGCAGGGGCAGGGCGAAGGGCGGGTTTTCCATGAGCTGCACCGCCTCGTCGTCATTGGGATCGGCGGGCGAGGGCACCCAGATCGCGAAGAAGCCGCCGACCAGCCCGCCCGCCTTCATCCGCGGCAGGTCCAGGTGGCCGGTGCCGTCGCCCTCCAGCCACAGCTGCGTGCCGCGCGGTCCGGCGGCGACGACGCGCTGCAGGAAATCGTTGTGGCCGTCGAAAACCGGGATCATGGCGGGCTCCTTGAATCGCTTCGGGCCGACCATGCACGCGTGTCGGGGCGGCGGCAATGGCCGGGCCATCACGCTTTGCACTTCGCGGATTCGCGCCTAGGCTGGGCGCAGGACAGAGCGAGAGAGAGGGCCAGCCATGCCATATATCCGCCAGGATTTCGACGGCCAGACCGTCATCTGCACCTTCGATGTCACGCCGGGCAGCGCCCATGACGTGCTGGATCTTCTGAACAGCGCCTGGGACGAGGTGATCCGCCGCCAGCCGGGCTTCGTCTCGGGGGCGATCCACCTGAACGACGCGCAGACCCGCATCGCCACCTATTCGCAATGGCGCGACCGCAGCGACTATCAGGCGATGCTGCGCAGCGAGGAGATGCGCCGCCGCAACCGCGAGATCCATTCCATGTGCAAAAGCTTCGAGCCGGTGATGTACGAGGTGCAGGCGGTCTTCCGGGACTGATGCTGCAGCTGCAAATTGGCCGTGCAATTGCGGAAAGCCGCGCTATTCTGCCCAAAAGGCGCATGGCGCAGGAGGGACGATGGCGGGCAGGATCATCACGGTGGCGCAGCAGAAGGGCGGCTCGGGCAAGACCACGGTCGCGGTCAACCTGGCGGTCAGCCTGCATCAGCGGGGCCATTCGGTCGCCCTGGTCGATACCGATCCGCAGGGCAGCATGGGGCGCTGGTTCATCGAGCGGATGCAGGCCCAGGGCGAGGACGAGGCGCTGGATTTCTCGACCTCCTCGGCCTGGGGGGCCAGCTACGAATCCGAGAAGCTGAAGAAGCGCTTCGATTTCGTCATCATCGACACGCCGCCCAAGATCGACAGCGACCTGCGGCCGGCGCTGCGGGTGGCCGATCTGGTGCTGGTGCCGGTCGCGACCAGCCATGTCGACCTGTGGGCGACCGAGGGCGTCCTGGACCTGGCCCGGCGCGAGAAGGCGCCGGTCCTGGTGGTGATGAACCGGGTGCGGCCGCATACCCGCCTGTCGGTCGAGGTGGCCCAGAAGGCGGCCGAACTGGGCGCGCAGGTCGCCGTCGCGCAGATCGCCAACCGGGTCGCCTATGCCGAGACGCTGGGTCTGGGCCTTGGCGCGATCGAGCGCGCCCGCAGCGGCCCGGCCCGCGACGAGATCACCGCGCTGACCGAGGAGGTTCTGGCCGCGGTGGAGTGAGCTGGGCGGCGTCGGGCGCCTGCAGGGCGCGGATGGCGCGCAGCACGAAGGGCGTGCCGCAGACCCAGTCGCGGTCGGCGACCTCGACATGGCGCGGCACCGCATGGGCCAGCGCCGGGTGGTCCAGGATCGCCTCGCTGCGCGAATGGCCGGGCCAGGTCGCGCCGGTGACCAGCAGCTCGGGCCCGGCAAGGACCAGCTGCTCGACCGGCAGGGCGGCGGTCCCGGTGATGCCGAAATCATCGGCGATATTGCGATAGCCGGCGGCGGCAAGGATGTCGCCCGCCAGCGTCTCGCGCCCCGAGGTGAAGCCGTTGGCGTAATAGAGCGCCGCGCGGCCCCGGTCGCGGCCGTCGCGCAGCTCGGCCAGCTGCCGGTCGAAATCCGCCAGCAGCGCGGCCGCCTGCGCCTCGCGGCCAAGCAGGTTGCCCATCGCGGTGATCTCGGTGCGGATGTCGGCGATGCTGTTCGCGGGCGGGCGGGCCTCGACGCGGTGGCCCAGGCGGCGCAACATTTCCAGCACCGGGCCGGGCGTGAACTGGCCGGCGATCACCAGGTCGGGGCGCAGCAGGTGGATCTCCTCGGCGCTGGAATGGTGGAGGGGCAGGGCCTGGGCCCGTTCCGCCAGCGGCGACATGCGCGGGTCGCGGGTCAGCCGGCTGATCGCGACCAGCTGGTCGGGCGCGGCCAGAAGCATCGCCAGCTGGTCCGTGCAGAGGTTCATCGACACGACCCGCTGCGGCGCCGCGACGGCGGCGGGCGCGGCCAGCAGGATCAGCGCCGCCGGCAGCCAGCGCAGGATGGGCCGCAGCCCCTCAGCCCAGCCCAAGCGAGGCCACCCATTCCGGCACCGTCCGGCTGGCGGGGCCAAGGATGCGGCGGTCGAAATCATGCGCATTGGCGCTGGCATCGAGGTTCAGCTCGACGCATTCGGCACCGCGCCGCGCGGCGTGCTGCACGAAGCCCGCCGCCGGATAGACATTGCCCGAGGTGCCGACGGCCGCGAACAGGTCGGCGCGCTCCAGCGCCTCCCAGATCCGCTCCATGTGATAGGGCATCTCGCCGAACCAGACGATATCGGGGCGCGCGGCCCCCACGCCGCAGAAGGGGCAGCGATCCTCGGGATGCATCCGGGCCGGCGCGTCCCAGCGATGCTCGCAATCGGCGCAGAGCGCGCGGCGCAGCTGGCCGTGCATGTGGATCACCTCGCTGCTGCCGCCCCGCTCGTGCAGGTCGTCCACGTTCTGCGTGACCAGCGTCAGCTCGTGGAGCCGGGCCAGTTCGGCCAGCGCCCGATGCGCGGCATTGGGCAGGGCGGCCGCCGCGGCCTCGCGCCGGGCGTTGTAGAAGCGATGCACCAGGCCCGGGTCGCGGGCGAACCCCTCGGGCGTCGCCACGTCCTCGATATGGTGGTCTTCCCACAGCCCGTCGCTGGCCCGGAAGGTGGCCAGCCCGCTTTCCGCCGAGATCCCGGCCCCGGTCAGGACGACGATGCGCACGCGATCAGCGGCAATAGGCCTCGGCCGCCGAGGCGAAGCGCTTGTAGCGCGCCCAGAAGGCGTTGTCGGCATCGGATTTCGAGGTCCGCACCTCTTGCGCGCGATGCGGGTCGCGGAAGAAATCGGCGGCGCGGCGCTGGTCCGACCGCGACAGGGTCTGGTTCGCGACCTGCTGGATGCAGCCGCAGAGCGGTGCGTTGCCGCGCGCGCGATCCGAACGGACGCAGGCGCTGTCGATGGGGCCGGCCACGGCCAGCGGTGCGGTCAGCATGACGGCGGTCGCCGCGATGACGATGCGATTGAGCATTGGGGCTGTCTCCTCGGTTCCTCGTTCCTGGGGCGGCCGGTGACGCCGGCTTGTGCTGCCCTTCTTTATCCACAAGATATAGCAAAATCGTTAACTCTGCTCAATCTGCAAGGTGAGTCACGGCTTCGCGGCGAAACGGCGCGCGGCATCAACATCTTGTGGTGCGGGCGCAAGGCAGCCGCCGGTGCCGGCGCGCGATCCCGCGCGAATCGCCCCGCGGATCCGCGGGGATTTGACAAGGGCGTGACGGCATGATCTCGCTTGCCCGCGCGAATGGAGGGAGGACCCGATGATCGAGGCGGTCGGGCTGGATGCCGATGATACCCTGTGGGAGAACGAGACCTTCTTCCGCCTGACCGAGTCGGGCTTTGCCGAGCTTCTGGCCGAACATGGCGAACGCGCGGACATCACCCGCCGGCTCTACGAGGTCGAGCGGCGCAACCTTGCCCGCTACGGCTATGGCATCAAGGGCTTCATGCTGTCGATGGTGCAGACCGCGATCGAGCTGACCGACGGCCGCGTGTCGGCCGCCACCATCCGCCGCATCCTGGACCTGGGGCAAGAGATGCTGGCCCATCCCGTGCAGCTGATCGAGGGTGTGCCCGAGGTGCTTGGGGCGCTGTCCGACCGGCGGCTGATCCTGATCACCAAGGGCGACCTGATGGACCAGGAACGCAAGCTGGCGGCCTCGGGCCTGGCCGATCATTTCGACGCGGTCGAGATCCTGGCCGACAAGACCCCCGACAGCTATGCCCGCGTGCTGGCCCGCCACGGGATCGCGGCCGAGCGCTTCCTGATGGCGGGGAACTCGGTGCGCAGCGACGTGCTGCCGGTGCTGGCGCTGCGGGGCCGCGCGGCGCTGATCCCCCATGACCTGACCTGGGAGGCCGAGCATGACGACGACCCCGCGGATGACGGCTTCCACCGCCTGGATGCGATCGCGGACCTGCCCGGGCTGATCGCGCGGCTGGACCGCGCGCGATGAACCAGAACGCCCGCGCCGCGGCGCTGATGACGCTCTCCATGGCCGGCTTCGCCTGCGAGGACGCGCTGCTGAAACTGCTGTCGCAGCATGTCTCGGTGGGCCAGCTCCTGCTGATGATCGGCGCCTTGGGCATGGTCATCTTCGGCGCCTGGGTGGCGCTCGGCCCCGAGGGGCTGCGCCCGCGCGAGCTGCTGCATCGCGGCGTGCTGCTGCGCAACCTGATGGAGGCGGTCTGCGCGATCTGCTTCCTGACCGCGCTGTCGATGGGCGATCTCTCCATCGCCTCGGCGATCCTGCAGGCGCTGCCCCTGCTGATGACGCTGGGGGCGGCGCTGTTTCTGGCCGAGCCGGTGGGCTGGCGGCGCTGGCTGTCGATCATCGCCGGCTTCATCGGCGTGCTGATGATCGTGCGGCCGGGCACCGACGCCTTCCAGCCCGCCTCGGTGCTGGCGCTGGTCGCGGTGCTGTGCCTGGCGGTGCGCGATCTGGTCACGCGCCGCCTGCCGCCCGCCATCGGCTCGGGCATGCTGACCGCCTCGGCCTTCGGCGCCATGTCGCTGGCCGGCGCGGTGCTGCTGGTCTTCGACCGCCAGAGCATCACCGTTCCCGGCCCGACCCAGGCCGCGATGATGGCCGCCGCGCTGGGTTTCGGCCTTGCGGGCTATATCGCCATGGTCGTCGCCACCCGCATCGGGGAAATCGGCGCCATCGCGCCCTTCCGCTATTCCCGGCTGGTCTTCGCGCTGTTCCTGGGCGTCGTCGTCTTCGCCGAGCGGCCGGACTTCTGGACCCTGGCCGGGGCCGCGGTGATCGCCGTCGCCGGCCTCTACACCATGTGGCGCGAGGCCCGGCTGCGCCGCCCGCCGCGCTGACCCCCTCTTTCATCTTGGCCCAAATATCCCGGGGGGAAGCCTTTCCGGCCCGGTCGAGGGGCCGGAAAGGCTCGGGGGGCAGCGCCCCCCGGCGCGCGCCCGGCCCCTCACCTTGACCCCGACCTCGACCATCGCCACGGGGCTTCGCAAAATCCCCTTTCCGTAACCCTTCCGCCCTTGTATAGCCCGCCCCATGACCGAGCTGTCCCTGATCCGCAATTTCTCCATCGTGGCCCATATCGACCACGGCAAGTCCACCCTGGCCGACCGGCTGATCCAGCTGACGGGCACCGTCGCCGAACGCGACATGAAGGCCCAGCTGCTGGACAGCATGGATATCGAGCGCGAGCGCGGCATCACCATCAAGGCCAACACCGTCCGCATCTCCTATCCGGCGAAGGACGGGCAGACCTATGTGCTGAACCTGATCGACACGCCGGGCCATGTGGACTTCGCCTATGAGGTCAGCCGAAGCATGCGCGCGGTCGAGGGCAGCCTGCTGGTCGTCGACGCCACCCAGGGGGTCGAGGCGCAGACCCTGGCCAATGTCTATCAGGCCATCGATGCCGACCACGACATCGTGCCGGTGCTGAACAAGATCGACCTGCCCGCGGCCGAGCCCGACCGCGTGAAGGCGCAGATCGAGGACGTGATCGGCATCGACGCCTCGGACGCCATCCCGATCAGCGCCAAGACCGGCCTGGGCATCCCCGACGTGCTGGAGGCCATCGTCACGCGCCTTCCGGCCCCGACCGGCGATCGCGACGCGCCGCTGAAGGCGATGCTGGTGGACAGCTGGTACGATGCCTATCTGGGCGTCGTGGTGATGATCCGGGTGATGGACGGGGTGATCCGCAAGGGCGACCAGGTCAAGATGATGCAGACCGGCGCGACCTACCGGCTGGACAAGCTGGCGGTGCTGACCCCGGCGATGAAGGACATCGCCGAACTGGGGCCGGGCGAGATCGGCGTCTTCACCGCCTCGATCAAGCAGGTCCGCGACACCCGCGTCGGCGACACGATCACCCATGAGAAGAAGCCCGCCGCCGCCGCTCTGCCGGGCTTCAAGCCCGCCCAGCCGGTGGTGTTCTGCGGCCTCTTCCCGGTCGATGCCAATGATTTCGAGGCGCTGCGCGACGCGATCGAGAAGCTGGCCCTGAACGATGCCAGCTTCAGCTACGAGATGGAGACCTCGGCCGCGCTCGGCTTCGGCTTCCGCTGCGGTTTCCTGGGCCTGCTGCATCTCGAGGTGATCCGCGACCGGCTGGAACGCGAATACGACCTCGACCTGATCACCACCGCGCCCTCGGTGGTCTTCAAGCTGCACATGCGCGACGGCGAGGTCCGCGACCTGCACAATCCCGCCGACATGCCCGACCTGACCCATGTCGACCATATCGAGGAGCCGCGCATCAAGGCCACGATCATGGTGCCCGACGACTATCTGGGCGACGTGCTGAAACTGTGCCAGGACCGCCGCGGCATCCAGCTGGACCTGACCTATGCCGGCTCGCGCGCGATGGTCGTCTACGACCTGCCGCTGGCCGAGGTGGTCTTCGATTTCTACGACCGGCTGAAATCGGTGACCAAGGGCTATGCCAGCTTCGACTACCAGATCAGCGAATATCGCGAGGATTTCCTGGTCAAGATGTCGATCCTGGTGAATGACGAACCGGTGGACGCGCTGTCGATCATGGTCCATCGCGACCGCGCCGAGGCGCGCGGCCGGGTGATGGTGGAGAAGCTGAAAGAGTTGATCCCGCGCCACATGTTCAAGATCCCGATCCAGGCGGCCATCGGCGCCCGCGTCATCGCGCGCGAGACGCTGTCGGCGATGCGCAAGGACGTGACGGCGAAATGCTATGGCGGCGACGCGACGCGCAAGAAGAAGCTGCTGGAGAAGCAGAAGGCCGGCAAGAAGAAGATGCGCCAGTTCGGCAAGGTCGAGATCCCGCAGACCGCCTTCATCCAGGCCTTGAAGATGGATGGCTGAGTAGCCCCCCGATCGCGCCGCCGCGCCGCCGCCCGCGACAGGACGATCCCGCCGGCGGGGCGCTGCTCCACCTCGCGCGGCTGCCATGGCCCGTTTGCCGCTCCGCTACAAATTGACGGAGCTTCGGCTTGGCCCGGCAGATCGCATGGGCTATCCCTTGCGGCGAAGATCCAAGCGGAGCGGGTGCGCGTGTTCTATCCTCTGGCCAGCACGACCTGGGACCAAGCCGAACAGGATGCGCTGGCCCGCGTGATCGCCTCGGGGCGGCACACGATGGGCCCCGAGGTCGCCCGGTTCGAGGAAGCCTTCGCCGCCCATTGCGGCAGCCGATACGCGGTCATGGCCTCGTCGGGCTCGGCCGCGAACCTTCTGGCGCTGGCGGCGGCCTTCTGGCATCCCGACTGGGGCTGGCGGCAGGGGGACGAGGTGATCGTGCCCGCCGTCAGCTGGTCCACCACCTATTTCCCGGTGACGCAGACCGGGCTGCGCCTGCGCTTCGTCGATGTCGATCCGGCCACGCTGAACATCGATCCCGACCTGGTCCAGGCCGCGATCACCCCGCGCACGCGCGCCATCCTGGCGGTGAACCTGCTGGGCAATCCCGCCGCGCTGACCCGGCTTCGCGCCATCGCCGACGCGGCCGGGCTGGTCCTGATCGAGGACAATTGCGAATCCATGGGCGCGCGGCTGGATGGGCGCATGGCGGGGTCCTTCGGGGCGCTGGGGACCTTCTCCAGCTTCTTCTCGCATCATATCTGCACGATGGAAGGCGGCATGGTCGTCACCGATGACCGCAAGCTTCATGACAACCTGCTGTCGCTGCGCGCCCATGGCTGGACGCGCGGGCTGGCCCCTGACAGCCACCTGCCCATCGATCCCGACCCGTTCCAGCGCCAGTTCCGCTTCGTGCTGCCCGGCTACAACCTGCGCCCGCTGGAGATGGAGGGCGCGCTGGGGACCGAGCAGCTTGCGAAACTGCCCGGCTTCGTCGCGCAGCGGCGCGCCAATGCCGCGATCTTCCGAAGCCTTTTCAGCGACATGCAGGATCTGGACATCCAGCATGAGACCGGCGAATCCTCTTGGTTCGGCTTCGCGATGATCCTGAAGGGGCGGCTGGCGGGGCGTCGCGCCCAACTGGTCCGCGCCCTGACCCTGGCCGAGATCGAGGCCCGGCCCGTCGTGGCGGGGAATTTCCTCAACAACCCGGTGATCGCCAAGCTGGACCATTCGGTGGCCTCGGCCCTGCCCGCCGCCGAACGGATCGACCGCGACGGGCTGTTCACCGGCAATCACCACTATCCCATCCGCCCGCAGATCGAGCGGTTGCGGCAGGTGGTCGAAGATGTGGCGAAAGGGGCCTGAGCGATGGCGAAACGCGCGCTGATCACCGGGGTGACGGGGCAGGACGGGGCCTATCTGGCGGAACTGCTGCTGGAAAAAGGCTATGAGGTCCACGGCATCAAGCGCCGCTCCTCCAGCTTCAATACCGGCCGGATCGACCATTTGTCGATCGACCCGCATGGCACCGGCCGCTTCCATCTGCATTACGGCGACATGACCGACGGCAGCGCGCTGATCCGCACCCTGGCCGAGATCCGCCCGGACGAGATCTACAACCTGGCCGCCCAGTCCCATGTCCGCGTCAGTTTCGAGATGCCGGAATATACCGCCAATGCCGACGCCATCGGCCCCTTGCGCCTGCTGGAGGCGATGCGGCTGTTGAAGCTGGACGGCACGCGCTTCTACCAGGCCTCGACATCCGAGCTTTACGGCAAGGCGGCAGAGGTTCCGCAGAACGAGGCGACGCCCTTCCATCCGCGATCACCCTACGGGGCGGCCAAGCTCTATGCCTACTGGATCACGGTGAACTATCGCGAGGCCTACGGGATGTTCGCCTCGAACGGGATCCTGTTCAATCACGAAAGCCCGATCCGGGGCGAGACCTTCGTGACCCGCAAGATCAGCCGCGCCGTGGCCGCGATCCGCATGGGGCTGCAGGAGCGGCTGTATCTGGGCAACCTGGATGCGCTGCGCGACTGGGGCCATGCGCGCGACTATGCGCTGGGGATGTGGCAGATCCTGCAACATGACGCGCCCGACGATTTCGTGCTGGCCACCGGCGTCTCGCACAGCGTCCGCGAGTTCTGCGAACTGGCCTTCGCCCGGATCGGCATCACCCTGGAATGGCGCGGCGCGGGGGTCGAGGAAACCGGCCATGACGCCGCCTCAGGCCGCTGCCTGATCCAGATCGACCCGGTCTATTTCCGCCCGGCCGAGGTGGACGTGCTGCAGGGCGATGCCGCCAAGGCGCGCAAACTGCTTGGCTGGCGGCACGAAACCGGCTTTTCTGACCTGGTGGCCGAGATGGTCGACCAGGATTGCCGCCTGCTGGAAACCGAACGGCTGGCCCGCCGAACCTATGGAGTCGTCGAATGAGCAAGATCACCCCGGTCCTGATGGCAGGCGGTTCGGGCACGCGGCTGTGGCCCGTCTCTCGCCGCAGCTTTCCCAAGCAGTTCGCGCAGCTGATCGGCGACCAGACGCTGTTCCAGGCCTCGGCCCGGCGGCTGTCGGGCGCGGATTTCGCGGCGCCGGTGGTGATGACCAATGCCGATTTCCGCTTCATCGTGGCCGAGCAGCTGGACCAGATCGGCATTCCGCCCGCCGCCATCGTGATCGAGCCCCTGGGCCGCAACACCGCCCCCGCGATCCTTGCTGCCGCGCTGATGGCTGCGGCCGAGGATCCCGAGCGGCTGCTGCTGGTGGCGCCATCGGACCATGTGATCCCCGACGCCGCCGCCTTCGCCCGCGCGGTCGAGGCCGGCACCGGTCCCGCCCGGCAGGGCCGCATCGTGACCTTCGGCATCACCCCGACCCGCCCCGAGACCGGCTATGGCTATCTGGAACTGGCCGGAGAGGGCGAGGGGCCGCAGCCCCTGGCCCGCTTCGTCGAAAAGCCCGATACGGAGGCCGCCGCACAGATGCTGGCGCAGGGGAATTTCCTGTGGAATGCGGGGATCTTCCTGTTCTCGGCCCGGACCATGATCGAGGCCTTCCGCGCCCATGCCCCGGATTACCTGGAGCCGGTGCAGACCGCCATCGACGGTGCCCATACCGACCTGGGCTTCCTGCGCCTGGCCCGCGCCCCGTGGGAGGGGCTGGCCGACCAGTCCATCGACTATGCGGTGATGGAGAAGGCCGGCAACCTGGCCGTGGTGCGCTTTTCCGACCACTGGTCCGACCTGGGCGGCTGGGACGCGGTCTGGCGCGAGGAACTGTCGGGCGGCGGCCATGCCGATGGCGTCGTCGCCGACGACCGTTCGACCGCGATCGGCTGCGAGAACGTGCTGCTGCGCTCGGACAGCGAGGATCTGCAGGTCGTGGGCATCGGGCTGAAGGACATGATGGTGGTGGCCACCAGCGACGCGGTGCTGGTCGCCGGCATGGACAAGGCGCAAGAGGTGCGCCAGGCCGTCACCGCGCTGAAGAAGAAGGGCCGCAAGCAGGCCGAAAGCTTCCCCCGCGACCATCGCCCCTGGGGCTGGTTCGAGACGCTGGCCCTGGCCGACCGCTTCCAGGTCAAGCGCATCGTCGTCAAGCCCGGCGCGGCGCTGTCGCTGCAAAGCCATGTGCATCGCTCGGAACACTGGATCGTCGTGTCGGGCACGGCGCGGGTGACGGTCGATGACGCGGTGACGCTGGTCACGGAAAACCAGTCGATCTATGTCCCCCTGGGCGCGGTGCATCGGATGGAAAACCCCGGCAAGGTGCCGATGGTGCTGATCGAGGTGCAGACCGGCTCTTACCTGGGCGAGGATGACATCATCCGCTACGAGGATGTCTATGCCCGCGACCGCAGCGGCTGATGCGGGTCCTGCTGACCGGCGGATCGGGGATGGTCGGGCGGGCGATCCGCCGGCTCCAGCCCCAGGTCGCGCCGGACCTGACGCTGCTGGCCCCTTCGCGCCGCGACCTGCCGCTTGAGGATCGCGCCGAGGTGGCGCGCTGGATCGCGGATCACCGCATTGACGCGGTGATCCATGCCGCGGCCCGCGTGGGCGGCATCCAGGCCAATATCAACGATCCGGTGGGGTTTCTGGCCGACAACCTGCGCCTGAACGACGCGGTGCTGATGGGCGCCCACCAGGCGGGGGTGGGGCGGCTGGTCAATCTGGGCTCGTCCTGCATGTATCCGCGCGACCATCGCCAGCCGCTGGTCGAGGAGGACATCCTGGCCGCGCCGCTGGAGCCCACGAACGAGGGCTATGCGCTGGCGAAGATCACCGCCGCGCGGCTCTGCGAAGATGTCGCGCGCCAATATGGCCGGGCATGGCGGACGCTGATCCCCTGCAACCTGTTCGGCCCCGAGGATCATTTCGGCAGCGACTCGGCGCATCTGGTCGCCGCCGCCATCACCAAGCTGCTGCGGGCCCAGCAGCAGGCCCTGCCCGAGGTCACGATCTGGGGCAGCGGCACGGCGCGGCGCGAATTCCTGGCCGCCGACCACCTGGCCCGCTTCATCCTGGCCCGCCTGCCCAGCCTGGACCCGCTGCCGCCGCTGCTGAACATCGGCGCCGGGCGCGACCATTCGGTCAACGACTATTACCGGATGATTGCCGGGATCATCGGCTGGAACGGCCGCTTCCGGCACGTTCCGTCCCGGCCCGAGGGGATGCGGGCCAAGCTGATCTCTTCCGCCCGCGCCGAGGCGCTCGGCTATCATCCGCCCGCCTCGATCCTGCCCGACCTTGAACGCGCGGTGGCGGCGGCGCGCGGGGCGCTGGCCTGACGCGCCCCTGATGGGGTGATTCGCCGCGGGCGGCCCGGTCCTGGCCGAAGACCGCCGGCGGGCCGCGGAAAATGATGAAAATCGTCTGAAAAACGCCGTCGGGATTGATCTGTTAATCTGTCATTAAGGAATCACCGTGTTCAATGCGACGTGACAGGGTGCATGTCACGATTTGCATTGCTATACTTGGGCGCGAGTGGCGGGCTGCAGGCTCGCCTGAAAGTAACCGCGGATGGCCCGATATGCGCCATTCGCGCCGGGGAAGGGATCATGGCGGCTTTTCTGGTGGTGGCGATATTCTGCGGCATGGCGGGGGCGGCGCTGGTCGTCGGCCTCGGCGGCTCTCTGTTCGTCGCCTCGCTGGCCTATGTCCTCTGCGGCGCCCTGGCCCTGGTGCTGTCGGCGATCATCATCAGCCTGCGCGCCGGCGATCCCACCAGCGACTGACCCGCCGGCCCCGCTCCGGGAACCTGACGGGACATGCCGCGTTGCGTGACCGACCATGGATTTCGCAGGAGGGCCAGATGTCGGCGATGACAGAGACGATCCGGGCGGGGCTGGCGGCGGCCATGATCTGCATGGCGGCGGGCGGCATGGCCCTGGCGCAGGACGCCGCGCCGGGCCAGGACGAGGCGCCGGCGGCGGGCGCCGCCCAGCAGGGGCGCGCGGGGGATTGCCCCGATCCCGCCGGCAAGGCCGAGGCCGCCACCGATGACACGCGCAGCGCGGATGGCACCGATCCGGCGAATTCCGGGAATACCGGCTGGAGCGGCGGGACGGGCGGCTCGACCATCGGCACCAATCCGCAAGGCGGGGTCGCGCCCTCGACCACCTGGCACGCGCCGACCGCGCGCGGGCTGGATCTGGCCGGCCGGGCCGAGCCGGTCGAGCCCGCCGCCTGCTGAGCACCGCGCCGGTCAGCCCTCGCGTTCCAGTTCGCGCAATTCGCGTGCGATCGCCCGCGCGGCCAGCAGGTTCAGGACGATCACGCCCAGCAGGACCGCCGCCGTGATCCCCGCCGCCCACAGCGTGGCGCCACGGCTTTCCGGCGCCTGCAGCCACTGGCCCAGATAGATCAGCACGAAGCCCGGCAGCATCGGCGCGACATAGGTCAGCCAGACCCGCCGCAGGGCATCGCGCTCTCGCCCCAGCCGCAGCGCCAGATGCGTCCGGCCGGGCAGGGCAAGGTCGCGCCGGTCTTTGCGGGCGCGCCGGAACAGATAGCCCACCGCCCCAAGGATGCCCAGGGCAAGCACCCAGAAGCCCAGGGCCGACAGGACGGCCGCCGGTTGCTGGGCCTGCATCAGCCGCAGCGTGCCGACGACCAGCAGCACCAGCGCCGCCGCCCCGCCCGCGACAAGCTCACGCAGGTTGCGGCGATGGATCATCCGCTCGAACCGGGAATGCCGGTTGCGGATCGTGTCGAGGGGGATCGGGATCGTGGGCATGTCCTGTTCCTTCCATGTCTTCGCCGGCCGGGTCATGGCGTCACCCCTTCCTTCAGCATCTGGCCAAGCATCGCCTTCAGGCGGTGGATCCGCGTGGCGACCGCGCCCGGCGACAGCCCGCAGACCTCGGCCGTCACCGCCGCGCTTTCGCCTTCCAGGTAGAGCAGCATGACCTGCCGGTCGATCGGCCCCAGCCGGTAGAGCAGCGCATAGAGCTGCGTCAGCGTGATCCGGTCCAGCAGGTCCTCCTCATGCGCGTGGACCGAGGCCGTGGTGTCGTCGAGATCGGCCAGTTCGAGGCTGACCGTCGGGCGGCGCATGGCGCGGCCGACATGATCGGCGGCGACGTTATGGGCCACGCGATAGACCCAGCTGCGCAACGAGCAGCGGCCGTCGAAACCCGACAGGCTGCGCCACAATTGCAGGTGGATCTCCTGCAGCAGGTCCTCGCGTTCGGCGGGGTTCGCCTCATAGCCGGCGGCCAGGCGATTCAGCGCCCCGCCAAGCAGATCGACCGCCAGCAGATAGCGCCGATCCGCATCCGGCGGCAGCGCGCTTTCATCGGGGGATACCGCAATGCTCATGACAGGATAGTCGCCCGGCCGCGCGGTTTCTTACAGACCACGTGGCCGAAGGGCAGGGCGGGCGGCAGGATGAGAAAAGAGCGGGGTTTCGGCCCCGCTCTCGTGCATCCGGTTCGGATTTTCGGCGCCGCTCAGGGACCGACGACCGTGCAGTTCTGCTGGCGCGCGCTGAGACGGCTGCAGGCCAGTTCGGCCTCGGCCTTGCTGAGATTGACGAAATGCGCCTCGAACCCGCGCTTGGTGTCGGCGATGTTGCGCCGGGCCTGTCCCAGCGTGGCGCCGTCCTGCAGGGCGGCGCGCAGCAACAGCCGGTCGGCTTCGGCGCGCGAGCCATAGAGCCCAAGCGACACGCCCCAGCTGCGGCCGCCATTGGCCGGGCGGCGGACGATCTCGACCGCCTCGGGATTGGCCAGGTCGCCTTCGCCCATCGCCGCCAGGATCACCGTCTCGGAGCGCGGCTTCGGCGCGCGCGAGGCATCGAGGCTGAGCGAGCCCGCCGGGGCCGGGGCCGGGGCCGCCGCGGCGACGGCGGGTTCGGGCGCGGGTTCGGCCTGCGCGACATCGGCGGTGCTGGCGGCTTGGCGCGACCGCGGCGAGCGGGCCGGGCGCGACGAGCTTGCCAGGACCGGCGCGGCCAGGCTGGCGCTTTGCGATTCGGGGGCCTGGGCGGCGGGGGTCTGGGCGGCGGCCATCTCTACCGCGGCCTCCACGGCATTCGAGCGGGCCGCGGGCCGCAGCTGCGGCCGGGCGCTGGCCGCAAGGCTCAGCGCGGTGGTCCGGCCTGTCGTCTGCGGCTGGGGCGCCGCGGCGGGGGCGGCGGCAAAGGCATTCGCGGTCGAGGCCGCCTGTGCCGGGCGTTCCACCCGGCGCGGCGCGGCCGAGGCGGTCAGGACCAGCCGCTGCGGCTGGGCCTGGGTCGCGGCGGGCGCGGGTTCGACCTGGGCGCGGCGGACGACCTTCTGGGCCAGCAATTGCGGCGGTTCGGGGCGGACTTCGCGGACCCGGTTGGGCACGCGGTTGAAGCCGGCATCCAGCAGTTGCGACATCACCTGGTTGCGCTGCGCGGTCGAGGTGCCGCCGAAGACGGTGGCGATCAGCCGCTTGTTGCCGCGCTGCGCCGAGGCGGTCAGGTTGAAGCCGGCGGCGCGGGTATAGCCGGTCTTGATCCCGTCCGCGCCGCTGTAATCGTCCAGGAAACGCTTGTTGGTCGAGGCCACCTGGGCGATGCCCGCATCCGCCGAGCGGCGCGAGAAGATGTTGTAATATTGCGGGAAATCGTAGAACAGCCGGCGGCCCATGATGCTCATGTCATGGGCGGTGGAATAATGCCCCTCTTGCGTCAGGCCATGGGCGTTACGGAACTGGGTGTTGCGCATCCCCAGCGCCCGCGCCGTCGCCGTCATCTGCTGGGCGAAGGCGCTTTCGGATCCGGCCAGCCCCTCGCCGATCGCGGTGGCGGCGTCGTTGGCCGACTTGATCGCGGCGGCGCGGATCAGATAGCGCAGCTCGATCTGCTGGCCGGCGCGCAGGCCCAGCTTCGAGGGCGGCTCGGCCGCGGCCTTCGAGGAGATGGTGAACTTGGAATCGAGCCGCACCTGGCCGCGCTCGATCGCGGCGAAGGCCAGGTAGAGCGTCATCATCTTGGTCAGCGAGGCCGGATGCAGGCGGGTATCCGCATTCTGGCTGTAGATCGGCTGGCCGGTGCGCGCATCCATCACATGGGCCGCGAAGGGCGCCGCGCTGAGCTGCGCGGGCAGGATCGCTGCCATCAGCAGCAGGGCCCACAGGCGGGCTGTCGGAAGGAATCTGGTCACTGTCGCGGTCTCTCTGCCTCAAGCAGGCGTGTCTTTTGTCGCACGCCCATACTTAATATTTGGACAATAGCACGAGACTTTTCACCAGAAAACCGTGCATTTGAGTTATTTTCCTCGGGCGATGCGCCGGAACCTGCGCGGCAGGCCCCCCGCGGTCGCGGCGCGGCTGTTCCGGGGGGTTCCAACGCCGCCGATTTCGACTATATTTCAAGGATGGCGGCCCGGGAACGATCGGCGCCGCCCCCGCCCGACGAAGCAGACCCACGCTTGCAAAGGCCGCAGCGATCCGCCCATGACGCATTGGATGTCCGATCCCAGCAACCCCGACGGCCAGTCCGACCTGGCCGTCAAGCCGCGCACCAAGCCGCAGCGTCCGCCCATGTACAAGGTGCTGATGCTGAACGATGATTTCACGCCGATGGAATTCGTCGTGCATGTGCTGGAACGGCTGTTCAACATGACCCATGCGCAGGCGATCGAGATCATGCTGACCGTGCATCGTCGCGGCGTGGCGGTGGTCGGCGTCTTCTCGCACGAGGTGGCCGAGACGAAGGTCGCCCAGGTGATGGAGCTGGCCCGGCGCCAGCAGCATCCCCTGCAATGCACGATGGAAAAAGAGTAGACCGTGGCAATATCACGACTGGAAAGCGCCTTCCCCTCCGGCGCGCCGGAGGGCCGTGTGCTGGTGATCGGGGCGGGGGCGGATGCGTCTCTGGCCCCTCTCGATCCGGCGCGGAGCTGGGTGCAGCAGGGGAATTTCCCCGATCATCAGGCGCTGAAGGCGCAGGGCTGGCAGGTCGCCCCGCATGTCGAGGGCGATTTCGACCTGGCGCTGGTCTTCCTGCCGCGCGCCAAGCCGGCGGCGCGGGCGCGCATCACTGACGCCGCCGCGCGGCTGGCCCCCGGCGCCGCCCTGTGGATCGACGGGCAGAAGACCGACGGGGTCGACAGCATCCTGAAGGAGCTGCGCGCGCTGGCCCCCGTCGAAGAGGTCCACAGCAAGGCGCATGGCAAGATCTTTCGCCTGACCGTTCCCGCCGGCGACTGGCTGCCGCCCGACTGGGCCGCGCGGACGGCCGAGGCGGCGCCGGGTTTCGTCACCCGGCCCGGCGTGTTTTCGGCCGATGGCGTCGATGCCGGCTCGGCCCTCTTGGCGCGGCATCTGCCCGAGCGGCTGCCGATCCGCGTCGTGGACCTGGGCGCGGGCTGGGGCTGGCTGTCGGCGCAGGCGCTGGCGCGCGACGGGATCGAGGTCCTGCACCTGGTCGAGGCCGATCATGACGCCCTGGAGGCCGCGCGCCGCAACGTGACCGATCCGCGGGCACGCTTCCACTGGGCCGATGCGCGCGATTTCCGCCTGCCCGAGCCGGTGAACGGCGTCATCATGAACCCGCCCTTCCATGCCGGGCGCAGCGCCGATCCGAAGCTGGGCGCCGCCTTCATCGCCGCCGCCGCGCGGCTTCTGACCGGCGCGGGCCGGCTGTGGATGGTCGCGAACCGGCATCTTCCCTATGAATCGGTGCTGGCCGCGCATTTCGCCCGGCACGAGGAAATCGGCGGCGATACGCGCTTCAAGGTGATCGAGGCCACGGGCGCGGGGCGCGGCGCCGCGCCGGCGCCGAGGAAACGGCGATGAGCCTGTCGATCCAGGGCAAGACCGCCATCGTGACCGGCGCCGGCCACGGCATCGGCCTGGCCATCGGCCGCCATTTCGCCGAACGCGGCGCGAATGTCATGTTCGCCGATTGCGACGAGGCCGCGCTGGAGACGGAACTGGCCGGCCATGATCGCGAATCGGGGCCGGTGCGCATCTTCTCGGGCGACCTGTCGGCGCGGCTGGCGCTGGCCAACCTGCTGTCGGCGACGCTGGATGCCTTCGACCGGGTCGACATCCTGGTCAATGCGCATCGGCTGGTGAAGGATTCCGACCCGCTGGAGGCCGACCCCCAGGAGGTCGAGGAGATGCTGCGCCACAATGTCCTGGGCAGCCTGCGGCTGTCGCAGATCGTGGCCCGGCGGATGATGAAGCAGGCCGAGGCGGGCGGCGAGGGCGCGCAGGCCGGGGCGCAGGCGGGGGCGATCGTCAACCTGACCACGCTGGCGGGCGCGCGGCCGGCGCCCGAGAAGATGGGCTATTCCATCGCCTGCGCGGCGCAGGAACAGGCGACGCGGAACCTTGCGCTGGTGCTGGCGCCGCATCGGATCCGCGTCAACGCGGTCCGTTTCGGCAGCGTCATGTCGCATGAATTGCAGGCCGCGCTGAAGACCGATCCGGGCCTGCGCAGCCGCATGCTGGCGGGCACGCCGCTTGGCCGCATCGCCGCCCCGGACGAGCTGACCGAGGTCGTCCACTATCTGGTCAGCGAGGGTGCGCGCTTCGTCACCGGCCAGGTCCTGACCGTGGATGGCGGGCGCAGCCTGGTCGATGCGGTGACCGGCGCGGGGCCGGGTGCGCGCCCGGTCTAGTCGTTCTCGGGGAAGGCGGCCTGGCAGGCCTGGACATAGGCGGCCGCCTGGCCCGACAGCTGGGCCTTCCTGGCGGCCAGGTTGTCGCGCTTGCGGGTCTCGACCGCCGGGTCGATCGGCACGCGATAGCGCTGCGTGTCGACATAGTCGCGCCAGCAGGGCACCACGACCGGATAGACCTTGCCATCCCTGCCGCGTTCATAGCTGCGGCAATGGGTCAGCCGGTCGCGCACCACCTGCCGTTCCTCCCAGGCATAGCCGCGCGCCAAGTTGCCCTCGACCTCGGCCAGCAACCGGCTGACATTGCGGTATTCGCCGGTATGGCGGCTGATGCAGCGTTCCTGCGGCGTGCCGCAGGCGGCCAGCAGCGGCAGGGTCAGGATCAGGGCAATGGCAGAGTTGCGGGTCATGGCCGGTCTCTTTACAGCGGGTTATGGGATGCTAGCCGCGCCGGGACGGGCTTGGCAAATCACGAATGAGGACCTCATGGACGAACAACGCCGCAGCGCCGCCACATGGTTCCGCGAATTGCGCGACCGCATCACCCTGGCCTTCGAGGCGCTGGAGGATCGCGGGTCCGGCAATGGCCCGGCGGGCCGGTTCCAGGTCACGCCGACGCAACGGGGCGAGGATGGCGGCGGCGGGATCATGTCGGTGATGCGCGGCGGCCGGGTCTTCGAGAAGGTCGGCGTCAACTGGTCCGAGGTCCACGGCACGCTGGCCCCCAGGGCGCAGGCCGCGATGGCGGCGCGCGGCGTGCCGGGCATGGACAGCGATCCGCGCTTCTGGGCCTCGGGGATCAGCCTCGTTGCGCATATGCAGAACCCGCACGCCCCGGCCGTCCACATGAACACCCGCATGTTCTGGACCCCCGGCGCCTGGTGGTTCGGGGGCGGCGCGGACCTGAACCCCTGCATTGAATATCCCGAGGACACCGCGCATTTCCACGACAGGCTGCGCGCGGCCTGCGCGGCGCATGGCGCGGATTACTACGACCGTTTCAAGGCCTGGGCGGACGAATATTTCTTCATCCCGCATCGCGGCCGCGCCCGCGGCGTCGGCGGGATCTTCTTCGACGACCTGAACAGCGGCGACTGGCAGGCTGATTTCGCCTTCACCCGCGCGGTGGGCGAGGCCTTCCTGCCCGCCTTCCTGCCCCTGGCCGAGGCGCGCTGCGCCCAGCCCTTCACCGAGGCCGATCGCGACGCGCAGCTGATCCATCGCGGGCTCTATGCCGAATACAACCTGGTCTATGACCGGGGCACCAAGTTCGGGCTGGAGACCGGGCATAACGCCGATGCCGTGCTGATGAGCCTGCCGCCGCTGGCCAAGTGGGTCTAGGCGCGTTCGTCCTTGGGGCTGCCCATCACCACATGGGTGGTGATGGTGGCGATCCAGGGAAAGGCGCCCAGCACGTCGCTGTGGAACTGCTTGTAGGCGGCCAGGTCGGCCAGCTCGACCCGCAGCAGGTATTCCACCGTGCCGGTGATGTTGTGGCATTCGCGCACGGCGGGGGCGGCCAGGCAGGCGCGCTCGAAGGCCAGCTGCGCCTCGTTGGAATGGCGCGACAACCCGACGGCGACATAGGCGATGAAGCCCGCGCCGCGCGCCTGCGGGCTGATGATCGCGCGATAGCCGGCGATGACCCCGCGCCGCTCCAGCTCCTGCACCCGCCGCAGGCAGGCCGAGGGCGACAGCCCCACCCGCGCCGCAAGCTCGGTATTCGGCAGCCTGCCGTCGCGGCGCAGTTCCTGCAATATCCGTGTGCTGATGCGGTCGTCGAGGCTCATGGATTGCAAGGATAGCCAATCCGGCGCGATGATAACAGGGAAATTGCGCGCGATCTGCGTCATGATTGCAGCGAAAGGAAGCGATCATGAATGCGGATCTGATGCTTGCGCTGGCGGGCTTCGCCTTCGTCACCTCGGCCACGCCGGGGCCGAACAACATGATGCTGATGGCCTCGGGCGCGAATTTCGGCATCCGGCGGACGGTGCCGCACATGCTGGGCGTCTCGCTGGGTTTCGGGGCGATGGTGGCGCTGCTGGGGCTGGGGGTCGACCGGGTGATCGCCGGCAACCCGGTGCTGGCCTCGGCGATGAAATGGGTCAGCCTGGCCTATATGATCTGGCTGGCCTGGAAGATCGCGACCGCCAGCGCCCCGGAAGGCACGGCGGGGGCGGGCAGGCCGCTGACCTTCCTGCAGGCAGCGGCCTTCCAATGGGTCAACCCCAAGGCCTGGGCGATGGCGCTGGGGGCGCTGTCGGCCTATGCGGCGGGGGTGGGCGGCGCGGCGGTGGTGGCGCTGGTCTTCGCGGCGGTGAACCTGCCGACGGTCTCGGCCTGGGCGGCGATGGGGCAGGGGCTGCGTCGCGTGCTGTCCAGCCCCCGCCGCCTGCGCGCCTTCAACTGGCTGATGGCCGCGCTGCTGCTGGCCTCGATGCTGCCGGTGCTGCGGGGCTGAGCGCCAGGTCGCCGTAGGCCCCGTCCGAAAACGGCGCCAGCCCCAGCCGCCGCATCGCCAGCAGGAAGCGGTTGGCGCGCGGCGCCCGGCCCATCGATGCCATGCCGACGCAATATTTCGACACCCGCTTGGTCGGATGCAGATGCAGCGACCGCAGGATCTTGTCGGCCAGCCCGTTGGCGCGCTCGGATTTCGTCTCGATGATGAACAGGCCGGGATCGACGGCGCGTTCCTTGCGCTCGGTGCGGAAGACCAGTCCGGTATCGATGGTCATCCGTTCGCCCCCCTCGCGGGCGACCAGGGTGATGCGGCGGTATTCCATGCGGATCACCGCATCCAGCCCGGCGGGAAACGGCTCTCCGTAGAGCGCGCGGTATTCGGCATCGATGAAGTCCAGCCCGCGCCGGTCCAGCGCATCGGCGCCCGGCGGCAGCTTCAGCCGCTTCTTGACGGTGATCGAGCGGCGGTCCTTCAGCTTGATCTCCAGGAAGCGCAGCCCGGCGTCGCAATAGTCGCGGACCCGGACCTTGGCCCGGCGGCGCCGGCCCTGGTGATGGGCGCGATAGGCGGTCAGCCGGGCATCGTCGAAATAGCAGGTCCGATAGGTGAAGACGCGCTTGCCGCCGATCTCCAGCACGTCGAAATGCGGGGCGAGCAGGGGCAGCAGCTGCGCCATGTCGGCGGCGGCGACGATATACTTGTTGTCCAGCCGCTCCAGCATGGCGGCCTTGCTGTTCAGCGCCGCAAGCGAGATCGGGCGCAGGCGGGCAAGCGCGGTGGCGATGGAATCGGTCATGATGAGCCCTCCGGTCAGGCGCGGCGGAAGAAGACCGCGATCGAGGCGCGGTCGGTGATGTAGTCCAGCTCGGTGATGCGATAGGACATCACGTCCACCCCCAGGCGGCGCGACAGTTCGCGGCGCATCTGCGCGGGGTCGGACAGCGCATGGGTGTCGATCTTGTCCAGGTGCAGCCGCACCCCGTCGGCCGATTTCAGCAGCCGCGGATGGTCGATCACCCAGGCCATCACCAGCACCAGCGTGACCACGCCGGCGACGAAGGCCAGGCCGGTGCCGGGAATGGCGCAGATCACCGCGATCGAGACCGAGCCGAAGAAATAGGTGATCTCGGTCTTCGAGATCTGCTCGGACCGCAGCGTGAACAGCGCCAGGATCGCGAACAGGCCGAAGCCCGCGCCGATCCCGAACTCGACCGAGGACAGGATCGACAGCACCCCGAAGGCGAAGACGTTGAACATGGCCGCCGCCGTGACCAGCTCCTTGTCGCGATAGCGGCGGTAATAGAGGCCGAAGACCAGAAGCAGCATGGCCAGCAGGTTCAGGCCGAAACGCAGGCTGGTTTCCAGCGGCGGCAGGATGGCAAGCAGGGAGTTCAGGACGGTCATCACGAACCTCGTTTTCGTTTTCGGGTCAATGGCGGCGTCACGAAACTGACGCGCAGCTGACATGAGAACGTGACCGTCCCGTCATAATTCCATCGGCGGGGGAAAGGCGCCGGCGCCCTGCACTCAGGCGGTGGTCAGCAGCCAGGCGACGCCGACCACGATCATCGCCATGCCGGCGACCTGGCCGGGCCGCACGCTCTGCCGGAAGACCCTGCCGGACAGGATCTGCGCCAGCGGCACCTCGATCAGCGCCAGCGTGCGGACATTGGCGGCGGGCGTCAGCGCGAAGCCGATGAACCAGAACAGCGAGGCGAAGGCCCCCAGCGCCCCCGCGGCCAGCGAGTTGCGCCACAGCGACAGCATCCCGCGCAGCCCGGCGCGGTCAGCCACCGCCATCCACAGGACCATCGCCAGCGCCTGCAGGCCAAGCGTCAGCACCAGGACCAGCAGCGCGCGGATGAAGAAGCCGCCCTCGGGCAGCGCCAGGATCGCGCCGCGAAAGCCGATGGCCGACAGGCCGAACAGCGCGCCCGCCGTCACCCCGGTGGCGATCGGCCGCAGCGCCGCCCGCGACCAGCGCGCGCCCGAGGCGACCAGCACCCCCGCGGTCGCCAGCACGATGGCGCCCATCCGCGCCGGGCCAAGCGGCTCGGCCAGCAGCAGCGCGCCGATCACGGCCAGCGTAACCGGCTCGGTCTTCATCAGCGCGGTGGCGACGCCGAAGCCCTGGCCGCGCATGGTGATCAGCATGAAGGCGGTGGCGGCGATCTGCGCCCCCGCGCCCAATGCGGCATAGCCGAGCGTGGCGCCGCCGGGGCGGGGCAGCTCGAGATAGGGCGCGGCAAGCGCAAGGGCCAGCGCCGCGAAGGGCAGGCCGAAGACGAAGCGGACCGCGGTCGCGCCGATCGTCCCGATCCGGCCGGTCAGGCCCGATTGCGCGGCGTTGCGCAGGGTCTGGGCGGCGGCGGCGATCAGCGTGGCCGCGACCCAGATCATGCGCTGCGCACGGCCTCGATCATGGCCGCGACATTGTCGGGATCGGCGTCCGGGGTGATGCCGTGGCCCAGGTTGAAGACATGCGGCCCGCCGCGCAGGGCACGGGTGATGCGCTGCGCCTCGGCCAGCAGTTCCGGGCCGCCCGTGACCATATGCCGCGGGTCCAGGTTGCCCTGCACGCAGCCGTCGGGCTGCACATGCCGCGCCGCCCATTCCGCCGCGACCGAATTGTCCAGCGCCACGCAATCGGCGCCGGTGGCGCGGGCAAAGCCGACATAGCGTTCGCCCGCCTCGCGCGGGAAGGCGATGACCGGGATGCCGGGATGGCGGGCCTTCAGCGCCTGGATGATGCGGCGGGCGGGGGCGATGGCGAAATCGTCGAAATCCCGCCCCTTCAGCGAGCCGGCCCAGCTGTCGAACAGCTTGACGACCTCGGCCCCGGCCTCGATCTGCGCGGAAAGATAGAGGATCGTCGCCTCGGTGATGCGGTCGATCAGGGCGGTGAACGCCGCGCGGTCGGCCTGTTTCAGCGCATGGGCCGGGCCCTGGTCCGGCGTGCCGCGCCCGGCGATCATGTAGGTGGCGACGGTCCAGGGCGCGCCGGCAAAGCCGATCAGCGCGGTGTCGCGCGGCAATTCGCGGGTCAGGATCCGCAGCGTCTCGTAGATGGGCGCCAGCCGGCCGTGGATCGCATCGGCGGGGCGCAGCGCGGCCAGGTCCTCGGCGCGGGTAATGGTTGAGAGGCGCGGCCCCTCGCCCTCGGCGAACCACAGCCTTGCCCCCAGCGCCTGCGGCACCAGCAGGATGTCGGCAAACAGGATCGCGGCGTCGAAGCCGAAGCGGCGGATCGGCTGCAGCGTCACCTCGGCCGCCAGTTCGGAATTGTAGCACAGCGACAGGAAATCACCCGCCTGCGCCCGCGTCGCGCGATATTCCGGCAGGTAGCGCCCGGCCTGGCGCATCATCCAGATCGGCGGGGTGGGCAGGGTCTCGCCGGCCAATGCGCGCAGCAGAAGTTTGGTCATGGCATCTCCTTCGCGCCCTTCATGGCGGAAGGGCGGGCGTTGTCAAGCGCGGCGCCGGGCGCTAAGCGGGGGCCATGAGCAGCAGTTTCGACCAGACCGCCCCCCTTCGGATCGGCACCCGCGGATCGCCGCTGGCGCTGGCCCAGGCCCATGAGACCCGCGACCGGCTGATGGCCGCCCATGGCCTGCCGGCGGCGGCTTTCGAGATCGTCGTCATCAAGACCAGCGGCGACCGGATCCTGGACCGCCCGCTGAAGGAGGTCGGCGGCAAGGGGCTGTTCACGCGCGAGATCGAGGAGGCGCTGCTGGACGGCGGCATCGACATCGCCGTGCATTCGATGAAGGACATGCCGACGATCCAGCCCGAGGGGCTGGTGCTGGACTGCCTGCTGCCGCGCGAGGATGTGCGCGACGCTTTCGTCAGCCTGGAATACGGCTCGATCGCGGATCTGCCGCAGGGGGCGGTGGTCGGCTCTTCCAGCCTGCGGCGGCGCGCGCAGCTGCTGCACCGGCGGCCCGACCTGCAGCTGGTGGAGTTTCGCGGCAATGTGCAGACCCGGCTGAAGAAGCTTCGGGACGGCGTGGCGGTGGCGACCTTCCTGGCGATGGCGGGGTTGCGGCGGCTGGACATGGCCGGGATCGCCCGCAGCGGGATTTCCCCCGACGAGATGCTGCCCGCCGTCGCCCAGGGCGCGATCGGGGTGGAGCGGCGCGCGGATGACGATGCGGTGGCCGGGCTGCTGGCCGCGATCGGCGACGGCCCGACCGCGCTGCGCATCGAGGCCGAGCGCGCCTTCCTCGCGCGGCTGGACGGGTCCTGCCAGACGCCGATCGCGGGGCTGGCGGAACTGGCGGGCGACCGGCTGATCCTGCGCGGCGAGATCCTGCGTCCCGATGGGTCGCAGGCCATTAGCGGCCGGCGCGAGGGGGCGTTCGGTGACGGTCCCGCCATGGGACGCGACCTGGCCGAGGAATTGCTGGCCAAGGCCGGGCCGGGTTTTCTGGCGGGCCACTGAGCGCCGCCTTGGCGGGCGGTCGAGACTGATCCGGCCGGTCGCCATCGCGGGCGGTTGCGGAAAACCTGCTGCCGAGGCTGCGCTTCGATCCTCCGGGGCAATATTTCGATCTCGTTTCGTCCCCGTGCGGCGCTTCGTGCCGTGTTTCCGGGGCCGCGCTTCGGGGATTGGCGCAACGCGGAACCTTGCATGATGTGCTCCGCATGGCGCCCCTGCACGGTCAGGATCGCAGCCGATCATCGCGCCTGGCCGGAACCTGCGGCCAAGCGGGGCGCAAGCCGCGATGGATGCTCAATAGCTGCGGATCAGCCCGACCAGACGCCCCTGAACGCGCACCGCGTCCTCGGGCAGGATGCGGGTTTCATAGGCGGGGTTCGCCGCTTCCAGCGCGATCATCGCCCCCTTGCGGCGATAGCGTTTCAGCGTCGCCTCGTGGCCTTCGACCAGCGCCACGACGATATCGCCGTTTTCCGCCGCGTCCTGTTCCCGGATGACCACGATGTCGCCGTCGTTGATCCCGGCCTCGATCATCGAATCGCCCTTCACCTCCAGCGCGTAGTGATGTTCGCGCCCGGCCAGCATGGTGCCGGGCACGGCGATGTGATGCGACACTTCCGAGATCGCCTCGATCGGCACGCCGGCGGCGATGCGGCCCATGACCGGCAGTTCGACCGCCGGGCTGTCCATGATCGGCAGCGCCCCGCGCGGCCGCGCGGGGCGGTCGTTCGAGATCACGCGGGGGGTGAAGCCGCCGGGCTTTTCCCCGGCCCCGCCAGGCAGCGCATCGAGCCGCGTATCGGCCAGCGCATCGGGCAGGCGCAGGATTTCCAGCGCGCGGGCGCGATGCGGCAGGCGGCGGATGAAGCCGCGTTCCTCCAGCGCCGTCACCAAGCGGTGGATCCCCGATTTCGAGCGCAGGTCCAGCGCGTCCTTCATTTCGTCGAAGGACGGCGGCACGCCGTCGCGCGCCATCCGTTTCTGAATGAATTCCAGCAACTGGATCTGCTTCCTGGTCAGCATCTGCCCGGCCCTTACACTGCGAGTGTTCCGTGAATGTTCTAGCGCATCGCCCGAATCACGTCAACAAATTGCACCGATCGCAGTGAAGAAACGGTTAATGCGCGCGGGTCAGCGGCAGGTAGTCGACGATCTGGCCGGCATCGCGCGCGGGATCGCCGGCCGGCCGGACCAGCAGCGCATCGGCCCGGGCCAGAAGCGACAGGCGGGCGGAATCCTGATCCTCGAACGGGTCGATCAGCGGCAGGTCCGGACCCGGTTGCAGCCTTGCGCGCAGGTAGTGCTGGCGATCGCCCTCGGGCGGCAGCGGACGGGCAAGGCGTGCCCGCAGCGGCGTGTGCCCGGCTTCGAGCCCCTGCATCCGACGGATCAGAGGTTGCATGAACAAGATCCCGCAAACGATTGCCGAAACGGGGTTTCCGGGCAGTCCAAGCATCGCGGCATTGCCGATCTTCCCGGCCATCAGCGGCTTGCCGGGGCGCATGGCCAGCTTGTAGAAGGCCCGTTCCATGCCCAGATCGCCGGCGACCTTGCCGACCAGGTCGTGATCGCCGACCGAGGCGCCGCCGATGGTCACGATCAGGTCCGCATCCGCCGCGCGGGCGAAGCTGTCGCGCAGGCTGGCCTCGGTATCGCGGGCGATGGGCAGGATCCGCGCCTCGGCCCCCGCCTCGCGCGCCAGCGCCGCGATGGCCAGGTCGTTCGAGCTGATGATCTGGCCCTCGGCGGGCGTTTCACCCGGACGGAGAAGCTCGTCCCCGCTGGCCAGAACGGCGACGCGGGGGCGGGCGGCGACGGTGAGTTCGGGCAGGTTCATCGCCGCCAGCAGGCCGATATCGGCGGCGTTCAGCAGGCGGCCGGGCGCGACGCTGTCGCCCAGGGCGAAATCGCCGCCGCGGGGGCGGATATTGTCATTGGCCGAGGGCGTGTGGATGCGGATCAGATCGCCCTCGCGGGTCACGTTTTCCTGCATCGCCACGCAGTCATAGCCCGCGGGAACGGGCGCGCCGGTGAAGATGCGGATGGCGGTGCCGGGCCGGGGCGTGCCGGTCCAGGGATGCCCGGCGGCGGATTCGCCGATCACGCGCAGGGCACAGCCCGCATCGGCGCGGCGCAGCGCATAGCCGTCCATCGCCGCCGAATCGAAGGGCGGCTGGGTCAGCCGCGCCTCGGCCGGGGCGGCCAGGACGCGGCCGGCGGCCTGTTCCAGCGCGACCGTTTCAGGACGCGGCGGCGCGGCCAGCGCCAGCACGCGGGCCAGGGCCTCCTCGACCGGGATCATGGCGCGACCTCGTAATCGCCGGATTTTCCGCCGCTTTTGCGCAGCAGGCGGATGTCCTCGATGCGCATTGCCTTTTCCGCCGCCTTCAGCATGTCGTAGATTGTCAGGCAGGCGGTCGAGACGGCGGTCAGCGCCTCCATCTCGACCCCGGTGCGGCCGGTGGTGCGCACGGTGGCGGTGACGCGGATGCCGGGCAGGGCGGGGTCGGCCACCAGGTCCAGCGCCACCTTGGCGATCGGCAGCGGATGGCAGAGCGGGATCAGGTCGGCGGTCCGCTTGGCGCCCATGATCCCGGCCAGGCGCGCGACGCCCAGCACGTCGCCCTTGGCCGCGCCGCCCTGCGCCAGGGCCAGCGTGGCGGGCGACATGATGACGCAGCCGGTCGCCACGGCCTCGCGCGCGGTTTCCTGCTTGGCCGAGACGTCGACCATATGCGCCTGGCCGGCCTTGTCGAAATGCGTCAGGCTCATGCCGCGGCCGCCGGAACGTCCAGGATCTGGCGGGTGGCGGCGGCCACGTCCTCCTGCCGCATCAGGCTTTCGCCGATCAGGAAGCGCCGGGCGCCGACCTGCATCATCGCGCCGAGGTCGGCGGGCGTGAACAGCCCGCTTTCGCAGACCACGTCGCGATCCGCGGGAATGCGCGGGGCCAGGTCGCGGGTCACGTCCAGGGACAGCTCGAAGGTCTTCAGGTTGCGGTTGTTGATGCCGATCAGCGGCGATTTCAGGCGCAGGGCGCGGTCCAGCTCATGGGCGTCATGGACCTCGATCAGCGCGTCCATGCCCCAGTGGAAGGCGGCGTCCTCGAGCTCGGCGGCCAGGGTGTCGTCCAGGCTGGCCATGATGATCAGGATGCAGTCGGCGCCCCAGGCACGGGCCTCGGCGACCTGATAGGGGTCGTAGAGGAAATCCTTGCGCAGCGCCGGCAGGTCGCAGGCGGCGCGGGCGGCGGTCAGGAATTCGGGCGCGCCCTGGAAGCTGGGGGCGTCGGTCAGCACCGAGAGGCAGGCGGCGCCGCCGGCCTGATAGGCGCGGGCCAGGGCGGGCGGGTCGAAATCGGCGCGGATCAGGCCCTTGGAGGGGCTGGCCTTCTTGATTTCGGCGATCAGCGCCGGGCCGGTCGCGGCGCGGGCGCTGAGCGCGGCGGCGAAACCGCGCGGCGGCGCGGCGGTGCGGGCCTCGACCTCGATGCCCGAAAGGGGGCGGGCGCGCCGGGCGGCCGCGATCTCTTCCAGCTTGTAGGCCTTGATCTTGTCGAGAATGTCCATGGGTTGCTTCTAGCGCCGTGCGGGCCTTGTGGGAAGGGGTGGCAAGGGACGGGGATGCGAGAGAGGGGGCGCTGCCCCCGTCGCCGTTCCGGCGACTCCCCCGGGATATTTGGGCCAAGATGAAAGGGTCAGGCGGTCCAGTCGATGGGCGGGCGGCCCTGGGCGGCCAGCCAGTCGTTGACGCGGCTGAAGGGGCGCGAGCCGAAGAAGCCGCGCCGGGCGGAGAGCGGCGAGGGATGGGCCGTGGCGATGACCAGGTCCTGCGGGCGCGGCAGGCCGGCCAGGGCCTTCTGCGCATGGCCGCCCCAGAGGATGAAGGCCAGGGGGCCGTGTTTTTGCGCCTCGGTCACGGCCTGGCGGGCCAGTCTGTCCCAGCCCCAGCGGGCATGGGCGCCCGCCGCGCCGGGGTCGACCGAGAGCGAGGTGTTCAGCAGGAGCACGCCCTGCTGCGCCCAATGCGACAGGTCGCCCGTCGCGGGGGCGGCGCCGAGATCGTCGCGAAGCTCGGTGAAGATGTTTCTGAGCGAGCGGGGCAGGGCCACCTCGGGGGCGACCGAGAAGGCCAGGCCGTTGGCATGGCCGGGCGTGGGATAGGGGTCCTGGCCCAGGATCACGGCGCGGACCTGTTCGGGGGGGGTGGCCTTTAGCGCGGCGAAGAGGCGCGCCGGGCCGGGCAGCCAGTCGCCCGCGCCCGCCAGCCGGTCGCGGATCGCCGGCCAGTCGCGCGAGAAGAAGGGCAGATGCGCCCAGGCAGCGGGCGGGCGGGGAGGGGGCGGGGTCACGGCTCGGGCGGGCCGGTGACCTCGGCCAGCTCGGCGAGCTTGGCCCTGGCCGCGCCGCTGTCGATCGATTCGGCGGCGATGGCGGCGCCGTCGCGCAGGTCCGGGGCCTTGCCGGCGATGATCAGCGCGGCGGCCGCGTTCAGCAGCACCGCGTCGCGATAGGCGCCGGGCTCGCCCGCCAGCAGCGCGCGGAAGGCGGCGGCGTTATGGGCGGGATCGCCGCCGATGATCGCCTCGAAGGGGTGGCGGGGCAGGCCGGCATCCTCGGGCGTGACGGTGAATTCGGCGATGCGGCCGTCGGCCAGCGCCGCGACATGGGTTTCGCCGGCGATGCTGATCTCATCGGTGCCGTCGCTGCCATGGACCAGCCAGGCCGCGTCGCTGCCCAGGTCGCGCAGGACCTCGGCCATGGGGCGGATCCATTCGCTGCTGAAGGCGCCGGTCAGCTGCCGGCGGACCGAGGCCGGGTTGGTCAGCGGGCCCAGCAGGTTGAAGACCGTGCGCGTGCCCAGCTCCGCGCGGGGCGGGCCGACATGGCGCATGGCCGGGTGGTGCATCGGCGCCATCATGAAGCAGATGCCGGCGCGGCTGATCGCCTGCTGCGCGACGGCGGGGCCGCCCATCACGTTGATGCCCATCTGGGTCAGCGCATCCGCCGCCCCCGATTTCGAGCTGAGGTTGCGGTTGCCGTGCTTGGCCACCGGCACGCCCGCCCCCGCCACCACGAAGGCCGTCGCGGTCGAGATGTTCAGCGTGCCCTTGCCGTCGCCGCCGGTGCCGACGATGTCGATGGCGCCCGCCGGGGCGTGGATGCGGTTCATCCGGTGGCGCATGGCGCGGGCGGCGGCGGCGATCTCGTCCACGGTCTCGCCGCGGACCCGCAGCGCCATCAGGATGCCGCCGATCTGGGCCGGGGTCGCTGCGCCGTCGAACAGCGCCGAGAAGGCGGCCTCGGCCTCGGTCCCGGTCAGCGGGCGGCTGGCGGCGATGCCGATCAGCGGGCGGATGTCGGTGGGGCTCATGCGGCTGCCTCCTGGCCGGTGCAGCGGGCCAGGAAGGTGCGGATCATCTCGTGCCCGTGTTCCGAGGCGATGGATTCGGGGTGGAACTGCACGCCCTCGACGGGCAGCTCCGCGTGGATCAGCCCCATGATCGTGCCGTCGTCCGAGGTCGCGGTGACGCGCAGGCAGTTGGGCAGGCTTTCCGGCTCGACCGTCAGCGAGTGATAGCGGGTGGCGTTCAAGGGCGAGGGCAGGCCGGCGAAGACGCCGCTGCCGTCATGGCTGATCCGGTCGACCTTGCCGTGCAGGATGCGGTTGGCGCGCACGATGCGGCCGCCGAAGGCCTCGCCGATGGCCTGGTGGCCCAGGCAGACGCCGAAGATCGGGATGCCGCGTTCGGCCGCCGCGCGGATCAGCGCCAGGCAGATCCCGGCCTGCGCCGGATCGCAGGGGCCGGGCGAGATCACGATTCCGTCGGGGCGCTTCGCCAGCGCCTCTTCGACGGTGATGGCGTCGTTGCGGATCACCTCGACCTCGGCCCCGGCCTCGCCCAGGTAATGGACCAGGTTCCAGGTGAAGCTGTCGTAATTGTCGATCAGAAGGATCATCGGCGCGCCTTGGGCTTGGAGGACGGTTTCCCCCCGGAAACGGGTCGGCTATAGATGGGCCAAAGCGCGCCGGGGGGTCAAGCCCGGCCATGAGGTGACGGGCAGATGGCACGCGGATTCTGGACGGGTTTGGCACATGGCGGGGCGCTGAGCGTGGCCGCGCTGGCAATTCTGGCGGTTCTGCTGCCGGTGCCCCGGACGACCGTGCCGGACGCGGAAGGCGAAGCGCCGGCGCCCTCGGCGGCGCAGGAAGCGGCGCCAGAGGCTGCGCCCGAACCCGCGCCCGAAAGCGTGGCCCCGACCGGGGATGCCGATGAACCGGCCGCCCCCGAACCTTCCCGCCCCGCCGACCCGGACCGGCCCGAGGCGCCCTCGGTCGATCTGCCGGTCGGGTCGGAATTCGCGCGCGGCGGCGACGTGGCGCCGCTCTTGCCCGAGCCGCTGTCCCCTTCCCCCGACCGCATGGGGCAGGCCGAGGCGCCGGCCGTCAGCGCCCCCGCGGCCGAGCCCGCCCCCGTTGCCGTGACCGCCGATGAGGGGCGCCCGGAAACGGCCGCGGACGATTCGGGCCATGTCCGGCCCATTGCCCCCGATACCGTCGACTCCGCGGAATTCGACCGTCCCGCCACGCTCGGCCTGCCGGAATTGCCGGAGCGGCCGGGCTTTGCCGGGCTCAGCGATCCCGACGACCTGCCCGCTGACAGCCCGCCCGCCGATGCCGTCGCGGCCGAGCCCGCGGAGGAAGCGGTCCCCGAGGATGAGTCCGCCGGCGAGATGCCTGCCGCGGAGGACGCCCCGCCCGTCGCCGAAACGCCGGCGCCGGTCCAGCCCGAGCCCGAGCCCGAGCCTGTGGCCGAACCGGACCCGGCGCCCGTGCCGGAGGCGGGCGAGGAGCCCGAGCCGGTCCGCGAAACCCCGCCGGAACCCGCCCCCCCGGAACCGCACGCCGCGCCCAGCCAGCCTGCCAGCCGCGCCCCGGCCATGCCCGCGCCGGCGCCGGACCTGTCGCTGCCGCCGGATCTGTCCGATCTTCGCGGGCTGGGGCGCGACTGACATGGCCTGGATCAATCCCGCCATCGCCGCCACCTTCGCGCCCCCGGTCATGGAGGCGCGGCGCTGGCTGGAAGGCGTCGTCTTCCCGCCCGACCGCCCGCTTCTGAACGTCAGCCAGGCCGCCCCGGTCGATCCGCCGCCCGAACCCCTGCGCGCCGCGATCGCCGATGCCGCGCTGAATCGGCCCGAGGCGCATCTCTATGGGCCGGTGCTGGGCAATCCCGAGCTGCGCGCCGCCGTCGCCGCGGAATTCGGCGCGGGCTATCGCGGCAGGATCGCGTCTGATCAGGTGGCGATCACCCAGGGCTGCAACCAGGCCTTCTGCGCAGCCGTCACCACGCTGGCGGGCGCGGGCGACGAGGTGATCCTGCCGACGCCCTGGTATTTCAATCACAAGATGTGGCTGGACATGGCCGGGATCCGCGCCGTGCCGCTGCCCTGCGGCGCGGACATGCTGCCCGATCCCGACCGGGCCGCCGGGCTGATCGGCCCCACCACCCGCGCCATCGTGCTGGTCACGCCGAACAATCCCTCGGGCGCGGAGTATCCGGGCGATCTGGTCGGCGCCTTCTTCGAGCTGGCGCAGCGCCACGGCATCGCGCTGATCATCGACGAGACCTATCGCGACTTCGACAGCCGCAGCGGCCCGCCCCATGACCTGCTGGCCCGGCCCGGCTGGGACGAGACGCTGATCCAGCTCTATTCCTTCTCCAAGGCCTACCGGCTGACCGGGCACCGGGTGGGCGCGCTGACCGCATCCGTCGCGCGCATGGCGCAGATCGAGAAATTCCTGGATAGCGTGGCGATCTCGACCTCGCAGCTGGGGCAGATCGGGGCGCTGTGGGGGATGACACATCTGCGTGACTGGCTGGCCGGCGAAAGGGCCGAGATCCTGGCCCGCCGCGCCGCCACCGAGGCCGCGCTGGCCGGCCTGCCAGGCTGGCAGCTGCGCAGCGCGGGCGCCTATTTCGCCTGGGTCGGCCACCCGTTCCGGCTGTCGTCAGTGGAACTGGCCCCGAAAATGCTGCGCGAGGCCGGGATCCTGGCGCTGCCCGGCACGATGTTCACGCCGGCGGGTGATCCGTCCGGCGCGCGCCACCTGCGGCTGGCCTTCGCCAATGTCGACCGCGACGGCATCGCGGAACTGGCGCGGCGGCTGGCGGGGCTGCGGGCCTGAACACTTGTGGCGCGACGGCTGGCGTCCTAAAGACGCAGGCGACACGACCACGAGAAAGGCCGCGCCATGAAGAAACTGCGCACCAAGGGCAAATCGACCATCGTCTGGATCCTGACGGGCCTGATGGTGCTGGGGCTTGGCGGCTTTGGCGTGACCAGCTTCTCGGGCGGCTCGACCGCGATCGGGCATGTGGGCGAGACCCGGCTGACCGCCGACGACTATTCGCGCGGATTGCGCAACCAGCTGCAGGCGATGTCGCAGCAGGCCGGCCAGCATATCGGCATGACCCAGGCCCAGCAGATGGGCATCCCGAACGCGATCCTGGCGCAGCTGGTCACCGCCGCCGCGCTGGAGGAACAGGCGCGGATCATCGGCATCTCGGTCGGCGACGAGCGCGTGGTCCAGTCGATCGCGGACGCGCCCGCCTTCCGCGCCCCCAGCGGCCGCTTCGACCGCGCCGCCTATTCCGAGGTGCTGCGCCGCCAGGGCCTGACCGAGGCGCAGTTCGAGGCCGAGGTGCGCGTGGACGAGGCGCGGCTGCTGCTGCAGCGGGCCGTGACGGGCGGGGTCAGGACGCCGCAGGCGATGGTGGACCAGACCGCGAAATGGCTGCTGGAGACGCGCGATTTGTCCTGGCGCGAACTGACCGCCGAGGCGCTGCCCGAGCCGGTGGCCGATCCCGACGAGGCGACGCTGGAGGCCTGGCACAAGGCCAATGCCGACCGCTTCACCGCCCCCGAGATCCGCAAGCTGACCTATCTCTGGGTGACGCCGGAAATGCTGGCCCCCGAGGTCGAGCTGGACGAGGAGGCGCTGCGCGCGGTCTATGACCAGAACATCGCCGAATACCAGCAGCCCGAGCGCCGCATGGTCAGCCGCCTGATCATGCCCTCGCAGGAGGCGGCCGAGCAGGGCCGCGCCGATATCGACGCGGGCGAGATCCCCTTCGAGGCGCTGGTGCTGCAGCGCGGGCTGGAGATCGACGACGTCTATCTGGGCGAGATGACCAGGGAGCAGCTGGGGGTCGCGGGCGATGCCGTCTTCGCGCTGGACCAGCCCGGCGTGGTCGGCCCGGTCCAGACCAACCTTGGCCCGGCGCTCTATCAGATGAACGCGATCCTCGACCCGGTGGATATCCCCTTCGAGCAGGCCCGCGAGTCGCTGCGCCAGGAGGCCGCCATCGACCGCGCCGCCCGCGTGATCGAGACCCGCTCGGACGAGTTCGAGGAGATGCTGGCGGCGGGCGAGACGCTGGAGGCGGTGGCCGAGACGACGCCGCTGGAACTGGGCCAGATCGAATGGACCGCCGAGCAGGAGCCGCAAGAGGGCAGCATCGCCGGCTATGAAACCTTCCGCGAACGCGCCGCGGCGGTCGGCGCCAATGACTTTCCGCATATCGAGCGGCTGGACGATGGCGGGATCTTCGCCCTGCGCCTGGACGAGATCGTGCCGCCGACGCTGAAGCCCTTCGCCGAGGTCCGCGAGGAGGTGCTGGCGGATTGGCGGCAGGCCGAGACCCATCGCATGCTGCTGACCATGGCCGAGGAAGAGCGGCTGCAGGCGAGTGTCGCGCTGCCGCCCGAAGTCCCGGCCGAAGCCGCCATCGCCGCCCAGAGCGTGACCGGCGAGCCGGCCGATCCCGCCGCCGAAGACGAATGGAGGCAGGAAACCGGGCTGACCCGCGACGGCTGGATCGAGAACCTGCCGCCCGAGGTGCTGGCCCGCGCCTTCGCCATCCCGGCGCCGGGCGAGGTCGAGGTCGCCGATGCCTCGGACCGGGTCTTCCTGGTGCGGCTGGATGCGGTCCATGACGCGGATCTGTCGCAGGATACCGGCCAGCAGGTCGCCGAGTCCGTCGGCCGGCGGCTGGACGAAACCCTGCAGGCCGACCTGTTCGACTATTACAACCGCGCCATCCAGCTGCGTGCCGGGGTGCAGATGAACCAGTCGGCCATCAATGCCGTGAACACGCAGGTTCAGTGATGGACCTGACCCCCGATTTCGCCGCGTTCGAGGCCGGCTGGGCCGAAGGCCTGAACCAGCTGGTCACCATCCGGCTGGCCGCCGACCTGGACACCCCGGTCAGCCTGATGCTGAAACTGGCCGAAGCCGCGCCGATGTCCTTCATGCTGGAATCGGTCACCGGCGGCGAGGTGCGCGGCCGCTACTCGATCGTCGGCATGAAGCCCGACCTGATCTGGGACTGCCGCGACGGCCGGGCCCGGCTGAACCGCCAGGCCCGCTTTTCCGACGAGTTCACGCCCGAGGATCGCCCGGCGCTGGACAGCCTGCGCGCGCTGATCGCCGAAAGCCGGATCGACCGCCTGCCCGACGGCGTGCCGCCGGTCGCGGCCGGGCTGTTCGGCTATCTGGGCTATGACATGATCCGGCTGGTGGAACATCTGCCGCATGTCAATCCCGACCCGCTGGACCTGCCCGACGCGATGCTGATGCGGCCCTCGGTCGTCGCCGTGCTGGACGGGGTGAAGGGCGAGGTGACGCTGTGCGCGCCGGCATGGCATGACGGCACCGACAATGCCCGCGCCGCCTATGCCCGCGCCGCCGAGCGGGTGATGGACGCGCTGCGGTCGCTGGACCGCCAGCCCTCCGAGCCGCGCGCGCTGGGGCAGGATGCGCGGATCGGCGAGCCGGTCTCGAACTTCACCAGGGCCGATTACCTGGCGGCGGTCGAGAAGGCCAAGGAATACATCCGCGCGGGCGACATCTTCCAGGTCGTGCCCTCGCAGCGCTGGCGGATGGATTTCCCGCTGCCGCCCTTCGCGCTCTATCGCAGCTTGCGCCGCACCAACCCCTCGCCCTTCATGTTCTTCCTGAACATGGGCGGCTTCCAGATCGTCGGCGCCAGCCCCGAGATCCTGGTCCGGCTGCGCGACGGCGAGGTGACGGTCCGTCCCATCGCCGGCACCCGCCCGCGCGGCGCGGACGAGGCCGAGGACCGCGCGCTGGAGGCCGACCTGCTGGGCGACCAGAAGGAGCTGGCCGAGCATCTGATGCTGCTGGATCTGGGCCGCAACGATGTCGGCCGGGTGGCGAAGACCGGCACCGTCCGCCCGACCGAGCAATTCACCATCGAGCGCTACAGCCACGTCATGCATATCGTCTCGAACGTGGTGGGCGAGCTGCGCGAGGGCGAGGACGCGCTGTCGGCGCTGCTGGCCGGGCTGCCGGCGGGCACCGTCTCGGGTGCGCCCAAGGTCCGCGCGATGGAGATCATCGACGAGCTGGAGCCCGAGAAGCGCGGCGTCTATGCCGGCGGCGTGGGCTATTTCGCCGCCAATGGCGAGATGGACATGTGCATCGCCCTGCGCACCGGCGTCGTGAAGGACGGCGCGCTCTATATCCAGGCCGGCGGCGGCGTGGTCTATGACAGCGACCCCGAGGCCGAGTTCCAGGAAACCGTCAACAAGAGCCGGGCGCTGCAGCGCGCCGCCGAAGGCGCGGCCCGCTTCGTGCGCGGCAACGGTTGAAGAAAGGCCGAACGGCCGGGCCAGCGCGCAAGGAGAAAGCGGCCCCGAGGGGCCGCTTTCGCGTTCCGGTGAGTGGATTGAGTGGATCAGTCCAGCGGCGCCGGTTCCGCCATCGGGTCCGCGCCACCCATGCCGTCGGCGGGCGCTTCGCTGCCCGGCGCGGGCTCACGCTCGCGGAAGACATATTCCGGGGCCGCGTCGGCCTCTTCCTTGGTCAGGTCGCTGGTGATTTCCTGCGCGTCGTAGTTGATGGTCAGCTGTTCCCAGGGAACGGCGATCTGCTTGGCGCCGATGCCGAGGAAGCCGCCTACGCCGATCGTCGCGGCGATCATCTGGCCGGATTCGCCGTCCACGATCAGGTCGGTGATGCCGCCGATGCGGGTGCCGTCAGGCGCTGTCACCGTCGCGTCGGTGATCCATTCCAGGCGCAACTCGTTGGCGGCCTGCTCGCGGGCGACCTTCTCGCCGGCGGCGGCCTCCAGCGCGGCGGCCTCGGCGTCTTCCGCGCCGTCTTCGGCGGCCGGATCAGCAAGGGGGTCCGCGGCGGGATCGGCCATCGGATCAGCCGCGGGGTCCGCTGCCGGATCGGTGGCCGGATCAGCCATCGGATCGGCGGCCGGGTCCGCTGCCGGATCAGCCGCAGGGTCGGCCAGCGGGTCGGCGGCGGGATCAGCGGCAGGGTCCGCAGCCGGGTCGGCCGCGGGATCGGTTGCCGGATCGGTTTCCATTTCCAGCGGCTCGGTCGTGGCGGCGGGATCGTCGGTGGGCTCGGGGGCGGTGTCCTGGGCCAGCGCCGCGCCGAAGGTAAAGGGAAGGGCAATCGTGGTGGTCAACAGAAGCTTGCGCATGTCTATCCTCCTTATTAGGCGAAGCGGACGCGATGGCCCGTCTCGTTGAAGGATCAATGGCCTGGCCCCTTCGGCGGTTCCTGCCGATCGCCGCTGCGCGTTCACATCCCCGTGATCTGCATCCGCCCGAAAGCCCGTCCGAAACCCTGGCGGCGGGGCTCAGTCCTCGCCGCGATAGGGCTGGACATATTGCAGCGCCATGTCCCAGGGGAAGAAGATCCAGGTGTCCTGGCTGACCTCGGTGACATAGCTCTGCACCATCGGCTTGCCCTTGGGCTTGGCATAGACGGTGGCGAAATGGGCCTTGGGGAACATCTCGCGGATCAGTTCCAGCGTGCGGCCGGAATCGACCAGGTCGTCGACGACCAGGATGCCCTCGCCATCGCGCATCAGCTGCGGATCGGGGCTTTTCAGGACCTTCAGCCCGCCCTGTTCCTGCTTGTGGTAGGACTTGATGCTGATCGTGTCGATGGTGCGGATGTCCAGTTCGCGCGCGACGATCATCGCCGGGACCAGCCCGCCCCGCGTCACCGCCACCACGGCGCGCCATTCGGTGCCGTCCAGCCGCCATGCCAGGGCGCGCGCATCGCGGTGAAGCTGGTCCCAGCTGACGTGAAATCCCTTCTCGTGGGGCAGGCGGTCGATCATTGTCCTTCCTTTCTTCAAAGCCGCAGGATCAGGGACAGGCCCAGCAGGCCGATCAGCGCGGCCGCGCCCCGGTCGATCCAGAATTTCGACGCATAATAGCGACGACGCAACCATGGCAAGGCCATCAGCGACGCCAGCGCGGTATAAAATGCCAGCTCGACCGAAAGTGCCGTGGCGTAAATCACCGCCTTGTCGCCCGCCGACAGCACCGAGGGGAAGATCGACAGCAGCACCGCCGAATAGAACAGCGCCGGCTTCGGGTTCGACAGGTTCAGCGCCATGCCGCCCGGAAAGCTCATCCCCATGCGCGCGTCCAGCGGATCGGGCAGCGGATCGGCCGCGTGCCGCCACATCTGCCAGGCGATCCAGATCAGATAGGCCCCGCCGGCCAGGCGCAGGGCGGTGAAGGTCCAGGGCAGGACGCGGAACAGCACCGTCAGCCCCAGAAGCGCGAACAGGCACCACAGCGAGGCGCCGAGCGCCAGCCCCCAGCCATAGGGCAGGGCGCGGCGGCGCCCCAGCGCGAAGGCGCTCTGGCTGACGGCGATCACGCCGGGGCCGGGCGACAGGATCGCCACGGCCAACGTGCCGACGAACAGGACAAGCTGGTCCAGCGTGACCGACAGCAGCGGGTCAGTCCTTCTTCACCGTCTCGATGTCGGGGGCGTCCACCGCCTTCATGCCGACGACGTGATAGCCGGCATCGACGTGATGCGTCTCGCCGGTCACGCCGGCGCCAAGCGGCGACAGCAGATACAGCGCGGAATTGCCGACATCCTCGATGGTGACGTTGCGGCGCAGGGGCGAGTTCAGCTCGTTCCATTTCAGGATATAGCGGAAATCGCCGATGCCGCTGGCGGCCAGCGTCTTGATCGGCCCGGCGCTGATCGCGTTGACGCGGATGCCGTCCTTGCCGAAATCCTCGGCCAGGTAGCGCACGCTGGCCTCCAGCGCCGCCTTGGCCACGCCCATGACGTTGTAATGCGGCATCACCCGTTCGGCGCCGTAATAGGTCAGCGTCAGGATCGAGCCGCCCCCCTGCATCATCGCCGCCGCGCGGCGGGCGACGGCGGTGAAGGAATAGACCGAGATGTCCATGGTCATCAGGAAATTGTCGCGCGTGGTTTCCGCATAGCGGCCGCGCAGCTGTTCCTTGTCGGAGAAGCCGATGGCGTGGACGATGAAGTCCAGGCCGCCCCATTCGGCCTGCAGCGACTGGAACAGCGCCTCGATCGATGCCTCGTCGCCGACGTCGCAGGGCAGGACCAGCGTCGACCCCAGCTGGGCGGCCAGCGGATCGACCCGGCGCTTCAGCGCCTCGCCCTGATAGGAGAAGGCCAGCTCGGCCCCGGCGCCGGACAGTGCGCGCGCGATTCCCCACGCAATGGATTTGTCGTTGGCAAGACCCATGATGAGCCCGCGTTTTCCAGCCATCAGTCCGGACATCTGCTCGCTTGACATGTGCCGCTCCTCGCGGTTTCAACCCTTTGTGATGTGCTTAGGCGAAAGGTCTGGCGGCATCAAGCGCAAGGGGGAAACATGGCAGATCGCAGTGGTATCTTTGCAGGAGAGGATCCCTTCGCCATCGCCCGCAATTGGCTGGCAGAGGCGGAGAAAACCGAGCCGAACGATCCCGACGCCATCGCCCTGGCGACGGTGGACGAGGCGGGGATGCCCGATGTGCGCATGGTCCTGCTGAAGGAGATCGGCGCGGACCGTTTCGTCTTCTATACCAATTACGAAAGCGCCAAGGGCCGGCAGATCGCGGCGACCGGCAAGGCGGCCTTCGTGATGCACTGGAAATCGCTGCGCCGCCAGATCCGGGTGCGCGGCACGGTGACGCGCGAGGAGGGCGCGAAGGCCGATGCCTATTTCGCCAGCCGGGCGCTGCAAAGCCGGCTGGGCGCCTGGGCCTCGGCGCAGTCGCGGCCGCTGGAGAGTCGCGCCACGCTGATGGCCGAGGCCGCGCGGCAGGGGCTGATTCACGGCACCAACCCGCTGCGGCCGCCCTTCTGGGGGGGATTTTGCATCCGGCCTGTGCAGATCGAGTTCTGGGCCGATGGCGCCTTCCGCCTGCATGATCGTTTTTGCTGGGAACTGCAGGCAAACAATCGCTGGTCGGTCAAAAGACTTTCACCTTAAGGTTGACGGCGACGAAAAGGCGGCTCAACATCCCCCTTTAAGGCAACAAACAAGCGCGGTGGCACCACCAGCCCGCGCGGTCTTTGGTCGAAGTAAACCCAACTGAACGGTGTATCGCACCGATACCGGTCTCCGACCTCAGAACGCGTCCCGCGCATGACGGTGAAGTGATGACAAAGGATGAAGACAAGCCGTTCCTGATAACAGGGCTTGTGAAATGGTATGACCCTGCCAAGGGTTACGGGTTCATCGTGAACGGAGACGGTCAGTCGGACATTCTTCTTCACGCGAACGTGCTGCGCAATTTCGGGCGCAGCTCGGTGGCGGACCAGTCGCGCATCAGCGCCTGGGTGCAGCCGACGTCGCGCGGCCTCCAGGCCAGCGAGATCGTCAGCATCGAGCCTCCGGCCAGCGACGGCACGCCGCCGATCGCCGATCTGGGCAAGGAGGTGATCGAGCAGATCGATGACCTGCCGCTGCGCCCGGCACGGGTGAAATGGTTCGACAAGGCGAAGGGCTTCGGCTTTGCCAATATCTTCGGGCATGGGGACGACGTCTTCATCCATATCGAGGTGTTGCGCCATTCCGGCTTCGGCGACCTTGCCATCGGCGAGGCCGTCTGCATCCGCGTCATCGAGGGCCCGCGCGGCCTGATGGCGGCGCAGATCTGCAGCTGGGACAGCGCCAACTGCCCCTCCCATAAGGCCGTCGCCGCAGGCCTGAAGGATGACAAAGTCGGCGAACAGGTCGAAGATCTGGCCCATGTGGCCGAATAGGATTCGATCTGCCTTTCTGACACTTGCCTTCACCGCGCTGCTTTCGGGCAGCGCGGCTTTCGCGACCGCGCCGGTCTGCGCCGACGATCTGGTGCTGCTGCAGGGTGATTCGGCGCCGCTGAAGATCCGGGTCGAGATCGCCGACGATGCCGCCTCGCGGGCGCAGGGGCTGATGTTCCGGCGGTCCTTGCCGCGGGGGCAGGGGATGCTGTTCGTCTATCCGCGCCCCGCGCCGTTGTTCTTCTGGATGCGCAACACCTTCATTCCGCTGGACATCGTCTTCATCGATGACCGCGGCGTGATCCGCCATATCCACCCCCAGGCCCGCCCGCTGGACGAGACCCCGATCCCCGGCGCCGCGCCGGGCGACCCCGATCCCGAACGGCTGATGGTGCTGGAAATCGGCGGCGGCGAGGCCGCGCGGCTGGGGCTGCGCGTGGGGCAGGCGCTGGCCCATCCGCGCCTGGATGCGGCGCGCGCCGCCTGGCCCTGCCGCTAGGCGGCCCGCCTAGCCGATGCGCCGGCCGCTTTCGGCCTCGAACAGGTGCAGCGCCTCGCGCCGCACCGACAGCCGCAGCATGTCCGAGACCGGCATGTCCGAGGGCATGGTCACGGTCAGCGTCTCGCCGCCGGTCAGCCCGTGGACCAGGCGTTGCGCGCCCAGTTCCTCGATCGCCTGGACCTGCATCTCGATATTGCCCTCGGGGGTGATGGTCAGGTCCTCGGGGCGGATGCCGACCAGCCCGGCATGGGCGGTGCCCGGCAGGTGGCCGACGGCGCGGGCCGGGATCAGGTTCATGGCCGGGCTGCCGATGAAGCCGGCGACGAAGGCGGTGGCGGGGCGGCGATAGACCTCGAGCGGCGTGCCGATCTGCTCGACCCGCCCGGCGCTGAGAACCACCAGCCGGTCGGCCAGCGTCATCGCCTCCAGCTGGTCATGGGTCACGTAGATCGAGGTCGTGCCCAGCCGCTGCTGCAGCTGCTTGATCTCCAGCCGCATGGCGACGCGCAGCTTGGCGTCCAGGTTCGACAGCGGCTCGTCGAACAGGAAGGCGGCCGGTTCGCGCACGATGGCCCGGCCCATCGCCACCCGCTGGCGCTGCCCGCCCGACAGGGCGCGGGGCTTGCGGTCCAGATAGGGACCGATCTGCAGGATCTCGGCGGCCTCGGCCACGCGGCGCTCGATCTCGGCCTTGGGGGTGCGGCGGTTCTTCAGCCCATAGGCAAGGTTCTGGCGCACCGACATGTGCGGATAGAGCGCGTAGTTCTGGAACACCATGGCGATGTCGCGGTCCGCCGGCTCGACCTGGTTGACCACGCGGTCGCCGATGCGCACCTCGCCGTCGGTGATGCTTTCCAGCCCGGCGATCATCCGCAGCAGCGTGGACTTGCCGCAGCCCGACGGCCCGACCAGCACGATGAACTCGCCATCCGCGATTTCCAGGTTCACGTCGCCGATGGCGCGGGTGCCGCCGGCATAGACCTTGCCGACATTCGAGAGGGTGATGGATGCCATTCTTCTATTTCTCCGTCTCGACCAGGCCCTTGACGAACAGCCGCTGCATCCCGATCACCACCGCCACCGGGGGCAGCATGGCCAGCATCGCCGTCGCCATGACCAGGTGCCACTGCGGCACGCCGTCCACCGCGTCGGCCATCCGCTTGATGCCCGCGACGATGGTATAGTAATCCGCGCTGGTCGTGATCAGCAGCGGCCACAGATACTGGTTCCAGCCATAGATGAACAGGATCACGAACAGCGCCGCGATATTGGTGCGCGACAGCGGCAGCAGGATGTCGCGGAAGAATTTCAGCGGGCCGGCGCCGTCGATGCGGGCGGCCTCGGTCAGCTCGTCCGGGATGGTCAGAAAGACCTGGCGGAACAGGAAGGTCGCGGTGGCCGATGCGATCAGCGGGATCGACAGGCCCGCATAGGAATTCAGCATCCCCAGATCCGCCACCACCTGGAAGGTCGGCACGATGCGGACCTCGACCGGCAGCATCATGGTGATGAAGATGCACCAGAAGGCCAGGTTGCGGAAGGGAAAGCGGAAATAGACGATGGCGAAGGCCGAGGTGATCGAGATGACGATCTTGCCGATGGCGATGGACAGCGCCATGATCAGGCTGTTCACCATCATCGTGCCGACCGGGGGCGTCCCGCTGGTCGAGACGCCGGTCTCCAGCAGCCGGCTGTAATTCTCGACCAGGCGCGGGCCGGGCCACATCGGCACGGTGCCGGACATGAAGTCGGTCGGGCCGTGGGTCGAGGCGACGAAGGCCAGCCAGACCGGCAGCGCGACGATGGCGACGCCCAGCATCAGCGTCAGATGCGCCAGCAGGTTCAGGAAGGGGCGGTTCTCGATCATCAATAGGCCACCTTCTTCTCGACATAGCGGAACTGGATGGCGGTCAGCGCGATCACGATCAGCATCAGGATCACCGACTGCGCCGCCGAGGACCCCATGTTCTGGCCGACGAAGCCGTCGAAATAGACCTTGTAGACCAGGATATTGGTGGCCTGCGCCGGGCCGCCCTCGGTGGTGGCGTCGATGACCGCGAAAGTGTCGAACATCGCGTAGACGATATTGACCACCATCAGGAAGAAGGTCGTCGGCGACAGAAGCGGGAAGGTGATGTCGAAGAAGCGCCGCACCGGTCCCGCGCCGTCGATGGCCGCGGCCTCGCGCAGGCTGGCGGGGATCGATTGCAGCCCGGCCACGAAGAACAGGAAGTTGTAGCTGATCTGCTTCCAGGCGCTGGCGATCACCACCAGGATCATCGCGTCGGTCTTCGAGGTCATGTGGTTCCAGTTGTAGCCGACCACGTCCAGCACATAGGGCATGACGCCGATGGTCGGGTTGAAGATGAACCACCACAGGATCCCCGCGACGGCGGGGGCCACCGCATAGGGCCAGACCAGCAGCGTCGTATAGACGCTGGTCGAGCGGATCATCCGGTCCACCGCCACCGCCAGCAGCAGCGAGAAGCCCATCGACAGAAGCGTGACCGAGATCGCGAAGACCACCGTCACCTGCAGCGAATTCAGGTATTGGGCGCTGTTCATCAGCGCCCGGAAATTGGCCAGCCCGACGAAGTTCGTGTTGATGCCGAAGGCGTCCTGCCGCAGCACGCTGTGCCGGATCGCCTGCGCGGCGGGCCACAGGAAGAAGATGAAGGTGATGGCAAGCTGCGGCGCCAGAAGAAGCCAGGGCAGCAGCTGGTTGCTGAAGATCGTGCGCTTCATCGGCACTCCGGTTGGCGGTGGGCGGCGGACGAAGGAAGGGGCCGCGTCGCGGTGACACGGCCCCTTGCGTCGGCGGTTACTGGTTCTGGGCCTGGAATTCCTCGATCAGCGCATTGCCGCGCTGCACCAGGCTGTCCAGCGCGCCCTGCGCATCCTTGGCGCCCGACAGAAGCTGCTCGAACTCCTCGTCGATGATGCCGCGGATCTGGACATAGTTGCCGAAGCGCAGGCCCTTGGAATTCTCGGTCGGCTCGTTCAGCGTGATCTGCTGGATGCTGACCTCGGTGCCGGGGTTCTGCTCGTAATAGCCCTGTTCCTTGCCAAGGTCATAGGCCGCCTGGGTGATCGGCAGATAGCCGGTGAACTGGTGCCATTCGGCCTGGACCTCGGGGCTGGAGAGATATTCGAAGAAGCGCGCGACCCCCTCGTATTCCGCGTCCGGCCGGCCCGACAGCACCCACAGCGTCGCGCCCCCGATGATCGAGTTCTGCGGCGCGCCCTCGATGTCGTCGTAATAGGGCAGCATGCCGAAGCCGACCTCGAAATCGGTGGCGTTGGCGATGATCCCGGCGCGCCCGCCCGAGCTTTCCATGTAGATCGCACATTCCTGCGAATAGAACAGCGGCGCCGCGCCGTCGCCCGCCACCGGGCCGCCATATTTGAACAGCCCCTCGTCGGCCCAACGCTTCAGGTTTTCCCAATGCTTGACCTGCGCCGGGCCGTTCAGGGTCAGCCGCGCATCCTGTCCGCCAAGGCCGTTTTCCAGCGTGCCGATGGGCTGGTTGTGCCAGGCGCTGAAATTCTCGGTCTGGATCCAGCTGATCCAGCGCGAGGTGAAGCCGCAGCTGGCCGCACCCGATTCCCGGATCCGGGTGGCGAATTCCTCCAGCTGGGCCCAGGTCTCGGGCGGTTGCTCGGGGTCCAGCCCGGCCTTCTCGAACGCGTCCTTGTTGTAATACAGGATCGGGGTCGAGCTGTTGAAGGGCAGCGACAGCATGTTGCCCTCGGTGTCGCTGTAATAGCCGACGACGGCGGGCAGATAGGCCTGCGGGTCGAAGCTCTCGCCATGGTCGGCCATCAGTTGGTGGACCGGGACGACGGCGCCCTCGGCGGCCATCATGGTGCCGGTGCCGACCTCGAAGACCTGCACGATGGCGGGCTGCTGGCGGGCGCGGAAGGCCGCGATGGCGGCGGTCATCGTCTCGGGATAGGTGCCCTTGTAGGACGGCACCACGCGGTATTCGTCCTGGCTGTCGTTGAAGTTGCGGGTGATCTCTTCCAGCTTGGCGCCCAGCTCGCCGCCCATGGCGTGCCACCACTGGATGTCGGTTTGCGCCTGCGCGGCGGTCAGCGACGCGATCAGAGCCGCGACAGAGGCGGTGAGAAGTCGAGACATGTTTTCCTCCCAATGGAGTTGCGTTTCGTCGCCCGGCCTAGCGGTGCCCGGTGACGGTCTCGCAACATTATTGTGAACGGAATGTGACAGTCTTTGACTGTTTGGTCAACGCGATGCGTTACGTCACCGGAGGGCCCGCCGAACGCCCCGGCGATCACCCCGCCGGGCGGCGCGACAGGGCCAGCGCGGCGCCGAAGGCGATCATCGTGCCGCCGCTGATGCGGTTGATCCAGTGCAGGCTGCGGGCATTGCGCATCAGCCCGGTCAGCCGCGTGCCGAAATAGGCATAGACGGCGATGGCGATCACTTCCAGCAGCAGGAAGACCGCCCCCAGCAGCAGGAAGCTTTGCCAATAGGCCAGCGGGGCGACGAATTGCGGGAAGAAGGCGGTAAAGATCAGGATCGCCTTGGGATTGCCCGCCGCGACCAGGAATTCCTGCCGCATGAAATCGCGCGGCCGGCCCTGCGGCGCGCGCAGCGCCCGGGCGTCGATGGCCCCGCCCGAGCGCAGAAGGCGCAGGCCCAGCCAGACCAGATAGGCCGCGCCCGCCAGCTTGACCAGCGTGAAGGCCAGCTCGGACGCCATCAGCAGCGCCCCCATGCCAAGCGCCGATATCGCGATCATCAGCGCGAAGGCGACCAGCCGCCCCAGAGAGCCCAGCATCGCCACCCGCATCCCGTGCCCCGCGCCGATGGTCAGCGACAGCAGGTTGTTGGGTCCGAAGGCCATGTTCAGCGCGAAACAGGCGGGGATGAACAGGATCAGCGTCTCAATCGGCATGGCACGGCTCCCGGCAGGTTGACGGCACCATCCTTGCGCCGATCGCGCGCCGATGCAATGTCTTGCGGCGGCGGCTCAGTCCCTGCCTGGCGTCCCGCGCAAGGTCGCGATCAGCGGCAGCACGGTGGCGGCCAGCAGCGGGTTGATGGCCCGTTCCACCACCGGGATCAGCGCCAGCCCCAGCATCAGCCCCAGAAGGCCGTCGAGGATGGCCGTGACCATCCAGGCGACGACGCCCGGCGCCTGCGGCAGGGCCGCCGCCGCGGTCTGGGCCAGCTGGCGGATCCAGTCATACGGGACGTGCCAGCCCAGCTCGTGCAGCCCGTGGACGATGATCTGCCCGCCGACCCACAGCATCGCCGCCGTGCCGACCACCGTCAGCACCCGCATCAGCCCCGGCATCAGCTTGACGATCCCGCGCCCCAGCGCCGCCGTCGCGCCCCGGCGCCGGGTCGCCAGGTGCAGCCCGACATCGTCCGCCTTCACGATCAGCGCCACCGCGCCATAGACCGCCGCGGTGATGCCCAGCCCGACCACCGCAAGGATCATCGCCTTCATCCACAGCGCGTCGTCAGCGGGGATGGTGGACAGCGCGATGGTCATGATCTCGGCCGAGAGGATGAAATCGGTCTTGATCGCGCCGGCCACCCGCGCCTCTTCCAGCGCGGCGCCGTCGCCTTCGGGGTTGGTGTGCCTGTCGCTGTCGTGCCGGTCGCCATGGCCGAAGGCATGGGCGATCTTCTCGGCCCCCTCGAAGCACAGATAGGCCCCGCCCAGCATCAGCAGCGGCGAGATCGCCCAGGGCGCGAAGGCCGACAGCAGCAGCGCCACCGGCAGCAGGATCACCAGCTTGTTGAAGATCGACCCCTTCGCGATCTTCCACACGATCGGCAATTCGCGGCCGGCATCGAAGCCATGGACATATTTCGGCGTCACCGCCGCGTCGTCGATGACCGCGCCGGCCGCCTTGGCCCCCGCCTTGGCCGCCTGTCCCGCGACATCGTCGACCGAGGCCGCCGCCACCTTCGCAATGCTTGCCACATCGTCCAGCAGCGCGATCAGTCCGCTCATCCCGCCCTCTTTCGCTGTTCCTGCCTAGCCGGGCTGCGCCAGGACCCACCAGATCGCGGCGCCGACGGCCAGCAAGGCCAGAACGACCAGCAGCCGCGGCCAGCGCGAGGGCTTTTCCAGCGGATCGACACTCAGCGGCGCGGCGGCATGGCCCAGTTTCTCGCGGATGCGCTGGCGGGCGCGGGCCGGGGCCATGACCGGGGTCAGCCCAAGCGCCGTCCCGGCCAGCCGTTCCTGCCAGGCGCGCAGATCCTCGGCGAAGACCGGGTCGGCGGAAAGCCGCGCGACGGCGGCGGCGGCCTCCTCGCCCTCCAGCAGGCCCAGGGCCAGCTCGGCCGCCAGGATCTCGTCGTAATCGGCGGGGACGGGATCGGTCGGAGCCGGATCCCTCGGGACAGCATCCTTCGGCACAGCATCCTTGGGGTCCGGTTCCTTCGGGTCCGGTTCCTTCGGGGCAGGGGGCGGGGTGGTCTCGTCGCTCATCTCGCCGCCCCTTGCGCCGCTTCCTGCGGTGCCCTGCCGCCGCGCAGGGCGGCCAGCCGCGCGCGCAGCAATTCGCGCATCGCCGGGGCGGTCCGCCCCTCGCGCCGGGCCAGCGCCTGCAGGCTGGCGCCTTCCAGCCACAGCGCCTCGACCGGGTCGGGGCGGGTCAGCCCGCCCGGCAGGCCCTCGGCCCGCATCCGTTCCAGCGCCATCTCGCGGGTCAGCGTCAGCAGCCATGCCATCGGCGAAAGCCCGCTTTCGGGTTGCCGGCCGGCCTCGGACCAGATCCGCAGATAGACCTGCTCCAGCGCATCCTCGGCGATGGGGCGGTCCTTCAGGATCGAGACCCCCAGCGCGTGCAGCTGGGCCGATGTCGCCTCGTAGAGCATGTCGAAGGCCGCCCGGTCGCCCGAAGCCACACGCGAAAGCAGGCCTCCGATCTGGGTCTGTCGCGCTTGCTGCACCTCGTGCCTCGTCTGCCGTTCCTCTTGCCGGGCCGACCTTATGGGGCGCTGCCCGGCGCGTCAACGCGAGGCCGGGGCGAGGTCGGGGCGCGGTCGGGGCCGGAAGGCTGCGCGCCCCGCTTGCGCGCGGCCTGCGAATGCGCGATCAAGGCGGCGTTGCGATGAAAGGGCCCGACCATGCTGGAGCAGAACGCGAAACCCACCGAAGAGATCGACCTGCGCGAGGTGTTCGGTCTGGACAGCGACATGAAGGTGAAGGGCTTCGCCGAGCGCAGCGACCGCGTGCCCGAGATCGACACGACCTACAAGTTCGACCCCGACACCACCATGGCGATTCTGGCGGGCTTCGCCTATAACCGCCGGGTGATGATCCAGGGCTATCACGGCACCGGCAAATCGACCCATATCGAGCAGGTGGCGGCGCGGCTGAACTGGCCCTGCGTGCGGGTGAACCTGGACAGCCACGTTTCCCGGATCGACCTGATCGGCAAGGACGCGATCAAGCTGGTCGACGGCAAGCAGGTGACGGTCTTCCACGAGGGCATCCTGCCCTGGGCGCTGCGCAACCCGACCGCCATCGTCTTCGACGAATACGACGCCGGCCGCGCCGACGTGATGTTCGTGATCCAGCGCGTGCTGGAGGCCGACGGCAAGCTGACGCTGCTGGACCAGAACGAGGTCATCACGCCGAACCCCTGGTTCCGCCTGTTCGCCACCGCCAACACCGTCGGCCTGGGCGACACGACCGGGCTCTATCACGGTACCCAGCAGATCAACCAGGGCCAGATGGACCGCTGGTCGCTGGTCGCCACGCTGAACTATCTGTCGCATGACGCCGAGACGAACATCGTGCTGGCCAAGAACCCGACCTACAACACGGAAAAGGGCCGCAAGCTGATCAGCCAGATGGTGACGCTGGCCGACCTGACGCGGACCGCCTTCATGCAGGGCGACCTGTCCACGGTCATGTCGCCGCGCACCGTCATCAGCTGGGCGCAGAACGCGCGGATCTTCGACAATGTCGGCTATGCCTTCCGGCTGACCTTCCTGAACAAATGCGACGAGCTGGAGCGCCAGACCGTGGCCGAGTTCTATCAGCGCCTGTTCGACGAGGAACTGCCGGAAAGCGCCGCCGCGAAGGCCGGCTGACCGGTCTCGCGGCTGGCCGGCTCAGGCCGGCTGCCGCAGGCTCTGGCGGGCCAGCGCGGCGATCAGGTCGGTGCGGGTCACGATGCCGACGATCCGGCCGCCGTCCAGCACCGGAACCGCGTCGCAGCTGCCATCGGCCAGTTTCGGCAGCAGCGTGGCGATGGGCGCGTCCGGCGTGGTCGTGGGCACGTCGGTCGACATGATCTGCGCCGCGCGCAGCCGCCGGTCGCGCAGCTGCCGCGCCAGCACCGCCCGGAACCTGCCGCCGATGCCGCGGCTCTCGTCCGAGACCTTGCGGATCAGGTGGATCTGGTAGATCACGCCCAGGAAGCGGTCGTCCTTCTCGACCACGGGCAATGAGATGAAGCCGTGGCGCTGGAACAGCTGGGCCACGTCGTTCAGCACGGTCTCGGGGCCGACCGTGACCAGGTCGCGCGACATGATGTCTGACGCGGTCAGCGGCCCGGCCCGGTGCCCGGCCGCCCGCAGCTCGGCCGCCGAGATCAGCCGGACCAGGTCCTCGACGCCCAGGTTCAGCGTCTGGCGGTATTGGGTCAGGATGTCGGTCAGTTCCGCCTCGCTCAGCCCGATCCGCTCGAGCGGCTCGTGGTCGTCAGTGCCGTGGACGTTCTTCTGCTCGAACTGGCGGAACGGATAGTGGCGGCCGGTCAGGCGGCTGTAGAGGACCGCGACCAGGACCAGGATCGCGGTTCCCAGCGCGACCGGGCACAGCGCGAAGCCGAGGCCCAGCTCGCGGATCGTGTCGGGGCTGAGCGCGGCGGTCATCGCGACGGCGCCGCCGGGCGGGTGCAGCGCCCGCAGAAGGATCATCGCCGCGATCGCCAGCCCGACCGCCAGCGGAACCCGGATGAAGGGATCGGCGACCAACATGCAGACCAGCACCGCGCACAGCGCCGACAGCGTGTTGCCGACCACGGCCGACCATGGCTGGGCAAGCGGGCTGCTGGGAACCGCGAAGACCAGCACCGAAGTGGCGCCGAAGGGCGCGATCAGCCACAGGCCCAGCCGCTGGTCCTCGGTGAAGGTCAGCAGCAGCAGCCCGGCCAGCGCCACCCCGATCAGCGCGCCGATGCCGGCCCGCACCGCCTCGCGCGGCGAGCCGGGCGGGATGGCGGGGCCAAGCGCCCGAAAAGCCGAATTCGCAAGCAGTTTCACGTCATTTGCCGCCAGAATGAACATGCCCAAGCCGTCGCTGCATATCGCGAAGGCAGAACCGGGAAAAGCCCGTCTTGGGTTGTAGATGACGGCCCGCGCGTCGGGGCCCGAGTCGGCCCGTGCGTCAGGGGATGTTCAGCACCGCGTCCAGCAGGCTGTCGGGCTGGGCCAGCGCCCTGAGCGCGGCGGGATCGGTGATGATGACGCGCATCCCGTCGATATGGACGCCATGCGCCTTCAGCGCCTTGAAGGCCCGCGACAGGCTTTCCGGCGTCATCCCCAGGTAAGAGGCCAGCAGCCGCTTTTCCTGCGGCAGCACGAAGCCCTTCGCCTCGCCCGCCTCCTGGGATTTCTGCAGCAGATAGGCGCCCAGCCTTTCGCGGGCATTGCGCAGCTTCAGGTTCTTGGCGTGGCGTACCAGGCTGCGATAGCCCTCGGACAGTTCCTGGACCGCCGCCATCGCGAAGCCCGGATCGCGGGCGAAGGCGGCGCGCACGTCCACCGCCGGAATCAGCACGATCCGCGAGCGCTGCAGCGTGCGCGCCGACATCAGATAGGGCGCGTCGCGCATGCAGGCGGCCAGGATGAAGGTGGCGACCGGCTGGACCACCGCCATGGTGGTCTCGTGCTCGCGCCACCGGGCATAGAGCTCGACCGCGCCCTCCAGCACGACATGCAGGAAATTCGCGCCTTCGCCCTGGCGGATCAGCTCCAGCTGGGCGGGAAAGACCTGGTCATAGGCCGCGTGCATCAGCGCGTCGAAGGCCGGGCTGGCCATGTCGCGAAACAGCGGCAGGTTGCGGATTTCGGCCCGGTCTTCTTCGCGCATGGGCTGTCCTTGGCGGCGGGATGGCTGGCGGGAGCGGTGATTCACCCTCGCGGCATTTTTGACTTTTGTCAATTGCATTGGCCGGATTTGTCGCCCGGCCGACAGGCGAATGCGCCCCCAGGATTTGACGCTTTCGTGGCGGTCATTTGTCAAAATCCAAAAGAGCGCGCTTTTCCCGGCGCCGAATCCGCGGATTGACCGAGATCAAATCGCCCTGTCACCTTACCATGCTGCTTCGAGGCAAATGGAACGCGCGACAGACCAATCGGAGCAAGCCGCCATGCCGGATCTACATTCTCCGTCCCCGATGCAGCAGCAGAAGGCGCTGTGGCTCAGCACCACCGCCTTCACGCTGTGCTTTGCCGTCTGGACGATCTTCTCGATCATCGGGATCACCATCAAGGAGGATCTCGGCCTGACCGAGTTCCAATACGGATTGCTGATCGCCACCCCGATCCTGACCGGATCGCTGAGCCGGCTGATCCTGGGCGTCTGGACGGAACGCTATGGCGGGCGGCTGGTCTTCTCGCTGCAGATGCTGTTCACGGCGCTGGCGACCTGGGCGCTGACCTGGGCCAGCACCTATGCCGGCTTCCTGCTGGCGGCGCTCGGCGTCGGGCTGGCCGGGGGCAGCTTCATCATCGGCGTCGCCTATGTGTCGAAATGGTTCCCGACCGAGCGGCAGGGCACCGCGCTTGGCATCTTCGGGATGGGCAATGTCGGCGCGGCGGTGACCAAGTTCCTGGCGCCCTTCGTGCTGGTCGCCTGGGGCTGGCAGGCCGTGGCGCAGATCTGGGCCGTCGGCATCGCGCTGATGGGCCTGTTCTTCCTGCTGGCCGCCCGCGACGATCCCGATTTCGAGGCCCGCCGCGCGCAGGGGATCGCCGCGCCCACGCTGGCCCAGCAATTCGCGCCGCTGAGGAAGCTGCAGGTCTGGCGCTTCTCGCTCTATTATTTCTTCGTCTTCGGCGGCTTCGTCGCCCTGGCGCTGTGGCTGCCGCATTACCTGACCGAGGTCTACGGGGTCGATCTGCGCGTCGCCGGGATGGCGGCGGCGGCCTTCAGCCTGTCGGCCAGCGTCTTCCGCGCCTATGGCGGCGTGCTGTCGGACCGTTTCGGCGCCCGCACGGTCATGTACTGGACCTTCGGCTTCTGCGCGCTGTTCCTGTTCATGCTGTCCTATCCGCCGACCGATTACGCGATCCGCGGCAAGGACGGGATCATCACCTTCTCGACCGAGATGGGGCTGTGGCCCTTCGTGGTGACGCTGTTCGCGCTGGGGTTCTTCATGAGCCTGGGCAAGGCCGCGGTCTTCAAGCACATCCCGGTCTATTATCCGAACCATGTCGGCGCGGTCGGCGGGCTTGTCGGCATGATCGGCGGGCTGGGCGGCTTCATCCTGCCCATCGTCTTCGGCGCGCTTCTGGACCTGACCGGCATCTGGACCTCCAGCTTCGCGCTGCTCTTGCTGGTCGTCGCCGTGTCGATGGCCTGGATGCACCTGTCGATCCGCGCGATGGAGCGGCGCGCCCACGGCGCTGCGCTGGACCGGCTGCCCAGCTTCCCCGAACTGGCCGAGGTCCACGACCCCGAGCGGACCGTGATGCCGCGCGTGCTGGAGGACTGGCGCCCCGAGGACCCGGTCTTCTGGGCCGAGAAGGGCCGCAAGGTCGCGCGGCGCAACCTGTGGATCTCGATCCCGGCGCTGACGCTGGCCTTCGCGGTCTGGATGGTCTGGTCGGTCGTCGTCGCCCGGCTGCCCTCGATCGGCTTCGCCTTCTCGCAGGACCAGCTGTTCTGGCTGGCGGCGCTGCCGGCGCTGTCGGGGGCGACGCTGAGGATCTTCTACAGCTTCATGGTGCCGATCTTCGGCGGGCGGCTGTGGACGACGCTGTCGACCGCCTCGCTGCTGATCCCGGCCATGGGCATCGGCTATGCGGTGCAGGACCCGACCACGCCCTATCTGATCTTCATCGCCTTGGCGCTGCTCTGCGGGCTGGGCGGGGCCAACTTCGCTTCGTCCATGGCCAATATCAGCTTCTTCTTCCCGAAATCGGAAAAGGGCAACGCGATGGGGCTGAATGCCGGGCTGGGCAACCTGGGCGTGTCGTTGTTGCAGTTCCTGGTGCCCATCGTCATCACCATGGGCGTCTTCGGCGCCATGGGCGGCGCGCCGCAGCAGCTGTCCGATGGCGGGCAGCTGTGGATGCAGAACGCGGGCTTCGTCTGGGTGCCCTTCGTCATCGCCGCGACCGTGGCCGCCTGGCTGGGCATGAACGACATCACCGATGCCCGCGCCAGTTTCCGCGAACAGGCGGTGATCTTCACGCGCAAGCATAACTGGGTGATGTGCGTCCTCTATATCGGCACCTTCGGCAGCTTCATCGGCTATTCGGCGGGCTTCCCGCTGCTGATCGGGCTGGCCTTCCCCGAGGTGAACGCGCTGCAATTCGTCTTCCTGGGGCCGCTGGTCGGCGCGCTCAGCCGGGCGGGTTCGGGCTGGCTGGCCGACCGGGTCGGCGGCGGGCGCGTCACCTTCTGGGTCTTCGCGGGCATGATCGTGTCGGTCGCGCTGGTGATCGTCTCGCTGCAGGCGCTGTCCTTCGCGGGCTTCTTCGCGGGCTTCATGGCGCTGTTCTTCTTCACCGGGGTCGGCAATTCCTCGACCTTCCAGATGATCCCCGTGATCATGCGCAAGGAAGTCGCCCGGCTGGAGCCGCAGCTGTCGCCCGAGGAGCGCCGCCGCCAGTCCGACCGCGAATCCGCCGCGATCATCGCCTTCACCAGCGCGATCGGCGCCTATGGCGGCTTCTTCATCCCCAAGGCCTATGGCAGCTCGATCGCCATGACCGGATCGGCGCTTGGCGCGCTGTGGGCCTTCCTTGCCTTCTACGTCGTCTGCCTTGCCGTGACCTGGGTCTTCTACACCCGGCCGGGCGGGCTTTTGCACGACATCGAACATCGCCGCGCCCCCGACGGCGCCGCCAATCCAGCCTGACATAGGAGACAGCCATGAGCCATCTGCTGGATCGCCTGAACTTCCTGAAACCCGCCCGCAAGGACGTGTTCGCGGAAGGGCATGGCCAGACCACGACCGAGAACCGCGACTGGGAAGAGACCTATCGCTCGCGCTGGCGCCACGACAAGATCGTCCGCTCCACCCATGGGGTGAACTGCACCGGCTCCTGCTCCTGGAAGATCTATGTCAAGTCGGGCATCGTCACCTGGGAGACGCAGCAGACCGACTATCCGCGCACCCGGCCGGACCTGCCGAACCACGAGCCGCGCGGCTGCGCGCGCGGCGCCTCCTACAGCTGGTATCTCTATTCCGCGAACCGGGTGAAGACGCCGCTGATCCGCGGCCGGCTGATGAAGCTGTGGCGCGAGAAGCGCAAGACCATGACCCCGATCCAGGCCTGGACCGCGATCCAGGAGGATCCGCAGGCCCGCGCCAGCTATACCCGCATCCGCGGCAAGGGCGGCTTCGTGCGCGCGACCTGGGACGAGGCGACCGAGATCACCGCCGCCGCCAATGCCTATACCGCCAAGACATATGGCCCCGACCGGGTCTTCGGCTTCTCGCCCATCCCGGCCATGTCGATGATCTCCTATGCGGCGGGGACGCGCTATCTGTCGCTTCTGGGCGGGACCTGCATGTCCTTCTACGATTGGTATTGCGACCTGCCGCCGGCCTCGCCGATGACCTGGGGCGAACAGACCGACGTGCCGGAATCGGCCGACTGGTACAATGCGGGCTATCTGCTGCTGTGGGGCTCGAACGTGCCGCAGACCCGCACGCCCGACGCGCATTTCTATACCGAGGTGCGCTACAAGGGCACCAAGTCCGCGGTGATCTGCCCCGACTATTCCGAGGCCGCGAAATTCGGCGACATCTGGCTGAACGCCAAGCAGGGCACCGACGCGGCGCTTGGCATGGCCTTCGGCCACGTCATCCTGCGCGAATTCCACCTGGACCGGCAGGCCGAGTATTTCGAGGATTACTGCCGCCGCTATTCCGACATGCCGATGCTGGTGGTGCTGGACCGGCAGGGCGACCGGCTGGTGGCGGGGCGGCAGCTGCGCGCCTCCGACCTGCCCGATGCCCTGGGCCAGCGCGGCAACCCGGACTGGAAGACCGTGGCGATCGACGAGACCAGCGGCGATCTGGTCGCGCCGAACGGCTCGATCGGCTATCGCTGGACGGCCGAGGGCGGCGTCGCGCCCAGCAAGGCGGCGGGGGTGGCCGAGACCGGCACCTCGGGCGGCAAGGACATGGAGACCGGGCGCTGGAACCTTGAGCAGAAGGCCGGCGCGCGCGACGTGCGCCTGAAGATGAGCCTGATCCTGGAGGGCGATCACGACCAGGTCGCGGCGGTGGATTTCCCCTTCTTCGGCGGCGCGGCCACCAACGGCTTCGCGCTGGACGACCGGGGCGAGGTCTTGACCCGCAACGTGCCCGCCCGCCGGGTGGTGCTGGCCGATGGCAGCGAGGCGCTGGTGGCCACGGTCTTCGACCTTCTCTGCGCCAATTACAGTCTGGACCGGGGCCTGGGCGGCGAAAATGTCGCCCGCGACTATGACGCCGACGTGCCCTTCACCCCGGCCTGGGCCGAGCGCATCACCGGCGTGCGCCGCGACAAGATCATCCAGGTGGCGCGCGAATTCGCCGCCAATGCCGAAAAGACCAACGGGCGGTCGATGATCATCATCGGCGCGGCGATGAACCACTGGTTCCACATGGACATGAATTACCGCGCGGTCATCAACATGCTGGTGATGTGCGGCTGCGTCGGCCAGTCGGGCGGCGGCTGGGCGCATTACGTCGGCCAGGAAAAGCTGCGCCCGCAGACCGGCTGGACGGCGCTGGCCTTCGCGCTGGACTGGGCACGGCCACCGCGGCACATGAACTCGACCAGCGCCTGGTATGCCCATACCGACCAGTGGCGCTACGAGACGGTCAGCGCGCAGGAAATCCTGTCGCCCACCGCGCCCGAGGGCGACTGGAACCGGCTCAGCCTGATCGACTACAACATCCGCGCCGAACGGATGGGCTGGCTGCCCTCGGCCCCGCAGCTGAAGACCAACCCGCTGGAGGTCGGCCGCGCGGCCAAGGCCGAGGGCATCGCCGTCAAGGATTACGTCGCGCGCGAGCTGAAATCCGGCGGGTTGCAGATGTCCTGTGAGGATCCCGACGCGCCGGAAAACTGGCCGCGGAACCTGTTCGTCTGGCGCTCGAACCTGCTGGGGTCCTCGGGCAAGGGGCATGAATATTTCCTCAAGCACCTGCTGGGCACCGATCACGGCGTGCAGGGCAAGGACCTGGGGCAGGAGGGCCGCCAGAAGCCGGTCGAGGCCGCCTGGCACGACCAGGCGCCGGAAGGCAAGCTGGACCTGCTCGTGACGATCGACTTCCGCATGTCGACCACCGCCGTCTATGCCGACATCGTCCTGCCGACCGCCAGCTGGTACGAAAAGGACGACATGAACACCTCGGACATGCATCCCTTCATCCACCCGCTGCAGGCGGCGGTGGACCCGGCCTATGAATCGCGCTCCGACTGGGAGATCTTCAAGTCCATCGCCCGCAAGTTCTCGGAAATCGCGCCCGAGATCCTGGGGGTCGAGACGGACGTGGTGCAGCTGCCCCTGCAGCATGACAGCCCCGGCGAGATCGCCCAGCCCGCCGTGCGCGACTGGAAGCGCGGCGAATGCGAGCTGATCCCCGGCAAAACCGCGCCCGCCTATATCGAGGTGACGCGCGATTACCCGAACCTCTACCGGCGCTTTACCGCGCTGGGCCCGCTGATGGAGAAGCTGGGCAATGGCGGCAAGGGGATCAGCTGGGACACGGCCGAGGAGGTCCATCACCTGCAGGCCCTGAACGGCCGCGTGACCGAGGACGGCCCGACGCGCGGCATGGCGCGGATCGAGACCGCCATCGACGCGGCCGAGGTGGTGCTGATGCTGGCCCCCGAGACGAACGGAGAGGTCGCCGTGAAGGCCTGGCAGTCGCTGTCCAAGGCGACGGGCCGCGATCACAAGCACCTGGCCGAAGTGAAGGAGGACGAGAAGATCCGCTTCCGCGACATCGCCGCCCAGCCGAGGAAGATCATCTCCTCGCCCACCTGGTCGGGGATCGAAAGCGAGGAGGTCTGCTATAACGCCGGCTGGACCAACGTGCATGAGCTGATCCCCTGGCGGACCCTGACGGGGCGCCAGCAGCTCTATCAGGACCACGAATGGATGCGGGCCTTTGGCGAGGGCTTCGTGACCTGGCGCCCGCCGGTGGACCTGAAGACCATCGGCGCGGATGCCACGAAATCGCTGGCCAGCGGCGAAAGGCATGTGGTGCTGAACTTCCTGACCCCGCACCAGAAATGGGGCATCCATTCGACCTATACCGACAACCTTCTGATGCTGACGCTGAACCGCGGCGGGCCGGTGGTCTGGCTGTCGGAAACCGACGCCCGCACGGCCGGGCTGGTCGATAACGACTGGGTCGAGGTCTTCAACAGCAACGGCGTGATCGCCGCCCGCGCGGTGGTCAGCCAGCGGATGAAGGAAGGCAGCATGTTCATGTATCACGCGCAGGAAAAGATCGTGAACACGCCGGGCAGCCAGATCACCGGCCAGCGCGGCGGCATCCACAACTCGGTCACGCGCATCGTGCCCAAGCCCACCCACATGATCGGCGGCTATGCGCAGCAGAGCTATGGCTTCAACTATTACGGCACGGTCGGCGCGAACCGCGACGAATTCGTCATCGTCCGCAAGATGGACAGGATCGACTGGCTGGACGAACCCCTGGAAACGGGACCCGCAACCCAAGCGACGGAGGCAGCGGAATGAAAGTGCGCGCGCAAATCGGCATGGTGCTGAACCTGGACAAGTGTATCGGCTGCCATACCTGTTCGGTGACCTGCAAGAACGTCTGGACCTCTCGCGAGGGGGTCGAATACGCCTGGTTCAACAATGTCGAGACCAAGCCCGGCATCGGCTATCCCAAGGACTGGGAAAACCAGAAGCGCTGGAACGGCGGCTGGGTGCGGACCCGCTCGGGGCATCTGCAACCCAAGCAGGGCGGCAAGTGGCGGATCCTGGCCAATATCTTCGCCAATCCCGACCTGCCCGAGATCGACGATTTCTACGAGCCCTTCGATTTCGACTATGACCACCTGAAATCCGCGCCCGAGATGCGGGCCTTCCCGACCGCCCGGCCGCGTTCGAAGATCTCGGGCCAGCGCATGGAGAAGATCGAATGGGGCCCGAACTGGGAGGAGATCCTGGGCGGCGAATTCGAGAAGCGCGGCAAGGACTACAACTTCGAGGGCATCCAGAAGGAGATCTATGGCGAATACGAGAACACCTTCATGATGTATCTGCCCAGGCTGTGCGAGCATTGCCTGAACCCGACCTGCGTGGCCTCCTGCCCGTCCGGCGCGATCTACAAGCGCGAGGAGGACGGCGTGGTGCTGATCGACCAGGACAAGTGCCGGGGCTGGCGGATGTGCGTCTCGGGCTGCCCCTACAAGAAGATCTATTACAACTGGTCCACCGGGAAGTCGGAGAAATGCATCCTGTGCTATCCGCGCCTGGAATCGGGCCAGCCGACGGTCTGTTCGGAAACCTGCGTCGGCCGCATCCGCTATCTGGGGGTGATGCTCTATGACGCCGACAGGATCGCCGAGGCCGCCTCGTCGGAGGCGGAGACGGATCTCTATGACGCGCAGCTGGGCGTCTTCCTGGACCCCAGCGACCCCGAGGTGATCGCCGCCGCCCGCGCCGAGGGCGTGCCCGAGGACTGGATCAGGGGCGCGCAGAACAGCCCGATCTGGAAGATGGCGATGGAATGGAAGATCGCCTTCCCGCTGCACCCGGAATACCGCACCCTGCCGATGGTCTGGTACGTGCCGCCGCTGTCGCCGATCCAGAACGCGGCCGAAGCGGGCAGGATCGCCGCGCAGGACGACATGCCCGACGTGCGGTCGCTGCGCATCCCGCTGCGCTATCTGGCCAACATGCTGACCGCCGGGGACGAGGCGCCGGTGGCCACCGCGCTGGAGCGGATGCTGGCCATGCGCTCCTACATGCGGGCGAAGACCATCGACGGGGTGGTCGACCTGGGCGTGGCCAAGCGCGTCGGCCTGACGCCGCACCAGATCGACGAGATGTATCACCTGCTGGCCATCGCCAATTACGAGGATCGCTTCGTCATCCCCACCACCCATCGCGAGGTGGTCGAGGATGCCTATGACCTGAAGGGCGGCTGCGGCTTTACCGACGGGCACGGCTGTTCTTCGGGCGACACGCCCTCGCTTTTCGGCGGCAAGAAGTTCCGCAGCCCGCAGGAGTTCATCGCATGAAGACCTTCAAGGCACTTTCCGCATTGCTGTCCTATCCCGAGGCCGACCTGATCGCCGCGCTGCCCGAAATCGACGCGGTGCTGCACGCCGAGGGATTGCTGGGACCCAAGCGCATGGAAGAGATCGGCCAGCTGCTGCGCGAATTGCGTGACGGCGATCTCTATGACCTGCAGGAACGCTATGTGCTGCTGTTCGACCGCTCGCGCACGCTGTCGCTGAACCTGTTCGAGCATGTCCATGGCGAAAGCCGCGACCGGGGCGGGGCGATGGTCGACCTGCTGGAGACCTATCGCGCCCATGGCTTCGACCTGGCCGGGACGGAACTGCCCGACCACCTGCCGGTGCTGCTGGAATACCTGTCCACCCGGCCCCTGGCCGAGGCGCAGGCGATGCTGGCCGATGCCGGGCATATCCTGGTGGCGCTGTCGGAACGGCTGCTGCGCCGTGAAACCCGTTATGCCGCCGTGCTGACCGCGCTGGCCGGGCTGGCCGCGACCGAACCCGCCGACCTGCCCGCCGCGCTGGCCGAGATCCCCGACGACGACCCCGAGGACCTGGCCGCGCTGGACGCGGTCTGGGCCGAGGCGCAGGTGACCTTCGGCCCCGATCCCAATGCCGGCTGCCCGGTCAGCCGCGACATCCTTGCCCGCATGGACGCCCCGCGCGCCCCCGCGACCGCCAGCTAGAGGAGGCTTCGATGCACAACTTCCTGTTCGGGATCTATCCCTATATCGCCATCACCGTGATGATCCTGGGCTCGATCATCCGCTATGATTCCGATCCGTTCAGCTGGAAATCGAAATCCAGCCAGATTCTGCGGCGGCGGCAATTCGTCATCGGCTCGGTCCTGTTCCATGTCGGGGTGCTGGTGATCTTCTTCGGCCACCTGGTCGGGCTGCTGACGCCGGTCGTGGTCTTCGACACGCTGGGCATCAGCCACGGCGCCAAGCAGGTCCTGGCGATGGCGGCGGGCGGCATCGCCGGGGTGATGGCGCTGGTCGGCGGCGGGATGCTGCTGCACCGGCGCCTGACCGATCCGCGCGTCCGCGCCCATTCGTCGCTGGCCGACAACGGCATCCTGATCCTGCTGCTTGCGCAGCTGGTGCTGGGGCTGATGACCATCCTGGTCTCGGTGCAGCACCTGGACGGGCACGAGATGCTGCTGCTGATGTCCTGGGCGCAGGGGATCGCCTATTTCCAGGCCGGCGCGGCCGATCACATCACCGGCGTGCATTGGCTGTTCAAGCTGCACATCTTCCTGGGCCTGACGATCTTTTTGCTGTTTCCCTTCACCCGGCTGGTCCACATGATCTCGGCCCCGGTGCGCTATCTGTGGCGGCCGGGCTATCAGATCGTGCGCACCAAGCGGCATCCGGCGAAGTGATGGCCATGCAGATGAAACCGCTTCTGCCCCCCGTCATCGTCAATGGCGCAACCATCGACCCCGGCCGCATCGCGGCCGAGGCCCAGAACCATCCCGCGCCGAAGGGCAAGCCCGGCCATGCCTGGCGCGCCGCCGCCCGCGCGCTGGCGGTGCGAGAGCTTCTGCTGCAAGAGGCCCGCGCCCAGGGCATCGCCGCCGATCCGGCCGAACTGGCGCCGGGCCAATGGGAAACCGAGGACGAGGCGATGATCCGCGCCCTGCTGGAACGCGCGATCCGGCCCGATCCGGTCGACGACGCCGCACTGGCCCGGATCCACGCGGCCCATCCCGATCGGTTCCGCGCGCCCTCGCTCTACGAGGCGGCGCATATCCTGTTCGCCGCCGCGCCGGACGACGCCGAGGCGCGCAGCCGCGCGCGCAGCAATGCCGAGGCGGTCCTGGCCGAGATCACCGCCCAGCCGCGCCGCTTCGCCGAACTGGCCGCGCGCCACAGCGCCTGTTCGTCCCGGACCTCGGGTGGCGTGCTGGGGCAGCTGAGCGCGGGCGATACCGTGCCGGAATTCGAGGCGGCGCTGGCCTCGATGCAGGAAGGGGCGCTGTCGCTGGTCGAGACGCGCTATGGCCTCCACGTCATCCGCCTCGACGCCCGCGCGCGGGGCGAGGTCCTGCCGCTTGACGCCGTGCTGCCCCGCCTGCGCGAGGCGCAGGAGAAGGCCGCCTGGGCCAGGGCCAGCCGCGATTACGTCCAGGGGCTGATCGCCGGGGCCGAGATCCTTGGCGTTTCCTTCGAGGACGGGGCAGGGCGATGACGCTTGGCTATGTCAGCCTGCCCGGCCGGGGGGCGAACGACCTGTTCCTGGCCGGCGTCGCGCGGGGCCTGCAGGCGGCGGGGCTGCGGCTGGCCGGGACCGTGCAGGTCAATATCCGGCGCGAGGGGCGCGTCAGATGCGACATGGACCTGCGCGTGCTGCCCAACGGCCCGGTCCTGCGCATCAGCGAGGATCGCGGCAATGGCGCGCGCGGCTGCCGCCTGGATGCGGGCGTGCTGGAGGCCGCGGTGCTGGGCGTGTCCGCGGCGCTGCCGCAGGCGGACCTGCTGCTGGTCAACAAGTTCGGCAAGCAGGAAGCCGAGGGGCGCGGGCTTGCCCCGCTGATCGCCGAGGCCCTGTCGCGCGGCATCCCGGTCCTGGCCGGGGTCAACGGGCTGAACCTGCCGGCCTTCGAGGCCTTCGCCGAGGGGCTTGCCACGCCTCTGCCCGGCGACGAGGCGCTGGTGCTGGACTGGTGCCTGGACGCCTGCCGGGTGGCGGGCTAGGCCGCGCCCGGTCGCCCCGAGACCGCCTTGGCGGCGCGTTTCGGCCCCGCCAGCACTGGCAGGTAAAGCAAGGCGAAGCCGCCGAAAGCCGCGATCCACAGCAGCCCCGACAGGTGCAGCAGCCAGGGCTGGCCCGGCAGCAGCCCGGCCAGAAGCCGCGCCGCGACCGAGCCCAGCAGCGCCAGATACAGCGCGACCGTCCCGCCGCCCGCATGCAGGGGGCGGCCGCTATGGCCAAGGCTCGCCCGGCTCATGACCGCCAGCGTCATCATCCCGATCGCGCCCGCCAGCCAGACATGGCGCGCGGCGCCGGGCGCGACCAGGCCCAGCCCGGCGGCGGCCTCGGCCCAGAAGCCAAGGGCCAGCGCCGCATAGGCCAGGTGCATCACCCACAGAAGCGGCTCGGGCCGGGTGCGCGGGCCCTGCCAGCGCGACAGCCGCCACAGATGCGCCGCGCCGCAGGCCAGCATCAGCCAGGGCATCGGCGCGGCCTGGGGCGCGGCGACGAAACCCGCCAGCGCGGCCAGGGTCAGGCCCAGCACCATGCCGTCGCGGCGGTTGAAGGGCACCGGCAGATGCGGCGATTTGCGCGCCGCCAGCCAGTTGCGGGTGAAGCTGGGAATGATCCGCCCGCCGATCAGCGCGATCAGTGCCAGCGCGGCGGCAAGACCCAGCCGCATCCCCATGCCCTCGAAGGCGGCGCCCCCGCCGGCCGCCTCCAGGTGGAACAGTGCGTTGCCGGCGGCGAAGACCCCGATCAGCGCCAGGACCGGCAGGTTGCGCCAGTTCCGGCCGCTGACGATCTCTCGCGCCAGGAAGCCCAGCAGCGCCAGCCCCAGCGCCAGGTCCGCCAGCATCACCGGCAGCCAGCCGGCCAGCCCCGAGAGGGCCATGGCGACGCGCCCCAGAAGCCACAGCCCGACCAGCCCGGCCAGCGGCGCGCCGGTCACCGGCAGCCGCCCGGTCCAGTTGGGCACGGCGGTCAGCACGAAGCCGCCGATCACGCCGCCCAGATAGCCATAGAGGAATTCATGCGCGTGCCAGCTGAACGGGTCCATCGCCAGCGGCAGGGGCGCGGCGCCGGCCAGCATGGCGATCCACAGCCCCATGGCCAGCGCCGCCCAGGCCGAGGACAGCAGGAAGAACGGCCGGAAGCCGTGGCTGAACAGCGCCGGCCCGCGGTAGCTGCGCATCCGTTGCGACGTGGACATGTTGCGTCTCCGCGATGGGTCAGGCCGCCAGCACCTCGTCGGCGGGCCCGAAGAATTCGTAATGGATCCGGCTGGCCGGGATGCCCTCGCCGACCAGGCCCGACACGAAATGCCGCAGGAAGGGCTTGGGGCCGCAGAGGTAGATGTCGGCGTCGGACAGCGGGACGTTGTCGCGCAGCCAGTCCAGCGTGATCAGCCCGTCATTGGCGCCGCCGGCCGGGTCGGGCTGTTCGTAGAAGGTCGCGACCGTGGTCCGGCCGTGGCGCCGCGCCAAGTGGCGGATCTGCGGATCCAGCGCATGGGTCGCGCGGCCGGTGGTGCCGTGGACGTAATAGACCGGCAGGTCCGGGTGATGGGCGGCGATCTCTTCCATCATGCTGACCATGGGCGTCAGCCCGACGCCGCCCGACAGCAGCACGACCGGCCGGCGCGGCGCGGCGGGCAGGTGGAAATCGCCGGCGGGCGGGGTGCATTCCAGGACCGTGCCGAGCGTGGTGTCGTCATGCAGGAAGCACGAGGCCTCGCCCCGCGGTTCGCGCTTGACGGTGATCCGGTAATGGTCCCGGTTCGGCCCGCAGGAGATGGTGTAGTTGCGCTTGATCCCCGGCCGGCCTGCCGCGTCGAAGCGCAGGGTCAGGTATTGGCCGGGCCGGTGGGCGATGACCGGGCCGCCATCCTCGGGGCGCAGGGTGAAGGACATGATGGTGTCGCTTTCCGCCCGCCTGTCGATGATGGCGAAGCGCCGCCAGCCGGTCCAGCCGCCCGGCTGCGCCAGGATCCCGGCGCGGATCGCCGCCTCGCGCTCCTTCAGGATTTCGGCCAGGAACCAGTAGGCCTCGCCCCATGCCGCCAGGATCTGGGGCGTGGCGGCATCGCCCAGCACCTCCTCGATCGCGCCCAGAAGGGCGGTGGCGACATGCGGGTAATGTTCGGGCAGGATCGCATAGCCGACATGTTTCTGGGCCATCCGCTCGACCGCGCCGGCCAGGGCGCCCAGGTTGTCGATGTTCTGCGCATAGGCCAGCACCGCGCCGGCCAGCGCGAAACGCTGCGCGCCGCTTTTCTGGTTCGCGTCGTTGAACAGCGCGGCGATCTCGGGGTCCCGGAACAGCCGACGATACATCGCCTCGGTGATGCTGGCGCCATGTTCGGCCAGGGCGGGGACGGTCGCCTTCACCAGGGCGACGGTTTCGGGGGATGGCTGTGCGGGCATGGCGCTCTCCGTTAAAGATGTATTCTGGATACATCTAATCGGGGCGCTATATACATGCAAATGAAATGCATCTAATGTGACAAAATGAAGCTGACCCGCTATACCGATTATGCGCTGCGCGTGATGATCCACCTGGCGATGCGCCGGGACGACCTGGCCTCGATCCGCCAGATCGCCGCGATCTACGGCATCTCGCAGAACCACCTGATGAAGATCGTGCAGGACCTTGGCCACGCGGGATTTGTCGAGACGATCCGCGGCCGCAATGGCGGGCTGCGGCTGGCGCGGCCGGCCGATCAGATCACGCTGGGGGCGCTGGTCCGCCATACCGAGGGCCATTGCCCGCTGGTCGATTGCGCCGGCTGCCTGATCGCGCCGGCCTGCGACCTGCCCGCCATCTTCGCCGAGGCGATGGAGGCCTTCCTGGCGGTTCTGGACCGCTATCGGCTGGCCGATGTCGCGACCAGGCCCGACGCGCTGCGGCAGCTGTTCGGGATCGAGAGCATCGGCGGGCCGGCGTCCTGAACGCGCCTTGCGCGGGGCGGTGCGACATGAAGTCCTGTATGAGAATTTGACCGCAATACCACGTTTGTAAACGGAAATTCTATACCATCAATGCCCGAGAATTGGCGCCCGACGCTCCGTCGCCTGTCGGCGGCGACGTGCTTGTCATACCCCCTTGACAGGCTCGCCCTGCTTGTGTGAGCATTTGCCCAGCAGTTTGGCAAATGCTGATCCGTAGGGAGGAAGACGATATGAGCATGATGTGGCGCGCCCTCATGGGGGCCTGCGCGGTGACGGCGATGGGCGCTCCGGTTCTGGCCGAGACGCTGACCATCGCCACCGTCAACAATGGCGACATGATCCGCATGCAGCGGATGACCTCGTCCTTCACCGAGGCCAATCCCGACATTCAGCTGGAATGGGTCACGCTGGAGGAAAACGTCCTGCGCCAGCGCGTCACCACCGACATCGCCACGCGGGGCGGGCAATACGACATCGTCACCGTCGGCAATTACGAGGTGCCGATCTGGGCCGCCCAGGACTGGCTGCTGCCGCTGGAGGACATGGGCGAGGAATACGACGCCGAGGACATCCTGCCGCCGATCGCCGCCGGCCTGTCGCGCGACGGCCAGCTTTTCGCCGCGCCCTTCTACGGCGAATCGGCGATGATCATGTATCGCACCGACCTGATGGAGGCCGCCGGGCTGGAAATGCCCGAGCGCCCGACCTGGGACTTCGTCTTCGACGCGGCGCGCAAGATGACCGACCGGCCGAACGAGATCTATGGCATCTGCCTGCGCGGCAAGGCGGGCTGGGGCGAGAACATGGCCTTCCTGACCTCGATGGCGCACAGCTATGGCGCGGCCTGGTTCGATGCCGAGTGGAAGCCGCAATTCGACGGCGAGGCCTGGAACAGGGCGCTGAGCGACTATGTGGCGGTGATGAACGAGGCCGGGCCTCCGGGCGCCTCCTCGAACGGCTTCAACGAGAACCTGGCGCTGTTCCAGACCGGCAAATGCGGCATGTGGATCGACGCCACCGTGGCCGCCAGCTTCGTGTCGAACCCCGATGACAGCACTGTGGCCGACAAGGTGGGCTATGCGCTGGCGCCGGAAGGCGAGAAGCCGGCGATGTGGCTCTGGGCCTGGACGCTGGCGATCCCGTCCTCGACCCAGTCGCCCGATGCGGCGAAGAAATTCGTCGCCTGGGCCACGTCCAAGGCCTATGCCGAGGAGATCGCGGCCGCCGACGGCTGGGCCAATGTGCCGCCGGGCACCCGGACCTCGCTTTACGAGAACCCGGAATACCAGGAGGCCGCGCCCTTCGCCCAGACGACGCTGGACAGCATCATGTCGGCCGACCTGGCGAACCCGACCACGGTCGAGGTGCCCTATATCGGCACGCAATGGGTGGGCATCCCGGAATTCCAGGCGATCGGCACCACGGTCGGGCAGCAATTCTCGGCCGCGCTGGCCGGGCAGGCCACGGTCGAGCAGGCCCTGCAGATGGCCCAGCAGATCGCCGAGCGCGAGATGACCCGCGCGGGCTATCCGAAATAGGCGGATGACATCGCCGGGGGCGGGCCATCCGCCCCCGGTCCGATCCGGGAAATCGCGTGGGGAGGCGCAGCGATGGCCACAAGGCACCAGACAACGCTTGCGCGGCTGATGGTCGCGCCCTCGGTCCTCTTGCTTCTGGGCTGGATGATCGTGCCGCTGGGGATGACGCTCTGGTTCAGCTTTCAAAGCTACAACCTGCTGTCGCCGGGGATGGAACGCTTCATCGGCTTTCTGAACTACGAATACTTCCTGTCCGACCCGGCCTTCTGGACCTCGATGCGCAACACGCTGATGCTGGTCGGGGGCGTCCTGGTCATCACCGTGGGCGGCGGCATCGCGCTGGCGCTGCTGCTGGACCAGCCGATGCGCGGGCAGGGGATGGTGCGCATCCTGGTGATCGCGCCCTTCTTCATCATGCCCACCGTCTCGGCGCTGGTCTGGAAGAACATGTTCATGAACCCTGTGAACGGGCTCTTTGCCTGGATGGCCAAGGCGGTCGGCGCCCAGCCCATCGACTTCCTGGCCGAGGCGCCGCTGATGTCGATCATCCTGATCGTGTCCTGGCAATGGCTGCCCTTCGCCACGCTGATCCTGCTGACCGCCCTGCAATCGCTGGACAGCGAGCAGATGGAGGCGGCCGAGATGGACGGCGCGGGCGCCTTCAGCAAGTTCACCTACCTGGTCCTGCCGCATCTGTCGCGGGCCATCACCGTGGTGATCCTGATCGAGACGATCTTCCTTCTGTCGGTCTTCGCCGAGATCCTGGTGACCACCAATGGCGGACCGGGCTATCAGTCCACCAACCTGACCTTCCTGGTCTATTCGCAGGCCCTGCTGCAATTCGACGTGGGCGGTGCCTCGGCCGGCGGCATCGTCGCCGTGATCCTTGCCAATATCGTTGCGATCTTCCTGATGCGGATGATCGGCAAGACGCTGGAGTAAGCCATGGCACGCAATGTTTCCGAAACCCGCCGCTGGACCGTCACCTTCATCGCCTGGGGGATCGCGCTGGTGATCTTCTTCCCGATCCTGTGGACGATCCTGACCAGCTTCAAGTCCGAGGCCGACGCCATCGCCAGCCCGCCCAAGTTCCTGTTCTTCGACTGGACGACGCGGAACTATTCCGAGGTGCAGGCGCGGTCGCCCTATTTCCGGCATTTCTCGAACTCGGTGGTGATCTCGATCGGCTCGACGCTGCTGGGCCTGCTGATCGCCATCCCGGCCGCCTGGTCGATGGCCTTCCAGCCCGCCAAGCGCACCAAGGACCTCTTGATGTGGATGCTCTCCACCAAGATGATGCCGGCCGCGGGCGTGCTGATCCCGATCTACCTGCTGTTTCGCAGCTGGGGCCTTCTGGACACGCGGCTGGGCATCACCGTCGTGCTGATGCTGATCAACCTGCCGATCATCACCTGGATGCTCTATACCTATTTCCGCGAGATCCCGGGCGAGATCCTGGAAGCCGCGCGGATGGACGGCGCCAGCCTGAAGAACGAGATCCTCTATGTGCTGACGCCGATGGCCGTGCCGGGCATCGCCTCGACCCTGCTTCTGAACGTCATCCTGGCATGGAACGAGGCGTTCTGGACGCTGAACCTTACCACCTCGCAGGCGGCGCCGCTGACGACCTTCATCGCCAGCTATTCATCGCCCGAGGGGCTGTTCTATGCGAAACTTTCGGCGGCGAGCACCATGGCCATCGCCCCGATCCTGATCCTGGGCTGGTTCAGCCAGAAGCAACTTGTCCGCGGCCTGACCTTCGGCGCGGTGAAATAGGAAGGGGAAGGAACCATGGGAAGCATCACGCTGAAATCGGTTCGCAAGGCGTTCGGCGATGTCGAGGTCATTCCGGGCGTCGATCTGGAAATCAACGATGGCGAATTCGTGGTCTTCGTCGGCCCCTCGGGCTGCGGCAAGTCCACGCTGCTGCGGCTGATCGCGGGGCTGGAGGATGTCAGCTCGGGCCAGATCCTGATCGACGGCCAGGACGTGACCCATGCGGCGCCGGCGCGGCGCGGGCTGGCGATGGTGTTCCAGTCCTACGCGCTCTATCCGCATATGTCGGTCAGGAAGAACATCGCCTTCCCGCTGAAGATGGCCGGCATGGCGGCGGCCGAGCAGGAGCGCCGCGTCAGCCACGCGGCCGGCATCCTGAACCTGACCGATTACCTGGACCGCCGGCCCGGCCAGCTGTCGGGCGGCCAGCGCCAGCGCGTCGCCATCGGCCGCGCCATCGTGCGCGAGCCCTCGGCCTTCCTGTTCGACGAGCCCTTGTCGAACCTGGACGCGGCGCTGCGGGTGAACATGCGGGTCGAGATTTCCGAGCTGCACAAGAAGCTGGCGACCACGATGGTCTACGTCACCCACGACCAGGTCGAGGCGATGACCATGGCCGACAAGATCGTCGTGCTGCGCGCCGGCCGGATCGAGCAGGTGGGCAGCCCGCTGGATCTCTATCGCCGCCCGGCCAACCGCTTCGTGGCGGGCTTCATCGGCAGCCCGAACATGAATTTCCTGGAAGGGCAGGCGGCGGGGACGCATGACGCCCATGCGATCGGCGTGCGGCCCGAACATTGGCGGCTGTCGACCTCCGAGGGCGCCTTCGGCGGCACCGTGGGCGTGGCCGAGCATCTGGGCTCGGACACCTTCCTGCATGTGGACCTGGACGACGGCACCCATGTCGTGGCCCGCGCCGAGGGGGAATTCCCGGTCGATCACGGCGACCGCATCCACCTGACCCCGCAGGAGGGCCGCGTCTATCGCTTCGACCAGCAGGGTCTGGCGATCTGAGCCGCGCGCCCGGATTGGACTTCAGCACAAGGGGGCGCGGCGACGCCCCGGACAGGAGCGATAGCGATGGACGGATTGTCGAATGCCAGCCTGGGGCGGCTGGGCCAGCCCGGCCCCCTCTATGATCGTGCCGGGCTGCGGGCGGGGATATTGCATTTCGGCGTCGGCAATTTCTTCCGCGCCCATCAGGCGGCCTATCTGGACCGGCTGATGAACATGGGGCTGGCGCAGGATTTCGCCATCATCGGCGCGGGCGTCATGCCGGGCGACGAGGCGATGCGCCAGGCGCTGGCGGCGCAGGATCACCTCTATACGCTGGTCGAGCAATCCGCCGAACGGTCGCAGGCGCGGGTGCTGGGGCCGGTCGTGGATTTCATCGCGCCGGGCGATGCCGCGCGGCTGATCGCGACCATGGCCGACCCGGCGATCCGCATCGTCTCGCTGACCATCACCGAGGGCGGCTATTTCATCGACGCCACGACCGGCCATTTCGATCCCGCCCATCCGGCCATCGCGGCGGACGGGCAGACCCCCGAGGCGCCGGCCACGGTCTTCGGCCTGATCGTGGCCGGGCTGAAGGCACGTCGCGCCGCGGGCCATCCGCCCTTCACCGTCATGTGCTGCGACAACATCCCCCATAACGGCGCCGTCACGCGCGAGGCGGTGGTGGGAACCGCGCGGCTCTCGGACCCGGATCTTGCCGCCTGGATCGAGGCCGGGGTGGCCTTTCCCAACGCGATGGTGGACCGGATCACGCCCGCCACCTCGGACCGCGAACGGCGGCTGGTGCGCGAGGAATTCGGCATCCCCGACCAGGTCCCGGTCTTCTGCGAGGATTTCACCCAATGGGTGCTGGAGGACAGCTTCCCCGCCGGCCGCCCGCCGCTGGAACAGGCCGGCGTGGAATTCGTCGCTGATGTGACCCCGTGGGAGCTGATGAAGATCCGCATCCTGAACGGCGGTCACGCGGTCATCGCCTATCCGGCCGGGCTGATGGACATCCATTTCGTCCACGAGGCGATGGAGAACCCGCTGGTGCGCGGCTTCCTGGAAAAGGTCGAGGCCGACGAGATCATCCCCGCCGTGCCGCCGGTGCCCGGCACCGATCTGGCCGCCTATTTCGCCCGCGTGGCCGAACGCTGCGCCAATTCCAAGATCGGCGACACGGTGCGCCGGCTGTGCCTCGACGGCTCGAACCGGCAGCCGAAATTCATCATCCCGACCATCGCCGACCGGCTGGCGCGGGGCTTGCCGGTCACCGGCCTGGCGCTGGAATCGGCGCTGTGGTGCCGCTATTGCGCGGGCGTCAGCGACAGCGGCGCGGTGATCGAGCCCAATGATCCGAACTGGGACCGGCTGACCCGGGTGGCACAGGCCGCGCGGCAGGACCCGGCGGCCTGGCTGGCCATGTCCGAGATCTATGGCGAAACCGGCCGCGATCCGGTCTTCGCGGGCGCCTTCGCCGACTGGCTGGCCCGGCTGTGGCGCGAGGGCACGCCCGCGACGCTTGCCGCCTATCTGGGCCGCTAGAGGGCGGCGGATGATCGGGCGGGCAGGGGCCGATGCGGTGCGGCGGGACGATGGCTGCGGGCTGATCTTCGATTGCGACGGCGTGCTGGTCGATTCCGAGCCGCTGGCGGCCGAGGAACTGGCCGCCACCCTGCGCGGGCTTGGCCTGCCCATCGGCACCCAGCGGATCTATGACGAATTCCTGGGCCGCTCGGTGGAGGTGCTGATCGAGACCGCGCTGCGCGACCACGGCACCGACCTGCGCCCCGCGATGCCGGGCTTCGCCGCGCGGCTGGAGGCCGCCTTTCGCCGCCGGCTGGGCCCGATCCGCGGCATGGCCGAGGCGCTGCAGGCGCTGGCCGGGCCGCGCGCCGTCGCCTCGTCCAGCGGCCCCGAGCGGCTGGCGCTGTCCTTGCGGCTGACCGGGCTGGGGCGGTTCTTCGGCACGCATGTCTATTCCTCGGCGATGGTCGCGCGCGGCAAGCCCGCCCCCGACCTGTTCCTGCACGCCGCGCGCGGCATCGGCGTGGCGCCCGAAAACTGCATCGTGATCGAGGACAGCCCCTCGGGCATCCGCGCCGCCCGCGCGGCGGGGATGCGGGTGATCGGCTTTCTGGGCGGCAGCCATGCCGGGCAGGCGCGGCTGGCCGAACGGCTGGCCGAACTGCGGCCCGATGCGCTGATTGAACATGCCGCGGATTTGCCCAACACTCTGGCGCGTCTGGACTGAGACCGTAAAGGGAGAGAGACGTGCTGTTTGGCGCCGTGGATGTGGGCTCGGCCTGTGTGCGTGCGGGGCTTTTCGCGCCGGACGGCAGGCTGCTGGCGCGGGCCAGCCGCGGGTTTTCCCTGATCCCCGGCCCGGACGGCCAGGCGGGCCATGATTTCGCCGAGATCTGGCAGGGCGTGGCCGATGCGCTGGCCGAGGCGCGGCGCATGGCCGGGGCGGCGCCCTCGCAGCTGCGCGCGCTGGCCTTCGACGCGACCTGCTCGCTGGTCGTCGATGCGCCCGGCTTCGCGCCCGACGTGATCGCCTGGCATGACCATCGCGCGCTGGCCGAGGCGGCGGAACTGGGCCGGATCGCGCATGAGGTGGTGGCGCGGGCCGGCGGCTCGGTCTCGCCCGAGATGCAGACGCCCAAGCTGATGTGGCTGGCCCGCCGCCGCCCCGAGACCTGGGCCGCGCTGCGCGGCATCCGCGACCTGTGCGACCAGCTGGCCTGGCGCGCGACGGGGATCGAGGCGCGCTCGCTCTGCGCGGCGGCGGCGAAATGGCCCTGGCTGCCCGATCGCGGCGGCTGGCAGCGCGACCTGATGCGCCGGGTCGGGATCGACGGCTTTCCGCGCCCCGGCAAGGTCCTGGCGCCCGGCGACCGCATCGGCTGCCTGTCCGAACGCGGCGCGGCGGAACTGGGGCTGGACCGCGACACCGTGGTCGCGGCCGGGCTGATCGACGCCTTCGCCGGGGCGCTGGGGGCCGCGCCCGACATGCCGGCGCTGATCGCGGGCACCTCGAATTGCGTGATGGCGCGCGACGTGCCGCGGCGGCCGGGCCTCTGGGGTCCCTATCCCGGCGCCATCCTGTCCGGCGAGGCGGTGACCGAGGGCGGCCAGTCCGCGACCGGCGCGGTGCTGGAGGCGATCCGCCGCCTCTATCCGGGGCCCCAGACGCATGACGCGATCCTGGCCCGCATCGCCCGCGCGCCCGATGGCCGGGCCGGGGACCTGCCCGAAGACCTGCATGTGCTGCCCGATTTCAAGGGCAACCGCGCGCCCTTCGCCGATCCGCTGATGCGCGGGGTGATCCATGGCCTGCCGCTGGATCGCGACATTCCGGCGCTGGACCGTCTCTACTGGCGGGCGGCGGTCGGGATCGCGCTGGGAACGCGGCAGGTGATCGGGCATATGGGCCTGCAGCCCCACGCGCTGGCCATGGCGGGCGGGCAGGCGCGTGCGGGTCTGATGCGCCAGCTTTATGCCGACACGACCGGGGCCGAGATCCACTGGCAGCCCGAGGACGCGGTGCTGCGCGGCTCGGCCATTGCCGCCGCCGCGCCGCTGATGGGCGGGATCCGCGCGGCGCGGGCGGCATTCGCCCGTCCCGTCCAGGTCACGCGCCCCGATCCGGGCCGGCGCGCGGCGCGCGAACGCGACTGGCGCATCTTCCTGCGGATGCAGCAGCACCGGGACGAGATCGCGGGGATGTAGGCCGCTAGTCCAGCAGCGCGGCGCCGGTCGTCGCGTCGGTGATCAGCCCGCTGATCAGCCCGCCCTCCAGCGCGGCGCGGATCGCCGGGATCTTCTCGGCTCCGAAGGCCGCGCCGACCACCAGCGTCGTGTCGCGCGGCGGGATCGGGGCCGAGGCGACGCGGTCGTTGCTGAGCCCCTGGATCAACCGCCCCGAGGCGTCATAGGCCCAGCCGGTGATCTCGCCCACGGCGCCGGCTTCGACCAGCAGCTCCAGCTCTGCCGAGCTGAGAAAGCCGTCCTGCATCAGCGCCGCGTTGCGGTCCAGCGTGCCGATGCCCACGAAGGCCACCTCGGCCGAGGCCGACATCTCGATCACCCGGCGGATGCCGGGCTGGGCGGTGATGGCGGCGCATTCGGCGGGGCTGGGCGCGATCACCGGCAGGGGCAGGGGGAAGCTGCGGGCCGTGACCAGTTCCGACATGGAAAACAGAACGTTGTAATAGGCGGTCGAGCCGTCGGGCGCGATGTTTCCGGTCAGCGAAACGATCCGGTGCCGGGGGCAGTCGATATGGGGCAGGGCGGCCAGCGCGGCGCGCAGCGTGCGCCCGGTGCCGATGGCGAGGGTCAGGGGATCGGGCCGGCGCAGCCAGTCCTCCATCACGTCGGCCAGCATATGCGCGACCCCGGCCTCGGGGGCGTCGGCGGGGGCGATCTCGCAAAGCCGCAGACCCCAGCGCGCGCGCAGCTTCGCGGCCAGTTCCAGGCAATCGGCGAAGGGGTGATCGATGCGGATCTTGACCAGGCCCTCGGCCGTGGCCTGGGCCACCAGCCGCTGCGCGGTCTGGCGCGACACGCCCATCAGCCCGGCGATCTCGTCCTGGGTCTTGCCGGCGACATGGGACAGCCATGCCGCCCGCGCCGCCTGTTCCAGCTTCCGTCCTTGGTTCGACATCCGGCCTGCCTTGCCTCTCGCGCGCCCTGGGCGCGGATTTCTTCCGGCAAAATCTATCCCGGACGGCGCGGCCCCGTCCAGATGGGCGGGGCCTGGCAGGGCGGTTTTCCCGTCCCGCCAGGCCCCGTTCTGGCGCCCGGTGTCTTGACTGGGCAGGGAGCGCTCAGCGGCGCCAGTTCGCGGGAACGTCCCAGACCGGGCGTTCCAGTTCCGCCTGGACCTGGTCGCGGGTCAGGCCAATGTCGTGCAGCTGGCTGTCGTCCAGTCGCGCCAGCTCGATGCGGGTGCGCCGCACATCGAACATGGTCAGGACGCGTGCGAGCCAGTTCGGGCGCGGCACGATACCCTGGCCGGTCGCGACGGGCAGCATTGCAAGGGATTTCTGTGCCATGGTTCAACTCCGATGATGAATTCCATCATGTCAAATGATGGGTTATCCGTTTGTCATTTTGACAATTGATAAATAGGCCGTCGCGTCGTATTTGTGAAACGAATGATTTTGATCCGAAGCATCACGGAGATTGAACCATGCGAAATCTCGACATCGCCACGATCCGCTCGTTGCAGGCGGTGGCCGAATACGGCTCGGTCACCCGCGCGGCCGAGACGCTGCACATGACGCAAAGCGCGCTGTCGATGCAGATGAAGCGGCTGGAGGAGCTGTTCCGCGAGCCGATGCTGGTCAAGCAGGGGCGCGGCGTGGTGCTGTCCGACTTCGCCACCGAGCTTCTGATCGAGGGCCGCAAGCTGGTGGCGCTGAACGATTCGATCCTGGCGCGCTTCACCGACGAACGTCCCGAGCGGCGGCTGCGCGTCGGGCTGACCAGCGACTGGCTGTTCGCCAAGGTCGCGCAGGCGGTACGGGATTTCCGCCAGAACAACCCCTCCGTCGCGCTGATCATCAACGATGCCCGCAGCAAGGACCTGCGCGAGCAGATGAAGCGCGGCGACCATGACGTGATCCTGACCACGGAATTCGAGGCGCCGCCGGGGGCGATCCACCTGGCCAAGGTCGACCTGGCCTGGTTCGGCGCGATCGGCGGCCAGGCCTGGACCCAGCGGCCGCTGCCGATCGCGAATTCGCCGCATTGCGCCTATTACCCGATCGGCATGGCGGCGCTGGATCGCTGCGGGATCGAATGGGTCCAGGGCGTGGCCGATGGCGGCAGCGACACCTGGAAGGTCAGCGCGGCGGCGGATCTGGGCGTCACCATCCTGCCGCGCGGCATTTCCCAGTCGGGGCTGGAGCCGGTCGAGCATGGCGGCGCGCTGCCGCCCCTGCCGCCGACCTGGCTGAACGTCTATGTCGCCGATGGCCCGGCCCGGCGCGAGGCGGCCGATTTCGCGGGCTATCTGCGGCGCGCGGTCTGCGAGGTCGCGGCGGCGGCGGCCTGAGCCCGGGGGCTCTGCCCCCAGCCCTCATGACCCCTCGACGGGGTCATGAGGGCTTCCCCCGGGATATTTTCGCCAAGATGAAAGCGGCCGGGTTGGGATGGGTATCAGACGACGACGGCGGCGCCTTCGGTCGCGGGGCCGGCGACGGCGCGGAAGGCCGCGAACATCTCTCGGCCCATGCCTTCGGAGCTGGTCGAGGGGTCGAAGGCGGCGGGCTGGCGGTCGTCGAAATCCGCCGCCAGGCAGTCGATCCGGCCGGTCACCGCGTCGAGGCGGATCACGTCGCCGTCGCGGACCCGCGCCAGCGGCCCGCCAACCGAAGCCTCGGGCGAGACATGGATCGCCGCCGGCACCTTGCCCGAGGCGCCCGACATCCGCCCGTCGGTCAGCAGCGCCACCTTCAGCCCGCGATCCTGCAGCACCGCCAGCGTCGGCGTCAGCGAATGCAGTTCCGGCATGCCGTTGGCGCGCGGGCCCTGGAAGCGGACGACGACGATCGTGTCCTCGGTGAATTCGCCGGCCTTGAAGGCGGCCTTGACCTGTTCCTGGTCGCTGAATACGCGGGCCTTCGCCTCGATGACATGGCGTTCGGGGGCGACGGCGCTGACCTTGATGACGCCCCGGCCCAGGTTGCCCTGGAGCTGCTTCAGCCCGCCGGTCTGCGCGAAGGGATCGGTGGCGGGGCGCAGGATCTTGTCGTTCAGCGTCTCGCTTGCCCCGGCCTCCCAGCGGATCCGGTCGCCGTCCAGCTTGGGTTCGGCGGTGTAGCCGTCGAGGCCGGTGCCGTTGATGGTCTTGACGTCGGGATGCAGCAGCCCGGCCTCCAGCAGCTGCCCGATCATGTAGCCCAGGCCCCCGGCGGCGTGGAAATGGTTCACGTCGGCCAGCCCGTTGGGATAGACGCGCGCCATCAGCGGCACCGATTCCGAGATGTCGTGGAAATCCTCGATGTCGATCAGCACGCCGGCCGCGCGGGCCATGGCGGGCAGGTGCAGCACCAGGTTGGTCGAGCCGCCCGTCGCCATCAGCCCGACGATGCCGTTGACGAAGGCGCGCTCGTCCAGGACCTCGCCCGCGGGCAGGAAGTCGTTGCCCAGCCGGGTGATGGCCGCCGCGCGCTGGACGCCGGCCACCGTCAGCGCCTCGCGCAGGGGCGTGTTCGGGTTGACGAAGCTGGAGCCGGGCAGGTGCAACCCCATGAACTCCATCAGCATCTGGTTGGAATTCGCGGTGCCGTAGAAGGTGCAGGTGCCGGGGCTGTGATAGGAGGCCATCTCGGCCGCCATCAGCGCGTCGCGGCCGACCTCTCCGGTGGCGAATTGCTGGCGGACCCTGGATTTTTCGTCATTGGGCAGGCCCGAGGGCATCGGGCCGGCCGGGATGAAGACCGCGGGGACATGGCCGAAGGTCGCCGCCGCGATGACCAGCCCCGGCACGATCTTGTCGCAGACCCCCAGGTAAAGCGCCGCGTCGAAACAGTCATGCGACAGCCCCACCCCGGCGGCCAGCGCGATCACGTCGCGGGAAAACAGCGACAGCTCCATCCCCGCGCGGCCCTGCGTGACGCCGTCGCACATGGCCGGCACGCCGCCCGCGACCTGCACCGTCGCCCCCGCCGCATGGCCGGCGCGGCGGATGATGTCGGGAAACCGCTCATAGGGCTGATGCGCCGAGAGCATGTCGTTATAGGCGGTCACGATGCCGATATTGGGCTTGCGCGTCCTCGCCATGTCCTCCTTGTCGGGCATGGCCGCATAGGCATGGGCCTGGTTGCCGCAGGACAGATGCGCCCGTCGCGGGCCGTCCTCGGCGGCGCGGGCGATCTTGGCAAGATAGGCGGCGCGGGTTTTCGCCGAACGCTCGCGGATCCTGTCGGTGACGCGGTCGATCGTGGCGTGAAGGGACATGGCTGGCTCCTCTGGCTCTTGCAGGGAATATAGACCGTTAGCGTTAACGGTTCAACCGCCGCCGTCATCGGCCGCGGGGTGCTTGTGCCTTGCGGGCGCCCGTGTCAGATCGGCGGGGAAAGGAATGCTGACATGAGCGAACTGCCCGTCATCCGCCTGCGCCCGAAATCGAAGCCGCAGGCGATCCGACATGGTTTTCCCTGGGTCTTCGCCGACGAGGCGGTGCTGGACCGCAGGACGCGCAACATACCGGCCGGCGGCTTCGCGGTGCTGGAGGATGCCGAGCGCCGGCCGCTGGGGCTGGTGACGGTCAATCCCGGCTCGAAGATCGTGGCGCGGGTGATGGACCCCGATGCGGGGGCGCGGATCGACGACGCCTGGCTGCGGGCGCGGATCGGCCGGGCGCTGGCGATGCGGCAGCGGCTTTACGACCAGCCCTTCTACCGGCTGGCCCATGCCGAGGCCGACGGCTTGCCCGGCCTGGTCATCGACCGTTTCGGCGATGCCGCGGTGATCCAGCCCAATGCGGCCTGGGCGGATGCGATGGCCGACCGGATCGCCGATGCGCTGGCCGAGGTCGCGGGGGTCGGGACGGTGATCCTGAACGGCCAGGGCCGCGCGCGCGGGCTGGAGGGGCTGGACGAGCGGATGGAGGTGCTGCGGGGCATCGCGCCCGAGGCGCCGGTAGAGGTCGCGATGAACGGCGCCATCTACCTGGCCGACCTGTTGGGCGGGCAGAAGACCGGGCTGTTTTATGACCAGCGCCCCAACCACGCCTTCGCGCAGCGCCTGGCGATGGGTGCGCGGGTGCTGGACGTGTTCAGCCATGTCGGCGGCTTCGGCCTGGCCGCGCTGGCGGCGGGGGCGGATCATGCCACCTGCGTCGATGGCAGCGCCGCCGCGCTGGAACTGGCCGCCGGGGGCGCGCGGGCGATGGGCGCGGGCGCGCGGCTGGCGGTGATGCGCTCGGACGCGTTCGAGGCGCTGGAGGAGCTGGCCACCGGGGATCGCCGTTTCGATCTGGTGATCTGCGATCCGCCGGCCTTCGCGCCCTCGAAACAGGCGCTGGAGGCGGGGCTGCGCGCCTATGAGCGGGTGGCGAAGCTGGCCGCGCCGCTGGTGGCGCCGGGGGGCTATCTGGGCCTGTGCAGCTGTTCCCATGCCGCCGACCTGACCGCCTTCCGCAATGCCAGCGCGCGCGGCATCGGCCGGGGCGGGCGGCGCGGCGTGCTGATCCATAGCGGGCAGGCCGGGCCGGACCATCCGACGCTGCCGCAGCTGGCCGAGACCGGATATCTGAAGGCGCTGTTCTTCCGGCTGGACGGATGAGGGCGGTTCTGGACGCCAATGTCCTGTTCCCGACCATCCTGCGCGAGATCCTGGCCGATGTCGCGGCGGCGGGGCTCTATCAGCCGCTGTGGTCGCAGCGCATCCTTGACGAATGGCGCCACGCCGCTGCCCGGCTGGGACCCGAGGCGGGCTCCGTTGCGGGGGCCGAGATCGCGCTGCTGCAGGACCGCTTTCCGGCCGCCTGCGTCGCGCCGCAGGGCACGGTCCTGGCGATCGATCTGCCCGACCCGGCCGATGCCCATGTGGTCGAGGCCGCGCTTGCCGGAAAGGCTGCCCTGATCGTGACCGCGAATCTGCGCGATTTTCCGCGCGGGGCGATGGCCTCGCTGGGGCTGCGGGCGATCCATCCCGACGCCTTCCTGCTGGAGCTGCTGGCGGACGGCCAGCAGGTGGTCCAGCGTGCAGCCCAGGCCGCGCGCGACAAGGCGGCGCGGATGGGCGGCGACATGGCGCTGGCGATGATGCTGAAACGGGCAAGGTTGCCGCGGCTGGCCAAGGCTCTGAAAGGATAGGGGACCCGAAAGGTGAAGGACTTGTTGTTATCGCTAACAAGCGTTATTCGGGACGCGGACGACAAGGAGGACGGCATGGTCTCGCGTGTGATCCCGGTCGATGAATTCGATCTCGTGATCTTTGGTGCAACCGGCGATCTGGCGCAGCGCAAGATCCTGCCGGGGCTTTTCCGGCGCTATGTTGCGGGTCAGATCCCCGAAGGCGCCCAGATCATCGGCGCTGCCCGGACCGAGCAGGATGACGCGGGCTTTCGCGACGCGGCGGCGGCGGCGATCCGGGAATTCGGCAGCGTGCCCAAGGGCGATCCGCAACTGACGGAATTCCTGCGCCACCTCAGCTATGTGGCCATCGACGCGAAGGGCGAGGACGGCTGGCCGGCGCTGAAGCAGAAGATGCGCGGCGGCGTGGTCCATGCCTTCTATTTCTCGGTCGCGCCGGCGCTGTTCGGCGACATTGCCGAAAGGCTGGCGGGGCACGGCATCGCCGATGCCGACAGCCGCATCGTGGTCGAAAAGCCCTTCGGCCGCGACCTGGCGACGGCGCGGGCGCTGAACGCCACGCTGGCGCGGCATTTCGACGAGCATCAGATCTACCGGATCGACCATTACCTGGGCAAGGAGACCGTCCAGAACCTGATGGCGGTGCGCTTCGCCAATATCCTGTTCGAGCCGCTGTGGAACGCGCAGTTCATCGACCATGTGCAGATCACCGTGGCCGAAACCGTGGGCGTCGCCGGGCGCGGCAGCTATTACGACAAGTCCGGCGCGATCCGCGACATGGTGCAGAACCACATGATGCAGCTTCTGTGCCTGATCGCGATGGAGCCGCCCTATCACTTCGACCCCGATGCGGTGCGCGACGAGAAGCTGAAGGTGATCCGCGCGCTGGAGCCGGTCGCGCCCGTCGACATCGTGCGCGGCCAGTACCAGGCCGACGGCGAGGGCGCGGGCTATCTGGCCGATGCCGAGAACCCCGATTCGCGCACCGAAAGCTATGTCGCGATGAAGGTCCGCATCTCGAACTGGCGCTGGCAGGGCACGCCCTTCTACCTGCGCACCGGCAAGAAGCTGCGCGCCCGCACCAGCGAGATCGCCATCACCTTCAAGGAGCCGCCGCATTCGATCTTCGACGACAGCGGCGAGCCCAAGGCGAACGAGCTTGTCATTCGCCTGCAGCCGAACGAAGGTATGAACCTGAAGGTGATGATCAAGGAGCCGGGTCCGGGCGGGATGCGGCTGGTGCAGGTGCCGCTGGACATGTCCTTCGCCGACGCGCTTGGCCCCGAGGGCGCCGACATGCCCGACGCCTATGAACGGCTGATCATGGACGTGATCCGCGGCAACCAGACGCTGTTCATGCGCGGTGACGAGGTCGAGGCGGCATGGGCCTGGACCGATCCGATCATCGCCGCATGGGAGGAAGGCAAGCAGCGGCCCGAACCCTATGACGCGGGCTCCTCGGGGCCCGAAGAGGCGCTGCGCCTGATGCATCGCGACAACCGCCGATGGAGGGAGATTCGCGCATGAGCATGGAATTCAAGGAATATCCCGACCGGGAAATGCTGGCCCTGTCGCTGGCCGACCGGATCGCCGGCCAGCTGGGCCAGCATCTGCGCACCAATCCGGCCGCCTCGCTGTGTGTTCCCGGCGGCTCGACCCCGATCCCGGTCTTCGAGACGCTGAGCGGCGCCGATATCGACTGGGAGCGGGTGACGATCTTTCTGGGCGACGAACGCTGGGTGGATGGCGAGCACAAGCGCTCGAACGGGCGGCTTCTGCGGCGGCACCTGCTGCGCGACCGGGCGGCGGCGGCCAGCCATATCGACCTCTATACCGGCCATGAGCGGCCCGAGGACGCGGCGGACGTGCTGTCGCAGCGCATCGCCGAGCATCTGCCGATCACCGTGGCGCTGCTGGGCATGGGCAACGACATGCACACCGCCAGCCTGTTTCCCGGCGCCGACCGGCTGGCCGAGGCGCTGGCCTCGGACGCGCCGCCGCTGATGGCGATCCGCGCGCCCGGCGCCGAGGAGCCGCGCCTGACGCTGACCCGGCCGGTCCTGTCGAAGGCGATGCATCTCCATCTGCTGATCATGGGCCCGGAAAAGCGCGAGGCGCTGGAACGGGCGCAGAAGCTGGACCCGACCGAGGCGCCGATCCGGGCGTTTCTGGACGCGGCCACCGTCCATTGGGCCGAATAGGCCCTCTGGTCCGAAAGAAAGAGGGACATCCGCATGACGACGATCTGGAACCGCCTGGCCGATTACCGCGCGGCGCAGGGCGATACCCGAATCACCGACCTGTTCGAGGCCGACCCCGACCGGGCGGAAAACTTCGCGACCCAGGCCGACGGGTTGGTCTTCGACTGGTCGAAGACGCTGATCGACGCCGGCGCGCGCGACCTGCTGCTGGAGCTGGCGCGCGGCGCCGACCTGGAGGCGCGGCGCGAGGCGATGTTCGCCGGCGCGCGGATCAACGAGACCGAGGGCCGGGCGGTGCTGCACACGGCGCTGCGCAATCTGTCGGGCAGCGTGGTGCTGGACGGGCAGGACGTGATGCCCGAGCTGCGCGCGACCCATGACCGGATGGCGGGTTTTGCGCGCGACCTGCGCTCGGGCGCGTTTTCGGGGCAGGGCGGGCGCATCACCGATGTGGTGAATATCGGCATCGGCGGCTCGGACCTGGGACCCTACATGGCGGTGCTGGCCCTGGCGCCCTTTCATGACGGGCCGCGGGTGCATTTCGTTTCCAACGTGGACGGCGCCGATATCGCGGATACGCTGAAGGGGCTGGATCCGGCGACGACGCTGGTGATCGTGGCGTCGAAGACCTTCACCACCATCGAGACCATGACCAATGCGCAGACCGCGCGGGACTGGATGGCCGGGTCGGTCGCCCAGCCGGCGGCGCAATTCGCGGCGCTGTCCTCGGCCACGGAGAAGACGGCGGATTTCGGCATCGACCTCTCGCGGGTCTTCGGCTTCGAGGACTGGGTCGGCGGGCGCTATTCCGTCTGGGGCCCGATCGGGCTGTCGCTGATGCTGGCCATCGGCCCCGAGCGTTTCGACGAATTCCTGGCGGGCGGCGCGGCGATGGACGCGCATTTCCGCGCGGCGCCGCTGGAGGCCAACCTGCCCGTCCTGCTGGCGCTGGTCGGCATCTGGCATCACCAGGTCTGCGGATATCCGACCCGCGCCGTGCTGCCCTATGACAACCGCCTGCTGCGGCTGCCCGCCTATCTGCAGCAGCTGGAAATGGAATCGAACGGCAAGCGCGTGGCGATGGACGGCAGCGAACTGGCCGTGCCCTCGGGACCCGTGGTCTGGGGCGAGCCGGGCACCAACGGCCAGCACGCCTTCTATCAGCTGATCCATCAGGGCACCTCGGTCGTGCCCTGCGAATTCATCCTTGCCGCGCGCGGGCACGAGGAGGCGCTGGCGCATCACCACATCCTTCTGGCCGCGAACTGCCTGGCGCAATCCGAGGCGCTGATGCGCGGCCGCTCGCTCGAGGAGGCGCGGGCGCTGATGGCGGCCAGGGGACTGGAGGGGCCCGAGCTGGAACGCCAGGCGCGGCACCGGGTCTTTCCGGGCAACCGGCCCTCGACCACGCTGCTGATGCGGCAGCTGACGCCCTACACGCTGGGGCAGGTCGTGGCGCTTTATGAGCATCGGGTCTTCGTCGAGGGGGTGATCCTGCGGATCAACAGCTTCGACCAGTGGGGGGTCGAGCTGGGCAAGGAGCTGGCGCTGAAGGTCGAGCCGCTGCTGAAGGGCGAGGATGCGGCGGGGCACGATGCCTCGACCCTGCATCTGGCGCGCCTCTTCCGGTCGATGCGCGGCTAGGCGAGGCGGGGGGGCTGTCTGCCCCCCGGTTCCCGTTCCGGGAACTCCCCCCGAAGGTATTTTCAAGGAGTGCGAGGGGGCCTTGTCAGGCCTTTTCCAGCAGGGCTTCGCCGGCGCTGACGCTGCAGGTGCCGGGGGAATCCTCGATGTCGACCACCTCGAAGCGGCCATCCTTCAGCAGCGCGGCAAAGCGCTTGCAGCGGCCGTAAAGCCCGGCGGGCGGCGCGTCGAAGGACAGGCCAAGCGCCTGGGTGACGCTGCCATCGGCATCGGCCAGGACCTCGATCCCGGCCTTGTCGGCGCCGGTCGCCCTGGCCCAGGCATCGGTCACGAAGGGATCGTTCACGGTCAGGCAGACGATCCGGTCGACGCCCTTGGCCCGGAAGGCGTCGGCGCTGCGGATGAAGCTGGGCATATGCGCATTGGTGCAGGTGCCGGTGAAGGCGCCCGGCAGGCCGAAAATCGCCACCCGGCCGCTGGCCAGCCCGGCCAGGTCGACCGCTTCGGGGCCGTTCTCGCCCACGCGCAGGGCTTGGCCCGCTGGCAGCTTGTCTCCGACGGTGATGGTCATGGCGTCCTCCTGAATTGCAACGGATTCGCGGCGACTATAGGGTGCCGCCCGGTGATGGGCCAGTGTGATAGGGCCGCTGGCCAGAGCGACGGAGACGGGAATGCGCATCGTGATCCTTGGGGCGGGGCAGGCGGCGGCCTCGATGGCGGCGCGGCTGCGCGCGAAGGGGCATGACGGCCCGCTGACCGTGATCGGGGCCGAGCCGGTCGCGCCCTACCAGCGCCCGCCGCTGTCCAAGGCCTATCTGCTGGGCCAGATGGGGCTGGACCGCCTGCTGCTGCGTGCGCCCGAATGGTGGGCCGAGCAACGGATCGAGCTGCGCCTGGGCGAAACCGCGACGGCGATCGACCGGGCCGCGAAACGGGTGACGACCAGCGCGGGGCAGCTGCCCTATGACGCGCTGGCGCTGACGCTCGGCGCCGCGCCGCGCCGCCTGCCGGCCGCCCTGGGGGGCGATCTGCCGGGCACCCATGTGATCCGCGGCTTGGCCGATGTCGATGCGCTGGCCGCCCAGATGCGGCCCGGCCGGCGGCTGGTGGTGATCGGCGGCGGCTATATCGGGCTGGAGGCCGCCGCCGTGGCCCGCAAGCTGGGGCTCGAGGTCACGCTGGTCGAGGCCGCGCCGCGCATCCTGGGCCGGGTGGCCGCGGCGGAAACGGCGGAGATGATCCGCGCGCTGCACCTGGCGCATGGGGTCGAGATTCTCGAAGGCGCCCCGATCCAACGCATCGCCGGCACGACCCGCGCCGAGGGCGTCGCGCTGGCCGACGGCCGCCAGCTGCCGGCCGACCTGGTGGTGATGGGGATCGGCGTCCTGCCCGAGACCACGCTGGCCGCGACCGCGGGCCTGACGCTGCAGGACGGCATCGCCACCGACGCCTTCGGCCGGACCTCCGACCCGGCGATCTGGGCGGCGGGCGATTGCGCAAGCTTTCCCCAGCCGGGCGGGCGCCTCCGCCTGGAAAGCGTCGGCGGCGCCATCGACATGGCCGAATGCGTGGCCGACAACATGCTGGGGGCGAACCGCCCCTATGCCGCCCGGCCGTGGTTCTGGTCCGACCAGTTCGACGCCAAGCTGCAGATCGCCGGGCTGAACAGCGGCCATGACCGCATCGTCACCCGCCCCGGCGACGGCCAGCATGGCGGCTCGGTCTGGTATTTCCGCGACGCCCGGCTGATCGCCGTGGACGCGCTGAACGACGCCCGCGCCTACATGATCGGCAAGCGCCTGATCGAGGCCGGCCGCTCTCCCGATCCCGACCTCATCCCCTCCGCCCCCGATCTCAAGGCGCTGCTCGCATGATGCTTCTTCGTTGCGCAAATACCCTCGGGGGGAGCCCCGCAGGGGCCGGGGGGCAGACGGCCCCCCGTCATCGCGGGACGCAACCGGGTTCCCGCCCATGAGGATCGTCGGCGGCAGCCTGCGCGGGTTGAAGCTGGCCGAGCTGGGCGAGGGCGACCTGGCCGCGCATCTGCGCCCGACCACCGACCGGGTGCGCGAATCGATCTTCAACCTGCTGGTTAATGGCAGCCACGGCAACCCGGTCCCCGGCGCGCGGGTGCTGGACCTCTTCGCGGGCACCGGCGCGCTGGGGCTCGAGGCGCTGTCGCGCGGCGCCGCGCGGGTGGCCTTCGTCGATGAGGGCACTCGCGCCCGCGCGCTGATCCGCGCCAATGTCGAGCGCGCCCGCGCCATGGGCGCAACCGATCTCTGGCGCCGCGACGCCACCCGGCTGGGCCAGAACCGCGGCGCGGGTTTCACGCTGGTCTTCCTCGATCCGCCCTATGGGCAGGGCCGCGGCGAAGCCGCGATCGCCTCGGCGCTGGCCGGCGGCTGGATCGCGCCCGGCGCCATGATCGTGTGGGAGGAATCGCGCCCGCCCGTCGTTCCCGCGCCGCTGGTCCAGATCGACCAGCGCCGCTATGGCGACAGCATCGTGACGCTGGCGCGGATGCCGGACGCCTAGGCCCGCGCCGCGATCACCGCGGCGGCCGCCTCCAGCCCGCCGGTGCCATGCGGCACCTTCAGCGCGCACATGCCCGCCTCCATCGCACCCAGGACGCCCATGACCATCGCCGCGTTGCAATGGCCCATATGGGCCACGCGCAAGGCGTTCGGCGGATCCTCGGCCCCCAGGCCGATGCCGAGCGTGACGCCCGCCTTCGCCGCGGTCCAGGCCCGCAGCTCCTCGGCGCCCGGCAGGTGGATCGCCGTGACCGAGGCCGCCCGCCGCGCCGGATCGGCGACCGCCAGCCGGATCGCCGGATTGCCGCGCCCCCAGGCGTCGACCGCGGCCCAGACCGTCTCGGCCAGCGCATGATGGCGCGCCCAGACGGCCTCCAAGCCCTCCTCGTCGAGGATCATGCGCAGCGCCTCGTCAAGGGCGTGGATCTGCTGGACCGGCGGCGTGCCGCCCCAGAACCGCCACAGCGCCTCGGCATTGGCGCGCAGATGCCAGTCCCAGACCGGCGTGGTCAGGCTGGTCCGGCCGCGCGCCGCCGCCCGGTCGGAAAACCACAGGAAACAGGTCCCCGGCAGGCACATCAGCCCCTTCTGGCTGGCCGAGATCAGCACGTCCACGCCCCATTCGTCCATCTTCATCGGCGCCGAGCCGAGCGAGGCGATGGCATCCACCACCAAGAGCGCCGGATGATCGCCCATCGCCGCCCGGATCGCCGCGATATCGGCGCTGGCCGAACTGGCGGTGTCGATCTGGCAGACCAGCACGGCGCGGATATCCTGCGCCTTGTCCGCCGCCAGCCGCTCGGCCAGCCGGGCCGGATCGGGCGGCGCCAGGCCGAAATCCAGCAGCTCGACCGCGATCCCCATCTCGGCCAGCTGCGCCGCCCAGCTGCGGCCGAAATGGCCCGAGGTCAGCGCCAGCACCCGCTCGCCCGCATCGAACAGGTTGGCGGCCGAGGCCTCCCAGCCGACATGGCCGTTGCCGATATAGGGCGCCAGATGGGCGCGCGTGCCCGCCAGCCGCTTCAGCTGCGCCATGACCGACAGGTTCAGCTCGGCCAGCTCGTCGCCGTAGATGTCGGGCGAGGCGCGATGGGCGGCGCGCAGCACGCGGTCGGGCAGGGGCGAGGGACCGGGGATCGAGAGAATAGGGCGGCCGGAAGCAAGGCTCATGGCGGGACTTTCGCGGGTGCAATCGCCGATCGGTAGTCCGCCGCCCGCCCGGCGTCAACCTGGGCAGGGGGGCGCTGCCCCCCGCCGCTGCGCGGCTCCCCCCGAGGTATTTGGAAGGAGCGCGAGGGGCGGGCCGATCGAGGGCATGGGCCCTCGCGCTCCTTTCGAAATACCTGCGGGGTGAATTGGCCGCAGGCCAAGAGGGGGCGGCGAGCCCCCTTTCTTCCCCTTTCCGGCCAGCGGCTTGCCCCGGGTCGGCCGGACGGGTTAATGCTGTGGCGGACGCGCGGACCTTGCCCGGCCCGGCCCGACGCGCTGCCCGATCGATCACAGATGCAGGAAGCCGTGCCCCAGACCGTCGAAACCCCGTCCCTGTTCCGCCGCTTCTGGACGGATTACCTGCGCCGGCATCGCGGCAGCATGGTGGTGGCCTTCCTGCTGATGACGCTGGAAGGCTCTACCCTGGCGCTGATCTCGTGGATGCTGAAGCCGCTTTTCGACCGGGTCTTCGTCGGGCGCGAGGAGGGCGCGATCTGGTGGGTCGGCGGCGCCATCTTCTGCATCTTCCTGCTCCGGGCGCTGACGCTGGTGGCGGGGCGGTCGCTGTTGACGCGGATCTCGCTGGGGATCTCGACCCTGATGCAGCGCGACCTTCTGGCCCATATCATGCTGCTGGACGGCCGCTTCTTCCGCGACAACCCGCCCGGCGCGCTGATCGAGCGGGTGCAGGGCGACACGATCGCGGTGCAGGGGGTCTGGGCCACGCTGATCACCGGCGCGACCCGCGACATCATCGCCCTGTTCATGCTGTTCGCGGTCGCCGTCACCATCGACCCGGTCTGGACCGTGGCCGCGCTGATCGGCGCGCCGATCCTGATCGCGCCTGCCGCGCTGGTCCAGCGCTACATCCGCCGCAAGGTCGCCCAGAGCCGGGTCAATGCCAGCGCGCGCGCCACCCGGCTGGACGAGGTGCTGCATGGCATCGCCTCGATCCGGCTGAACCGCGCCGAGGATGTCCAGAACCGCCGCTTCGGCGAGATCGTCGACCGCATCCGCCAGGCCGAGGTGAAGGTGGCCGCGACCAGCGTGGTGATCCCGGCGCTGACCGATATCGTCACCGGCATCGGCTTCGTCTCGGTCCTGGCGCTTGGCGGCGCGCAGGTGATGGAGGGCGAGCGCAGCGTCGGCGATTTCATGGCCTTCTTCAGCGCGCTGGCGCTGGCCTTCCAGCCGATGCGCCGGCTGGGCACGCTGGCCGGCAGCTGGCAGACCGCCGCCGCCAGCCTGGAGCGGATCTACCAGGTGCTGGATACGCGGCCCACGATCCGCTCGGGGCCGCGCAAGGCGCCGCCCGAGGAGACCTCGATCCGGCTGGAGGATGTCTGGCTGTCCTATGAAGGCCATACGGTGCTGCACGGCCTGTCCTTCGCGGCCGAGGCCGGGCGGACCACCGCGCTGGTCGGGCCTTCGGGGGCGGGCAAGTCGACCGTCTTCAACCTGCTGACGCGAATGGTCGATCCCGATCGCGGGCAGGTCCTGCTGGGCGGCGTGCCGGTTTCGGACTATGACCTGGGCGTGCTGCGCGACCAGTTTTCCACCGTGGCGCAGGAGGCGGCGCTGTTCGACGAATCCCTGCGCGAGAACGTGCTGATGGGGCGGCCCGATGCCGGGCCGGACGCCCTGGCGCGGGCGCTGGACGCCGCCCATGTCACCGAATTCGCCAGCATCCAGCCCCTGGGGCTGGACCAGCCGGTGGGGCCGCGCGGCTCCAGCCTGTCGGGCGGGCAGCGCCAGCGCGTGGCCATCGCCCGCGCGATCCTGCGCGACGCGCCGGTGTTGCTCTTGGACGAGGCCACCAGCGCGCTGGACACCGCCAGCGAGCGGCTGGTGCAGGATGCGCTGGACCGGCTGTCGCGGGGCCGCACGACGCTGGTGATCGCGCATCGCCTGTCCACGATCCGCAATGCCGACAAGATCGTGGTGATCGAGGCGGGCAGGGTTGTCGAAGAGGGCAGCCATGACCAGTTGATGGCGAAGGGCGGCGCCTATGCCCGCCTGGTCGCGCTGCAATTCGGAGAGGACACATGAGCCGCCAGATCATCCGCGTCACCGGCGAGGATCGCCTGGAATTCCTGCAGGGGTTGGTGACGAATGACGTCCGCCGCGCCCCCTGCTGGGCGGCGCTGCTGACGCCGCAGGGGAAATACCTGGCCGATTTCCTGATCATTCCGCGGGGCGACGCGCTGCTGCTGGATGTCCATGCGGATCTGGCCGGGGACCTGATGCGGCGGCTGGGCATGTACAGGCTGCGCTCGAAGGTGGCGCTGGAACCCGTCGAGATGGCCGTCGCCCGCGGCACCAGCCCGGCCCCCGAGGGCGCCATCGCCGATCCGCGGCACGAGGCGCTCGGCTGGCGGCTCTATGGCAAGGGCGGCGATGACGGCAGCGACTGGGACGCGATCCGCGTGGCCCATTGCATCCCGGAAACGCTGGTCGAGCTGATCCCCAACGAGACCTTCATCCTGGAAGCCGGGTTCGAGCGCCTGCATGGCGTCGATTTCCGCAAGGGCTGCTATGTCGGGCAGGAGGTCACCGCGCGGATGAAGCACAAGACCGAACTGCGCAAGGGGCTGACGACGCTGCGCATCGAGGGCGCGGCGCCGGTCGGCACGAAGATCCTGCGCGAGGGGCGCGAGGTCGGCACGCTGTTCACCCGGTCGGGCGGCCGTGCCATCGCCCATGTCCGCTTCGACCGGCTGGGCGAGGGGATGGAGGCCGGCGAGGCCCGCCTTTCCGCCGAATGACAAGCCGGGCCGAATGACCGGCGGGGCGGATACGCCCCCGGACGCGGCCGACGGGTCGGCGCCGCGCAGGATCATCCATATCGACATGGATGCCTTCTATGCCTCGGTCGAGCAGCGCGACGATCCCCAGCTGCGCGGCAAGCCGGTGGCGGTGGGCGGGGCCTCGCTGCGCGGCGTGGTCGCGGCGGCCAGCTACGAGGCGCGGGCCTTCGGGGTGCGCTCGGCCATGCCCTCGGTCACGGCACGGCGGCTGTGCCCGGACCTGATCTTCGTGCGCCACCGCTTCGATGTCTATCGCGCGGTCAGTGCCCAGATCCGCGACATCTTCGCCGACTATACTCCGCTGGTCGAGCCGCTGTCGCTGGACGAGGCCTATCTGGACGTGACCGACCACCTGTGGCCCGGCCAGACCGCCACCCAGGTCGCGAAGGAGATCCGCGCCCGCATCCGCGAGGCGACGCAGCTGACCGCCAGCGCCGGGGTCAGCTACAACAAGTTCCTGGCCAAGCTGGCCTCGGACCAGAACAAGCCCGACGGGCTGTGCGTCATCACCCCCGAGCGCGGCCCGGATTTCGTGCTGAGCCTGCCGGTCGGCAAGTTCCACGGCATCGGCCCGGCCACGGCGCGCAAGATGAACGCGATGGGCATCCATACCGGCGCCGACCTGCGCGCGCAGGAGCTGGAGTTCCTGACCCGCCGCTTCGGCAAGTCGGGGCGGTATTACTGGAACATCTCGCGCGGGATCGACCACCGGCAGGTGCGGCCGGACCGGATCCGCAAGTCGGTCGGGGCCGAGAACACCTATTTCACCGACCTGATGACCCTGGGTCAGGCGCATGAGGCGCTGGCCCCGCTGGCCGAGAAGGTCTGGCGCCATGTCGCGCGGCACGAATTGCGCGGCCGGACGGTGACGCTGAAGGTGAAGTTCTCCGATTTCCAGCAGATCACCCGCGCCCGGACGCTGCCGCGCATGGTGGATTGCGAAGCCGAGATGCTGGCGCTGGCCTGCGAGCTGGCCGATACCGTCCTGCCCGACCCGCGCGGCGTGCGCCTGCTGGGGATCACCCTGTCCGGCTTCGACCATGACGAGGCGCCGCCCGACGGCCAGCTGGAGCTGTTCGGGGACGACGGGCTGGACCCGAGCCCGCGCCACAGGTGAAAGACGCCCCGGCGCGGGGCCGGGGCGTTTCAAATCAATGTGATCGGGGCAGATGCCGGATCAGGCGCGTTCGCTGTATTCGAACAGTTCGGTATTGACCACGATGGCCTCGCCCTCGCCGACGAAGGGCGGGATCATGATGCGCACGCCATTGTCGAGGATCGCCGGCTTGTAGCTGTTGGCGGCGGTCTGGCCCTTCACCACCGGCTCGGTCTCGGCGACGGTGCAGGTCACTTTCTGGGGCAGGGCGACCGACAGGGCTTCCTCGCCGTAATATTCGATGGTGGCGGTCATGCCGTCCTGCAGGAAGGGGCGGCGGTCGCCCAGCAGCTCGGCGTCAAGCTCGGTCTGCTCGAAGGTCTCGCTGTCCATGAAGACCAGCTTGCCGTCGGTTTCATACAGGAATTGCTGGTCCTTCTGGTCCAGGCGCACGCGTTCCACCTTGTCTTCGCTGCGGAAACGCTCGTTCAGCTTGCGGCCGTCGCGGAGGTTCTTCAGCTCGACCTGGGCGAAGGCGCCGCCCTTGCCGGGCTTGACGTGGCTGACCTTCACGGCGGCCCAGAGGCCTCCGTCATGCTCCAGCACATTGCCGGGGCGGATTTCGTTGCCGTTGATCTTGGGCATGGGACGGACCTTGGAAATGATATGGGAATGTCGCCGTCCGAACGGTTGAACGGCGCTGCCGCGCCCCTATATCGGGGCCTGCGATGTCTGGCAACCAATACGGAATTGCGGCGTTGTCAAGGCAGGACCCGGGGGCGGAGCTTTGCCGAAGTGACGTGGGTATGGCAGATTTCACCTGATTTTTGCATGACATGCAGGTAATGCATGACAGCCATGCGAGACAGGGAATACCGAATCGGCGCCGTCACGGCTATTGCAGGCGGCACCGTCGAAGAAACGGAATGAATAACGAAGGGTTGGCGTCAAGTCTTCCCGCTTTTCCCGTGTCTGCCTGCGGGAACTGAACCAGGACGAACGATATGCGCGATTTTGTTGACGGCTCTGCATTCAATTTTGAACAAGGCCAGCGTGCCCGCAAGCTTTTCGCGGCCGTGGTGCTGGCGGCATTGGACGACGCCATTGCCGATGACAAGAAATATGGCAACGGCCCCGAGCAGATCGCGCGTTGGGCGCGGTCGCGCGACGGGCGCGAGGTGCTGAGCTGCGCCGGGATCGACCCGAACGAACGCGTGGTGAAGGGGCTGATGGAATTCGTCTCGAAGGGCGTGCGCACCTCGGTCGCGCTGTCGCGCGAGGAGAGCGAGCGCCGCATGGCCGCCGAGGCCGAGGCCGAAGCGGCCTGACCGCACGTCACTTGACCAACCAGGCCCCGCAGGCCGCCCTTCCGGGGCGGCCTTTGCGTTTCCGCGCCGCGCTATGCTGTGCGGGGGGCTTCTCAAAGCCGGCTGACGACGCGGCCGGCATAGAAGCGTTCCACGTCATCGGCATGGCACAGCTCGGTCGCGGGGGTCATCACCGCCGCCGAGGCCGCCGCCGCGCCAAGCGCCAGGGCTTCCTCCACGCGCCAGCCGCGGGCCGAGGCCAGCACGAAGCCCGCCACGAAACTGTCGCCCGCGCCGACCGCGCTGACCACCTGCACCGGCGTCGCCTCGGCGTGCCAGGCGCCGTCCGGCCCGGCGATGACCGACCCGTCCGCGCCCCGCGCCACGATCACCGAACGCGCCGCGCCGTCGCGCACCAGCCCCGCCGCGAAGCCCGCGCTGTCGCTGCGCAGCGGCAGGGGGCGGCCGGCCAGCCCCTCGGCCTCGTGGCTGTCCATGCGCAGCACGTCGACCGGGGTCGATGACCCCGCCAGCACCCGCAGCGCCTCGCCCGAGGTGTCGACGACCAGCTTCGCGGCGCTGTCCTTCAGCCGCACGGTCAGCATCTGCTCGAACCCGTCCGGCACGCCCGGCGGGTTCGATCCCGACACGACCACCCAGCCGCCCGCCCGCGCGCCCTCGGCGATGGCCGAGGTCATGTCGGCGACATGGGCGCGGTGCCATTCCGGCCCCGGCAGCACGAAACGGTATTGCCCGCCGGTCGCGCGGTCGTTCACCGCCAGCGACTGCCGCGTCTCGCCCGGCGCGGTCAGCCGGACCAGCGACAGCCCGTCGGCCTTCAGCAGTTCCGCGATGCGCTGCCCGGTGGCGCCGCCAAGCGCGACCATGGCGGTGGACTGCCCGCCCATGACCTTGATCGCCCGGCTGACATTGATGCCGCCGCCGCCCGGATCGACCACCGGCTTGTCGCAGCGCAGCTTCAGGTCCGGGCGCACCTCGTCGGCCGAGGTCGACAGGTCCAGCGCCGGGTTCAGCGTGACGGTCAGGATCGGGTCCTGGCTCATTCCCACCACCGGTCGATGGTGGCGATGTCGTCGTCCGACCAGCCGAAGTGATGCGCCAGCTCGTGGGTGACGACATGGCCGACCAGCTCCCCCAGCGTCACGTCCCCGCGCGAGGCCCATTCGTCCAGCAGCGGCCGGCGATAGAGCCAGACGATATCGGGGCCGCCCGGCTGGTCCAGCACCGATTTCTCGGTCACGGGGATGCCGTCATAGAGGCCGGTCAGCTCGAACGGGTCGTCGATCTGCAATTCGTCCAGCACCTCCTCGGGGGCGAATTCGGCCACGCGGATCGCCACGTCGGCGGCATGACCGGCGAATTCGGGCGGCAGCGCCTGCAGCGCGGCGCGCGCCATCGCCTCCATCTCGGCCGCATCGGGGGCCGTCAGGCCGTTCCAGTCACTCATCCGCGCCTCCTGCGTCATCCGCCCCTCATATGGACAAAATCCGCCGTCTGTGAAAGAGCAGCCTCAACAGGAGACGTCCCATGACCATCACCCGCTTCGCACCGTCGCCCACCGGCCACATCCATGTCGGCAACCTGCGCACCGCGCTGTTCAACTATCTGATCGCGCGCAAGGCGGGCGGCAGTTTCATCCTGCGCCTGGACGATACCGACCGCGAGCGCTCGAAGGAGGAATATGCCGACGGCATCAAGCGCGACCTGGACTGGCTGGGCCTGCATTGGGACCGGGTCGAGCGCCAGTCGCTGCGCCTGGACCGCTATGCCGAGGCCGCCGACGGGCTGCGCGGCGCGGGCCGGCTGTATGAGGTCTTCGAGACCCCGACCGAACTGGACCTGAAGCGCAAGAAGCAGCTGAACATGGGCCGCCCGCCGGTCTATGACCGCACCGGCCTGAACCTGTCCGAGGCCGAGAAGCAGAAGCTGCGGGCTGAGGGGCGCGAGGGCTATTGGCGCTTCCGGCTGGATCACGAGCGCATCGAATGGACCGACGGCATCCTGGGCGATATTTCCATCGACGCGGCCAGCGTGTCGGACCCGGTGCTGATCCGCGCCGACGGGCAGGTGCTGTATACCTTCGCGTCCTCCGTCGACGATACCGACATGGGCGTGACCGATATCGTGCGGGGGGCCGATCATGTCACCAATACCGCGACGCAGATCCAGATCATCCGCGCGCTTGGCGGCACGCCGCCGGCCTTCGCCCATCACAGCCTGCTGACCGGCGCGAAGGGCGAGGAACTGTCCAAGCGTCTTGGCGCGCTGTCGATCCGCGACCTGCGTGAGGCGGGCGTCGCGCCCGAGGCGCTGCTGTCGATGATGGCGCATCTCGGCTCCAGCCAGCCGGTCGCGCTGAAGACCAGCCTGGACGAGCTGGCCGCGGGGTTCGACCTGTCGCATTTCGGCGCCTCGCCCACGAAATTCGATGCCGAGGACCTGTGGCCGCTGACCCGCGAATTGAACCAGTCGCTGCCCTTCGAGGCGGTGCGCGACCGCATCGCCGCGCTTGGCGTGCCCGCCGACCTGGCCGAGCGTTTCTGGCGCGTGGCCTCGCAGAACATCACCCGGCTGGAGGACCTGGCCGATTGGTGGCGCATCTTCCATGACGGCGCCGAGCCGCAGATCGACCCCGAGGATGCCGCTTTCGTCGCCGAGGCGCTGCGCCTGCTGCCGCCGCCGCCCTATACGGACGCGACCTGGGGCGAATGGACCGCCGAGGTCAAGGCGCAGACCGGCCGCAAGGGCAAGGGCCTGTTCATGCCGCTGCGCAAGGCGCTGACCGGCCAGGCCCACGGGCCCGACATGTCCGAGGTGATGCCGCTTCTGCAGGTCGTGCGCGCCCGCGGCTGAACGGCGCGCGACAGGCATTCCACGGGCGCGCGGGGCTTTCTCCGGCGCCGGATCCGGGCGCGCGGATCAAGGATCGCGGACCCCGCACGGCGGGCTGCCCGGCTGCGCGCTGCCAGGCGCCTGAAACCAGGCCCCGACCGGGGAACGGCTTGAAACTGCTGTCCGAAACGCCTGCCCGGCCGCGGGTGGAGAAGGGATGCCGCCCCCATCCGGCGAGGCTGCCGCGATCGACGCAAAAAGCGCAGAAAAGCGCTTGACGCCCCCGGCCGCCTCGCTTACATCGCCCCTCACCCGTGGCGGAGTAGCTCAGCTGGTTAGAGCAGAGGAATCATAATCCTTGTGTCGGGGGTTCAAATCCCTCCTCCGCTACCATTTCATCCAAAAAATCCTTCCGGTTCAGGTCACTGGGTGATGGCGCGCGCTGCCTGCGGCTCTCTTCCCTGGCCCGCGCCAGCCTCCGCAAAGTGTTGCCGGCGACGGTGTGGCGGACAGGACCGAAACTGCGGGCGTGGTGATACCGCCTCGGGCCGTGCGGGTGACTGCGCGGCCTGGCCATCGGCGATGCGCATGATCCTGCGGCATCCCCGACCCGGATCCGCCGGGCCGTCGCGGCCGCCCGCGATATTTTCCCGCTGGCGGTCGATCTTCGGCCCGGATCCGTGCTAGCCTTCGACCGAATGTCCCGCCCGCAGCCGACCGCGCCCCGAGGAGACCGCAGATGTTCGGCCTGACCGCGCTTGAGCTGGCCCGGATCCAGTTCGGCTTCACCATCTCGTTCCACATCATCTATCCGGCGATCACCATCGGGCTGGCCAGCTATCTGGCGGTGCTGGAAGGCATGTGGCTGTGGAAGAAGGACGCGGTCTATCGCGATCTTTACCATTTCTGGTCCAGGATCTTCGCGGTGAACTTCGCCATGGGGGTCGTCTCGGGGCTGGTCATGGCCTATCAGTTCGGCACGAACTGGAGCTATTTCTCGGCCTTCGCGGGCTCGATCACCGGGCCCCTGCTGGCCTACGAGGTGCTGACGGCCTTCTTCCTGGAGGCCGGTTTCCTGGGCGTCATGCTGTTCGGCTGGCACCGGGTCGGGCCGGGGCTGCATTTCTTCTCGACCGTGATGGTGGCCATCGGCACGGTGATCTCGGCCACCTGGATCCTGGCCTCGAACAGCTGGATGCACACGCCGCAGGGCTTCGAGATCGTCGAGGGCGTGGTCGTGCCGGTCGACTGGCTGGCGGTGATCTTCAATCCGTCCTTCCCCTATCGGCTGGCGCATATGCTGACGGCGGCCTACCTGGCAACGGCGCTGTTCGTCGGCGCCTCGGGGGCCTGGCACCTGCTGCGCGGCAACGACAATCCCATGGTGCGGCGGATGCTGTCGATGGCGATGTGGATGCTTCTGGCCGTCGCGCCCCTGCAGGTGCTGATCGGCGACCAGCACGGGCTGAACACGCTGGAACACCAGCCCGCCAAGGTGGCCGCGATGGAGGGGCATTGGGAAAACACGCCGGGCCAGGGCGTGCCGCTGATCCTCGTCGGCTGGCCCGACCAGCAGGCCGAGGTGACCCGCTGGAAGGTCGAGATCCCGAACCTCTCCAGCCTGATCCTGACCCACAGCTGGGACGGCCATTATCCGGGGCTGAAGGAATTCGCGCCCGAGGACCGCCCGCCGGTCGTGGTTGTGTTCTGGACCTTCCGCACCATGGTCGGGCTGGGGATGCTGATGGTGACGCTTGGCCTGTGGGCGGCCTGGCGGCGCTGGCGCGGCCGGCTCTACGAGGGGCGCTGGTTCTTGCGCTTCGCCGCGCTGATGGGGCCAAGCGGGCTGATCGCGATCCTGGCCGGCTGGTACACGACCGAGATCGGCCGCCAGCCCTGGATCATCCACGGCGTGATGCGCACCAGCGAGGCGGTGTCGGATCACTCTGCCCTGACCATGAGCGTCACGCTGGTCACCTTCGTCGTCGCCTATCTGATCGTCTTCGGCATCGGCACGAGCTACATGCTGAAACTGGTCGGCAAGGGACCCGAGGCGGGCGAGGACGAGCCCGCGACCGCGGGCGACGATCCCGCGCGGCGCCCGGCCCGGCCGCTCTCGGCCGCGCCCGACCCGAAGGAGGGCTGAGACATGGGCATCGACCTGCCGATCATCTGGGCCGTCATCATCGCCTTCGGGCTGATGATGTATGTCATCATGGACGGGTTCGACCTGGGCATTGGCATCCTGTTCCCCTTCGTGCCGCGGCGCGAGGATCGCGACGTGATGGTCAATACCGTCGCCCCGGCCTGGGACGGCAACGAGACCTGGCTGGTCCTTGGCGGCGCCGGGCTGATGGCGGCCTTTCCGCTGGCCTATGCGGTGGTGCTGTCCGCGCTGTATATCCCGCTGGCGCTGATGCTGCTGGGCCTGATCTGGCGCGGCGTGGCCTTCGAGTTCCGCTTCAAGGCCGACGAGCATCACAAGCCCTTCTGGGACAAGGCCTTCATGCTGGGCTCGGCCGTGGCGACCTTCTTCCAGGGCGCCTCGCTGGGGGCGTTCCTGAACGGGTTCCAGACCGAGGGGCCGCGCTTCCTCGGCGGGCCGATGGACTGGCTGACGCCGTTCAGCGTCTTTACCGGGCTGGGGCTGATGGTCGCCTATGCGCTTCTGGGCGCGACATGGCTGATCATCAAGACCGAGGGCGCGCTGCATGACCGCATGGTCGCGCTGGCCCGCCCGGCGCTGCTGGCGCTGCTGGCGGTGATCGCCATGGTCAGCCTGTGGACGCCGCTGGCCCATCCGGCGGTGGCGGAACGCTGGTTCAGCCTGCCGAACCTGTTCTTCTTCGCGCCGGTGCCGCTGCTGGTCGGGCTGACCGCGCTTCTGCTGATCCGCGCGCTGCGGGGCGGCGATCCGGGGGCCACGCCCTTCCTGTTGGTGCTGTTCCTGCTGTTCCTGGGCTATTCGGGCCTGGGCATCAGCATCTGGCCGAACATCATCCCGCCCGACATCTCGATCCGCGAGGCCGCCGCCCCGCCGCAGAGCATGGGCTTCGCGCTGGTCGGCGCATTGCTGATCATCCCGGTGATCCTGACCTATACCGCGTGGTCCTATCACGTCTTCCGGGGCAAGGTGCGGGCGGGCGAGGGCTATCACTGATGAAGCCCGTGCGCATGGGGCGCCGCTCGCAGGCGCCGAAATCCATCTGGAAGCGGCTGGGATGGCTGGTGCTGATCTGGGCGCTCGGCGTCGGCGCGCTGGGGGCCGTCGCCCTGGGCGTGCGCTGGATCATGGGGCTGGCGGGGCTCAGTCCGTGATCGCGGGGCGCCGCGACGTCATGACGGTTTCGCTGGACTCTGGTGCGGTCGTCGCTGTAAATCGCCCCCATGTGGACACGTATCAAAACGATTGTCGACGGCAGGTCCGAGGCGAATGACTGGACGATCTGCCGTGACGGGGTCCCTGTCGGTCGCATCCGTCATGAACCCCAGAAACCCGGCATCGAACCGTGGCTGTGGACCGTCTGGACGGAACCGCAGGCCTCGGGGCAGGCCTGGACCGAGCTTGCGGCCCTGAACGCGATCAAGGAAAACGCCGCGCGCATCGAAGCCCAGTCTGCCTGATGTTTGCATGAAATCGCGTCAGGCGGTCATCCGGCACCGCCTTTCGCCCCGCCAGGCACTCAGTTGCGCCCAGCCCATCGATTCCCGCCAGCAGCCCGCCAGCCGGTTCGACCCGCCCGAACGCATCGGGCGGGGGTATTTCCTGCCGGTCATTTCGGCGTGTCGAGAAGGTCCAGGGCCCGCGTGGCGATCTGCCTGGCCAGGGCCTTGTCCAGTCCCTGCTCGTCGCAGGCCCTGGTTATGGCGATGAAAATCGCCTTGTGGGCGTCCGTCACATCGATCCGTATCTCTGATGGTTCGGGCATCTGTCAGTCTCCCCGGTTGCTGACGCGGCGATGAAAGCACAGCGCCGCCCGCGACGCAAATGAGGGATCGCGCGCCCGCAGCGGAACCGGCCGCGGGCGGGCAGGTCAGTCCACATGCTCGGGCAGGGCCTTCATCTCGTCCTTGGTCCAGCGGGCGACGGCGTGAACCGCGTTGCTTTCGTCGCGCATGAAGTCCAGTTCCCGCGCCGGGACAAGGACCGGCTTCGAGCCGATGCCCAGAAAGCCGCCGACATCGATGACAACCTGCGCATCGGCGCCGCGGCCATGGACATGCGAGACATAGCCCACATTCTCGTTGTCCGGGCCGAAGATCGTGGCCCCGGTCAGCACCGCGTCGGTCAGTTCCGCCTCGGTCAGTCGGGTGTGCCTGGTGTGGTCCATGCCAATTCCTCCTGTTGACTTGGTGGGGCTGGGGGAACGCGCGGGGGCGGGCCGCCGTTCCGTTAACAAAGGGCAGCTTGCCGAAGGCCCGGCGGGGCCTGGCCGACATTCCCCGCCGACATGCCCCCTTGCCGATCGCGCCTTGGCGCATTAGCTTGCTGGCACTTACTCGTTGGGGTGCCCCGCAAGACCGGGGCTGAGAGGCGGCATGCCGACCCATCGAACCTGATCCGGTTAATACCGGCGGAGGGAACGGGTAGCTCGACGGTGCATGGCAGCCTTCTGCCGTGCCCCAGGCCCCCCGCACCATCCGTCGGTCGATATGGGGGCGACGTGACAGCAATCGCATTGACCATCGCGGGGTCCGACAGCGGCGGGGGCGCCGGGATCCAGGCCGACCTGAAGGCGTTTTCCGCGCTTGGCGCCTATGGGGCCAGCGTGCTGACCGCGGTCACCGCGCAGAACACCCGCGCGGTGACGGCGGTTCAGGCGCTGTCGCCGGCCATCGTGGGGGCGCAGATCGCGGCGGTCTTCGACGATCTTGCGGTCGGCGCGGTCAAGATCGGGATGCTGGGCGATCCGCAGGTGATCCGCGCGGTGGCCGAGGGGCTGCGCGGGTGCGGCCTGCCGGTGGTGCTGGACCCGGTGATGGTGGCGAAATCCGGCGACCGGCTGCTGGCCGCCGAGGCCATCGCGGCGCTGCGCGCGGAACTGCTGCCGCTGGCCACGGTGCTGACCCCGAACCTGCCGGAAGCGGCCGAGATCCTGGGCGCGTCCCCCGCCGCCGATCTGGAGGCGCGAGAGGCCCAGGGTGCCGCGCTGCTGGCGCTGGGACCGGAATGGGTGCTGATGAAGGGCGGCCATGACAGCGGCGCCATCTGCACCGACCTGCTGGTCGGCCCGCAGCGCCATGCCTTGGTCGCGCCGCGCATCGAGACCCGCAACACCCATGGCACCGGCTGCACGCTGTCGGCGGCCATCGCGGCGGGGCTGGCGCAGGGCATGGAGGTCCCGCAGGCCGTGACCCGCGCGCATTCCTATCTGCAGGGCGCCATCGCCGCCGCCGACCGGCTGCGCGTCGGTTCGGGCCACGGGCCGGTGCATCACTTCCACGCGCTGTGGGGGGCAGGGGTATGATCCGCATCCTCGGCGCGGGCGTCATGGGTCTGGTGATCGCCTCGGAACTGGCTGCGCGCGGGCATCCGGTCGAACTGGTCGATCCCGAACCCGCGCCCGGCCCACATGGCTGTTCATGGTGGGCGGGCGGGATGCTGGCCCCGCATTGCGAACGCGAATCCGCCGAGGAACCGGTCGAGCGCCACGGCCTGGCAGCCATCGACTGGTGGGACCGTCATGCGGGCGGCGTCCAGCGCAACGGCACGCTGGTCCTGACCCTGAACCGCGACCGGGGCGAGCTGGCCCGCTTCGCCCGCCGCTCGACCGGGCACCGGACGGTGGACGGCGATCAGATCGCCGCGCTGGAGCTGGATCTGGCGGGGCGCTTCGCCGCGGGGCTGTTCTACGAGGCCGAGGCGCATCTGGACCCCCGCGCCGCGCTGTCGGCCTTGCGCGACCGGCTGGTGGCGCAGGGTGTGGCTTTCCACCGCACGCCCCCCGAAGCCGCGCCGGAAACCCTGATCGACGCCCGCGGCCTCGCCGCCCGCGACCGGCTTGCCGACCTGCGCGGCGTGCGCGGCGAGATGCTGGTGCTGCGTTGCCCCGACGTGACGCTCTCGCGCCCCGTCAGGCTGCTGCATCCGCGCATCCCGCTCTATATCGTGCCGCGCGGCGATGGCGTGTTCATGCTGGGCGCGACGATGATCGAAAGCGACCGGCGCGGCATCGTCACCGCCCGCTCGCTGCTGGAACTGCTGTCCGCCGCCTATGCGCTGCACCCGGCCTTCGGCGAGGCCGAGGTGCTGGAGACCGGCGCCGATGCCCGCCCGGCCTTCCCCGACAACCTTCCCAGGCTGCGGCGGCGCGGCGCCACGATCTTCGCCAACGGCCTCTATCGCCACGGTTTCCTGCTGTCGCCCGCCGTGGCCGCGATGGCGGCGGATCATCTGGAAACCGGCATCACCCCCGAATTCATGGACGAGGTATCCCGATGAACATCACCCTCAACGGCGAGGCGCGGCAAACCGAGGCCGCGACCCTTGCCGACCTGCTTGCCGAACAGGGCCTCAATGGCAAGCTCGCCACCGCCCGCAACGGCGATTTCGTGCCCGCCGGGTTGCGCGCCGCCACCCCGATCCATGACGGCGACCGGATCGAGGTCGTCGCGCCCATGCAGGGGGGTTAGGCCATGCCGGTCTTCTACGGGGTCGAGGTCGCCAGCCCCCTGATGCTGGGCACCGCGCAATATCCCTCGCCCGCGATCCTGGCCGAGGCCTTCCGCGCCTCGAAGGCCGGCATCGCCACCGTCTCCCTGCGTCGCGAGCAGGGCGGCGGGCAGGATTTCTGGTCGCTGGTCCAGGGCCTTGGCGCCCGCATCCTGCCCAACACGGCGGGCTGCCACACGGTCAAGGAAGCCGTCACCACCGCCCATATGGCGCGCGAGCTGTTCGACACGAACTGGATCAAGCTGGAGGTGATCGGCCATACCGACACGCTGCAGCCCGACGTATTCGGACTGGTCGAGGCCGCCCGCATCCTGACCGGGGACGGCTTCCAGGTCTTCCCCTATTGCACCGAGGACCTGACCGTCTGCGGGCGGCTGCTGGACGCGGGCTGCCAGGTGCTGATGCCCTGGGGCGCGCCGATCGGCTCGGGCCTGGGGATCAACAACGCCTATGGGCTGCGCAGCCTGCGGGCGCATTTCGCGGATGTGCCGCTGGTGGTGGATGCGGGGATCGGCCTGCCGTCCCATGCCGCGCAGGCGATGGAGATGGGGTTCGACGCCGTGCTGCTGAACACCGCCGTCGCCCACGCGGGCGATCCGGCGGCGATGGCGCGGGCCATGGCGCTGGCCGTCGAGGCCGGCCGCGCCGCCCATGAAGCCGACCCGATGGAGCCGCGCGACATGGCCGCCCCCTCGACCCCCGTCATCGGAAAGGCGTTCCTGTCATGACCCTGCCGCGTTTCTATCCGATCTTCGAATCTGCCGACTGGCTGGAACGGATGCTGCCGCTTGGCGTCAAGCTGGTGCAGTTGCGCGTCAAGGACCGTTCCGACGCCGAAACCCGCGCCCAGATCCGCCGCGCCCGCGAGCTGTGCCGCGACCACGGCGCGATCTTGGTGGTCAATGACCACTGGCGGATCGCTATCGAGGAAGGCTGCGACTGGCTCCATCTGGGGCAGGAGGATCTGGACGATGCCGACCTGGATGCCATCCGCGCCGCCGGGCTGAAGCTGGGCGTCTCGACCCATGACGAGGCCGAGCTGGAGCGCGCGCTGGCGCTGTCGCCCGATTACGTCGCGCTGGGGCCGGTCTGGCCGACGATCCTGAAGAAGATGAAATGGCACCAGCAGGGCGTCGCGAAGCTGACCGAATGGAAGGCGCGGATCGGCACCATCCCCCTGATCGCCATCGGCGGGCTGAACATCGACCGCGCGCCTGAAGCCTTCGCCGCCGGCGCCGATGTGGTCTCGGTCGTGACCGACATCACCCTGAACCCCGACCCCGAGGGCCGCGTGCGCGACTGGCTGCGGGTGACGGCATGAACCGCTACGCCCGCCAGGTGATCCTGCCCGAGATCGGCGCCGAGGGTCAGGCACGGATCGGGGCCGCGCATCTGCTGGTCGTCGGCGCGGGCGGGCTTGGCGTGCCGGTGGTGCAATATCTGGCGGCGGCGGGCGTGGGGCGGATCACCCTGGTCGATCCCGATCTGGTCGAGGAAACCAACCTGCACCGCCAGCCGATCTATGGCCCGCATCTGGGCCGACCCAAGGCCGAGGCGGCGGCGGAATTCGCCCGCACGCTGAACCCCGATGTCGCGGTCGCGCCGCTGGTCGCATGGCTGACCCCCGACAACGCGCCCGGCCTGGTCGCCGATGCCGATCTGGTGCTGGACTGCGCCGACAGTTTCGCGGTCAGCTATATCCTGTCGGATTGCTGCCTGGCGGCGGGCAGGCCGCTGATCTCGGCCTCGGTCCTGGGCCTCTCGGGCTATGTCGGCGGCTTCTGCGGCAGCGCGCCGTCCTTGCGCGCGGTCTTTCCCGACCTGCCCGATACCCTGGCGACCTGCGCCTCGGCCGGGGTGCTTGGCCCGGTGGTCGGCATGTTCGGCCTGATCCAGGCGCAGATGGCGCTGGCGGTGCTGGTCGGGCTGACGCCCTCGCCGCTGGGGCAGCTGATCCGCTACGAGATGCAGGGCTTCCGCAGCAGCGCGTTCCGCTTCGACGATGCGCCAGAGCCGGATGAAATCTTCCCCTTCCTTGCGAAGAATGACCTGCAAGCCAATGATTTCGTTGTGGAACTGCGCGACGAGGCCGAGGCGCCGCAGCCCGCCGCCCGCCATGCCCGGCGCCACAGGGTCGAGGATTTCGGCCCCGGCGGTCCCCGTCCCGCCGCCGGTCAGCGCGCCGTCTTCGCCTGCCGCTCGGGCCTGCGCGCCTGGCGCGCCGCCGACCGGCTGCGTCCCCATTGGCCGGGCGAGATCCTGCTGCTGGCCGACCCGCCCATCATCCTTACAGGAGAACCCCGATGACCCCGACCCGCCTCATTGCCCTTGCCGCCGGGCTGGCCTTCGCGCTGCCGGCGATGGCGCAGGACAAGCTGACCCTGATCCTCGACTGGTATGTGAATCCCGACCACGCGCCGATCATCCTGGCGCAGGAAAAGGGCTTCTTCGCCGACCAGGATCTGCAGGTCGAGGTGATCGCCCCCGCCGACCCGACCGAGCCGCCGAAGCTGGTCGCCGCCGGCCAGGCCGATCTGGCGGTCAGCTATCAGCCGCAGCTTCATCTGCAGGTCCACGAGGGGCTGCCGGTGGTGCGCGTCGGCACGCTGGTCGCCACGCCGCTGAACTGCCTGATGGTCCATGCCGACGGCCCGATCCAGAGCCTTGCCGACCTGAAGGGCCGCAAGATCGGCTATTCGGTCTCGGGCGTGGAAAGCGCGATGACCGGGGCGATGCTGGCCAAGGGCGGGCTGACGCCGGAGGACGTGGAAATGGTCAACGTGAACTGGTCGCTGACCCCTTCGCTTCTGACCGGCCAGGTCGATGCCGTCATGGGCGCCTTCCGCAATTTCGAGCTGACCCAGATGCGGCTGGCCGGCGGCGACGGTCGCTGCTTCTTCCCCGAGGAAGAGGGCCTGCCCGGCTATGACGAGCTGATCTTCGTCGCCAATCGCGACAGCCTGGACCGCGACCGCATCAACCGCTTCCTGGCCGCCATCGAGCGCGGCACGCAATACATGGTCAACCACCCCGAGGAGGCCTTCGAGACCTTCGCCGCCACCTCGCCCGACCTGTCGGATGAGCTGAACACCCGCGCCTGGGCCGACACGCTGCCGCGCTTCGCCCACAGCCCGGCGGCGCTGGACCATGGCCGCTATGCGCGTTTCGAGGCCTTCCTGCACGAATCGGGGCTGATCGACAGCATCCTGCCGGTCTCGGACCTGGCGCTCGATCCGGGGGCCGAGCCGTGAGCGCGCCGGATTACGGACGCAGCTTCGCCCGCTGGCGCGCCGATTGCCCCGGCCCCTGGGCGGACTATACCCGCCACGCCTTCGTCGAGGGGCTGCGGGACGGATCGCTGCCCCGCGCGGCTTTCCTGACCTATCTGCGGCAGGACTATCTGTTCCTGATGCATTTCGCGCGCGCCTGGTCGCTGGCCGTGGTCAAGGCCGGCAGCCTGGCCGAGATGCAGGCCGCCAGCGCCACCGTACATGCGCTGCTGCATGGCGAGATGGCGCTGCATGTCGGCATCTGCGCGGCCGAGGGCATCAGCCGCGCGGATCTTGAGGCGACCGAGGAGGCGCCGGAAAACCTCGCCTATACGCGCTATGTGCTGGAGGCGGGCTATTCCGGCGATTTCCTGGACCTGCTGGCGGCCTTGGCGCCCTGCGTCCTGGGCTATGGCGAGATCGGCGCGCGGCTGCTGCTTGATGCCGGCGACACGCCCTATCGCGATTGGATCGGGACCTATGGCGGCGCGGAGTACCAGCAGCTGTGCCGCGACACCGGCGCGCTGATCGACCGCGCGGTGGCGGATCGGCTGGGTCCCGCGCCGCAGACCCTGCCGCGCTGGCAGGCGCTGAGCGCGCGTTTCACCACCGCCACCCGGCTGGAGGCTGCCTTCTGGGGGTTGGGCCGGGCATGAGGCCGGTGGTCCTCTCGGGGCAGGTGCGCATCGACGGACAGGCGCTGTTCCCGCCGATCCGGCTGGAGCTGCCGCCGGGGCAATGGACCTCGCTTCTGGGACCCTCGGGCGTCGGAAAATCGACGCTGCTGCGGCTGATCGCCGGGCTGCCCATCGGCGGCAGCCTTGCTGGCCGCGTGGAAAACCGCCCGCCGGTCGCGCTGATGGCGCAGGATCCCGGCCTGCTGCCCTGGCTGACCACGCGCCAGAACGCGGCGCTTGGCCCGCGGCTGCGGGGGCAGGCAGCCGATGCCGCGCGGCTGGATTCGATCCTGGCGCGCGCCGGGCTGGCCGATCATGCCGCGAAATATCCCGCCGCGCTGTCGGGCGGGCAGCGGCAGCGGGTGGCGCTGGCCCGCACGCTGATGGAGGACCGCCCGCTGGTCCTGCTGGACGAGCCGTTCTCGGCGCTGGATGCGCGGATGCGGCTGGCGATGCAGGACCTGGCGGCGGGGCTGCTCATCGGCCGCACGGTGCTGATGGTCACCCATGACCCGGCCGAGGCCGCGCGGCTGTCGGACCGCATCTGCCTGCTGACCGAGGCCGGGCTGACCACGGAACCCACGCCCGCCGGCCCGCCGCCGCGCGCGCCCTCGGATCCCGGCGTGCTGGCCTGCCAGGGCGCGCTGCTGACCCGGCTGACCCAGGAGGCCGCGGCGTGATCCTGCGCCGGATCGGCACCGCACTGGCCGTGGCGGCGGGCTTCCTGCTGGCCTGGCAGGCTCTGGTCGTCGCGACCGGGCTGCCGCCCTTCCTGCTGCCGGGACCCGTGGCCGTGGCCGAGGCGCTCTCCAGCCATCGCACGGTCCTGGCCCGCGCCGTGCTGCGCACCGCGACCGAGATCCTGGCGGGCTTCACGCTTGGCGCCGGGACGGGCGCCGCGCTTGCCGTGGCGATGGCCGGCTTTCCCCGGCTGGCGGCGGCCTTGCGTCCGGTGCTGCTCATCTCGCAGGTGATCCCGATCTTCGCGCTGGCGCCGATCCTGACCCTGTGGCTGGGCTATGGCATGGCGCCGAAGATCGTGGTGGCGGCGCTGATCTGCTTCTTTCCGGTGGCCTCGGCCTTTCTGGACGGGCTGATGCGGACCTCGCCCGCCTGCCTGGACCTGGCGCGGACCATGGGGGCGAATGGCTGGCGCGAGATGTGGCACCTGCGCATCCCGATGGCCCTGCCGATGTTGGGCAGCGGGCTGAAGCTGGCCGCCGTCTATGCGCCGATCGGCGCGGTGATCGGCGAATGGGTCGGCGGGTCCGAGGGGCTGGGCGCGGTGATGATCCACGCCAACGGCCGGATGCGCATCGACCTGACCTTCGCCGCGCTGGCGCTGGTCACGCTGCTGGCGCTGGCCTTCCACGCAACGGTCAGCTGGATGGTGCGACGCGGCTTCGCCCGCTTCGCATGAGGCAATCGCCCCCGGCTGCCGGGATCAGCGCCGTCCTTGGCCATTCGCGCCCGAGCCGCGCCGCATCCCCGGCCCGTCGCCGGCCAGCGGCACCGTGAACATCCGTTCCGAACAGCAGATGGCCAGCCCCTGGGGAACCAGGCGGCGGAAGGCGGGGGCGGTGATCGCCAGCCCGCCCGTATAGGTGCCGAAGGCGGGCAGGACCAGGTGGTCGCGGCCCAGGACGAAACAGCGCCAGTTCCGGCCGGCCAGCCGCAGCACCGGGTGCATGTGGCCCGAGACGTCCGGGCCTTGCCCCGCGATATGCCGCAGGGCGATGCCATCCCGAAGCTCGTCCAGGCTGCGGCCCGGAAGGCCGGGGCCGGCGGGCAGGGGGTCGTGATTGCCCGCGACCCAGATCCAGTCGCGCCCCTGGGCCAGATGCCACAGCCGGCGCGCGGCATCCGCCGCGATCGCGCGGCCCGCCAGGTCGTCGTCGAAACCGTCCCCCAGCGAGACCACGCGCAGGGGTTGCAGCGCCTCGATCTCGGCGCCCAGCCGGTCCAGCGTGTCGGCAAGGTCCCAGGGCGGCAGAAGCGGCCCGCCGCGCCGGGCGTAACGCTCGGACCGGCCCAGATGCAGGTCGGCAAGGATCAGCGTCTGCCGTTCCGGCCACCACAGCGCGCCCGAGGGGCGGGCGACGAAATCCAGCCCGGCGAATCGCAGCGCGCGGCCCGTGCCCGGCTCAGCCATCGCCCAGCCCGTCCAGTCCCGCGCTTGCCATCAGCTCTTGCGCCATCTTCTCCGCCAGCCTCTCCTGCCCGGTGCCGCCCAGCCTGACCCGCCCCATCTCCAGCAGCAAGGGCGCGGCCAGGGGCGAGACCCGGTCCAGCCGCCGCAGCTCCAGCCGGGGATTGCGGGCCAGCATGTCGCCGATGCGGTCGAAATCGACGAAGCCGCGCCGCGCCTCGTCGCGGGTGGCGCGGATCAGGATATGGTCGGGGTCGTGGCGGCGCAGCGTGTCATAGATGATATCGCTGGAAAAGGTCGCCTGCCGCCCGGTCTGGCGATGCCCCGGCAGGTTGCGCTGGATCAGCCCGGCGATGGTCGCCACCGTCCGGAAGCTGCGCCGCATCAGCGAGGTGTCGGCCAGCCAGTCCTCCAGCCCCTGTTCCAGGACCGGGCGGCGCAACAGCGGCGCCACGTCCTCGACCGGGTTCAGCGAGGTGATCAGCAGCGCATGGTCGGTGGCAAGGAAGCCCAGGGGCGCAAGGCCCGCCTGCTCCATCTGCCGCGTCACCAGCAGGCCGAGCGTCTGGTGGGCGTTGCGGCCCGCGAAGCCATAGATCGCCAGGTGCCAGCGGTCGGCGCGCGGGAAGGTCTCGCACAGCAGCAGGCCGGGGCGGGGCAGGGCGCTGATGCGGGCCTGCAGCCCCAGCCAGGCCCGGATGTCGCCGGGCAGTTCGCGATGGCGGCCGGGATCGGCGATGATCGCCAGCATCCGCTGCGAAAGCTCGGTCGAGGTGGCGAATTTCAGCCCCGAGAAGACGGCGATCCGCGGGTCGCGGCCGGGCTGGGGCGTGACCTCCATCACCAGTTCCCGGATGCGGTCATAGCGCAGCACCTGCCCGCCCAGCAGGAAGGTGTCGCCGGGGGCGAGGCTGGCGGCGAAGCTTTCCTCGACCTCGCCCAGGGCCGCGCCGCCCCGGCCGCGGCGGCGGACCTTCAGCTTCTCGGCCTCGACGATGGTGCCGATGTTCATGCGCAGCGACCTGGCGGCGCGGGGGTCGCGCAATTGCCAGTGCCCGTGGCGCTGCATCAGCCGCTGCCAGCGGTCATAGACGCGCAGCGCATAGCCGCCGGTGGCGGCGAAATCCAGGCAGGCGTCGAAATCCGCGCGGGTCAGGGCGGCATAGGGACCGGCGGTGGTGACTTCGGCGAAAAGCGCTTCGGCGTCGAAGGGCCCGGCGCAGGCGGTCAGCAGGATGTGCTGGATCAGCACGTCCAGCGGCCCCGGCCCGCGCGGCTCGCCATCCAGCTCGCCCGCCCGCGCGGCCTCCAGCGCGGCGACGCATTCGATCACCTCGAAGCGGTTCGCCGCCACGATCCGCGCGCGCGAGGGCGCGTTGTAGCGGTGGTTCGCCCGTCCGATCCGCTGCACCAGCCGCTTGATGTTGCGCGGCGCCCCGACCTGGATCACCAGGTCCACGTCGCCCCAGTCGATCCCCAGGTCCAGGCTGCCGGTCGCCACGACCGCGCGCAATTCGCCCGCGGCCATCGCGGCCTCGACCCGGCGGCGGGCCTCGGCCGCCAGCGCGCCGTGATGCAGGCCGATGGGCAGGCCGCGGTCGTTCTGCAGCCACAGCGCCTGGAAGAACAGCTCTGCCTGGGCGCGGGTGTTGAGGAAGATGATCGTCGTCTTCGCCCCGGCCACCGCGTTCAGCACATCGGGCACCGCATGGCGCCCGCCGCCCCCCGCCCAGGGCGGCGGCGCCGCGGTCGGCAGCAGCGCGATGTCGGGCCGGGGGCCGGGATCGGCCTCGATCACCTGGCCCGCACCCATGAAGCGCCCCAGCGCCTGCGGGTCCTCGACCGTGGCCGAAAGCCCGGTGGCGACCAGGCCGGGCGCCAGGCCGCGCAGCCGGGCCAGGCCCAGCATCAGCTGGTCGCCGCGCTTCGATTCGGCAAGGGCGTGCAATTCGTCCAGCACCACGCGCCTGAGCCCGGCGAACATCCGCGGCGCCTCGGGCCAGGACAGCATCAGCGCCAGCGATTCCGGGGTGGTCAGCAGGATCTCGGGCGGGTCGGCGCGCTGGCGCCGGCGCTGGCTGGCAGGCGTGTCGCCGGTGCGGTCGCCGACGCGGATCGCCAGGCCGATCTCGGCGACCGGGCGCGAGAGATTGCGCGCCACATCCGCCGTCAGCGCCTTCAGCGGCGAGACATAGAGCGTATGCAGCCCTTTCGCCCCGGTCAGGTGCAGATCGACCAGCGAGGGCAGGAACCCGGCCAGCGTCTTGCCGCCGCCGGTGGGTGCGATCAGCAGCGTGTCCTGCCGCGCCGCGAGCAGCGCCAGCTGGTGGGGATGGGGCTGCCAGCCGTTCCGGGCGAACCAGTCGGCGAAGGGTCCGGGCAGGTCTGGGGGACGCGGGCTCACAGCATCGCCTGCAGCGTTTCCAGCCGGTCGGCCTCGGCGGCGGGCTTGTCCCAGCGGATGCGCGAGATGCGCGGAAAGCGCATCGCCAGCCCGGAGCGGTGGCGGGCCGAGCGGTTCAGCCCCTCGAAGGCCACCTCCAGGACCAGAAGCGGCGCGACCTGCCGCACGGGTCCGAAACGCTGCACGGTGTTGCGGCGCACGAAGCGGTCCAGCTCGCGCAGCTCTTCGTCGGTGAAGCCGAAATAGGCCTTGCCGACCGGGACCAGGTCCTCGCCCTGCCACAGGCCGAAGGTGAAGTCGCTGAAAAAACCCGAGCGCTTGCCATGCCCGCTTTGCGCATAGAGCAGCACGGCGTCGATCACCATCGGGTCGTGCTTCCACTTGAACCACGGCCCGCGCGGGCGCCCGGCCAGATAGGGCGCGTCGCGGCGCTTGATCATCACCCCCTCGATCACCGGCGAGGGCGGGTCGGCGCGCAGGCGGGCAAGCTCGTCCCAGCTGGCGAAGGGCAGGATCGGCGACAGGTCGATGCGGCCGCCGGGAAAATCCGCGGCCTCCAGCCGGGCGCGGCGTTCGGCAAGGGGCAGGGGGCGCAGGTCCTCGCCCCGCCATGTCAGCACGTCATAGAGCCGCAGCCCGGCGGGATGGCTGTGCATCATCGCCCGGCTGACCGCCTTGCGCCCCAGCCGCCTTTGCAGATCGGCGAAGGGTGCGATCTCGGCGCCGCGGCGGATCAGCAATTCGCCGTCCAGCGTGCCCTCGAATTCCAGCGCCTCGACCAGGTCGGGGAAGGCCGCGCCGATATCCTCGCCGGTGCGGGAATAGAGCCGCCGCTGCCCGCCCTCGGCCACCGCCTGCACCCGGATGCCGTCCCATTTCCATTCCGCCAGGTAGTCCGCGGGATCCAGGCCCGCAAGCTGGTCGGAACTGACCGGGGTCGACAGCATCACCGGCCGGAACGGCGCCAGCGCGGCGGCGGCGGGACGCTCGCCCCCCGCAAGCCAGGCGAAAAGCGGCAGATAGGGCGGCTCCAGCCCGTGCCAGATCTCCTCGATCTCCTCGACGCTGCGCGGCCCGGCCTGCGCCAGGGCGATGCGGGCCAGCCGGGCCGAGACGCCGACGCGCATGTTGCCGGTGGCAAGCTTCAGGAAGGCCAGGCGTTCGGGCGGCGTCAGGCGGTCCAGCATCGCGGCGATCGCCGCGGGCAGCGACAGCTTGCCGGTCTCGCGCAGCAGCGCGACCGCCTGCGACAGCGGCACCTCGGGGGTCGGGTCCGCGACCGGGGTTTCGGGCCAGATCAGCGCGATCGTCTCGGCCAGGTCGCCGACGAAATCATAGGACAGCGCGAACAGCTGTTCGTCCACCCGCTCGCCCGACAGCCGCCGCAGAAGCGAGGGCGAGACCTGCCGCAGATCCAGCGTCCCGGTCAGCGCCGCCAGCGCCCAGCCCCGGTCGGGATCGGGCGTCGCCGCAAGGTAATGCGACAGGATCGTCAGCTTGGCGTTGCGGCCCGCGGTGAAGGCCAGCCGCTCCAGCAGGCGGGCGAAGGCCTTCATTCCGCCTCGTCCTCGTAGCCGACCAGCCGCAGGGGCCGGGCGGGGATGCCCTCGATCTCGCACCAGCGCAGCAGCCCGTCCTCGGCGCCATGGGTGATCCAGACCTCCTGCGGCGAAAGCTCGCGGATGGTGGCGGTCAGCTGCGGCCAGTCGGCGTGGTCGCTGATGACCAGGGGCAGCTCGATCCGGCGCTGGCGGGCGCGGGCCCGGACCGCCATCCAGCCCGAGGCATAGGCCAGCACCGGATCGCGGAACCGCTGCACCCAGGGCGAGGCGAAGGCCGAGGGCGGCGCGAGGATCAGCTGCGCGTCGCCCGGTTCCGTCGCCGGAACCAGCGGCCCAAGCGCGATGCCCTGTTCGACGTGATAGTCGCACAGCCGCTTCAGCGCGCCGTGGATGGCGATGGGCCGGTCGTGCCCGGCGGCGCGGGCCAGCGCGATCACGCGCTGCGCCTTGCCAAGCGCATAGGCGCCGACCAGATGCGGCCGGTCGGGGAATTCGGCCATGCTGGCGATCAGCCGCGCCATCTCGGCCAGCGGGTCGGGATGGCGGAAGACCGGCAGCCCGAAGGTGGCCTCGGTGACGAAGACATCGCAGGCAACCGGCTCGAAGGGCTGGCAGACCGGGTTCGGGCTGCGGCAGTAGTCGCCCGAGATCAGGATGCGCGGTCCCTGGTCGGGGGCGATCAGGACCTGCGCCGATCCCAGCACATGGCCGGCGGGATGGAAGCTGACCGTCACCCCGCCGATCCGCATCGGTCCTTCCGCGATGCGGCGGCTGTCGGCGAAATCCTCGCCATGGCGGATCGCCATGATCTCCAGCGTCTGGCGGGTGGCGGTCACCGTTCCGTGGCCGGGGCGGGCATGGTCGGAATGGCCATGCGTCACCAGCGCATGGGGCACCGGGCGCAGCGGATCGACATGAAAGCCGCCGGGCGCGCAGTAAAGCCCGGCCTCGGTCGGGAAGACGATCTCCTCGGCCCGGATGCTCACGCCGCGATCCTTGCGCCGGCCGGGGTCGGCGCGGGCTTGGCGCGGGTCGTGGCGGCGGGGAGAAGGGGCTGGTCGCACATCTGACGGACGGGCTGTCGCCCCTGCCTGGTTAAGGTTCCAGAGCGAAACGAGCGGCAGGCGATGCGGTTCCCGTGACGGCGCGACATCGCGGCTCAGCCCCCGGCGCGCCGGCTTATCCGCAGCGCGCCGCGCAGGGCCAGCGCCTCCAGGCCGCCGCTGCCGTTCTTAAATCCCATGCGGCGCATCGCCCGCTGTTCCTCGGCCGGGGCGCCCCTGCCGAAACCCGCCGCCAGCAGCCGGGCCTTGCCGGGAAGGCTGGCCGACAGGTCCTTCAGCACCGACAGCGCGGGCAGCAGGCGCTGCTCGACCTCGTCGAAATCGGTGCCCAGGGGGAAGCGGGGCAGCAATGCCCGGTGCGGGTCCAGCCATGCGGCCAGCCGTTCCGGCAGGTTCCGCCTTGCGCTGCGGGGCAGCCGGAAATCCTTTGGCAGCTTGCCCGCCGATTTCGCGCGCCGCAGCAGCCCCGGCTGGAACCGGCTGTCGGCGATGCCGATCAGGGCGGCGATCACCTGCGCGTCGGTCTTGCCGCGCAGATCGGCGATGCCGTATTCGGTCACGACAATGTCGCGCATGTGGCGCGGCACGCTGACCGAGGGCAGCGACCACGAGATGTTGCTGTCCAGCCTGCCCTCGGCCGTCCGCGTGGCGGGCAGGGTGATGATCGCGCGCCCGTCCCGCAGCGCATGGGCCTGCTCGATGAAGTTGAACTGCCCGCCGATGCCGCTGACGACCTTGCCGTCGGCGGCGGCGTCCGACATGACATCGCCCAGCAGCGAGACCTGCATCGCCGCATTCACGAAGCGCGCCGCCCGCCGCGCCGCCCGCCTGCCGGTCTCGTCGCCGTAAAGCTGGTTGGTGAAGCTGACCGGGACCATGCCGATCCGGGCGCGGCGGTCGGGATCCATCCGGCGCAGGCGGCGATAGAAGTCCCGCGTCTCGACGAAGAAGCCGGCATGGATCGCGCAGCCATCCACCTCGCGGTCGATCACTCCGGCCTCGAACAGTTCCAGCAGGCCGCCGACCAGCATCTCGGTGACGGCATAGAGCCCGGCCCGGAACGGCCCGCCCGCGCCCTGGGGAAGGGCGAAAGGGCAATCCGCCCGCAGCGCCTGGTCCTGGCCGCGATGGCGCAGCAGGAGCGCGTTCGCCACCGCGTCGCCGATCGAGCCGATGCCGATCTGCAACGTCCCGCCATCCTCGACCAGGCGGCCGACATGCAGCCCGATCGCATGGCTTGCGTCGTCCACCGGCCGCCTGGGGGCGGAAAACAGCTCGTAGTCCTCGGGCCGGTCCAGCACCAGCGCGAATTCCCCCGGATCGAGCAGCGCCTCGCGTCCGGCGAAGAAGGGCAGTTCCGCATGGGTCTCGGCCACGGCCAGGAAATCCACCGCCCCCTCGCGCCGCAGCCGGAACAGGTCCGCGGAGATGTCGGTATTGCCCGACAGGCTGAAGCGCCCGTCCTGTTCGGCCACCAGCTGCGCGACGACGTTCGGGCGCTTCCGCAGCAAGAGGTCCAGCGCATGGGTATAGTTGACCGAGATATAGTCCTGCTGCGCCTGCGCGACCTCGCTCCAGCGGCCGGCCATGAAGAAGAACTCGTTCACGGTGATGTTGCCGGGCAGTTCTCCCCGCCGCAGCAGATCGGCATAGAGCAGCTGCGGATAGGCGCCGAACAGCCGGTCCATGGCGGGCTCCAGGAAGCGCCGCTCGATCCCGCTGCCCGGTTGGGGCCGTTCCAGCGTCAGCGCGGTGAAGATCGCCAGCTCGATCCGGGGATCCTCGCAGGCCAGCCGCACCAGCGCATTCGCGACCGAGACCGGCTTGCCCAGGCCAAGCGGCAGCGCCAGGCGGATCCTGCCGCCGGTCCGCGAAACGATGTCCCGCGCGACGGCATCGGCATCGTGATGGCGCATCATTCGTCCCAGCCCGGATCGGGGCGGAACCTGTCGCCGTGGCGATCCGCCAGCTCCTGCAGCCTGCGCCGGATCTCATCGACACCGCGCGTCCTGGCGTAATGCATCGGCCCGCCGCGGAAGGGCGCGAAGCCGGTGGCGAAGATCATCGCGCCGTCCACCTGGTCGGCGTCGCGCGCGACGCCCTCGCGCAGGCATTCCATGCAGGCATCCAGCATCGGCAGGATCAGCCGGTCCTGCAGATCCTCGGGGCCGGTCTGCGCGGTTTCGGGATGCGGCGTGCCGCCCGACCAGTCGTAGAAGCCGCGCCCGGCCTTCTTGCCGGTCTCGCCCGCCTTCACCTTCTCGCGCAGGCGCGGGCTGATCTCGGGGATCGGCTTCTCCAGCGCGGATTTCAGGCTTTCGGCCACGTCGAGGCAGATGTCCAGGCCCACCTGATCGGCCAGCACCACCGGCCCCATCGGCATCCCGAAATCCAGCGCGGCGCGGTCGATGACCTCTTTCGGGACGCCCTCGTCCATCAGCACCATCGCCTCGACCAGATAGGGCACCAGCGCGCGGTTGACCAGGAAGCCCGGAGAGTCGCGCAGGGTCGCGGGCAGCCGGTCGATGGCGCCGCAGAAACCGGCCAGGCGGTCCATGACCTCGGGGTCGGTGGCGTCGTGGCCGATCACCTCGACCAGCTGCATCTTCGCGACGGGGTTGAAGAAATGCAGCCCGGCGAAGCGCGCCGGCTCGGGCAGGGCGCGGGCCAGTTCCGCCAGCGGCAGGCTGGAGGTGTTCGTCGCAAGGATCGCGCCCGGCTTCATGCGCGCGGCCGCCTCGCGGTGGATCCGGGCCTTCAGGTCGCGATCCTCGGGCACGGCCTCGATCACCAGGTCGGCGCGCGCGTAGCCATAACCCTTGGGGTCGGGCATCAGCCGGTCCAGCGCGTCGCGGGTTTCGATCGCGTCCAGATGGCTGTCGCGGCAGATCCGCGCCACCTGCCGGATCGCGCGGGCCAGCGCCTCGGGGCTGACATCGCCCAGGCTCACGCGCTTGCCCCGGATCGCCGCCCAGCCGGCGATGCCCGCGCCCATCTCGCCCGCGCCGATCACATGGACATGGGCGATCCCGTCATCGCCGCGGCCATCCTGCTTCAGGTCCTGGCGCAGGAAGAAGGCGCGGCGCAGGTTCCGCGAGGTCTCGCTGTCCAGCAGTTTCGCGAAGCTGGCGATCTCGGCCCTTTGCATCGCGTCGCGGTCGTCGCCATGGGCTTCCCACAGGTCGATCAGCGCATGGGGCGCGGGGAAATGCGCCGGGGGCGCCTTCTTCTCGGCCTCGGCCCGCATCCGGCCGGCGGCGAGGCTGCGCGCCTTTTCCAGCGCGAAGGCGCGGGCCTTCAGCCCCCTGGCCGGCGGGTCGACCTTGCCCGCGATCACCGCCTCGACGGCGGCGCGGACATGCCGTTCCGGGGTGATCAGATCGACGATGCCCAGCTTCTTCGCCTTTTCGTCATGCGCGGTCTTGCCGGTCAGCATCAGGGTCATCGCCTGAACTGGGTCGATCAGCCCGGTCAGCCGGAAGGTGCCGCCAAGGCCCGGATGCAGGCCCAGATTGACCTCGGGGAAGGCGAATGTCGCGCCCTCGATCGCGATGCGATGGTCGCAGGCCAGCGCGATCTCGAAGCCCGCGCCAAGGGCCGCGCCGTGGATGACGGCGACGGTCGGGCAGGGCAGGGCCTCCAGCCGGTCCAGCGCCGCATGGCCCCGTTCCAGCAGATCGACGGCGCCTTCACCGCTGATCCGGTCGAAACTGTCGATATCCGCGCCCGCCGCGAAGCCGCCGGGCTTGGCCGAGCGGATGACGACCCCGCGCGGCGGGGCTTCGGCCAGATCGCGCAGCGCCGCATCAAGCCCGCTCAGCACCTCCTCGGTGACGGTATTGACCGGGCCGCCCATGCAATCCAGCACCAGCCAGGCGATGCCGTCGGCCTCGGCCCGCCGCCAGGGATGGGTGGCCTGGTCCGCCGCCGGACCAAGCTCCAGCTTTCTGCTGTCGAGGAAATCCCTTGCACCGGTCATCACGCCGCCTCCAGCAGCATCGCGCCGCCCTGTCCGCCGCCGATGCATTCGGTGGCGATGCCGCGGCGATGGCCAAGGCGGCGCAGCGCGTTGGCCAGGTGCAGCACGATCCGGTTGCCGCTGGTGCCGACCGGATGGCCAAGCGAGATCGCTCCGCCATCCACATTCAGCCGGTCGCGGTCGATCCGCCCGAAGGGCTGGTCGAGCCCCAGCACCTCGCGGCAGAAATCCGCGTCCTGCCAGGCGGCAAGGCAGGCCAGCACCTGCGCGGCGAAAGCCTCGTTGATCTCCCACAACTCGATGTCGTCGCAGGACAGCCCGTGGCGCTGCAGCAGCGGCGTGGTGGCAAGGACCGGACCCAGTCCCATCACCGAGGGGTCCAGCGCCGCCCATTCGCTGTCGACGATCCGCGCCAGGGGCGTCAGCCCGTGACGCCGGACGGCATCCTCCGAGGCAAGGATGGTCCAAGAGGCGCCATCGGTGATCTGGCTGGCATTGCCGGCCGTGACCTTGCCGTAAGGCGGCTCGAAGGCGGGTTTCGGTTTCGCCAGCCCCGCCATGTCGCTGTCGGGGCGCACGCCGTCGTCGCGCAGATGGGCATGGCCGTCGCGGTCGAAGGCGGGCATCACCTCGTCCTCCAGCCAGCCCTGGTCCTGCGCGCGGGCCAGCCGGTGGTGGCTGTCCATCGCATAGGCGTCGGCGGTTGCGCGGTCGATGCCGAAGCGGTGGGCCAGGATCTCGGCGGTCTGGCCCATGTTCAGCGCGGTGATCGGGTCGGTCAGGCCGCGTTCCAGCCCGACGACCGGCTTGAGGAAGCCCGGCCGGAACCCGGCCGCGGCCCTGGCGCGGGCGACGGCGCCCTTGGCATTGGCCATTTCGCCGAACCATTCGACCGCCTCCTGCCGCAGGACCAGCGGCGCGTGGCTCAGCGCCTCGGTCCCGCCGGCCAGGATGATGTCGTGGCTGCCCTCGCGGATGTAGCGCAGGGCGGTGTCGATCGACTGCATTCCCGATCCGCAATTGATCTGCACGCTGAAGGCCACCGTGCTGTCGGGCAGGCCCAGCCGCAGCGCGGCCACGCGGGCCGGGTTCATCTCGTCGGCGATGACATTGACGCAGCCGAGGATCACCAGCTCGATCAGCGCGGGATCGAAGGGCTGCCGCGCCAGCAGCGGCCGGCCGCATTGCACCGCCAGATCGACCGGGGTGAAGGGGCCGGGCTTGCCCCGCGCCTTCAGGAAAGGCGTGCGCGCGCCGTCGACCAGCCAGACGCTCCGGGTCATTGCAAGGTCTCCTTCGTGCCGGGATAGAGCCGCGCCAGCTCCTCGGGCGTGAAGTCATCGACGGCGATGACCTGCGCGACCAATTCCTCCATCTCGGCCAGCCGCGCGTGTTCGGCCTGCGAGATCACCCCGGCCGCCAGCCCGCCCTGGGGATCGTGGCCGGTCTCGCGCAGCTTCGCCGTGACCGGCTCCAGTTCGACCACCATGGCGAAGGCGCGGTTCAGCAGCGCGACGCCGCCATGCGCGCAGCCCTCATCCAGCCGGCCGACGATCCGGTCGCGGGTGGGCGAGGGCGCAAAGATCAGCCCGGCGCAGCGTTCGACCAGCGCGTCGACGGGCGGGCGGGGCGCGCCGCCGGGCAGGGTCAGCAGCCGGCCAAGCGCCGCGGCCCACCGGGCGGGGAAGTTCCGCAACACCTGGTCCAGCGCGCTGCGGATATTGGCGAAGCCCCGCGCGGCGGCGTATTCCAGCAGCGGCAGGTCCTCGGGCGGGCTGCCGTCGTCGCGCCAGCGTTTCAGCGCGGCCGACAGCAGATACATCTCGGACAGGGCGTCGCCCATGCGGATCGAGATCATCTCCTTGCGCTTCAGCGCCCCGCCCATGGTCAGGAAGGCCAGTTCCGCGATCAAGGCCATCGCCGCCGACCAGCGCGACAATTGCCGATAGATCGGGGCCGCACCGCCGGCGCCGTCGGGCGCAGGCACAAGCCGCCCGCCGGTCCAGGCACGCCACCAGGCCCGCCCCGTGGTCCGCAGCGCATGGCCCAGATGCGCCCAGAAGGCGCGGTCGAAGGCGTCCAGGCTTTGCTCCTCGTCCTCGATCTGCAGGGCCTGCATCTCGTCCAGCAGGTGCGGATGCGCGCGGATCGAGCCCTGGCCGAAGATGATCAGCGCGCGGGTGACGATATTGGCACCCTCGACCGTGATGCCGATGGGCACGGCGCGATAGAGCGGCAGAAGGTAGTTCGACGGCCCGTCGATCACCGCCTTGCCGGAATGCACGTCCATCGCGTCATCGACCGCCTCGCGCATCCGGGCGGTGGCATGGGCCTTCATGATCGCCGAGATCACCGACAGCGCCCGGCCCTGGTCCAGCCCGGCGCAGGTCAGCCGGCGGGCGGATTCCATCACATAGGCGTCAGAGGCAAGCCGGGCCATGGGCTGCTGGATGCCGCCGAACCTGCCGATCGGCAGGCCGAATTGCCGGCGGACGCGCGCATAGGCGCCGGTCACATGGGCCGCGACCGAAATCGCCGCGCAGCCCATCGAGGGCAGCGAGATGCCGCGCCCGGCGGCAAGCGCGCTCATCAGCATCATCCAGCCGCGCCCGGCATGGTCGGGCCCGCCGATGACATGGTCCAGCGGGATGAAGACGTCGTTGCCGGTCGTCGGGCCGTTCATGAACATCGTGGACGAGGGGATATGCCGCCGGCCGGTCTCCACCCCCGGCAGGTCGGTCGGGACCAGCGCGCAGGTGATGCCGATATCCTTGCGGTTCCCCATCAGCCCGTCCGGGTCGCGCAGCTTGAAGGCCAGGCCCAGCACCGTGCAGACCGGCGCCAGGGTGATGTAGCGCTTGGCCCAGTTCAGGCGGATGCCCAGGACCTCCTGCCCCTGCCAGATGCCCTTTTCGACGATGCCCTCGTCGCGCATGGCCGAGGCGTCCGAGCCGGCCTCGGCGCTGGTCAGGCCGAAGGCGGGCAGTTCGCGGCCATCGGCCAGCCGGGGCAGCCAGTAGTCCTTCTGCGCCTCGGTGCCGAACTGGTGCAGCAGCTCGCCCGGACCCAGCGAATTCGGGACCATCACCGTCACCGCCGCCGCGACGGAACGCGTCGAGATATAGCGCACCACCTCGGAATGGGCGAAGGCGGAAAAGCCCAGGCCGCCATGTTCCTTGCCGATGATCATCCCGAAGAAGCGGTGCCGGCGCAGGTGCTGCCAGATCTCGGGCGGCAGGTCGGCATCCAGCTGGTTCAGCCGCCAGTCGTCGATCATCGCGCAAACTTCGCGGCAGGGGCCGTCGATAAAGGCCTGTTCCTCGTCGCTCAGCCGGGGGGCGGCGGTCGAATGCAGCTTGTCCCAGTCGGGATGGCCCGCGAACAGCTCGGCCTCCCACCAGACCTCGCCGGCGCCAAGCGCCTCGGCCTCGGTCGCGGACAGTTGCGGCAGGGCGCGCTTCGCCCATCTGCGGATCGGACGGCTGATCCGGTCTCTGCGAAATCCAGCCATGGCACCTCCTTGCCGAGTCAACCGCCGGCGGCAGGCGGGGTTCCATGCCGGGTCCAGATGGCCCTGCAGATGGTGGTTCCGAAAGCCGGCGATCCCGCATATCGTCGCCTCCCGACGCCTGCGGGCGGAACACCCCACCCGGACGGCGCGCCCGCCCCGGCAGAGAAGAGGCCACAGCATGACCCCGACCCTGATCCGCAATGCACAGCTCGTCGTGACCATGGACCCCGCCCGCAGCGAGCCGCAGGACGTCTCGATCCTGGTCGAGGATGGCGCGATCGCCGCCATCGGCCGGGACCTGGCCGCCCCGGCGGGGGCCGAGGTGATCGAGGCGGCGGGGCTGATCGTCACGCCGGGGCTGGTCAACACCCATCACCACCTTTACCAGAGCCTGACCCGCGCCGTGCCCGGCGGCCAGGATGCGCTGCTGTTCGGCTGGCTGCGCACTCTCTATCCGATCTGGGCGCGCTATCGTCCCGCGGATTTCGTGCTGGCCGCGCAGGTCGGGCTGGCGGAACTGGCGCTGTCGGGCTGCACGACGACCTCGGATCACCAATACCTGTTCCCCAATGGCGCGAAGCTGGACGACACCATCCAGGCCGCGCGCGCGGCCGGCCTGCGCTTCCACGCCACCCGCGGCGCGATGAGCATCGGCGAAAGCAAGGGCGGCCTGCCGCCCGATGCGCTGGTCGAGAGCGAGGCCGCGATCCTTGAGGATTGCATCCGGGTGATCGATGCCTTCCACGATCCCTCGCCGCAGGCCATGACCCGCGTGGCGGTGGCGCCCTGCTCGCCCTTCTCGGTCAGCCGCGAGCTGATGCGCGACGCCGCCCTGCTGGCGCGGGACAAGGGCGTGATGCTGCACACCCACCTGGCCGAGAATGACGAGGACGTGGCCTACAGCCTTGCCAATTTCGGCTGCCGCCCCGGCCAATATGCCGAGGAGCTGGGCTGGGTCGGCGCGGATGTCTGGCACGCCCATTGCGTCAAGCTGGACCGGGACGAGATCGCGCTGTTCGCCCGCAGCCTGACCGGGGTGGCGCATTGTCCCTGCTCGAACTGCCGGCTGGGCTCGGGGATCGCGCCGGTCCGGGCGATGCGCGACGGGGGCGTCAGGGTCGGGCTGGGGGTGGACGGCTCGGCCTCGAACGACGCGGCGGACCTGATGGGCGAGGCGCGGCAGGCGATGCTGCTGCAGCGCGTGGCCAATGGCGCCGACGCGATGAGCGCGCGCGAGGCGCTGGAGATCGCGACGCTGGGGGGCGCGCAGGTGCTGGGCCGGGCGGATCACCTGGGCTCGATCGAGCCCGGCAAGCGCGCCGATCTGGCGCTGTGGGACGCGCGCGCGCTGCCGATGGCCGGCGGCTGGGACCCGGTGGCCGCGCTGGTCCTGTGCGGCCCGCACCGGGTCCGGCACCTGATCGTCGAGGGCCGGCAGGTGGTGCGCGACCAGGTCCTGACCACGCTGGACGCGGCCCAGCTGGGCCGCGAGGTGGCCTCGGCCGTCGCCAGGCTGGCGGGCTGAGACCGCCTTGCCCGGCTTCGGCGCGCGCGGCTAGGCCCTGGCGCCGACCGCCAGGCTGGCCTGCGAGAATTCGCGCTCGATCTCGTCGTTCTGCCGGTAGGTCGCCAGGCTGACCGCCACGCAGCTGGCCATGGCCAGCACGAAGGCCGGCAGCAGCTCGTAGAGCCCGGTATCCAGCGCCTTCCACCCGAAGACCGTGGCCGAGCCGACCACCATGCCGGCGATGGCGCCGGCGTTGGTCAGCTTGCGCCAATAGAGGCTCAGCAGCACGATCGGGCCGAAGGCGGCGCCGAAACCGGCCCAGGCGAAGGCGACGAGGCCCAGGATGGTGTCATTGGGGCTGACCGCCAGCAGCGCCGCGATGATCGCCACCGCCAGAACCCCGGTCCGGCCCAGCACGATCAGGGTGCGCTGGCTGGGAACGGGTTTCCTGATGGCGCGGTAGATGTCCTCGACCAGCGCCGAGGAGCAGACGATCAGCTGGCTGGACAGCGTGCTCATGATCGCCGCCAGTACCGAGGCCAGCACGAAGCCCGCGACCAGCGGGTGCAGCAGCACCTGCGACATCAGCAGCACCACGGTTTCGGCATCGGCGGGCGCGGCCCCGAACCGGTTGAAATAGGCGATGCCGATCAGCCCGCTGGCGACTGCGCCCGACAGCGACAGGAACTGCCAGGTGGTGCCGATGCGGCGCGCGCTTGCCGCCTCTTGCGGGCTGCGCAGCGCCATGAAGCGCACGATGATATGCGGCTGGCCGAAATAGCCCAGGCCCCAGGCCAGGCCCGACAGGATCACCAGCACCGCCGCACCCGCGGTCATCTGGCCCGCGCCGATCAGCGACAGGTTGCCCGCGCCGACCTCGGTGATGATCGCCGCCGTCTCGCCGGTGCCGCCGATCGTCTGGATGGCCACGACCGGCACCACGATCAGCGCCACGACCATCATCAGCCCCTGCACCACGTCGGTCAGCGAGGCGCCCAGGAACCCGCCGAACAGCGTATAGGCCAGCGTCACCAGCACCACCAGCAGCATCCCGGTCAGGTAGTCGCCCCCGAAGGCGCTTTCGAAGAACTTGCCGCCCGCGACCATGCCCGACGAGGCATAGAGCGTGAAGAACACCAGGATGACGATGCTGGAGAGGCTGCGCAGCAGGCGCGAGCGGTCGCGCAGGCGGTTCTCGAAGAAGCTGGGCAGGGTGATCGAGTTGCGCGAGATCTCGGTATAGGCGCGCAGCCGGGGCGCGACTAGCCGCCAGTTCAGATAGGCGCCGATCAGCAGCCCGACCGCGATCCAGCCCTCGATCAGGCCGGTGGTGTAAATCGCGCCGGGCAGGCCCATGATCAGCCAGCCCGACATGTCCGAGGCCCCGGCGCTCAGCGCCGCGACCCAGGGCGGCAATCCGCGCCCGGCCAGCATGTAGCCCTCGTGGTCGCTGGTCCGCAGATAGGCCAGATAGCCGATCAGCAGCATCGCGCCGAAATACAGCCCCAATGCGATAGAGGTATACAGGTTTCCAGACATCGAGAATGACCTCATGTGGCGTTATGCGCGTGGCGAAACCGGACAGCCTTGCTGACCAATGCGCGGCTTTTGGGCAGGGATGCGGCGATGAGTCAACCCTGAGACGAAAGCCGCAGGTCGGGCTGCGGTTCCGTCGGGTGCCACCGCGCGATGGCGCGCCTTGCGTTTCGCTAGGGTCCGATCCTGTCGCAAAGCTCGTCATGCAGGGCGCGATAGGCCCTGGCGGCATTGCTGGCCGGGGCCGTCGCCGTGACCGGCGCGCGATGCACGCCCATCCGCTCTACTTCGGATGCGAAGGGGATCCGCGCCTCCAGGAAACGCTTCGGGCTGGCCTCGCGCATCGCCGCCATCGTCTCGCCATGCAGGATCTTGATGCCCTGGACCATCGAGAAGAAGGCATGGAGCTTCTTCGTCGGCAGGTCGTGGTCGCGGAAGAAATCGGTCAGCTGATCGAAGGTGCGCTGCGACAGCGTCGTCGGGATCACCGGCACCAGCACGACATCCGCGGCGCGGAAGACGTTTTCCGACAGGGTCGTGATATTGGGCGGGCAGTCCAGCAGGATCACGTCGTAATCGCCCTTGACCGCCTTCAGCGCCTTCTTCAGCCGCGAGCGGTCGTCGCGCATCCGCGACAGGAAGATGTCGAAATCGCGAAAGCGCGCATTCGCGGGCAGCACGTCCAGGTCGTCGAAATCGCTGCCCCGGATCGCCCCGGTGAATTTCTCGACATCCTGGAAGAAGCCGGCCTCGGTCAGCTTCTTCGACGGCTTCATGCGGAAATAGAAGCCCGAGGCGCCTTGCGGGTCCAGGTCGCACAGCAGCACCCGCCGGCCCGAGGTCGCGAAGACATGGGCCAGGTTGACCGATGCCGCCGTCTTGCCGACGCCGCCCTTGTTGGAATAGCAGGCGATGATCTTCATGTTCCCTCCCCTCCGTCGCGAAAGAGGTCGCGGAAGAGCCGCTGCGTCTTCGCGCTGTTGAAGCGCGCGAAGCTGCCGGCGACCTTGTCGCGTTCCTCCAGCTGCCGCTGATGAAGCACCATGATCAGCGCCCCGGCGCTTTGCGCGATCTCCAGCCGCTCGGCCTCGGGGACCTTGTCCAGCCCGGCCAGGAAGGCCCGCAGGCTGACCTGCTGCACCGAGAAGTCGTTGAACAGGCCAAGCCTGTCCTGCAACCGCTTCAGCGGCTTGATCAGCTCCGCGAACCTGCCTTCGGAAAAGGCCGGTGCGAAGAATTCCATCAGATAGCGCAGCTTCTTGCAATGGATCCGCAGCGCGTGGATGTCGCCGTCGGGGGTTTCCGGGCCAAGCTCCGCCGCGATCCGGCAGATCTTGCGATAGCGTTTCCAGATCAGCTCGCAGGCCAGGTCATGGGCGCCTCGGGCGGCGTTCGGGCCGGGGCGCAGCGCCTTGCGCGTCTCGAACAGCCGCGCCAGGTCCGCGATTTCCGCGCGATAGGCCGTGCCGCGCAGGTGATCGGCCAGCTGCGCCTGCGCGGCGTGGCGTTCCTGGCGGAACAGCGCGAACATCCGGTCCAGCCCGCCATGCATCGCCTCGGGCAGCAGCGCGTCATAGCGGTGCCGCTCCAGCAGATAGACGTCCAGGTCGCGCAGCCGCCCGGTCGGCGCCATCAGCGCCGTGAAGCGCGCTTTCAGCGCATCGGTCTGCGCCGGGTCGTAGACGCCCTTGAACAGGCTGAGGACCGAGCGGATCTTGCGCAGCGCGATGCGATAGTCGTGCAGGAATTCGCTGTCCAGGTCGGCGATGATGCCGGGCTCGTTCGCGCGGGCCACCGGGATATGGGCGGCGATGATGTCGCTGGCCACGTCGATGGCGCGATCCTTTCGGCCGATCGCGATCGCCGGCTTCGGCTGATAGGGCCGATGCCCCACGAACAGCCGCCGATAGAGCCCGCCTTCGGCCAGGCCCAGGCCGCCGCAGGCGACGAGATGGGCGCGCAGCCGGTCCAGCGCCTTGTCATAGCCGCGCAGGCCCGACAGCGTCGCCACGACCGTCTCCTTCCCGCCGGTGCCGGTCAGCAGGCGCAGCAGGGCGCGGGCCCTGGTCTTGCCCTCGTCATCGACCAGCGACAGGGTGGCGGGCCGCATCTCTCCGGTGCCGAGCGGCAGCAGCGCGCGCAGCGGCGACAGGTCGGCCAGCGCCGCCTTGACCGGCCCGTCCGCAAGATCGGCGACGAAACCGCCCTTGCGCCGGGCCGCTTGGGTCAGGATTCGGCCATCCGCCGTCAGCAGTTCCAGCTGGTCCCCGGCCTCGATCAGCAGCCGCCCCGAGCGGCGAAGGCTCTGGTCGAAGCAGTCGAGCAGCACGAAGGGCAGGGGCCTGGCCGGCGGGTCGAGACGCGGCGCCAGCTTGCCCGCCGGGACCGTGGTCAGCGCCTCCATCGCCTCGGCGGGAAGGTGGAAATTCGTCTCGTCGCGGGCGCTCATGGCCGGAACCTCGGGCTTTGCGCAGGTCGTTCCTGGTGATCCTGTGATTGCTGTTCCCCCTTCCTAGGCACAGGGCGCAATGCCATCAAGGTCCTGCGCCATCAAGGTCCTGCAGCCGGGCCGCGGGCGGTCAGGCGCCGGTGGCGGGGACGAAGATGGCGGCGTCCCACTGGCCGTAGCGGCCGGGATGCGTGACCAGCAATTCCCATTCCAGCTGCGATCCGGCGAAGTCCTGTACCGCCTGCTGGAAGGCCGCGTGGCCGTCGGGGGTGTTCCGGGCCGGCTGGGCGGCGAATCCCCGGGCGGCGGGTTCGGTGACGGCGTGAAAGATCGTCGGGATGTCTGCCATGTGCATCTCCTTTGCATCTTGTCGATTGCAGCCCGCAGAATCCGTCATGCCCGTGACGACCATATGACAGTGGCGGTTGCGCGCTGCCGGTGTCCGGCCCGCCCGCAGGGATGGTGGACCGGATGCGGGCTGTCCTGGCCGCGATGTCGCCGGGCGAGCGGCCTTGCCCGAAGCGCGCGAAAGCCCCGGATGCGGTCCGTGTCAGCCTGGGGTCTGGTGGAGAAACTGTAGCGACTTCAGCGGCTTGCGGAAGTCTTGGCTCCGGCGGTAGGGATCGAACCTACGACCAATTGATTAACAGTCAACTGCTCTACCGCTGAGCTACGCCGGAACACGGGGGCGATATAGCAAGCAGTTCCGGGGCCGTCCAGAGGCATTGCGACAAAATTTTCACATCGCCGAAAAGCGCGCGCGGGACGAGAAATCGCCCTCGGCGCGGACGGCGCCAAGCGCGTCGAGCGCGACCAGATGGGCCAGCACGTTGCGGGTCGCGGCGGGCATCAGCGCGGCGGGGATGTCGTAGATCCGGGCGGCCAGGGTCGCGGCATCGGCCGGGCCGTCGCGCAGCGCCGCCAGGATCTGGGCGGTGCGTTCGCGGCGATGGGCGGCAAGCTCGGCCAGGCGCGGCGCGGGGCTATCGATCGCGGCGCCATGGGCGGGCAGCAGCCGGGACGCGCCAAGCGCCCCGATCCGGTCCAGGCTGCGGAAGTAATCGCCCAGGTCGCCGTCGGGCGGCGAGATCAGCGTCGTCGACCAGCCCAGCACGATGTCGCCGCAGAACAGCAGGTCCTCGAAGGCGAAGCTGAGGTGATTGGCGGCATGGCCGGGCGTGTGGATCGCGCACAGGGTCCAGTCGGGCGTCTCGACCACGGCGCCGTCGCTCAGCGTCATGTCGGGGCGGAAGCCGCGGTCCAGCCCCTCGCCGCCCTCCAGCACCCCCTCGGCCGCCAGCCGCTGCATCACCGCCGAGCGCCCGGCCAGCGCGTCGCCGAAGGCCAGGATGGGCGCGCCGGTCTGTTGCGACAGGGCGCGCGCGCCCTCGCTGTGGTCCAGATGGGCATGGGTGACGAAGATATGCGTGATGCGCCCGCCCGAGGCTTCCAGGATCGCCGCGCGGTGGCCGGCATGGTCGGGGCCGGGATCGATCACCGCGACATGGCGCCGGCCCAGAAGGAAGGTGTTGGTCCCTTGCCCGGTCAGCGGCGAGGGATTCGGGGCAAGGATCGACAGGGGTTCCTGCATGGCGCCTCTTTCATCGCGGATCGGTGACGGCGGCCCTTTCGCGGGACGCATCGCGCGGTTAGCCTAGCGGGCGGCAGACGGGATGACCATGACGAACCACAACGAACAGGGCTGGGCCAAGCGCGTCTTTCCGCGCGGGCTTTACGGACGGGCGGCGCTGATCCTGTTTTTGCCGATCGTGGTGGTGACGCTGGTGGTCAGCGTGATGTTCCTGCAGCGCCATTTCGAGGGCGTGACGCGGCAGATGACCTCGTCCATGGCGCGCGAGCTGGCCTTCGTCGCGCGGCGCATCGACCGGGCCGAGAATGTCGCGACGGCGCTGCTTGCGGGCGAGACGGTGGCCGCGCCGCTGGGGCTGATCCTGCGCATCCCGGCCGAGCCCGGCGAGGCCGACCGGCGGCTGTTCTACGACTTTTCCGGCCGCGTCGTGATCGAGGTCCTGCGCGAGGAGGTGCCGGGCGTCGCCTCGGTGGACCTGGCCAGCGACGACAAGCGGGTCTCGGTCACGATGCAGGGCCGGTTCGGCCTCTATTCGCTGGATTTCGACCGGCGCCGGGTCAGCGCCTCGAACCCGCACCAGCTGCTGGTGCTGATGGTCTTCACCTCGCTGCTGATGACCGGCATCGCGACGATCTTCCTGCGCAACCAGCTGCGCCCGATCCGCCGCCTGTCCCATGCCGCCGAGGAATACGGCAAGGGCCGCATCGTTCCCTATCGCCCCGGCGGCGCCATCGAGGTGCGCAGCGCCGGCACGGCGTTCCTGGACATGCGCAACCGGCTGGAGCGCCAGAACGAGCAGCGCAAGGTGATGATGTCGGGGATCAGCCACGACCTGCGCACCCCCCTGACGCGGCTGAAGCTGGGCCTGTCGATGATGTCGCCCGACTATCCCCCCGATGCCGAGGAGATCGCCGCGATGGAGGCCGACATCGCCGAGATGAACCGGATGGTGGACGGCTTCCTGGACTATGCCCGCGAGGAGGCCCGCGACAGCCCGCCCGAGGCGACCCGCGTCCAGACCTTCCTGCACGGCATCGTCACCGATGCGCAGCGCGCCGGCCAGAAGGTCGACCTGGTGCGCTTCGAGGGCGAGGCCGAGGGCCAGGCGACCTTCCGCCCCGACATGCTGCGCCGGGCGCTGGACAACCTGGTCGGCAATGCCGTCCGCTATGGCAGCCGGGCCGAGATCGACGCGACGCTTGGCCCGCGCAGCCTGCGCATCGGCATCGAGGATGACGGGCCGGGCATCCCCGAGGACAGCCTGGATGCCGCGATGCGCCCCTTCACCCGGCTTGACCCGGCGCGCGGGCGCAGCAGCGGGCAGGGCACCGGGCTGGGGCTGGCCATCGCCGCCGATGTCGCGCGCGCCCATGGCGGCCAGCTGCGGCTGGGGCGCGGGCCGCGCCTGGGCGGGCTGAGGGCGGAAATCGTCATCCCCCGCTGAGGCATTTGGGTGCAGGGTTTGCGGCTGCCGGGCGCCGGGACAAAATATGTGGTATTCTTCGGGTCATATTGAATGCGACACCCGACGCGCCTAGATTGGCCCGATGCAGGGGCCGCGTGTCGCCAATGACGGGGCCGCGGCTTCGGGCAGGAAAGGAACGCAGACATGAACGATTTCGCTTCTCAGACCTATCCGGTGTTGCCCTTGCGGGACATCGTGGTCTTTCCGCACATGATCGTGCCGCTGTTCGTCGGCCGTGAGAAATCCGTTCGCGCCCTGGAAGCGGTGATGGATGCGGATCGGCCGATCCTTCTCGCCGCGCAGAAGGATGCCTCGGTGGACGAACCCGCCGAGGACGGGATCTACCGCACCGGCGTGCTGGCCAATGTGCTGCAGCTGCTGAAGCTGCCCGACGGCACCGTCAAGGTGCTGGTCGAGGGGCATGAGCGCGTGCAGATCACCGGCTTCGTGCCGAACGAGGATCATTTCGAGGCCGCCGCCGTCGTGCTGCCCGAGACCGTCGGCGACGCGGCCACCGTCACCGCCCTGGTCCGCACCGTCGCCGAGGAATTCGAACGCTACGTCAAGGTCCGCAAGAACATCCCCGAAGAGGTCGTGACCGCCGTCGCCGAGGCGCGCGAGCCCGGCAAGCTGGCCGACCTGGTCGCCGGCCACATGGGGATCGACCTGGACAAGAAGCAGGACCTTCTGGACACGCTGGACGTCTCCGAGCGGCTGGAGAAGGTCTATGCCCAGATGCAGGCCGAGATGTCGGTCCTGCAGGTCGAGAAGAAGATCAAGTCGCGCGTCAAGACCCAGATGGAGAAGACGCAGCGCGAATACTATCTGAATGAGCAGATGAAGGCCATTCAGAAGGAGTTGGGCGACGGCGAGGACGGCCAGAACGAGATCGCCGAGCTGGAAGAGAAGATCGCCGCGACCAAGTTCAGCAAGGAGGCCCGCGAGAAGGCGGAATCCGAGCTGAAGAAGCTGAAGTCGATGTCGCCGATGTCGGCCGAGGCGACGGTCAGCCGCAACTATCTGGACTGGCTGCTGGCGCTGCCCTGGGGCGTGAAGTCGCGCACCCGCAAGGATCTGGTCGCGGCCGAGAAGGTGCTGGACGCCGATCACTACGGGCTGGAAAAGGTCAAGGAACGGATCGTCGAATATCTGGCCGTGCAGGCGCGCAGCCAGAAGCTGAAGGGCCCGATCCTGTGCCTGGTCGGCCCTCCGGGCGTCGGCAAGACCTCGCTGGGGCGGTCGGTCGCCAAGGCGACGGGGCGCGAATTCATCCGCATCAGCCTTGGCGGCGTGCGCGACGAATCCGAGATCCGCGGCCACCGGCGCACCTATATCGGCTCGATGCCCGGCAAGATCATCCAGGCGCTGAAGAAGGCCAAGACCACCAACCCGCTGATCCTGCTGGATGAAATCGACAAGATGGGCCAGGACTTCCGCGGCGACCCGGCCTCGGCGATGCTGGAGGTGCTGGATCCCGAGCAGAACTCGACCTTCGTGGACCACTATCTGGAGGTGGAATACGACCTGTCGAACGTGATGTTCGTGACCACGGCCAACAGCTACAACATGCCGGGCCCGCTGCTGGACCGGATGGAGATCATCCCGCTGTCGGGCTATACCGAGGACGAGAAGCGCGAAATCGCGCGCCAGCACCTGCTGCCCAAGCAGGTCAAGGCGAACGGCTTGCGCAAGGGCGAGTTCGAGGTGACCGACGAGGCGCTGACCCATGTGATCCGCTATTACACCCGCGAGGCGGGCGTGCGGTCGCTGGAACGCGAGATCGCCAAGCTGGCCCGCAAGGCCGTGACCGAGATCCTCAAGGGCCAGGTGAAATCGGTGACGGTCGATGCGCAGAAGGCCGAGGATTACCTGGGCGTGCGCCGCCACCGCTATGGCCTGGCCGAGAAGGAGGACCAGGTCGGCGTGGTGACGGGCCTGGCCTGGACCTCGGTCGGCGGCGATCTTCTGCAGATCGAGGCGCTGCGCCTGCCGGGCAAGGGCCGGATGAAGACCACCGGGAAGCTGGGCGAGGTGATGAAGGAATCGATCGACGCCGCCTCCAGCTTCGTGCGCTCGATCTCGCCCGAGATCGGGGTCAAGCCGCCCGAATTCGACCGCCGCGACATCCACGTCCACGTCCCCGAGGGCGCCACGCCCAAGGACGGCCCCTCGGCGGGGATCGCGATGGTCACCTCGGTCGTGTCGGTCATGACCGGGATCCCGGTGCGCAAGGACGTCGCCATGACCGGCGAGGTCACGCTGCGCGGCAATGTGCTGGCCATCGGCGGCTTGAAGGAGAAGCTGCTGGCGGCGCTGCGCGGCGGCATCAGGACGGTGCTGATCCCGGCCGACAACGAAAAGGACCTGGCCGAGATTCCGGACAACGTGAAGACCGGGCTGAAGATCATCCCGGTCGGCAATGTCCGCGAGGTGCTGAAACACGCGCTGGTCCGCATGCCCGAGCCGGTCGAATGGGACGAAGCCGCCCATGAGGCCGCCGAGGCGGCAAGGCTGGCCGCGCGCCGCGACGATATCGGCACCGGCGGGGCGGTCGCGCACTGACCCGCCCGCCCACGGCTGCCGGGCGGCGACATCGCCGTCCGCGTGCATGAGGAAACCCGCCGGGCCAGGACCCTTCCTGGCCCGGCTTCTTCATGGCAAATGCCGAATAATGTTGACCTAACGTCATTATTTGCGCCAACCTGAACCAATGGTTCTGATTTGGAGGTTCAGCATGACAGGCCAGACCGATTCCGGTTCGGGACGGCGGTCGCTCAGCCGAGAGTTGCCGGGTGATCCCCAGCCGGCGCAGGTGGTGCAGAAGCGCGATTTCGTCGATCGCGTGGTGGCGGCGACCGGCGCCAAGAAATCCGAGGCGCGGCCGATCATCGAGGCGACGCTGGCCCAGCTGGGCGTGGCGCTGGCCTCGGGCGAGACGCTGGCCGTGCCGCCTTTCGGCCGCGCCCGCGTCAATCGCTCGCGCGATCTGCGCGGCGGCGAGGTGATAACCCTGAGGCTGCGGCGCAAGGCCCAGGACGAGGTTTGAAATGCGGGCCCGCGGGGCAGGATTCTGCGCGCGCCCTCTTGCGCCGCGCCGCGGCCCGGTCTAAAAGCCCGCCCACCGGGTGATTAGCTCAGCGGTAGAGCGCTTCGTTCACATCGAAGATGTCAGCGGTTCAAATCCGTTATCACCCACCATCATTCCCGCGAAAGCCCCGGCCCCCGCCGGGGCTTTCCGCGTTCCGGGCCCCTGGCGGCCGGCGCGGCCTGTTCACGAAGGTGTTTCCCGGTGGTGATTTCCGGCGGGCTTGACCCTCCAGCTGCTGGAACCCTTAAGCGGGATGGCACCACGAGCAACAAACCAGGAAGAGGATTTCATGAAACGCATTGCCATCCTGCTCTGTGCCGGTGCCTTCGGCGCTGCCGCCGTGACCGCGACCGCGATGTCCCATGACGGCCATGCCGGCCACCAGGCCGGGGCGCGGGCCGAGGCGGCCTCGACCACCGCCTATCGCGCGGCGATGGAGCGCATGCATCGAGAGATGATGATCGACTACAGCGGCGACGCGGATGTCGATTTCATGCGCGGGATGATCCCGCATCACCAGGGCGCGATCGACATGGCGCGGATCGCGCTGGACCATGGGTCGGACCCCGAGGTCCGCAAGCTGGCCCAGGAGGTGATCGAGGCCCAGGAAGGCGAGATCGAGATGATGCAGGAATGGCTGCGCCAGCGCGGGAATTAGCGGGCCAGACGTCGTGGGCGGAAGGGGGCCTTCGGCTTTCCTTGCTATTTTCGGCGCGCTGGGGTAGCTTGGCACAGCTACGTTGATTCCTACCGCACCCTGTCTCCTTAATCGGCTTCAGTTTGCTACCCGAACTGACTGAGCCGGGCTGTCGCATGTTGCGGGCAGCATACCAAGAAGGAGACATCACGATGGCCAATGGCACCGTGAAATGGTTCAACCAAACCAAAGGCTTCGGCTTCATCGCCCCGGCAGATGGCGGCCGCGACATTTTCGTGCACATCTCGGCGGTCGAGCGGGCGGGCATCCGCCAGCTGAATGACGGCCAGGCGGTCACCTACGAGCTGGAAAGCGGCCGCGACGGCCGTGAATCGGCGACGAATCTGGCGCTGGCCTGAGAATTGCAAGGGTCCGATCCGCTGGGGTCGGGCCCGCTGCAGGGGCAGACATGATCCCGAAAGACCAGTTCACGAATATTTTCGGCGAAGGGCGGCGCACGCCCGAAACCGCATTGGACCGAACCACTGCGGCGGCAAAGCAGATCATCGCGGACAGCGCCAAGAAGCGCGACCAGTTGACCGCTTCCCTGCGGGATGCCCGTCTGGCCCGCGAAGCCGAGAAAAAATCGTCCGTGGCCGAGGCGCCCGGCAAGGGCCGCGCCAGACCCGCGGGCACGAAACCGGAATAGCCGCGTCGTGCTGGCCGTCCGCCATCTTTGACGTGATTACAGTCGCTTGAGCGATTATCCGTCACGGCTGGATGCAATTGTGCGCTGACATTCCCATATTGCCTTCATCCGCACGGCTGTCCTGCGCGGTGTAGCCGCGAGGGATGCCGATGGATCGCAATTGGCCAAGGCTGGTCGATGGGCCGGTTGCAGATGATTCTGGTCACGATTCTGACCGCCAGCCCGTTCAGCCGGTGAAACGGCTGCCGCAGTCCGACGAATCCCTTCGGCAGGACAACGAGCGTCGGAGGCGGATCCCCCATCCGGGGTGGCGGGATGGTGATGGTAACCTTCTGTAAAGGAAGCTGCCGTAATGTGATCGGCGTGCCGTATCGAGGATATGGCCGGCCGCTGCGTTGTATTTTAACTTTGAACTAGCAAGTATAGAAAATGATAGAAATAAACTGGGGAAAACCCCTTACGCTCGTGATCACCGACGAGGGTGACACGCTTCAGATCTCGACGATCGAGCAGGCGAAATACTGGCTGCGCAAGCGCTGGCCGGTGAGTGACGAATATCGGCGGGCGGCCAGCGAGGCCGTCGACGGTGCCATGGAATGCATGGTCCCGGTGCCCGCCGCGCGGCAGGCCTTCGTGGCGGCGGCCAAGTCGGCCGGATTTCGGCCCTCGCTGCCGCCGTCCTACGGGACCGCCTGACGCCGATCGGCGGTTTCGCCCGGCACGCTGCCGGCGCGGTGACGCCACCGCAACGATCCGATTCCAACGCCCCGGCCTGGCCGGGGCGTTTTCGTTTCTGGCCAAACTCGGGCGCGGGCCTCGCTCAGCCGCCCGCGACGAAGGGCAGGCGATAGCTGATCGCCTCGGCCAGATGCGGGGTGCGGACGGTCTCCGAGCCGTCGAGATCCGCGATGGTGCGGGCGCTGCGCAGGATGCGGTGATAGCCGCGCGCGGTCAGGCCCAGCTTTTCGGCGGCGCGGCCCAGCAGGTCGCGACCCTCGCTGTCGGGGCTGGCGATCTGGTCCAGCAATGCGCCCGAGGCCTCGGCATTCACGCGGATCCGGGGATGGCCGGCGAAGCGGCGCGACTGGATCCGGCGCGCGGCGGCGACGCGGGCGGCGACCTGGGCCGAGGTCTCGCCGCCGGGGGGCAGTTCCAGGTCGGCGATGCCGACGGCGGGAAGCTCCAGCCGCAGGTCGAAGCGATCGAGGAGCGGCCCCGAGATCCGGCCCAGATAATCGCCGCCGCAGCCGGGCGCCCGCGTGCAGGCCCGCGCCGGATCGGCCAGATAGCCGCAGCGGCAGGGATTGGCGGCGGCGACCAGCAGGAAGCGGCAGGGATAGCGGATATGGGCGCTGGCGCGGGCGATCGTGACCTCGCCCGTCTCGATGGGCTGGCGCAGGGTTTCCAGGACCTGCCGGGGAAATTCGGGCAGCTCGTCCAGGAACAGCACGCCGTTATGGGCAAGGCTGACCTGGCCGGGCCGCGCGCCGCGCCCGCCGCCGACCATGGCCGGCATCGAGGCGTTGTGATGCGGGTCGCAATAGGGCGCATGGCGCATCAGCCCGCCCTCGGGCAGGGAGCCGTTCAGCGAATGGATCATCGAGCTTTCCAGCGCCTCGGCCGGGGCCAGGGGCGGCATCAGGCCGGGCAGGCGCGCGGCCAGCATCGACTTGCCCGCGCCGGGCGGCCCGATCATCAGCAGGTGGTGGCGCCCGGCCGCGGCGATCTCCAGCGCGCGCTTGGCGCGTTCCTGGCCGCGCACCTCGGACAGGCAGCCGGCAGGCGGCGGATCGGCCAGCTTGCCGGGCGCGGCGCGGGGCAGGGGGGCGCGGTCGGTCAGGTGGTCGACCACCTCGCGCAGCGTCGCGGGGGCCAGCACCGGCACCCGGTCGATCCAGGCGGCCTCGGACCCGCAGGCGCGCGGGCAGATCAGCGCCCGGTCGTCCTCGGCCGCGGCCATGGCGGCGGGCAGGGCGCCGGCCACCGGCACCAGCCGCCCGTCCAGCGCCAGCTCGCCCAGGGCCACGCAGCGCGACAGTTCCTCGGCCGGGACGATCTCCAGCGCGGCCAGCACCGCCAGCGCGATGGGCAGGTCGAAATGCGAGCCCTCCTTGGGCATGTCGGCGGGCGAGAGGTTCACCGTCAGCCGCTTGTTGGGCAGCGCCACCGCCATCGCCCCGAAGGCCGCCTTGACCCTTTCGCGGGCCTCGCTGACCGCCTTGTCGGGCAGGCCCACGATCGAGAAGCCGGGCAGGCCGGCGGCCAGCGCGCATTGCACCTCGACCAGCCTGGCCTCGATGCCCTCGAAGGCGACCGAATAGGCGATTGCGACCATGATTGTCCCCGAACCCCAGTGGCGAAGGGTTAACGCGGGCGGCGTTAAGAATGGGTTAACGGGGGAGTTTTCTTGCGGGCCGGGGCCGGCATGTCTATCTGTCGGGCAGCATTGACGGGGGCTGGAATGAACGGCAAGCGTGTCCTTCTGATCATCGGCGGCGGCATCGCGGCCTACAAGGTGCCGCAGCTGATCCGGCTGCTGCGCGGCCAGGGCGTTGCGGTGACGCCGGTGCTGACGCGCGCCGGCGCGCAGTTCACCACCGCGATGACGGTTTCCGTGCTGGCGGGCGAGGCCGCGCATGAAGGGCTGTTCGACATTTCCACCGAGGCCGAGATCGGCCATATCCAGCTGTCGCGCGCCGCCGACCTGGTGGTGGTGGCGCCGGCGACCGCCGATCTGATGGCGAAGATGGCGCAGGGGCTGGCGGACGACCTGGCCTCGACCTTGCTGCTGGCGACCGACAAGCGGGTGCTGATCGCGCCGGCGATGAATGTGCGGATGTGGGACCATCCCGCGACCCGGCGCAACCTGGCGCAGCTTGGGGCCGATGGTGTCCTGACCGTCGGCCCGGACGAGGGCGACATGGCCTGCGGCGAATACGGCCCCGGCCGGATGGCCGAGCCCGAGGCCATCGTCGCGGCGATCCGCGAGGCGCTGGAAGGCGAGGGGCCGCTGAAGCTGCTGCCCGAGGCGCAGGTGCCGCCGCAGCGCCTGGCCGGGCGGCATGTGATCGTGACCTCGGGCCCCACGCATGAGCCGATCGACCCGGTGCGCTATATCGCCAACCGGTCCTCGGGCGCGCAGGGGGCAGCCATCGCGGCGGCCTTGCGCGACCTGGGCGCGCGGGTCAGCTTCGTCACCGGCCCGGCGCAGGTCCCACCGCCCGAGGGCGTGACGGTGATTCGGGTCGAGACCGCGCGCCAGATGCGCGACGCGGTCGAGGCCGCGCTGCCCGCCGATGCCGCGGTGATGGCGGCGGCGGTGGCCGACTGGCATGTGACCAACGCCACGGACCGCAAGATGAAGAAGGACGGATCGGACCAGCCCCCGGCGCTGGAAATGGCCGAGAACCCGGACATCCTGGCATGGCTCAGCGGGCTGGCCCAGCATCGCCCGAAGCTGGTGGTGGGCTTCGCGGCCGAGACCGACGACGTGATTGCCCATGCGACCTCGAAACGGCTGCGCAAGGGCTGCGACTGGATCCTGGCCAATGATGTCAGCCCGGCGACCGGCATCATGGGCGGCGCCGACAATGCCGTTACGCTGATCACCGCCGAGGGCGCCGAGGACTGGCCGCGCATGAGCAAGCCCGCCGTCGCCCGGATCCTTGCCAGCCGCATCGCGGAGGCCCTGGAATGAGCCGCATCTACCTGGACTGGAACGCGACCACGCCGCTGCGCCCGGAAGCGCGGGCGGCGATGATCCAGGCGATGGACATCTCGGGCAACCCCTCCTCGGTCCATAGCGAGGGGCGGGCGGCGAAGATGGCCATGGAACGCGCCCGCGAACAGGTCGCCGCCGCGCTGGGGGCCGAGGGCGCGGACGTGATCTTCACCTCGGGCGCGACCGAGGCGGCGGCGATGGTGCTGGCCGGGCAGGGGATTTCCTGCGCACCGGTCGAACACAGCGCGATCAAGGCCTGGTGCGAGCAGGACCTGGCCGTGGACGCGGACGGCATCGTCACTGTCCCCGACCCCGCGCGCGCCAGCCTGCAGCTGGCCAACAACGAGACCGGCGTGATCCAGACCCTGCCCGAGGGGCTGGGCTCCAGCGACCTGACCCAGGCCTTCGGCAAGATCCCCTTCGCCTTCAACTGGCTGGGCGTCACCGCGGGTTTCGTCAGCGCGCACAAGCTGGGCGGGCCGAAGGGCGTCGGCGCGCTGGTGCTGAAGAAGGGCACCGACGTGGCCGCCCTGATCCGCGGCGGCGGGCAGGAACAGGGCCGCCGCGGCGGGACCGAGAACCTGATCGGCATCCTGGGCTTCGCCGCCGCCGCCACCGCCGCGCAGCGCGACCTGGAGGCGGGGCTGTGGGACGAGGTCGCCGCCCGCCGCGACGCCCTGGAGGCGCAATTGCTGGAGGCCGCCCCCGGCGCCGTCATCGCCGGAAAGAACGCCCGGCGCTTGCCGAACACGACCTGCATTCTTACATCAGGCTGGAAAGGCGAGACGCAGGTCATGCAGATGGATCTGGCGGGGCTGGCAATCTCGGCCGGGTCCGCCTGTTCGTCTGGAAAGGTGCGCGCCAGCGGGGTGCTGCAGTCCATGGGCTTCGGCGATCAGCAGGCGCAATCGGCGATCCGCATCTCGATAAGCCCAGCTTTGGGCAGTGATCAGTTGAACCAATTTGCGCAAGCGTGGCAAAAGGCTTATTCACGCTGGCGCGACAGGAATGGTTGAGTGAGACGCTCGCCTACCGAGGAAGGACATGGAATGACCGCAACCACCGATCTTGACGTTCGCGAAGGTGTCGACCGCGAAACGGTCGAGACCGTGCAGAACATGGGCAGCTACAAGTATGGCTGGGATACCGAGATCGAGATGGACTATGCCCCCAAGGGCATCAACGAGGACATCGTCCGTCTGATCTCGCAGAAGAACGAAGAGCCGGAATGGATGCTGGAATGGCGGCTGGAGGCCTATCGCCGCTGGACCACCATGACCGAGCCGCGTTGGGCGATGCTGAACTATCCCGATATCGACTATCAGGACCAGTATTACTATGCCCGCCCGAAAAGCATGGCCGAAAAGCCCAAGTCGCTGGACGATGTGGACCCCAAGCTGCTGGCCACCTATGCCAAGCTGGGCATCCCGCTGAAGGAGCAGATGATCCTGGCCGGCGTCGAGGGCGCGGAAAGCGTGCCGGCCGAGGGCCGCAGGGTCGCCGTGGACGCGGTCTTCGATTCGGTCAGCGTCGGCACCACCTTCAAGGATGAACTGGCCAAGGCCGGGGTGATCTTCTGCTCGATCAGCGAGGCGATCCGCGAACATCCCGAGCTGGTGAAGAAATACCTGGGCTCGGTCGTGCCGCAATCGGACAATTTCTTCGCCACGCTGAACAGTGCGGTCTTTTCGGACGGCAGCTTCGTCTATGTCCCGCCCGGCACCCGCTGCCCGATGGAGCTGTCCACCTATTTCCGCATCAATGCCGAGAATACCGGCCAGTTCGAGCGCACGCTGATCATCTGCGACAGGGGCGCCTATGTCAGCTACCTGGAGGGCTGCACCGCGCCCAAGCGCGACACCCACCAGTTGCACGCGGCGGTCGTCGAGATCGTCGTGCTGGAGGATGCCGAGGTCAAGTATTCCACCGTCCAGAACTGGTTCCCCGGCGACGAGGAAGGCCGCGGCGGCATCTACAACTTCGTCACCAAGCGCGCCGACTGCCGCGAGGCCCGCGCCAAGGTGATGTGGACGCAGGTGGAAACCGGCAGCGCGATCACCTGGAAATACCCGTCCTGCATCCTGCGCGGCGACGAATCGCAGGGTGAGTTCTATTCGATCGCCATCGCCAACAACTTCCAGCAGGCGGATACCGGCACCAAGATGATCCATCTTGGCAAGAACACCCGCTCTCGCATTGTATCGAAAGGGATTTCTGCCGGTCAGGCGCAGAATACCTATCGCGGCCTGGTGTCGATGCACCCGCGTGCGACGAACAGCCGCAACTATACCCAATGCGACAGCCTGCTGATCGGCGACAAATGCGGCGCCCATACCGTGCCCTATATCGAGGTCAGGAATACCAGCAGCCGGGTCGAGCATGAGGCGACGACCAGCAAGGTCGATGACGACCAGCTGTTCTATTGCCGGTCGCGCGGCATGGACGAGGAAGAGGCCGTCGCGCTGGTGGTGAACGGCTTCTGCCGCGAGGTGCTGCAGGCCCTGCCGATGGAATTCGCCATGGAGGCGCAATCGCTGGTGGCGATCAGTCTGGAGGGATCGGTCGGATGACGAACGAAGCAAGATCAGGGAAGGCGGTCGTGCTGCTGGTGGGTCGGCTACCCGGCGTGATCGGTGACATCGCCACCCAGCTGAGCGACATGCAGGTGGAATGGCTTGGCGCGCATGACCGCGGCGAGGTGATCCGCCAGCTGGACAGCGAACCGCGGATCGCCTGCGTGGTCATGGGCGCGGGGCTGGACGACGATGTCCGGGGCGAGCTGATCGGCGTCATCGCCGCAAGGCGGCCGGACCTGTCGATCCACCTGAAGGATCGCGACTCTGGCCCGGCGGGCATGGCGCCTTTCGTGCGCAAGGTCGTGGACGCCATCGTCCTGGCCTGAACCGGCGCCGGTTGCGGCCCCTCGGGGCCTGAAGAATGACGGATTGCCCTCATCCGGCGGCCATGGTTGCGGATGCGGGGACAGAAAAAGTGCGAAGGGAATCGCGGATGCTGAAGATCGACAATCTGCACGTCAAGCTTGAGGAAGAAGACAAGCAGATCCTGAAGGGGCTGTCGCTGGAGGTTCCGGCCGGCCAGGTCCATGCCATCATGGGGCCGAACGGCTCGGGCAAATCGACGCTGTCCTATGTGCTGTCGGGCCGCGACGGCTATGAGGTGACGGAAGGCGCGGCCTCGCTGGACGGCCAGGACCTGCTGGAGATGGAGCCCGAGGAACGCGCGAGCGCCGGCCTGTTCCTGGCCTTCCAGTATCCGGTCGAGATCCCCGGCGTGGGCAACATGACCTTCCTGCGCACCGCGATGAACGCGCAGCGCAAGGCGCGCGGCGAGGAAGAGCTGTCCTCGGGCGAGTTCCTGAAGCTGGTCCGCGCCAAGGCCGCCGAGCTGCATATCAGCCCCGACATGCTGAAGCGCCCGGTCAATGTCGGCTTCTCGGGCGGCGAGAAGAAGCGCAACGAGATCCTGCAGATGGCGATGCTGGCCCCGCGCATGTGCATCATGGACGAGACCGATTCGGGCCTGGACGTGGATGCGATGCGGCTGGTGGCCGATGGCGTGAACGCGCTGCGCGCCCCCGACCGCAGCTTCCTGGTCATCACCCATTACCAGCGGCTTCTGAACCATATCCAGCCCGATGTCGTCCATATCATGGCCGAGGGGCGCATCGTGAAGACCGGCGGGCCGGAGCTGGCGCTGCAGGTCGAGAAGGAAGGCTACGGCGATCTTCTGGCGGAGGCCGGCTGATGTCGGATATTGCGGTCAAGACCAAGGACGTGACGCCGCAGGTCAGCGGCGCGGCCCGCGCCCCCGACGCGCTGGAGGCGCGGCTGGAGGCATTGTCGCTGCCCAGGGGCGGCTTCACCGCCGCCGCGCGCCGCGACGCGCTGTCGCGGCTGCGCGACATGGGCCTGCCGGGTCCGCGCGACGAATACTGGCGCTATACCGATCCGCGCCCCTTCAACGCCCCCTTGCCGCAGCCGGTGCCGCTGGTGACGGATGCCGGCCCGGCGCTGTTCGACGACCTGGACCGGCTGAAGCTGGTCTTCGTCGACGGGGTCTTCGACGCGGCGGCCTCGGACGACGCAGAGCTGGAGGGCGTCCAGATCGAGACGCTGGCCGCAGTGGATGAGGCCACCGGCGATCACTGGGCGGCCTCGCTTTACGGGGTGCTGGAAACCGCGGGCCAGGTCCCGGTGCGCCGGCCCTTTGCCGCGCTGAACACGGCGGCGGCGCGCGACGGCGTGCTGATCCGCGTGACCGGCAGGCCCTCGAAGCCGGTCCATGTCATCCATCGCCGCGCCAGCGCCGACGCCGATGCGCTCTGGCACCATGTCGTCCGCGTCGAGGAAGGCGCCGAGCTGACGCTGCTGGAAACCGGGATGAGCGGCGCGCGCTCGAACGGGGTGATCGAGGTGGACCTGGCGAAGGGCGCGCGGCTGCATCACATCACCGCCAAGCGCGCCGCCGATCAGAAGCTGGGCCTGTCGCATCTCTTTGCCCGCGTCGCGGCCGAGGCGCAGCTGAAAAGCTTCGCGCTGTCGGTCAATGGCCGGCTGATGCGCCAGGAAGGCGTGATCGACATCGCCGGCGACGACGCGGTGGCCCATATCGCGGCCGCGGTCCTGGGCGACGGCGACGAGGGTCCGTTCCACCAGGACGACACCGTCTTCATCACCCACGGGGCCGAGCGCTGCGAAAGCCGCCAGGTCTTCAAGAAGGTGCTGAAGAACGGCGCCGAGGGCGTCTTCCAGGGCAAGATCCTGGTCAAGCAGGGCGCGCAGAAGACCGACGGCTACCAGATCAGCCAGGCGCTGCTTCTGGACGAGCGCAGCCAGTTCCTGGCCAAGCCCGAGCTGGAGATCTATGCCGACGACGTGAAATGCTCTCACGGCTCGACCACCGGCGCACTGGATGAAACGGCGCTGTTCTACCTGCGCTCTCGCGGGGTGCCGAAGGCGCGGGCGATCGTCTTCCTGGTGCTGTCCTTCCTGGCCGACGCGCTGGAGGAGGTCGAGGACGAGGGGCTGCGCGAGCGGATCCATGAACGTCTGGAAGCGTGGCTGACCGACCGCGCCCAAGGCTGAGGGCATGGCGATGAGCCGGGCGTCCGGCGGCGTGCTGCCGCGTGTGATGCAAAGCTGGTGGGCCCCGCGCCGGGTGGTGCGGGGTCTTCGCGCCATGCCCGAGCGGGTCAAGCTGGTGGTGCTGATGGCGGCGATGCTGATCTTCCTGGTCGCGCAGGCCCCGGTCCATGCGCGGGCGGCCTTCCTGGATCCCGCGATCCCGCTTGGCGCGCGGATGGGCGGATCGCTGCTGGCGGTCATGTTCCTGATGCCGGTGCTGGTCTATGGGCTGGCCACGGCGGTCGGCGCGCTGTCGCGGCTGACGCCCTGGCGGCTGAGCCAGGAGGATTCGCGGCTGGCGCTGTTCTGGGCGCTGCTTGCGGTCAGCCCGGCGATGCTGCTGGCGGGGCTGGTCGGCGGCATGATCGGCCCCGGCCCGGCATTGATGCTGAGCCAGGCTCTGGCGGGGATCGGATTTCTGGTGATATGGGGTGCCGGTATCTGGGCACTGGTGGAGCGGCGATGACGAACGGTGATCTGAAAAGCCTGTTGGTTCTGACCCTGCGCGACCCGGCGCAGGTGGCGCGGTTGCTGATCGGGCTGGGCCTGCCGATGTCGGCGCGCTGGATGGCACTGCTGCTGGCGGTCAGCGTCTCGGGCCTTCTGGCCTGGCTGGCCGGGCAGATCGCCCCGGTCCCCGAGGAGCTGCGCACGCCCTTCACCGACGCCATCTCGCAGCCCTTCGCGATGGCGGGGATGCAGTTCGCCGCGATCACCGTCGCCGCCGCGCTGATGGCGGCGGTGGGCCGCGTCTTCGGCGGCCAGGGCCGGTTCGAGGACGCGCTGCTGCTGACCGTCTGGATCGAGGTGGTGCTGCTGGTCGTGCAGGCGCTGCAGATCCTGATGATGCTGGTCCTGCCGGCGCTGACCTCGATGCTGGGGATCGCGGCGATCGTGCTGTTCTTCTGGCTGACCGTGCAGTTCACCAAGGAGCTGCACGGCTTCACCAGCAGCTTCAAGGTCTTCGTCGGCCTGATCGCCACCGCCTTCGCGCTTGGCTTCGTCCTGTCCATCCTGGCCGCCTCATTCGGCCTGCTGCCGGAGATGCCGCAATGAGCTTCGATATCGAAAAGATCCGCGCCGATTTCCCGATCCTGTCGCGGCAGGTCAACGGCAAGCCGCTGGTCTATCTGGACAACGGCGCCAGCGCCCAGAAGCCGCGCCAGGTGATCGAGGCGATCACCCGCGCCTATGAGGACGAATATGCCAATGTCCACCGCGGCCTGCATTTCCTGTCGAACCTCGCCACCGACAATTACGAGCGCGTCCGGGCGATCATCGCCCGCTTCCTGAACGTCCCCAGCGAGGACGAGCTGATCTTCACCTCGGGCGCGACCGAGGGGATCAACCTGGTCAGCTATGGCTGGGCCGCGCCGCGCCTGCAGGCCGGCGACGAGATCGTGCTGTCGGTGCTGGAGCATCACGCCAATATCGTGCCCTGGCATTTCCTGCGCGAGCGCCAGGGCGTGGTGCTGAAATGGGTCGAGCCGGAACCCGATGGCAGCCTGCCGCCCGAGAAGGTGCTGGCCGCCCTGGGGCCGCGCACGAAGCTGATCGCGGTCACGCATATGTCGAACGTGACCGGCACCGTGGTCGATGTCGGCGCCATCGCGCGCGGGACGGATGTGCCGGTGCTGGTCGATGGCAGCCAGGCCGCCGTGCACATGCCGGTCGACCTCAGGGCGCTTGGCGTCGATTTCTACTGCATCACCGGGCACAAGCTCTATGGCCCCTCGGGTTCCGGCGCGATCTGGATCCGGGCCGAGCGCCAGGCCGAGATGCGTCCCTTCATGGGCGGCGGCGACATGATCCGCACCGTCACCCGCGACGCCATCGACTATGCCGAGCCGCCCCTGCGCTTCGAGGCCGGCACGCCCGGCATCGTCAACCAGATCGGCCTCGGCGCGGCGCTGGACTATCTGATGGATATCGGCATGGAGAATGTCGCCGCCCATGAACGGACCTTGCGCGACTATGCCCGCGACCGGCTGCGCAGCCTGAACTGGCTGACGGTGCAGGGCGACGCGGCCGACAAGGGCGCGATCTTTTCCATGACCATGGAAGGCGCGCATGCCCATGACCTGTCCACCATCCTCGACAAGCGCGGCATCGCCGTGCGCGCCGGCAGCCATTGCGCCATGCCGCTGATGGAGTTCTATGGAATCACCGCCAGCGCGCGCGCCTCGTTCGGGATGTACAACACGGTCGCCGAAGTGGACGCGCTGGTCGAAGCTTTGAGCTTCTGCCGCGAGCTTTTCGGATGAATCTTGCGTTTTTTTGGAAGATTGCCGAAGAAACGCCGATAATCCTTGCCTGATGCGGGACGCGTCTGCATCCCTGACCCAAATGGTGTCAGGAGAATGGCATGGCCGAAATTCTTGTTCTGGGCGCGGGGATGGTCGGGGTCAGCACCGCGCTGGCATTGCAGGCGCGCGGGCATCAGGTCACGGTCATCGACCGCAACGCGCCGGGGCGCGAGACCAGCTATGGCAATGCCGGGCTGATCCAGACCGAGGCGGTCGAGCCCTATGCCATGCCGCTGGCGCCCGGCGCGCTGATGCAGATCGCGCTGGGGCGCGGCTATGACGTGAAATGGAACGTGCCGGGGCTGCTGTCGCAGGTGAACGCGGTCTGGTCCTATGCGCTGCATTCGCTGCCCGCCGCGCATCGGCGCGCCTCGGTGGTCTGGGGCAGGCTGATCCGGCAATCGACCCAGCGCCACGGCCCGCTGATCGAGGCGGCGGGCGCCGACAACATCATCCGCCGCGACGGCTATATCGAGCTGCACCGCACCCCGGCGAAATTCGACAAGGCGCAGGTGGTCGCGCAGCGTTTCCTGGACGAGTTCGGCGTCGAGGCGACGCTTCTGGACAGCATGCAGCTGGCCGCGCTGGAGCCGACGATCCGCATCCCCGTCGCCGGGGCCACGCATTGGTCGGACAGCTGGAACTGTTCCGATCCGGGCGGGCTGGTCGCGGCCTATGCGGCGCTGTTCGAGCGGCGCGGCGGCCGGGTGCTGAACGGCGACGCGGGCGATCTGCATCGCCACGGCGCCGGCTGGCGCGCCGACGAGGCCACCGGCGAACATGCGGTGATCGCGCTGGGGCCCTGGTCGCCGATGATGACCGCGCGGTTCGGGCTGAATGTGCCGATGGTCTACAAGCGCGGCTATCACCGCCATTACCACATGGACCGCCCGCCGCATTTCCCGATCGCCGATTTCGGCAATTCGGTCGTGCTGTCGCCGATGCGCCGGGGGCTGCGCATCGCCACCGCGGCCGAGCTGACCCGCAACCCGCGCCTGACCCCGCCGCAGCTGCGCCATGGCGAGAAGGCCGCGCGCGAGCTGTTCGAGATCGGCGCCCCGGTCGAGGCCGAGCCCTGGACCGGCCGCCGCCCCTGCATGCCCGACATGCTGCCGGTGGTGGGCCGGGTGCCCGACCAGCCGAATCTCTGGGCGCATTTCGGCCATGGCCACCAGGGCTTCACGCTGGGTCCGGTCACGGCCGAGATCCTGGCCGAGGAACTGGAGGGCGGCGAGGGCTGGGCGGAACTGGCCCCCGCGCGCCTGCGCCGCTAGGGCCTGCTGCTGACATGTCCTGTCAGCAGCCCCGGTTGACTTTCGCGCGCCAGCCCACACCTTGAGGGCAAATCCGCTCGGATCAGGAACCTCATGGGCCACAACAATACCAGCGCCCCCGTCGCGCGTTTTCCCGAAGTCACCCGCCCCAAGCTGGAGGGCGGCAAGCGCTTCGTCATGCACAGCGAATTCCGCCCGGCGGGCGACCAGCCGACCGCCATCGCGGAACTGGCCCAGGGCGTCACGGCGGGCGAGCGCGACCAGGTGCTGCTGGGCGCGACCGGCACCGGCAAGACCTTCACCATGGCCAAGGTGATCGAGGAAACCCAGCGCCCGGCGATCATCCTTGCGCCGAACAAGACGCTGGCCGCGCAATTATACGGCGAATTCAAGGGCTTCTTCCCCGAAAATGCCGTGGAATATTTCGTCAGCTATTACGACTATTACCAGCCCGAGGCCTATGTCGCGCGGTCCGACACCTATATCGAGAAGGAAAGCCAGATCAACGAGGCCATCGACCGGATGCGCCACTCGGCCACGCGCGCGCTGCTGGAACGCGATGACGTGATCATCGTCGCCTCGGTCAGCTGCATTTACGGCATCGGCTCGGTCGAGACCTATTCGGCGATGACCCAGGACATGGTCGTGGGCGACAGCTATGACCAGCGCGAATTCCTGGGCCAGTTGGTCGCCCAGCAATATCGCCGGCTGGATGCGGGCTTCCAGCGCGGCGGCTTCCGGGTGCGCGGCGACGTGGTCGAGGTCTGGCCCGCCCACCTGGAGGATCGCGCCTGGCGCTTCGACTTCTTCGGGAACGAGCTGGACAGCATCACCGAATTCGACCCGCTGACCGGCGCGAAGACCGACAGCTTCAAGCAGATCCGCATCTATGCGAACAGCCACTATGTCACGCCGCGCCCGACTTTGCAGCAGGCGATCAAGGGGATACGCCAGGAACTTCAGGTCCGGCTGAAACAGTTCCAGGACGAGGGCCGGCTGCTGGAGGCGCAGCGGCTGGAGCAGCGGACGAATTTCGACCTGGAGATGCTGGAGGCCACCGGCGTCTGCAACGGCATCGAGAACTATTCCCGCTATCTGACCGGCCGCGCGCCCGGAGAGCCGCCTCCGACCCTGTTCGAGTTCATCCCCGACAATGCCATCGTCTTCGCCGACGAAAGCCATGTCTCGGTCCCGCAGATCGGCGGCATGTATCGCGGCGACTTCCGGCGCAAGTCGACCCTGGCCGAGCATGGTTTCCGGCTGCCCTCCTGCATGGACAACCGGCCGCTGAAATTCGAGGAATGGGACGCGATGCGCCCGCAATCGGTCTTCGTCAGCGCCACCCCCGCGCAGTGGGAAATGGACCAGACCGGCGGCGTCTTCACCGAACAGGTGATCCGCCCGACCGGCCTTCTGGACCCGCAGGTGGAAATCCGCCCGGTCGAGATGCAGGTGGACGATCTCTTGGACGAGGTGCGCCGGGTCACGGCGGCGGGCTATCGCACGCTGGTCACCACGCTGACCAAGCGCATGGCCGAGGACCTGACCGAATATCTGCACGAGCAGGGCATCAAGGTCCGCTACATGCACAGCGACATCGACACGATTGAGCGGATCGAGATCCTGCGCGACCTGCGGCTGGGGGCGTTCGACGTGCTGGTCGGCATCAACCTCTTGCGCGAGGGGCTGGACATCCCCGAATGCGGGTTGGTCGCCATCCTGGACGCCGACAAGGAGGGTTTCCTGCGCTCCGAGACCTCGCTGATCCAGACCATCGGCCGGGCGGCGCGGAACGCCGACGGGCGGGTCATCATGTATGCCGACCGCATCACCGGCAGCATGGAACGCGCCATGGCCGAGACCGAGCGGCGGCGCGCCAAGCAGATCGCCTATAACGAGGCGCATGGCATCACGCCCCAGACCGTGCGCAAGAATGTCGAGGACGTGCTGGCCGGGCTGTGGCAGGGCGATACCGACCAGTCGCGGATCACCACCCGGGTCGAGAAGCCCCTGGTCGGCGCCAACCTGGCCGCGCATCTGGATGCCCTGCGCGCGCAGATGCGCAAGGCGGCCGAGAACCTGGAATTCGAGGAAGCCGCGCGGCTGCGCGACGAGGTGAAGCGGCTGGAGGCGGTGGAACTGGCCGTGGCCGACGATCCGCTGGCCCGTCAATCCGCCATCGAGCAGGCAGCCGAGGCCGCCGTCGGCGCCTCGGGCCGCTCGACCGCGGGCAGGGCGGGGCAGCGCGGCGGCAACAAGCGGTCCAAGCGCCGGCGCTAGCCGCAGGTCACCTGCTGGATCCAGCCCTTGTCGTCGACATGCAGGTTCAGCCGGTTCGGATTGAAATCCATCGTCACCGCCTGGCCGGGCGAGATGATGCGATGCGTCAGGCCGGGGGTCAGGTCGATCGCGCCATAGTTCTGGCCGACCAGTTGGCTGTGCGTCGCCAGGTTGCAGCTTTCCTGCGAGGGGCGCGGCGGGTTGGTGCCGCAGGCGGCCAACAGGCCGAGCGCGGCGGCGGACAGGATCAGGTGCTTGGTCATGACGGCTCCTTCGGTCTTTGCGACAGAACCGGCAAGCCGGCAGCCGGGTTCCATCGCGGCGAACCGGATGGTCCGGCGGTGTTGCCGACGCATCACAAGCCGGCCTGTCCCGTCAGGCAGGCATTTCATGGGCCCAGGGCGGGTTGGCACCGGGGCGCGAGACGGTGATCGCCGCCGCCTGCGCGCCAAGGGCCAGCGCGGCCTGCAGCTGATCCGCGCTGATCCGGGCCAGCGCGGCTTTCGACAGCAGGCCCTGGCGGCGCAGGCTGGCAAGCACGCCGGCATTGAAGGTGTCGCCCGCGCCGATCGTGTCGGCGACGGTGGTGCGGATCGCGGGGGCCGTGACCGCGCCGCCCGCCCAGATGGCCCGCGCGCCCGAGGCGCCGCCGGTCTGCAGCACGATGCGCGGACCCGCTGCCAGGACCTGCTGCGCGGCTTCCTCGGGCGCGAGGTCGGGGAACAGCCATTCCAGGTCGTCGGATGACAGCTTCACGATGTCCGACATCGCCAGCAGCCGGTCCAGCCGGGCGCGATAGGCGGCCGGATCGGTGATGAAGAAGGGCCGGATATTGGGGTCCAGCATCACCGGCAGGCCGGCATGGTTGCGCCCGATCAGCGATTCGATCGCGGCGCCGCAGGGGTCGGGGACCAGGCTGATGCCGCCGGCGAAGATCGCCTGGATATGGTCGGGCAGGGCGGGAATGTCCTCGGGCGCCAGCATCCGGCCGGCCGAGCCTTCGTCATAGAAGGAATAGCGCGCCTCGCCATCGCGCAAGCTTACCACCGCCAGCGTCGTCAGCCGGTCCGAGCGCGGGCAGAGCCCGGTATCGACCCCGGCCTCGGCCAGCGGGCGCAGCAGGATGTCCCCGAAACCGTCGCGCGAGATCGGCCACAGATAGGCCACCGGCTCGCCCAGGCGGCCAAGCGCGATGGCGGTGTTATAGACCGAACCGCCCGCCAGCGGACGGAAGGCGCCCGCCTCGGGCACCATGTCGATCAGCGATTCCCCCGCGCACAGGATCATGGTTCTCCTCCCTCAAAAGCCTTGGCCCAGATCAATATAACCGCTTGCCCCGGCCAGATACAGGAAAGCCGTTATCGCTACCAGCGCGGTGATCACGGCGGCGGCGATTTTCCACATCGGCCAGGGAGGCTCGCCCTGCACGCGGCCCGACTGGCCGTTGACCACGAAGCGGCAGCTTCGGCCGTTATGGCGATAGGCGGCGGTCCAGATCGGCAGCAGCACATGCTTGAAGGTCTCATCCGCATGGTCGGTGCTGATCCGTTCGATCCGCTGCGCGTCGTCGCCGATGGCGCGGCGCGCCCATGCCCAGTGCGGCGCCCATTCCCGCCCCCAATCCGGCCCCCGCCGCCGCGCCGGGATTGGCCGAAACGGTCCAGGTCGCCTAGGATCCTCATCGAGGTCCGCCTGTCCAGCATCTTCTCGACTTCCTGCGGCAAGCCGATGTTTCCAATAGGAAATTCCTGGATGCGCAGCCCATGGGCAGCGATCGTGGGCGCGATGGAAGGATATCGACGATGGACATGTCTCGACCTTTCCGCCGGGCCCGTTGGCGCAGCATAGCGCCCGTTGCGCCCGCCCCGTCAAGCGGCAGGCGCCGGTCAGACGCTTTCGCCCAGCAACTCGGCGGCGATGCGGCGCACGATGGGGCGGGCCTCGGCCTCGGTCATGCCGGGGCGCAGGCGCGGGTCATAGAGGATCTGCAGCAGCAATTCGTCATGCCGGGTCAGCAGCGCGAATTCCTCGTCGTCGTTGAACAGCGAGGGCCGCACCGAGAGGCTGTCATTGGCAAGGCCCAGCCCCTGCGCGATCTCCTCGTGGATGCAGGAGCTGCGCAGCAGCGAGGGCAGCTCGGCCCGGATCAGCGCCACGGCATGGGCATAGGTGGCGCTGTCGCCATAGGAATAGGCGAAGACGATGCAGGTATTGCCCTGCGCCAGGTCGCGGATCGCGGCGGCATCGGCGGCGGGGATGCCGGGGACAAGCTCGTGCAGCCGCGCGGCGATCTGGCGGCGTTCGTCGTCGGTCACGATCAGCACCGCGAAATTGCCCTTGGGCGCGACGCCGACCGGATGGCCGGTGATCTCGGCCAGCCGCGCGGCATAGGCGGTGATCTCGCCGGTCACGCTGTTGCGCAGCGGCTGGTTGGCCGAGGCGCCGAATTCCAGCTGCAGCCGCACCGGATCGCGCCAGCGGCGCAGCGGGGCGGGCACGCCCTCGGGGCCCGCATGGTTGCCGTCGGGGCCGTATTCGTCGCGCAAGGCGACGGTCATGAAGTTGCGGGTCAGCGTTTCGGCGTCGATGGGCGCGTCCAGCGGCACGCGGTCGCGGCGCAGCTTGCCCAGGGTCAGCAGGTCGCGTTCCATCTGCGCGTAATGGGCGCGCTGCGCCAGGCTGCGTTCGCTGGCCTGGGCGGCGGCACTGGCGGCGGCCTGGTTGGCGGCGCGGTTGCGTTCGGCGCGGGCCTTGCGGATCTCGGCCTGGCTGGGGGTCTCGGGTTCCTCGGGCTTTTCCAACGGGGCCGGCGGCGGGGTTTCGGGCGGCCGGTCGGCGGCGCAGGCCGACAGGGCCAGCAGCCCCAGCAACAGCAGGATCGGAAGAACCCTGTGGGTTTCGCCCATGTGGATATGCCGCGCCGCCGCGATCATTGTCTCTCCGTCGTTCCGTCCAGACCCTGCCGCCGCGCCGTGGCCGAGGCCAGCGCGTCGCGCAGCTCGTCTTCCATCTTCGTCAGTTCGCCCTCGGCCGCCGCGCGGCGGGCCTTGCCCTCGTCGGCGATGCGCAGGCTGTCCTCGATCGTGGCGATCAGTTCGGCATTGGCGGTGCGCACCGCCTCGATGTCGAAGACGCCGCGCTCGGTCTCGGTGCGGATCGCGGTATTGGCCTGGCGCAGGTTCTCGGCATTGCGGGTCAGCAGGTCGTTGGTCAGGTCGCTGGCCTCCTTGACCGCGCGGGCGGCCTCGGCGCTGCGCTGGATGGTGACGGCCTGGGCCAGCTGCGTCTCCCACAGCGGCACCGTGTTGACCAGGGTCGAGTTGATCCGCGTCACCAGCGCCTTGTCGTTTTCCTGCACCAGCCGGATCGAGGGCAGCGACTGCATCGTCACCTGCCGGGTCAGCCGCAGGTCGTGGACGCGCCGCTCCAGGTCGTCGCGCAGCGCCCGCAGGTCGCGCAGGCCCTGCGCCTCCATCACCTGGTCGGGCTCGGCCGCGGCGTCCAGTTCGGCCGTCCGCGCCGGGATCACCTGCTCGTCCAGTTCGCGCAGCTTCTCCTCGCCCGCCGCGATATAGAGCGCCAGTTCGTCATAGAAGCCGAGCGTGCGGTCATAGAGCAGGTCCAGCGACTTGATGTCCTTCAGCAGCCGCTGTTCATGCCCTTCCAGGTTCGATGTCACCCGGTCGATCTGGATCTGGACCTGTTCGTAATTCGCCACGAATTTCGCGAAGGGGGCGGATCGTCCCAGCAGCTTCTCCCACCAGCTGCGGTCGCGGCGCAGGTCCAGCTCGGTGGTGGAGAAGCCGCGGATGGTGGTGACGATCTCGCGCAGGCTCTCGCCCGCGGGGCCGACATCCTTGTTGCGCACATCGGCCAGCATCTGCTGGCTGATTTCCTGCAGCCCCGCCTGGGCGCGCGTGCCGAACCGGATGATCGAGCCCGAATCGCCCAGGTCGATCTCGGCCATGCGGCGGCGGATCTGCTCGGCCGTGGCGGTATCGGCGGCATCCAGCGTCACCTCGTCGCGCGGCGGCTCGGGCAGCACGACAGAGGTCACCTCGTCGATGGCCTTCTGGGCGGCTTCTGCACGGCGACGGGTGTCTTCGGTCATCGATTCGTCCTTGTCGGTCGGGATCGCCGGATGCGACCCATGTCGCAGCGCAGCATAGGCCGATTCGCAGTCGATTCAACGACAGAGCGGGGCGAAAGCTCGCCCCGCTCGCCAAGCGTGTCATGCGTGCCGCGCTTTGCCCGGCTGCCGGCCGGCGCCGTCAGGCGGCGCGGGCCTCGGCCCCGAAGCGGCCATGGAAGCTTTCGCCCTTTTCGGCCATCTCGCGCAGCAGGGCCGGGGCAGCGAAGCGTTCGCCATGCCGTTCGGCCAGCCCGTCGCAGATCTGCACGGCGCGGGCGGCGCCCATGATGTCCAGCCAGCTGAACGGGCCGCCCGACCAGGGGGCGAAGCCCCAGCCCAGGATCGCGCCCACGTCGCCCTCGCGGATATCCTCCAGCACGCCGTCCTCCAGCGCGCGGACCGCCTCCAGCGACTGGACGAACATCAGCCGGTGCTGCACCTCGGTCAGCTCGGGCTGGTCCCCGGCCTCGGGATAGCGTGCCGCCAGACCCTCCCACAGGCCCTGCCGCTTGCCCTGGTCGTCATAGGCATAGAAGCCGGCATTCGACTTGCGCCCCAGCCGGCCCTGATCGGCCATCCAGAAGATCACCTCGTCCACCGCGCCGTCGGGATAGGCATCGCCCATCGCCGCGCGGGTGGCCGTGGCGATCTTGACGCCCAGGTCGATCGAGGTTTCGTCCACCAGTTGCAGCGGCCCCAGCGGCATCCCCATCATCTTGGCGGCGTTTTCCACCAACACCGGGTTCACGCCCTCGGCCACCATGCGCACGCCCTCGTTGATATAGGGGATGATGCAGCGGTTGGCATAGAAGAAGCGCGCGTCGTTGACCACGATCGGCGTCTTGCGGATCTGGCGGACGAAATCCAGCGCCTTGGCGACGGCGCGGGGGCCGGTCTGGCGCCCCTTGATGATCTCGACCAGCATCATCTTGTCGACGGGGCTGAAGAAATGGATGCCGATGAACTGCTCGGGCCGGGCGCTGGCGCCGGCCAGGTCGCTGATCGGCAGGGTCGAGGTATTGGTGGCGAAGATCGCGTCCTCGGGGATCACCGCCTCGGCCTTCTTCGTCACCTCGGCCTTGACGGCCGGGTCCTCGAAGACCGCCTCGACGATCAGGTCGCAGCCTTCCAGCGCGGCGTAATCGGTCGTCGGCAGGATGCGGCCCAGCACCTCGGCCTTCTTCTCCTCGGTCGCCTTCTTGCGGCTGATGGCCTTGTCCAGCAGCCCCTCGGAATAGGCCTTGCCCTTCTCGGCGCTTTCCTGTTTCGCGTCGATCAGCACCACCTCGATCCCGGCCATGGCGCTGACATGGGCGATGCCCGCGCCCATCATCCCGGCGCCCAGGATGCCGACCTTCCTGACCGTCTGGTCCGGGGCCTCGGGGCGGTTGGCGCCCTTCTCCAGCGCCTCCTTGTTGATGAACAGGCTGCGGATCATCGCGCCAGAGGACGGGTTCATCAGCACATGGGTGAACCAGCGCGCCTCGATCTTCAGCGCCTGGTCGAAGGGCACCATCGCGCCCTCATAGACCGCCGACAGCAGCGCCTTGGCGGCCGGATAGACGCCCATGGTCTTGCCATGGACCATCGCCGAGGCGCCGACGAAGGTCATGAAGCCCGCCGGATGGAAGGGCTCGCCGCCGGGCATCTTGTAGCCCTTCTGGTCCCAGAGCTTGACCAGGTCGGCATCCTTGGCGTTCAGCACCCATTCGCGCGCCGCCGCGACCGGGTCGGCCACCACCTCGTCGACCAGCCCGTTGGCCTTGGCCTTCTTCGGATCGCTCAGCTTGCCCTCCAGCAGCAGCGGCGCGGCGCCCATCGCGCCCAGCTTGCGCACCAGCCGGGTGGTGCCGCCGGCGCCGGGGAAGATGCCGACCATGATCTCGGGCAGGCCGATCCTGGCCTTCGGGTTGTCGGCGGCGAAGATGCGGTGGGTGGCCAGCGCGATCTCCAGCCCGACGCCGAGCGTGGTGCCGGGCAGGGCGGCGGCGACGGGCTTCCCGCCGGTCTTGGTCTTCGGGTCCATCCCCGCCAGCTCCAGCGCCCGCAGGTTGGTGTGGATGCGCATCAGCCCGTCGAAGACGCCCTGCGCGCCGTCGTCCTTCATCGCGGCGATGACGTTCAGGTCCATCCCGGCGGCGAAGTCCTTCTTGCCCGAGGTGATGACGATCCCCTTCACCGCATCATCGGTGAAGGCGTCCCGCAGCAGGCCGCGCAGCTCTTCCGCGCCCTCCATGGTCAGCACGTTCATGGACTTGCCGGGCATGTCCCAGGTGATGATCGCGACGCCGTCGGCGTCTTTCTGCATCGTGAAATCGGTCATTCTGTCTCTCCCTTCGTCGGGTAGGGGGTGCCGTCCAGATGGGTGAAGCCCTCGGACGTGGCCAGAAGGTCCAGCCCCGGATAATGGCAGATGTTGTGCGGCACGCGGCTGCCGACGATCAGATAGGTCGCGGGCCGGTCGCCGTGGTTTCTCAGGCAATGCGCCACCGGCACGCCCGCCTTCCAGCAGCAGGCGTCGCCCGGCCCGATCACGGTTTCCTCGCCGTTCTCGACCACCGTCAGCTCGCCCGACAGCATGTAGAGGAACTCGTCCTCGTGCTCCTCCCAGTGCATCTGGCTGCTCTGCTTGCCGGGCAGAAGCGTCTCGACCGCGGCGCCGAACTGGGTCAGCCCGCCCGCCTCGGTGATGTGGCGATAGCTGAGAAAGCCGCGCCCCAGATTCCAGGGCTCGGGATAGCCCGAGACGGCTTCGGTCTCGGGCACGCTGTCCTTGCGCAGGATCGCCATCAGACGCGCTCGATGATGGTGGCCGCGCCCATGCCCGAGGCGATGCACAGCGTCGCAAGGCCCAGCTGCTTGTCCTGCCGCTCCAGCTCGTCCAGAAGCGTGCCGATGATGATCGCGCCGGTCGCCCCCAGCGGATGGCCCATGGCGATCGAGCCGCCATTGACGTTCACCAGCGCCGGATCGACCTGGAAGGCCTGCATGAAGCGCAGCACGACCGAGGCGAAGGCCTCGTTCACCTCGAACAGGTCGATGTCGCCGATCGACAACCCGCTGTCGCGCAGGATCTTTTCCGTCACCGGGACCGGGCCGGTCAGCATGATGGTGGGGTCGGTGCCGATCTTGGCGGTGGCGCGGATCCGGGCGCGGGGCTTCAGGCCCCAGCGTTCGCCGAATTCGCGGTTGCCAAGCAGCACGGCCGCCGCCCCGTCCACGATGCCCGAGCTGTTGCCGGCATGGTGGATGTGGTCGATCGCGGCCAGATGCGGGTATTTCAGCATCGCCACCTTGTCGAAGCCGGGCATCACCTCGCCCATGTCCTTGAAGCTTGCCTTCAGCTTGCCCAGGTCCTCGACCGAGGTGCCGGGGCGCATGTATTCGTCGCGATCGAGGATGGTCAGCCCGTTCTGGTCCAGGACCGGGACGATGGATTTCGCGAAACGGTCCTCTTGCCAGGCGAGGGCGGCGCGGCGCTGCGATTCGACGGCCAGCGCGTCGGCCTGGTCCCGGCTGAAGCCGTATTCGGTGGCGATGATGTCGGCGCTGATGCCCTGCGGAACGAAATAGGTCTTCATCGCCAGCGACGGATCGACGGCGATGGCGGCGCCGTCGCTGCCCATCGCGACGCGGCCCATCATCTCGACCCCCCCGGCGATATAGCCGTCGCCGGCCCCGCCCCTGATCTGGTTGGCGGCCAGGTTCACCGCCTCCATGCCGCTGGCGCAGAAGCGGTTGATCGCCAGGCCCGGAATGCGTTCGTCCAGGTCCGAGGCCAGCACGGCGGATCGCGCCAGGCAGCCGCCCTGTTCCTTGACCTGGGTGACATTGCCCCAGATGACGTCCTCGACCGCGTGGCCCTCCAGCCCGTTGCGGGTCTTGACCGCGTTCAGCAGCCGGGCCGACAGGGCAAGCGAGGTGACCTCGTGCAGGCTGCCATCGGGGCGGCCCTTGCCGCGCGGGGTGCGGGCGGCGTCGTAGATGAAGGCGTCAGTCATGGTTCTCCTCGCTTTCGGTTGTTGCCTCGGATCACGCCCTGTCGGACGGGTTGCCGGGCATCAGGTCGTAGGGATGTTTCCAGCCGGGCAGGGCGGCGATCGCGTCCAGCCAGCGGTCGATATGGGGCCATTCGGCGCGCGCGAAGCCGAAGGGCTCGGGGTAATAGAGATAGCTGCAGCAGGCGAAATCGGCGATGGTCGGATTGAGGCCGGTGACCCAGGGCTGGCCGGCCAGCTGTTGGTCCAGCACCTGCAGCGCGGCCTGGAGGCGCTTTTTCTGGAAGGCGATTACCTCGGCCGGGCGCTTCTCTTCGGGCAGGAAATTCATCAGGAAGCGCAGGGGGCCGGCCTGGCCCGACATCTTGTGATTGTCCCAGAACAGCCAGCGCATGATCTCGGCCCGGTGCGCGTCCAGGAATTTCCCGGTCTTTTCGGCGATATGCAGCTGGATCACCGCCGACTGGGTCAGGGTCATCCCGGATTCCTGGAAGACCGGAACCTCGCCCATCGCATTCAGCTGCCGGAAGGCGGGGCTGCGGGCCTCGCCGTTGAAGAAGTCGACGAAGACCGGCGCCCAGTCATAGCCGGCCAGTTCCATGGTCAGCGCCGCCTTGTAGGCATTGCCCGATTCGCCGAAACACCACAGTTGCGCGGTCATTGTGCCAGTTCCTTCATCTGCGGCAGCGGGAAATCCTCGGCATGGAGGTTCGGGAAGGCCATGCGGACGCTGTCCTGCTGCTTGTCGCTGCCCAGCCGCACCAGATGCCATTCGCCGCCATCCTTCAGCGCCAGCGTCCGGCTGTCCTCTTCCAGGACGGTGACATCGGCGGCGCCGGGGGCTTCCCTGACCTCGACCACGCTGCGGGTCGGGATCAGCGCATAGGGCGTGCCGTCCGGCGCCTCGTGCCAGTCCATCGCCTCCATGTCGATCTCGACCTCGCGCACCTGGATCAGCGCGGCGGTCTGTTCGGCGGCCTGGATCATGTGGCCCAGATATTCCTCGCGCGTGATGTTCAGCTGGGCCGCGATGCTGTCGATCAGCGTCGGCGGCAGCATCTGAAGCGAGCCCGCCATGTCGGCATTCCGGGTCACGGTCTCGAAACGGCCGGCCAGTTCGGCGATGGCGGCGCGGTCGGCGTCGGATTGCGCGAAGGCGGCGGCTGGCAGCAGCAGCAGGGCGAACAGGGCGTGACGGTATCTCATCGGTCTTTCCTCCTCGGGTCCGGGCAGCGTTCCGGGCACGGGTGCGCGCCCGGAGCGGTGCCGCGACATGTCGCCCGTTCGGCCGCGGCGGCGCAAGGGGGGCGATGGGATGAGCCCCGCCGCCCGCCTGCGCGACCCGGAGGCTGCGGTCAGAACGCCTCGGCCTCCAGCGCCATGACCGGCTCCGCGCCCGAGCTGATGCGCGCCAGATGCGTGGCCGTCATCGGCAATTGCCGCTTCATATAGTAGCGCGCCGTGGCCAGCTTCGTCTTCAGGAACGCCGCGTCGCCTTCGCCCGCATCCAGCGCGGCCTGCGCCACCACCGCCATGCGCGCCCACATGAAGCCCAGGATGGCATGGCCGAACAGGTGCATGAAGTCGTAGGAGCCCGCCAGCGCGTCGTCGGGATTCTTCATGCCGCGTTCCATGAAGAACATGGCGGCGGTCTGCAGGTCCTTCGAGGCGGCCTTCAGCGGCGCGATGAAATCCGCCGCGAGGGCCTCGTTTTCGCCGTGTTCCCTGCTGAAGGACTTCACCATCTCGAACAGCGCCATGAGCGGCTTGCCGCCCTCGGCCGCCAGCTTGCGGCCGACCAGGTCCAGCGCCTGGACGCCGTTGGCGCCTTCATAGATCATGGTGATCCGGGCATCGCGGACGAACTGGCTCATGCCCTGTTCCTCGATATAGCCATGCCCGCCGAAGACCTGCTGCGCCAGCACCGCGGTCTCGAAGCCCTTGTCGGTCAGGAAGCCCTTGATGACCGGCGTCAGCAGCGAGATCAGCGATTCGGCATCCGCGTCGCCCGCGCGGGAACGGTCGATCAGCTGCGCGCCCCACAGCGTCAGCATCCGCGCGCCTTCCAGGAAGGATTTCTGGTCCATCAGGCTGCGGCGGATGTCGGGATGCACGATCAGCGGATCGGCGGGGCCGGCGGGGTTCTTCGCGCCGGTGACGGCGCGGCCCTGAAGCCGGTCCTTCGCGTATTCCACGGCGGCCTGATAGGCCGGGATGGCGCAGGCATAGCCCTGCAGGCCCACGCCCAGCCGCGCCTCGTTCATCATCGTGAACATGGCGCGCATCCCCTTGTGCAGATCGCCCAGCAGCCAGCCCTTCGCGCCGTCGAAATTCATCACGCAGGTGGCATTGCCGTGAATGCCCATCTTCTCTTCCAGGTTGCCGACGCCGACGCCGTTGCGATCCCCCAGCGAGCCGTCCGCGTTGACCAGGAATTTCGGCACGATGAACAGGCTGATGCCCTTCGTGCCCTCGCCCCCGCCGGGCGCCTTGGCCAGGACCAGGTGGATGACGTTTTCCGCCATGTCGTGGTCGCCGGCCGAGATGAAGATCTTGGTGCCGGTGATCCGGTAGCTGCCGTCGTCCTGCGGCTCGGCGCGGGTGCGCAGCAGGCCCAGGTCGGTGCCGCAATGCGGCTCGGTCAGGTTCATGGTGCCGGTCCAGTCGCAGCTGACCATCTTCGGCAGATACAGCGCCTTCTGGTCATCGGTGCCATGTTCATGGATCGCCGAAAAGGCGCCATGGGTCAGGCCCTGATACATGTTGAAGGCCATGTTGGCGGCGACGAACATCTCGCCCGCGGCGGCGTGCAGCGTGTGGGGCATGCCCTGACCGCCATATTCGGGGTCGCAGTCCATCGCCGTCCAGCCGCCTTCCTTGACGGCCTCGAAGGCCTCGCGGAAGCCGTCGGGCGTGCGCACGACGCCGTTTTCCAGCCGGCAGCCCTGCCGGTCGCCCACCGCGTTCAGGGGCGCCAGGACCTCGGCGGCCAGCTTGCCCGCCGCGTCCAGCACGGCCTCGGTGAAGTCGCGGTCCAGTTCCGCATGGCCGGGCAGCCCGCTCTGCGACAGCTGCAGCACGTCGTGAAGGATGAATTGCAGGTCGCGGATCGGTGGGGTGTAGCTGGGCATGGATCTATCCTCCGGATTGTTCCTTACTGGCGGCCAGCCGGGCCTCGGCATCGACGATCTGGCCGCGCAGATCGGTGATCGCGCCCTTCAGTTCGTCATATTGACGTTCCATGTCCGCCAGCCTCTCGCGCGCGGCGGCAACCGTCGCGGCGAGCTGCGCCTGGTTGGCGCCGCCGGGCTCGTAAAGCTCCAGCAGCTGGCGGATCTGTTCGAGGCTGAAGCCGAAGCGCTTGCCGCGAAGGATCAGCGTCAGCCGCGCCCGGTCGCGCCGATCATAGAGACGGTGCTGGCCGCGCCGTTCCGGAAAGATCAGCTCGCGCGCCTCGTAGAAGCGCAGGGTGCGGGGTGTGACGTCGAACGCATCGCACATCTGGCGAATCGTCATCAGCTCGTCCGGCATGGAACGCCTGTCCTCCTCCTGTGACCGGCTGTCGCGTCTGGTGATAGCCATATAAGCTTACGTTTCCGTAAACGTAAGCTGAACGCAGCGTCACGACCCCGCCGGAATTGCCTGTCGCGGGCGGTCGGTTTCATCAATGGGTGCCGTCAAGTTCCGCCTGGCTGGCATCGCGCAGCTCCTTCAGGTCCTGGCGCGCGGCCTGCAGCTCGGCGATCTGGCCGTCCAGCACCGCCAGTTGGCGGTCGGCCAGGGTCAGCCAGACCTGGATCTGCTCGCGGCTGCCCTTCGCCTCGTAGATCTCCAGCCACTGGCGGATTTCCTCCAGCGAGAAGCCGAAGCGGCGGCCGCGCAGGATCAGCGTCATGCGGGCGATCTCTCGCGGGCCGTAGAACCGCGCGCGGCCGTCCTTCCGGGGGCTGAGCAGCTCGATATATTCGTAATATCTCAGGGTTCTGGGGGTGACGTCAAAACGTGCACACATCTCCTTGAAGCTGATCGACTGATCGTCGGACATGAGCGTCTCCTCATACTTGCGTCGGAGGCTAACCTGCCTTTGTCGCGTTCTCAACCGTGACGCGCATCGCCAGGGGTTGAGAAACCGCCCGCCGCGCGGCTAAGCCTTGGGAAGAACACAATGAGGGAGACGGCCGATGTCCAGCGACCCCCAGGACGGGAGCGGCAAGACGGGGCAGGGCGGCGCAAGCGCCACGGACGGGGAATCCGACCGCGCCCGCATCGCCCGGCAGTTCATCGAGGCGATTCCCCATGCGCGGGCGCTGGAGATGCGGGTCGAGGAGCTGGAGGACGGGCGGGCGACGATCTCGATGCCCTGGGCCGAGCATCTGGTCGGCGATCCGCGCACCGGCGTCGTCCATGGCGGCGTCGTCTCGGCGCTGATGGATACCTGCTGCGGGGCGGCGGTGATGGTCCACCCGACCGAGCCGCGCTCGACCGCGACCATCGACCTGCGCATCGACTACATGCGCGCGGCCACGCCGGGGCAGCGGATCACGGCGCGCGCGACCTGCTATCACGTCACCCGCAACGTGGCATTCCTGCGCGCCGTCGCGCTGGACGAGGACAGCGACAACCCCGTGGCCGCCGCGACCGGCGCCTTCACGCTGGAGAGGTAAGGCATGGCTGACCGCAACGAACCGCTGGACCGGATCAAGTCGCGCCGCGATTCGGCGCTGGCCGCGCTGGTCTCGGGCGTGCCCTACATGAACTGGCTGGGGATCCGCTTCGACCGGCGCGGGGACGAGCTGACCGCCGTGCTGCCCTTCGACCAGAAGCTGATCGGCAACCCGATGCTGCCGGCGATCCATGGCGGGGTGACGGCCGCCTTCCTGGAGGTCGCGGCGATCATCGAGCTGTCCTGGGCGGCGATGTGGGAAGACCTGGAATCGGGCCGCATCGCGCCCGACGTGGCGGTGCCGGGCAGCCTGCCGCGCCTGCCCAAGACCATCGACTTCACCGTGGACTACCTGCGCTCGGGCCTGCCGCGCGATGCCTATGCGCGGGCGCGGGTGGTGCGGTCGGGGCGGCGCTATGCCTCGGTGCAGGTCGAGGCCTGGCAGGACAACCGCGCCCGGCTGTTCGCGCAGGCCACCGGCCATTTCGTCATGCCGCAGAACGGATAAGCGCGCCACCCGGCCGCCGCAACGCCGCCGCAACGACAAGGGGCCGCGGTCGTGCCGCGGCCCCCTTTCAATTTCGCCGGGCGTCCGGCGCCGGTCAGTTCGCCTCGTCGACGACCTGGCGGCGCGCCTCGACCAGCAGCTCGGCCATCTTGGCGCGGATCGTCGCCTGGTCGGCCTTGCCCTCCAGATCGGCGGCCACCTTCTGGAACACGTCCTCGTCGCCCGGCTGCTGGAAATCGGCGGTCACGACCGACATCGCGTAGCTGCGCGCCTCCTCGCCTTCCTTGCCCAGCAGGCCGGCCGCCCATTCGCCCAGCAGGCGGTTCCGGCGCGCATCGGCCTTGAAGCGCAGATCGGCGTCATGAGCGAATTTGGCCTCGTAGGCGCGCTCGCGGTCGTCGAAGGTGGACATGGGGGCCTCCTGTTTCATGCTTCGCTTCGATATGCCCATTGCGCGCCCTTGCCGCAAGCCTTGTATTGCCCACCCGACCCGATCTGCGCTAAGGCGCGTTGCAGGGACATGCGAAAGGACCTCGGACATGGCTCCGCGCCGCAAGAAAATCTACGAAGGCAAGGCGAAGATCCTTTACGAAGGCACCGAGCCCGGCACGCTGGTGCAGTATTTCAAGGACGATGCCACCGCGTTCAACGCCCAGAAGAAGGCCGTGGTCGAGGGCAAGGGCGTGCTGAACAACCGCCTGTCCGAATTCTTCATGAACGGGCTGACCAATATCGGCGTGCCCAACCATTTCATCCGCCGCATCAACATGCGCGAGCAGCTGATCCGCCAGGTCGAGATCGTGCCGCTGGAGGTGATCGTCAGGAACTTCGCCGCCGGCTCGCTGTCCAAGCGCCTGGGGCTGGAGGAAGGCACGCTGCTGCCGCGCCCGATCGTCGAATACAGCTTCAAGAACGACGAGCTGGGCGACCCGATGGTTTCCGAGGAATACATCATCGCCTTCGGCTGGGCCACGCAGCAGGACCTGGACGACATCGTGTCGCTGGCGCTGCGGGTCAACGACTTCCTGTCGGGGGTCTTCTACGGCGTCGGCATCAAGCTGATCGACTTCAAGATCGAGATCGGCCGGATCTGGGACAACGACTACATGCGCCTGATCGTCGCGGACGAGATCAGCCCCGACAGCTGCCGGCTGTGGGACGTCAAGACCGGCCAGAAGCTGGACAAGGACGTGTTCCGCCGCGACCTGGGCAACCTGGCGGATGCCTATACCGAGGTCGCGCGGCGGCTGGGCCTGATGCCCGCCAATGCGACCTCGATCCACAAACCGACCGCGATCAACTGAGGAAGGCTGCCGATGAAAGCGCGCGTGACCATCATGCTGAAGGACGGCGTCCTCGATCCCCAGGGCGAGGCGATCCGCCACGCGCTGGGGGGGCTGGGCCACAAGGGCGTTTCCGGCGTCCGCCAGGGCAAGCTGATCGAGCTTGACCTGGACGCCTCGGATGCCGAGGCCGCCCGCGCCGAGGTGGCGAAGATGTGCGAGGGCCTGCTGGCCAATACCGTGATCGAGAAATACTCGATCGAGATCGCCTGACGCTGCGGCAGCCCGTGAAACGGGCTGCGTTTTCGCAAGGAAGGCGTTGCAATCCCCGCCGGTTTGTCGCCCAATATGGCAATGAGCAGCCAGTCGCCCGCCCCCGAAACCACCGCCGCCGCCCCGGCCGACGCTCGGGTCCCCGATCCGGTCCCAGCCCCGGTCATCGAGATCCGGGACCTGCACAAGGCCTATGGCCCGCTGGAGGTCATCAAGGGCGTCTCGCTGGCCGCGCCGCGCGGCCATGTCATCAGCCTGATCGGCTCCTCGGGCTCGGGCAAGTCGACGCTGCTGCGCTGCTGCAACCTGCTGGAAAACAGTCAGCAGGGCGACATCCTGTTCGAGGGAGAGCCGGTGCGCTGGAAGGGCCATGACCAGTCCCGCGTGCCCGCCGACCGCGCGCAGGTCACGCGCTTCCGCACCAACCTGTCGATGGTGTTCCAGCAATTCAACCTGTGGTCCCATCTCAGCATCCTGCAGAATGTCATGGAGGCGCCGCTGACCGTCCTGGGCCAGCCCCGCGCCGAGGTCGAGACCCGCGCCCGCGCGCTTCTGGCCAAGGTCGGCATCGGCGACAAATGCGATGCCTGGCCCGCGCAGCTGTCGGGCGGCCAGCAGCAGCGCGCGGCCATCGCGCGGGCGCTGTGCATGCAGCCCAAGGCGCTGCTGTTCGACGAACCCACCAGCGCGCTGGACCCCGAATTGCAGCAGGAGGTCGTGCGCGTCATCAAGGACCTGGCCGGCGAACACCGCACCATGATCATCGTCACCCATGACATGCGCCTGGCCGCCGATGTCAGCGATCATGTCGTGTTCCTGCATCAGGGCGTGATCGCCGAGGAAGGCCCGCCCGCCCAGCTTTTTGGCGCCCCGCAGACCGAGCGGCTGCGCCAGTTTCTCAGTGCCACAATGGCGGCCTGATCACGTCCAACGGGAGTAAGAAAGAATGAAGAAACTGATGTTTGCCGCAGCGGCGCTTGCCCTGACCGCGGGGATGGGCCTGTCCCAGACGGTGCGGATCGGAACCGAGGGCGCCTATCCTCCGTACAACTTCATCAACGATTCCGGCGAGGTCGACGGCTTCGAGCGGGAGCTGGGCGACGAGCTGTGCACGCGGGCCGAACTGACCTGCACCTGGGTCAAGAACGACTGGGATTCGATCATCCCGAACCTGGTCTCGGGCAACTATGACGCGGTGATGGCCGGCATGGCCATCAACGAGGAACGCCAGCGGGTCATCACCTTCAGCGACGCCTATATCCCGCCGGCCTCGTCGGCCTATGTGGCGCTGTCCGAGGATGTCGATGTCGAGAACGGCGTCGTCGCCGCCCAGACCGGCACGATCCAGGCCAGCCATGTGGCCGAGACCGCCGCGACGCTGATCGAATTCGCCAGCCCCGACGAAACCATCGCCGCCGTCCGCAACGGCGAGGCCGACGCGGTGCTGGCCGACAAGGACTTCCTGGTCCCCCATGTGACGGATTCGAACGGCGAGCTGGTCTGGATCGGCGAGGATATCTATCTCGACGACGGCATCGCGGTCGGGCTGCGCCAGTCCGACGGCCCGCTGAAGGAGAAGTTCGACGCCGCCATCGCCGCGATGAAGGAGGACGGCAGCCTGAACGAGCTGATCAGCAAGTGGTTCGGCGAAAACGCCCGCCATTTCGAATGATCCCAGGCCGCCCGCCCGCGCCACCGGGCTGCGGGCGGGCGGCCAGATAGCGCCGCCAGATGTTCGCCTATTGCGCCGATCCCGCCTCGCTCGAGGGGCTTCAATGGTTGTCATGCTACCTGACGACCGGCACCCACATGCTGTTCTATGCCAGCTTCGGCACCGTGCTGCTGCTTCTGGCCATCACGGCGCCCTGCGCGCTGGCCCTGGGCTTCGCGGGGGCGCTGGCCTCGCGGTCGCGCTTCCTGCCGCTGCGCTGGTTCGGCAAGATCTATACCTCGATGGTGCGCGGCGTGCCCGACATCATCTTCTTCCTGTTCGTGCCGATCGCGCTGGACCAGGCCTTCGAATGGACCCGGCACCAGTTCCTGTGCGACAGCGACGCGCCGGTCCGGCAGGGCAACGACTTCATCGTCTGCGCGGCGGCCAAGCTGCCCTTGTCGACCAGCCCGGCCTGGGTGCATGACCTTTACGGCATCTTCCTGGCGGTGATCGCCTTCTCGGTCGTCTTCGGCGCCTTCGCGGCCAATGTCCTCTATGGCGCCATGCGGGCGGTGCCCCGCGCGCAGCTGGAAACCGCCGAGGCCTACGGCATGACCCAGCGCCAGGTGGCGCGGCGGATCCTGATCCCGCAGATGTGGACCTATGCGTTGCCGGGCCTGTCCAACCTGTGGATGATCCTGCTGAAGGCCACGCCGCTGCTGTTCCTGCTGGGGGTCGAGGACATCGTTTACTGGGCGCGCGAGCTGGGCGGCGCCAAGACCAGCGCCTTCGCCTATCCGCATCCCGACTGGCGGCTCTATTACTTCCTGGCGATCCTGGTCTTCTACCTGCTGATGACCTGGATATCCGAGCGGGTGCTGACCCGCGTCACCCGCCGCCTGTCGGCCGGCCAGGCGACGATGGCGGGCGAGGCCCTGCGCAAGGGGGCGGCCGCATGAGCTGCGCCCAGACCATCACCGATTACGCGCTGCGGTCGCTGGGTTACGGCGAAAGGCTGCTGCCGCGCTCGGATTTCGACCTGTGCCAGCAATTCGTGCTGATCGGCTCGGGCCTGATCTGGAACGTCTATTTCGCCTTCTTCGCGCTGCTCTTCGGCTTCTTCCTGGCCAACGCGCTGGCCCTGGCCAAGGCCAGCCCCAACCCCTGGCTGCGCAAGCCCGCCGAGGCGTTCATCTTCCTGTTCCGGGGCAGCCCGCTGTTCATCCAGTTCTTCCTGGCCTACGAGGCGCTGGTCATGCTGCCGCGCGCGGGGGTCGAGATCTTCGGCCTGACCGTGCAGACCAGCTGGCTGACGCGGGCCTGGGCCGGGGCGCTGATCGTGCTGACGCTGAACACCGCGGCCTATTCGGCACAGATCTTCCACGGCGCGCTGATGGCGGTGCCCAAGGGCGACCTGGAGGCCGCCGATGCCTATGGCCTGTCGGGCTGGAAGAAGTTCCGCCGGGTCATGTGGCCGACGATGATGCGGCTGGCCTGGCCGGCCTATACCAACGAGGCGATCTTTCTGTTCCACGCCACGACGCTGGTCTTCTTCTCGGCCTTCCCGGCCTTCCAGCAGCGCGGCGACAGCCTTTATTACGCCAGCTATTTCGTCGACCGGACCTTCAATCCCTTCGTCGCCTATCCGATTGCCGCGGGCTATTTCATCCTCGGCACGCTGGTGCTGATCAGCGTTTTCGGCATGGTGAACCGGCGCCTGAACCGCCATCTTCCGGGCGCCGCGAGACGCATCAGATACCGCCCCCTATTGCTGAGATGAATTCATGGACTGGCTGAGAGACCACCCCGAGGTCAAGACCATCCGCGTCGCCGCCGCCGACCTGAACGGCGTCGCGCGCGGCAAGCGGCTTCCGGCGCGCTATGCCGGCAAGGTGTTGGAGGAGGGGACCAAGTTTCCCTATTCGGTGCTGAACCTGGACATCTGGGGCGAGGATGTCGAGGACAGCCCGCTGGTCTTCGAGATCGGCGATCCCGACGGGCTGCTCTTGCCGACCGAACGCGGCTTCCTGCCGATGCCCTGGCTGGACGCGCCGACCGGGCTGCTGCCGCTGTGGATGTTCCATCCCGACGGCCGCCCCTACGAGGGCGATCCGCGCCAGGCGCTGGCCCGCGTCGTGGAACGCTATGACGCCGCCGGCCTGGTGCCGGTGGTTGCGACCGAGCTGGAATTCTTCCTGATCGACGATTCGGGCCGCCAGCTGCGGGTGCCGCCCAGCCCCCGGTCGGGCAAGCGGCGGACCGGGGGCGAGGTGCTGTCGCTGCGCGCGCTGGACGCCTTCGACCAGTTCTTCACCACGCTTTACGAAGCCTGCGAAACCATGGACATCCCGGCCGATACCGCGATCTCCGAGGCCGGGCCGGGCCAGTTCGAGATCAACCTGATGCACCAGGCCGATCCCCTGAAGGCGGCCGACGACACCTGGCTGTTCAAGATGCTGGTCAAGGGCATCGCCCGCCAATACGGCTTCGCCGGCAGCTTCATGGCCAAGCCCTACGAGGCCTTTTCCGGCAACGGGATGCACATGCATTTCTCGATCCTGACCAAGGACGGGCGCAACATCTTCGACAATGGCGGCGAGGAGGGGACCGAGGCGCTGCGCCATGCCGTGGCGGGCTGCCTGCGTGCCATGCCCGGCTCGACCCTGCTGTTCGCGCCGCACGAGAATTCCTATGACCGGCTGGTCCCCAACGCCCATGCCCCGACCGGCATCGGCTGGGCCTACGAGAACCGGACGGCGGCGATCCGCATCCCGTCCTCGGGTCCCAAGGCGCGGCGGATCGAGCATCGCGTGGCCGGCGGCGACGTGAACCCCTATCTGACGGTCGCGGCGATCCTGGGCGCGGCGCTCAATGGCATCGAGGACCGGCTGGAGCCGCCCGCGCCCTTCAAGGGCAATGCCTATGACCAGAACCTGGACCAGCTTCCCGGCGACTGGGGCGCGGCGATCGAGGCCTTCGACAAATGCCCCGAGATCCGCCGCATCTTCCCCGAGCATCTGGTCGAGAACTACCTGATGACCAAGCGGCAGGAGCTGCATTACATGGCCGAGCTGTCCGACGAGGAGACGGTGGAGCTGTATCTGGACACGGTCTGATCCATCGGGGCGCGCGGTGACGGCCCTGCGCCAAGACGATCAGCGCGCGACCGCGCGCCCCGGCTGAACGCCGCGACGACCCCGAGCCGCCGCTGACCGGCGCGGTATGGGCGCTTCGGGTTTACGCGACGTTACCGACCCGGCGGGCGAGGCCGCCCCGAGCGGCGCTCTTTTTTTCTTGCTTTCTAGGGACTTCAGGCGGAATGATTTCTCAGCTCTCGCCCTTTTGGCGATGCCATTACCTTTACAATTTATTGGAGTTTCATCATGCAGAAGCAACTTGCGGCCGAGGGGCTGGGGACCTTCTGGCTGGTTTTCGGCGGCTGCGGCAGCGCCGTTCTGGCCGCCGGGTTCCCGGAGCTGGGCATCGGGTTTCATGGCGTCGCGCTGGCTTTCGGCCTGACGGTGCTGACCATGGCCTATGCGGTCGGCGGCATTTCGGGCGGCCATTTCAACCCGGCGGTATCGGTCGGACTGGCGGTGGCGGGCCGTTTCCCGGCCTCGCGCCTGCTGCCCTATATCCTGGCCCAGCTGGCCGGTGCCATCCTTGCGGCGACGGCGCTCTATCTGATCGCCTCGGGCCAGCCGGGCTTCACGGCGGGCGGCTTCGCGGCCAACGGCTATGGCGAACATTCGCCGGGCGGCTATTCGCTGGTCGCGGCGCTGCTGATCGAGGTCATCCTGACCGCCTTCTTCCTGCTGGTCATCCTGGGCGCGACCCATGGCCGCGCGCCGGCAGGCTTCGCCCCGATCGCCATCGGGCTGGCGCTGACCCTGATCCACCTGATCTCGATCCCGGTCACCAACACCTCGGTGAACCCGGCGCGTTCGACCAGCCAGGCGCTGTTCGCCGATGGCTGGGCGCTTGGGCAGCTGTGGCTGTTCTGGGTGGCGCCGATCCTGGGCGCGGTGATCGGGGCCGCGGTCTGGAAGGCCGTGGGCGAGAAGGACTGACCCCGAGGCGATCCGCGAAGGCCCGGCATCGAAGGGCCGGGCCTTCGCATTCCGGCCGCGGCGATCAGCCCTTTCGCCTCGCCGCGACCTGTGCATTGTGGTGCCGTCAACCAAGCAGGGATTCCCCCCGTGCCCACCGCAACCACATTGCCCGGAAAACCCAGAATCCTGTTCCACGGCCCCGGCGTCATCTGGCACCGGCCGCGCCTGCCGATGCCGAACCTGACCGGCGTGCAGCCCACGGTCGCGGCAGCCGGGTAATCGCAGGCTCGGACCGTCGCGGCCTAGCCGGATGCTGGATGGGGCGGCAAGGCCGCGCCCCGCTCAGGCCGCCAGCCGGGCATAGATGCCGCCGCGTGCGATCAGTTCGGCATGGCTGCCGATCTCGGCGATGCGGCCCTCGCGCATGACCGCGATGCGGTCGGCGTTGCGGATCGTGCCCAGGCGGTGGGCGATGACCAGCGTGGTGCGGCCCGCCGACAGCGCGTCCAGGGCCGACTGGATCTCGCGCTCGGTCTGGCTGTCCAGGGCCGAGGTCGCCTCGTCCAGGATCAGGATCGGCGGGTTCTTCAGGAAGCAGCGGGCGATGGCGACGCGCTGCTTCTGGCCGCCCGACAGCATCACGCCGCGTTCGCCGACCACGGTGTCCAGCCCCTCGGGCAGGGTCTCGACCAGCGACAGAAGCTGGGCCTGGCGCACGGCCGCCAGGATTTCCTCCTCCGAGGCGCCCAGCCGGCCATAAGCGATGTTCTCGCGCAGCGTGCCGCCGAACAGGAACACGTCCTGGCTGACCAGCCCGATCTGGCGGCGCAGGCTGTGCAGCCGCATCCGGGGCAGGGCCAGCCCGTCGATGCTGATGCTGCCCGTGGTCGGCTCGTAGAAGCGCGGCAGCAGCGCCAGCAGCGTGGTCTTGCCCGCGCCCGAGGGGCCGACGAAGGCCACGGTTTCCCCGGCGCGGATCGTCAGGTCGATGCCGGTCAGGATCGGCCGCCCCGCGTCATAGGCGAAGCCGACCCCGTCGAAGCGGATGTCGCCGCGCAGGGCCGGGGCCTCGACGGCATCGGCGGCGTCGGCGATCTCGGGCTCGGTTTCCAGCAGCTCCAGATAGCGGCGGAAGCCGGCGATGCCGCGCGGATAGGTCTCGATCACCGCGGCGATCTTTTCCAGCGGGCGGTAGAAGACGCCGACCAGCAGCAGGAAACCCACGAAGCCGCCGGTCGACAGGTCGCCCGCCAGCACGAAGCCCGCGCCCAGCACCATGACGATCACCTGCACCAGCCGCAGCCCCATGTATTGCAGCGCCGAGCTGGCCGCCATGACGCGATAGGCGTCCAGCTTGGCCTGCCGGTAGCGGGCGTTGTCATGGGCGAAGAGGTCGCTTTCGTGGGATTCGTTGCCGAAGGCCTGCACGACGCGGACGCCCCCCAGCGCCTCTTCCAGCCGGACGTTGAAATCGCCGACGCGAGAATAGATCGCCCGCCAGGTCCGCGTCATCCGCCCGCCATAGACGATCACCAGCGCCAGCATCGCCGGCACGATCAGCGCCACGATCAGCGCCAGTTGCGGATGGACCCAGAACATCAGCAGGAAGGCGCCGATGAAGGTCATGATGGCGATGAAGGCGTCCTCGGGGCCGTGATGGGCGACCTCGCCGATCTCTTCCAGGTCGCGGGTCACGCGGGCGACCAGCTTGCCGGTGCGGGCGCGATCATACCAGCGCCAGGACAGGCGCGTCAGGTGGTCGAAGGCGCGGGCGCGCATCTCGGTCTCGATATTGATGCCCAGCTTGTGGCCCCAGTAGATCACCACCGTCAGCAGCCCGGCATTGATCGCATAGAGCACCAGCAGCCCCGCCGCCGCCGCGACGGTCAGCGTCCAGTCGCCCTGCGGCAGCAGGTGGTCGATGAAGGCCGTGACCGCCAGCGGGAAGGCCAGCTCCAGAAGGCCCGAGATCACCGCGCAGCCGAAATCCAGCCAGAACAGCCCCATCCAGGGGCGGTAATAGGAAAAGAACTGGCGCAGCATGGCGTTTCCTTCGTCTTTCCTGTCCTCAGGCCGGGATCGCGACGGGCTGGCCGTCCTGGCGGAGCAGGACCTGCATCGGCAGGCCGTAGATGGTTTCAAGCGTCCGGGGTTGCATCAGGTCCTGCGGGCTGCCCTGCATCGCCAGCCGGCCGCCCTTCAGGGCGACGACATGGTCGCAGAAGCGGGCCGCCATGTTGACGTCGTGCAGCACGATGATCGCGCCCCGGCCCTGCGCATGGCACATCCGGCGGACAAGCGCCAGCACCTCGACCTGATGGGCGATGTCGAGGGCCGAGATCGGCTCGTCCAGCAGCAGCGTCCCGGCCTCTTGCGCGACCAGCATCGCCAGCCAGGCCCGCTGGCGTTCCCCACCCGACAGCGTATCGACCAGCCGGTCGGCCAGCCGGGTCAGCCCGCATTCCTCCAGCGCGCAGTCGCAGGCCTCGTGGTCGCGCGGCCCGAAGCGGCCAAGCGCGCCGTGCCAGGGATAGCGGCCAAGCGCGACCAGCTCGCGCACCAGCATCCCCTCGGCCGGGGGCGGGTGCTGGGGCAGGAAGGCCAGTTGGCGGGCATGGTCGCGGGCGGGCCAGTCGGCCAGCGCGCGGCCCTGGAAGCGCACCCGCCCGCCCGAGGGCGCGACCTGCCGCGCCAGCACCTTGAGCAGCGTGGACTTGCCCGAGCCGTTATGCCCGATCAGCGCGATGGTCCGGCCGCCGGGCAGGTCCAGCGTCAGGTCATGCAGCAGGCGGCGGCCGGGCACATCGACGCAGAGGCCCTCGATCCTGAACAGCGGGTCGGTCATCGCGCGGTCCTCGTCATCAGCCACAGAAGCCAGGGCGCGCCGATCAGCGACGCGAACAGCCCCAGCGGCAATTCATAGGGAAAGCCCGCCATCCGGGCCCCGAAATCGGCGGCCAGCATCAGGATCGCGCCGATCAGCGCGGCCCCGGCCAGCTGGTCCGTCGCCCGCGCGAAACCGGCGCGGCGCGCCAGGTGCGGGGCCATCAACCCGACGAAGCTCAGCGGGCCGACCAGCATCGTCGCGGCCCCGGTGGCCACGCCCGCCAGCGCGATCAGCGCCAGCCGCGCCCGGCGCAGCGGCAGGCCCAGACCCTGCGCGACGCCCGGCCCCAGCGGCAGCGCCGCCAGCCAGCGATGCAGCACCAGCGCCGCGCCCAGGATCGCCAGCGCCAGCCCGGCCATGACCGCCGCCTCGCGCGGGCCGACCGCGGCCGAGGACCCGCTGAGCCAGGCCAGCACCGCCCAGGACCGCGCATCGCCCACCGCCATCATCGCCGACAGCACCGCCGTCGCCAGCGCCGAGACCGCGATCCCGGCCAGCAGCACCCGTTCCGCCGGCATGTCGCGGCGGGTGACATAGGTCGCGACCAGCGCCAGCGCCACCGCGCCGCCGGCCATCGTCCCGCCCATCTGCATCAGCGCCGTGGGCGCGCTGGCGGCAAACAGCGTCAGCGCGAAGCCAAGCGCGGCGCCGCCCGAGACGCCCAGCACCTCGGGCGAGGCCAGCGGGTTCGCGGTCAGGCGCTGCAGCAGCGTCCCGGCCACGGCCAGCGCCGCCCCGGCCGCGGCGGCCGCGACCAGCCGCGGCAGGCGCATCGGCAGGAAGGCCGCGAAGCTTTCGCGGTCCAGCACCGCCCAGCCGCCCGGCACCCGGCCGATCCAGACCAGCAGCAGCGCCCCCGCGACCAGCACCAGCGCCAGCATGGCCAGCAGGGGCGCGGCGCGGGCAAGGCGGGGGGCGGGGCCCTCGGCGGCCTCGGTTCCCGGCGGGGTCGAGCCGCGCAGCCGCGGCAGAAGCCAGATCAGCAGCGGCCCGCCGATCAGCCCGGTCAGCGCGCCGGTCGGGAACATCTCGCCCGTCCGGCCGGCCAGCGACAGCACCAGCCCGTCGCAGAGCGACAGGATCAGCGCGCCGATCGGCGGGGCCAGCCACAGCACCTGCCGCATGTCGCGCGCGCCCAGGCTGCGCGCCAGCGCCGGGGCGGCCAGCCCGACGAAGCCGATCAGCCCCAGCTCGGCCGAGACCGAAGCGGCCAGCACCACCGCCACCGCCACCGCCGCCAGCCGCACCAGCGCGACGTTCAGGCCCAGCCCGCGCGCGCCCTCGGCCCCCAGCGACAGCACCCGCAGCGGCCGGGCCAGCAGGCCGGTGGCCAGCGCGCCCGCCGCCAGCACCAGCGCCAGCGCCCGCACGCCCGACCAGTCCTGCTGGACCAGCGCGCCGCCGTTCCAGATCACCAGCGACAGCAGATATTCGCCCTGCGACAGGGTCAGCGCGGTGGCGACGGCGCTGGCGGTCATGCCGACCAGCATCCCCGCGATCACCATCGTGACCGGCGCGAAGGCCCGCCGCGCCCCGATCGCCAGCACCAGCCCCGCCGCCAGCGCCGCCCCGGCCAGGGCCACGGGCCAGCGCCCGCCCTCCAGCAATCCCGGCGCCATGATCGTCGCCATGACCAGCGCCAGCTGCGCGCCCGAGGATATTCCCAGCGTCGTCGGATCGGCGACCGGGTTGCGCAGCACCGCCTGCAGGATCGCCCCCGACAGTCCCAGCACCGCCCCGGCCAGCAGCGCGATCACCCCGCGCGGCATCAGCCCGAAGCCCAGCAGGATCTGCCGAAGGCTCATGGCGCCGGGATCCAGCGGCAGGCCCGGCCAGTCGGCGAAGGGCAGCAGCCGCAGCGCCGCCGCCAGCCACAGCGCGACGGCCAGCGCCAGCACCGAGGCCAGCAGCAGGGACAGCCTGGCGCGGCTCATCCCGCCGCCTCGATGGATGTGGGGCCGCCTTGCAGGGCATCGGCCAGCAGATGGGCGAAGCGCAGCCCGGCGGGCACGCCGCCGAAGGGGTTGATGCGGCCCAGCCGATAGACGCGGCCCTGCGCCACCGGCGGCAGCGCCCGCCACAGCACGCTGCGGCGCAGACCGTGCGCGGCCTGGGGCGGGATGTTGCCGACGATGACCAGCCGCGCCTCGGGCAGGCTGGCCAGCTCCTCGATCGGCACCGGGGCCAGGAAGCTGAAGCGCGTCGCGCCGCTCCAGGCATTCTGCAGGCCCAGCCGGGTCAGCAGATTGCCGAACATGCTGTCATGGCCGAAGGCGCGCAGGTGGCGGGCATCGCCCAGGTTGACGGCGCAGACCGGCCGGTCGGCGAAGGGGCGCAGCCTTTCGGTCAGCACGTCCAGTTCGGCCTCGGTCCGCGCCCGCGCGGCCTGCCCCGAGGCCGGATCGCCGATGGCCTCGGCCAGTGCCTCCAGCGCGTCCAGCGCGTGGGGCAGGGGCGGCTCGCCCGGCAGGTAGAAGGGCAGCGACAGGACCGGCGCGATGGCGCGCAGCCGGTCCTCGTAGCGGGTGTAATAGGGAGAGCTGAGGATCAGATCGGGCCGGGTCAGCTGCAGCAGCTCGTAATTCGGGGCGCCGCGCAGGCCCAGGTCGGTGACATGATCGGGGATCGGCGGCGCGACGGCATCGGCGCGATAGCGGATCAGCTCGCAGGCGGCCAGCGGCATGTGGCCAAGCGCGATGGCGGTTTCCAGCATCGCCCAGTCGATCGCCGCCAGCCGGGGCGCGGTCGCGGTCGCGGCACGGCCGGGCAGCGGCACGAAAGCCGCCGCCAGCAGGCTGCCAGCGGCGGTCAGGACGGCACGGCGGCCGGGCCGGAAGGATGCGGCCGGCCGGTCTACCACTTGTAGGCAAGCGTCGCGGTCACGGTGCGGCCTTCGCCGTAATAGCAGCCGAACCATCCGCAGGTGGCCAGGTAGGCCTCATCCGTCAGGTTCGCGATGTTCAGCCGGGCCTCGAAATTGTCGCGGGCATAGGTCGCGCCCAGGTCGACCAGCGTGAAGCTGTCCAACTCGTGCGTGTTGCTGACATCCATGCGGCTGCCGACATAGCGGATGCCGCCGCCGGTGCGCCAGCCGTTGCCGAAGTCGTAATCCAGCCAGACGCCCGCCGTATGACGCGGCGCGTTCCACATCGGCTGGCCGGTGTTCGAGCCGCCCACCTGCTTGGTGTCGTTATAGGCGAAATTGGCGCGAACGTCCCAGGCTTCGCCGATTGCGGCGGTCGCTTCCAGCTCGACCCCGCGCGACTTCACCTCGCCGATCTGGCGATAGAGGTTGTAGCCGTCGGGGCTGGTGCCGGCCCATTGGTTCACGTTGGTCTGGCGCAGGTCATAGACCGCCACCGAGACCAGGCCGTCGATCCCCGCAGGCTGGTATTTCATGCCGACTTCCCATTGCTTGCCCTCGGTCGGCAGCAGCGGTTCCTCGTTCTCGTTCAGGCCGGTCTGCGGCTCGAACGACGTGGCATAGCTGACATAGGGCACCAGCCCATTGTCGAAGACATAGGAAAGCCCGGCCCGGCCCGTCCACTCGTTCTCCTTGAACTCGGCGGGGAGACCGTACTGGGTGCCGGTCTGCTTGGCCCAGTCGTAGCGCAGTCCCGCGGAGGCGCGCCAGTTGCCCCAAGTGATCTCGTCCTGCGCGTAAAGGCCGACCTGGCGCAGCTTGACCGAGCCGACATTGGGTGCGCCGGTGAAGACCGGCAGCGGCCCGTAGTTGTCAGGATCCAGCCAGTTGAAGCTGGTCAGGTTGCGTTCGTTCTGGCTGGATTCGTCGGCCTTGTACTGGCGGACATCCATGCCGAACATCAGGCTGTGTATCGCCTGTCCGGTCGTCACCTCGCCCGAAAGGCGGGTGTCGAGGCTGATGGTGTCGCTGCTTTCGTTCTGCCGGCTGGCGCCGCGCAGGAAGCTGCCGTCGGGGTTGATGACGGCCTCGGTGCTGACATAGGTGCCGGTATAGTCCCAATCCAGCTTTTCATAGCGGAAGCCCTGCGTCAGGGTCCAGCCGCTGTCCAGTTCGTGGCTGATCTCCAGGCCCAGGTTCCACATCCTGCGGTCGCTGTCGTCCCAGCCGCTATGCCCGGTATAGAGGTCGCGCAGGTCCTTGGCATCGGCCAGTTCGGTCAGCCCATAGGGGATGCCCGGCGGAGCGATCGGCGCGTCCCTGGTGTAGGAGGCCATGAAATCGATGGTCGTCGCCGCATCCGGCGACCAGCGCACGGCGCCGGCGACATAGCCGCGCTCGTTCTTCAACTCGTCGATCTGCGGGCGGATGTCGCGGCCGATGGCCGTCAGGCGCCAGGACAGCGTGTCGCTGGCGGCGCGGTTCATGTCCACGAAGACCTGCTTGCCGTTGTTGCTGTCATAGGACAGGCCGGCTTCGCCGAAATCGCTGGACTGGGCGCGTTTCGTCACCTGGTTGATGACGCCGGCAGGCATTCCCGAACCGTAGAGCGAGGAGGTCGGGCCGCGCAGCACCTCGACCTGCTGCATCCCGTAGGTCTCGTAATCCACCGCCCCGAAGAAGCGGCCTTGCCGCAGCCCGTTCACATATTGCGCCTTGTCGGTGCCAAAGCCGCGCATGGTCGGGTTGTTGAAGCGTGGGTCGATGCCGAAGGGCTGGCTGTTGATGCCCGCCGTATAGTTCAGCGCCTGGCCCAGGTTCTGGGCGCCCTGGTCGACGATCTGCTGGTTCGTCACGACCGAGATCGACTGCGATGCCTCGCTGGTGGGCAGGCTGGATTTCGCCGCCTGGGCGCCATCGGCGAAATAGCCCGCCACTTCGCTGGCGGTGATGACGATCTCACCCAGGATGAAGGCCTGGTCGCCCGAGGCCGCGGTCGGGGCGGCCTCACCGGCCTCCTGGGCCAGGGCGGGATGGGACAGCGCCAGGATGCTGGCGCCGAGCATGAGGGCGGAACGGGGCGAAAGGGGCATTTGCGCGATCCTGGCTGAGCGGTGGTCAGGCCAGTTAACGACAGAAACAGTCGGAAAAGTCAAATGCCCGTTGACTGGGCGATTAATCAACCCTTCCGGGCCGCCCGTTTCATGGCTTTCCCGCAACAGGGGCGGCGGTTTCAGCCCTTCGCCAGGGCCGCCACCGGGTCCAGCCGCGAGGCGTTGCGGGCGGGCAGGAAGCCGAAGGCCACGCCGATCAGCGAGGCCGAGGCCACCGCCGCCAGGATCGAGCCCGAGGAATAGACCAGCGCGAATTCGCTGGTCATCCGCCCGAAGGCCGCGCCGAAACCAAGCGCCGCGGCGATGCCCAGCACGCCGCCGATCATGCAGACCAGCACGGCCTCGATCAGGAACTGCTGCATGATGTCGCTGCGTCGCGCGCCGACCGCCATGCGCACGCCGATCTCGGCCACCCGTTCGGAAACCGAGACCAGCATGATGTTCATCACCCCGATCCCGCCCACCAGCAGCGAGATGACGGCGATGGCGGCGATCAGCAGGCTCAGCGTCCGGGTGGTGGCGGTGATGGTCTGGCGGATCTCGTCGGTATTGACGATGAAGAAGTCCTTGGTGCCGTGGCGCTGGGTCAGCAGCGCCTCGACCGCCTGTTCGGCCAGCGCGGTATCCACGTCGTCGGCCACGCGCACGGTGATGCTGGCCAGGCTGGTCGAGCCCAGAAACCGCGCCTGCACCGTCGTATAGGGCAGGTAGAGCGACAGGCTCTGGCCGCCGCCGGGTCCCATCTGCCGGGTGCTGGCCACACCGATCACCCGCAGCATGACATTGTCGGCCAGCACGACCTGGCCGATGGGATCGACCGATTCGTCGGGAAACAGGCTGGCGCGGGTGTTTTCGTCGATGACCACGTCCTGCGCCATGTCGCGCAGGCCGGCGGCGTCGAAGGCGCGGCCCTGGGAGATGGTGGTGCCGGTGGCGTCGAAATACTGTTCGCCCACGCCGCGAAGCTGGGCGTTGACGGCGGTCGCGCCGAAGCGCAGCGTCGCGCTGGCATTGACCGTGGGGGTCACGGCGGCGACATAGGACTGGCTGCTCAGCGCCTGGGCATCCGCCACGACCAGCGTGGTGATCCGGCCCGAGCGCATGTCGCCGAAATCGCGGCCGGCGAAGATCTCCAGCGTATTGGTGCCCAGCCCCGAGATGTTTTCCAGCACCTTCTGGCGCGAGCCCTCGCCAAGCGCCACGACCGAGACGACCGAGGCGATGCCGATGATGATCCCCAGCATGGTCAGGAAGCTGCGCAGCTTGTGGGCGCGCATCGACAGCACCGCCATGCGGAACGCCTCGGTGAAGCGGGTCCAGAGCGCGCGGATCAGCCCCGAGGAGGCGGGCGGGTGTCGCGCTTCCGGGGCGCCGGGCGCGGCGGCGGCGCCGCTGTCGCGGATGATGCGGCCGTCGCTGATCTCGATCACCCGCTCGGCGCGGGCGGCGATGGTCGGGTCATGGGTCACGATGACGACGGTGCGGCCCTCGGCGTGAAGCTCTTCCAGGATGCGCAGCACCTCTTGCCCACTCTGGCTGTCCAGGGCGCCGGTCGGCTCGTCGGCCAGGATCACCTCGGCATTGTTCATCAGCGCCCGCGCGATCGAGACCCGCTGCTGCTGGCCGCCCGACAGCTGGCCGGGCAGGTGGTGGCTGCGCTCGGCCATGCCCAGCCGGTCCAGCAGCGCCCCGGCGCGGGCGCGGCGCGAGGCGGGGCTTTCGCCGGCATAGATCGCCGGGATCTCGGCATTTCCCAGCGCGGTCAGCTCGCCCAGCAGGTGATAGCGCTGGAAGATGAAGCCGAAGCTTTCGCGGCGCAGGGCGGCCAGCTCGTCCGGGTCGAGGCGGGCGGTCTCGCGCCCCTTGATGCGATAGCTGCCGGCGCTGGGGCGGTCCAGGCAGCCGATGATGTTCATCAGCGTCGACTTGCCCGAGCCCGAGGCGCCGATGACGGCGACGAATTCGCCCGCCCGGATGGTCAGGTCGATGTCGCGCAGCACGGTGACGGTGTTCTCGCCCGCCGGGTATTCGCGCCCCACGCCGCGCAGCTCGATGATCGGGCCGCCCGCGCTCATCGCAGCATCCCCATCGGCACCCGCCGCGTCCCGCCCGCGCCGGATCCCTGCGCGCCCCCCGTCGCGCCCGCCGCCTGGCCGGTCACCACGCGGTCGCCCTCGGACAGGCCCGCGACCACTTCGGCGCTGACCTTGTCGTTCAGTCCGATCTGGACCTGCCGCGTCTCGATCTGGCCGTCGCGGCCCAGCACCCGCACCGCGTGGCGGCCATCCCCGTCCAGCTGCCCCAGCGCCACCGAGGGCACGGTCAGCACCTCCTCGGCCCGGCCGAGGACGATATGGACCTGCGCGGTCATGTAGGTGCGCAGCCTTCCGTCCTCGTTCGGGATGGTGAAATGGCCGTTGTAATAGATCGCGGTCGAGGTGGTCCCCGAGGATGCCGCCGTGCCGCCCAGGCTGCTGTCGTTGACGATGGATTCCGGCGCGGGCTCGACCGATTCCAGGGTGGCGCGATAGACCCGCTCTGGCTCGCCCAGGGTGGTGAACCAGACCGGCTGGCCCGGCTTGACGCGGGTGATGTCGGCCTCGGAGATCTGCGCCAGCACCTGCATCTGGTCCAGCTGGCCCAGCACCACGATGGTCGGCGCCTGCTGGACCGAGTTCACCGTCTGCCCCTCCTGGCTGACGATGGCCAGCACCGTGCCGTCGATGGGCGCGGTGATGCGGGTATAGTCCAGGTTGGCGCGGGCGGTCTCGATGCCGATCTCGGCCTGGGCGATCTGCGCCTCCAGCGCCTCGATCTGGGCCTCGGCGACGGCCACGGCCTGTTCGGCGCTGTCGAAATCGGCCTGCGTCACCGACAGGTTGCGCCGCATCTGGGCCTGCCGCTCCAGCGTGCGCTCGGCCAGCGCCAGCTGCGCCTGTTGCGAGGCCAGCTGGGCGCGGACATTGGCCAGCGAGGCCTCGGCATTGCGCAGGTCGTTCGTCTGGGTGACCGAATCGATCTGGGCGATCAGGTCGCCCTCGCTGACCTGCTGGCCCAGCTTCACGTTGACCGAGGTGATCCGCCCCGAGACCTGCGCGCCCACCGCGACCATGCGCAGGGGCTTGATCGTGCCCTCGGCCAGCACGGTCTGTTCCACCGTGCCGAGCGTGACGGGGGCGCTGATGACCGCGGGCTGGACCGCGGCCGCGTCGCCCCGCCACCACAGATAGGCGGCCGCGGCCAGCGCCCCCAGGATGAGAACGGTCAGGATCAGCCGGAAGCGTTTGGTCATGTCGTCTTAGCCTGTCGATGGGCCGTCCGGGCGGATGCGGCGCGCAGGGCGCGCGCCCGCCGTCGCGGCGATAGTCATGTCCGGCAATACCCATCGCCAGGCAAACGAAAAGGAAACGCCCCCGGCTTCGGGGGTGCCGGATGCCGGGGATGTGAAGGGTGGCGTGCTGTCACGCCAGCGCCAGCGCCGCCAGGACCAGCCCGCCAAGCGCCACCGCCCGGCGATAGATCGCCAGCGCCGCGCCGATGCCGGCGGCATCGGGATCCGGGGCCGCGCCGTTCAGCCAGGGTTCCTGTGCGACGCGGTCCGCGTAGACGCGCGGCCCCGACAGCCGCACCCCCAGCGCCCCGGCCATCGACGCCTCGGGCCAGCCCGCATTGGGCGATCTGTGCGCGCGGGCGTCGCGCAGCGCGCAGCGCAGCGCCGGGCGCGACAGCGCGGCCGCCGCGATCAGCAGCGCGGTCAGCCTTGCGGGCAGCCAGTTCGCGGCGTCGTCCAGCCGGGCGGCGAAGCGGCCGAATTCGGCATGGCGGGGCGTGCGGTGCCCGATCATCGAATCCAGCGTGTTGATCGCCTTGTAGGCCGCGATCCCCGGCAGCCCCAGCAGCGCCGCCCAGAACAGCGGCGCGATCACCCCGTCCGAGGCGTTCTCGGCCAGGCTCTCGATGGCGGCGCGCGACAGGGCGGGCTCGTCGGCGCGGCTGACGTCGCGGCCGACGATCATCGCCGTGGCGGCGCGCGCGGCGGGCAGGTCGCCCGCCGCCAGCGGGCGCCGGACCGCGCGCAGGTGATCGTCCAGCGACCGGGCCGCGACCAGCGGCCATGCCAGCACACCCGCCAGCCAGGGCCCCAGAGCCGATTGCAGGACCAGCGCCGGGAGCAGCGCGGCACCGATGACGACGAGGCTGGCCAGCGCCCCGCGCAGCACCCGCGCGCGGCCCCGGTTCCAGCGCCGGTCCAGCGCGCCGATCAGCCGCCCCAGCCATGTCACCGGATGGCCGATCCGCGCGTGAATCCGGTCGGGCCAGCCGATGCAGGCGTCGATGAGAAGCGCGATCAGGGCCGTCACAGCCATGCGGTCGTCCGTTCAGCAGAGGGCGGTCAGGTTCACCGCCTCGATCGCCCATTCGGCGTCCGGGCCGTCCCTGCCCGAACGGCTCAGCACCGTCAAGGACAGCGGCGCGACCGCGAAGGACAGCGCGGCGGGGCCGACCACCAGCGACAGCCCCGCGCGTACCGTCCCGGCATGGGCGACGATCAGCGTGTCGCGGGTGAGCGCGCGCAGCAGCGGATGCACGCGGGCGGCCATATCCTCGAAGCTTTCGCCGCCCTCGGGGCGGTGGCGGGCCAGGTCGCGGGCGGGCAGGGGGCCCAGGTCGGGCAGGCGGTCATAGGCCAGCCCCTCCCACGCGCCGTAATCCTGTTCCCACAATTCGGGCCGCGTCGGCGGCGTGCCCAGACCCAGCGCCGCCGCCGTCTGCAGGCAGCGCCGCGCCGGGCTGCTGAGCGTCTGGAGATCGGTGCCAAGCAGCGCCTCGATCCGCTGGCGCATCTGGCGGAAGGCGGCCTCGGCGCCGCAATCGGCATCGACATCGCTGCGCCCGGCCAGCCTGCCATCGGTCAGCGCGGGGGCGTGGCGCAGGATCGCCAGCCTTACCACGTCGAGGCCGCCCGCGCCGCGTGATCGTAAAGCCCTGACAGATCGCGCAGCAGGGCCGCCATGCCGGGCAGCCCGTCCGCCTGGCCCGGCCGCAGCGGATCCAGCGATTGCTGGCGCACCGCGCGATAGCGCAGGCACAGCGCATGGCCCTCGGGCGTGGCGGCGACGGTCTTTTCCTTGCCGTCGCGGCCCTGGCGCAGCAGGCCGGCCGCGACCAGCTTGCGGATCGCGTAATGGGCCTGGTGCTGGTCCTCGATCCCCAGCGACAGGCAGAGATCGGCGAAGCGGCGCGGCGGGCCATGGGCCTCGGCCTCCTGCAGGATCAAGATCTCCAGGGGCGACATGCCCGCCCGGCCCGCCGAGGCCATGCAGCGCGTCATGCAGCGATGCAGGCTGTTCAGGCACAGCGCCATCGCCTGCTCCAACTCGTCCAGCGCCGCGGATCCGGCGGGCGTGCCGTCCCGGCCGGGAAGCCTGTCCCGATCCACCATGGCGAAAACCCCCTTGGCTGCCTGGCCATCTCATAGCCGATCCGCGCCCGCCCGTCGCCCCCCTTGGGCGGGTTTTCCCCTGCCGGTTGACGCATGGCCGCCAAGCGCGCAGGCTTCGCTTGACGCAGGGCGTGCCAGGCGCTATTTCTTAAATGAACGCACGTTCAATAAACCGGGGAGGGGCGCGATGTTCACCAAGGGGATGGAATTCGATCTGGGCGAGGACGTGAACGCGCTGCGCGACATGGTGCATCGTTGGGCGCAGGAACGCGTCAAGCCGATCGCCGCCGAGGTGGACCGCAGCAACGCCTTCCCGAACGAGCTGTGGACCGAGATGGGCGAACTGGGCCTGCTGGGCGTCACCGTGCCCGAGGAATGGGGCGGTTCCGGTATGGGCTACCTGGCCCATGTCGTCGCCACCGAGGAGATCGCCCGGGCCTCGGCCTCGGTCAGCCTGTCCTATGGCGCGCATTCCAACCTCTGCGTGAACCAGATCAAGCTGAACGGCACGGATGAGCAGCGGGCGACATACCTGCCGAAGCTGTGTTCCGGCGAACATGTCGGCGCGCTGGCCATGTCCGAGGAAGGCGCGGGCAGCGATGTCGTCTCGATGAAGCTGCGGGCCGAGAAGCGCAATGACCGCTATGTGCTGAACGGCAGCAAATACTGGATCACCAACGCCCCCGACGCCCACACCCTGGTGGTCTATGCCAAGACCGACCCGGAGGCGGGCAGCAAGGGCATTACCGCCTTCATCGTGGAACGCGGCATGAAGGGCTTCTCGACCAGCCCGCATTTCGACAAGCTGGGGATGCGCGGCTCGAACACGGGCGAGCTGATCTTCGAGGATTGCGAGATCCCCTTCGAGAACGTGCTGGGCGCCGAGGGCAAGGGCGTGCGCGTGCTGATGTCGGGGCTGGACTATGAGCGGCTGGTGCTGTCGGGCATCGGCACCGGGATCATGGCCGCCTGCCTGGACGAGGTGATGCCCTATCTCCGCGACCGCAGGCAGTTCGGCCAGCCGATCGGCTCGTTCCAGCTGATGCAGGGCAAGATCGCCGACATGTATGTCGCGCTGAACACCGCGCGCGCCTATGTCTACGAGGTGGCGCGGGCCTGCGACGCGGGCAAGGTCACGCGGCAGGACGCGGCGGGCGCGGTGCTCTACGCCAGTGAACAGGCGATGGTGCAGGCCCATCAGGCGGTGCAGGCGCTTGGCGGGGCGGGGTTCCTGAACGACAGCGTGGTCAGCCGGCTGTTCCGCGACGCCAAGCTGATGGAGATCGGCGCCGGCACCAGCGAAATCCGCCGGATGCTGATCGGCCGCGAACTGATGGGGCTGGTCTGATGGCCGGGCTGCGCGAGCTGGCCCTGGGCGCGGCCCTGGCGCTTGGCGCCGCTGCCGCCGCGGCGCAGGACCAGCAGGACGGGCCGGCCTTCGACGCCGCGCTGCTGGAGCAATGCCTGACGGAGAGCGGACGCGGCGACGGCGCGACGGACGCGCGCGAAAGCTGCATCGGCGCCGCCGCCGATCCCTGCATGGACAGCGACGACGGGTCCACGACGGTCGGCATGTCGGTCTGCCTTGGAAACGAGCTGGACCTGTGGGACGCCAAGCTGAACGAGGCTTACCGCGAGGTCATGGCGCAGTCCGAGGAGACCGACAGGAGCATGGCCGAAATGGGCTCGGCCGCCGAGAAGGAGGTGCCGCTGCTGCGCGACATGCAGCGCCACTGGATCGCCTTCCGCGACGCCGCCTGCGGCTATGAGCGCAGCCGCTGGGGCGGCGGCACCGGCGGCGGCCCGGCCGGGCTGCATTGCGCGCTGATCCTGACCGCGCGGCAATATCTGTGGCTGGACCAGTATCGCGGCGAGGGGATGTAGCAGGCGCCGCCGGGGAGGAGAGGATGCGCAAGGCAGGACTGCTTTTCTGGCTGGCCGCGGGTCTGGCCGCCCCCGCCGCGATGGCGGGCGACGCCTCGGGCTTTGATCCGGCGGCGATCAGCCAATGCCTGGCCGAGGCGTCCTCGCAAGGCGCCCAGGTCGATTGCACGGAGGCCGGCATGGCGGCCTGCCTGGACTATGCGCGCGACCGATATCGCGGCGACGACCCGGATTTCCCGCAATGGAACTGCCTCGACGCGGCCCATCAGGCATGGGAGGCGGAACTGACCGCCACCTATCGCCGGCTGCTGGAGCAGGAAGCGGCGGCGGGCGCCGGGCCGCAGGACATGCTGCGCCGGGCCGAACATTCCTGGATCGCCTTTCGCGACGACCTGTGCAACTGGACCGGCGAGGCCGCGGCCGCACGCGGCGAGAATGGCGAATTGGCCACGCTGCGCTGCCGCCGCGACGAGGCCGCCCGCCACCGCGCGCTGCTGGACGGCCGCCTGCAGGATGGCGGGGGCTGAGATGGCGGTGGCGATTCCTCCGAGGACAGGCGAAGGGCGCGACCCCCACGACCCGCGCCCCCCGATCGCTGTCCCCGTCGGTTCCGGCCGGTCAGAACCTCATCACATAGGAAAGCCCGACGACCACCGGGTCGACCTCGACCTCGCCGATATTGGCGCCGTCCAGCAGCACGTCGGAATTGATGTCGATCCAGCGCAGGTCGGCGCGCAGCGCGGCCCGGTCGTTGATCCAGTAATCGGCGCCCAGATGCGCGGCCAGGCCCCAGGAGTTCTTGACCTGCAGCGTGCTGCCGGTCAGCGGTCCCTTCGCCTCGCCGTCGAAGAAGCCGGTGAAGTTCACGCCGACCCCCACGAAGGGCTTCAGCTGCGGCGTCGCGTCGAAATGATATTGCAGCGAGACGACCGGCGGCAGGTGCTTGACGGTGCCGATCTCGGTCCCGTTCGAGCGGATCGAATGCCTGAAGGGCAGGGCGCCCAGAAGCTCGATGCCGATATTGTCGCGGATGAAATATTCGACGGTGATCTGCGGGCGGGTGTTGTCGTCGATGCTGGTCGGGACCGTGCCGCCGGCCAGGGTGCCGTTGTCGGATTTCGGATTGACGTTCGCAATCCCGATCCCGACCGTCCAGTCCCCGGCCGATTGCGCGGCGGCCGGTCCGGCAAGGGCGATGGCCGCGACCGCGGCGATGCAAAGCGTCTTCATCACATGGCTCCTTTTCCTTGTGCCATGCCTGCCCTGAACCCCTCCGGCGGCGGGAAACATGATCCAGATCAAACCATTCGCCGCAAAGCCCGCGCTGCGACATCGCGCCGCGCCTGCTCCCTCGTCCGCCGCCTGACCCGAAAGTTGCGCCCATGAAGCTGACATCCGCCGTCCTGACCAATTCCGACGCCTTCCGCGCCAATCGCGAGGCGCATCTGGCGCTGCTGGCCACCGCGCGCGAGGCCGCCGAGGCCGCCGCGGCGGGCGGCGGCGCCCGCGCGCTGGAGCGCCATGTCGCCCGCGGCAAGATGCCCCCGCGCGAACGCGTGGCGAACCTCTTGGATCCGGGCTCGGCCTTCCTGGAAATCGGCGCGACGGCGGCGCATGGCATGTATGACGGCGCGGCCCCGGCCGCGGGCGTGATCGCCGGGATCGGCCGCGTCCACGGACAGGAGGTGATGGTCGTGGCCAATGACGCGACGGTCAAGGGCGGCACCTATTACCCGATGACGGTCAAGAAGCACCTGCGCGCGCAGGAGATCGCCGAGGAATGCAACCTGCCCTGCATCTACCTGGTCGATTCGGGCGGCGCGAACCTGCCCAACCAGGACGAGGTCTTTCCCGACCGCGACCATTTCGGCCGCATCTTCTACAACCAGGCCCGGATGAGCGCGAAGGGCATCCCGCAGATCGCCGTGGTGATGGGCTCCTGCACGGCGGGCGGCGCCTATGTGCCGGCCATGTCGGACGTGACCATCATCGTGAAGGGCCAGGGCACGATCTTCCTGGCCGGCCCGCCGCTGGTGAAGGCCGCGACCGGCGAGGTCGTCACCGCCGAGGACCTGGGCGGCGGCGACGTGCATACGCGGCTGTCGGGCGTGGCCGACTACCTGGCCGAGGACGACGCCCATGCGCTGGCCCAGGCCCGCCGCGCCATCGCCAACCTGAACCGCCGCCTGCCGGATACGGTGGCCTGGCAATCGCCCGAGCCGCCCGCCCATGACCCCGACGAGATCCTGGGCGTCGTGCCCGCCGACCTGCGCACCCCCTACGACATCCGCGAGGTGATCGCGCGGGTCGTGGACGGCTCTCGCTTCGACGAGTTCAAGGCCCGCTTCGGCGAGACGCTGGTGACGGGCTTCGCCCATCTCGAGGGCTGCCCGGTCGGCATCGTCGCCAACAATGGCGTGCTGTTCTCGGAAGCCGCGCAGAAGGGCGCGCATTTCATCGAGCTCTGCAGCCAGCGCGGCATCCCGCTGGTCTTCCTGCAGAACATCACCGGCTTCATGGTCGGGCGCAAATATGAAAACGAAGGCATCGCCCGGCACGGCGCCAAGATGGTGACGGCGGTGGCGACGACCAATGTCCCGAAGATCACCATGCTGGTCGGCGGCAGCTTCGGGGCGGGCAATTACGGCATGGCCGGCCGCGCCTACGGGCCGCGCTTCCTGTGGACCTGGCCCAATTCGCGCATCTCGGTCATGGGCGGCGAGCAGGCGGCCGGGGTGCTGGCCACGGTGCGCCGCGACGGCATCGAGCGGCAGGGCGGCAGCTGGTCGCCCGAGGAAGAGGCCGAGTTCAAGCGCCCCACCATCGAGATGTTCGAGCGCCAGTCGCATCCGCTCTATGCCTCGGCGCGGCTCTGGGACGACGGCATCATCGACCCGCGCAAGACCCGCGAGGTGCTGGGCCTGTCGCTGCGCGCCAGCCTGAACGCGCCCATCGCGCCGACGCGCTTCGGCGTCTTCCGCATGTGAGGGGGGCGATCATGGGCGCCTCCGGCGGGGGTATTGGGACAACGAAGAAGCTGAGGCGGGGGCGATGATCCGGGTCTGGCAGGGGGATATTACCGTGCTGGCGGTGGATGCGATCGTGAACGCCGCCAACAGGACGCTTCTGGGCGGCGGCGGGGTCGATGGCGCGATCCACCGCGCCGCCGGGCCGGGCCTGCTGGAGGAATGCCGCCGGATCGGCGGCTGCCCGGTGGGCGAGGCGCGGCTGACCGCCGGCCACGGCCTGCCGGCGCGCCATGTCATCCATGCGGTGGGGCCGGTCTGGCGCGGCGGCGACCAGGGCGAGGATGCGGCCCTGGCCTCGGCCTATCGCAGCAGCCTGCGGCTTGCCCGGGACCACGCGCTGGCCAGCATCGCCTTTCCGGCCATTTCCACCGGCATCTTCGCCTTTCCCCCCGAGCGCGCCGCCCGCATCGCCGTCGACACGATCCGCGCCCATCGCGGCACCCTGCAGGTGACGCTGGTGGGTTTCGACGCGGCCTCGGCCCGCATCCTCGAAGAGGCTCTGGCATGAGCCTTTCATCTTGGTCCAAATATCCCGCGGGGGTCCGGGGGCGCGAAGCCCCCGGCGGTCGCCGCACAGCGCAGGAGCCGCCATGTTCTCGAAGATCCTGATCGCCAATCGCGGCGAGATCGCCTGCCGCGTCATCGACAGCTGCCGCCGCCTGGGCGTGGCCACGGTCGCGGTCTATTCCGACGCCGATCGTGGCGCGCGGCATGTGGCGCTGGCCGACGAGGCCGTGCATCTGGGCGGCCCGGCGCCTGCCGACAGCTATCTGCGCGGCGACGCGATCGTCGCGGCCGCGCAGGCGACCGGGGCGCAGGCGATCCATCCGGGCTATGGCTTCCTGTCCGAGAATCCCGATTTCGTCGATGCCGTCGAAGCTGCCGGGCTGGTCTTCATCGGCCCCTCGGCCCGCGCGATCCGGGCGATGGGGCTGAAGGACGCGGCCAAGGCGCTGATGGAGGAGGCCGGTGTGCCGGTCGTGCCGGGCTATCACGGCGAGAACCAGGACCCCGCGCATCTGGCCGACCAGGCCGCGCGGATCGGCTGGCCGGTGCTGATCAAGGCGGTGGCGGGCGGCGGCGGCAAGGGGATGCGCCGCGTCGATGATCCGGCGGATTTCATGGACGCTCTGGATTCGGCCCGGTCCGAGGCGCGAAACGCCTTCGGCAACCCGGCGGTGCTGATCGAGAAATACATCCTCCAGCCCCGCCATATCGAGCTGCAGGTCTTCGGCGACGGCCATCGCGCGGTCCATCTGTTCGAGCGCGACTGTTCCCTGCAGCGCCGCCACCAGAAGGTGATCGAGGAAGCCCCGGCCCCCGGCATGACGCCCGAGATGCGCAAGATCATGGGCGCGGCGGCGGTCCGGGCCGCCGAGGCCATCGGCTACAAGGGCGCCGGCACCATCGAGTTCATCGTCGATGGCAGCCAGGACCTGCGCCCCGACGGCTTCTGGTTCATGGAGATGAACACCCGCCTGCAGGTCGAGCATCCGGTGACCGAGGCGATCACCGGCGTCGACCTGGTCGAATGGCAGCTGCGCGTCGCCAGCGGCGAGCCCTTGCCCGCCAAGCAGGAGGAGCTGACCATCACCGGCCATGCCTTCGAGGCCCGGCTCTATGCCGAGGACGTGCCGGCGGGCTTCCTGCCCGCCACCGGCCGGCTGGCGCATCTTGAATTCCCCGGCAATGCCCGGATCGAGACCGGCGTGCGGCAGGGCGACGCGATCAGCCCCTGGTATGACCCGATGATCGCCAAGCTGGTCACCCATGGCGCCACCCGCGCCATCGCGCTCAGGGCTCTGGAAGCCGCGCTGGTCGATACCGAGGTCGCGGGCTCGGTCACCAACCTGGACTTCCTGATCGCGCTGACCCGGCACGAGGGCTTCCGCGAGGGCGAGGTCGATACCGGCCTGATCGCCCGCGACCTGGATGCGCTGGTCGCCGCCGCCGAGCCCGATCCGCGCGCCCGTGCCCTGGCGGTGATCGGCCTGGCCGGGCTGGCCGATCCCAAGGTCAAGGGCGGCGTCACCCTGTGGCAGCCGCTACGCCGGACCATCGCTTGGCAGGGCGGCGAGGCGCTGCTGGAGGTGCATGGCCCCGGCGCCGCGCGGGTCACGCTGGACGGCACCGCCCACGAGGTCCGCTGGCAGGGCGATCGCTGGTGGGTCGACGACGCGCTGCGCCGCAACCGGATCGTGGCCCATGACGCGGGCATCAGCGTCTTCGGCGGCCGCACCGTGCATCTGGCGCCGCTGGACCCGCTGGCCCGCGACACGGCGGGCGAGGCGGGCGAGGCGCTGACCCGCTCGCCCATGCCGGGGCTGGTGAAATCGGTCCATGTCGCGGCGGGCCAGGCGGTCAGGGCGGGCGACCGGCTGGCCGTGCTGGAGGCGATGAAGATGGAGCACAGCCTGACCGCCGCCCGCGACGGCGTCGTGGCCGAGGTGCTGGCGGCGGCGGGCGACCAGGTCGAGGCCGGCGCCCCGCTGATCCGCCTGGCCGAGGAAGACGCGGCATGAGCGATCGCCCCGTCCTGCGTCCTGTCCTGTGGCACGTGCCGCTGTCGCGTTCCATGCGGGTGCTGTGGCTGCTGCACGAGATCGGCTGCGACCATGACCTGCGAGAGCTGTCCTTCTTCGACAAGTCCATGCGCCGGCCGCCCTACAGCGACATCCACCCGGTCGGCCGGGTCCCCGCCCTGCAGATCGACGGGCTGACGCTGCACGAATCCGGCGCCTGCATCGAATATCTGTGCGAGACGCGGGCACCGCATCTGTGGCGCGCGCCGGGCGAGGAGGGGCGGCCCGGCTGGCTGGACTGGCTGCATTTCGCGGAAACGCTCGGCCAGCATATCGCCATCCTGACCCAGCAGCATATCGTGCTGCGCGAGGCGCAGATGCGCTCGCCCACGGTCATGCGGCTGGAGGCGGCGCGGCTGTCGCGGGCGCTGTCGCTGGTCGAGGCCACCGTGGCGCGCCATGACTGGCTGATGGGCAAGGGCTTCTCGGGCGTCGATTGCGCCGTGGGCTATGCCGTGTTCATCGCCGCGCGCTTCGTCCGACTGGACGACCGCCCGGCGCTGGCCGCCTATCTGGCGCGCTGCGAGGCCCGGCCCGCCTTCCGCGCGGCTTTGCCGGCCCCCGGCACGCCGGTCATCTATCAGCGCGATTTCTACGAGGCCCCCGATGGTTGAGACGGTCGAGATCTTCGAGATGGGCCCGCGCGACGGGCTGCAGAACGAAAAGCGCCTGATCCCGGCGGCGGAAAAGATCGCGCTGGTCGACCTGCTGTCGCAGGCGGGTTTCCGGCGGATCGAGGTGACCAGCTTCGTCTCGCCGAAATGGGTGCCGCAGATGGCCGACGCGGCCGAGGTGATGGCGGGCATCCGCCGCGCCCCCGGCGTCAGCTATGCGGTGCTGACGCCGAACATGAAGGGCTATGAGGGCGCGAAGGCGGCGCGGGCCGGCGAGGTGGCGATCTTCGCCAGCGCCTCGGAAGGGTTCAGCAAGGCCAACCTGAATGCCAGCATCGCCGAAAGCCTGGAGCGGCTGGCCCCGGTGGCCCAGGCGGCGCAGGCGGATGGCATCCCGGTGCGCGGCTATGTCAGCGTGGTGACGGATTGCCCCTTCGACGGCCCGACGCCGCCCGCGAATGTCGCCCGCGTGGCGGCGGCGCTGCGCGACATGGGCTGCTACGAGGTCAGCCTGGGCGACACGATCGGCCAGGGCCGCCCCGAGAGCATCGACGCGATGCTGTCGGCGGTGCTGCAGGAACTGCCGGCCGAACATCTGGCAGGGCATTACCACGACACCGCCGGCCGGGCGCTGGAGAATATCGACGCGAGCCTTGCGCGGGGCCTGAGGGTCTTCGATGCGGCTGTGGGGGGCCTGGGCGGCTGTCCCTATGCGCCGGGCGCCAGGGGCAATGTCGCGACCGAACGGGTGGCGGCGCATCTGGCCGCGCGCGGCCATGCGCATGGGCTGGACATGGAGATCATCGGCAGGGCGGCGGCAATGGCCCGCGCCATGCGGGAGGGACGCGATGTTTGAGACGATCCGTATAGACACCGACGCGCGCGGCGTGGCCACCCTGTGGCTGGCGCGGCCCGACAAGCACAATGCGCTGTCCCAGCAGATGATGGAGGAGCTGACCCAGGCCGCCGCGCAGCTGGGCGCCGATCCCGCCGTGCGCGTGGTGGTGCTGGCGGCAGAGGGGACCAGCTTCTGCGCGGGCGGCGATCTGGGCTGGATGAAGGCGCAGATCGCCGCCAGCGCCGACCAGCGCCGGGCCGGCGCGCGGGTGCTGGCCGGGATGCTGTCGGCGCTGAACGGGCTGCCCAAGCCGCTGATCGGGCGCGTCCAGGGCAATGCCTTCGGCGGCGGGGTCGGCATGATGGCGGTCTGCGACATCGCCATTGCCGCATCCGATGCGAAATTCGGGCTGACCGAGGTGAAGCTGGGCCTGATCCCGGCCACCATCGGCCCCTATGTGCTGGCCCGGATGGGCGAGGACCGGGCGCGGCGGGTCTTCTTCTCGGGCCGGCTGTTCGGCGCCGAGGAGGCGGTGGCGCTGAACCTTCTGGCCCGGACGGTCGCGCCCGAGGCGCTGGACCAGGCCGTCGAGGCCGAGGTCGCCCCCTTCCTGCTGGGCGCTCCCGGCGCCATCGCCGCCGCCAAGGCGCAATGCCGCGCCCTTGGCCCCCGGATCGACGTGGCGGTGATCGAGGACAGCATCGACCGGCTTGTCGCCGCCTGGGAAGGCGACGAGGCCCCCGAAGGCATCACCGCCTTCTTCGAGAAGCGCAAGCCCAGCTGGCAGGGCTGACCGGGCGGCGGCTGGCGCCCATAAGACCCTGGGCGGAACCCCCCGGTCGATGACCGCAAGGCGTTCCGGCAAGGACGAACGACCCGCGCGCCCTAGCTTGCGGCGAGGCTGCGCGCCTCGCGTTCCAGGAAGGCCGAGAAGCCGCGATAGGGCGCGGGCCCGAAGCTGATCCGCGCCACGCCCAGCTTCGCCAGGGCGCGCACCCTTTGGGGATCGCAGGGCGCCATGACATTGACCGGCAGGGCGATCCGCGTGCAGATCTGCGCGATCAGCTCACTATCGGTCAGGCCGGGGACGAAAAACCCGTCGGCCCCCGCCTGGGCATAGGCGGCCCCGCGCGCAAGCGCCTCCGCCAGCAGCCCGCCGGGGTCGGCATCCGGCGCGGCCTTCAGGAACACGTCGGTGCGGGCATTGACGAAGGCCGGGATGCCCAGCTCGTCTGCGGCGCGACGCACCGCGCGAAGCCGCGCGATCTGGTCGTCGATGTGGTGAAGGCCCGGCCCCTTCACCACCTGGTCCTCGAAATTCAGCCCGACCGCGCCAAGCCGCAACAGCCGCTGCACGTTCCGCGCGGCCGTCTCGGGATCGGGCGCATATCCGCCTTCGAAATCCACGGTGACGGGCAGCTCGACGCTGTCGACGATCCGGCCGATGATGGCCAGCATCTCATCGAGCGGCAGATCCTCGCCATCCGCATGGCCCTGCGCGGCGGCGACCGACCAGCTGCCGGTCGCGATGGCTTTCGCGCCGCTGCGCGCCACCGCCGCCGCGCTTCCGGCGTCCCAGATGTTATAGAGGATGACCGGGTCGCCGGGCCGATGCAACTCGCGGAACTGCCGGGCCTTGTTGGTCTGAGAGGTCATGCGCGTCTTCTCCCCTGTCGTGGTCCTGACCTGCCGCCGGGTCCCGCCCGCCGCCTGCGAGGGCCGGGACGATCCTGCGACATGCCCATCCTTACCGCCGATCGACGCCGCGTGCGGCCGATTTTCGGGCGTTCATGATCTTTCGCCACGGTGTCGGCGCGGGGAGACTGGCGGAGGATGTCGCCCCGAGCGCTGGTCAAGCCTCAGTGGGTCCAGGGCGCGCGCCGGTCGGTGGCGAAATTCTCGCCATAGCCGCGGGGGCGGATGTTCGGGGCGCGGCTGTGCGGCTCCTGCACGACATAGTCGAGGCCGTGTTCGCGGGCGTATTCCTCGGCCTGCTCGCGGGTCTCGAAGCGCAGGCGGACCTGGCTCTGGGTGTCGTCGCTGCTGGTCCAGCCCATCAGCGGATCGATCTCGCGCGCGTCGGCCGAGGGAAATTCCAGCACCCAGCCCTTGCTGCGCGCCGTGCCGGACTGCATGGCGTTGCGGGCGGGTTGATAGATGCGGACGCGCATGACGGTTTCCCCTCGGCTGGTAGCTGGCCGGTTATCGCCAAAGGCGCGGCATTGATCAAGTCCCGGAACGCGCGCGGCAGGCCAAGCCAGAGAATGGGGCCTGAGAACGGGGCTTGACGCGGATGCAAGGCGGGGGCAAGCGAGGCATATGGCTTTGCAGATCGACATTCCGGCCATCGTGGCCAACTGGAAGGCGCTGGCGCAGCAGGCGCCGGGCGCGCGCGCGGCGGCGGTGGTGAAGGCGGATGCCTATGGGCTGGGCGCGGCGCGGGTGGTGCCGGCGCTGTACCAGGCGGGCGCGCGGGACTTCTTCGTGGCGCTGGCCGCCGAGGGCCGGGCGATCCGGCCGCTGCTGCCCGATGACGCCCGCATCAACGTGCTGTCGGGGCATATGGAGGGCGAGGACCTGGCCGGCCTGGTGCCCGTCCTGAACAGCGCCGAGCAGTTCTTCCGCGACCGGACCATGCGCCCCGGCCAGCCCTTCGCGATCCAGCTGGACAGCGGCATGAACCGGCTGGGCATGGAAGCCGCCGAATGGGCCGGCCTGCGCGACGAGGCCCTGGCGGCGGGTCCCGATTTCATCATGTCGCACCTGGCCTGCGCCGATGAGCCCGATCACCCCGCCAATGCCGCCCAGCTTGCCGCCTTCCGCGCCATGACCGAGGGCTGCGAGGTGCCGCTGTCGCTGGCGGCGACCGGCGGGATCCTGCTGGGGCCGGACTATCATTTCGACCTGGTGCGGCCGGGCGTCGGCCTCTATGGCGGGCTGCCCTTTGCCGATGCGCGCCAGGTGGTGCGCCTGTCGCTGCCGGTGATCCAGCTGCGGGTGGTGCAGGCGGGCGAATTCGTGGGCTACGGCGCCACCTGGACGGCCGAGGCTCCGCGCCGCATCGCCACGGTCGCGGCCGGTTACGCGGATGGCATCCTGCGGGCGCTGTCCTCCAGCGGCGCCAGCCTTTACGCGGGCGGCGTGGCCTGTCCGATCGTCGGGCGGGTCTCGATGGACCTGATCACCGCCGATGTCACCGCGCTTGAAACCGTTCCCGCGATGCTGGAGCTGATCTGCCCCGAACAGCCCATCGACGCGGTCGCGGATTTCGCCGGCACCATCGGCTACGAGGTCCTGACCTCGCTTGGCGGTCGCTACAAGCGGACCTACCTGTGAACCCTGTCCGGCTGACCGGACGCGCCAGCCTTTCCCTGCTGCGGGCCGTCGGCGCGGTGGCGCTGTTCGCCCTGCGCGGGCTGTTCCGGCTGCGGCCCTTCCACGGGCGCGCCTTCGCCGCGCAGCTGTTCCAGATCGGCTGGCTGTCCCTGCCGGTGGTCGGGCTGACGGCGCTGTTCACCGGCGCGGCGCTGGCCCTGCAGATCCATTCGGGCGGCGCGCGCTTCCAGGCGGCCGAGGTCGTGCCGGCCATCGTCGCCATCGGCATGGTGCGAGAGCTTGGCCCGGTCCTGGGCGGGCTGATGGTCGCGGCCCGCGTCGCCAGTTCCATCGCGGCCGAGATCGGCACGATGAAGGTGACCGAACAGATCGACGCGCTGGTGACGCTGTCCACCGATCCGATGCGCTGGCTGGTCACGCCGCGCCTGTGGGCGGCGCTGCTGACCGTGCCGCTGCTGGTCGGCGTGGGCGACGTGATCGGCATCATGGGTGGCTGGCTGGTCGGGACCCGGTCGCTCGGCTTCAGCTCGGCCGGCTATGTCGCGAACAGCTGGGCCTATCTGGAAAGCTGGGACGTGGTCTCGGGCCTGCTGAAGGGCGCGGTCTTCGGGCTGATCGTGGCGCTGTGCGGCTGCTGGTTCGGGATGCGCGCCGGGCGCGGCGCGGCGGGCGTGGGGCGGGCCACGAAATCCGCCGTGGTCGCCGCCGCCGTCGGCATCCTGGCCGCGAATTTCGTGCTGACCGGGCTGTTCTTCCGATGATCGAGATCCGCGGCCTGCACAAGTCCTTCGGCACCCGCGCCGTGCTGGCCGGGATCGACCTGGCGGTGGGGCAGGGCGAGAGCCTCTGCGTCATCGGCCAGTCGGGCATGGGCAAGTCGGTGCTGCTGAAATGCATCCTGGGGCTGGAGGCGCCCGATGCCGGCCAGGTGCTGTGGCAGGGCCGCCCGCTGGACCAGGCCACGCGGCCCGCCTTCATGGCGCGCTTCGGGATGCTGTTCCAGGGCGCGGCGCTGTTCGACAGCCTGTCGGTCTGGCAGAACGTCGCCTTCCGCCTGCGCCAGCGGATGCCCGACCACAAGGCCCGGCCCATCGCGCTGGAGAAGATGGCGCGCGTCGGCTTGGGACCCGAGACCGCCGATCTGATGCCCGCGCAGCTGTCGGGCGGCATGGCCAAGCGCGCGGGGCTTGCCCGCGCCATCGCCGACGACCCCGAGGTGATCTTCTTCGACGAGCCGACGACCGGGCTGGACCCGATCCGGGCCGCGCGGATCAACGCGCTGATCCGCTCTATCGTGACCGAGACCGGCGCGACCGCGATCACCATCACCCATGACATGGATTCGGTGCGGGCGATCGGCGATCGGGTGATGCTGCTGCAGGACGGCCGGCTTGCCTGGGAGGGGCCGGTCGCGGCGATGGAGGGGGCCGCGCCCCTGGCCGGGTTTCTGGGTCACGATCCCGCCGGACAGGGCTGAATTTGCATGAACTTCGCGCAGATTTCGGCATGTTCCGGCCAGATTGCCGCCAGTCGCGGCATTCATGCCACGCAATCGGCCAACTGCATCTTGTGCGAATCCCCCATGATTGCCACCATGAGGGCAGAGGACTCTAGCTGGAGATGAATTTGGGCCTTTCGCCTACGCCCCCCGTCGCAAGCCATCCAAGCGAAACCCTGCTGGAATTTCCCGACAACCGGCTGCTGATCGACCTGTGCGGTGCCAATGACCGGCACCTGGCGCGGATCGAGGAAGCCCTGGGCATCCACATCCTGCGCCGCGGCAACCAGCTTGCCGTGGTCGGCGGCCCCGAGGCGCAGGCCGAGGCGGCGCAGCTGCTGCGTGGTCTTTACGCGCGGCTGGAACAGGGCCGTCCGGTCTCGCTGGCCGAGATCGAGGCGGCGCTGCGCATGGGCATCGAGGAGGGGGGCGACAGCTCTCCCGCCGCGCAGCTGGAGATGTTCGCCGGCGGCAATTACGAGCTGCGCACCCGCAAGAAATCGGTGGAACCCCGCACCGACGCCCAGAAGGCCTATGTCCGGGCGCTGTTCGAGCATGAGCTGGCCTTCGGCATCGGCCCGGCCGGCACCGGCAAGACCTATCTGGCCGTCGCCGTCGGCGTGACCATGCTGATCGGCGGCCATGTCGACCGCATCGTCCTGTCGCGCCCCGCCGTCGAGGCGGGCGAGCGGCTGGGCTTCCTGCCCGGCGACATGAAGGACAAGGTCGATCCCTACATGCAGCCGCTCTATGACGCGCTGAACGATTTCCTGCCCGGCAAGCAGATGCAGAAGCTGATCGAGGAGAAGCGGATCGAGATCGCGCCGCTGGCCTTCATGCGCGGCCGGACGCTGGCCAACAGCTTCGTCGTGCTGGACGAGGCGCAGAATGCGACCACCATGCAGATGAAGATGTTCCTGACCCGCCTGGGCGAGGGAAGCCGCATGGTCATCACCGGCGACCGCACCCAGATCGACCTGCCGCGCGGCATGGGATCGGGGCTGGTCGATGCCGAGAAGATCCTTGACGGCGTGAAGGGAATCAGTTTCAGCTATTTCACCGCGCGCGATGTCGTGCGCCATCCGCTTGTCGCGCGCATCATCGAGGCCTATGACGCCGAGGATGCCGCCGCGCTGGCAAGGGGTGAAACCGAGGAGCCGCGCGGCAGCCATGTGCCGCGCCGGCCGAAGCGAGACGATGCCTGACGAGATATGCGTCGATACCGTCATCGAGGATGACCGATGGGGGGAAGCGGGTCTTGAGGCCCTTGCAGAGCGCGCGGCCCGCGCCGCGCTGGACTGGCATGGGATCGGCGCGGCCGAGGTCGTTGTGCTGGGCTGCGACGATGCCCGCATCGCGGCGCTGAACGCCGATTTCCGCGGCAAGCCGCGCGCGACCAACGTGCTGTCATGGCCCTCGCAGGACGCCCCGCCGCGCGCGCCGGGCGACCGGCCCGGCCTGCCCCAGACCGACGAGCTTGGCGACATCGCCATCGCCTGGGACACCTGCCGGGCCGAGGCCCGCCTGCAGGGCAAACCCTTCGACCATCACGTCACCCATCTTCTGGTCCATGCCGTGCTGCACCTGCTGGGCTATGACCACGAAAACGACCCGGACGCCGAGACCATGGAGGCGACCGAGCGTTCGATCCTGCAGAAGCTGCAGATTCCAGATCCCTATCAAGAGGAAGACCGATGAATTCCGAGCCGCGATTACCCGAGCACCCCCTGGGCGACGAGCCCGCAGGAACGGCGGATGGTGTCGGCGGCGATGGCCGCGACCTTCCCGGACCGCGCGGGTTCTTCGGGCGCTTCTTCGGGGCGCTGACCGGGGCGGATGACGAGGGCGGGGCCGAGCCGGGCGAGAAGGCCGGCCCGCCGGATGCGCCGGGCATGGTGAATTTGCGCCGGATGCGCGTGGACGACGTGGCCGTGCCCAAGGCCGAGATCATCGCCGCGCCCGATACGATCGCGCTTCAGGAACTGGTTGAGATGTTCCGCGAACACGGTTTCTCGCGCATCCCGGTCTATGAGGGCGCGCTGGACAGCCCGCTGGGGATGATCCACCTGAAGGACCTGGCGCTGAAGCACGGCTTCGGCCATGAAAGCGATTTCGACCTGCGCCCGATGCTGCGCCCGCTGCTCTATGTGCCGCCCTCGATGACGATCGGGGTGCTGTTGCAGCAGATGCAGCAGAAGCGGATCCACATGGCGCTGGTCATCGACGAATATGGCGGGGTGGACGGGCTGGTCACGATCGAGGACCTGATCGAGCAGGTCATCGGCGAGATCGAGGACGAGCATGACGAGGGCCAGGACGTCCTGTGGCTGAAGGAAAAGCCCGGCCAGTGGCTGATCAAGGCCCGCGCGCCGCTGGATCAGGTCGAGGCCGAGACCGGCCTGCGCCTGTTCGAGGAGGAAGAGGACGAGGATATCGACACGCTTGGCGGCTTGCTGTTCGCGCTGGCCGGCCGCGTGCCCGAGGAGGGCGAGCTGATCCGCCACGATTCCGGCGCCGAATTCGAGATCGTCGAGGCCGATCCGCGCCGGATCAAGCGCGTCCGGATGCGCCTGCCCGCCGCCGAGAAGGCCGCCGAGACCAGCGAGGCCGCGCGCCAGGCGCGCTGACCGCCGAGACCAGAGCGGCACAGCTGAACGTCACAGCCAAACGACACTGGGGCGCCGCTGGGGCGCCCCTGTCTCATTCCGTGTCGCGCCGCTCAGGCATTGGCTTCGCGGATCTTGTCGGCGGCGTCCTTGTCGTAGCCCACGCCCTTCTGGTCGAACAGCTGGTCCAGCTCGCCCGACAGCGTCATCTCGGTGATGATGTCGCAGCCGCCGACGAATTCGCCCTTGACGTAGAGCTGCGGGATCGTCGGCCAGTCCGAGAAATCCTTGATGCCCTGGCGCACGTCCTGGTCGGCTAGCACGTTCACGTCGCTGTATTCGACGCCCATGTAGTTCAGCACTCCGGCCACGCGGCTGGAGAAGCCGCATTGCGGCATTTCCTTGGTGCCCTTCATGAACAGCACGACGTCATGGGCGTCGATCAGGTCCTGGATCCGGTTCTTCACATCGGTGGTCATCGTCTCGTCCTCTTGGTCCGGGCCCGCGATCGGCGGGTCCCTGTCTGCCATGCCCTTCGCCGTCACGCCCTCTGCCGCCCCGCGCCCCGGCGGGCGGCGTCCGGTCGATCCCGTCTCAGTCCGGCGCCTTGGTCGTCAGCGCCAGCGCGTGCAATTCGCCCGCGGGGCCGTCCATCCGGCCCTGCAGCGCCGCATAGACCGCCCGCTGCTGCTGGACCCGGTTCTGGCCCCGGAAGCTTTCATCGATCACCTCGGCCGCATAGTGGTTCCCGTCACCGGCAAGGTCGGTGATGGTGATCCGGGCATTGGGGAAGGCAGCGCGGATCAGCGCTTCGATGTCATGGGCTTCCATCGCCATGTCGGGGTCCTTTCGCAGTTGTTTCCAGATGTAGGATATGGCGGAAAGCCCCGCAAGCCCATGCCCCATCGCCCCCCATCGCCACGGCCGCTGCCAATGCGCGCGGCCCCGGGGGGGCGGCAATGAAGAAGGGCGCCCGCGAAGGCGCCCTTTTCCTGTTCCCGTGCCGGCCCGGTCAGCAGCTGTAATACATCGCGTATTCGACCGGGTGCGGGGTATGTTCGTAGGCGTAGACCTCTTCCCATTTCAGGGCCATGTAGCCCTCCAGCTGGTCGCGGGTGAAGACGTCGCCCGCCAGCAGGAAGTCCATATCCTTCTCCAGCTCTTCCAGCGCCTCGCGCAGGCTGCCGCAGACGGTCGGGATCTCGGCCAGCTCTTCCGGCGGCAGGTCGTAGAGGTCCTTGTCCGAGGCCGGGCCGGGATCGATCTTGTTGCGGATCCCGTCCAGGCCGGCCATCAGCAGCGCCGCGAAGGCCAGGTAGGGGTTCGCCGCCGGATCGGGGAAGCGGGCCTCGACGCGCTTGGCCTTGGGCGATTCGGTCCACGGGATGCGCACGCAGCCCGAACGGTTGCGCGCGGAATAGGCGCGCAGCACCGGCGCCTCGAAGCCGGGGATCAGCCGCTTGTAGCTGTTGGTCGAGGGGTTGGTCAGCGCGTTCAGCGCCTTGGCGTGCTTCAGGATGCCGCCGATGAACCACAGGGCCTCTTGCGACAGGTCGGCATATTTGTCGCCCGCGAACAGCGGCTTGCCGTCCTTCCAGATCGACATGTTGACATGCATCCCCGACCCGTTGTCGCCCTTCATGGGCTTGGGCATGAAGGTCGCCGACTTGCCATAGGCATGGGCGACGTTGTGGATGACATACTTGTATTTCTGGATGTTGTCGGCCTGTTCGGTCAGCGAACCGAAGATCAGCCCCAGCTCGTGCTGGGCGCTGGCGACCTCGTGGTGGTGCTTGTCCACCTTCATGCCCATGCGCTTCATCGTCGACAGCATCTCGCCGCGGATGTCCTGGGCCGCGTCGACCGGGTTCACCGGGAAATAGCCGCCCTTGTGGGCCGCGCGATGGGCCTGGTTGCCCATTTCATATTCGGTATCGGTGTTCCAGGCGGCGTCGACCGCGTCGATCTGATAGGCCACCTTCTGCGGCGTGACCGAATAGCGCACGTCGTCGAAGATGAAGAACTCGGCCTCGGGGCCGAAATAGGCCGCATCGCCCACGCCCGAGGATTTCAGATAGGCCTCGGCCTTCAGCGCGGTGCCGCGCGGGTCGCGCGAATAGGGCTCGCCGGTGTCGGGCTCGACCACGTTGCAATGCACGCACAGCGTCTTTTCGGCATAGAACGGGTCGACATAGGCCGAGGCCGGGTCGGGGATCAGCTTCATGTCGGACTGGTCGATCGACTTCCAGCCGGCGATCGAGCTGCCGTCGAACATGAAGCCTTCCTCGAAGAAGTCCTCATCGACCAGGTCCACGTCCAGCGTGACATGTTGCAGCTTGCCCTTGGGATCGGTGAAGCGGACGTCGACATAGGCGACTTCCTCGTCCTTCATCAGCTGCAATACTTCCTTGATATCCATCTCTTCCCTTTCTCCGTGAATGCGGCCCGGCTGCGCAATATCCGACCGGGCCCGGAAGTTCGTTGTCCTGGTTCGGGTTAAACCGCGTCGTCCCCGGTTTCGCCAGTGCGAATGCGGATCGCCTGTTCGACGGGCGAGACGAAGATCTTGCCGTCGCCGATCTTTTCCGTGCGGGCGGCGCCCACGATGGCGTCGATGGCGGCCTCGACCTGGTCGTCGGGCAGCACCATCTCGATCTTCACCTTGGGCAGGAAATCGACGACATATTCGGCGCCGCGATACAGCTCCGTGTGACCCTTCTGACGACCGAAGCCCTTCACTTCGGTGACCGAAAGCCCTTGCACGCCAACCTCCTGCAGCGCCTCTTTCACATCGTCCAGCTTGAACGGCTTGATGATCGCCTCGATCTTTTTCATCGCAATAGACCCTTCCTCGCGGCTTGCCTGAAGCCTGATTGGCGCGTTTGATCGGTGCGGTAAATGACAGCGCCGGTCCTTTGGCCGGCAAGATCCTCGGAACCCGGATGATTGCACAAATTATGTGCAATCATCCCGAAAAACAGGCAATCACGATGCCGATTGGCACAGAAATCCTCACCACCGCCCAGATGCGCGCCACCGAATCCGCGGCGATGGCCAGCGGCCGGGTCAGCGGAGCGGCGCTGATGGAGCGCGCCGGCCGCGCCGTGGCCGGACAGATTCGCCTGCGCTGGCCCCGGCCGGGGCGGGTCACGGTGCTGTGCGGTCCGGGCAACAATGGCGGCGACGGCTATGTGATCGCGCGGCGCCTGCATCAGGCGGGCTGGCGGGTCAGGGTGTTGGGGCTGGACAATGCGCCGGGCCCCGATGCGGAAGCGATGAGGCGGCAATGGCTGGCGATCGGCCCGATCCTGCCGCTGACCGAACAGGCGCTGCGCGACGGTCCCGACAGCGATGTCCATGTCGATGCCATCTTCGGCACCGGCCTGACCCGGCCGCCCGAGGGCGAGATCGCCACCATCCTGCGCCATCTGGGCGACAGCCGGTTCCGCGACGGGCTGGTAGCGGTGGATTGTCCCAGCGGGCTGTGCATGGACAGCGGCGCCATGCTGGGCTGGCCGCGCGGCACTGCGGAACACGCCCCCGCCGCGCGGCTGACGGTCGCCTTCGACAGCCCCAAGCCGGGCCATCTGCTGGAGCAGGGGCCGATCCTCTGCGGCCAGCTGGTCATCGCCGATATCGGCCTCAGGGAATGGCGCGAAGGCCAGGGGGCCGGCATCCGCCTGGGATGCCTGTGGCCGGCCTTCGACATTGCCGACGGCCGCTGCCAGCCGGTCCCGGCGGTTGTAAGGGCCGGCCTGGACAAGGGCCGGACCCGTCACGGCCACAAGTTCAGTCACGGCCATGCGCTGGTCATTGCCGGCGGTCCCGGCCGAGGCGGCGCCGCCCGGCTGTCGGCGCGCGCGGCGCTGCGGGCGGGGGCGGGGTTGGTGACGCTGTGCCCGCCGGACGCGGCGATGGCGGAACATGCGCAGCCGCCCGATGCGCTGATGCGCCGACCCATGGACGGGGCCGAGGACCTGACCGCGCTGCTGACCGATCGCCGCATCTCGGGCCTCTGCCTGGGTCCGGGCTGCGGCATCGACCGCGCGGCGGTCCTGCTGCCCGCGCTGCTGGCCAGCCGCCGGCCCTGTGTGCTGGACGCCGATGCGCTGACGGCGCTGGCCACGCATCCCGCGCTTGCCGGCGCGCTGCACGAGGCCTGCGTGCTGACGCCCCATGCCGGAGAGTTCGGGCGCCTCTTCCCGGACATCGCCGAACGCCTGCAATCGGGGTCCGACGATCCCGCCGCCATGCGCGGCCCGGCCTTTTCGCGCCTGGACGCCGCGCGAGAGGCCGCCGCGCGGGCAGGGGCGATCGTGCTGCTGAAGGGGCCCGACACGGTCATCGCGGCGCCGGACGGCCGGGCGATGATCCATTCCGCCTTCGACCTGCCCTGGCTGGCGACGGCGGGCGCGGGCGATGTGCTGGCCGGCCTGGTCGCGGGGCTTCTGGCGCGCGGGTTGCCGGCGCTGCGGGCGACCGGCCTGGCCACCTGGCTGCATGGCCAGGCGGCGCGCCGGCTGGGCCCCGGCCTGACCGCCGACGACCTGCCCGAGGCCCTGCCTGCGGTCCTGCGGCAATCGGGGCTGTAATTTCGCCCTCGCCTCCGGTCCGGGCCTTTGCTAAGAGGCGGACCGGATGCGGGTGTGGCGAAACTGGTAGACGCACCAGATTTAGGTTCTGGCGCCGCAAGGCGTGGGGGTTCAAGTCCCTCCACCCGCACCAATCAGCGAACATGACGACCTGGACAGGACCAGCGGCCACGACAGGCAGAAACGGCGATGGCCGCTGCTGGGGAAGCGCGTCGCGGGTCGGTCTGTCCGGCTGATAGGGCGGATTCAGGAATCCGGCGTATCAGCCTGATTTTCAGTGACAAATGGGATGGAGTGGCAGCCCGTAGGGGAATCGAACCCCTCTTTCCAGGTTGAAAACCTGGCGTCCTAACCGATAGACGAACGGGCCACCTTTTCACCGCTGCCGGTCGTCCCGGCGGCGTGGAGCGGTGTTTAGGCGAGGCCGCGGATGGGTGCAAGGGGAAAAAATCACCGCCATGCGGAATTTTTTCGCGCCCTGCGGGGCAGGCGCCGGAACCGCCCGTCAGGCTGCGAAAACGGCCGCCACCGACAGCCACAGCGGCAGGCCGATGGCCGCAAGCAGGGTCTGCCAGGTGAAGATGTCGGCATAGAAATCCGCGTCTCCGCCCATCTGCCGCGCCAGGATATAGCCGGCCGGCGCGCCGGGTGCCGCGGCCGCCAGAAGACCCGAGGCGATCTGGCCCGCCGGCAGGCCCGCCAGCAGCGCCAGCGGCAGAAACAGCGCCGGGCACAGCACCAGCCGCATGGCCACGCCGACCCACAGCGCCGGGTCGCGATTGATCAGCCGCCGCAGCTGGATCCCCGCGCCGACGCTCAGCAGGCCCACCGCCAGCGCCCCCTGGCCCAGCCAGTCCAGCGGCGACAGGATCCAGGCGGGCAGGTCCAGCCCCGACAGGTTCAGCGCCAGACCCAGCGCGCAGCCGATCACCAGCGGGTTGCGCAGGATCTCGGCCGTGATCCGGCGCATGGGATGGCCGGGCGGGATGGTGGTGGCGTCCCTGGGCGGGCACAGGGTCAGGGCGACGATGGCGGCGATGTTGAACAGCGGGATCAGCAGCGCCAGCGCCACCGCCAGGTCGCTCATCGCCGCCGGCCCCAGCCCCTGCGCCGCCACCGCCAGGATCAGCAGCGAATTGAAGCGCAGCGCCCCCTGGAACAGCGAGGTCAGGCGCGGATTGGACAGCCCCAGCGGGCGGCGCAGCAGAAGCGCCGCCGCCCCGGTCAGCGCGAAGGCTGCCATCAGCGTCCCCAGCCAGGGGGCCAGCGCGCCGGGCGACAGCTCGGCCCGGTAGATCGAGGTCAGCAGGATCGCGGGAAACAGCAGCCGGAAGCCCAGCTGCTCGATCCCCGCCCAGCTGGCGGGGGCGATGATCTGCCAGCGCGGGGCCAGGTGGCCGGCCACGACCAGCAGGATCACGGGCAGGACCGACAGGGCGGGTTGCACGGCGTCTCCTCGGCTGCGCGGGCTTCTTGCAGCCTCGCCCTCGGGGTTGTAGACCGCGCAGCAACGAAAGGAAAAGCCATGTCGATCACCGAGGACGAGGCCCGCAAGGTCGCCCATCTGTCGCGCATCGCGGTCGATGACGCCGCATTGCCGGCGCTGGCGCGCGAACTGAACGGCATCCTGCACTTCATGGAACAGCTGAACGAGGTGGATGTGACCGGCGTCGAGCCGATGACCGGCGTCACGCCCATGCGGCTGAAGCGGCGCGAGGATGTCGTGACCACGGGCGGGATGCCCGAGAAGATCCTGTCCAACGCCCCCGACGCGCGCGAGGGCTTCTTTGCCGTGCCGAAGGTGGTGGAATGAGCGAGCTGAACAGACTGACCATCGCTGACGCCCGCGACGCGCTGGCCAGGGGCGAGGTGACCTCGGCGGAACTGACCGAGGCCTGCCTGGCTGCCATCGAGGGGGCGGGCGCGCTGAACGCCTTCGTCCACGGCACGGCTGATCGCGCCCGCGACATGGCCGCCGCCGCCGACCGGCGCATCCGGGCGGGCGAGGCCGCGCCGATGACCGGGATCCCGATCGGCGTGAAGGACGTCTTCTGCGTGAAGGGCGTGCCCAGCCAGGCCGCCAGCCGCATCCTGGAAGGCTTCACGCCCGAATACGAATCGACCGTGACCGGGAACCTGTGGGATGCCGGCGCGGTGATGCTGGGCAAGCTGAACCAGGACGAATTCGCCATGGGTTCGGCCAATGAATCCAGCTGCTACGGCCCGGCGGTGAACCCGTGGAAGGTGGACGGGCGCAAGCTGACGCCGGGCGGGTCCTCGGGCGGATCGGCGGCGGCGGTGGCGGCGGATCTGTGCCTGGCGGCGACCGGGACGGATACCGGCGGCTCGATCCGCCAGCCGGCGGCGTTCACGGGCACGGTCGGGTTGAAGCCGACCTATGGCCGGGTCAGCCGCTGGGGGGTGATCGCCTATGCCAGCTCGCTGGACCAGGCCGGCCCGATGACCAAGACGGTGCGCGACGCGGCGATCATGCTGGGCGCGATGGCATCAGGCGATCCGCAGGATTCGACCTGCGCCGACCGGCCGGTCCCGGATTACGAGGCCGCCCTTTCCGGCGACATCCGCGGCAAGCGCATCGGCATCCCGCGCGAATATCGCGTCGACGGGATGCCCCCGGAAATCGACGCGCTGTGGCAGCAGGGCGCCCGGATGCTGCGCGACGCCGGCGCCGAGGTGGTCGATATCAGCCTGCCGCATACGAAATACGCGCTGCCGGCCTATTACGTGATCGCGCCGGCCGAGGCGTCCTCGAACCTGGCCCGCTATGACGGGGTCCGCTATGGCCGCCGCGCGAAGCTGGGGCAGGGCGACGGCATCACCGAGATGTACGAGAAGACCCGCGCCGAGGGCTTCGGCCCCGAGGTCCAGCGCCGCATGATGATCGGCACCTATGTGCTGTCGGCGGGCTTCTACGACGCCTATTACAACCGCGCCCGCAAGGTCCGCGCGCTGATCAAGCGCGACTTCGACGATGCCTTCGCCGACGGGATCGACGCGATCCTGGCGCCCACTACGCCCTCGGCCGCCTTCCCGCTGGGGTCGCTGGACCAGTCCGACCCGGTGCAGGCCTATCTGAACGACGTCTTCACGGTGACGCTGAACCTGGCCGGCCTGCCGGGGATCTCGGTGCCGGTGGGGCTGGACAAGCAGGGGCTGCCGCTGGGGCTGCAGCTGTTCGGCCGGCCCTTCGAGGAGGGCGATCTTCTGAACCACGCGCTGGTCCTGGAACGCGCGGCGGGATTTGTGGCCAAGCCCGACCGCTGGTGGTAGGGTTCGGCCAGACAGGCAGCTAACGGAGGCGACATGCGCGGCTGGGTCTTGATTTCGGTGCTGGCGCTGGCCGGCTGTGGCGAGCATCTGGGCGCGAATCCGAACTATCGGTTCGACGGCTCGCCCTATGGCGCTTACCTGACCCAGCGCGAGGCGGCGCTGATCTCCAACGGCGCGGCGCCCTCGGTGATTCCCGTGGCCCGCCCCTTCGAGGCGCCGACGGCCGAACAGATCGCCGGCCGCTCGCCGGTGCCGGTGCCGGCGACGATGGGCATCGGGGCGCGGCGCAGCAGCACGGTGACGGCCAGCGCGCCGGTTGCCCCGGTGACGGCGGCCCCAGCGACTGCGGCCCCAGCGACTGCGGCCCCGGCGACCGCGACGGCTGCGGCTGCCGCACCGGCGGCGAGGGCCCCCGCGCGCAATGCGCCGCTGGCGGCGAATGACGGCCCCTATCCAGGCTCGGTCCCGGTCCTTCACCGCTACGCCGCCGAGACCCGCCATGCGCCCGGCAACGCGCTCTATGCGCGCGGCCCCGGCTCGGCCACCCAGGCGGCCCAGGCCTGCGCCAGCTTCGCCAGCCCCGAGGCCGCGCAGATCGCCTTCCTCTCGGCCGGCGGCCCGCGGGTCGATCCGCGCGGCATGGACCCCGATGGCGACGGCTTCGTCTGCGGCTGGGACCCGCGCCCGCTGCGCCAGCCTTGACGGGCGGCTTCCCCAGCCCCAATCACGGCGACCGGCGCGGCCAGCGGATCGAGCTGGTCGTGCTGCATTACACCGGCATGACTGATGCCGCCTCGGCCCGCGCCCGGCTCTGCGACCCCGAGGCCGAGGTCAGCGCCCATTGGCTGATCTACGAGGCCGGCCGGGCCGAGGCGCTGATCCCGGAAACCCGCCGCGCCTGGCATGCCGGCGCGGGGTCCTGGCAGGGGCGCGACGACGTGAATTCCCGCAGCATCGGCATCGAGATCGCCAATCCCGGCGACCGCCCCTTCGCCGCCCCGCAGATGCAGGCGCTGTGCGCGCTGCTGCGCGCCATCATGTCCCGCTGGCAGCTGGGCCCCGAGGCGATCATCGCCCATTCCGACATGGCGCCGGGCCGCAAGTCCGATCCCGGCCCGCGCTTCGACTGGCAGGGCCTCGCCCGCCAGGGCCTCGCGCTCTGGCCCGGCCAGGGCCCCGACCTGCCGCTCGCCCCCAGCCTCGACGCGATCGGCTATCCCGCCGCTGATCCGGCCACCCGCCTTGCCGCCTTCCGCCTGCGCTTCCGCCCCTGGGCGCGCGGCCCCGAGAACGCGGCCGACCGCCGCGCCGCCGCCGCGCTGGCCGCCCTGACCGCCCGCGCCTGACAACCGCTTTCATCTTGGCCCAAATATCCCGGGGGGGCCGCCCGGCACGGGCGGCGGGGGCAGCGCCCCCATTCGGCATTGACCTTTGCCCCCGGGGACCGCATATCGGCCGGGCGCGGAGGGCCGGATGGCCGCGGCAGGCAACTGTCGAGGAAAGTCCGGACTCCATGAGGCGACGGTGCCGGGTAACGCCCGGCGGGGGCAACCCCAGGGAAAGCGCCACAGAGAACAGACCGCCGCCCCTCGCGGGCGGCAAGGGTGAAACGGTGGGGTAAGAGCCCACCGGGGGGCCGGCAACGGTCCCCGCATGGCAAGCCCCACCGGGAGCAATGCCGAATAGGGACCGCGCGCGGAGCGATCCGCAGGGCCGCCTTGCCCCAGCAGGTCCGGGTAGGCAGCCAGATCCGGCCGGCAACGGCCGGGCCAGAGGAATGGCCATCCATCCGGGGGCGACCCCGGAGGACAGAATCCGGCTTACAGGCCCTCCGCGCATCATCGCCCCGAAACCGGGGAAAGCGGCCCGAATTCGCGCCGATTCGCGGTTGACTTCGCCCGCATCGTCGCTAAAAGGCGGGCTTCCAAAGGAATTCCACGGGGTTTGCACCGCGCGTCCGGCCCCGCAGCAGGAGCGAACAACATGGCGAAGCCGACGACGATCAAGATCCGTCTGAACTCGACGGCCGGGACCGGGCATTTCTACGTGACCAAGAAGAACGCCCGCACGATGACCGAAAAGATGACGGTCAACAAATACGACCCGGTCGTTCGCAAGCATGTCGAATACAAGGAAGGCAAGATCAAGTAGGATCGCCTTTCCGACCGGACATGGAAGGCCGCGCCCGCAGGGGACGCGGCCTTTTCGCATGGACCGAAGCCGCAAGGGGGGCGCGCCATGCCGAATCCCTGCTGACAGCGCCCTGCGGCCGCGCTAACCTGCCGGCAGGGCCAGAGGCGGCCCGCAGTCCGCGCCCCGAAGGGGTCTGGCGAACGCCTCGCCACGCTTTCCTGACCGTTTCACAGGCTCGGGCGGCATGTCGGCAATGCGGACGCTGACCACGGCCATCGCCCGGATGGAGGGACGGACATGCGCGATCATCGCGACGGAAAGGCCATGGCCAAGGCGCTGCGCGCCGCCCTGGCCGAACACGGCACGGCCATCACCCACGCGGAGGCGCTGGAACTGGTAGCGCGGCAACTGGGCTTCGGCAACTGGAACATCCTTGCGGCCCGGATCGCGGCCGAAGCCCAGGCCCGCCCCGCGGCCGAGGCGATCCGCTTCGAGGAGGCGGTCCCCATCATCCGCATCTTCGATGTCGCCAAGGCGCGGGAATTCTACCTGGATTTCCTGGGCTTCGGCACCGATTGGGAACATCGCTACGGCGAGAACTTCCCGCTCTACACGCAGATCTCGCGGGGCGGATTGCGGCTGCACCTGTCCGAACATTCCGGCGATGCGACGCCGGGCGGCAACATGTGCGTCTACATGACCGGGATCCGCGCCTTCCATGCCGAGTTGCTGGCGAAGAACTACCGCTACATGCGGCCGGGGCTGGAGCAGGTGGAGGACCGGCTGGAGATGCAGGTCATCGACCCGTTCAACAACCGCATCCGCTTCATGGAACTGACCGGCGGCTGACCGGTCTGCCGGCGGCCGATCGCGGGCGCGGCGCTTCCATCCTGGCGGGCCGCGCGCATCTGCCGCTTCCGCAAGCTATCCGGCGCCATGTCGGTGCCGGATCGCCTGACCTGACGATAGAGGCAGGTTGTGGGCCGCCGCGCCCTGGGCTAGAGCATGATTGTCCGCCCTGTGTGTGCGGCGGGCTCGATGCGCGGATGCCGTCTGCAGAGATGTAATGAGTCAGGCCATTGTTTTTCCGGCCCAATCCTTTCTCCCCACAGACATATTCCGTCTTCGACCTACATCGATCCTTCACCGGGTCTGTCACCAGTAGTCAAAGAACGGAGCGACAATGCCTGTTTACAATTTACCGATTATCCCGATCAGCGCCTTCACCTTCGACACCGATCCTGCAACCGCGGCACTCTTCTGGCAGGACGGCCAGGGCGACAGCTGGGAAGCCGCCAACCCGCCCTCGTTCAGCTTCGCGCCGGGCAGCCTGGCCGTGCTGCAGATCAATGACGAGGACGGGTCGTTCGACGACGACGATCCGCATTACCAGCTGCTGGTCGCAGGGGTCTCGCTGAACGGCGAAGACTGGCCGGTCGGCCACAAGGTCGAAAACGAATACATGATCACGGTGCAGGATGCCGATGGCAATACCTATGAGATGGTTGCCGTCAGCATCAACCCGGTGGGCAGTCAGGCCGACCCGATCGTCGGCTTCACCTTCGATACCTCGGGCGACGGTTCCTGGCCGCCGGCGGGGGTGCAGCTGAGCTATGTGCCGGGCAGCGCAAGGGATATCGCGAGGATTCCCTATCCGCAGCCCGAGGACTTCCCCTGCTTCGCGCGTGGCACGCTGATCGAGACCGCCGAGGGCCCCCGTGCCATCGAGGAGCTGGCCGAGGGCGACCTGATCGTGACCCGCGACAACGGGCTGCAGCCGCTGCGCTGGATCGGCTCGGTCCGGCTGGAGGCCGAGGCGCTGGCCGCCAATCCGAAGCTGCGCCCGATCCGCATCGCCGCCGGCGCGCTTGGCGAGGCGGTGCCCGCCCAGGACCTGCTGGTCTCGCCGCAGCACCGGATGCTGGTGCGCTCGCGCATCGCGCAGCGGATGTTCGGCACCTCCGAGGTCCTGGTCGCGGCCAAGCAGCTGGTCACCATCGACGGCGTGGATGTCGCCGAGGACGTGGCGGGCGTGGAATATTTCCACATGCTGTTCGAGCGGCACGAGGTCGTCATCGCCAATGGCGCCGAATCGGAATCGCTGTTCACCGGCCCCGAGGCGCTGAAGATGGTCGGCAAGGCGGCGCGGGAAGAGATCTTCACGCTGTTCCCCGAACTGCGCCTGCGCGACCATGCGCCGGTCTCGGCCCGCCCGCTGGTCTCGGGCCGCCAGGGCCGCAAGATGGCGATGCGCCATGTGCAGAACGGACGGGCGCTGGTCAACTGAGGCCACGCCGATCGCATGGGGAAGGGCCGGGCGGCAGCCGTCCGGCCCTTTTTCCGTGCCCGGCGATTATTTCTTCGGGCTGCTGGAACGATGCGGTTTCGCGGGTGTTGTGCTGGCGAAAGTTGATGTCGAAGGTGACATGGACACCGGAAAGGAAGTCACGATGGCAAAGATCGAGAAGACCGCTGAAAACATCAAGGAAGACGTGAAGGCCGCGGCCCGCGAGGCGGGCGAGGACCTGCGCAGCGGCGCCCGCAAGGTGGCCGAGGACGCGCGCGAGACTGCGGATCGCCTGGCCGACAATGCCTCGGTCGACCGGCTGAAGGAACGTGGCGCGGAACTGGCCGACAGCGTGCGCGAAACCGGCCGCGAATATGCCGAGCGCGCGCGCGAGGCGGGCGAGGAATATGCCGAACGCGCCCGCGCCGAGGCCGAACGCCTTTACGACGCCGGTCAGCGCAAGGCCCATGAGGTCGCCGGCTATGCCGAAGAGCGCTATGACGAGGTCTCCGAGATGGTGCGCCGCCACCCCGCCCAGGCGCTGGGGATCGCGGCGGGCGTCGGTTTTCTGGTCGGCCTGATCCTGGCGCGCCGCTGAGGTCGCGCGGATGTTCGACTACGCGCAGCGCCTGAAGCTTGCGCTGACGGATACCGCCCGCCGCTCGGCCTTCAAGGCGGCGGCGGGGGTGGTCTTCGCCATCGCCGCGGGCTTCCTGCTGGCCGCCTTGTGGAGCGCGCTGGACAGCGGGCTGGGCTGGGGGCCGATCTATGCCTCGCTGGCCATCGGCGCCGGTTTCGTCGCGATCGGCGCGATCCTGCTGCTGGTCGCGGCCCGGCCGCGTCACGCGATGCCGACCACCGACGAGTTGAAGCGCGAGGTCGAGGCACGGGTCAACCTGGCCGCGGATGCCGCCGTGGACCGCGCCCGCACCGAGGCGGCGCGCATGGCCGACATGGCGGGAAACAAGGTGCATTCGCTGCTGGACCAGGCCTCGTTCCGCGCCAACAAGCTGGCCAGCGACACCGAGCGCCGCGTCCAGGGCCTTGCCCGCGATACCGCGCGCAAGGCCGGGCTGACCGGCGAGAATGTGGAGGCGGCGCGGCAGGCGGCGGGGCGGGCCTCGCAAAAGGCCGGGGCGGCGGCCAACAGCAATGCGGGCAGCATGGCCAAGCTGCTGGCGGCCTTCGCCGTCGGCGTCACGCTTGCCGCCCGATTGCGCGACCGCCCGCGCGAGGATCCCGTCGATTTCGACGAGGATGACCTTCTGTGACAATGCGAAAGGGCCCCCAAGGGGCCCTTTTTTCCGTCCGTCAGCAGGCGATCTGGTGATTCACGGCGGCGATCAGCTCGGCCAGGTCGTCGCCGGTGAAGGGGGCGGGCAGGCAGAACCAGCCGCGCGCCAGGATCAGCTCCAAGGGGTCCTCGCCCTGGCGCAGGACGATCAGGGCATTGATCTGCGCGGCGATCACCGCCAGCCCGATGGCGTCGATCTCGGCCACGGTCAGCTTGGTGATCAGCACCGTCCGGCGGCGCGCCGAGGGGAAGGCCGGCCTGCCGGCGCCGAAGGGCAGTTCCTCGGGCGATTTCAGCACCTCGACCGAGCATCCCGGCGCGGCGATCGCCAGCCCATCGCTCATGTCGCGGGCGATGAACGGGTCCTTTTCGACAATCAGGAAATGCAGCGATGTATGTTCCATAATATCAACAGATTATTTCGGAAATGCGCTGACGCAATACAACAAAGATCAATCGCATCCGGGAAGACGGGGCAGGGGCCGCAGGCCAGCGCGGCCGGGCGCGCGGGTTCAGCCGGCGGCACGGAAATGGGCCAGGGCCGCCTCCATGAAGGTCTGCCGAAGCGGCGGTATCTCCATCATCAGTTCATGGCGGGCACCGGCGACTTCCAGGAATTCGGCGCCCTCCCAGCGCCCGGCCAGTTCCCGGATGGCGGGCAGCGAGACGATCTGTTCCTCGTCCCCGGCGGCGATCAGCGCCGGCAGGTCGGGCGCGGGCAGCTGCGCCAGGCGCTGGCACTCGGCCAGGGCCTTCGCGACCCAGTCATAGCTGGCGCCGGCGATGGTCAGGTCGGGCCAGGCCGCCGCCTCGCGCACCATCCGGGTCCAGTTGTCGACGTCATGGGTCAGCAGATTGGCATTGAAGGAATCGTCCAGCACATAGCTGCTGGCGCCGCCCCGCTGCGGCGCCACGCGGCCGCCGCGCCCCAGCCGCGAGGCCAGATGCGTCGCGCCGCGTACGAACCAATGCGGGATCATCCCCAGGCGGATGCCCCACATCGGCGCCGAAAACACCGCGCGCTCGACCGGCAGTTCGGCATGGAGCGCCGCAAGGCCGATGCAGCCGCCCATCGAATGGGCCAGCAGGTGCCAGGGCCGCGGCAGGTCCAGATCGGTGCCTGCCACGACCATCTCGATCACGTCGCGCTGGTAATCCGAGAAATCGCCGACATGGCCCGGCAGGGGATCGTCCTGCAGCCGGTCGGACAGGCCCTGTCCGCGCCAGTCCACGGTCAGCACGGCATAGCCGGCCGCGTTCAGCTCCTGCGCGACCGCGGCATATTTCTCGGCATATTCGGTGCGGCCGGGAAACAGCAGGATGGTGCCCTGCCGGGGATCCTCGCCCTCCCACAGCGCCAGGCGCAGATGCACGCCGTCATCCGCACGGACCCGGAAGGCCCGTGCGGGGCGGCCATGATCGCCGGGAAGCTGGCGGAAGGGCGCCGGTTCCACGAAGCCCGCGGGTCAGCTCAGCGCCTGGCCAAGCTGCATGGCGACGCCCATCGAGCCGTCGATCTTCAGCTTGCCCATCATGAAGGCGGTCGCCGGGTTCACGCTGCCGTCCAGGATGCCCTCGAAGGTCTCGCGGCTGGCCAGCAGCGTGACCTCGGCCTCGCCGTCGCCCGCGCGCACGCCTTCGGAATCGATCATGATCGAGCCCTCGTCCTCGATCACGAATTTCGCCGTGGACGAGAAGCCGCCCAGTTTTTCTTCCAGCTTCCTGACCGCCGCGTTCACAACATCGCTCATATGCATCCTCTTGGTCGCGCTAACTCTGGCGCCCGACATGCGGGCTGGGTTACAGTTCCTGTATGCGCGCCTATGGTTTCCTTTTCCACCATATCGTAGCGGCAAGCCGCCGCGCGTTCTGGGCACTCTGCCTGATCCTTTGCGGCATGGCTACCGGCTTCGCGCAAGAGCGGGGCGATCTTGACGAAATGTTTAGGCAATTGGCCGAGCCGGAGGGCGAGGGCTGGCGCATCGCCGAATCCGACATCCTGCGCGAATGGTCCAGGTCCGGCTCTGCGGCGATGGACATGCTGCTGCAGCGGGGCGAGGGCGCGCTGGACGAGGGCGATCCGCAAAGCGCCATCGGCCACCTGACCGCGCTGACCGACCATGCCCCGGATTTCGCGGCGGGCTGGCAGGCGCGGGCGGCGGCCTTCGCGATGATGGGCCATTTCGGCCCGGCGGCGTCCGATCTGGCCCGCGCGCTGGAGCTGGAGCCGCGGCATTTCGGCGCACTGACCCAGCTGGGCGTCCTGCTGGAGGAGATGGGCGATCCCGAACGCGCGCTGGAGGCCTATCGCGCCAGCCTGAAGATCCACCCGCATCAGCAAGAGGCGATCGATGCCGTCGCCCGTCTGGAACGCGAAACCGCAGGCACCCAGATCTAGCGCCATGAATATGCTTTCCAAGGGCCGGGTGACGGCCGTCCTCGGGCCGACCAATACCGGCAAGACCCATTATGCCATCGAGCGGATGCTGGCGCACCGGACGGGGGTGATCGGCCTGCCGCTGCGCCTCCTGGCGCGCGAGGTCTATGACCGGATCGTCAAGGCGCGCGGCCCCTCGGTCGTCGCGCTGGTCACGGGCGAGGAGCGGATCGTGCCCGAGCGCGTGCAATACTGGGTCGCCACCACCGAGGCCATGCCCGAGATCGGCGCCGATTTCGTCGCCATCGACGAGATCCAGCTTTGCGCCGACCCGGAGCGGGGCCATGTCTTCACCGACCGGCTGCTGAACATGCGCGGGCTGCACGAGACGCTGCTGCTGGGCAGCGACACGATGCGCCCGGCCATCGCGGCGCTGGTGCCCGGCGTGCAGTTCCAGCGGCGCGAGCGGCTGTCCACGCTCAGCTGGGCGGGCTCGAAGAAGCTCAGCCGGATGCCCTCGCGCTCGGCGATCGTGGGGTTCAGCGTCGATGATGTCTATGCCATGGCCGAGCTGATCCGCCGCCAGAAGGGCGGCTGCGCGGTGGTCATGGGGGCGCTGAGCCCACGCACGCGCAACGCCCAGGTCGCCATGTATCAGAACGGTGAGGTTGACTACCTGGTCGCCACCGACGCCATCGGCATGGGGCTGAACCTGGACATCCGCCATGTCGCCTTTTCCGCCACGCACAAGTTCGACGGCCGCCGCGTCCGGCCGCTGTTCCCGCACGAGATGGGCCAGATCGCCGGCCGCGCCGGGCGCCATACCGAGGCGGGCAGCTTCGGCGTCACCGGCGAGGCGCGGATCCTGGACGAGGGGCTGATCGAGGCCATCGAGAATCACCGTTTCGCGCCGATCCAGCGGCTGGTCTGGCGCAATGCGGCGCTGGAATTCGGCACGATCGACCGGCTGGTGCAAAGCCTCGAGGCGCCCTCGGGCGACGACCTTCTGGGCCGGGGCCGCGAGGCCGACGACCTGGCGGCGCTGAAGAGCCTGCGCGACATGCCCGAGATCCGCGACCGGGTACAGGACGGGCGCGACGTGCGGCTGCTGTGGGAGGTCTGCCGGGTCCCTGATTTCCGCGGCATCTCGGCGGCCGAGCATGTCGGCCTGCTGGCGCGCATCTTCGGCTTCCTGCAGGAGGGGGCGATTCCCTCGGACTGGCTGGCGCGCGCGGTCAATCGGATCGACCGGGTGCATGGCGATATCGATGCGATTTCGAAACGGCTCGCATATATTCGGACCTGGACATATGTTGCGCAAAGAAGCGGCTGGGTGCAGGACGAAAGTCATTGGCGTAACGAGACTCGCGCTGTAGAAGACCGCTTGTCGGACGCCCTGCACGCGGCGCTGACCCAACGTTTCGTGGACCGGCGCACCTCGGTGCTGCTGCGCCGGCTCAATCAGAAGGAGAGCCTTGTGGCCGAAGTGAACGACAAGGGCGAAGTGACGGTCGAGGGCGAATTCGCCGGCCGTCTCGAAGGTTTCCGGTTTCGCCCCGACCAGACCGCGACGGCGGACGAGGCGAAGACGCTGAACCGCGCCAGCCATGAGGCGCTGCGGCCCGAGTTTCACCTGCGCGCCGACCGTTTCTACAACGCGCCCGACACGGAGCTGGACTTCACCGAACAGGGCGGGCTGATGTGGGGCACCGCCGCCGTCGGCAAGCTGGTCAAGGGCCCGGATGCGCTGCATCCCGGCATCGAGGTCTTCGTGGACGACGAGGCCGGCCCCGAGATCGCCGAGAAGGTCCGCCGCCGGCTGCAGCATTTCATCGACCGCAAGACGGCCAGCCTGTTCGAGCCGCTCTTGGCCATGCAGCGCGACGAGGGGCTGGCGGGGCTGGCCCGCGGCTTCGCCTTCCGCCTGGTGGAATCGCTCGGCGTGCTGCCGCGCGAGGGGGTCGCCGCCGAGGTCAAGGAATTGGACCAGGAGGCGCGGGGCCTGTTGCGCAAGCATGGCGTCCGCTTCGGCCAGTTCACCATCTTCCTGCCCGCGCTCCTGAAGCCCGCGCCGACGCGGCTGCGGCTGGTGCTGTGGTCGCTGGCCGAGGGGCTGGACGAATTCCCCGAAAGCCCGCCGCCGGGCCTGGTGACGATCCCGCATATCCCCGAGGTGCCCGAGGGCTATTACACGCTGTCCGGCTATCGCCCGGCGGGCGAGCGCGCGATCCGCATCGACATGCTGGAGCGCCTGGCCGACCTGCTGCGCAGCCAGGACACGCGCGGCGGTTTCGAGGCCAATCCCGACATGCTGTCGATCACCGGCATGACGCTGGAACAGTTCGCCGGGCTGATGCAGGGCCTGGGCTATGCCGCCGAGAAGGGCGAGCGGGTCAAGCTCAAGGCGCCCGAACCGGCGGTGCCGGAGCCTGCGGCGGAAGCGGCGGCGAACCCCGAGGCCACGGATGCGCCGATGACCGAGGAGGAAAGCGTCCTGGCCGCCGAGACCCGCGCGAAATGGGAAGCCGAACAGGCCGAGAAGCGCCGCGCCGAGGCGGAAGCCGCCGGCGAGACCGGGGAAGCGGCCGAGGGCGAGGCATCCGAAGCGGCCGAGCCTGCGCCCGAGATGGAGGTCTTCTATACGTTCCGTTGGGCGCCGCGTCCGCGCGCGAACCATCGCCGCCCGCAGGGCGAGGGGCAGGGGCGCCGCCAGGGCGGCCAGCCGCGCGGCGATCAGCAGCGGGGTGACGGGCAGCGCGGTGATGGGCAGCGGGGCGACGGGCGCCCGGACCAGCCTGGCGAACGCGGGGCGCGCGACGGCGGCCAGCCGCGCGGCAAGGGCGGCCCGACGAAGGGCGGCAAGCCCGGAGCGCAGAAGCCCAAGACCTTCTCCTCGCGCCCCGAGCGGCCCGAGCGCAAGATCGACCCGGACAGCCCCTTCGCGATTCTCGCCACGCTCAAAGACAAGAAGTGAGCGGCGCCGAGGGATTGCGGCTGGACAAATGGCTGTTCTTCGCGCGGCTGTTCAAGTCGCGCGGACTGGCGGCCGAGCGGATCGAGGCCGGCGGCATCCGCGTCAATGGCCAGCCCTGCCGCAAGCCCGGCCGGGCGCTGCATGTGGGCGACGAACTGACGGTTTCCGCCTATGGCCGTGTCCGCGCGCTGCGGGTTCTTGCGCTTGGCAGCCGCCGCGGACCCGCGACCGAGGCCCAGGGCCTCTATCTTGAACATTCTGACGGGTTGATTGATCCGGGCGAAGGGACTAGGTGAATGGCCGCAAGGATCAAGCAAGAGCGCGCCAGATGACCTACGTGGTGACCGATAACTGCATAATGTGCAAATATACCGACTGCGTGGAAGTCTGTCCGGTGGACTGTTTCTACGAAGGCGAGAACACGCTTGTGATCCATCCCGACGAATGCATCGATTGCGGGGTGTGCGAACCCGAATGCCCGGCCGATGCGATCCGTCCCGATACCGAGCCGGACATGGATCAATGGGTCGAGTTCAACCGGAAATATTCCGAGATCTGGCCGGTCATCACCCAGAAGAAGGACCCGCTGCCTACCGCCACCGAAATGGACGGGGTCGAGGGCAAGCTGGGGAAATATTTCTCGGAAGCGCCGGGCGAGGGCGACTGATCCCGGCCTCGGCAAGGCCCCGCCAGCCTGGCGGGCCGGGTCTTGCGGCCGCCGTGGTTTTGCGGGCGATTCGCGGCGCCGCGGCGAGGTGAATTTTCACCGAATATTCTCCAACGCATTGTCCTTGAACGATTTAACGTCATTCTGCAGCTGCATTCATGCGGGTTTCGCGGTGCTTTTTTTGGCGCGCGTTTTGTGATATGTTCACCTTGCTGTCGCATCCGTCAGGCGCTGATCCGCTTCAGGGTCTGCTGGATGCGTTTGGCATGCTGCCGACCCAACGCCCTCTGCCGGGCCGGGGTCTGAGACAAGAACAAGATCTGACCGAAGGCGGCAGTCGCCGCTTGCGGTCTTTTGTGTCCCGTTCCCTGGGGCGCTACCTAGAGGAAGCCATATGTCCAAGACCAAGAAGAACGAATTCCGCCCCGATGATTTCGTCGTCTATCCGGCTCATGGGGTTGGCCGGATCGTCTCGATCGAAGAGCAGGAAGTCGCGGGGCTGCGGCTGGAGATGTTCGTCATCTCCTTCGACAAGGACAAGATGACCCTGCGCGTGCCGACCGCCCGCGCCGCCGAGATCGGGATGCGCAGCCTCTCGACCCCGGACCTGATCGACCGTGCGCTGGAGACGCTGAAGGGCAAGGCCCGCGTCAAGCGCGCCATGTGGTCGCGCCGGGCGCAGGAATACGAGCAGAAGATCAATTCGGGCGACCTGATGTCGATCGCCGAGGTGGTGCGCGACCTGCACCGCAACGACGACCAGCGCGAGCAATCCTATTCCGAGCGCCAGCTCTATGAAGCCGCGCTGGACCGCCTGACCCGCGAAGTGGCCGCCGTCGGCGGCCTTGACGAGGGCGCCGCCCAGAAGCGGGTGGACGAGGTCCTGATCTCTCGCGCCGCCTGATTTCGCCGAAGTTGCACCGATCCGGGCCGGTCCCAGCGACCGGCCCTTTTCCATGCCTGGCGACGCGGCGAGGGTCTGGCATCCGCCCCGCTCCCGCGCTAGAAGGGCCGCGGGCGGGCGGTTAGCTCAGCTGGTAGAGCGCTTCGTTTACACCGAAGATGTCGGGGGTTCGAATCCCTCACCGCCCACCATTCCCTTGCGGCGTTTTTGGTATATTTCTGATGTGCTTAGCTGCCCTCGGAGGCGGGGCCGGACATCTTGTCACCATATCCGAAGATGTTCGCGGTCACTTCGCGGTCACTCGGAATCGGAGAGGCTCAGGGTGACAAGGTCACTCGGGGGCCGATCCAGATGCCTGACGTGACATGACAGCATGACGGATGCCGGGCGCGGCAGCTGTGCGGGACGAAGCTGCCATTGGCTCGGCTGCCGGATATGCTGCGCTCAAAGACGAATTGCCGTTTCCTCTTTCGCGGTGCGGATCACCATCATGGTGAAGAAGCGGGCAATATTGGTTTTGTCGCGGAACAACCTGTCGCAGAGCGCGTCGAATTCTTCCATGTCGCGCAGGGACAGCATCAGGACGACATCGGTCTCGCCTGTCACGGCATAGGCTTGCGATACGGCTTCTTCGGCGATCGCCAGATCCAGAAAGCGGCGCATGTGCTGCTCTCCATGAAGCTTCAGTTCGACCGTGACCAGCGCCTTCAGCACGCGCCCGGTTTTGGCGGGATTCAGGATCGCGACAATGCGGTCGATGATGCCCGTCTTGCGCAGCCGCCGGACCCGACGCAGGCAACTGGATGGAGACAGCCCGACCTCGTCGGCCATAGCCACATTCGTTCTCGATGCGTCACGTTGCAGAAGGTTCAGGAGCTTTCTGTCTATCCGGTCCATTTGCGTCATTCCGTCCCAAGCCAAGAATGCAATAAAATTGCAGGGATGCGCAATCTTTGACCGTATATGCGATCGGGCTCGGGGTAGAAGGTCAGGGCAATGTCACAGGAGCCCTCTGATGCCGGTCCTCATAGCCGCCTCGCGCAAGACCCTGGAAACGCTCGAAATCTATTGGGTGCTCGCCCGGATCATGGTTCCGATCACGATCATGACGGAACTGCTGTCGCGGATGGGTGTGATCGAGGCGGTTGCTCCTGCATTCGCGCCTGTCATGGGTCTCGTCGGGCTGCCGCCGGAATTGGGGCTGGCATGGCTGAGCGGAATGCTGGTCGGAATTTGGGGGGCTGTTCCCCTGATCTTCGTCCTTGTCCCGGCGAGTTCGCTGAGTGTGGCGGACATCACGGTTTTCTCGGCGCTGCTTCTGTTTGCGCATGGCCTGCCGATCGAGCAGAAGATCATCCAGCAGGCGGGGCCCCGGATGATCACGACAACGCTTCTGCGCATCCTGGGCGGCGTGCTCTATGCCTTCCTGCTGCATCGCCTGCTTGCCGCCACGGGCTGGTTGTCGGCGCCGGTGAACCCGACCTGGATTCCGATGAGCGCCACACCCGAATGGACAGGATTCTTCGCAGGCCTCCTGGAGACGATGATCTCCATGCTCGTCATCCTCCTGGCCTTGTCGTGGGGGCTTGAGGTGCTGAGGGTCACAGGGCTTCTGAAGCTTGTAATGAAGGCGCTCGCGCCCTTGCTGCGGCTTGCTGGAATACGGGGCGAGGCCGGGCACTTCACCGCAGTCGGTCTGTTCCTGGGAATATCCTATGGCGGAGGTCTGTTGATCCGCGAGGCACGATCGGGAGCGGTATCGCCACGCCAGGTCTTTGTCTCGTGCGTTTTCATGGGGTTCGCGCATAGCGTCATCGAGGACACGCTGATTGTCGTGGCGCTTGGTGCCGACATCGGCGCTGTTCTTGGAGGACGGCTCGCTTTCGCCGTGGCCGCGACTGCTGCAATTGCCGGCCTTCTTCGAACCGTCTCCGACGAGACCTTCTTCACATGGGCGTTCCGGGCACCAAACCCGCAGGCGGTCAGCCGATGACGACGCGTCTCGCATGACGGTAAAAGGTTCAAAACACCGGTAAGCCAGCGCCGGTCTGCTCCATCAAGATCCGCAAGACGGGCTGGATTGCAGTCCCACCCACTCAGCATTTCACTAGAAAGCTGACCCTGATCGCTGCCTCCCGTCCTTCGGACCTGTCCGCCATGGCTCGGAAGAAGCTGCGCAGGTCGGTGCCTTCGACCGGTTCGTCCGCGCCCTCGATCCGCCATTCCACCATCTGCGCGCCCGCCAGCATCACCGTGCCCCAGACTGCGCCTTGATCCTTGTCTGCCATGATTTTCTCCTCATTGGGTTATCATCCCGATGAAAAAATGCGGGGGCAGCGTGCGCAAGTATCTGCTTTAATTATTTATATCCTGCTCCGATGTTGATTTGGCGAGGAGGCTTCTGGCGACGGCTTCAATCCGCTCCCGCTGTACGAGCAGCTCCAACCAGCGCGCTGGAATACTTGAGAGCCCGTATCGCGCCCCGGCAATCTGTCCTGTCACCGCGCCTACCGTGTCGGCATCAACGCCCAGATTGACGGCGTGGATCAGTGCGGCCTCAAAGCTGTCGGTGCGTTCTATGGCCCAAAGTGCGGCCTCAATCGTATCCAATACAAATCCGGTTGAGGGCGGCTCAGCTTCGTCATGTCTCCTGTCGATCCGCAATCGCAGGTATTCGTCGGAAACCTTTGCTAAACTGCTGGAGATGGCAGAGGTCCAGCTGACACCCTGAATCATCTGGGCAATCAGGTGCGCGGTGAAGCCACAGGCCGCGTCAGACGGGGCAGAATGGTGCGTGGTCTTGCCTTGCCGAATAGCGGTGTCAGAGGCGTTATCTGCAGATGTGTGATGCATGATGGCGACCGGCGCAATCCGCATCAAGGCACCGTTGCCATCAGCGCGTCCGTGTGGCTGGGGCGCCGCCAGATGACCGGTCCTCCGGTAATGGCCGAGATTCCGCAAGGTTATCTGACCAATTCCAACGGCCACGCCGGTGCTGGAGTTCTCCCCGGTTTCCGCCCAACGGCAGAATCTGTCCAGCAGGTCAGCTTCATCCAGATGCGGTGCCGCGAGAAGACTATCGGCCAGACAGAGTGCCATGGCCGTGTCGTCCGTCCAGGCCCCGGCGGGGAGGCGAAACCGCCCACCGGCGCGCATTTCGCTTACCGCAGAAAAGCTACCTCGCGGCCGAAACTCTACTGGCGCCCCCAAAGCATCGCCCACAGCAAGACCAATCAATGCACCGCATGCACGGTCCGCTATACCCGATGAATGCGTGAGAGATGGTATGTTCATGTTCTGCGCCCGAAGCTGAGAGAGTAAGCCCGCGCAGGAAAGCACGCTCATACCACTTGCGCAATTCAGCGCAGTTTCAGGCTCCTGCCAGCGCCTCCACCTGCACCCGTATGATCTTGGGGCGATAATCGCTGAGTCGCGCAAGATCGCCTGAGGGGCACGGCCCCTCTTGATCCATCCCCGTGAATTGCCTGCATCGCCTACATGTGCTGCACTTGATCGCCGCCGCCTTTCACGCGCTCGCCAGCGCCTTCAGCTGCGCCAGGGCGATCTTGGCGCGCTCGTCGCTGAGGCTGCGCAACGTCGCCTGGGCCTCGGCCTCCAGCCGCAGCCGGTTGGGGCTCTTGTCGTCGTCAAAGCCCTGATCGGGGAAGAACTCGCGGATCGGCACCCCGAGCGCCTCTGAGATCGCCATCAGCGTGTCCAGCGCCGGCAGGCTCTTGCCGCGCTCGATATTGGAGATCGCCTCGGAGGTGCGGTCGATCCGCTCGGCGAGCTCGGCCTGGTTCAGCCTGGCGGCGCGGCGGTAGGCGCGCAGCTGGCCCGCGATGAAGCGCTTGAGATCCTTGTCCATGCAGCCAAGTAGGCTTCATGGCTTGACGCTATAAATCGACTATGATTTGTTTTTTGTGGATATTAGAAGCAGGCTTTGGTTCTTGGGGAGGTAGTCGGTATGCTGTTCAAACTTGGCGGGGTTCTGGTGGCAAGTGCTGTCCTGGCGGGTTGCGCGGCGGCCCCGGAGACAGCGTCGGGGCCGCATGCCTCGATCTGGCCCTGCAGCACCGTACATGAGGAACTGCAGCGGCAGGAGGCGGCGAACAAGCAAGCCCGGCAGGCGCAGAACAGCGTGACCTGGATCCCGGTCCTCGGGATCGCCGGGTTTGCGATCCAGCCGGATCGTGCGCGCGAGGGCCATCTTCGAACCCGTGCCAATGAGTGCAAGCGGCGGGCGGGGCTGTGATAACTTTGGCCGACCTGCCTGCATGGCTGCCGTCATGGGAGGTGCTGCTGACGTTGTTCTTGAGCATTGCGCTTATTGGACAGGTGGTGGCCGTGGTTATTTCATTCTTTACCCTGATATTGGCGAGTGAGGGTCTTGAGCATCTGCAGCAGCAATTAATCGTCGTCGTTTCCTTTATTGTTCTCGTTACAATTGGGGCGACCACTTACTTCGTGGGTACAAAAACAGATCGCGCAACGATACAGCCTGCAGATAGAGAGCCTATAGTCATTACGTTGACGCCAGAAGAAGCGGAAAAAATATTTGGAAACTTGGAAGAGCCGCCTCAACTTGGCCCTGATGCCACGCCTGCGTTGCGTTTTGATATAGACGGAAAAATAATTGAATGATCTCTTTCAAATAGGTGGTTTGACATGAGCCCTGATCAGTTTCGTCTCGTATTGGCCATTTGCGCCATCGTGGCCGTCTTGGGCTATCTGGCATCAATCGACGCCGTGCTGGCGGGCTTTGTCGTTATCCTGGTGCTGTTAGCCGCCTTCCTCTGGCTCTGCTGGCGGCTGATCCAGTGGACTTGGCGCAACCGGGGGTGAGGCACGGGATCGCAGGGAAACGGTGGCGGATAATCATTCGGCAGGAAGGTGATGACGCATAACCCGGACGGACCCGAGCGGGACAAGACGGACGCCGAAAAGGCGATCTGGCAGCGCTGCGTGCGGGATCATCTGGTTCGGGTCTTTGCCGATCTGAGCCAGCTGAAGCATCCGCCGCGCAAGGTTGATCTTGCCGCCTATATGCTGGAGGTCCTGGCTGAACAGACGAATGATATCGACCTGCTCACGCTCATCGGTCCATTCGCGCGGAAGCTGCCCGAGGCTTACGAGGCGCGCGGCAGGGAAGCACGGATTGTCCGGCGCTTTAAGAACCGGCGGCATATGTGGAAGGCCGAGTGCTGGGAGCCACTGGAGCCGTTGCCTGGGAAACATGGCGTCGAGGGCGCCGAAGTGCAGCCGTCAGGAGACCAGATGCCCGACACCCCCGCCGAAAGCTCTGACACGCCCGAAGACGATGCCGCCCGCAAGCAGCGCGAACAGCGCCAAGCTCTCATGCGGGCTTTTGCCGAGACGAAAGCCGAATGGCAGGCCGACCTGCGGCTGCGCTTCCGCGCGTTCATGCTGGATTACTGCGACCGAAACCACCCGCCCCAGCCGGTCGAGATCGCGCAATTCCTACTGGAACTCGTTGCCGAACATGCTGGCGATCACGACCTGCTGGATCTGATCCTGTCCTTCGCGGAACGGTTGCCCCATGAGCTTGAGGCCCGGCGCGACGATCGCCGCATCGCCATGGAATTCCTGCGCATCGGCAACGCGCGGCGAAAATACGGGCCAAGCGGGTGAGGGCAGGCCGCCGAGGATTGAAGATCCGGCAGCTGTGGCGCGTTCAGATCAGAGCGTTTCGATGAAGCGTTTCACCGTTGCCTCGATCACCTCAAAAGCCTTCGAGCGGCTGGGCGTATAGACGTGAAAGATATGATCGGCGCCCTCGATCAGCAGCGCCTTCTTGTCGGCACCCGCTGCGGCCTCGATCATCGGCGCGGCATATTCCCGGTAAAAATCATCCTCGCCGTTGATCATCATGAACGGCCCCGGATAGGCGGCCAACGCCGCCAGCAGGTCATGGGCGAAGAGACTGTCGAAGAAACCCTTCTTCAGCGCCATGGTGCGCCAGCCCAGGTCCAGTCCCACGATGCCCTCTTCGGCCGCCCGGTCGAAGGCGTCCTGTCCCAGGCTGTCCAGCATGTCGGCGACATAATCTCCGACCGGGGACCAGACCACCACCGACCTGACCGCATCGGGCCTGGCTGCCGCCAGCTCGATCGCCGCCCCGCCGCCGAAGGAAAAGCCCATGACGCCGATCCGTTCGGGATCCACGCCCTCGGTGGCCATGAGCGCATCGAGGCCGATCAGCGCATCCTCGTTCTGCCGGTCGAGCGTAAACGCGCCGGTATCGCCATCCGACTTGCCGAATCCCCGGAAATCGAACCTGAGCGAGGCGATGCCACTCGCGGCCAGAACCTCGGCGCTATCGACATGGATGTTGCCGATCTCGTTGCGGGTCGAGCCGAGGCCATGCAGCATGAGAACGGCAGGGAAGGGACCTTCGCCTTGGGGCATGCTGAGCGTGGCGGCGATCCCGCGATCCAGCGTCAGATCCGTTTCTCCGCCACGGGAAGGCGATGCGGCGAGCGTGGCGGCGACGAGAAGCGCGAGACGGAGCACGGTTCTGAACCTTTTTCCTGCAATGTCGCGACGCTGCCCCCTTTGTGATCGCGGGGTCAAGCTGGCGAGGGGGCAATATCAACCGGATGTCGTAGGCGCCGTGCGGACGGTCGAGTTCTTCGCAGGGTACCGGATGAGCGGCATTGCAACGAAAATCCTGCGCATCGGGAATGTGCGCAGAAATACGGACCAAGCGGGCAACCGAAGACCGGCGAGCTTGAACCCGGATAGCGGAAGAGATGGCCGCTGCGGGCCATGCAGAGCGGCCTCGATACCCACCCCCTATCCTCGTGCATATGTTCTCGCGCGGGGCATACCATCCCCTATCCCCGGAGGACCATGTCGCGGGGGTATTGGACACAATCGCGGGAGGTCTGGCGGCCTGGCAAGCGCGGTGCTTGATGCCGCCAGCATAGCCCCGTGACGCGTCGTGACGGCGGAAAGGGCGTGCCTTGCCGCGTGGATGACGGATCCAGATGGGCCGAAGAACTGCCCTTGCGACCCAGGGGAGGGGGCAGGGGAGAGCGATACCCCCGGGGGTGTTAGGCTGTGAGATTGGGCTGTCAGCGGCCCGCGAACCAGCAGAGCTTACAGGGATCGATGACGGCGGCTTTGCGGGACAAAGCGGTCAGTCGCGCAGTGCCGCTTTGACAGCCGCAAATTCCGCGACACCCTCGTTTTTGCCGTCTGTGAAGCTCGCGACAGTGATGGGCGTTGGTAGATCGGGGAAATGGTAGACCGCATTGACGCTAAACGGCCCTCCGCCAGAGTGGCCTATGACCCGACCAGCCTCCCCACAACGCCCGCTCATGAGGCCCAGTGCATAGCCGCATTCTGTCCATGGCCGCCCCTCAATGGCTCCACCGAGGGGATGATGGATCCGCATTTCAGAAAGCGTGGGCGCATTGAGCAACTCACCCATGAATAGGGCATGCAAGATCTTCGCCGCATCGACGGCAGTGCCGGTAAGACAGCCGTGGTAAACCCAGCCTGGGTGATATCCTGAAGCGCTCGGCCAATGGATGCGGTCGAAATCGCGCCGCGTGAGCGCGAGTTCGACACTCCGGAGGCTGAGTGGATCGCAGATCATCTGCTTGACGAGGCTTGAGAATGATTGCTGCGTTACATCTTCGATCTGATCCCGCGCCAGCATGTAACCTAGATTAGAATAGAACCAACCCTTCCCCGGCGCGAAGAGCCTGCCCTGCGCCATCGCCGCTTCCCGCAATTGCGCGGCGGGCCAAGGCTCTTCATTTGCGGCAACCCCTTTTCTGTAGGAGGCGAGAGAGTAGTAATCCGGAAGGCCCGAGGTATGACCCAAAAGCTGGCGTAGTGAGAAGTCGTAACCTGTCAGTGGCCTGCCCCCATAGGGTGGTCCGGTTTCAGCTTTAATGCATGATCGGCTTTTCTGCCATGGCCTGTGCAGATGACGGTGCCGATCCACGCGGCGGCGCAGGCCAGATGATGGCCTCCGGTGCCGGGGGTTTATATCCGAGCGATGAGTGCGGCCGCTCGGTATTGTAGTAGTGTCGCCATGCCTCGACGATGACCCTTGCCTCGGCGAGGCTATAGAAGATCTCCCCGTTGAGCAGTTCGTCACGCAGCTTCGAGTTGAAGCTCTCGCAGTAGCCGTTCTCCCATGGGCTTCCCGGTTCGATGAATGCGGTCTTTGCGCCGACGGCTACGATCCACTCCCGCACGGCCCTGGCGATGAACTCCGGGCCGTTGTCGGAACGAACATGGCCGGGAACACCGCGCAGGATGAACAGATCGGACAGGACGTCGATGACGTCGGTGGAGTTGAGCTTGCGACCGATGCGGATCGCCAGACATTCCCGGGTGAACTC
>NZ_QNRC01000019.1 GCF_003709565.1 Paracoccus sigandri | reverse complement strand
CGCGCCCTTGCGTGCGCCGCCACCGCCCGCGCCCTGTCGCCGTGCCGCGGCTCCGGCACCGGCGGCTGCGGCCTTGGCGCCGCCGGCGCGCGGCTGGGGCGCGTCTTCCGGGGTAGGCTCGGCCGGGGCGCTGTCGGCGGGCGCATCCCCCAGCGTCTTCAAGGGTGCGGCCGACAGGAATCCCGGCCGTGGCCCGTCCTGTCCGGCCTGGTTCTTCGCGGCTGCGGAAGGGCGGGATGCGGCGCGGGTTGCGTCATCGTCTTGCGCGGACATCTGCTCTGGCCTCTGGCCGTTTTCCGGCCTCTGTTGATCTCTGCTGGCAGGTCATACATAAAGCCGATCCATACTTCCAGCGTCGAACAGTGACGCTCTTGTGACCGGGAAGCGGGGGCACCCCCTATCATGCCGAAGAACATCTCTCTTGCCCAAGCGGAAGACGGCGCGAAACTGCGCCCGGTCTCGGGCCAGCGCCGCTTTGCCAGTCTGCGCGCCATCGGCGCCCTGATCCTGCGCGAGATGTCGACCAGCTACGGCAAGTCGCCGGGGGGCTATCTGTGGGCCATCGCCGAGCCGGTCGGCGGGATCGTGCTGCTGACGGCGATCTTCTCGGCCGGGTTCCGCACGCCGCCGATGGGGACGAATTTCGCGATCTTCTATGCCACCGGGATCGTGCCCTTCTTCGTCTTCATGGACATTTCCGGCAAGGTGTCCAGTGCCATCACCTATTCCAAGGCGCTGCTGGCCTATCCGGCGGTGACCTTCATGGACGCCCTGGCCGCGCGGGTGCTGATCAATGCGCTGACCCAGGCGCTGGTCGCCTATCTGATCTTCTCGGTGATCTATTTCACGCAGGAGACGCGGACCGACCCGCAGATCGGCGGCATCATCCTGGCCATGGTGATGGCGCTGACATTCGCGGTGGGCGTGGGGTCGATGAACTGCTTCCTGTTCGCGGCCTTTCCCTGGTGGCGCCATGTCTGGAGCATCCTGACCCGGCCGCTGTTCCTGATCTCGTGTATCTTCTTCATCTTCGACGACATCCCGAAACCCTATCAGGACTGGCTGTGGTTCAACCCGCTGATCCATGTCATCGGGCAGATGCGGCGCAGCTTTTATGTATCCTATACAGGCGATTACGTCCATTTCGTCTATTTCTTCGGGGTGTCTCTGGGGCTGATGGTGGTCGGCCTGGCGCTGCTGCTGCGCTATCACCGCGACCTGCAATACAGCTGAGCCCAGCCCTGCCGACCCTTCCGCGCGGGCCTAGCCGCGCGGGTTGATCAGCCGGGCCAGGACCGCGTCGCGGGTGACGCATCCGCCGCCCTCGACCGGCAGGGCGTCGCGGCCGGCCAGCTGCTCCATGATGTCGCGCACCGGCATATCGCGCGGCACGGGCTGGCCCTCGGCCTCGCCGGGCTGGACCACGTCTGCCGCGGTCAGCACCCCCAGGGGGTTCATGTGGGCGACGAAATCGGCGACATAGTCGTTGGCCGGATTGGCGATGATGTCGCGCGCGGTGCCGATCTGGACGATGCGCCCGCCCTCCATCAGCGCGATCCGGTTGCCCAGCTTGAAGGCCTCGTCCAGGTCGTGGCTGACGAAGATGATGGTGCGCTGGGTCTTGGCCTGAAGCTCCAGCAGCTCGTCCTGAAGCCGGGCGCGGATCAGCGGGTCCAGCGCGCTGAAGGGTTCGTCCATCAGCAGGATCGGCGCCTCGGTCGCGAAGGCGCGGGCCAGGCCCACGCGCTGCTGCATCCCGCCCGACAGCTCGCCCACTTTGCGCTCGGCCCATTCGGCCAGGCCGACGGTCTCCAGCTGCCGGTCCACCCGTTCGCGGCGCTGCGCGGCGGGCATGCCGGCCAGTTCCAGCCCCAGCCCGACATTCTCGCGCACGGTGCGCCAGGGCAGCAGGCCGAATTGCTGGAAGACCATCGCGACATGGCGCAGCCGGATGTCGCGCAGGGTCTTCCTGCCCGCCCCGGTGACCGAGATCATCCGGTCGCCGTCCCGGACCCGGACCTCGCCCCGGCAGACGTCGTTCAGCGCGTTGACGGCCCGCAGCAGCGTCGACTTGCCCGAGCCGGACAGGCCCATCAGCACCAGTATCTCGCCCTGGCGGACCTCGACGCTGCAATTGTGGACGCCCAGGACCTGCCCGGTCTCCTGCTTGATCGGGCCGCGTTCCAGCCCCTCGTCCATCAGCGGCAGGGCGGTTTCGGGACGGTCGCCGAAGACGATGCAGACATTGTCGAACTCGACCGCGTTCTGGGTTGCGTTGCTCATTTCCGGCCCTCCATGCGCAGGATGCGGTCCAAGAGGATCGCCACGATGACGATGACGAAGCCCGATTCGAAGCCGAGCGCGGTGTTGACGCTGTTCAGCGCCCGGACCACCGGCACGCCCAGCCCCGAGGCGCCGACCAGCGCCGCGATCACCACCATCGACAGCGACAGCATGATGGTCTGGTTCAGCCCGGCCATGATCTGGGGCAGGGCGCTGGGAAGCTCGACCTTCCACAGCAGCTGGCGGGGCGTGGCGCCGAAGGCGGTCGCCGCCTCGACCAGCGCCGGCGGGGTCGAGCTGATGCCGAGCTGGGTCAGCCGGATCGGCGCGGGCAGCACGAAGATCACCGTCGCGATCAGGCCGGGCACCATGCCGATGCCGAAGAAGACGATGGCCGGGATCAGGTAGACGAAGGTCGGCAGGGTCTGCATCAGGTCCAGCACCGGCCGCATCCAGGCATAGAGCCGGGGCCGGTGCGCCGCGGCGATGCCGATCGGCACGCCGATCGCCATGCAGACGATGCAGGCCGACAGCACCAGCGTCAGCGATTGCAGCATCTCGTTCCAGTAGCGCTGGTTGAGGATGAACAGCAGCCCCAGCGCCACCAGCAGGCAGGTGCGCCAGCTGCGCTGCAGCGCCCAGGTCAGCGCCACCGCCAGCAGGATGAAGATGAAGGGATGGGGCGCGTCCAGCGCCGCCAGAATGCGGTCGATCAGCCATTCCATGCCATTGGCCATGGCGTTGAAGATCCAGCCCGCATTCGCGTTCAGCCAGTCGAACACCGCCTTGGCGGTCCGCCCGACCGGGATCTTGTTGTCGGTCACCAGTGCGGTCAGCTGTTCCATGCGCGTCCTCTCGTTCCTGGGATCGGAGGGCCTGGGATCGGATGGCGGAGAATGCCGTCCGTCCCGGACCTTGTCCTGTTCACGAGGACGCCGGCGCGGCCGGCCCGCGCCCCCGCAGAGGTCAGCCCGCCAGGGCCTCGTTCAGCGCCGCCTGCGCGTCGTTGCCGTCGACCGTGGTCACGCCCTCCAGCCAGGGGGTCGCGGCCTCGGGATTGGCCTTCAGCCATTCCTTCGCGGCGGCGCCGGGCTCCTGCCCGTCATCGAGGATCAGGCCCATCACCTCGTTCTCCATCTGCAGCGTGAATTCCAGGTTCTGCAGGAACGTGCCGACATTGGGGCATTCCTCGACATAGCCGGTGCGGGTATTGGTGCGCACCTCGGCCCCGCCCAGGTTCGGGCCGAAGACCTCGTCGCCGCCCTCCAGATAGGTCATCTCGAAACGGGCATTCATCGGATGCGGTTCCCATCCCAGAAAGACCACCGGCTTGCCCGCGCCATCGGCCCGCGCCACCTGCGCCAGCATCCCCTGTTCGCTGGATTCGACGACCTCGAAGGTGCCCAGGCCGAACTTGTCCTCGGCCACCATCTCCAGCAGCAGGCGGTTGCCGTCATTGCCCGGCTCGATCCCCAGGATCTGGCCGCCAAGCGCGTCCTTGTGTTCGGCGATCTGCGCGAAATCGGCGATGCCCAGGTCGGCGCCGGCCTGGTTCGTGGCCAGCGTGTATTTCGCCCCGGTCAGGTTGGTGCGCACCGTGTCGACCGTGCCCGCGTCGCGATAGGGGGCGATATCGGCCTCCATCGTCGGCATCCAGTTGCCAAGGAAGATGTCCACGTCATCGGTCGACAGCGCCGTATAGGTCACCGGCACCGACAGGATCTTGGTCTCGGTCTGATAGCCCAGGGCCTGCAGCACGGTGGTGGCAAGGGCCGTGGTCGCGGTGATGTCCGACCAGCCGACATCCGAAAAGACGATGCTGCGGCACTGATCGGGCTCGGCGGCGACCGCCTGGGTCGCTGCGCCGGCCAGCGAGGCGCCCAGCACGAGGGCAGAGGCGATGCGGGGCAGGTTCATTCGTGGCTCCCTGTTCTTGATTGACCAGTCAATTAAAAGTCGGTTAGATTGGAAACGCAACCAAAAATCCTCATTCCCCGGATTCCATCATGCCGAAACTTGGCGCCGAGCCTATCCGAAAAGCAGCTTTAATCAACGCCACCATCGCCGAGGTCGGTCGCACCGGGTCGCTGGACGTGACCGTCGCGCAGATCGCGCGGGCGGCGGGGATGTCGCCCGCGCTGGCGCATCACTATTTCGGCTCGAAGGACCAGATTTTCCTTGCGGCGATGCGACATATCCTGGCCACCTATGGCGCCACCGTGCGCGGGAAGCTGCCCGGCCATGGCCCGCGCGGGCGGCTTGACGCGATCATCGCCGGCAGTTTCGAGGAACAGAACTTCCGCCGCGAGGTGATCAGCGCCTGGCTGAACTTCTACGCGCTGGCGTTGCTGAACGAACAGGCAGCGCGGCTGTTGCGGGTCTATCACCACCGGCTGCGCTCGAACCTGATCGTGGCGCTGCGGCCGCTGACCGACCGCCCCGAACAGATCGCGCGCACGCTGGGGGCACTGATCGACGGGGTCTATCTGCGCGCCGTGCTGACGCCGGGTCCGACCGATTCCGGCGCCGCCACCCTGATCATCAACGACTATCTGGACGAGGTCCTTGCATGAGCCTGAACGCCCAACCCGCCGCCAGCCTGTTCATCGACGGCCGCCCGGTCGAGGGCGAAGGCGCCCTGCTGCCCGTCCACTACCCCTATACCGGCGAGGAAATCGCCAGCCTGCGCCAGGCCAGCGCCGCGCAGGTCGCCGCCGCCTGCCGGGCCGCCGCCCGCGCCCAGCCCGCATGGGCCGCCCTGGCCCCCGTCGAGCGCGCGCGCGTGCTGTCCCGCGCCGCCGCGCTGATCCGCGAACGCAACGAGGAGCTGTCGCGGCTGGAGACGCTGGATACCGGCAAGCCCATCCAGGAAACGCTGGTCGCCGACTGGGAATCGGGCGCGCAGGCGCTGGAATTCTTCGCCGGGCTCGGCCCGACCGTGACCGGGCAGATGATCCCGCTGGGGCGCGACTGGGCCTATACCCGGCGCGAGGCGCTGGGGGTCTGCGCGGGGATCGGAGCCTGGAACTATCCCAGCCAGATCGCCTGCTGGAAGGCCGCGCCGGCGCTGATCATGGGCAATGCGATGGTCTTCAAGCCCTCCGAGGAAACGCCGCTGGGGGCCTTGAAACTGGCCGGGATCCTGGCCGAGGCCGGGCTGCCCGCCGGGATCTTCAGCGTGGTCCAGGGCCGGGCCGAGGTCGGCGCGGCGCTGGTCGCGGATCCGCATGTCGCCAAGGTCTCGCTGACCGGCTCGGTCCCCACGGGGCGGCGCGTCTATGCCGCCGCGGCCGAGGGGATGCGCCATGTCACGATGGAGCTGGGCGGCAAGTCGCCGCTGATCGTCTTCGAGGATGCCGAGCTGGAGGATGCGGTCGGCGCGGCGATCCTGGCCAATTTCTACTCCTCGGGGCAGATCTGTTCGAACGGCACGCGGGTCTTTTTGCAGGACCGCATCCGCCAGCCCTTCCTGGACCGGCTGACCGAACGGCTGCGCCAGATCCGCATCGGCGATCCGCTGGACCCGGACACCCAGCTTGGCCCGATCGTCAGCCCGGCCCAGGCCGCGCAGATCCGCCAGGCCATCGCGGCGGGCCAGGCGGCGGGCGCGCGGCTGGTCTGCGGCGGCGCGGGCGAGGGCGCCTTCGTCCCGCCCACCGTCTTCGCCGACGCCACCGACGACATGGCCATCACCCGCGACGAGATCTTCGGGCCGGTCATGACCACGCTGGCCTTCGAGGACGAGGAAGAGGCGATCCGCCGCGCCAACGCGACCGGCTTCGGCCTGGCGGCGGGCGTCTTCACCCGCGACCTGGCCCGCGCCCATCGCGTCGTCGCCCGGCTTGAGGCCGGCACCTGCTGGATCAACGCCTACAACCTGACCCCGGTCGAGATGCCCTTCGGCGGCACCAAGCTGTCGGGCATCGGGCGCGAGAATTCCGCCGCCGCCATCGAGCATTATTCGCAACTGAAATCCGTCTATGTCGGGATGGGCGCCGTCGAGGCGCCCTACTGATCCCCTTCGCACAGGAACCGCAGCCATGAAGATCTCCGATTACGTCATCGTCGGTGCCGGCAGCGCCGGCTGCGCGCTGGCCTATCGCCTGACCGAGGCCGGCCGCAGCGTCACCCTGATCGAATTCGGCGGCTCGGACATGGGCCCCTTCATCCAGATGCCGGCGGCGCTGTCCTATCCGATGAACATGCCGCGCTACGACTGGGGCTTCATGACCCAGCCCGAGCCGCATCTGGGTGGCCGCCGCCTGGCCACGCCGCGCGGCAAGGTGATCGGCGGCTCGTCCTCGATCAACGGCATGGTCTTCGTGCGCGGCCACCGCAAGGATTTCGATTTCTGGGCGGAATCCGGCGCGGCGGGCTGGGGCTATGACGATGTCCTGCCCTATTTCAAGCGCATGGAGACCTGGCATGGCGGCGCGTCCGAATGGCGCGGCACCGACGGCCCGCTGCATGTGACCCGCGGCCCGCGCGAAAATCCGCTCTTCGACGCCTTCATCGAGGCGGGCCAGCAGGCCGGCTGGCCCCATACCGCCGATTACAACGGCGAACACCAGGAAGGCTTCGGCCCGATGGAGGCCACGATCTGGCAGGGCCGCCGCTGGTCCGCCGCCAATGCCTATCTGCGCCCGGCCCGCAAGACCGGGCTGCTGACCGTGGTCCGCGGCTTCGCGCGCCGCATCCTGTTTCGCGATCTGCGCGCCTACGGCGTTGAAATCGACCGCAAGGGCCAGGTCGAGCAGATCCATGCCGGGCGCGAGGTCATCCTCTCGGCCAGCTCGATCAATACGCCCAAGCTGCTGATGCTGTCGGGGATCGGCCCGGCCGGACATCTGCAGGACCACGGCATCACGCCCCTGGCCGATCGTCCGGGCGTCGGCTCGAACCTGCAGGACCACCTGGAAATCTACATGCAGTATCAGTCGCTGCAGCCGATCACCCTCTATGGCCATTACAACCTTTTCGGCAAGGGCCGGGTCGGGGCGGAATGGATGCTGACCAAGACCGGGCTCGGCGCCTCGAACCAGTTCGAGAGCTGCGGCTTCATCCGCTCGTCCGACCAGGTGGACTATCCCGACATCCAGTATCACTTCCTGCCGCTGGCGGTGCGCTATGACGGCAAGGTCGCGGCGCAGGGCCACGGCTTCCAGGCCCATGTCGGGCCGATGCGGTCGAAATCGCGCGGCACCGTCCGGCTGAACTCGGCCCAGCCCAAGGACGCCCCGCTGATCAGCTTCAACTACATGTCGCACGAGGATGACTGGAAGGAATTCCGCGCCTGCATCCGCCTGACCCGCAAGATCTTCGACCAGCCCGCCTTCGCCCCCTATCGCGGCGACGAGATCCAGCCCGGCGCCGCGGTCGAAAGCGACGAACAGATCGACGCCTTCATCCGCGACCATGCCGAATCCGCCTATCACCCCTGCGGCACGGCGCGGATGGGCGCGGCCTCGGATCCGATGGCGGTGGTCGATCCCGAATTGCGGGTGATCGGCGTCGAGGGCCTGCGCGTCGCCGACAGCTCGATCTTCCCGCGCATCACCAACGGCAACCTGAACGCCCCCTCGATCATGACCGGCGAAAAGGCCGCCGACCACATCCTGGGCCGCGCGGCGCTGCCCGGCCGCAAGGACCTGCGCGCCGCCGAATAGCCTTTCATCTTGGCCCAAATATCCCGGGGGGAGTCCCGAAGGGACGGGGGCAGCGCCCCCCGCCGTCGCGGGACGCAACCCGCCTGGCGCGTCAGGCGGCGCGCTCGACCGCCGCGACGATGCCCTCCACGACCTCGCGCAGCACGCCCTCGTCCTCGGCCTCGGCCATGACGCGGATCAGCGGCTCGGTGCCCGACTTGCGGATCAGCACCCGGCCCGAGCCCGCCAGCCGCGTCTCGGCCTCCCGGATCACCGCCTTGACCGCCGCCGCCGACAGCGGGTCGGCGCCGCTGGCATAGCGGACGTTCTTCAGCATCTGCGGCACCGGCTCGAACTGCGCGGCCAGCGCGCTGGCGCTGGCGCCGCTGTCGGCCATCGCGGCCAGGAACTGCATCGCCGCGATCAGCCCGTCGCCGGTGGTGGCGTAATCGGTCATCACGATATGGCCCGACTGCTCGCCGCCCAGGTTGAAGCCCTTCTCGCGCATCCGCTCGACCACGTAGCGGTCGCCGACCGCCGTGCGCTCCAGCCGCAGCCCGCGCCCGCCCAGGTAACGCTCCAGCCCCAGGTTCGACATCACCGTCGCCACCAGCGCGCCGCCGCGCAGCCGGCCCTGCTCGGCCCACCGCCCGGCCAGCAGCGCCATGATCTGGTCGCCATCGGCCAGCCGCCCGGTCTCGTCGATGATCGCCACCCGGTCGGCATCGCCGTCGAGGCTGATGCCCAGCTGCGCGCCATGTTCCAGCACGGCCGCCGCGCAGGCCTCGGGATGGGTCGAGCCGACGCCGTCATTGATGTTGAAGCCGTTCGGCTCGACCCCGATCGCGATCACGTCGGCGCCCAGCTCCCACAGCACCTCGGGGGCGGCGCGATAGGCCGCGCCATTGGCGCAATCGACCACCACCCGGATCCCGTCCAGCCGCCGGCCCGCCGGGAAGGTGGTCTTGGCATATTCGACATAACGACCGCGCCCGTCGTCGATCCGCTTCGCCCGGCCGATGTTCTTCGGCTGGGCCGGGGCGATCTCGGCCGCGACGATGTTCTCGATCTCGGCCTCGGCCTCGTCGGACAGCTTGAAGCCGTCGGGGCCGAAGAACTTGATGCCGTTATCCTCGGCCGGGTTGTGGCTGGCCGAGATCATGATGCCCAGATCGGCCCGCATCGAGCGCGTCAGATAGCCCACCGCCGGCGTCGGCACCGGCCCCAGCAGCAGCACGTTCATGCCGGTCGAGGTCAGCCCCGCGGTCAGCGCGTTCTCCAGCATGTAGCCCGACAGGCGGGTGTCCTTGCCGATCACCACCCGATGGCCGTTGCGCCCGTCGCGGCGGAAATAGCGGCCCGCCGCCGCGCCCAGCCGCAGCGCCATCTCGGCGGTCATCGGATGGGTATTGGCCTGGCCGCGCACGCCGTCGGTGCCGAAAAGCTTCCTGCTCATTACTCTGCCTCACTCTGGCTTTTCGTTGCCGTTTTCGTTCTCGTTCCCGTTCAGCGCCTGCCACAGCCGGATGCCCTGCAGGATCCCGGCCACGTCGTGGACGCGGTGTATCTGGATGCCCTGCGCGATCGCCGCAAGGGTCAGGGCCAGCGTTCCCGGCATCCGCTCGGCGGGCAGCGGCGCCTTGCCGATCGTGCCCACGAAACGCTTGCGCGACACCCCCAGCAGGACCGGGCAGCCCAGCCCATGATACAGCGAAATGCGGCGCAGGATGGCAAGATTATGCGCCTGCGTCTTGCCGAAGCCGATGCCCGGGTCGACGATGATGCGCGCGCGCGGAATGCCCGCGGCCTCGGCCCGCGCGACGCGGGCGCGCAGCGCGTCATAGACGTCCAGCAGCACGTCGCCGTAGCGCGGATCGTCCTGCATGTCCCGGGGCAGGCCCTGGGCGTGCATCAGGCAGACCGGCACGCCGGCCGCGGCGACCAGGCCGGGCAGGTCCGGGTCGAAATCGAAGCCCGAGACGTCGTTGACCAGCCCGGCCCCGGCCTCCATTGCCGCCTGCGCCACCGCGGCCTTGCGCGTGTCGACCGACAGCCGCGCGCCGGGCAGGGCGCGGATCGCGGGCAGGATGCGGGCGATTTCCTGGGTGAGGGGCACTTCACCCGCGCCGGGCCGGGTCGATTCGCCGCCGATGTCCAGGATGTCCGCCCCCGCCTCAAGCAGCGCGCGGGCCTGCGCGGCGGGATCATAGACGCCGCCGTCGGAAAAGCTGTCCGGCGTGGCGTTGACGATGCCCATCACCCGCGGGGCGTCCATCGACAGGCCCAGGATGCCGGGGCGGGGCGCGGTCAGCGCCGCCAGGACCTCGGCCGGGGCCTCGTCGACGATCCGCGGCGCGGCGCCCCGGCGCAGAAGCTCGAATTGCGAGAACCCGGTCCAGCCGCCCGCCAGCCGCCAGCGGCCGCCGGAGGGCAGGGGCAGGGGGCGGTAATAGCAATCGCTCATGGCAGCCTCGGATGGTGACGGAAGGATGGGCCGCGATCAGGTCGCCCGCGCGACCGGGATCTGCAGGTCCGGCGGCGGGGCGGGCAGCGCCGCGCCATCGGGCAGGGCGATCTCGATGCGCCGCGCCTGCAACCGGCGCGCCAGCCAGAAGCACAAGGCGACCGGATCGCACCCCGCCTCGGGCGCATCGAAGGCCAGCCGCGCGGGCGCCCAGACCACCGGGCGCGCGCCCTCGATGGCGTGGTCCAGCTCGGTCCGGCTCTCGGCGACCTCCAGCCCGAGCCGGCCGGCCAGCGCCCAGGCCGCCTGGTCCAGCGCCAGAAGCGCGATCCGGCGCCGGTCGCCGCCCTCGGGCAAGGGCAGGCCGGGGGCGGCGGGCAGGATCACCACCGCGCCGGCCGGCACCGCGGCGGGCGCCCCGTAGAGCAGCAGGCCGACCGGCACATCGGCCGCCGTCGCCTCGACCCGGCCCGCGCTGCGCTGGATCGTCACGCCAAGCGCGAAGGGCCCGCGATCCAGCTTCTCGACCGAGACCTCGATCCGGGCGGCGCGGGGGTGGGCCAGCACCTCGGCGGCGATCTTCTCGGCCAGCGTCTCGACCAGGTTGTAGCGCTGGTCGGCCAGGGCGGTGGCCACGGCGCGGGTCAGCACGTCATAGGACAGGATCGCATCGACCTGATCGCCCACGCCCGAGACCGGCTGGGACAGGTCCACCGTCAGGTTGAAGCGCAGCCGCTGCTGCGTGCCGCGTTCCGACTGGAAGGCGCCGATTTCGGCCGAGACGGTATAGTCGCGCAGGTGGATGCGGTCAGGATGTTCCATATCCCTCATTCACAGCAATTCCGCCCGGCAGGCAAGACCGCAACGATTGCCGCGGCCGACAAGGTGGGCGGGACCGCGCGGGCCTCAGTTCGAGGCGATGCGCTGGCCGCTGCGATAGAAGATATGCGCGCCGATCTGGACGGTGCGCTGGAAGCGGTGCGACCAGGCGGGGCGCACGGCGGGGGTGTGGAAATAGGTGGCGCCGCCGGTCAGGTTGCGCGGCGCGCCCGACAGCGCGGCCTGGGCGATGTCGCGGGCCCGCAGATAGGCGGCCTTGTTGGTGATCCGCTTGCGGCCGCCGATGGTATAGCTGAACTGGGCGGGCTGGTTGACCACGCCGCAGACGGTCGAGGGGAAGCCGCGGCTGTCGACGCGGTTCAGGATCACTTCGGCCACGGCCGCCTGGCCCTGCCGGCTTTCGCCGCGCGCCTCGAAATAGACCGCCTCGGCCATGCAGGCCAGATCCTCGGCCGAAAAGCGCGGATTGCTGCGCGCCAGAAAGATCTGCTCGGGCTCGCTTTGGACCTTCACAGGCTCGGCATCGCTATATAGAAGCGGCGTCGCGCGGGGCGAGTCGACAGGCTGCGACACGCCGCCCAGCAGCCCGGCATCGGATGAGAACAACGAGCCGTTGCCGCCGGCATCGGCGCTTGTCGTGGCGAGTGTCGTTATGGCGGCGGCACAAAGGCATAAGTGTGCCAGCCGTGGCAGCAGCTGGAGCATGGGCAATCCTGTTAAACCGTTCCCGTTGACGGGGCGTTAAGATCCGAGGCGGCAGAGAGCATTTCTGCGGCGCCGGGCTGACGAAGTGCTTAAGGTTTTCGGAATTGCCGGCGCCACCACACATGCCCGTCATCGGGGCCGGCAGGGCGTTTCGGCGCGTTCTGGGCGGGATCCCGCCGACCCCTCATTCGTTAACGGGCGGAAAACGGCGTTAACGCGGCGGAAAAGGTCCGTTTCGGAACCAAATCAGGGGCTTGGGCGAACGAATCGCGATTCGCCTCAGGTCCGCAGCCCTTCCAGAATGGCGCATTGCGCCGCCGCCAGCCGCGCGACCGGCACCCGGAAGGGCGAGCAGGACACATAGTCGAAGCCCGCGCGCTGGCAGAAGGCGATGGATTCGGGATTGCCGCCATGTTCGCCGCAAAGCGCGATGGTGATCTCGGGATGCTGGGCGCGGGCGCGTTCGGCGCCGGTCAGCAGCAATTCCCCGACCCCGTCCTGGTCGAGGATGTGGAAGGGATCCTCGTCATAGACGCGCTGGCCGACATAGGTGCCCATGAAGCGGCCGGCATCGTCGCGCGACAGGCCATAGGTCATCTGGGTCAGGTCGTTGGTGCCGAAGGACAGGAAGGCCGAATGCGCCGCGATGTCGCCCGCCCGCAGGGCCGCGCGCGGGGTTTCCACCATGACGCCCAGCCGATAGGCGAAATCGGCGCGCTTCTCGTTGCGGACGGCGGCGGCGACGGCGTCGATGCGGGTCTTGACCAGCTCGACCTCGCGCCGGGCGCTGACCAGCGGCACCATGATCTCGGGCACGACCGGATGGCCGCGCCGGCTGGCCTCGACCGTGGCCTCGAAGATGGCGCGGGCCTGCATGTCGTAGATCTCGGGGACGGTGATGCCTAGCCGGACGCCGCGCATCCCCAGCATCGGGTTGAATTCCGACAGCGCCTCGACCCGGCGGGTGACGTCGGACAGCGGCAGGTCCAGCGATTCGGCCAGCTCGCGCAGCCCCTCGCGGTCATGGGGCAGGAATTCGTGCAGCGGCGGGTCGAACAGCCGGATGGTGACGGGCAGCCCGCCCATGATCTCGAACAGCTCGGTGAAGTCCTGGCGCTGCATGGGCAGCAGCCGCTCCAGCGACAGGCGGCGATCCTCGGGCGTGTCGGCGAAGATCATCTCGCGCATGGCGGGCAGGCGCTTGTCGTCGAAGAACATGTGTTCCGTCCGGCACAGCCCGACCCCCTGAGCCTTGAAGCGCAGGGCGGTGCGGGCGTCCTCGGGCGTGTCGGCATTGGCGCGCACCCGGATGCCGCCGGCCGCGTCGGCCCAGTCCAGCAGCTGCTCGAAGCTTTCGTCCAGCGCCGGCTCCAGCATGGCAGCGGCGCCGGCCAGCACCTCGCCCGAGCTGCCGTCGATGGTGATCACCTCTCCCTCGCGGAAGCTGCGCCCGCCGGCGCGCAGCAGTCGCGCGCGGCTGTCGATGCTGATCCCCGAGGCGCCGACGATGCAGGGCAGGCCCAGCCCGCGCGCGATCACCGCGGCATGGCTGGTAGTGCCGCCGCGCTCGGTCAGGACGGCGACCGAGGCGTGCATCCCGCGGATATCCTCGGGCACGGTCTCGCGGCGGACCAGCACGCAGGGTTCGTCCCGCGCCGCCGAGGCCTGCGCGGCGGCGGCCGAGAAGACGATCTTGCCGGTCGCCGCGCCGGGGCTGGCATTGATGCCGCGGGTGATCAGGTCGCGGGGCGCGCGCGGATCGACCTGGTGGTGCAGCAGGTCGGCCAACGCGCGCGGCTCGATGCGCATGATCGCCTCCTCGGGGGGGATCACGCCGTCGCGGGCCAGTGCCACGGCGATGCGGACGCTGGCGCGGGCGCTGCGCTGCACGCGGGTGGCGTCGATGATCGAGATGCGGCTGTCGCTGAGGACGAATTCGATCTGCATCTCCTCGCGCAGCCTCTCGCGCGCGGCGATGCCGAAGCGGACCAGGTCGGCAAAGACCTCGGGCGCGGCCTCCTCCAGCGAGGGGCCGCGTTCGTCGCGGGTCAGATACAGCGTCTCGGCGCCGGGGCCGACCGCGCTGCCCTGCCGCTGGCCGCGGAAGCGGCCGGTCACGCGCGGCATGCCGGTGGCCGAATCGATGAACTGGATCGTGCCCGAACCGCAGAGGCCCGGCCCCATCGCCAGCGCCATTTCCTGCACCACCAGCCCCAGCGGCGCATCGGCGGGCGCGCCCTTGGCCTGGCGCAAGAGCCGCGCCGTCGGCCCGTCCCATGCCCGCGCCATGGAACGCAGCACCTCGGCCAGCTGCGCGCTGGGGTCCTGCGGGAAGGGCTCGTCCATCTCGTCGCGATAGATCCGCAGCGCCTCGGCCAGCGCGCCGTCGCCTTCCTGCGCGAACATGTCCGGGTCCAGCCGGGCGATGTTGATCGCGTAAGACTGCACGAAGGACAGGTAGATCGCATCCGCATGGGCCCGGCCGATCCGTTCGGCCAGCCGCGCGTGGCTTTCGTCGTTGATGCCCACGGTCAGCACCGTGCCCGGCCCGCCCCATTCCGGCCGCATCGCCGAGGGCCGCACGCTGACCAGCGTCTCGCCATTTCCGAACAGGCTGCGCAGCTGTTCCTTCGGGACCGGATGGCCGCCGGCGATGGCCTGCACCGCCTGCGAGGATATGGCGAAGCTGCGCGGCACCGGCAGGGCCATGCGCGCCAGCCGTTGCAGGCATTTGGCGCGCCAGCCGTGGCGCGCGGCCTCGATCGGGGCCGAGGGCGTGATCTCGATCACATCTGTGCTGTCGCGCGTCATCATGGGGGCGGAGCATAGGCGCGCGGCTTCCTTGCCCGCAAGTGCGAAAAAAAGGAGGCGCGCGGCCTCCTTTTTTCCCCGGTTTTCCGGTGCTTCGGGGCGGGCGTCGCGCGCGCCCCGGCGGATCACTCGACGATGGTCACCGTGGCCATGTAGTCGGGGTCCTCGACCGCGCCATTGGCCCCGGCGTCGCCCTTCTTGATCGATTGCAGCACGTCCCAGCCGTCGATCAGCTGACCGACCACCGTATATTGCCCGTCCAGGAAGGTCGCCGGGGCAAGGTCGATGAAGAACTGGCTGTTGGCGCTGTTGGGATCCTGCGCCCGCGCCATGCCGACCGTGCCCGCCTGGAAGCTGATGTCGCTGAACTCGGCGTCCAGGTCGGGCAGGTCCGAGCCGCCCATGCCGGCCAGGGTGGTGTCGCCGTCCTTCTGGCCATGCTGGACATCGCCGGTCTGAGCCATGAAGCCGTCGATCACGCGATGGAAGACGACGCCGTCATAGGCGCCGGACTGCGCCAGCTCGACCAGGCGCGCGACATGGTTGGGCGCGACCTCCTGAAGCAGGTCCAGCGTGATGGTGCCCTTGGCGTTGCCCTCGGCATCGGCGACCTCGATCACCATGTTCGGGCCGGGGCCGTCCTCGTGCTGCGGGGCGGCCTGGGCCAGCGCGGCGCCGGCGGTCAGCGCAAGCAGGGCGGGGGTCAGGACCAGCTTACGCATCGGCGGCCACCTTGACCGAGATCATCCGGTCGGGCTGCGCGGGCGGCTCGCCCCGGACGATCTTGTCGACATGCTCCATCCCGGAAATCACCCGCCCGTAGACGGTATATTGCCCGTTCAGGAAATGGTTGTCCTTGAAGTTGATGAAGAACTGGCTGTTGGCGCTGTTCGGATTGGCCGAGCGCGCCGCCCCCAGCGTGCCGCGGTCATGCGGCAGCTTGGAAAATTCGGCGGGCAGGTCGGGCAGGTCCGATCCGCCGGTCCCCGCGCGGCCCGGATTCCAGCCGTTCTCCATGTTCGCATGGGCCACGTCGCCGGTCTGGGCCATGAAGCCGTCGATGACGCGGTGGAAGGCGACATTGTCGTATTTTCCGGCGCGGGCCAGCTCCTTCATGCGCTCGGCATGTTTCGGGGCGACATCGGGCAGAAGCTCGATGACGACGGGACCGTCCTTCAACTCGATGATGACGGTATTCTCTGGATCCTTGATCTCGGCCATCCGGCCCTCCTTTGCCAGTGTGGTTGCCAGACTTATTGGCTTGCGCGCCGAAGGGCAACGCGGTTGCGCCTCACGCCGGGATAACGAGGGCGTCATACCTTCGCGAGAGTTGACGTGCCCGCCGTCATGCGGGACAAGCCGCCAGACGCCTCACAGCCCGAAAGGACGCGAAATGGCCGCATTCAAGACGATCGACGATATGGAACTGGACGGGAAGGTCGTGCTGACCCGCGTGGACGTGAACGTGCCGGTCGAGGATGGCCGCGTGACCGACGCGACCCGGATCGACAAGATCGTGCCGACCATCAAGGACATCCAGGCGAAGGGCGGGATCCCGGTCCTGCTGGCCCATTTCGATCGTCCCAAGGGCAAGCGCGTGGACAGCATGAGCCTGAAGGTGGTGCTGCCGGCGCTGGAAGCGGCGCTGGGTCAGAAGGTCGCCTTCGCCGATGACTGCATCGGCGGGCCGGCCAAGCGCGTCGTCGCGGAACTGAAGCGCGGCGATGTCGCGCTCTTGGAAAACACCCGCTTCCACGAGGGCGAGGAGAAGAACGACCCGACCTTCGCCGCCTCGCTCGGCGCGCTTGGCGGGGCCTATGTCAACGACGCCTTTTCCGCCGCCCATCGCGCCCATGCCTCGACCGAGGCCCTGGCGCGGCTGCTGCCCGCCGGCGCGGGACGGCTGATGGAGGCCGAGCTGAAGGCGCTGGACGCGGCGCTTGGCAACCCGCAGCGCCCGGTCATGGCGGTGGTGGGCGGGGCCAAGGTCTCGACCAAGCTGGACCTGCTGATGAACCTGGTCGACAAGGTCGACCACCTGGTCATCGGCGGCGGCATGGCCAATACCTTCCTTGTCGCCAAGGGCATCGAGGTCGGCAAGTCCCTGGCCGAGCGCGACATGGCCGATACCGCCCGCGCCATCCTCGAGAAGGCCGAGACCGGCGGCTGCACCATCCACCTGCCGGTGGATATCGTCGTCGCCCGCGAATTCAGGGCCGGCGCGGAAAGCGAGGTCCTGCCGGTCGACCAATGCCCGGCCGATGCGATGATCCTGGATGCCGGCCCGCAGACGGTCGAATCGCTGCGCGCGGCGATGGCCGATTGCCGGACGCTGATCTGGAACGGCCCCCTTGGCGCCTTCGAGATCGAGCCCTTCGATCGCGCCACCAATGCCGCCGCGCAGGCTGCGGCCGAACTGACCCGCGAGGGCAGGCTGATCTCGGTCGCGGGGGGTGGCGACACGGTCGCGGCGCTGAACAAGGCCGGGGCCGCCGGTGATTTCACCTTCATCTCGACGGCGGGCGGGGCCTTCCTGGAATGGATGGAGGGCAAGGAACTGCCGGGGGTCGCCGCGCTGGAGGCCGCCGCGCGCTGAAGGGTCGCACTTGCTGCGGAGATGGAAACGGGGCGGCCAGGGCCGCCCCGTCCTCGTTCGTTCCGGGCCTCAGCGGCCCAGCAGCCCACCCAGCAGGCCGCCAAGCAAGCCGCCCGACCCACCGCCACCTGCAGGCGGGGGCGGCGGCGGGGTCTCGGGCGCCGCTGCCGGCTCCGCGACCGGCGGCTCGATCACCGGATCGTTCCCGACCGGAGCGCCGGGCGCCTGCGCCGCTTCCGTCTCCGGCGCGGGCGCGGGCGGGGTGGCCATGCCGGGGCCATCCCCGGTTTCGGCGCCCGGCTTGGGATCGGTCCCGGTGCCGCCGGTGCTGGCCGGAGCGGCCGCCCCCGCCTGCTGCGCGGCCTGGCGATAGCTGTTCAGCCGCGCCTCCCACTGGTTCTGCCCCGGCGGGGTGACGTCGGGCTTGTGGACCATGCCCGTATCGGCACTGGCCGGGGCCGACACCCCGGCCAGCGACTTCAGCGGCCGCGCGAAGATGCTGCGCATGTCGCCGCCAAGCTCCATACCGGCACGTTCAACGCCGAACAGGGGCAGGTGGTATTGTGTCAGGGTTGCGTTCAAGATCATGCGTCCTCCTGGTTCATGGATCCCGCCTCTTGATATGCCCTGTCCTCAACAAACCCTTCCAGATCATTGTCGTTAAAGATTTATTTACCGATCTGGGCGTCATTCCAAGGGGCGCTGGCGCATGGCCCAGCCGCCTCGCGCGCTGTCGCGCCCGAAGGCCCGGCCGGATCGCGCCGATGCGGCAAGGGACGCGGCAAGGGACGAGGCTGGGGGCGGCACCCACGCCGCCCCCAGCCTCGCCCCCCGATATCGCCCCATGCCGCGTTAGCCCCGGCATTGCCGGTTTCGCAGCCGTCACGCAAGAAATCGTCCGGCCCGATCAGCCCGCACCCCGCGCCGGCTTGCGCAATTCACCCGGCGGCTGCGGCCATCCGACGGGCTCCTGCCGCAGCATCCGGCCGGGCGCCGCGGCCTCCTCCACCGCAGGTCGGTGCAATCCGACCCCATCGCGCTCCGCCGTCCGCGGCCCTTCCGCGGGCTGAATCACGGCGATCCCCCGCAACGCCAGGGCCTCCTCCTCTGCGGGCTGGGGCCTTTCCCTCGCCGCCGTCTTGCTGGCCTCGCGATAGCTGGCCAGGCGTTCCTGCCACGAGCGCAGGCTGCCGTCGCCGGTGGTGGCTTCGGCCATGTCGACGGGAAAGGGCCAGTTGCGGAAATAGAAGGCGATGTTGCCGGCAGCCGGCTCGGCTCCCGGGACGCGCGCCGCGCCATCCTCGCCGGTCCGGGTCGTTCCGGGACTGCTGCCTGCAGGCGACAGCAGATGGGGTGAGAGCGCGGGATTCATCTCCATGTCGGCCCCTGTCTGTCTGTTTCGTTCCACCCCCTTGTCGCATGGCGAAGGGCCCGGCCGCGACTCCATTATCCGTTGCATTTTAGGGATTTGCGGAAGCGGCGGGCGAGCGCTTGCCGATCGGCGGCTGGCAGCCGCCTGTTAGCGTCACCAACATTGCCATCCCCCCTTCGCATGCTATGCAGCCGCCATCACGAAAGGAGATCCATTCCAATGACCATGACCGATACGGTGCGCAAGATTCTTGCGAATTACGAAGGCGAGACTCCGGGCGTCAAAGCGCAGCTGGCACGGATGCTGATGACCGGCAAGCTGGCCGGCACCGGCAAGATGATCATCCTTCCCGTGGACCAGGGGTTCGAGCATGGCCCGGCGCGCAGCTTCGCCCCGAACCCGGCCGGCTACGACCCGCATTACCATTACCAGCTGGCCATCGACGCAGGGCTGAACGCCTATGCCGCGCCGCTCGGCATGATCGAGGCGGGCGCCGACAGCTTCGCCGGCCAGATCCCCACCATCCTCAAGGTGAACTCGGCCAACAGCCTGATGTCGGACACGGCGGGCAAGAACCAGGCGATCACCGCCAGCGTGGACGACGCGCTGCGCCTGGGCTGCTCGGCCATCGGCTTCACCATCTATCCGGGCTCGGACATGGCGCTGGACATGTTCGAGGAGATCGTCGAGATGCGCAAAGAGGCCGCGGCCAAGGGCGTGGCCACGGTGATCTGGTCCTATCCGCGCGGCGAGGCGATCAGCAAGGACGGCGAGACCGCCATCGACATCGCCGCCTATGCCGCCCAGATCGCGGCGCTGATCGGCGCGCATGTCATCAAGATCAAGCTCTCGACCGACCACCTGGAACTGCCCGAGGCGAAGAAGGTCTACGAAGAGAAGAAGATCGACATCTCGACCCAGGCCAAGCGCGTGGAACATTGCATGCAGGCCGCCTTTGCCGGCCGCCGCATCGTGGTCTTCTCGGGCGGCGCGGCCAAGGGCGCGGATGCGGTCTATGACGACGCCCGCGCGATCCGCGATGGCGGCGGCAACGGCTCGATCATCGGCCGCAACAGCTTCCAGCGCTCGCGCGAGGACGCCCTCGACATGCTCCAGAAGCTGGTCGACATCTACAAGGGCGCCTGATCGGCGCGGCATCTGCAAAGGGGGCGCACCATCGCCCCTTTCATCTTGGCTCAAATATCCCGGGGGGAGTCCCGAAGGGACGGGGGGGCAGCGCCCCCCGCCGTCGCGGGACGCGGATGACCCCGCTCACGCCCTTGGAACGCCGCCCGGAAAACGACGGATTGACCGCCCCCGCGCCGCAGGCTAGGCCGCTGCCATGGCCCGAGCACCGCTTCTGCAACTGACCGACATTTCCCTGACCTTCGGCGGCGATCCCGTCTTCGAGGGGCTTTCGCTGACCATCCAGCCCGGCGACCGGGTGGCGCTGGTCGGGCGCAACGGTTCGGGCAAGTCGACGCTGATGAAGGTCATGGCCGGGCTGGTCCAGCCCGACCGGGGCGAGGTCGTCGCCGCTGCCGGCACGACGGTCGGCTACATGGAGCAGGACCCGGACCTGTCGGGCTTTGCCACGCTTGGCGAATTCGCCGCCGCCGGGCTGGCGGAATCCGAGGATTACCGCGTCGAGATGGCGGCCGAGGGGCTGAAATTCGACCCCGCCCGCCCGGTCGCCACCGCCTCGGGCGGGGAGCGCCGCCGCGCCGCGCTGGCCCGGCTTCTGGCACGCGCGCCCGAGCTGATGCTGCTGGACGAACCCACCAACCACCTGGACATCGAGGCGATCGGCTGGCTGGAGGATCACCTGAAGCAGACCCGCGCCGCCTATGTGTTGATCAGCCACGACCGCGCCTTCCTGCGCAACCTGACCCGCGCCACCCTGTGGATCGACCGGGGCGAGGTGCGGCGCCAGGAGCGCGGCTTCGAGGGTTTCGAGGACTGGCGCGAGGCCACCTGGGCCGCCGAGGACGAGGCGCGCCACAAGCTGGACCGCAAGATCAGGGCCGAGGCGCGTTGGGCGGTCGAAGGCATCAGCGCCCGGCGCAAGCGCAACCAGGGGCGGCTGAGGGCGCTGCAGGACATGCGCCAGCAGCGCGCCGGCCAGATCCGCCGCCAGGGCACGGCGGCGATGGCGCTGGATTCGGGGCCGCAATCGGGCAGGAAGGTGATCGAGGCGAAGGGCATCGCCAAGAGCTTCGGCGACCGGGTGATCCTGCGCCCCTTCGACCTGCGGGTGAACCGGGGCGACCGGATCGCCTTTGTCGGCCCCAACGGCGCCGGCAAGACCACGCTGATCAGGATGCTGACCGGCGAAGTCGCGCCCGACCAGGGGACCGTCACGCTGGGGACCAACCTGGAGGTCGCGGTCTTCGACCAGGCCCGCGCCGCGCTGAACCCGGACCAGACGCTGTGGGAATCGCTGACCGGAGACGCCGAGATGCGGGTCTCGGGCCGGGCCGATCAGGTGATGGTGCGCGGCCAGCCGAAACATGTCGTCGCCTATCTGAAGGATTTCCTCTTCGACGAGGCGCAGGCCCGCGCGCCGGTGCGCAGCCTCTCGGGCGGCGAGAAGGCCCGGCTGCTGCTGGCGCGGCTGATGGCGAAGCCCTCGAACCTCCTGGTGCTGGACGAGCCGACCAACGACCTGGACGTGGAGACCCTGGACCTGCTGCAGGACCTGCTGGGCGATTACGACGGCACCGTGCTGCTGGTCAGCCATGACCGCGACTTCATCGACCGCGTGGCCGACACCACTGTCGCGATGGAGGGCGACGGCCGCGCCGTCACCTATGCCGGCGGCTGGAGCGATTATCGCGCCCAACGCGGCGAGAATGCCCCGGCCGCGCCCGCCGCCCCGGCGCCCCGGAAGGCCGATCCCGCCCCCGAACGGCCGAAACCGGCGAAATCGGGGCTCAGCTTCACCGAGAAGCATCGGCTGGAGGAACTGCCCGCGATCATCGAGCGGCTGGAGGCCGAGATCGCGAAACTGTCGGAGTTCCTGTCCGACCCGCAGCTCTATGCCACCGCGCCGGCGAAGTTCCAGAAGGCCACGGCGGCGCTCGCGGACCGGCAGGCGGCGCTCTCGGCCGCGGAAGAGGAATGGCTGTCGCTGGAGGAGAAGGCGGCAGGCTAGGGCGCAAGGCACGGGGGCTGGTCATGGGCGCGTTGCAGGGCATTCGCATCGTCGAATTCGCGGGGCTGGGACCGACGCCCTTCGCCGCGATGTGGCTGGCCGAACATGGCGCCCAGGTGATCCGCATCACCCGCCCCGGCAACCGCCATGTGCTGGGCATGGCGCGCGACCTGCTGGATCGCGGCCGCGACTGGATCGAGCTGGACCTGAAATCGGACGCCGGCCGCGCCACCGCCCGTGAACTGGTGCTGGGTGCCGACGGGCTGATCGAGGGGATGCGGCCCGGCGTGATGGAGCGGCTGGGGCTGGGCCCGGGCGATTTCGCCGCCAATCCACGGCTGGTCTATGGCCGCATGACCGGCTGGGGGCAGGCGGGGCCGCTGGCGCAAAGCGCGGGCCATGACATCACCTACCTGGCGATCACCGGCGCGCTGCACGCCATCGGCCCGGCCGGCCATCCGGTCGCGCCGCTGAACCTGCTGGGCGATTTCGCAGGCGGCTCGATGTATCTGGTCTCGGGGATGCTGGCGGCGCTGCTGGGGGCGGCGCGGACCGGCCGGGGGCAGGTGGTCGACGCGGCGATCTCGGACGGGGTGGCGCATCTGATGACGATGATCTCGGGGCTGCGGCTGGCCGGCATGTGGCAGGACCGGCGCGAGGCGAACCTGCTGGACGGCGGCGCGCCCTATTACGCGATCTATCGCTGCGCCTGCGGCGGGCACCTGGCCGTCGGCGCGATCGAGCCGCAATTCTGGGCCGAGCTTCTGTCGCGGCTGGGGATCGCGGCGGACGGCCTGCCCGACCGCGCCGATCCCGCGAACTGGCCGGCGATCCGCGCCCGGCTGGCGGATGTCATCGCCACGCGCAGCCGCGACGACTGGGCCGGCCTGCTGGAGGGCACGGATGCCTGCGCGGCGCCGGTCCTGTCCATCGACGAGGCGCCCCGGCACCCGCATAACCGCGCCCGCGCCACCTTCGCGGGGGCCGAGCCGCAGCCCGCGCCGCGCCTGTCGCTGACCCCCGCCGGCATCGCGCCGGCCAGGCGGCTGGATCCGGCCGAGGCGCTGGCGCGCTGGCGCTGATCGGCTCAGCCGCCGCGCGTCAGGTGGTCGCGCAGCCAGCCATGGGCGAAGGCGATCTTGCGCCGCACCGGCCCGGTCAGCACGAAGGGATAGAGATCGCTGTTGTCCAGCGCCCGGTTGATGTCGTTGACAGCGATCGCGACCTCGGAGGCGATCAGCAGCAGCCGCTCGGTATCGGTTTCCTCGTAGGGGGCGAAACCCTCGGGCAGGCCGGGCATGGTCAGGCCGGCGCTGACGAAACTGTCGGTGAAATCGACGATATGCAGAAGATGCGCCACGGTCTCGGCCCAGTCCTCATGCGGATGGGCGGTGGCATAGGCGGTGATGAAATCCTGCCCCGGAGCGCGCGGGTTTTCGTAATGTGTCCGCAGTGCCGTGCCGTAATCGGCGCGCTCGTCGCCGAACAGCGCGCGGAAGGGGCCGGAAAACCCGTCGGCCATGGCCAGCCGGTCGAACAGGAAATGCGCGATCTCGTGCCGGAAATGGCCGACCATGGAGCGGTATTGCTCGCCCAGCTCCTGCCGGCGCTGCAGCCGGATCAGCTCATCCGCCTCGGTCACGTTGATGGTGATCTCGCCTTCGGCATGGCCCATGATGATCTGCTCGCTGCGGGTGCCCAGATGTTCCGACAGCATCAGGAAGCGCGGACGCCGCCCCGGATCGGCATCGGTGAACCAGTGCCAGCGCGACAGGTTGGCCAGCACCCAGCGCTTGGCGCGCTCGGCCCGGTCCAGCAATTGCCGGTTGTCGCCGACATGCAGCAGGGGCACCACCTGCGACATGGCGCAGGACCGGCACATCCCGCCCGCATCCGCCGCCCAGTTGCAGCCGATCTCGGCGCGGTTGGCGCAGGGCGCGGCATCGGCGACCATCGCCCGCGCCTGCGGATCATAGGTCAGGTCCCGGCCGCAGAGACAGGTCAGGTTGTGGAAATAGGCCCGCATTCCGCAGGCCGGACAGGAAAATCGCTGCATGAGCCGTCCTCTGGGGCCGCCCCTCGGGGTCCCGCATCAATGCCCCGGGCCGGTGCCGGGTTCCCCGAAATCCCGCAGGGAAAACGCAGCTGCCGGCGCTGCTTGCTTGACTTCGGCGGGCGAATCCGCCATATCCACGCGACCGGCCGGGCGATCGCCCTTGGCCGGTGCGTTATTTTAATCGACACCTCATCGCGAATGAGGCGCTGTCCGAAGGCGGGGAAACCCGGAACGCCGGCATCGACCGGGGCCGCAGGACGCGGAAAACGAAGGAAGATGCGATGTTCGCAGTTCTGAAGACGGGCGGCAAGCAATACAAGGTGCAGGCGGGCGACGTCCTGCGCGTCGAGAAGCTGAATGCCGCGGCTGGCGACAAGGTCCAGTTCAACGAGATCCTGATGGTCGGCTCGACCCTCGGTGCGCCGCTGGTCGATGGGGCCTGCGTCCAGGCCGAGGTGATCGACCAGATCAAGGCCGACAAGGTGCTGACCTATGTCAAGCGCCGCCGCAAGCACAGCTCGCAGCGCACCCGCGGCCATCGCCAGCAGCTGACCCTGCTGCGCGTGACCGACGTGCTGGAAAACGGTGCCGACAAGACCGGCGTGAAGGCCGCCGTCGGCGCCCGCACCAAGGTCGAATCCGCGGAAAAGCCCGCGAAAGCCAAGAAACCGGCGAAAGAAGCCGCGGAAGCCTAAGGAGACACAGCCATGGCACATAAGAAAGCAGGCGGTTCGTCCCGCAACGGTCGCGATTCGGCCGGTCGTCGCCTCGGCGTGAAGCTGTATGGCGGCCAGGAAGCCACCGCGGGCAACATCATCGTGCGCCAGCGCGGCACCAAGTGGTGGCCGGGCGACAATGTCGGCATGGGCCGCGACCACACGCTGTTCGCGCTGAGCGACGGCCAGGTGTCCTTCAAGAAGGGCCTGAAGGGCCGCACCTATATTTCGGTGATGCCGGCAAATATCGAAGCCGCCGAGTAACCCAGAGTTAACAATTCATTGTTAAGGGGGGATCGGCGAAAGCCGGTCCCCCCGGCAGTTTCCGGGGAGGGAAACGATGATGGCAGCACCGATGAGGGAGGAAGGCCGGTTGGGCGACGTGAATTTGCAAGAGGCGCCGGTGCCGACGCAGCCGGTGATCGAGACGCAGCGTTTCGTGCTGCGTCCGCTGCGCCCGTCCGATGCCGGCCTGATCGCGCATTACACCTCGGACCGCCGGGTGGCCGAGGGGACGCGCGCCATCCCGCATCCGCTGCCGCCGGGCGCCTCGGAAAGCTTCGTGGCGCGCGCCCTGTCGGCCAACCGGACCGAGGATGTCTGGGCCATCGACGGCTCGGCCAACCGCCTGGCCGAGCTTTTGGGCGTGGTCTCGCTGACGCGGATGGAGGGCGAGCAATCCGAGCTGGGCTTCTGGGTGGGGGCCGGCTTCTGGAATACCGGCTTCGCGACCGAGGCGGTCGAGGCGCTGGTCGCGGCCAACCCGCATGGCGCGCGGACCCTGTTCGCCGAGGCGTTCCAAGACAATCCCGGATCGGCGCGCGTGCTGACCAATTGCGGCTTCGTCTATCTGGGCGATGCCGAAAGCTGGTCGGTGGCGCGCAATGCGCGGGTGCCGACATGGACCTATCTGCGCAAGATGGACTGATCCCGCGCTTGCGGTGACGGGGCAGGGGGCGCTCGCGCCCCCTCTTGCGTCCCTGGGGACGCAATTCACCCCCTGAGGGTATTTGGACAACGAAGATGCGGCAGGTTGCAGAATCTGCAACCGGGTGGATTGCAATCGCCGGCGGCGCGCTTAACTGATGCGCATGAGCATTCCCTTTTCCCTTCTGGATCTGTCGCCGGTGCCCGAGGGCAGCGATGCCTCGGATGCGATCCGCAACACGCTGGACCTGGCCCGCCATGCCGAGGGCTGGGGCTATCACCGATTCTGGCTGGCCGAGCATCACAACATGCCGGGCATCGCCAGCGCCGCGACCGCCGTGCTGATCGCGCTGGTGGCGCAGGCGACGTCGCGGATGCGGGTCGGGGCGGGCGGGATCATGCTGCCCAACCATGCGCCGCTGACCGTGGCCGAGGCTTTCGGGACGCTGGCCACGGCCTTCCCGGACCGGATCGACCTGGGGCTGGGCCGGGCGCCGGGGGGCGATGGCGCGGTGATCCGGGCGCTGCGCCGCGATCCGATGGCCGACAGTTTCCCGCAGGATGTGGTCGAGCTGCTGTCCTATCTGGGACCCGCACAGCCGAATGCGCCGGTTCGCGCGCTGCCGGGCGAGGGGACGAGCGTGCCGGTCTGGATCCTGGGCAGCAGCCTGTTCGGCGCGCAGCTGGCCGCGCATCTGGGGCTGCCCTATGCCTTCGCCAGCCATTTCGCGCCCGGCGACCTGGACGAGGCCCTGGCGGTCTATCGCGACCGCTTCCGCCCCTCGCCCTGGCTGGAGGCGCCGCGGGCGATGATCGCCATCAATGTCTTCGCGGCCGAAACCACGGCTGAGGCCGTCTTCCTGCGCAGCACCATGCAGCTGGCCTTCGCGCGCCTGCGCAGCGGGATGCCCGGCAAGCTGCCGCGCCCGACGCGGGACCTGGATGCCGAGATCCCGCCCGCCATGCGCCGGGCCGTCGACCAGGCGCTGCGGATCAGCGCGGTCGGCGACAGGGGCGAGGTCCGCGAGCAGCTGCAGGCGCTGATCGGGACCTACCGGCCGGACGAGGTGATCCTGACCGGCCAGATCCACGACCACGCCGCGCGGCTGAAAAGCTTCGAGATGGCGGCCGAGATCATGTCCTCGCTGGACTGATCCGCCTTACGACGCCGCCAGCGCCGCGACGATCGGGCCGAAATCCGCCGCCTTCAGGCTGGCGCCGCCGACCAGCGCCCCGTCGACATGGGGGATGGCGAAGATCTCGGCCGCATTGCCCGGCTTGACGCTGCCGCCATAGAGCAGCCGTACATCATCCGCCCCGCTGACCGCGCCCTGCAGCCTCTCGCGCATCAGGGCGTGGACTTCGGCGATCTGCGCGCTGGTCGGGGTGCGGCCGGTGCCGATGGCCCAGACGGGCTCATAGGCGATCACGGTATTGGCCGCCGTCGCGCCCTGCGGGATCGAGCCCGCCAGCTGCGCGGCGATCACCGCCAGCGTCTCGCCGGCATCGCGCTGCGCCTCGGTCTCGCCGACGCAGATCACCGCGACCAGCCCGGCCGCATGGGCGGCCGTCGCCTTGGCCGCGACATCGGCGTCAGACTCGCCATGATCGGCCCGGCGCTCGGAATGGCCCAGGATCACGTAATCCGCGCCGACATCCTTCAGCAGCGCGGCCGAGACGTCGCCGGTATGCGCGCCCGAAACCCGCGCATGGCAGTCCTGGCCGCCGACCGCGATCGCGCCGCCGCCGATCCGCGCCTTCATCGCCTGGACCAGCGGCGCGGGCGGGCACAGCAGCACCTCGCAGGCCGGTGCGGGATGGGCCGCCAGCAGCCTGTCGACCTCGGCCAGGGCGGCCAGGTCGCCATTCATCTTCCAGTTTCCAGCGGCAAGTTTGCGCGGTGCCATGTCAGCCCTCCTTCTGCTTCGGGCCATGGCTTAGGGGCAAGAACCCCGGCGCGCAAGTCGCAGAAGGGTCACGCCTCGGGCGTGCGGCTGCCCTCCAAGGGCTCGAAGCGGATCGATTCGCCGCAGCCGCAGGTGTCGGTCACGTTGGGGTTGTGGAACCGGAAGCCCGATTCCAGCAGCCCGGTCTCGTAATCGATCCGGGTCCCGAACAGGAACATCTGCGCCATGGGCGAGATCACCACCCGCGCCGCGCCCTGTTCGACCACCTCTTCATTGGGCTCGGGGGCCTCGGCCAGCTCCATCGTGTATTCCATGCCCGCGCAGCCGCCCTTCTTCAGGCCGATCCGCAGCCCATAGGCATCCTTGCCGGCCATCAGCCGGGCGATCTGTCTTTCGGCCGCCGGAGAGATCGTGACGGGGGCGGTGCCGGGAATGGCGAACATGGGTCAGGCATCCTGTCTGGTCTGCACCTGCAAAGATAGTGGCGCGGGGCGCATCTCTCAAGCCCGGCCTTTCTTCGTTGTCCAAATACCCGTTGGGGCCCGCGGGCGCGTTCAGGCGATCCGGCGCTGGCTGCGCACCAGCCGCGCGCCGCCCGATGCCTGCATCAGCCGCGCGGCCTCGGGGCCGGGATCGGGCAGGGCCAGCACCATATCGCGCAGCGCCGCGATGGCCTCCTCGCTGTTTTTCGGCAGGCTTTCGGGATCGACCGGCGCGCCGATGGTGACGCGATAGGTCTGGCGGGCCTTGTTCAGCACCTCGTTGAACAGGGTCACGTCGCGCAGGGTCGGATGGATCGCGTCCAGCAGATAGAACAGCGCCGAGTTCCGCGCCCGCAGCCGCAGCGGGATCACCGGGACGGCGAACTTGCGCGCGATCATCGCGGCCGAGGCCATCCAGGGCCGCTCATGCAGGGTCAGGCCGTGCCGGTGCGCCAGCCGGCCCGAGGGGAAGATCAGCCCGATCCGGCCTGCCTCCAGCGCCTCGCGGGTATAGTCCATCGTGGCGCGGGTCTTGGCATGGCTGCGCTTCTCGACCCGCCATTCGACCGGGGCGATCATGTCGGCGGTCTGCGGCAGCACCCGGATCATGTCGTGATTGGCATAGATGAACAGGTCGTCGCGCAGTTGCGAGATCAGCGCGTGAAGCACGATCCCATCGGCGATGCCGGTCGGGTGGTTCGACACGATCAGCGCCGGGCCGGTGGCGGGCAGATGCTCCATCCCCTCGATGCGCATGTCGCGCACGATCAGCCGGGCCATGCGGCGCATGATCTCGTCGGTGGGCAGGTCGCGGAACTCGGCGCCCAGCTCCAGCGTCCGGGGATAGCGCAGAAGCGTCATCATCGCGCGCCGCGCAAGCCCCGGCAGCAGGCCGTCGGAATGCAGCCAGGGTGCCCGCTCGGCGATCAGCGGGTCGAGGCGGGCCTGCATCTCGGCCCTCGCATGGGCAAGCGGGTCACTCATCGCCGCGATCCTGCCCCGCCGCGAAAGCCGGCACAAGCGGGATCAGTCGCCGGCGGCGATCATCCGCGACACCATCTCGCGCAGGTTGCGGCTGATCCCCTCCATCGCGGCCATCCGCCGCAGCGCCGCCAGCGCCTTTTCGCGCCGGCCCGCATCGTATCGCGGCCAGGTCTCGAAGGCGGTGGACATGCGGGCGGCGATCTGCGGATTGGCGCCGTCCATCCGCATCAGCCAGTCGGCGGTGAAGTCGTAGCCCGCCCCGTCGGCGCGGTGGAAGCCGGCATGGTTGCCCGCCAGCCCGCCCAGCAGGGCGCGGAAGCGGTTCGGGTTCTGCCATTCGAAATCCGGGCGTTTCGCCAGCCTGCGGGCGATCTCGACGGCATCGGCGGGTGGCGCGACCATCGGCTGGATGGTGAACCACTTGTCCATGACCAGCCGGTTGTCGCCGAACTGTTCCTCCAGGATCCGCAGCGCGGTCTGGCCCCGGCCGCGGCGGATCAGGCAGGTCAGCGCCGCCATCCGCTCGGTCATATTGCCGGCTGTGCCGAACAGCACCTCGGCCCGGTCGCCGCCGTCGATGCGGCTGAGCAGCCCCAGCGCCGCGATCCGCAGCGCGCGCCGGGCCGCCGCCGCGGCATCGGGCGAATAGTCGCCCGGCACCACCATCCGGTCATAGATCCCGGCCAGCAGCGCCTCATGCGCCTCGGCCAGGCGGCGGGCCAGATCGCCCCGCGCGGCATGGATCGCGTCGGGATCCGGCGTCACGCCCTGGGCCGCCAGCCGGGTGGCGATCTCCTCCTCGCCCGGAAGGTTCAGGCACAGCGCGCGGAAGGCCGGGTCGGCGCCTTCGTCCGCGATCAGGCGGCCGATGGCCTCGACATATCCGTCGCCGCCGGCCTGGCCCTGCGCCAGCCCGGTCAGCGCCGACAGCGCGAGGTCGCGCCCGGCCTCCCAGCGCGCGAAGGGGTCGGTGTCATGGGCCAGCAGGAAGGCGCGGGTGGCGTCGTCGATCACCCGCTCCAGCATCACCGGGGCGGAAAAGCCGCGCAGCGCCGAGACCACCGGCCGCGCGCCCAAGCCTTCAAAGCGGAAACCCTGCCGGGCATCGGTCATTTCCAGCACGCGGGTCGGGGCGATCTCGTCGCCATTCGGGCCGATCAGGCCCACCGCGATGGGAATCACGCGAGGGGGTTTCACCGGCTGGCCGGGCGTCGGCGGGGTTTCCTGGGCGAAATCAAGCACCAACGTGCCGCCCTCCGCTTCCTCGACCCAGTCCTCTCGCATCGTCAGGCGCGGGGTGCCGGCATCGGTATACCAGCGCTTGAACTGCGCCAGATCGCGGCCGGTCGCATCCTCGAAGACCTTCAGCCAGTCCTCGATCGTCGCCGCATCGCCGTCATGGCGGTCGAAATACAGGTCCAGCGCCGCGCGATAGCCCTCGTCGCCGACCAGGGTCTTCAGCATCCCGATCACCTCGGCGCCCTTCTCGTAGACGGTCGCGGTGTAGAAATTGTTGATTTCCTCATATTGGTCGGGGCGCGGCGGATGGGCCAGCGGGCCCTGGTCCTCGCGGAACTGGCGGGCGCGCAGGGCCTGCACGTCGCTGATCCGCTTGACCGCCGCGCTGCGCATGTCGCTGGTGAACTGCTGGTCGCGGAAGACCGTCAGCCCCTCCTTCAGGCACAGCTGGAACCAGTCGCGGCAGGTGATCCGGTTGCCGGTCCAGTTGTGGAAATATTCATGCGCGATCACGCTTTCGATGCGCTCGTAATCGGCATCGGTCGCGGTTTCGGGACTGGCGAGGACCAGCTTCGAATTGAAGATGTTCAGCCCCTTGTTCTCCATCGCCCCCATGTTGAAATCGTCCACGGCGACGATGTTGAAGACGTCCAGGTCATATTCGCGGCCATAGACATCCTCGTCCCATCGCATTGACTTCACGAGGGATTCCAGCGCGAAGCCGGCGCGGTCCTGGTCGCCCGGACGGACCCAGACATTCAGCGCGACCTCGCGCCCGGAGCGCGTGGTGAAGCGGTCGCTGATCGCCACCAGGTCGCCCGCGACCAGCGCGAACAGATAGCTGGGCTTGGGCCAGGGATCGTGCCATTCGGCCAGCCCCGGCTGCTGCCGGACCGGGTTGCCGTTCGACAGAAGCACCGGCAACTCGCTGCGGATGGCGACGCGGAAGGTCGTCATCACGTCGGGCCGGTCGGGATAGAAGGTGATGTGGCGAAAGCCCTCGGCCTCGCATTGCGTGCAGAACATCCCGCCCGACAGATAGAGCCCCTCGAAGGCGGTATTGGCCGAAGGGTCGATCTCGACCTCGGTTTCCAGCCGGAAGGCGGCTTGGGGCAGAGCGGCGGCGGCGATGGTCAGCGTTTCCTCGTCGCGCCGGACATGGGCGGGGTCGGGCGCGGCGCCGTCGATGGCCAGCCGCAGCAGTTGCAGCCCCTTGCCGCCGTCCAGGACCAGGTCCGCAGCGGTCTCTCGCGGGGCCAGATCCAGCACGGCCGTGACCCTGGTCGCCGAGGGCGCCAGGTCGAATTCCAGCGCGGTCTGCCGCAGCTCGAACGGCCAGGGCCGATAGTCGGCAAGAAATTGCTTGTTCGAAGGCGTATCGGCGGTCATGTCGTTCTCCCGCAGGAAAAAAATCGGGTCGGGACATGGAAGTAGTGGAACCCGGTGCCCTCCTTCGTGTTATTCGCATGAATGCCGGGTCGCAAGCCGGGCCGTGGCGGATATGCCTATTGCACAATTGACATGCCGCACCGGGTGGTTGAAACCGAGGACGACGCTAAACCGGTGTTTTCAAAAATTGAATCTGGAGGCCAGCGATGACCCATGACCCGAACGATCCGAACCGGACCGATCCGAACGATCCCGTCAAGCCCAAGGAAACCTATGTCGAGCCGGTCGAGCGTCGTTCCTCGCCGCTGCCGCTGATCATCGGCGTCCTTCTGGCGCTGGCTCTGGCCTATTTCGTGCTGCAGCGCTTCATGGGCGATGACACCGTGGCGGTCGAAGGCGACACCACCACCGTCACCACCGAAGAACCCGCCGCCGAGGCTGCCGACGATGCGGCCGCCGCGGCCGATGACGCCGCCGAAGCGGCCGGCGAAGCCGCGGATGCCGCCGAGGATGCCGCGACGGCGACCGGCGCCGCGGTCGAGGATGCCGCGGACGACGCCGCCGAAGCAGCCGGCGAGGCCGCGGATGCGGCTGGCGAGGCAGCCGATGACGCGGCCACCGCCACGGGCGAGGCCGTCGATGACGCCGCCGCCGAAGCCGGGGCCGCGGCCGACGCCGCCGCGACCGAGGCGGAAAACGCCGCCGATGCGGCCGCGACCGCAGCCGGCGAAGCCGCCGATGCCGCTGGCGAGGCTGCCGATGACGCCGCCGACGCGCTGGACGACGCGATCAGCGTCGAGGAAGAACCTGCGACCGGCACCACGACCACCACGCCTCCGGCGCCGGCCAACTGAGGCCGCGACCGGCAGCAAGCCATGGTCTGACATCGGGGCACCGCGCGGAAATCCCGCGCGGTGCCCTTCTGTTTTTTGCCTGTCAATCCGGACTTTCGTCATGCGCGGCAATTTTCCGTTCCCCGCCGGGATCGATCTTTTGGCGAATGTCCCCTGTTCGCGCTCTTGTGATCGATTGTTTCGCGGTGATATGCAGGCCGGACCGGAATTGTTGGGATTGGGGGCCTTCAGACGATGAAGATCGGTGCATTGAAGGAGAGCTTCGAGGGGGAGGCGAGGGTTGCGATCACGCCGTCCTCGTCGGCGCATCTCCAGAAACTGGGACATGAGGTATTCATCGAATCCGGGGCGGGCGCGCGCGCCGGCTTCTCGGACGAGGATTACCGTGCGGCGGGGGTGACGGTCGAGGCGACGGCGGCAGAGCTGGTCGCGGCCGTCGACGTGGTGGCCAAGGTCCGCCAGCCCACCGAGGGCGAGATCGGGCAGATGCGCGACGGGCAGACGCTGATCTCGTTCTTCTACCCGGCCCAGAACGCCGAATTGCTGGAAGTGGCGCGCCAGCAGGGCATCACCGCCATCGCCATGGACATGGTGCCGCGGATCTCGCGGGCGCAGAAGATGGATGCGCTCAGCTCGATGGCCAATATCGCCGGCTATCGCGCGGTGATCGAGGCGGCGAACAATTTCGGCCGCTTCTTCACCGGGCAGGTGACGGCGGCGGGCAAGGTGCCGCCGGCCAAGGTGCTGGTGGTGGGCGCGGGCGTCGCGGGCCTGGCGGCGATCGGGACCTCGGTTTCCCTGGGCGCGCAGGTCCATGCCTTCGACGTGCGCCCCGAGGTGGCCGAGCAGATCGAATCGATGGGCGCCGAGTTCGTCTTCCTGGAATTCGACGAGGCGGTCCAGGACGGCGCCGCGACCGGCGGCTATGCCGCGCCCTCCAGCCCCGAATTCCGCGAGAAGCAGCTGGCCAAGTTCCGCGAGCTGGCGCCGCAGATGGACATCGTGATCACCACGGCGCTGATTCCGGGCCGCGACGCGCCCAAGCTGTGGACCCGCGACATGGTCGAGGCGATGAAGCCCGGCAGCGTCATCGTGGACCTGGCGGCGGAAAAGGGCGGCAATTGCGACCTGACCGTCCCGGACGAGCGGATCGTGACCGACAATGGCGTGACCATCATCGGCTATACCGATTTCCCCTCGCGCATGGGGGCGCAGGCGTCCGAGCTTTACGGCAACAATGTCCGCCACTTCATGGCCGACCTGACGCCGAAGAAGGACGGGGTGATCGAGCACAACATGGAGGACGACGTGATCCGCGGCGCCACCGTGACGCGCGACCACGACATCACCTGGCCGCCGCCGCCGCCGAAGATCGCCGCCATCGCCGCGCAGAAGCCCAAGGAAAAGCCGAAGGCGCTGACGGCCGAGGAAAAGCGCGCCGCCGAGATCGCCGCCTTCAAGGCCGAGACGAAAAGCCAGGTCACGCTGCTGGCTGGGGGCGGGCTCTTGCTGCTGCTGGTCGGCCTGGTCGCGCCGGCCAGCTTCATGTCGCATTTCATCGTCTTCGTGCTGGCCTGCTTCGTGGGCTTCCGGGTGATCTGGAACGTCGCCCATTCGCTGCACACGCCGCTGATGGCGATCACCAATGCGATCAGCTCGATCATCATCCTGGGCGCGCTGATGCAGATCGGCTCGGGCTCGGGCTGGGTCCTGCTGCTCAGCGCGCTGGCGGTGCTGATGGCCGGGGTGAACATCTTCGGTGGCTTCCTGGTCACCCGGCGGATGCTCGCCATGTTCCAGAAATCGTAAGGAGGGGCCGATGGAATACGGATTCACCACCGCCGCCTATGTGGTCGCCGCGATCCTGTTCATCCTCTCCCTGGGGGGGCTGTCGGGTCAGGAAAGCGCCAAGCGCGCCATCTGGTACGGCATCGTCGGCATGGGCCTTGCGGTCGTGGCGACGCTGTTCGGGCCGGGCGCCGGCAATTGGTGGCTGTCGGCCATCATGATCGCCATCGGCGGCAGCGCCGGCTTCGTGATCGCCAAGCGCGTCCAGATGACCGAGATGCCGCAGCTGGTCGCGGCGATGCACAGCCTGGTCGGCCTGGCCGCGGTCTTCGTCGGCTTCAACGCCCAGATCGAGCTGGCCCGCGTGCTGCGCCAGAAGGCCGAGAACGCCGCCGCAGAGTTCGAGGGCTTCGCCGCCGTGCTGGCCTACAAGACCCCGGCCGAGATCGCGGTCCTGAAGATCGAGGTGTTCCTGGGCATCTTCATCGGCGCGATCACCTTCACCGGCTCGGTCGTGGCCTTCGGCAAGCTGGCCGGCCGCGTCGACGGCAAGCCGAAGAAGCTGCCCGGCGGGCATGCGCTGAACGCGGGCGCGCTGGCGCTGTCGATCCTGTTCGGCGTGCTTTACTGTGCCGATGCCGGCTCGCCCATATTGTGGCTGGTGCTGATCACGCTCTTGGCCTTCTTCATCGGCTATCACCTGATCATGGGCATCGGCGGCGCCGACATGCCGGTAGTGGTGTCGATGCTGAACAGCTATTCGGGCTGGGCGGCGGCGGCGATCGGCTTCACGCTCGGCAACGACCTCTTGATCGTGGTGGGCGCGCTGGTCGGCTCCTCGGGTGCGATCCTCAGCTATATCATGTGCAAGGCGATGAACCGGCATTTCGTCAGCGTGATCCTGGGCGGCTTCGGCGGCGAGACCGGCCCGGCGGCCGAGATCGAGGGCGAGCAGATCCCCATCGACGCCGACAGCGTCGCGGCGGCGCTGAACGATGCCGACAGCGTGGTCATCGTGCCGGGCTACGGCATGGCGGTGGCGCAGGCCCAGGCCGCGGTCAGCGAGTTGACCCGCAAGCTGCGCGCGGCCGGCAAGGAGGTGCGCTTCGCCATCCACCCGGTCGCGGGCCGTCTGCCCGGCCACATGAACGTGCTTCTGGCCGAGGCGAAGGTGCCCTATGACATCGTGCTGGAGATGGACGAGATCAACGACGATTTCCCCTCGACCGACGTGGTGATCGTCATCGGCTCGAACGACATCGTGAACCCGGCGGCGCAGGACGACCCCAACAGCCCCATCGCCGGCATGCCGGTGCTGGAGGTCTGGAAGGCGAAACAGGTCTTCGTTTCCAAGCGCGGCCAGGGCACGGGTTATTCCGGCATCGAGAACCCGCTGTTCTTCAAGGAAAACACCCGGATGTTCTATGGCGACGCCAAGGACAGCATCAACAAGCTGCTGCCCATGGTCGAGTGATCCGGGCGCAGAAAAGGACGACCAGGGGGCGCGGATCGCGCCCCCTTTTTCATGCCCTCCGTCCCTGCGACGAAAGGGGCGCTTGGCGGGCCCGCGCGATGATGGCAGGGGGCTTGCGGCGCCGCGGAGGATCGGCACAAGGTAGCGGATGACGGCGCCGGGGATCGGCGGGCCGGACGGGCAGGGCGCGCCCATATCCGCGCCGCAGGTGAAGGAGAAGGACGTGGGCCCGGCAACCGAACATCCCTTGCGCTATGCGCTGGCGAACGAATTGCACGCCCGGCCCTCGCCGCGCCTGAAGGCGCCCGCGACCTGCGTCTTCGTGGCCTTCAAGGAGCCGCGCGACGCCGCCAATCGCGACCGCAGCCGCGATGTCGATCACCTGACCCAGCTGACGACGCGCCATGGCGGCCCGCGCCCGGATCCCGAGGACAGCCATTACCAGGGCCAGTTGGGGCGGCACGAGCTGAAATGGGAAAGCCATACGGAATTCGTGACCTACATGGCCACGGTGCCGGGCCTGCCGATCCGCCCCTTCGATCCCAGCGCGGCGGCCTTCTTCCCCGAGGAATGGCAGATCCAGGCGCCGGGCAGGCGGATCGCGGCGGTGATGGTGCAGATCGACATCCTGCCCGAGGATCCCGCCCAGGCGCTGGAGCGGATCGGCGAGTGGTTCGCCCGCGACAGCCTGACCGCCGTCTGGGTGCTGGAGGAAGCGGCGATGATCGCGGGCGATTTCCGCATCGATTCCGACGGCTGGATGCGTTTCGCGCTGTTCGTGCGCCCCGAGGTCGGCGCCGGGCGGATCGGCCGCATCGTCCACCGCCTGGTCGAGCTGGAAACCTATCGCGCCATGTCCATGCTGGGGCTGGGCCGCGCCCGCGGCCTGTCGCGCCGCCTCAATGAGCTGGAGCCGCGCCTCTCGGCCATCGTCGAGGGCATGACCGACGAGACGCGCGCCCCCGAGGCCGTGCTGCACGACCTGCTGACGGTCTCGGCCGAGCTGGAGGCGCAGGCGGTCCAGCACAGCTTCCGCTTCGGCGCGACCGCCGCCTATGAGGCGATCGTGATGGACCGGATCGCGGCGCTGCGCGAAAGCCGCTTTCACGGCCGCCAGATGCTGACGGAATTCATGCGCCGCCGCTATCAGCCGGCGATGCGGACGGTGAAATCGGCCGAGGCGCGGCTGAAGACCATGATCGACCGGGCCGAGCGGGCGGGCGAGCTGCTGCGCACGCGGGTGGATGTGCAGCGCTCGGCCCAGAACCAGGAATTGCTGTCGCGCATGGACCGCCGCGCCGACCTGCAGCTGCGCCTGCAGCACACGGTCGAGGGGCTGTCGGTGGTCGCCATCAGCTATTACGCGGTGGGGCTTCTGTCCTATGCGCTGGCGCCGCTGGCCGGGGGGCTGGGCCTGGACAAGTCGCTGCTGATCGCCGGGCTGACGCCGGTCGCGGTGCTGGGGGTCTGGTGGGCGATCCGCCGCATCCGCCATCGCCACCACGGCGGCGATTTGTGACTTGCGGGCGCGCATTCGCCTGACCATAACCCGTCCGAAACCCGAACCCAGCGGAGCGCCATGCGCCTGACCCTTGCCCTCGCCGCCGCGCTTGCCCTGTCGGGCTGCGGCATCCCCTTCATCCCCTTGATCTGAGGTATCCGATGACCAGGACCCTGACGCTTTACGGCCTCGCCCATTGCTCGACCTGCCAGAAGGCGCAGGCGGCGCTGGAGGAAAACGGCTGGACCGTCGATTTCCGCGACGTGCAGAAGCAGCCCCTGTCCGAGCCCGAGCGCCGCAGGCTGGCCGATGAATGGGGCGAGAAGATCATCAACCGGGCCAGCCTGACCTGGCGCGGCATGTCCGAGGCCGAACGCGCCGCCGATCCGGTCGCGATGATGGGCGAGAAACCCAGCGTGATGAAGCGTCCCGCCATCGAGGCCGGCGATCAGCGCCTGCTGGGCTGGACCGCGAATGTCAAGCGCGCCCTGGGCGTGCCGGCCTAGGGGCGCCTGAAAAGGGCAGGGCGCTCAGCCCGCCCGGCTGGCTAGCGAGGCGATCAGCGGCCGCACCCCCGACAGGTCGTATCCGGCCTTGGCCGCGGTCTCGATGATCTCGGCCTCGGAGAGCCTGCCTGCCTGGGTCAGCGCCCACAGCACCGTGCTGCGATTGCCCGAGCGGCAATAGGCGAAGACCGGCTTCTGCCCGCCGATCGCCGCGCCGAAGCCCGAGATCAGTTCCGGCGTGACCTGGCCCGGCGTGAAGGGCAGGTAATGGTATTCCATGCCCGCGGCCTTCGCGGCCTCGGCCATCGCCTGGTGGTCGATCTCGGGCGTGATCTCTTCGTCGGGACGGTTGTTCACCAGGACCTTGAAGCCTGCCTCGGCCAAGCGCGCCACATCCTCGGGCAGGATCTGGGCGGAAACGGCAAGATCGGGGGTAAGCTGGCGCAGATCCATGACGGGCCTTTCGGGGCGTTGCGGTTTCCCTGCCGGATTGCGGCCATTCGGCCCCGCTTGTCAAGCGCGCGCCAATATCCCGGCCAGGGGCGGCGGCAACGGGCCGGTCAGATCGTCCAGCACCCAATCGGCCATGCCGAAATCGCCGTCATCGGTATAGGCCGAGGGCGTGACCAGGACCCGCAGCCCGGCAGCCCTGGCCGCGGCCAGGCCCGGCAGGCTGTCCTCCAGCGCGATGCAGTCCCCGGCGGGCAGTCCAAGCCGTTCCAGCGCCAGCAGATAGACATCGGGGGCAGGCTTCTTCGCCGCCACCTCGTCGCCCGCGGCGATGACGTCGAAGACCTCGGAGGCGGGGCGCCCCAGGCTGGCGGCGATCAGCGCATCGACATTCGGGCGGCTGGTCGTGGTGGCGATGGCCTGGCGCAGCCCGGCCCGCCGCGCGGCCTCGATCAAGGGCGCGACGCCGGGGCGCAGCGGCGCTTGCCCGGCTTCGACCATTTTGCCATAACGCCTTGTCTTGTCAAGGTGAATATGGGATATGGCATCGCCGTCCAGGACCGTGCCGGTCTCGGCCGCATAGGCGCCGATCCGCTCTTTCCCGCCGGTCACATGCAGCAGCCGGCGATAGATCGCCCGGTCCCAGTGCCAGTCCAGGCCGACCTCGGCGAAGGCGGCGTTGAAGGCGGCGCGATGCGTCTCCTCGGTTTCCGAAAGCGTCCCGTCCACGTCCCAGATCAGCGCCGCCGTCATGCCAGCGCCTCGGTCTCGACCAGGGCGGGCAGGGCGGTGAAATCGTCGAATTGCGCCCGCCAATGCAGGTTTTCCAGCGGCGTCTGGCGATAGCCGCGGCTGTAGATCAGGAAGGGCACCGGCACCGCCGCCGCGCAGCTGGCGTCGAATTCGCTGTCGCCGACATAGATCCCGCGCGGCGCCGCCGGATCCGCGCCAAGCGCATGGAAGGCCGCGCGAAGCGGCGCCGGATCGGGCTTCTTCTCGGGCAGTGAATCGCCGCCGATGATCGCGGCGAACAGCGTACGGATGCCGAAATGATCCAGGATCGCCTGGGTCGGCCCCAGCGGCTTGTTGGTGCAGATCCCCAGCGGATGGCCGCGATCCGCCAGGATGCCAAGCGCGTCCTGCACGCCGGGAAACAGCCGCGTCAGCGCGGTGGCGGCGTGATAGCGCGCCATGAAGGCGGCGACCAGGTCGCGGAGGAGGTCCGGCGACAGCCCCAGCGTCCTGATGATCTTTTGCCAAAGGATATCAACGCCTCCGCCGATGAAGCTGCGGACCTGCTGCAAGCTGAGCAGCGGAAAGTCATGTTCGCGCAGCACCGCATTGACGCAGGCATGAATGTCGGGCGCGCTGTCGATCAGCGTGCCGTCCAGATCGAAAACAACCGGGCAAGGGGCCATGCAGACCGTCATTCCGTCACCTTCCATTTGATCGAGCAGCCCATCGACGGCGTCTGCTCTTGCGGGCCTTGCCCGGTTTCGGCGATCTGCTTCATCGCCTCGAAAAGCTCTCGCCGGGCATCGGCGGGACCGGCGCTGCGGGCCGAACTGTCCAGCCGGCCGCGATATTGCAGCTTGCCCTGGGCGTTGTATCCGAAGAAATCCGGGGTGCATTCGGCACCATAGGCCCGCGCGACCTCCTGGGTTTCGTCATGAAGATAGGGAAAGGTGAAGCCATGCCGCGCCGCCTCGCGCTTCATCGCCTCGGGCCCGTCCTGCGGGTATTCCTCGGCATCGTTGGCCGAGATCGCCACGACCCCGACGCCCAGTTCCTGCAAGTCCGTCGCGTCGCGGACGATCCTGTCGATGATCGACTGCACATAGGGGCAATGATTGCAGATGAACATGACCAGGGTGCCATTCTCTCCGGCGACATCGGCAAGCCGGTAATGTCGTCCGTCGGTTCCCGGCAGCGTGAAATCGTGCCAGGGCGCACCGAAGTCACAGACCGGTGGTGTCACAGCCATGTGGGTCTTCTCCTCGCGTTCCCAAGCCCGACTTTCCCGGATCGCGCCATCCTGGGCAAGCAGTGAAATGGTCGCAGTTCCAGGCTATCCGGGCAGGCGCATAACGGATTTTAGTTCCATAATACGGATTATGCAGCGTAAGGCACATCCCCTTGCAGGTTTTGCAATTTGCATCTCGATTTGGCGAGATCGTTTGCAAATTTTCCGCATTCCGCTTCCCTGACGCCCCTCCAGGGTTTAGCTTGCCGCAAATTCAGCGGGAGGCCAGCCATGAAGGACATTCTTCAGGAACTCGAACATCGCCGGGCGCAGGCGCGCCTTGGGGGCGGCCAGCGGCGCATCGATGCCCAGCACGCCCGCGGCAAGCTGACCGCGCGCGAACGGATCGAACTGCTGCTGGACGAGGACAGCTTCGAGGAATTCGACATGTTCGTCGCCCATCGCTCGACCGATTTCGGGATGGAGGCGGACCGGCCCTATGGCGACGGCGTCGTCACCGGCTGGGGCACGATCAACGGCCGCATGGTCTATGTCTTTTCGCAGGACTTCACCGTCTTCGGCGGCTCGCTGTCGGAAACCCATGCCCAGAAGATCTGCAAGATCATGGACATGGCGATGCAGAACGGCGCCCCGGTGATCGGGCTGAACGATTCCGGCGGTGCGCGCATCCAGGAGGGCGTCGCCTCGCTGGCCGGTTACGCGGACGTGTTCCAGCGCAACATCATGGCCTCGGGCGTGGTGCCGCAGATTTCCGTCATCATGGGTCCCTGCGCGGGCGGCGCGGTCTACAGCCCGGCGATGACCGACTTCATCTTCATGGTGAAGGACACCTCCTACATGTTCGTGACCGGCCCCGACGTGGTCAAGACCGTCACCAACGAGGTGGTCACCGCCGAGGAACTGGGCGGCGCCTCGACCCATACGAAGAAAAGCTCGGTCGCGGACGGCGCCTTCGAAAACGATGTCGAGGCGCTGACCGAGATCCGGCGGCTGTTCGATTTCCTGCCGCTGAACAATCGTGAAAAGGCCCCTACCCGGCCGTTCTTCGATGACCCGGCGCGGATCGAGCCCAGCCTGGACACGCTGATCCCCGACAACCCGAACCAGCCCTATGACATGAAGGAGCTGATCCAGAAGGTTGCGGACGAAGGCGATTTCTGCGAGATCCAGAAGGATTTCGCCGGCAATATCATCGTCGGCTTCATCCGCATCGAGGGCCAGACGGTCGGCGTCGTCGCCAACCAGCCGATGGTGCTGGCGGGCTGCCTGGACATCGACAGCTCGCGCAAGGCGGCGCGTTTCGTGCGCTTCTGCGACGCCTTCGAGATCCCGATCCTGACCTTCGTCGACGTGCCGGGCTTCCTGCCGGGCACCGGCCAGGAATATGGCGGCGTCATCAAGCACGGGGCAAAGCTGCTCTTCGCCTATGGCGAGGCGACGGTGCCGAAGGTCACGGTCATCACCCGCAAGGCCTACGGCGGCGCCTATGACGTCATGGCCTCCAAGCATCTGCGCGGCGATTTCAACTATGCCTGGCCCACGGCCGAGATCGCGGTGATGGGCGCCAAGGGCGCGGTCGAGATCCTCTATCGCAGCGAATTGGGCGATCAGGACAAGATCGCGGCGCGCACCAGGGATTACGAGGACCGCTTCGCCAATCCCTTCGTCGCCGCCGAGAAAGGCTTCATCGACGAGGTGATCCAACCCCGCTCGACCCGCAGGCGGGTGGCGCGCGCCTTCGCCTCGCTTCGCGGCAAGAAGCTGGCGAACCCGTGGAAGAAGCACGACAATATCCCGCTGTAACGCAGGGTTTCGCCATGACGACGCACATCTGCGTGAATGATGCAGCGCCGCCACAGCCCGCCGGTCTTCTGCGCGCGGAGCGGGCAGCCGCCTGTCTGCGCCCCGGCGGGGTCGCTATGATGGGATGTCCGGCTCTGCAAGAGGCCGGCATCAACCCGAGCAGTGGTGCCCTTCGGCACCCGAACTACAGGAGCTTGAATTCATGTCGAAGAAAATCGTTCTCGGCCTCGCCCTGCTGGCTGGCCTGGCCGCCTGCCAACAACAGCAGCCGCCGGCGGCGGACGTCTATGTGCCGACCGCTCCGGCGCCGGTCACGACCGAGCCGGTCTTCACGGGCAAGTACTGATCCGGGCTTCTGCCTGATTCCGCGCGGGCAGCCCGGCTGCCCGCGCCTGTCGGCTGCGGGCCCTGCCCTGCCGCCTGCCGCGGAACTCGCGCCCCGCCGCGCGCTCTGCTATCCCGCCCCCCTGATCCGCGCCGGCAAGGCGCCAGCGAAAGGGGGCATCCGTTGCTGAAGCATCGAGGATTTCCGGGCCGTCTGCCCGGCACCGACCATCAGTTCATCATCCGCCGCGCCAACAAGAAGGGCGCCACGCCGCTGGTCCGGCGCGAGCGGTTCCGCGACCGCAAGCCCGCCGACCGGCGCGCCGATGCGGGCTTCCTGGCGGCCCTGATCCATCATTTCGGCGACGAGCCTTTCGAGCGCGGCAACCTGGATGCCGGGCGGCTGTCCTGGCTGATCGGCCGCGAGGTGGTGGCGGTCGGGCCGCTGGACCCGACCGATTACGCCCAGCTGCTGCAGGTGGACATGGCCCGCGCCGAGGCCTCCTTCCCCGAAGTTTTCGCCTCTGGCGCGGCCGCGGCCTTCGACTGGGACGAGGCCGCCGAATGGGACCTGGGCGACGACGAGGCGGAGGACCGATAATGGGCGGTTTGCTGCTTAAGGGGTTGTTCTCACAGCCATGTCAGTTTGACGCGACCGATCCCCATGCGATAGTCGGTGATGATCGACAACCGGTTCCGCATGGGACCCCCTATACAGGCAAACATACATGCAGACTTCGCTTTTCACCCGTATCGCCGGCGGCGCCCTTCTTCTGGCTGGCCTGGCGGCCTGCGATCAGGGCTATGGCACCGCGACCGGCCTGTCGCCTGACGCTCAGCGTGCCGCTGGCGGCGCCGTCGCCGGTGCGGTCATCGCCAAGGCGCTGGACGAAAACGTCGCGACGGGCGCGGCCATCGGCGCCGTGGGCGGCGCGCTGTGTGACGACGCCGGCGTCTGCCAGCGCCGCTACTGATCCCTGCGGTTCCACTGAACCCATCCGGTGGGGTGCGCGTTGCATCCCCACCGAACCATCGACAGGATTAGAAAAATGTCCAAAGTCCTTGCCCTTACCGCCCTTCTGGGCGCGACCGCGGTGGCGGGCTGCACCCAAGGGATCAACCCGACCGATACCGACCGCGCCCTCATCGGCGCCGGCGTCGGCGCGACCGCGGCCCATGTCGGCGGCCACAACGTTCTCAAGGGCGCAGCCATCGGCGGCGCCGCTGGTGCGCTGTGCGACGACTTCCGGCTCTGCGAATGAGCATCTGACCGTCCGCGCCCCCTGGGCGCGCGGTCCTTCCTTCAGCCGTCCCGGGCGCTTGCCCGCGGACGGCTTTTTCATGTCTCTCGGCCAAGGATAGCCCATGTTCAAGAAGATCCTGATCGCAAATCGGGGCGAGATCGCCTGCCGCGTCATCAAGACCGCCCGCAAGATGGGGATCGCCACGGTCGCGGTCTATTCCGACGCGGACCGCAACGCGCTGCATGTGCAGATGGCGGACGAGGCCGTCCATATCGGACCGTCCCCGGCGAACCAGTCCTATATCGTGATCGACAAGGTGATGGAGGCCATCCGCCAGACCGGCGCCGAGGCGGTCCATCCCGGCTATGGCTTCCTGTCCGAGAACATGAAATTCGCCGAGGCGCTGGAGCGCGAGGGCGTGGTCTTCATCGGCCCGCCCTCGCCCGCGATCGAGGCGATGGGCGACAAGATCACCTCGAAGAAGCTGGCGCAAGAGGCTGGAGTCTCGACCGTTCCTGGCTATATGGGCCTGATCGCCGATGCCGATGAGGCAGTGAAGATCTCGGACCAGATCGGCTATCCGGTGATGATCAAGGCGTCCGCCGGCGGCGGCGGCAAGGGGATGCGCATCGCCTGGAACGCCGAGGAGGCGCGCGAGGGCTTCCAGTCCTCGAAGAACGAGGCCGCCAGCAGCTTCGGCGACGACCGCATCTTCATCGAGAAATTCGTGACGCAACCGCGCCATATCGAGATCCAGGTGCTGGCCGACAAGCACGGCAACGCGGTCTATCTGCATGAACGCGAATGCTCGATCCAGCGCCGCAACCAGAAGGTCATCGAAGAGGCCCCCTCGCCCTTCCTGGACGAGGCGACGCGCAAGGCCATGGGCGAACAGGCCGTGGCGCTGGCGCGTGCCGTGGGCTATACCAGCGCCGGCACGGTGGAATTCATCGTCGACGGCCAGCGGAACTTCTATTTCCTGGAGATGAACACCCGGCTGCAGGTGGAACATCCCGTCACAGAGCTGATCACCGGCATCGACCTGGTGGAACAGATGATCCGCGTCGCCGCCGGAGAGCCCCTGCCCTTCGCGCAAGGCGACCTGAAGATCAACGGCTGGGCCATGGAAAGCCGCCTCTATGCGGAAGACCCCTATCGCAACTTCCTGCCCTCGATCGGCCGGCTGACCCGCTATCGCCCGCCCGCCGAGGTATCGGACCGCAATCATGTCGTCAGGAACGATACCGGCGTCTACGAGGGCGGCGAGATCAGCATGTTCTACGACCCGATGATCGCCAAGCTGTGTACCTGGGCGCCCTCGCGCGCGCAGGCCGTCGATGCGATGCGCGTGGCGCTGGACGAATTCGAGGTCGAGGGGATCGGTCACAACCTGCCCTTCCTCTCGGCGGTGATGGATCATCCGAAATTCGTCGCCGGCGACATCACCACCGCCTTCATCGCCGAGGAATATCCCGACGGCTTCCAGGGCGCCGCGCTGCCCGACCAGGAATTGCAGCGCGTCGTCGCGGCGGCGGCGGCCATGCATCGCGTGGCCGAGATCCGGCGTGCCCGCATCACCGGCCGGCTGGACAATCACGAACGCCATGTCGGCGAGAACTGGGTGGTCTTCGCCGCCGGGCGCGAATTCCCGGTGGCGATCCGCGCCGACCGGGGCGGCTCGACCGTCAGCGTCGAGGGGCGCGACCTGCGCGTCGAAAGCGACTGGCTGCCGGGTCAGTCGCTGGCGCGGATGATGGTCGACGGTGCGGCCCTGGTGATGAAGGTCGACCGGATCACCGGCGGCTTCCGCCTGCGGCTGCGCGGCGCCGAGCTGCGCGTGCAGATCCACCGCCCGCGCGCCGCCGAACTGGTCCGGCTGATGCCCGAGAAGGTGGCGCCCGACACCTCGAAATTCCTGCTCTGCCCGATGCCGGGCCTGGTGGTGAAGATCAATGTCGCCGCCGGGGACGAGGTGCAGGAGGGCCAGGCCCTGGCCACGGTCGAGGCGATGAAGATGGAGAACATCCTGCGCGCCGAACGCCGGGGCGTGGTCCGGTCGGTCAATGCCGAGGCCGGCCAGAGCCTGAAGGTCGACGACGTCATCATGGAGTTCGAATGACCGCGCAGCAGCGCCCCATCGCGGCAGGCATCCGGGCCGGGGATCGCTTCCCGGCCCGCGGGCCTGTGCGCGCCATCCGTCCTTCGGGGCGCGCCTGAGTGATGACCCCGCTCGACCCATATGTCAGCCCCCAGGCGCAGCAGGCGATCATCGCCGGGCTGTTCGTGGCGATCGGCTGGTGGGTCGTGGCCTTCCAGAACCGCCGGCGCGCCGCCGAATTGCGGGCCGAGCGGGTGCGCGACGTGCAGCGCGCGCTGTTCGCGGAAATCCGGGCCTATCTGGCGGTGCTGCGCCGCGACGACGTCGCCGCCTATGGCGCCCGGATCATGGAGCGCATCCTGACCGAGCCCGGCTATTTCCCGGTCATCCCGACCGAGCGCAACGACGCGATCTTCCGCGCCATCGTCGGCGAGATCCACGTGCTGCCGCGCGACACGGTCGATCCGGTCGTGCTGTATTACAGCCAGTTGAACGCCATCGCGGCGATGATCGACGATCTGAGGGTGCTGGATGTCACGAAGATCGGCCCGGAACGGGCGGCGGGCATGTATCGCGACTATATCTCGATGAAGGTCGAGGCGATCGAGATGGGAGACAATGCGCTGGAGGCGATCCGCGCCAATATCGACGGCCGGGCGGACCCGGACGGCGTCAATAGCCCGGCTTCGGGCCGGTCCGGCCGGTGATCGGCGGTGGGTTGTAGGATGTGGTGCTCATGCCCGAACCTCCTTGGCTTCGACCCGAATATAGGGCCGAAGCGCGGATGTTTCAATCGTCACGGCACGACCCCTGCCCGGCCCATCTCTTGCCGGCGCAAGGGGAAGCGGTCGATGGCGCGGCTGATCTCGCGCACGTCCCAGGGCAGCGGCTTGCGCTGCTTGACCTGCCCGTCCTTGTCCATCACCACCAGCGAAAAGCCGCGCGGATGCAGCTGCCGCCGCCAGATGCTGCCCATCGACGGGTCGGAATCGACGATCACCACCACGTCGCGTTCCAGCAACATGCCGGGCTGGCCGCGCAGAGCCCGCATCTGCTCGACGAAGGAGGGATCGTCGGGCGTGTCGGCGAAGACCACCACCGGGCGGGCGCGCCACAGGAAATCGGCCGGCGTCACCTCGTCGGCGCCGTATTCCAGCTGCGGCGCCTCGGTCTCGGCGGTTTCCGCAGGCCCCGCAAGTTCCTCGGGCGAGGCGGGCCGGGGCCGTTCGGCGCGCGGCGTGATGGCCGGTTGCGGTTCGGGCGGCGGCGCGTCGCGCGACGGCCCCATCGCGGCCAGAGCCATGACAATCATTGCGAATTTAAGTTTCATCGGCACCTCGTCTCTGACTGAATATAGGGCATGCGGGCCAAGGGGAAAGGACGGATCATGACGAAACCGACGCTGGAGGAATGGCGCGAACTGGCCAGGAAAGAGCTGAAGGGCCGCGAACCCGAAAGCCTGGACTGGCAGACGCTGGAAGGCATCACCGTCAAGCCGCTCTATACCGAGGCCGATTGCGAAGGCATGGACCACCTGGGCAGCCTGCCGGGGCTGGCGCCCTTCACCCGCGGCCCGCGCGCGACCATGTATGCGGGCCGCCCCTGGACGATCCGGCAATATGCGGGCTTCTCCACCGCCGAGGAATCGAACGCCTTCTATCGCAAGGCGCTGGCGGCCGGGCAGCAGGGCGTCTCGGTCGCCTTCGACCTGGCCACCCATCGCGGCTATGACAGCGACCATCCCCGCGTCGTCGGCGACGTGGGCAAGGCGGGCGTCGCCATCGATTCGGTCGAGGACATGAAGATCCTGTTCGACGGCATCCCGCTGGATAAAGTTTCCGTGTCCATGACCATGAACGGCGCGGTGATCCCGATCCTGGCCAATTTCATCGTCACCGGCGAGGAACAGGGCCATTCCCGCGCGGTGCTGTCGGGCACGATCCAGAACGACATCCTGAAAGAGTTCATGGTCCGCAACACCTATATCTATCCGCCCGAGCCCTCGATGCGGATCATCGCCGACATCATCGAATACACCTCGAACGAGATGCCGAAGTTCAACTCGATCTCGATCTCGGGCTATCACATGCAGGAGGCGGGCGCGAACCTGGTCCAGGAGCTGGCCTATACCCTGGCCGACGGGCGCGAATATGTCCGCGCCGCGCTGAAGGCCGGCATGGACGTGGACAAGTTCGCCGGGCGGCTGTCGTTCTTCTTCGCCATCGGCATGAATTTCTTCATGGAGATCGCCAAGCTGCGCGCCGCGCGGCTGCTGTGGCACCGGATCATGACGGAATTCGATCCGAAGAAGCCGGGCAGCCTGATGCTGCGCACGCATTGCCAGACCTCGGGCGTCAGCTTGCAGGAGCAGGACCCCTGCAACAACGTGATCCGCACCGCCTACGAGGCGATGTCGGCGGCGCTTGGCGGCACGCAGTCGCTGCATACCAATGCGCTGGACGAAGCCATCGCGCTGCCGACCGAGTTCAGCGCCCGCATCGCCCGCAACACCCAGCTGATCCTGCAGGAGGAAACCGGCATCACCCATGTCGTCGATCCGCTGGCGGGTTCCTATTACATCGAGAACCTGACGGCGGAACTGGCCGAAAAGGCCTGGGCGCTGATCGAGGAGGTCGAGGAACTGGGCGGCATGACCAAGGCGGTCGCCACCGGGATGCCCAAGCTTCGGATCGAGGAGACGGCGGCGCGCCGCCAGGCGATGATCGACCGCGGCGAAGAGGTGATCGTCGGCGTCAACAAGTACCGCAAGGACAAGGAAGACCCGATCGACATCCTGGACATCGACAACATGAAGGTGCGCGACGCCCAGATCGCGCGCCTGAACGATATCCGCGGCAGCCGCGATGAGGCCGCCTGCCAGGCGGCATTGGACGAACTCAGCCGCCGCGCCGAACAGGGCGGCAACCTTCTGGAAGCCGCCGTCGAGGCCGCCCGCGCCCGCGCATCCGTCGGAGAGATCAGCATGGCCATGGAAAAGGTGTTCGGCCGCCATCGCGCCGAGGTGAAGACCCTCGCCGGGGTCTATGGCGCCGCCTATGAGGGCGACGAGGGCTTCGCCCGCATCCAGCGCGACGTCGAGGCCTTCGCCGAACAGGAAGGCCGCCGCCCGCGGATGCTAGTGGTCAAGATGGGCCAGGACGGCCATGACCGCGGCGCCAAGGTGATCGCCACCGCCTTCGCCGATATCGGCTTCGACGTCGATGTCGGCCCGCTGTTCCAGACCCCCGAGGAAGCCGCGCAGGACGCGGTGGACAACGATGTCCACGTGGTCGGCATCAGCTCTCAGGCGGCGGGCCACAAGACCCTGGCCCCCAAGCTGATCGAGGCGCTGAAGGCCCAGGGCGCCGGGGACATCCTGGTGATCTGCGGCGGCGTGATCCCGCAGCAGGATTACGACTTCCTGCGCAAGGCGGGCGTCAAGGCGATCTTCGGGCCCGGCACCAACATCCCCGAGGCCGCCGCCGACATCCTGCGGCTGATCCGCGAATCGCGCGCCGCCTGATTGCGTCCCGCGAAGGCTGGGGGCTGTCTGCCCCCAGACCCCCGAGGGTATTTTCCCAACGAAGAAGACGGGCCGGTTGACGCGGCCGGCCCTTCTCTGTTGCCGAAATACCCTCCGGGGTGAATTGGCCGCAGGCCAAGAGGGGGCGGACAGCCCCCTTTCCGACGATCGGGCCGGGCCGGCTCAGGCGCGGATCGCGCCCTCGCCCGTCACCAGGTATTTGAAGCTGGTCAGTTGCTCGGCCCCCACCGGGCCACGGGCGTGCAGCTTGCCGGTGGCGATGCCGATCTCGGCGCCCATGCCGAATTCGCCGCCATCGGCGAACTGGGTCGAGGCGTTGCGCATCAGGATCGCGCTGTCCAGCCCGGCGAAGAACCGCGCCGCCGTTGCGTCATTGGCGGTCAGGATCGCTTCCGTATGCTGGCTGCCGAAGCGGCGGATATGCCCGATCGCCTCGTCCACGCCGTCGACCAGCTTCACGGCGATGATGCTGTCGAGGAACTCGCGCCCGAAATCCTCGGGCGCGGCCCTGACCGTGCCGGCGATCTTCGCCAACTCGCCCTCGGCCCGCACCTCGACGCCCGCGGCCAGCAGGTCCTCGATCAGCGCGGGGCCGTGCTGCGTGTAGAAGGGCCAGTCGATCAGCAGGCATTCCGCCGCCCCGCAGATGCCCGTCCGCCGGGTCTTGGCGTTCAGGACCACGCGGCGGGCCATTTCGGGATCAGCGTCGCGATCGACATAGATGTGGCAGACGCCTTCCAGATGCGCGAAGACCGGCACCCGCGCCTCGCGGCTGACCAGCCCGACCAGCCCCTTGCCGCCTCGCGGGATGATCACGTCGATCAGCCCCTGCGCCGCCAGCATGGCGCTGACCGCGGCGCGGTCGCGGGTGGGCACCAGCTGGATCGCCGCCTCGGGCAGCCCAGCCTGGCGCAGCCCCTGGACCATGCAGCCATGGATCGCCTGGCTGGAATGCAGGCTTTCCGAGCCGCCGCGCAGGATCACCGCATTGCCGGATTTCAGCGCCAGGGCGCCGGCATCGGCGGTCACGTTGGGCCGGCTTTCATAGATCACGCCGATCACCCCGATGGGCGTGCGCACGCGCTGGATATGCAGCCCGTTGGGGCGATCCCATTCGGCGATCACCTGCCCGACCGGATCGTCCTGTTCGGCCACCGCGCGCAAGCCGTCCTCGATCCCGCGCAGGCGATCCTCGTCCAGCCGCAGCCGGTCGATCATCGCCTCCGACAGGCCCTTCTCGCGCCCGAATTCCAGGTCCTTCGCATTCGCCTCCAGGATTTCTGGCAGCTGGTCGCGGATGGCATGGGCGGCGCCGATCAGCGCGGCGTGCTTCCGCTCGGCCGGGGCCTGCGCCAGCTCGACGGCCGCCGCGCGCGCGGCCTGCCCCATTTTCGCGATCAGTTCCTCTGCCTCGGCCATATCCGTCCTCGCCTCATAAATCAGCCCCACCTCCAACGGGATGGCGGGGGTCCTGGATAGCGGGTCACAGAGGGAAACAGTAGCCCCAATTCAGTTCGGCGCTCGCTTGTAGTCCGTGGGAAGTATCCTTGCCGGCACGCCGACGGCGGTGCAGCCGGGCGGCACGTCATGCAGCACCACCGCGTTCAGCCCGATCAACGCGCCGTCGCCGATGGTGATCCCCCCACCAGCCGCGCCCCCGCCGAGATATTGACGCGGTTTCCGATCACCGGCACCTCGCGGCCGCTGCCATTGGGGCGGCCGACGCCGATGGTCACCTGCTGGAAGACAAGGCAGTCCCGCCCGATCACCACGTCGGGATGGATGACGATCCCGTTCGGATGGGGCAGCAGCAGCCCGCCCCCGATATCGGTGCGCAACTCGATATCGCAGCGGGTGACCGTGCGCCAGAACTCATGGGACAGGGTCCAGAATCGCCGGGCGATCCGCGCCCCGACCCCCGCCTTGCCCTCCAGCGCCTGATAGCGGCGGATGCAGCGCATCAGCTTGCGGCCCGGGTCCCAGAACTTCTGCGGCGTTTCGCGGGACCAGTCCGCCTCGGCGCAAGAGACGGCCTCATTCCTCATTGTAACCGGCAAGATACATCCCCATGGCAAGGAAAGTCGTGACATATTGGTATGGCCGAACTGGCGGCAGTCAACATGCCATATTTCGTCGCCATTATCTGCCGGAGATTTGAGGAAAAATGGCGCGGTTGACGGGGCTCGAACCCGCGACCCCCGGCGTGACAGGCCGGTACTCTAACCAACTGAGCTACAACCGCGCATATATCCGGGCGAAAGGTGCAAGTGGCGCGGTTGACGGGGCTCGAACCCGCGACCCCCGGCGTGACAGGCCGGTACTCTAACCAACTGAGCTACAACCGCACACTCACCTTCCCGGCTGATCGCCCGCCGGGGTGAGCGGGGTTTACGCACCCCGCCGCGCCCCGTCAAGTCGGATGCGCAAAAAACATCCCCGGCACGGAAATTTATCGAGATCTATCGGGCCGGCCGGCGACGCGGATGCGAGATCCGCCCGCCGCAGGCAGGCCGGGGCACGCCGGTGGTCGAGGGAGCCGAGGTCGGCAGCCCGCGCCGGACCCGCACCGCCAGCCAGGCGAAGGCCTGCGCCTCGAGCATGTCGCCGTCCAGCCCCGCCGCCTCGACCGGCTGGACCGCGCAGGGCAGAAGACGCGCCAGTTCCGCCATGATCGTGCGGTTGTGCCGGCCGCCGCCGCAGACCAGGACCCGGTCCGGGGGCGCGGGCAGCCAGCGGAACCCGGCCGCCACCGATTCCGCCAGCGCCGCCACCAGCGTGGCCGCGGCATCGGCGTCGGCCAGGTCGCGAATCGCCGCGGCCAGCCCGGTGAAGGCGTCGCGGTCCAGCGATTTCGGGGGCGGACGCTCGAAATAGGGATGGCGCAGGAAATTCGCGATCACCGCGCGGTCGGCCTGGCCCTGGGCGGCCAGCGCCCCGCCCTCGTCGCGCAGGGCGCGGCGGCGCTGGCGCATCAGGTCGTTGATCGGCGCATTGGCCGGGCCGGTATCGAAGGCGAGGCAGGCACCCTCGGCCTCGGGGGCCGGGGCGGCGGGGTCGACCCAGGTGATGTTGCCCACGCCGCCGAGGTTCAGGAAGGCCAGTGGAGCCGCCGGCAGATGCCCCTGCCCCATGGCCCATTCGGCGCAGGCCCAGTGGAAGAAGGGCGCCAGCGGCGCGCCCTCGCCGCCCTGCCGGACATCCTCGGCGCGGAAATCCCAGACCACCGGGCGCCCGGTCCCGTCCGCCAGCGCCGCGCCGTCGCCGGCCTGATGCGTGCCCCGCCCCTGCGGATCATGCGCCAGGGTCTGGCCGTGAAAGCCGATCAGCTCCGCCTCGGGGAAGTCCCGCGCCAGCGCCGCGTGGGCGGCGACCGAGATCGCGGCGGCCTCGGCCACGCCCGGATCATGCGGCCAGCCGCCAAGCGCGCCATGCAGCATCGCCGCCTCGTTGTCGGAATAGGCGCGGAAGGCGCTGCGGCCGAAGGCGCCGATGCGGATGCCGTCGGTTTCCACCATCGCCGCGTCCACCCCGTCCAGCGAGGTGCCCGACATCATCCCCAAGGCCCGGATCATCCGCCTTCCCCTTTGCTGCCCCAGCCGGTATATCCGGCCCGATCAGAAGGAAACAACCATGACCTACCAGCCCAAGTCCGAGTTCCTGCGCGTGATGATCGAACGCGGCTATGTCGCCGATTGCACCGACTATCAGGCGCTGGACCAGGCGCTGCTGGAGGGAACGGTCACCGCCTATATCGGCTATGACGCGACGGCGGCCAGCCTGCATGTGGGGCATCTGCTGAACATCATGATGCTGCGCTGGCTGCAGAAGACCGGCCACAAGCCGATCACGCTGATGGGCGGCGGCACGACCAAGGTGGGCGATCCCTCGTTCCGCGCCGAGGAGCGGCCGCTGCTGGACGAGGCCGCGATCCAGTCGAATATCGACGGGATGGGGCAGGTCTTCGCACGCTATCTGGACTATAGGCCGGATGGCGCGCTGATGCTGAACAATGCCGAATGGCTGGACGGGCTGAACTACCTGGAATTCCTGCGCGACATCGGCCGGCATTTCAGCGTCAACCGGATGCTGTCCTTCGAATCGGTGAAGTCCCGGCTGGATCGCGAACAGTCGCTGTCCTTCCTGGAATTCAACTACATGATCCTGCAAGCCTATGATTTTCTTGAGCTGCATCGCCGCTATGGCTGCCGGCTGCAGATGGGCGGATCGGACCAGTGGGGCAATATCGTCAACGGGATCGACCTGACGCGGCGGGTGGACGATGCGGTGATCTGGGGGCTGACCTCGCCGCTGCTGACCACCTCGGACGGGCGCAAGATGGGCAAGTCGGCGGGCGGCGCGGTCTGGCTGAACGGCGAGATGCTGTCGCCCTACGAATTCTGGCAGTTCTGGCGCAACACCACCGATGCCGATGTCGGCCGTTTCCTGAAGCTCTATACCGAGCTTCCGGTCGCGGAATGCGAGCGGCTGGGCGCGCTGCAGGGCTCCGAGATCAACGAGGCCAAGATCCGGCTGGCCAATGAGGTGACGACGCTGCTGCACGGCGCCGAGGCCGCCGCCAGCGCCGAGGCGACCGCGCGCAAGGTCTTCGAGGAAGGCGGCGTCGGCGGCGACCTGGAGGTCGCGCTGCTGCCCGCCGAGGCGCTGGACGAGGGGCTGTCGGTCGTGCAGATGCTGTCCCGCGCCGGCCTGACCGCCAGCGGCAAGGAGGCCAAGCGCCTGATCGCCGAGGGCGGGTTGCGGCTGAACAACGAGCCGGTCAGCGACCCGCAGATGCCGGTCACGGCGGAACTGATCGGCGAGGGGCTGAAGGTCTCGATCGGGAAGAAGAAGCACCGCATGGTCCGGCTGAGCCAGACCGTCTCCGCATAGCGGCAATGCGACGCAGCCTGACGCTACGTCGCGGCACTGGAAAGCGCGGCCGGGCGGCGCTATCTGCGGATCCGTGGGAGGGGACAACTCCAACCCCGGAGACTGACGATGGCACAGGACCAGAAACAGCCGGTCGACCTCGACCAGAAGCGCCGCAACGTGGAAGCAGATGCCGCGCTGGAGCAGATGTTCGGCTATTACAACAGCGACCAGGCGCCACTGAACTTCGCGCCCGCCGCGCCGCGCAAGGCCGCCTGAGCGCGACCCCGCCGCCACGGCCAAGAATTTTCCGGGGGCGTTTGCGCCCCCTTTTCGTTTCGCGCCTTTCGCTGCCGGCGCGACCGGCAAGGCCCCTATCGCGCCGCCGCCTTGTCATGGCCGCGCCCGCGCAGATCGTTCAGCGCCCGGACCAGGGTGCCGCGATCCTCGAACGGACCGACCAGCAGCAGCGCCTGATCCTGCCGGCGCGCCAGGCCCACCTCGTAGCCGATCCCGATCAGCTGCCGCGCGACGGCCAGCGCGTCTGCCTCATCCGCGAAACCGCCGATCTGGACATGGCGCGCAGAGGCCGGGATCATCTCGACCGCCGTGGCGGGATGGCCGGGTGCCGCTGGGGCTGAAACAGCCGGGCGCGTGACTGCGGCGGGCTTGGCGGGGGATGGCGCCGTCCCTCCGGTCGCGGCGGGTTTCGCCCCGGCTTCCGCAGCGACCGGTTCCCGATCCGCCGCAGGGCCGGGCTGTTCCTGCGGCGCATTCGCGGCAAGCGCCACCGCGTCATGGCGCGCCCCGGCGGTGATGATCGGGCCGGGAAGCTCTGCACGCATTCCGGGGCAGAGCCCGAAGGTCACGTCCCTGCCGGAAACCGCCGCCCCCGAGGGATCGGGCTCATAACCCAGCAGGCGGCACAGGTCATCGTCCGGGCCGCCCGACATCGCCCGGCGCATCGCGTCCTGGCCCGAGACCAGCGCCTGCAGGTCCCGCTCGACCGGGCTTTGCCCCGCCGGGGCGGCGACGGCCTGTCGTTCCGCGATGGGCCGGGGATCGGCGGCGAATTCGCCGTCGCGCAGGCCGGTGGCCAGTTTCTCGAACAGCATCTCCTCGATCGTGGGCGGCGGCGCGGGGGCCGGCATTTCCTGCGCCAGCCCGCGCTGCGACAGCGTGGGCGGAAAGCCGCAGACGGGCACGCCCTGGCGATCGGTTCGCGGCACCCAATCGCCGCCCTCGCGCAGGAAGACGCAGCCGCTGCCGTCGATATATTGCGTGCCGGCAAACCCTTTGGGCGGCGGCGGTTCGGGGGCGGCGGCGGCCCGAACGGCCAGCGCCAACACCCAGAACATGACCCATGACACCCGCATCCGCGCCTCGCGATTCGACCCTTGGGTCCACGCTTAGGGCAGAAAGCTGAAGCGGCGGTTAACCCGCGGTCATTTCGTCCCGAACATCCGGTCGCCGGCATCGCCCAGGCCGGGTACGATATAGCCGTGATCGTCCAGCCTTTCGTCCAGCGCGGCGGTGAAGACCGGCACGTCGGGATGGGCCTGCCGCATCCGCTCGACCCCTTCGGGCGCGGCCAGAAGGCACAGGAAACGCAGGTTCTTCGCGCCCTGCGCCTTCAGCAGGTCGATCGCCGCGACCGAGGAATTGCCGGTGGCCAGCATCGGATCGACGACGATGGTCATCCGCGCGTCCAGTTCCTTCGGCACCTTGTTGTAATATTCGACGGGCTGCAGCGTCGCGGGGTCGCGGTAGAGGCCGATGAAGCCCACCCGCGCGCCCGGAATCAGCTCCAGGATCCCGTCCAGAAGCCCGTTCCCGGCCCGCAGGATCGAGATCAGCGCCAGCTTCTTGCCCTCCAGCATCGGGGCGTCCATCTCGCATAGCGGGGTTTCGATGCGGGTCGTGGTCAGTTCCAGCTCGCGCGTGACCTCATAGGCCAGAAGCAGGCTGATCTCGCGCAGCAGGCGGCGGAAACCGGCGGTCGAGACGTCCTTCTGCCGCATGATCGTCAGTTTGTGCTGGACAAGGGGGTGGTCGATGACGGTCAGGTGCTGCTGGCTCACGGGAATTCCTTTCTCAGCCTGTCGCGGGTCTCGGCGTCGCAGAAGGCCGCGTCAAGGGCCCATTGGTTGATGCGCAGGAACTCGGCCTCGCCCCAGCCGAAGGCATCGGCAAGCCGGTCGTATTCCTGGCGCATGGTGGTGTGGAAGAAGGGCGGATCGTCGGTCGAGACGGTGACGCGCAGCCCGGCATCGGCCAGCCGCGCGATGGGATGGGCCGCCCAGCCGGGATAGAGCCCGAGCGCCAGGTTCGAGCCGGGGCAGACCTCCAGCGTGACCTGCCGGTCGGACAGCTCGCGCATCAGCGCCGCGTCCTCGATGGCGCGGACGCCGTGGCCGATGCGGGTGCAGCCCAGTTCCAGCGCCTGGCGGATGCTGTCGGGGCCGGCCCATTCGCCGGCATGGCAGGTCAGGCCCAGCCCGGCCTCGCGCGCGCAATCGAAGCTCCAGGCGAAATCGGCGGCCTGCCCGAACCCCTCGGCCCCGCCCATGCCGAAGCCCGTGACCCAGCCGCCGCCGGCGTCGAAGGCGGTCTCGGCCGCGCAGATCGCGGTCCGTTTCGCGCGCTCGGGGCCGAAATGGCGGATCGCGGTCAGGACCGCGCGGCTGTCGATCCCCTGCCCCCGCGCGCTGTCCGCGACCTCGGTCATCGCCGCCAGATAGTCGCGCCAGGCGACGAGGTCGCCGCCGCCGCAGAATTCCGGGGACACGAACAGCTCGGTATAGATCACGCCCTGATCGGCGGAACGCTCCAGCACCTCGGCCAGCAGGCGGGCATAGTCGCGGGGCGTCTGCAACACGCTGGTCGCGGCCTCGTAGACGCGCAGGAATTCCTCGAAGCCGCGATAGGCATAGTGCCCCTGCGCGTCGAAGAGGCCCGACAGGTCGACATGCTTTTCCGCCGCCAGCGCCCGGATGAAATCCGGCGGGGCCGCGCCTTCCAGATGCAGGTGCAGTTCGATCTTCTTGTCGCTCACAGGAAGCTGGCTCCGTGATGGGTGGGCGGCAGGCCTAGGTGATCCATGACCGAGGCGCCGATATCGGAAAAGCCGACATGGCCGATGGCGCGGGGCCCGACACCATGGCCCAGCACGGCGACCCTTTCGCGGGTGTGGTCGGTGCCGCGCCAGCTGGGATCGTTGCCGTGATCGGCAGTGAAGATCGCCAGGTCGCCGGGGCGCAGGGTGGACAGGAACGCGCCGGCCACGGTGTCGAACCATTCCAGCTGCGCGGCATAGCCTTCGACATCCCGCCTGTGGCCGAAATTGGTGTCGAATTCGACGAAATTCGCGAAGGTCAGGCTGCCCGGCTCGGCCTCCAGGCCCAGGCGGAGCAGGTGCCGGGCCAGGTCGGCGTCGGACTTGCCCTTCCACAGATGGCTGATGCCGCGATGGCTGAAGATGTCGCCGATCTTGCCGATCGCATGGGTCACGCGGCCGGCGTCGAAGGCGATGTCCAGGATCGTGTCCGAGGGCGGCGCGATGGCGAAGTCGCGCCGGTTGGGCGTGCGCCGGAAGCGCCCCGGCGCCTCGCCCAGGAAGGGGCGCGCGATCACCCGGCCGACGCGCATCCGGTGCAGCATCGGCGCCAGCCCCTCGCACAGCGCCATCAGCCGGTTCAGCCCGAAGCGTTCCTCATGCGCGGCGATCTGCAGCACGCTGTCGGCCGAGGTGTAGCAGATCGGCCAGCCGCTGCGCAGATGCTCGGGCCCGAAATCCTCGATCACCTGCGTGCCCGAGGCATGGCAATTGCCCAGGATGCCGCCGGTCGCGGCCAGCTCGCAGATCCGGGCCGTCACCTCGGGCGGGAAGGCCGGGGTGGTGTCGGGGAAGTAATGCCATTCCCAGGGGACCGGCACGCCGGCGATCTCCCAATGGCCCGAGGGCGTGTCCTTGCCGGGCGAGATCTCGGTCGCCGCCCCCCACAGCCCCTGCGGCTCGGCGCCCAGCCCCGGCCCCTCGGCGCCGCTGGCCAGGCGCAGGGCGGCGCCAAGGCCCAGCCGGTCCAGATGCGGCATGTTCAGCGGCCGCGCGGCGGCGATATGGCCCACGGTATTGGCGCCGGTATCGGGGCGGCCGTCGTTGAAGAAGCGGTCGGCATCCGGCGCGCCGCCGATGCCGACGCTGTCCATGACGATGACGAAGGCGCGGTTCTCAGGCATCGGGGCGGATCCTGTCGCGGATCAGGGGACCGGCGGGGGCAGCCTCGCCGATCCGATAGGCGGCCTGCACGGCGGCCACGGCAATCTCGGCGGCGGTGTCGTCGGCGGCATGGACCATGGCCAGCGGCCGATCAGGTCCCACCGCCTCGCCCAGACGGGCCAGACCGTCCAGGCCGACGCGATGGTCGATCGGCTCTCCGGCGCGGACGCGGCCGCCGCCCAGGGCCACGACGGCATGACCCAGCGCCGCCACGTCGATCCGCGCCACCCCGCCTTGGGGCGCGGGCACCGGGCGGATGACCGGGGCGGGCGCCAGATGGGCCTGGGGCCGCTCCAGCAGGTCGGTCGGGCCGCCCTGCGCGGCCACCATGCGCCCGAAAGCCTCGGCCGCGGCGCCGCCATCCAGCAGCGCGGCCAGGTCCGCGCCACGCCCGACCAGCTCCAGGCATTCCGCCGCCAGTGCCAGGGTCAGCTCGCGCAGCGCGCCCGGCGCACCCTGCAGCACGCGGATCGCCTCGGCCACCTCCAGCGCGTTTCCGGCGCTGCGGGCCAGCGGCTGGTCCATGTCGGTGATGAAGGCAGAGCTGCGGCAGCCCGCGCCATTCGCCGTGCCGACCAGCGCCTCGGCCAGCTTGCGCGCCTGTTCGGGGGTCTTCAGGAAGGCGCCGGTGCCCGCCTTCACGTCCAGCACCAGCCCCTCCAGCCCCGCCGCCAGCTTCTTCGACAGGATCGAGGCGGTGATCAGGTCGATCGATTCCACCGTGCCGGATTCGTCGCGGATCGCATAGAGCCGCCGGTCGGCCGGCGCCAGGTCGGCCGAGGCCGCCACGATGGCGCAGCCGATGTCGCGGGTGATGCGGCGAAAGGCGTCCTCGTCCTGCGCGACGTCCAGGCCGGGGATCGCCTCCAGCTTGTCCAGCGTGCCGCCGGTATGGCCCAGCCCCCGCCCCGAGATCATCGGCACATAAACGCCCGCCGCCGCCAGCAGGGGCGCCAGGACCAGGCTGACCGTGTCGCCGATGCCGCCGGTCGAATGCTTGTCCACCACCGGCCCCGGCAGGTCCCAATGCAGCACATGGCCGGAATCGCGCATCGCCCGCGTCAGCGCGACCCGCCCCGCCGGACCGATGCCGCGCGTCAGCACCGCCATCGCGAAGGCCCCGGCCTGCGCGTCGCTGACCGAGCCGTCGGCCAGCCCCTGCGCGATCAGCGCCGCGCCGGGGCCGTCCAGCCCGCGGCCGTCGCGGATCGCGGCGATGACCGGACGCGGATCGGTCATTTGACCTGGCTCATGTGTTCGACGTCGAAGCGGCCGGGCAGCAGCTCGCCGATGGTCGTGGCCAGCGTCAGCCCCGAGGTGGTGGCCAGTAGGACCGGCGTCTCGGGGCGGCCGAACTCGGCCAGCTTCTGGCGGCAGCCGCCGCAGGGCGGACAGGGCGCGGGCGCATCGGCGATGACGGCGACCTCGATCAGCTCGGTCTCGCCCGCCGCGACCATGGCCGCGATCGCCCCGGCCTCGGCGCAGGTGCCCTCGGGATAGGCGACGTTTTCCACGTTGCAGCCGCGATGGATCGCGCCCGAGGCGCCCCGGACCGCCGCGCCCACCTTGAATTTCGAATAGGGCACATAGGCCCGCTCGCGCACCTCGCGCGCCGCATCCAGCAGCGTCATCGGCATCCCCTGTTTTCTTGGCCCTGTTTTCCGGCTCTTTTCCCGGCGCCATGCCGGTCCATCCTGTCTTCCGTAACCGTTTTGCGCCGCACCCGAATACAATGCAAGCGCAACGCGGGCGCGTGCCGTCTGTTCCTTCCCGCAAAAATGGTTTAACGGTGAACTAATTGACGCGAAGGAGGCCGCGATGGAAGAGCGCAGGCAGGACAATGCCCGGCAGGACGCACTGGATTATCACGAATTTCCGCGCCCCGGCAAACTGGAGATCCGGGCGACGAAACCCCTTGCCAACGGCCGCGACCTGTCGCGCGCCTATTCGCCCGGCGTGGCGGAAGCCTGTCTGGAGATCCAGGCCGACCCGACCACCGCGGCCCGCTATACCGCGCGCGGCAACCTGGTCGCCGTCGTCTCGAACGGCACCGCGGTCCTGGGTCTGGGCAATATCGGCGCCGCCGCCAGCAAGCCGGTGATGGAGGGCAAGGCGGTCCTGTTCAAGAAATTCGCCGATATCGACTGCTTCGACATCGAGCTGAACGAGTCCGACCCCGAGAAGCTGGCCGAGATCGTCTGCGCGCTGGAGCCGACCTTCGGCGCCATCAACCTGGAGGACATCAAGGCCCCCGACTGCTTCATCGTGGAAAGGCTGTGCCGCGAGCGGATGAACATCCCGGTCTTCCACGACGACCAGCACGGCACCGCCATCGTCGTCGGCGCGGCGGCCACCAATGCGCTGCATGTGGCGGGCAAGCGCTTCCAGGACATCAAGGTCGTCTCGACCGGCGGCGGCGCGGCGGGGATCGCCTGCCTCGACATGCTGCTGAAGCTGGGCGTGAAGCGCGAGAACGTCTGGCTCTGCGACATCCACGGCCTGGTCCATGAGGGCCGGGCCGAGGACATGAACCCGCAGAAGGCCGCCTATGCGCAACCCAGCGCGCTGCGCACGCTGGACGAGGTGATCGAGGGCGCCGACCTGTTCCTGGGCCTTTCCGGCCCCCGCGTGCTGACGCCCGAGATGGTCGCGAAGATGGCCCGCCGCCCGATCATCTTCGCCCTGGCCAACCCCACGCCCGAGATCCTGCCCGACCTGGCCCGCGGCGTCGCCCCCGATGCGATCATCGCCACCGGGCGCAGCGACTTTCCCAACCAGGTCAACAACGTGCTGTGCTTCCCCTTCATCTTCCGGGGCGCGCTGGACGTGGGGGCGACGACCATCAATGACGAGATGGAGCTGGCCTGCATCGAGGGGATCGCGGCGCTGGCCCGCGCCACCACCGCCGCCGAGGCCGCGGCCGCCTATCGCGGCGAGACGCTGACCTTCGGGCCCGATTACCTGATCCCCAAGCCCTTCGATCCGCGGCTGGTCGGCGTGGTCTCCTCGGCCGTGGCGCGGGCGGCGATGGAATCGGGCGTCGCCACCCGCCCGATCGAGGACCTGGAGGCCTACAAGCGCAAGCTGGACAGCTCGGTCTTCCGCTCGGCCCTGATCATGCGCCCGGTCTTCGAGGCCGCCGCCACCACCGCGCGCCGCATCGTCTTCGCCGAGGGCGAGGACGAGCGCGTGCTGCGCGCCGCCAATGCGATGCTGGAAGAGACCACCGACGTGCCGATCCTGATCGGCCGCCCCGAGGTCATCGCCATGCGCGCCGAACGCGCCGGGCTGCCGATCCGGCCCGAACGCGACTTCGAGATCGTGAACCCCGAGAACGACCCGCGCTATCGCGACTATTGGGGCACCTATCACGAGCTGATGGCCCGGCGCGGCGTCACCCCCGACATCGCCCGCGCGATCATGCGCACCAACACCACCGCCATCGGCGCCGTCATGGTCCACCGCGCCGAGGCCGACAGCCTGATCTGCGGCACCTTCGGGCAATATGCCTGGCACCTGCGCTATGTCCGCGAGGTGCTGGCCCGCGACGGCATGAACCCGGTCGGCGCGCTGTCGATGATCATCCTGCAGGAGGGCCCGCTGTTCATCGCCGACACGCAGGTCCACAACGATCCGACCCCGCAGCAGGTCGCCGAAACCGTGATCGGCGCCGCCCGCCATGTCCGCCGCTTCGGCGCCACGCCGAAGATCGCGCTCTGCGCCCATTCGCAATTCGGCAACCTGGACAGCTATACCGGCCGCAAGATGCGCGAGGCGCTGGCCATCCTGGAGGCGCGCCAGCCCGACTTCATGTATGACGGCGAGATGCATGTCGACGCGGCGCTGGACCCCGAACTGCGCGAGCGGATCTTCCCCGGCTCGCGGCTGGAGGGCGTGGCGAACGTGCTGGTCTTCGCGGGCACCGATGCCGCCTCGGGTGTGCGCAACGCGCTGAAGCTGCGCGCCAACGGGCTGGAGGTCGGGCCGATCCTGATGGGCATGGGCAACCGCGCGCATATCGTGACCCCCTCGATCACCGCGCGCGGGCTGCTGAACATGAGCGCGATCGCCGGCACCCCGGTCGCCCATTACAGCTGAAACACCGGTTGCGGGGCCCCTGCCCCGCAGCCCTTCCGCCGCGCGAATCGCCTTCCTGGCGGATCGGTAACGACCCGGCCGGTTTTGCAAAGCGCCCCAGCAAGCATTGGCCTTTTCGCAGCATTTTGCCATTTGCAAAACTCTCCGGCGGCGGCGCAGCCGATTCTGCAAAATAATGCTGCTGCGTTTTCGGCGTGGCCGCTAACATGGTTGCGTCGAACCCACCCCGAAGCGTAACAAAACAATACGCTCGAGGAGGGGTATACCATGGCATACCAAGATATCTACGCTGGCTGGAAATCGGATCCCGAGGGATTCTGGATGGCGGCCGCCGAACGGATCGACTGGGACCGCGCGCCGAGCCGCGCCTTCTTCGACCAGGGGCCCGCGGGCGAATGGTTCGCGGATGCGCTGGTGAACACCTGCTGGAACGCGGTGGACCGCCATGTCGAGGCCGGGCGCGGCGACCAGCTGGCCATCATCCATGACAGCCCGATCACCCGCTCCTATCGCGGCATCACCTATCTGGAACTGCGCGACCGGGTGGCCAGCCTGGCGGGCGCGCTGCGCGCCAAGGGCGTCCAGAAGGGCGACCGGGTCATCATCTACATGCCGATGGTCCCCGAGGCGCTGGAGGCGATGCTGGCCTGCGCCCGGCTGGGGGCGATCCATTCGGTGGTCTTCGGCGGCTTCGCGGCGCATGAGCTGGCGGTGCGCATCGACGACGCCACCCCCAAGGCGATCATCGCCGCATCCTGCGGGCTGGAGCCGGGCCGGGTCGTCCATTACAAGCCGCTGCTGGACAGGGCGATCGAACAGGCGGCCCACAAGCCCGATTTCTGCGTGATCCTGCAGCGCGAGCAGGAGGTCGCCAGCCTGACCGAGGGCCGCGACGTCGCCTGGCACAGCTTCCAGTATGGGGTCGAGCCGGCCGAATGCGTCCCGGTCGAGGGCAACCACCCGGCCTATATCCTCTATACCTCGGGCACGACCGGCCAGCCCAAGGGCGTGGTGCGCCACACCGCGGGCCATCTGGTGGCGCTGAACTGGTCGATGAAGAACATCTACGACATCGAGGCGGGCGAGGTGTTCTGGGCGGCCTCGGACGTGGGCTGGGTCGTCGGGCACAGCTATATCTGCTATGCGCCGCTGATCGCCGGGGCGACCACCATCGTCTTCGAGGGCAAGCCGGTCGGCACCCCGGATGCCGGGACCTTCTGGCGGGTGATCCAGAACCACAAGGTGAAAAGCTTCTTCACCGCCCCCACCGCGATCCGCGCCGTCAAGCGCGAGGATCCCGAGGGCAAGCTGATCGGCGACTACAACCTGCGCAGCCTGAAGACCTTGTACCTGGCGGGCGAGCGCGCCGACCCCGACACGATCCAATGGGCCGAGGATCACCTGGGCGTGCCGGTGATCGACCACTGGTGGCAGACCGAGACCGGCTGGGCCATCGCCGCGAACCCGGTCGGCATCGAGCTGCTGCCGGTCAGGAAGGGCAGCCCGACGCGGGCGATGCCGGGCTATGACGTGCAGGTCCTGGACGAGGCGGGCCATCCCGTGCCCCCCGGCACGCTTGGCGCCATCGCCATCAGGCTGCCTTTGCCGCCGGGCACCCTGCCGACGCTGTGGAATGCCGAGGAACGTTTCCGCAAGTCCTACCTGGCGCATTTCCCCGGCTATTACGAGACCGGCGATGCGGGCTATGTCGACGAGGACGGCTATCTCTACATCATGGCGCGCACGGACGACGTGATCAACGTCGCGGGCCACCGGCTGTCCACCGGCGCCATGGAGGAGGTGCTGGCCAGCCACCCGGCGGTCGCCGAATGCGCGGTGATCGGCGTGGCCGACAGCCTGAAGGGGCAGATGCCGCTGGGGTTCCTCTGCCTGAAGAAGGGGGTCGAGACCAGCCCCGAGCAGGTGGTCGGCGAGGTGGTGCGCATGGTGCGCGACCAGATCGGCCCGGTCGCGGCCTTCAAGAGCGCCTGCGTGGTCGAGCGGCTGCCGAAGACGCGTTCGGGCAAGATCCTGCGCGCGACCATGGCCAAGATCGCCGATGGCGAGGAATACAGGATGCCCGCGACGATCGACGATCCCGCGATCCTGGACGAGATTGCCGCCGCGCTGGCGGGGCTGGCCAGGGGCTGAGCGGGCGACGGGTCCGGGCGAGCGCCGGGGGAAAGGGGGGCGCTGCCCCCCGTCCCTTCGGGACTCCCCCCGGGATATTTGGGCCAAGATGAAAGGCGGGATCAGCCCAGCTCGGCGCCGAGGCCGCGCATCAGCGGCAGGAAATCCGGGAAGGAGGTCGCGATCGGGCCGCCGTCATCGATGCCGACCGGGGATTCGGTCGCCAGGCCAAGCACCAGGAAGGACATGGCGATGCGGTGGTCCAGATGGGTCGCGGCCGTGCCGCCGCCGGGCACCCGGCCCATGCCGTGGACGGTCATGCTGTCGCGGGTTTCGTCGACCGTGACGCCATTGGCCTCCAGCCCGCGCGCCATCGCGTCGATGCGGTCGCTTTCCTTCACCCGCAGTTCGGCCACGCCGTTCATCACGGTCGGGCCTTCCGCGAAGGCGGCGATGACCGAGAGGATCGGGAATTCGTCGATCATGCTGGCGGCGCGTTCGGCCGGGACCTCGACGCCCTTCAGCGGGCCGTGGCGGACGACCAGGTCGGCCACCGGCTCGCCGCCCTCTTCGCGGATGTTTTCGAAGCTGATGTCGGCGCCCATGTCCAGCAGCGTGACATAGAGGCCGTCGCGCGTCGGGTTGCGGCTGACGCCGGGGACGCGGATCTGCGAGCCGGGCACGATCAGCGCGGCGGCCACCGGGAAGGCCGCGCTGGAGGGGTCACGCGGCACCGCCACGGGCTGGGCGCGCAGTTCCGGCCGGCCGGTCAGGCGGATGACATGGCCGTCAGGCGTGGTCTCGGCCTGGATCTGGGCGCCGAAGCCGGCCAGCATCCGTTCGGAATGGTCGCGGGTGGGTTCGGATTCGATCACCACCGTCTCGCCCGGCGCGTTCAGCCCGGCCAGCAGGATCGCGGACTTGATCTGCGCGCTGGGGACCGGCGTGCGATATGTCAGCGGCAGGGGCTCGGCCGCGCCCTCGATGGTGATCGGCAGCCGGCCGCCCTCGCGCGCGGTGATCCGGGCGCCGAAGCCGGCCAGCGGGTCGGTCACCCGCGCCATCGGGCGGCGGCAGAGGCTAGCATCGCCGGTGAAGGTGGCGGTGATCGGAGTCGTGGCCATCGCCCCCATGATCAGCCGCACGCCGGTGCCGGAATTGCCGCAATCGATGACGCCGGCGGGTTCGGAAAAGCCGCCCACGCCCACGCCATGCACCGACCAGTCGCCGGGGCCGCGACGTTCCACCTGCGCGCCGAAGGCGGCCATCGCCTTGGCCGTATCCAGCACGTCCTGGCCTTCCAGGAGGCCGGTGATCCGCGTCTCGCCCACCGACAGCGCGCCCAGGATCAGCGCGCGGTGGCTGATCGACTTGTCGCCGGGGACCAGCGCCTCGCCCTGCAGCGGCGCGCTGCGGCGCGAGGTCATCGGAAGCGGCTGGGCGGCATGGGACATCGGGGGATTCCTTCTGTTGGCGCGGGTGGCGGCGCCGCCCTTCTAGCGCCAGCGGCGGCGCTTCTCCACCATCTTCTTGAGCCTTCCGCCCGCAGTTCCTAGAAAGGTCCGCGAAGGAGACATCCATGCAGGAACTGGAGGCGCTGAAGGCGCTGGCCGATCCCGAGAAGGCCTTGAAGATGGCCGCCTATCACAAGGCCGAGCGGGTCTATCTGGGGGTGGCCAATCCGCAGATAGACGAGCTGGTCCGGGGCTGGCGGGCCGAGCGCGACCTGGCCGCGCGCGTCGCGCTGGCGGCGCGGTTCTGGCAGACGGACATCCACGAGGCGCGGGTGGCGGCGGCGAAGCTGCTGACCCAGGCGCGGATGCCCGACGACGGCGAGGTCTGGCGGCTGATCGCCCGCTGGAGCGACGATTTCGACGCCTGGGCGATCGCCGACCATGCCATGATCGCCGGGCAGAAGCGGCTGGTCGCCGACCCTGCCCGGCTGGACGATGTCGAGCCCTGGCTCACGGACGCGAACCCCTGGAAGCGGCGCGCGGCGCTGGTCGGCACCCTGCCCTGGGCGAAGATGAACCACCCCAAGCCCGCGGACCTGGCGCGGCGCGAGCGGGCGCTGTCCTGGGCGGCGCGGCTGGTGGACGAGCGCGAATGGTTCATCCAGAAGGCCATCGCCTGGTGGCTGCGCGACCTCTCGAAGCGCGACGCGCCCCGCGTCCGGGCCTTCCTGGACGAATACGGGGCGCGGATGAAGCCCTTCGCGCGGCGCGAGGCGGCGCGGATGCTTCAGGATTTATAGACCTCGAGCATGGGCAGGTCGGTCAGCGACACGCCCAGCAATTGCAGGGCCGGCAGCGAGACCTGGCTGCCGGCGCTGGCGGGTCCGTCCAGCGGCAGAAGCTCGACCTGGGCGGATTTGCCGTTGGCCGGGTTGCGCAGCCGGCCCATGCCCGGCTCCTTGACCAGGGGCGTGCGGATCCAGAAGCCCGATTGCGTCGGATCGCCAAGCGAGGCGATGGTGGTGCCCAGCCGGGTCTCGGCGCTGGCGGCGGGGCGCGAGGCGGCGGCGCGCTGCTCGGGCGTGGTGGTGTCCAGCTGCGCGGCGGTGGCGCGCGCGGCGGGGCGCGGCGCCGGGGCGCGGGTCACCGCGGTCGCGGCGCTTGTGGCGGTGGCCATGGCCTGCGGATCCGGCGCGGCCGCGGGGCGCGAGGTGGTCGCGGCCATCTGGGCGCAGCCCGCCAGTAGCAGGACGGGCAGAGCGGTCCAGAGACCCGGTCGTTGCAAGCGCATCATCAATGCTCCGTGAAAATTTCCAGTTGGCCGCAGGTTATCCCGACGCGCGACTTATCGTCCACACCCGCTTGCGTGATCGGCATTTTCTTGTGCAGGGCCGGGATCGCGCCTAGATTGGGGGGATGGAACACGCGCCCGTCATGCCCCTTGTCGATCCCTTCGCACGGCCGATCACCTATCTGCGGGTCTCGGTGACGGATCGCTGCGATTTCCGCTGCCTCTATTGCATGTCCGAGCATATGCAGTTCCTGCCCAAGGCCGACCTGCTGACGCTGGAAGAGCTGGACCGGCTGTGCTCGGCCTTCATCGGGCTGGGCGTGCGGAAATTGCGCATCACCGGCGGCGAGCCGCTGGTCCGGCGCGGCATCATGGGCTTTTTCCGGCAGATCTCGCGCCATCTGGGCCAGGGGCTGGACGAGCTGACGCTGACCACCAATGGCAGCCAGCTGGCGCGTTTCGCGACCGAGCTGGCCGATTGCGGGGTGCGGCGCGTGAACGTGTCGCTGGACACGCTGGATGCCGGGAAATTCACGGCGGTGACGCGCTGGGGGCGGCTGGAGCAGGTGCTGCGCGGGATCGAGGCCGCGACGGCGGCCGGGCTGCGGGTGAAGATCAATACCGTGGCGCTGAAGGGCTTCAACGAGGCCGAGCTGTTCGACCTGGTCGACTGGTGCGGCGCCGAGGGCCACGACCTGACCTTCATCGAGGTCATGCCGATGGGCGAGATGGAGGGCGAGGACCGGCTGGACCAGTACTGGCCGCTGAGCGAGCTGCGCGCGCGGCTGGCGGAACGCTTCAGCCTGATCGACCTGGCCGAGCGGACCGGCGGGCCCGCCCGCTATGTGCGGCTGCGCGAAACCGGGCAGAAGATCGGCTTCATCACGCCGCTGACCCATAATTTCTGCGAAAGCTGCAACCGGGTGCGGGTCACCTGCACGGGCGAGCTGTTCATGTGCCTGGGCCAGGAGGATCGCGCCGATCTGCGCGCGCCCCTGCGGGCCTCGGAGGAGGACGGGATGCTGCGCGCCGCGATCCGCGCGGCCATTGCCCGCAAGCCCAAGGGGCATGATTTCGACTATTCCCGCCAGCGCGTGGCCGGGCAGATGTCGCGGCACATGAGCCATACCGGCGGGTGAGGCGTCGCGGGACAAACGGGGGGCGCTGCCCCCCGTCCCTTCGGGACTCCCCCCGGGATATTTGGGCCAAGATGAAAAGGCGGGGTCAGGTCGTTTCCGCCAGCGGGTCGTAGTCGTAGATCCAGTCGAAGCGGGCGAGCAGCCGGGCCGGGGCGAGGCGGCTGGCCAGGCGCAGCGCGGCATGGGCGGCGAGGCGTTTCGCGCCGGTCAGGTGATAGTTGCGGGCATTGGCATTGGCGGCGGCGACGATGCGGGTGACGCGGGGGCGGCGCAGCGTCTCGAACCGGGCCAGGGCGGCGGCCTGGTCGGTGGTTGCGTCGAGGCAGGCGGCCAGGATCCAGGCGTCCTCGATGGCCATCACCGCGCCCTGGGCCATGAAGGGCAGGGTCGGATGGGCGGCGTCGCCGATCAGCACCATGCGGCCGTCCTGCCAGCATCGCGCGACCTCGTGGCGGAACAGGCCCCAGACATGGACCTGCCCGACCGCCGCCAGCCAGCCGGGAACCGGGCCGCCGAAACCCGCGAAGGCGGCGCGCAGATTGGCCGGGTCGTCCGGCACGGACCAGCCCTCGTCCTGCCATTGGTTGCGCTCCATCACCGCGACGATATTGCGCAGCCCGCCGGCCAGCGGATAGCTGACCAGGTGGCGGCGCGGCCCCATGAAGACCTGCGCCTCGGGCGTCTGGTCGCTGTCGGGGATCACCGCGCGCCATGCGGTCTGGTGGGTGAAGAAGGGCACCTCGCGGCCGTTCAGCGCCTGGCGGATCGTGCTGCGCAAGCCGTCCGCGCCGATCACCAGTCCCGAATCGGGTGGCGCGGCGACCGGGCTGTCCAGGCGGATCTTGACCCCGGCGCGGCGCGCGGCATCGGCGAGGCAATCGATCAGCCGGGCGCGGTGGATCAGGCGGAACTCGGCATCCGGGCGATGGGCGGCCAGGTCCAGCCGCGCGACCGGCGCGCCGCCTGCGTCGCGCAGCTGCACCGCGCGCGAGGGCAGCGATACCGCGCGCAGCGCCGGGCCCAGCTCCAGCGCCGCCAGCACCCGCATCGCATTGGGCGACAGCTGCAGCCCGGCGCCGACCTCGGCGATGGCGGGGGCGCGTTCATGCAGCATGACCCGCGCGCCGCGCCGGGCCAGGGCGATGGCGGCGCTCAGCCCGGCCACGCCGCCGCCGACCACCTGCACATCCCGGTCCCTCAAGGCGCCCATGGCTGTCCCCTGCCCCGTTTCCAGTCACGAAAAACCCGCCGATCGGAGAGACCGGCGGGCAAGGTCGCGGCTTCCGGCCCGCCTCGCGTGATTCGCGGCAACGGGCCCATGGCTCAATCGTCGCGATGCACGCGCTCGCGCCGCTCGTGGCGTTCCTGCGCCTCCAGCGTCATGGTGGCGATCGGTCGCGCATCCAGCCGCTTGAGGCTGATCGGCTCGCCCGTCATCTCGCAATAGCCGTATTCGCCGGTCTCGATCCGGCGCAGGGCGGCGTCGATCTTGCTGACCAGCTTGCGCTGGCGGTCGCGGGTGCGCAGTTCCAGCGCGCGGTCGGTTTCCTCGCTGGCGCGGTCGGCCAGGTCGGGCACGCTGCGGGCGCTTTCCTGCAGGCCCTCGAGCGTTTCTGCCGACTGATCCAGCAATTCCTGCTTCCAGGCTTCGAGTTTCCGGCGGAAATATTCGAGCTGACGCTCATTCATGAAGGGTTCGTCTTCGGCTGGACGGTAATCCTGGGGAAGGAATGTCTGGGCTTTCATTTGTCCTCCGGCGGCGCCGGGCGGGGTCTGGAAATCCGGCACCTTGCGCGCCCCATTAAAGTATGACGTTGTGCTTGTCACTAGCTGATCTTGGGCTAATTGTCCGTTAACGGAAGAACATGTCCCGCGAAGCGCTGAACCTGGGCAAGCGTTTCACGCAAAAGGAGAGTTTGGATGCAGTTCACGGGAACCGACCGCTATGTCGCGCCCCCCGATCTGTCGATCGCGGTCAATGCCGCGGTGACGCTGGAACGCCCGCTTCTGGTCAAGGGAGAGCCCGGCACCGGCAAGACCGAGCTTGCCCGGCAGGTGGCCGCCAGCCTTGGCCTGCCGATCATCGAATGGCATGTGAAATCAACGACCAAGGCGCAGCAGGGCCTTTACGAATACGACGCGGTCAGCCGGCTGCGCGACAGCCAGCTGGGCGAGGCGCGGGTCCATGAGGTGGCCAATTACATCCGCAAGGGCAAGCTGTGGCAGGCCTTCGAGGCCGACGGCAAGGTGGTGCTGCTGATCGACGAGATCGACAAGGCCGATATCGAGTTCCCCAACGACCTGCTGCAGGAACTGGACCGGATGGAGTTTCACGTTTACGAGACCGGCCAGACGATCCGCGCGAGGCACCGTCCGGTCGTCGTCATCACCTCGAACAACGAGAAGGAGCTGCCCGACGCCTTCCTGCGCCGCTGCTTCTTCCACTATATCCGCTTCCCCGATGCCGAGACCCTGCGCGCCATCGTCGATGTCCATCACCCCGGCCTGAAGCCGCGCCTGCTGGACGAGGCGCTGAGCCAGTTCTTCGAGCTGCGCGAGGCGCCGGGCTTGAAGAAGAAGCCCTCGACCAGCGAGCTGCTGGACTGGCTGAAGCTGATTCTGGCCGAGGACCTGTCGCCCGAGGATCTCAAGCGCGATCCGGGCGAGATGCTGCCCCGGCTGCATGGCGCGCTCTTGAAGAACGAGCAGGACGTGGCGCTGTTCGAGAAGCTGGCCTTCATGGCCCGGAGGCAGCGATGAGCGTGACGGTCCGGCCGCTGGCCCAGGGCGACAAGGCGCAGTGGCAGGCGCTCTATGACGGTTATCACGCCTTCTACGACCGGCCAGGCCTGCCGCAGGACTTCTTCGACCGCGGCTTCGCGCGGCTGATGGCGGGCGATCCGCATGACTATGCCGGGCTGGTGGCCGACGAGGACGGTCGGTTGCTGGGGCTGGTCCATTACCTGTTTCACGCGCATATGTGGTTTCCCGAGGGGATCTGCTATCTGCAGGACCTGTTCGCCGCCCCGGATGCGCGCGGCAAGGGCGTCGGACGGGCGCTGATCCAGGGCGTCTATGACGCCGCCGACGCGGCCGGGGTGCCGCGCGTCTACTGGACCACGCAGGAATTCAACTATGCCGGCCGGATGCTCTATGACCGGATCGGCGAGCGGACGCCCTTCATCAAGTACAACCGCCCGCTGGACGAGATCTAGGGCGCGGGCGGCGCGGAATCGCCCGGATCGCCGCCACGGCCGCCGCCCATCCCGAGGCCCATCCCCATTCCCATGCCGCCTCCGGCCCCTCCGCCGCCGCCACGCCCGCCCCGGCTGCCGCGCCCTTCCTCGCCCCCCGACCGGCCGCGCCCGCCCGAGCTGGAAGCCGGGCGCGTCGGCCCCTGCGGCGGGATCGCCAGGTCGGCCGGCACGGGCTCCAGGTCCAGCGCCTTGCGGATGAAGCCGCGCAGCGAGGCGACCAGTTCCTGCGTCTGCACCGGACGGCCCGCCACCAGGTCGCGGGCGGCGCGTTCGGCCAGCCGCACCTGTTCCTCGGTGCCAAGCAGCAGGATGTCGGACAAGGCGGCCTCGACCGCATCGCGCATCCGGCGGCGCCGGTCCGAGCCGGAACCCGCATCGGCATCCTGGTCGCTTTCGGCGGCGGCGCGGCGCAGGTCGCGCAGATGCGTGGGATCGACGGTCAGGTTGCCGGTAAAGGATCCGCCAAGCGTCTTGTAGGCGGCGATCAGCACCCGCAGGCGCTCGTTGATCTGGCGGTTCATCCGCTCTCGCCGCTGCTGGATGGTGAACATCAGCAGCAGCCGGATGCCGATGCCGATCAGGGCGAACAGCGAAATCCCGATCAGCGCCGACAGGATGCCGCCCCAGCTGCTGAAATCCATCATCCGCATCGCGGCCTCCTGCCCCGTCCCTTGTCCGCATCATCCGCAGGGCGCCGGTTGCAGGCAAGAGCTGTCGTCCATCGCCCCGCCGCAGCAGGATTTTTCTACATTGCAGACGCCCCGTCCGGGCCACTAACCTGCGCCCGACCACGGAGGAGACGACATGACCCAAGGTTTCGACACGCTTGCCATCCATGCCGGGGCCGCGCCCGATCCCGCCACCGGCGCCCGCCAGGTGCCGATCTACCAGACCACGTCCTATCAGTTCCGCGACGCCGATCACGCCGCGCGGCTCTTCAACCTGCAGGAGGTGGGCTATATCTATTCGCGCCTGACCAATCCGACGGTCTCGGCGCTGCAGGCCCGGCTGGCGGCGCTGGAGGGCGGCGCGGGCGCGGTCTGCTGTTCCTCGGGCCATGCGGCGCAGATCATGGCGCTGTTCCCGCTGATGGGGCCGGGCAAGAATATCATCGCCTCGACAAGGCTTTACGGCGGAACCGTCACGCAGTTCAGCCACACGATCCGGCGCTTCGGCTGGTCGGCGAAATTCGTCGACCTGGACGATCTGGAGGCCCTGCGCGCCGCCATCGACGACGATACCCGCGCGATCTTCTGCGAGTCGATCTCCAATCCCGGCGGCTATGTCACCGACATCCCGGCGGTGGCGCAGATCGCCGACCAGGCGGGCATCCCGCTGATCGTGGACAATACGCTGGCCACGCCCTGGCTGTGCCGCCCAATCGAGATGGGCGCGACGCTGGTCGTGCATTCGCTGACCAAATACATCACCGGCAACGGCACCGTGACCGGCGGCGTGGTGGTGGACAGCGGCAAGTTCGACTGGTCGGCAAGCGACAGGTTCCCCAGCCTGTCCGCGCCCGAACCCGCCTATCACGGGCTGACATTCCACGAGACCTTCGGCGCCCTGGCCTTCACCTTCCACGGCATCGCCATCGGGTTGCGCGACCTGGGCATGACGATGAACCCGCAGGGCGCCCATTACACGCTGATGGGGATCGAGACCCTGGGGCTGCGGATGCAGCGCCATGTCGAGAATGCGCTGAAGGTCGCCGAATGGCTGGAAAACGACCCTCGGGTCAGCTCGGTGACCTATGCCGGGCTGGAATCCTCGCTCTGGAACGCGACGGCCAGGCGGCTCTATCCCAGGGGCGCGGGGGCGCTGTTCACCTTCGAGATCAAGGGCGGCTATCAGGCGGCGGTGAAGCTGGTCGATGCGCTGGAGCTGTTCAGCCATGTCGCCAACCTGGGCGATGCGCGGTCGCTGGTGATCCATTCGGCCTCGACCACCCACCGGCAGCTGACCGAGGAACAGCAGCGCGCCGCGGGGGCCGGGCCCGAGGTCGTCCGCCTGTCCATCGGCATCGAGAACCCCGAGGACCTGATCGCCGATCTGGACCAGGCGCTGGCCAAGGCAACGGCCTGAACCGATCCAGCATTGGAAAAGGGGGCGTCACCGCCCCCTTTTGCTTTCACGTCAATCGGCTGCGCGACCTAGTTCGATTCCGTATCATCCTGCGCTGCGGGAGGCTCGCCGGGGACCACCGGCTGGGCGCCCGGCTCGGGCATTTCCGCCTCGGGATCCGCGCCCTCGCCATGGTCATGGCCGCCGCGTTTCGGGCCGCAGGCGCCCTCGCCCTCCAGCGCATAGACGACCTCGACCTCGGAGGTGACCGAAAGCTGGCCGGTCTCGACGGGGGTGCCGGCCCCGCGCGCGGCCTCGGCGCGCATCATCATCGGCTGCGGGCCGTCATTGGCCGGCCGGTCGCGCAGCAGCAGGATCGGCCCCAGGCTCAGGCCCGCCGCCTCGGCCAGCACCTCGGCCTTGTGGCGGGCATCCTCGACCGCCGCGCGACGGGCGTCGTCCTCGGCCGCCAGCCCGTCCTCGCGCTGGAAGTTGATGCCGTTGATCTCGTTCGCGCCGGCCGCGACGATCGCATCCAGCACCTCGCCCAGCCGCTCGACCTCAGCGACCCGCACCGAGACCATGTTCGAGGCCTGATAGCCGGTGATCTGCGGCGCGCGGCCCTCGCCGTAATCCATCATCGGGGTCAGGTTGATGCCCGAGGTCTGGATCTCTTCGGCGGCGATGCCGCTGTCCTTCAGCGCCTCGATCACCGCGCTCTGCTGTTCGCCGTTCTGCGCCATGGCGGCGGCGGCGCTGTCGGCCTGGCTGGTCACGCCAAGTTGGATCACCGCCAGGTCGGGCGCGATGCGGCTTTCGCCGCTGCCGCCGACCGTCAGGCGCGAGACCGGGCCGCAGCCGTGCCCCATGCCTGCATGCGGCCCACCATCGCCGCCGCGCCCGGCGCCCGGCGCCGCGAAGGCCGGCAGCGCCAGGGTCATGGCAAGGCCGGTCGAGGCGACCAGCGCCGCACGCCGGAAGGTGGATGACGTTCGGGTCATGTTCTGCTCCTCTTGCAGGAAGACCGGACCTCGGGGTCCGGGTGTTGTCCGAACGCCTCTCATAACCGATGCGTTCACCGAAATCCGTTCACAGATACGCCAGATACGCTTTCCTCACACAATAATTTGCGGTAGTTGATAACGAGACCCACCACATCGCGACGCCGAGGGACGCGCGATGTTCCATTTGAGCGACGAATTGACAAGATGAACAAACACGCCGCCCCCGAATTCGCAATGAGCTTCACGCAGGAGGCCGTCCTGCTCGAGAAGCGCCAGGGACATGACTGGCGCCCCCTGGGGCGGGCGCAATTCGCAGGCGGCGACCTGGCGGCCGCGCTGAGCGCGCTGCGCGAGGGCGCGCGCGACGCCGAGGCCGGGTCCGATTCCCTGCCCGACACGATCCTGGTGATCCCCGACGACCAGGTCCTCTATGTGACGCTGACGGTGCAGGTCAGTGCCGACATCCCGGTCGAGATCGGCCGGGCGCTGGAACGCATCACCCCCTACAGCGCCGAGGAACTGGCCTTCGACTGGTGCATGGCCGAGGGCGGCGAGCCCGACAGCCTGCGCGTCGCCGCCGTCGCCCGCCGCACGCTGGAAGAGGCCGAGGAATTCGCCGTCGCCCAGGGCTTCCGCCCCGCCGGCTTCATCGCCCGTCCCGAGGATGCGCGCTTCGACGGCCAGCCCGATTTCGGCCCGACGCGGCTGACGCTGAAGAAAGAGGCGCGCGGGCCCTTCACGGAAAGCGAATTGCAGTTGGCCGCGGTGACGGCCGACCGCATCACCGACCTGGCGCCGGCCTCTGCCGGCCCGACTGTCTCGCGCATCACGCCGCATGTCCTGCCCGAACCCGCGCCGGAACCGCAGACGGCGGCCGCGCCCGTCGTGAAGGATGCTCCGCCGCCCGTTGCCGAGGATGCGCCCGCCGATCCCGCGCCCGAGGCCGCCGCTGGCGATGACGATGCGGAGCCCGAGGAGGCGGCGCCCGCCGCTGCCCCGGCCGTCATCCGCCATGGCGACCGCAAGCAGCCGAGGGCCGAGCGGCAGCGGATGACCCCGCGCGCCAAGGCGATCCACGCCCGCGCCGCCGAGGCGCGCGCGCAGCGGCAGGCCGATCCCGAACCCGAGGAGGATCCCGCGCCCGCGCTGCTGGCGCGTCTTGCCGCCTTCCGTCCGGGCACGCTGGGGACGCTGATGGGCGTGCTGGTGCTGGCGCTGGTCCTTGTCCTGGCGCTGTTCGGCGGCCAGCGCGATCCGGCCGAACTCGCCCAGCCCGCGCCCGAGGCGACCCCTGCCCCTGTCGCCGAGGAACTGGCGGCCGATGAGCCGGCAGGCGATCCCGCCCCCGGCGATCAACCCGCGCCCATCGACAGCGCCGAAACCCTGGCGCCCGAGGCCGACGCCTTCCTGCCGCCCGCCGAGTCGCAGACGGCCGGGACCGATCCGCAACCCGGCGCGGCTGCCGAGGACGTGGCGGATGCCGCCGCCCCGCTGCCCTCGGGCTCCGAGGCGATCGGAACGGTGCTGGACGGTGCGGCCGACGGAACCGCCGCCCCGATCAGCGCCGCGACGCAGGACTTCGCCGATCAGGCGGCCGGCGCCCCCGTAGCCAGTGCCCCTGTGCTGGCGCCCGGCGACGATGCCCTGACCGCGGCCCTCAGCGAGGCGCTTGGCAGCGCGGCGCAGGCCCAGGGTGCGGTCGCGAATGACGAAGCCGCGCAACTCGCGACGGGTGCGGCGGCCGAGGTCGTCCGCCCCGCCCAGCCCGCGCCGCGCCCCGCGGCTCAGCCTGCGGCCACGGCCCCTGCCGCGCCCCCCACGGCGACGCAACCGGCGGCGACCCGGCTCAGCAGCTCGGCCCGCCCGCGTT
>NZ_QNRC01000018.1 GCF_003709565.1 Paracoccus sigandri | reverse complement strand
CGGCCGCACCAGAGGCCGGATACATGTCAGCACCCGGTGACGCGCCAAAATCAGCTTTGAAGATTCCTCTTGCGCAAGGGGCGGTTATACATGTTGCACAAATACCCTCGGAAGTGAAACGGCTGCAGGTCGAGATGAAGGGTCGCGGGCGGTTGCCGCTGGGGTTTTGGGGGCGTAACAAGGCGCAAATCATGACGAGGCGGATATGACGAAACCCGTGATCCTGTGCATCCTCGATGGCTGGGGCATTTCCGACCGGCCCGAGCAGAGCGCGCCCGACCAGGCGATGGTGCCGAATTTCGACCGGCTGATGCGCGATTGCCCCCATGCGACGCTGACCACCTTCGGGCCGGATGTCGGCCTGCCGAGCGGGCAGATGGGCAATTCCGAGGTGGGCCATACCAATATCGGCGCCGGTCGCGTGGTCGCGATGGATCTGGGACAGATCGACCTGGCGATCGAGGATGGAAGCTTTTTCCGCAACGAGGCGCTGGGCGCGTTCATCGCCAGGCTGAAGGCCGGCGGGGGGGCGGCGCATCTGATGGGTGTGATCTCGGATGGCGGGGTGCATGGGCATCTTGCCCATGTGCTGGCGGCGGCTAAGGCCATTGCCGGGGCGGGCGTCCCGGTCACCGTCCATGCGATCACCGACGGCCGCGACGTGGCGCCGCAATCGGCGGCGGGCTTCATCGCCCAGCTCGAGGCCAGGCTGCCGGAGGGCGCGCGGATCGGGACCGTGATCGGCCGCTATTACGCGATGGACCGCGACCGGCGCTGGGATCGGGTCGAGCGCGCCTTCCGCGCCATCGTCACCGGCAGCGGCGAGGAGGCCGAAAGCGCCGGGGCCGCCGTCGCAACCGCCCATGCGCGGGGCGAGACGGACGAGTTCATCCAGCCCTTCGTGATCGACGGCTATAACGGCGCGCTGGATGGCGACGGCTTCTTCTGCCTGAATTTCCGCGCCGACCGGGCGCGCGAGATCCTCTCGGCCCTGGGCGATCCGGAATTTTCGGATTTCGACGTCTCGCTGCGGCCGGAATGGGCGGCGATGCTGGGCATGGTGGATTACAGCGCCCGCCATGACGGCTTCATGGCCGCGGCCTATCCCAAGCGGCAGGTGGTCAACACGCTGGGGGCCTGGGTGGCCTCGAAGGGGTTGCGGCAGTTCCGCCTGGCCGAGACCGAGAAATATCCGCATGTGACCTTCTTCCTGAACGGCGGCAAGGAGGCGCCCGAGCCGGGCGAGGATCGCTTCATGCCCGCCAGCCCCAAGGTCGCGACCTATGACCTGGCGCCCGAGATGTCGGCCGGCGAGGTCAGCGACAAGCTGGTCGAGGCGATCGGGGCGGGCTATGACCTGATCGTGGTCAACTATGCCAATCCCGACATGGTCGGGCATACCGGCAGCCTGCCCGCCGCGATCCGCGCCTGCGAGGCGGTGGACAAGGGGCTGGGCCGGATGCTGGAGGCGCTGGACCGGGCCGGCGGCGCGGCGGTGATCTGCGCCGATCACGGCAATTGCGAGACGATGGTCGATCCGGTCAGCGGCGGCCCGCATACCGCCCATACCACCAATCCGGTGCCGGTGATCGTTTATGGCGGCCCGGCCGGCGCAAGGCTGCGCGATGGCCGGCTGGCCGATCTGGCGCCGACCGTGCTGGATCTGATGGGGCTGGAGAAGCCGGCCGAGATGACGGGCGAAAGCCTGATCGTCCAGGCATGAGCCTGCGGCTGGCCCTGACGCTGGCCTTCGGGCTGGCCCTGAGCGGCGGCGCGGTCGCCGCGACGCCCGCCAACGAGGCGGTGGCCGAGGCCGAGGCGGCGGCGGCGCAGCTGCGCGCGGCGGTCGGCAAGCTGGGCGGGGCGCTGGAGGCGGACGACCAGGTGGTCGCCCTGACCGAGGTGATCCGCGGCTATGAGCAGGGGCTGGCCGCGCTGCGCGACGGCTTGCGCCAGGCCAGCGCCCGCGAGACCGAGCTGCGCGCCCGGTTCGAGGCGCAGCGCGAGCGGCTGGCGCGGGTGCTGGGGGCGATGACCTCGCTGCAGCAATCGCCCGAGACGACGCTGCTGCTGCATCCCGCCGGGGCCCTGGCCAATGCGCGTTCGGCGATGATCCTGTCGGATGTGACGCCCGGCCTGCGGGCCGAGGCCGAGCGGCTGCAGGGGGACCTGGACGAGATCGCATTGGTGCGCGAATTGCAGGCCAATGCCGCCGGGATGCTGGGCGAGGGGCTGGCCACCGTGCAGGAGGCGCGCCGGCTTCTGTCCAGCGCCGTCACCGACCGGTCCACCATGCCGGTGCGCTTCGGCGAGGAACCCGAGGAATTGCAGAAGCTGCGCGACGCGGCCGACAGCCTGGACCAGTTCGCGCAGGGCATCAGCCGGATGCAGTTGGATGTCGGCCCGCCGATGACGGATTTCGAGGGCGCGCAGGGCAGCCTGCCGATGCCGGTCATGGGCACGGTGCAGCGTTTCTACGACCAGGCCGACGCGGCGGGGGTGCGGCGTCCGGGCTGGGTGATCTCGACCGCGCCGGCGGCGCTGGTGACCACGCCCTGGTCCGCAACCATTCGTTACCGCGGTCCCCTGCTGGATTACGGCAATGTGATGATCGTCGAGCCCGCACGCGGTTATCTTCTGATCTTCGCGGGCATGTCGCAGCTGTTCGGCGAGGTGGGCGACGTGCTTGGCGCGGGCGAGCCGGTCGGGCTGATGGGCGGATCCGAGGCGCCCGCGCAGGAATTCGGGGCGCAGTTTGTCGCCGACGCCATGCGGGGCGGGGATGCAGGACAGCCCGAATCCCTGTATCTGGAGCTGCGCAAGGGCAATGAAACGCTGGACCCGGCGGAATGGTTCGTGCTCAATCCCCTTGCCGGACCGGATGCCGGGGCTGAACAGGACTGAGGCAGGGAAAGCCGCATGAAACACTATCTGATCGCAGGTCTGGGCGGCATGCTGGCCGGGGCGCTTGTCACCACCCAGGTCGCCGGCCCGCTGATCGCGCAGGAGGCCGGGCGCAATGCCTCGGTCTATGAACAGCTGGAACTGTTCGGCAACATCTTCGAGCGCGTGCGCGCCGATTATGTCGAGGCGCCCGAGGACAAGAAGCTGATCGAGGCGGCGATCAACGGCATGTTGACCTCGCTGGACCCGCACAGCTCGTTCCTGTCGGCCGACCAGTACGAGGACATGCAGACCCAGACCCGCGGCAGCTTCGGCGGCCTGGGCATCGAGGTCAGCCAGGAGGACGGGCTGGTCAAGGTCGTCTCGCCCATCGACGACACGCCGGCGGCGAAGGCCGGGGTGCGTACGGGCGACTTCATCACCCATGTGAACGGCGAATCGCTGATGGGGCTGACGCTGGACCAGGCCGTGGACATGATGCGCGGCCCGGTGGGCAGCGAGATCACCGTCACCATCCTGCGCGAGGACGAGAACGAGCCGTTCGATCTGACCATGACCCGCGACACGATCAAGCTGACGGTCGTGCGGTCCCGCGTCGAGGGCCATGCGGTGATCCTGCGGGTCTCGACCTTCAACGACGAGACCTATGACACGCTGAAGGCCGAGCTGGAGAAGGCGGTCGAGGAAGCGGGCGGCATGGACAAGGTCACCGGCTTCGTCGTCGACCTGCGCAACAATCCGGGCGGGCTCTTGAACCAGGCGATCAGCGTCTCGGACGCCTTCCTGAACGCCGGAGAGATCGTCTCGACCCGCGGCCGCAAGGCCGAGGAGAGCGAGCGCTGGAATGCCGAGCCGGGCGACCTGGCCGATGGAAAGCCGATGGTCGTGCTGGTCAATGGCGGTTCGGCCAGCGCGTCGGAAATCGTCGCGGGCGCGCTGCAGGACCACCGCCGCGCCATCGTCGTGGGCGAGAAGAGCTTCGGCAAGGGCTCGGTCCAGACGGTGATGCCGGTCACGTCCGACAGCGCCATCCGGCTGACCACGGCGCGCTATTACACGCCCTCGGGCCGGTCGATCCAGTCGCTGGGGATCCAGCCCGACATCATCGTCGCCCAGCCCCGGACCCCGCCGCGTTCCGAGGAGGACGAGGATCAGCCGCGCAGCCAGTCCAGCTTCAGCCGCTCCGAGGCGGATCTGCGGGGCGCCCTGGGCAACGATTCGATCTCGGACGAGGAGCGCAAGCAGATCGAGGACGAAGCCGCCGAGGTCGAGGCCACCGCGAAGCTGCGCGAGGAGGATTACCAGCTGGCCTATGCGGTCGACATCCTGAAGGGGCTGGCGGCGGTGGATTTCACCGCCGGTCAGGTCCCGACCGCATCCACCCCCGCCGTCACCGGCGAAGGGTCGGGCGTCTCGGGCGACGAGGGGGCTGCCAATCAATGAGCGACCGCAAGGGGCCGGGCGGGCTGCCCTATCGTCCCTGCGCGGGCGTCGTGCTGATGAACGGCGACGGGCTGGTCTTCGCGGGCCAGCGCATCGACACGCCGGGCGCCTGGCAGATGCCGCAGGGCGGGATCGACCGGGGCGAGACCCCGCACCAGGCGGCGTTGCGCGAGCTGGGCGAGGAGATCGGGCTTGACCCGGCCTCGGTCGAGATCGTGGCCGAGACGCCGGACTGGGTCTATTACGACCTGCCGCCGCATCTTCTGGGCAAGACCTGGAAGGGGAAATATGGCGGGCAGAAGCAGAAATGGTTCCTGCTGCGCTTCCTGCGCGAGGACGCGGCGATCCGCATCGAGACGGATCACCCCGAATTCGACCGCTGGCAATGGATGCGCGCCGACGACCTGATCGAGGCCATCGTGCCCTTCAAGCGCGACGTCTATCGCGAGATCTTCGCGGCCTTTCGCGACCGGCTGGCCTGATCTTCCGGCGCTTTTGGCGATCCAGTTGAAAAAGGCGGCCCAAGGGCCGCCTTTTGCGCCTTTGCGCTGCGGCCTTTCGACAATTCGTTGAATCATCGAGAGGCCGCAGGTCATTGTTCTTGCGCATTTCCGGACGCAAAACCGGCATCCACTTTTGCTGGAAATGCCTTAGCGCCGCAGCTGGTCCAGCAGGATCGAGGTCGGATAGCCGTCGGGCGTCACGCCGATCGACCGCTGATAGGCCGAGACGGATTCCATCGTGGCCGAGCCGAACAGCCCGTCGATCTCGCCCCGGTAGAAGCCCTTCTGTGCCAGGCGGCGCTGGATTTCCTCGCGCTCGGAGGTGGAGAGCGGCCGGTCGCTGCGCGGCCAGCTGCCCTGGATGCCGGGCCGGCCGGCGATGCGTTCGCCCAGGAAGGCCACGCCGAGCGCGTAGTTGTCCGAGTTGTTGTAGCGCAGGATCGAGCGGAAGTTGTCGAGGATCAGGAAGGCCGGGCCGCGCGCGCCGGCCGGCATGATGATCGAGCCGTTGCCATTGGGCAGCGACCCGCCGCCGATCCGCCGCACGCCCTGGGCCGACCAGTCGCCGCTGGAGCGCCGCGTGCCCTTGCCGATCAGGCTCATGTTGAAATTGGCGGGCAGCTGCACCTCGGCCCCCCAGGCCTGGCCGCGCTGCCAGCCGTTGCGCGCCAGATAGGCCGCGGTCGAGGCCAGCGAGTCGGTCGGGTCCTCGGACCAGATATCGCGGCGGCCGTCGCCGTTGAAGTCGACGGCATATTGCAGGTAGGAGGTCGGCATGAACTGCGTATGGCCCATCGCGCCAGCCCAGCTGCCCAGCATGTGCTCGGGGTCGGTATCGCCGGCCTGGATGATCTTCAGCGCCGCGATCAGCTGGTTCTGGAACATCTCGCCCCGGCGGCCGTCATAGGCCAGCGTCGCCAGCGAGGGGATGATCTGCATCCGGCCGCGATTGGCGCCGAAGTTCGATTCCATGCCCCAGACGGCCAGCACGATTTCCCGCGGGACGCCGTATTGCGCCTCGATCCGCGACAGGGTGGGGCCAAGCTGGGCCAGCTTCTGGCGGCCGGTGGTGATGCGCACGTCCGACACGGCGCTGTCCAGATACAGCCAGACCGGGCGCGAGAACTCGGCCTGGCGGCGGTCCAGCCGGATCACCTCGGGGTTGTAGCGGGCGATGCGCATGGCCCGGTCATAGGTCGCCGGCGAGACCCCGGAGGAGACGGCGCGCGACCGGAAGCTCTGGACGAAGCGTTGCAGCCCGGCCTCGTCGCCCGGCGCGGCGGCGGGGATCGGGCTGGGCGTCACCGCCGCGCCGGTGGAGACCGGGGCGGTGGCCAGGGGCGCCGCGCAGGCCGCCAGGGCCCCGATCAGCGCGGTCGAGAGAAGCATGCGTGAAATGGTCATTGGGATCGCCTGTTTTTGACTGCCTCGAACATATTATTGTGAGGCAGTCTAACGAAAGCGTTCCCGCTTGAATAGGGCCGGGGCGGGGCGGAAAGGCCGCGCGCAAGCCGTCGCCGAACCGCTCAGTGCAGGGTTTCGTCCTCGGCGCCCGGACAGCCCTGGAAGAAGGGCTGCATCTGGGCGATCACCACGGAATCCTCGGCCAGCGCGCGGTCCATCAGGGCGCGCTCGTCATCCTCGATCTCGTGCCCCTCGGCCAGGCGCTCCTCCAGCGAGCCGTAGCCGGTCACGTCCAGCGGCGCCATGTCGGCCTGTTTCAGGATGGCGACGGTTTCGCGCACCGCCTCGGCCTCGTCGCCGGCCGGGCAATAGCACATCAGCGCGGCGCCGGTCGCACCGTCGGGCAGCCCGTCGCCCTTCTTGCGGCCAAGCTGGACCAGCAGCGTATAGACCTTCATCGCCCGTTTCCCCCGTCATGTATCGCGCCCGTTCCGGTGCAGCACGTTCCGGCCGCCCTGGCAAGCCCCGCGTGCCCTTTCCCTTTGCCGGTCGGGGCGCTAGCGTCGCGGCCGGCAGCAAGGGGGGCAGGGATGAGCAAGAGCCTGAAACGGGTGAAGGCGGCGCTGGAGGCCGCCGGAGAGGCGGTCGAGATCCTGGAGATGCCGGACAGCACACGCACCGCCGAGGAGGCCGCGCGGGCCGCGGGGTGCCAGCTGGACCAGATAGCCAAGTCGATCATCTTCCGCGGCGAGGCGACGGGCCATGTCCTGCTGTTTTTGACCGCCGGCGGCAACCGCGTCGATCCGGTCAAGGCGGCGGCGCTGGCCGGGCAGGCGCTTGGCAAGGCCGATGCGGCGCTGGTCCGGGCCGAGACCGGCTTCGCCATCGGCGGCGTGGCCCCGGTCGGCCATCTGGCGCCGGTGACGGCCTGGTTCGACCCGCGCCTGCGCGATTTCGCGCAGGTCTGGGCGGCGGCCGGCACGCCGCGCCACGTCTTCGCCATCGCGCCCGACCGCCTGCTGGCCATGACCGGCGCCCGTGAGGCCGATTTCACGATCTGACGATGCGACAGGAGAATGCGATGACACAACCGATGCTGAGGCTGAACGACGGCCGCCAGATGCCGCAATTCGGGCTGGGCGTCTGGCAGATGCCGGCCGATGAGACCGCCGCGACCGTGGCCGAGGCGCTGCGGATCGGCTATCGGCTGATCGACGGCGCCGCCGCCTATGGCAACGAGGCCGGGATGGGCCAGGCCGTGCGCGAGGCCGAGATCCCGCGAGAGCAGGTCTTCGTAACCTCGAAGCTGTGGAACGACCAGCAGGGCCGCGACCGCACGCTCGGCGCCTTCGACGCGACGATGGAGCGGCTGGGGCTGGATTACCTGGACCTCTACCTGATCCACTGGCCGGTGCCGCAGCAGGATCTCTATGTCGAGACCTGGAAGGCGCTGATCGAACTGCGCGAGACCGGCCGGGTCAGGTCCATCGGCGTCTCGAATTTCCAGGAGGCGCATCTGCAGCGCCTGGTCGACGAGACCGGCACCGCGCCGGCGCTGAACCAGATCGAGCTGCACCCGACCTTCAACCAGCCGCATCTGCGGGCCGTGAACCAGCGCCTGGGCGTCGTCACGCAAAGCTGGGCGCCCCTGGGCCGCGGCGCGGATTTCAACGCGGCGCCAGTGGTCCGCATCGCCGAACGGCTGGGCGCCTTGCCCGCGCAGGTCATCCTGGCCTGGCATCTGGCGCATGGGCTGTCGGTGATCCCGAAATCCCAGGATCCCGGCCGGCTGCGCCAGAACTTCGCCGCGCTGGAGCTGCGCCTGACCGGGCAGGACATCGCCGATATCGACGCGCTGGACAGCGATCTGCGCACCAGCCCCGATCCAGACAGCTTCGCGGGCTAGGCCAGCAGCCTGCGGGTCAGCGGGCTGTCCGGGCGGGCAAGCGCCGCGATCACGTTGAAGTGATGCAGGCCGGGGTCGATGACGCATTCCGTCGCCGCCCCCAGCCCGGCCCAGATATCGGCCAGCAGCCGCGCCTGGCGGATGAATTCCGGCCGCTCCATGCCGCCGACCCAGGTGGTGACCGGGATACCGGCGCGGGGCGACAGAAGCGCCGGGCTTTCGGCCTCGGCCTCGGCCGCGTCGATGTGCAGGGTCCGGTTCATCTCGGTGCGCATCAGCGGGCGCAGATCGGCCAGTGGAGAGATCGGCAGGCAGGCCGAGACCCGCGCGGCCACGGCATCATTCAGCGTGCCGTCGTCGCAGGCCATGCGCGCCGCCAGATGGCCGCCGGCGGAATGGCCGGTGATGGCGATGGGGCCGGGGATCCGCGCGGCGGCGGCCTCGATCCCGGCGGTGATTTCGCGGGTCATCGCGGCGATCCGCGCCTCGGGCGCCAGCGTATAGGCGGGCATCGCCACGGCATGGCCGCGCGCCAGCGGTCCGGCGGCCAGATGCGACCAGAGCGAGGGGTCGAACCTCATCCAGTAGCCGCCATGGATGAAGACGGCCAGCCCCCGCGGCGGGCCCTCGGGCAGGAACAGGTCGCCGCGCGCCAGCACCCCCTCGGGACCCAGCGGCTGGTGCCGGGCAGTGGCGCGGAAGGCGGCGGCGTCGCGCTGCCATTGCGGCAGGTAGGTCTCGGCGCCGGGGATATGGGCGCCATTGGCATAGGCGTCGTCCCAGTCCCGCACCCGATACAGCATTGCCTTCCCCTGCGTCGCCACTTTCGGGAAGGGAAACCCGCTGCTAGCCTGCGGTCAAGAGGAGAGAGTGCCATGACCGATTTCACCCGTACCCGCCGCGCCTTCCACCTGCCCCAGGGCATCACCTATCTGGACGGAAACTCGCTGGGGCCGATGCCGGTCGCGGCCAGGGACCGCGTGGCCGGGATGATGCGGGACGAATGGTCGGAACTGCTGATCACCGGCTGGAACAAGGCGGGCTGGTATGCGCAGCCGCGCAGGGTCGGCGACCGGTTGGCGCGGCTGATCGGCGCGGGGCCGGGCGAGGTGGTGATGGGCGACACGCTGTCGATCAAGGTGTTCCAGGCGGTCAGCGCGGCGCGGGCGATGCGCCCCGACCGGCGGGTGATCCTGTCGGACAGCGGCAATTTCCCCTCGGACCTCTATGTGGCGCAGGGGCTGGCCCGCGCGGTGGGGGCAGAGCTGCGCGTGGTCGCGCCCGAAGAGGTCGCCGAGGCCATCGACCATATCGGCGCCGATCTGGCGGTGCTGATGATCACCGAGGTGGATTACCGCACCGGCCGCCGCCACGACATGGCGGCGCTGACCGCCCGCGCGCATCGGGCGGGGGCGCTGACGGTCTGGGACCTGGCCCATTCGGCGGGGGCGGTGGACGTGGACCTGACCGGCGCAGATGCCGATTTCGCCGTGGGCTGCACCTACAAGTATCTCAATGGCGGGCCGGGCGCGCCGGCCTTCATCTGGATCCATCCGCGCCATGCCGATGCCGCCCAGCCGATCCTGCAGGGCTGGATGGGCCATGCCGAGCCCTTCGCCTTCGACCTGGACTATCGCCCCGCGCCGGGCATCGAGCGGATGCGCGTCGGCACGCCGCCGGTGATCGCCATGACCGCGCTGGACGCCGCGCTGGACGTCTGGGACGAGGTGTCGCTTGCCGATCTGCGGGCGCGCTCGATCCAGCTGACCGAGGCCTTCATCGCCGGGGTCGAGGCGAATTGCCCCGGCCTGGTGCTGAACTCGCCCCGCGATCCGGCGCTGCGCGGCTCGCAGGTGGGGTTCCGCCATCCGCAGGGCTATGCGGTCATGCAGGCGCTGATCGCCGAGGGCGTGATCGGCGATTTCCGCGCCCCGGACGTTTTGCGCTTCGGTTTTGCGCCTCTTTACAATGATTTGGAAGATGTTAATCGTTCCGTCGACATTCTTGCCCGGATCTTGCGCGAGGGCAGCTGGGATCGTGAGAATTTTCACCAGAAGGCCGCGGTGACTTAGCCGCTTGTTGGGTAAACGGTAATTATTTCAATCGCATGATGACCCGTGAACGGGGGGACTCTGATGAAGAGGACTTGTCTTGCGGGCGCGTTTGCCGCGCTTATGAGCATTTCCACCGCATTTGCGGAACATGACGCGATCGCCGTCGAATATGTGACGGCCGTGGAACAGGACATGGTCGCGACGATCGAGCTGACCGGCAGCATCGAGGCGCGCGACAGCGTCGATCTGGGCTTCCGCCAGAGCGGCCGGGTGATCGAGGTGCTGGTGGAGGAGGGCGATCACGTCGCCCGCGACCAGCCGCTGGCCCGGCTGGATTCGGTCCAGCAGGAACAGGGCCGGAAGGTGGCCGAGGCCAGCCTGGCGGCGGCGCGGGCGGCGCTGGCGCAGGCCCGCCAGGCCAGCGACCGGGCCGAGGCGATGCTGTCGCGCGGCGTCGGCACGCGGGCGGCGCGGGACGCGGCCGCGCAGGCCCTGTCCGAGGCCCAGGGCGCCGTCGAACGGGCCGAAAGCGCGCTGGAACAGGCCAATCGCGCGGTCTCGGACACGGTGCTTGTGGCGCCCGACGACGCGGTCGTGACCGCCCGCAACATCGCCCCCGGCCAGATCGTGGGCGCGGCGCAGCCGGTCCTGTCGCTGGCCGAGCTTGAGGGGCTGGAGGCGGTGTTCCAGTCCGCCGACCTGCCGCTGCTGGACAAGGCGATGGGCACGCAGGTCCGGCTGGAGGCCATCGATTTCGACATGCCCGCGATGACCGGGACGGTGACCGAGATCTCGCCACTGGTCGATCCGCAGCTGGGAACGGTGGCGGTGCGCGCCGAGATCGACAATGGCGACGGCGCGATCGAGCTTCTGGGCGCGGCGGTGCGCGGGCATATGCGGATCTCGACCAGTTCCGGCGTCCTGGTGCCCTGGACGGCGCTGACGCGGCATGGCGACGGCGCGGCCGTCTGGCTGGTCGAGGGCGAGCAGACCCGCCTCGTCCCGGTCGAGATCAGCAATTTCGGCGACAAGGGCGTGTTCCTGTCGGCCGGCGTCGAGGCCGGGCAGGTGGTCGTCGGCGCGGGCTCGCAGCTGCTCTATCCCGGCCGCGGCGTGCATCAGGCGACGGTGCTGCCATGAGCGCGCGCCGCGCGATGGCGCTGCTGCTGGCGGTGCTGATGACTCTTCCGGCGCTGCCCGCCGCCGCCCTGACGCTGCCGGAATGGCTGCGCTTCGGCTCTTACGCCGAGGTGACGGGACCGCCGCGCCCGGTGGTGACCGAAATCGTCGAGGATCGCGACGCGAACCTGCGCTGGATTCCGGGCGCGGTCGCCTCAAAGACGCAGGTGTCTATGGCGTTCCAGACGCTTGGCCGCATGATCGCGCGCCATGTCGATATTGGCGACCGGGTCGAGGCCGGGGCGCTGCTGGCGGAACTGGCGACCGAGGACCTGGCCGCGACCACCCGCGCCGCCCGTGCCGCCGTCGATGCCGCCGAGGTGCAGCTTTCGACCGCGCGCACGACGCTGGAACGCACCCAGGCGCTGGCCGAGCGCAATGTCGCCTCGGCCGCGCAGCTGGAACAGGCGCAGCGGATGATGGCCTCGGCCGAGGCGGCGGCCGAACAGGCGCGTTCCGAACTGGTGCAGGCCCAGGACGCCGAGGGCTATGCCCGGATGACCGCCCCCTTCGGCGGCGTGGTCAGCGCGGTCCATGCCAATCCCGGCGCCGTGGTCGGCGCCGGCGAGCCGATCCTGCAGCTGTCGGCCGATGACGGCCGCGAGGCGGTGATCGACCTGCCCGAATCGGCGCTGGCCGGCCTGGGCGAGCGGGCGGTCTTCAGCGTCTGGCAGCGCAGCGCGCCCGAGATCGAGGTTCCCGCGACGCTGGACCGGATCGAGCCGCTGGCCGACAGCGCCACGCGCACCCGCCGCCTTTACCTGACCCTGCCCGAGGACGCGCCCTTCCGGCTGGGCGCCCTGGTCCGGGCCCGTTTCGGCACCGTCGGCGACCCGGTCCTGACCCTGCCGGTCGAGGCCATCCTGCCGGTCCCCGACGGCGCCAGCGTCTGGCGGGTGATCCGCGAGGGCGAGCAGGCCCATGTCGAGGCGGTGCCGGTCACCACCGGCGCCAGCTATCAGGGCCGGGTGATCGTGACCGGCGGCGTCGCGGCCGGAGACGAGATCGTCGTCCGCGGCGTCAATTCGCTGAAACAGGGGCAGGCCGTCGGACGGAGGGTAGAGCCGTGAAGCGTTTCAACCTGTCGGACTGGGCGCTGCATCACCGCAGCTTCGTCTGGTTCCTGCTGATCGTCTCGATGATCGCGGGCGCGATCAGCTACAACAACCTGGGCCGCGAGGAGGACCCGAACTTCACCATCAAGGTCATGGTGATCGGCGCCGCCCTGCCCGGCGCCAGCGTCGAGGAGACGCTGAAACAGGTGACGACCCGGATCGAGACCAAGCTGGAGGAGCTGGACGAGCTCTACTTCACCCGCTCGGTCACCATGCCCGGCCAGGCGGTGGTCTATGTCGAGCTGCTGCCGACCACGCGCGGCCCCGACGTGCCCGAGATCTGGAAGCGCGTGCGCGAGATGATGTCGGACATCCGCCCCGATTTCCCGCAGGAATTCGCCGGCTTCCAGTTCAACGACGATTTCGGCGACGTCTTCGGCAATATCTATGCCTTCACCGCCGACGGCTTTTCGCCGCGGGAATTGCGCGACCGGGTCGAGGATATCCGCAGGCGCGTCTCGGCCCTGCCCGCCGCCGGCAAGACCGAGCTGCTGGGCGAGCAGGAGGAACAGATCTACCTGGAATTCTCGGCCGCCCGGCTTGCCGCGCTGGGGCTCAGCCCGCCGCAGGTCATCGCCACCCTTGCCACCCAGAACGCCATCCTGCCCTCGGGCGTCGTCGAGGCGGGCCCCGAGCGCGTGCTGGTCCGCGTCGGCGGGCAGTTCGACGATGCCGAGGCGATCGCCGCCGTCAACCTGCGGGTGGGCGAACGTTTCTTCAACCTGGGCGACGTGGCGACCGTCCGGCGCGGCTATCAGGACCCGCCGGAATCGCTGTTCCGCCATAACGGCCAGCCCGCCATCGGGTTGCAGATCGGGATGCGCGACGGCGAGAACATCCTGGAATTCGGCCGCGACCTGGACGCGCTGATGGCGGAGATCGCCGCCGACCTGCCCGTCGGCATCGAGATGGCCAAGTTCGCCGACCAGCCGCATGTGGTCGAACATGCCGTCGGCCATTTCATCCAGGCGCTGGCCGAGGCGGTGCTGATCGTGCTGATCGTCAGCTTCGTCAGCCTGGGCTTCCGCGCCGGCTTCGTGGTGACGCTGACCATCCCGCTGGTCCTGGCGATCACCTTCGTGATCCTGGACCTCTACGGCATCACGCTGCAGCGCATCTCGCTGGGGGCGCTGATCATCGCGCTGGGGCTGCTGGTCGATGACGCGATGATCGCCATCGAGACGATGATCTCGCGGCTGGAAATCGGCGAATCGCTGGAAAACGCCGCCAGCTATGCCTGGACCTCGATTGCCTTCCCGATGCTGACCGGCACGCTGGTGACGGTCGCGGGCTTCATCCCGATCGGGCTGAACAGCTCGGCCGCGGGCGAATTCACCTTCTCGCTCTTCGTGGTCATCGCGGTCTCGCTGGTGATTTCATGGATCGTGGCGGTGCTGTTCGCGCCGCTTCTGGGGGTGACCTTCCTGAAGACGAACATGGGCCATCACGAACAGAAGCCCGGCTGGCTGAGGCGTCGGTTCCACCGGCTGCTGCTCTGGGGGATGCGTTTCAAATGGGCGACCATCGCGATCACGCTGGCGGTCTTCGGGCTCTCGGTCTGGGGGATGCGCTTCGTCGAGCAGCAGTTCTTCCCGACCTCGGACCGGACCGAGATCATCGTCGATATCGCCGAACGCCAGAACGCCTCGATCACCAAGACCCGCGCCGACATGGACCGGCTGGAAGCGACGCTGGCGGATGACGAGGATGTCCTGTTCTGGACCTCCTATGTCGGCCGCGGCGCGCCGCGCTTCGTCCTGTCGATGGACGTGCCGACCGCTGGCCCGCATATGGGCCAGATCGTGATCCAGACCCCCGACCTGCCCGCCCGCGACCGGGTGAAGGCGCGGCTGAACGACCTGGCGCAGCGCGAATTCGCCGGCGTCGACATCTATGTGAAGAACCTCGAGATCGGCCCGCCGGTTGGCAAGCCGGTCCAGTATCGCGTCAGCGCCCGCGATGTCGACCAGGCCCGCGACGCCGCGCGCGGCCTGGCGACGGTGCTGTCCTCGGAGCCGCGCCTGCGCGACATCGCGCTGGACTGGAACGAACCCGCCCGCGTCGTCCGGCTGAAGGTGGACCAGGACCAGGCCCGCCGGCTGGGCGTCACGAACGAGGACATCTCGGGCGCGCTCGCCGCGCTCTATTCCGGGCAGCAGGTGACGCAGCTGCGCGACGACATCTTCCTGATCGACGTGGTGGCGCGCGGCGAGGCGGCGGACCGCCAGTCGCTGGAGTCGCTGCGCAACCTGCAGCTGGTGCCGCCCTCGACCTCGGGGCGCAGCGTGCCGCTCTCGGCGCTGGTCAGCCTCGAATACGATACCGAACAGCCGCTGATCATGCAGCGCAACGGCCGCCCGACCGTGACCGTGAAGGCCGCGATCAACAGCGCCGACCAGCCCGCCACGCTGGTCGACGCGCTGGCCGACCGGGTCGCCGACTATGCCGCCGGCCTGCCGCCCTCGGTCATGATCGAGCTTGGCGGCACGGTCGAGACCTCGGCCGAAAGCCAGGAGCCGATCGCGGCGGTGGTGCCGGTGATGCTGCTGATCATGGCATTCCTGGTCATGGCGCAGATGCAGAGCTTCCGCCTGTCGCTGATCGTCTTTGCCGCCGCGCCCCTGGGGCTGATCGGCGTGGTCGCGGTGCTGGTGCCCTTCGGCGTGCCGATGGGCTTCGTGGCGATCCTGGGGATCCTGGCGCTGATCGGCATCCTGATCCGCAACTCGGTCATCCTGGTCCACGAGATCCAGGAGCTGCTGCACAAGGGCCGGTCGCAATGGGACGCGGTCTTCGAGGCCTCGGACAGCCGCGCCCGCCCGATCCTGCTGACCGCCGCCGCCGCCAGCCTGGCGCTGATCCCGATCTCGCGGCAGGTCTTCTGGGGGCCGATGGCCTTCTCGATGATGGGCGGCATCATCGCCGGCACGCTGGTGACGCTGATCTTCGTCCCCGCGCTCTATTGCGCGGTCTTCGCCGTCAAGCCGCCGCCCGACCGGCCCTGACCCGCGCCGCTTCTTCGTTGTCCAAATACCCTCGGGCGTCGCCGGCTGGGGCGCCGCTGCTGCTGGAACCCGCCGGCGCCGGGGCGGACAGCCCCGGCCATCGCGGGACGCAAGACGCCCCCGAAATCCTTTCGGGGGCGCCCGCGGTTCGATGCGGCGGGATCACACCGCCTTGCGGCGCGGCAGCACCCAGTCGGTGCGCGGGAAGTGGCAGGTATAGCCGTTCGGGAAACGCTCCAGGTAATCCTGGTGCTCGGGCTCGGCTTCCCAGAAATCGCCCGCCGGCGCCAGTTCGGTGACGACCGGCCCCGGCCACAGCCCCGAGGCATTCACATCGGCGATGGTCTCCTCGGCCACCCGCTTCTGCTCCTCGTCCAGATGGTAGATGGCCGAGCGGTAGCTGGGTCCGACATCGTTGCCCTGGCGGTTCGGCGTCGTGGGGTCGTGGATCTGGAAGAAGAACTCCAGAAGCCGCCGATAGGTGATCATCGAGGGGTCGAAGATCACCTCGATCCCCTCGGCATGGGTGCCGTGGTCGCGATAGGTGGCGTTGGGGACATCGCCGCCGGTATAGCCGACGCGGGTCGAGATCACGCCGGGCAGCCGCCGGATCAGGTCCTGCATCCCCCAGAAACAGCCGCCCGCAAGAATCGCCTTCTCGGTCATTCAGCCCTCCACCTGTTCCAGAAAGGCGCCATAGCCCTCGGCCTCCATGCGCTCGCGCGGCACGAAGCGCAGCGCGGCCGAGTTGATGCAATAGCGCAGCCCCCCCGCATCGGGCGGGCCGTCGGGAAAGACATGGCCCAGATGGCTGTCGCCATGGGCCGAGCGGACCTCGGTGCGGATCATCCCGTGAGAGATGTCGCGATGCTCGGTGACGTTGCCGTCGATGGGCTTGGTGAAGGCCGGCCAGCCGCAGCCCGAATCGTATTTCGCCGAACTGGCGAAAAGCGGCTCGCCCGAGACCACGTCGACATAGATGCCGGGCTCGAAATGATGGTCGTATTCGCCGGTGAAGGCACGTTCGGTGCCGTTTTCCTGCGTGACGCGATATTGTTCCGGCGTCAGCCGGTCGATCGCCTCCTGCGATTTCCGATAGGCCAATTCATCCTCCGCGGATCGGGTCCTGTTCGCAGCCCAATATGGGGGCAAGCAGCCGCTTCGCAAAGGTCACAGACGCGCCATCTCGGCTTTTGCCCGGTCGTATTCCGCGGCCAGCCGGTCGATGCGCTCGGCGGCGGGCAGGATCTCGCGCACGGCGCCGATCCCCTGGCCCGATCCCCAGATCTGGCTCCAGGCCTTGGCCTTGGCTCCACCGGCCCCGAAATTCATCGACGAGGCATCGGCCGACGCCAGCGCGTCCGGGTCCAGCCCTGCCGCGCGGATCGAGGGCGCCAGGTAATTGCCTGAAACGCCGGTGAAAAGCGACGAGGTGACGATATCCATCGCGCTGCTGTCGCAGATCATCCGCTTGTATTCGGGCTGGGCATTGGCCTCGTCGGTGGCGATGAAGGGGCTGCCGATATAGGCTAGGTCGGCCCCCATCACCTGCGCCGCCAGCACCGCCCGGCCCGTCGCGATGGCCCCCGACAGCAGCAGCGGGCCGTCGAACCAGTCGCGGATCTCCTGGACCAGCGCGAAGGGCGATTGCGGCCCGGCATGGCCGCCCGCGCCCGCCGCCACCGCGATCAGCCCGTCGGCGCCCTTCTCGATGGCCTTCTTCGCGAAGCGGTTGTCGATGATGTCATGCAGCGCGATGCCGCCGCAATCATGGGCGGCCGCGTTCACCTCGACCCGCGCGCCAAGCGAGGTGATCCAGATCGGGACCTTGTGGCGATGGCAGATCTCGATGTCGCGCTCCAGCCGGGCATTGCTGCGATGGACGATCTGGTTCACCGCGAAGGGGGCGGCCGGGCGGTCGGGATTGGCCTGGTTATGGCGGTCCAGCTCCTCGGCGATGCGGGTCAGCCAGGCCTCCAGCAGCGGCGGCTCGCCATCCTTTTCGCGCGCGTTCAGAGCCGGAAAGCTGCCGACGATGCCGGCCTTGCATTGCGCGATGACCAGTTCCGGCCCCGAGACGATGAACATGGGCGAAGCCACGACGGGAATGCGCAGGTTCTGCAGGATCGGCGGCAGCATGGGGTCCTCCTCGGATTTGGGCCGAGGATGGCGCGGGGCCGCGTGCTGGGCAAGCCGTGACGCGGCGACAGTTCCGGGGGGCGCTTGCCTGCGGCGGGTCATGCCGCCTGTCCGGGCCGGCATGGCGAAAGGCCCCGGCGGAACCGGGGCCTTCGCGTCTCAGTGAACCGTAGCGTCGGGTTTCGGGCCTTCGCCCACCGCGCCCAGCTTGTGGCCGGCGCGGCCGACCCGGTTGCCGACGATCAGCCCGTCCGGGCCGGCGCCGACATGGACGGTCTGGCCGTCCAGCACCTCGCCCGACAGCAAGAGTTCCGCCAGCGGATCCTGAAGCGCGCGCTGGATCACCCGCTTCAGCGGCCTTGCGCCGAAGACCGGGTCATAGCCCTGGTCGGCCAGCCATTTCCGCGCCGATTCGTCCAGCTCCAGCGTGATCTTGCGGCCCGCCAGGCGGTGTTCCAGCCGCAGAAGCTGGATATCGACGATGCCGTCCATATTCGCCCGCGTCAGGCGGCGGAAGATGATGATCTCGTCCAGCCGGTTCAGGAATTCGGGGCGGAAATGGGCCCGCACCGCCTCCATCACCTGATGGCGGGCATCGGTCGAATCGGCGTCCTCGGGCAGGGTGGACAGCGCCTGCGACCCCAGGTTCGAGGTCAGGATGATCAGCGTCTGCTTGAAATCCACCGTCCGACCCTGGCCGTCGGTCAGCACCCCGTCATCCAGCACCTGCAGCAGCACGTTGAACACGTCCGGATGCGCCTTTTCGACCTCGTCGAACAGGATCACCTGATAGGGCCGCCGCCGCACGGCTTCCGTCAGCACGCCGCCCTCGTCATAGCCGACATAGCCCGGAGGGGCGCCGATCAGCCGCGCCACGGAATGTTTTTCCATGAACTCGGACATGTCGATGCGGACCATCGCGGAATCGTCGTCGAACATGTATTCGGCCAAGGCCTTGGTCAGCTCGGTCTTGCCGACGCCGGTGGGGCCCAGGAACAGGAACGACCCGAGCGGGCGGTTCTCGTCGTTCAGCCCGGCGCGGGCGCGGCGGACGGCGTTCGAGACGGCGACCACGGCCTCGGATTGGCCGATGACGCGGCGGCCGATCTGTTCCTCCATCTTCAGCAGCTTCTCGCGCTCGCCCTCCAGCATCTTGCTGGTCGGGATGCCGGTCCAGCGTTCGACCACCTCGGCGATCTGCTCGGGGCGCACGGCTTCCTCGACCATCGGCCCGTCGCCGCTTTCCGCCTCGGACAGCTGCTTTTCCAGTCCGGGAATGATGCCATAGGACAGCTCGCCCGCGCGAGCCAGGTTGCCCTCGCGCTTGGCCTGGTCCAGCTCGGCGCGGGCGCGGTCAAGCTGTTCCTTCAGGTTGCGGGAACCCTCCAGCCGGTCGCGTTCCGCCTGCCAGCGGGCGGTCATCTCGGCCGATTGCTGCTGCAGGTCCGACAGGTCCTTTTCCAGCTTTTCCAGCCGGTCGCGCGAGGCCGCGTCGTCTTCCTTCTTCAGCGCCTCGGCCTCGATCTGCAATTGCAGGATCTGGCGGTCCAGCTGGTCTAGTTCCTCGGGCTTGCTGTCGACCTCCATGCGCAGGCGGCTTGCCGCCTCGTCCACCAGGTCGATCGCCTTGTCGGGCAGGAAGCGGTCGGTGATGTAGCGATGCGACAGCTGCGCGGCCGCGACCAGCGCCGCGTCGGAAATGCGCACGCCGTGGTGAAGCTCGTATTTCTCCTTGATGCCGCGCAGGATCGAGATGGTGTCCTCGACCGTCGGCTCCTCCACCATGACCGGCTGGAAGCGGCGGGCAAGGGCCGCGTCCTTCTCGATATACTTGCGGTATTCGTCAAGCGTGGTGGCGCCGACGCAGTGCAATTCGCCCCGCGCAAGCGCCGGCTTGATCAGGTTGGCGGCATCCATCGCGCCGTCGGTCTTGCCCGCGCCGACCAGCACATGCATCTCGTCGATGAACAGGATGATTTCCCCGGCGGCGGTCTCGATCTCCTTCAGGATCGCCTTCAGCCGCTCCTCGAACTCGCCGCGATATTTCGCGCCGGCGATCAGCGCGCCCATGTCCAGCGCCATCAGCCGCTTGTCGCGCAGGCTTTCGGGCACGTCGCCGTCGATGATGCGCAGCGCCAGGCCTTCGGCGATGGCGGTCTTGCCGACGCCGGGCTCGCCGATCAGGACGGGGTTGTTCTTGGTGCGCCGCGACAGCACCTGCATGGCGCGGCGGATCTCCTCGTCGCGGCCGATGATCGGGTCGATCTTGCCCTCGCGCGCGGCCTCGGTCAGGTCGCGGGCATATTTCTCCAGCGCCTCATAGCTGTCCTCGGCGCTGGCGCTGTCAGCCGTGCGGCCCTTGCGGATGTCGTTGATCGCGCCGTTCAGGGCCTGGGCGGTGACGCCGCCGGCCGACAGCGCGTCGCGCGCATTGGTGTTGACCATGGCCAGCGCCATCAGGATGCGCTCGGCCGGCACGAAGCTGTCGCCGGCCTTCTTGGCGACCTTCTCGGCCTCGTCCAGCACGCGCACCATCGAGGGGTCCACATAGACCTGCCCGTCGCCGCCCTTGACCTTGGGCAACTTGGCGACGGCCTGGTCCACCGCCTCGCGCACGCGGCGCGCATCCCCGCCCGCGCGGGTGATCAGGTTGGCGGCCAGCCCCTGATCGTCATCCATCAGCGCCTTCAGCAGATGTTCGGCAACGACCCGCTGGTTTTCCTCGCGAATCGCGATGGTCTGGGCGGCTTGCAGGAATCCGCGCGACCGTTCCGTGAACTTTTCCATGTTCATCGGTTCTTCTCCTTTCACTAGCCCCCGTGTCGCGGACGCCCGGCTTCGGCACGCCCCCTGTCCGGGTCTTCGAGATAGATTTGGGATCTTTCCCGGCGCTTTCAAGCCGCTTCCGCTTGTGTCATAACGCCGCGATTTCATGGATGATGAGGGCAGGGATGGATGATCGGCTGATCGTGGCGCTGGACGTGCCGGACGCGGTGGCGGGGCTGGATCTGGCGGACCGGTTGGGCGATGCCGTCGGCTTCTACAAGATCGGGCTGGGGATGCTGACCGGCGGCGGGCTGGCGCTGGCCAACGAGCTGAAGCAGGAACGCGGCAAGCGCATCTTCCTGGACATGAAGCTGTTCGACATCGGCGCCACCATCGAGGCCGCGGTGCGCGGGCTGGCCCGGTTCGATCTGGATTTCCTGACCGTGCATGGCGATCCGCATGTGGTCCGCGCCGCGAAACAGGGCGCCGCGGGCAGCAATCTGAAGATTCTCGGCGTGACCATCCTGACCTCGCTGGACCGTGCTGACCTGGATGCCGGGATGATCCGGCCGGGCGATCTGCACCAGATCACCGTGGAACGCGCCGCCCGCGCTTTTGATGCCGGCGCCGACGGCATCATCTGTTCCCCGCGCGAGGCCGCGGCGATCCGCGCCCTGCCCGGATCGCGGCTGATCGTGACGCCGGGCGTGCGGCCGGCGGGCGCGGCCTTGGGCGACCAGAAGCGGGTGGAGACCCCGGCCAGCGCCATCGCCGCCGGGGCCGACCACATCGTCGTCGGCCGCCCGGTCTGGAAGGCCGACGATCCCCGCGCCGCCGCGCAGGCGATCCTGGCCGAACTGCCCTGACGGCCCCCCTCAGCCGATGACCGCCCGCACCCAGTCCCTGAAATGCGGGACGGCGCGCGGATGGGCCAGGAAATCCCTGATCGCCATCATCCGCCACTCCTGCCCCTCGGGGCCGAAGCGGATGGCGGCGATCTCGGCGGCGCGGATCGTGCCGCTGAACAGCCAGGACACCATGCCGGGCCGCTGATGCGAGGGAAAGGCCCGCCCGCTCAGCCGCCGGGCGGGAAGCCGCAAGCCGAATTCCTCCTCCAGCTCGCGCAGGGCACAGGCCAGCGCGCTCTCCTCGCCCTCGCGGCCGCCGCCGGGCAGGTCCCAATGGGCGGGAAAGGGGATATGGCCAAAATCGTCGCGCAGCAGCGTCAGCAGTCGCCCGCCCTGGGTCAGCAGCAGCTTCGCGCCGTGAAAGGGCGTTTCTTCGTTGCCCAAATACCCATCCGCGGCCGATCCCCGCGCCATCAGTCGTTGATGTCGCGGTCCCAGATCCGCACCTGCCCCTCGCGCACCCCGATCAGGCGGCGCAGCAGCAGCCAGATCACCCCCGACAGGATCGCGGTGGCGACCAGCGTGACCGGCAGCCCCGCCGTCCACAGGCCCGACAGCAGCGCCAGGCCCATCACCGCGACGGCCCCGGCGATGCCCAGGAACACCCAGCCGGGCGCGAAAAGCTCCAGCGCCGCCAGGACCAGCGCCGCGATCAGCCACCACCAGCCGTTCAGCATCATCCCCGTCCTTTCAGCAGCCCGAAGGCATCGGAAAACGCGTCCAGCGCGGCGGCGGGCACGATCACCGTCTGCCGGCCCTCGCCGCGCCCGACCTCGGTCAAGGCCTCGACCTGTTTCAGCGCCACCTGGTATTGCGCGGCCTCCAGCCCGTTCTTCGCGATGGCTTCGGCGATGGCGGTGGTCGCATAGGCCTCGGCCTCGGCCAGCACGCGCCGGGCCTTGGCCTGCTGCTCGGCGGCATAAAGCTCGCCATCGGCGGCCAGTTCGACCGCGCGGCGCTTGCCCTCGGCCTCGGTCACCTGCGCGCGCCGCGCGCGTTCGGCATTCAGCTGCTGCAGCATGGCGGCGCGGGTGGCGTCGTCCAGGTTGACGTCCAGGATCTCGGCCCGCGTCACCTCGATGCCCCAGTCGTCGACCACATTGGCCAGCGATTCGCGGATCCGGTTGATCAGCGGGGCGCGGTTCGACTGGACCTGGTCCAGCTCCATCGTGCCGATCTCGGAGCGCACGATGCCCGCGACCGTGGTGGCGATGGCCGCATCCACGTCGCGGATGCGATAGACGGTCTTTTCCGGCTCGATGATGCGGTAGAAGACGCTGGTCTCGACCTCGACCAGCACGTTGTCGGCGGTGATGGCATCCTGGCTGTTGGTCGGCAGCTGCCGTTCCAGCACCGAGATCTTGTGGGCCACCCGGTCGAGGAAGGGCACGATGAAGTTGATCCCCGGCCCCAGCACGGCGCGCAGGCGGCCGAATCGCTCGACCACGAATTTCTCGGATTGCGGCACGATCCGCACGGCCGAGCTGACCGCCAGGAAGATCACGATGGCCAGGACGATCAGCGCCAGGTTCCGGCTGAGCAGATCGGTCAGGGCAAGGGTCAGGTCGTCCATCACATAACTCCTTCTGGGGCGCTTTGCGGGATCTCAGGCGCGGAAATGATGCGAAATCAAGCTGTCGGAACCGATCGGATACGGATTGCAATCGCCAGAGTGGTAAGCCGAAATGCCGCCGGACGCCATATCCGAACGGGATCCGAACGGGGCGGGGCCGGTCCCGCCGCGGCTATTCGGCGGCGATCCGGTCCCCGGCCGCGCCGTCGGCTTCCAGCCTGGACAGTTTGCGGACCACGCGCTGCATCCGCTGCGCGAATTCGGCGAAGTCGGGGCGCGGCTCGATGCTGCCTTCGTCCATGTAGAGCGAGCGGTCGATTTCCAGCTGCACGACATGGATGTTCTGGCCCGGACGGCCATAGGCCTGGGTGATGAAGGCGCCCGAAAAGGGCGAATTGCGCCGCAGCCGCCAGCCCTCGGCCTCGATCGCGTCGGCGACGGCATCGGTGATCCGGGCGGCGGCCGACAATCCGTGGCGGTTGCCCAGCACCATGTCCGGGCGCTGCCCGTGCAGATGCGACAGCGCCTCGCGCGGCATCGAATGCATGTCGATCAGGATCGCCTGCCCGAACCGCGCCTTGGCTTCGGCGATCAGCCCGGCCAGCGCGTCGTGATAGGGGCGCCAATAGGCGCCGATGCGGCGCTCGGCCTCGGCGCGCTCGATCGGCCGGTCGAGGATCTGCCGCCCCTGCGAGACGACGCGGGGAATCACCCCCAGCCCGGCCAGGGTGCGCTGGTTCAGCGGATGGCGCGGCACGCCGCGCACCACCAGCGGGTCGATCTCGTCGGGGCCGCGGTTCAGGTCGACGATGCAGCGCGGCAGCCGGGCGCAGAGCGTGACGGCGCCGAAATCCGGGGCCGAGGCGATCAGCCGGTCCACGAAGGCGTCCTCGGAACTGCGCAGCACGGGCATGGGAAGGCTGGTTTCGGCCAGGAACCAGTCGGGATAATGATTGCCGGAATGCGGAGAGCCGAAGATCACGCCGCTTGCCCAGTGCTTGGGGCGCGTCAGGAAGACAGGCAGGTCTGGGGCAGTCAAGGTCGCGTCCCGGCAGCCGAAGGTTCCTTCCGTTATAGACCAAAAAAAGACCTCGCCAATAGGTCTTGAAACCCCCGCGGCGGAACTATATAGACACGCGGACCGAGGGGTTCCGGCCCGGTGTTTCCCTGAAACGCCGACGGGATCGCAAGGAACGGGCGGTTAGCTCAGCGGTAGAGCACTACGTTGACATCGTAGTGGCCACTGGTTCGATCCCAGTACCGCCCACCATTATTTCGCCGCCCCCGGCTATGGCGTCGGGGGCATTTCGTTTTCCAGGCGGCTGCGAGCCGCGACGATGGAGAAGACCGATGAAGGTTCGCAATTCGCTCCGCTCGCTCAAGAGCCGGCACCGCGACTGCCAGGTCGTGCGCCGCAAGGGCCGCATTTACGTGATCAACAAGACCAACCGCCGCTTCAAGGCCCGCCAGGGCTGAGACCGGCGCGATCGGGTCAACGATCACCGCGAAGACGAAACGACCCGCCCGCAATGGCGGGTTTTTTCGTGGCGATGACTTTCATGGCGATGACGGGGATGGGCCGGTGGCGATGATCGAAAGGCGGCATCGGCAGGGCGGGCGGCATTCGGTCGCGCTCTATTCCGAATGCGGCGCCTATCGCTATGCGCTGACCCGGCAATGGGGGCCGGGCCGGCGGCTGCTTTTCGTGATGCTGAACCCATCGACCGCCGATGAGCGGCGCAACGACCCGACGGTCGAACGCTGCGAGCGCCGGGCGGTGGCGCTTGGCCATGGCGCCTTTCGCGTCGTCAACATCTTCGCCTGGTGCGCGACCTCGCCGAGGGACCTGAAGGCCGCCGCCGCGCCGATCGGCCCCGAGAACGACCGGATCCTGCGCGAATCGGTGGGCTGGGCGGATATGGTGCTTTGTGCCTGGGGCGCGCATGGCAGCCATCTGGGCCGCGGCGCCCAGGTCGAGGCGATGCTGCGCGACAGCGGCTGCGGGCTGTGGCATCTGGGCCTGACCCGGCAGGGCGCGCCGCGCCATCCGCTCTATGTCGGCTATGCCGTCGCGCCGGTCGCCTGGCCTTAACCCTTTCTTAGGAAAAGATTTCCTTAACGGTAAGGGTTGGGCTATGTTCGGTCCGGGCCGGATTGCCACCCATGTGTTTCGGGATGTTGTGTCATGTTTTTGTTCGCGGGATTGATGACGCTGCTGATGGCGGGCCTTGCCGTCGACATGACCGGGCTGACCCCCGCCGGAAAGACCGATGACGAAGGGGACGACCTGCCCACGGACGGCGATGCCCTTCCGCCGGTGATGCCCGATCCCGACACGGGCGGAGAGACCTTTCTGGGCAGTGACGGTGACGACCTGCTGCATGGCGGCGACGGCGACGACCTGATCCGGGGCGGCGCGGGCCATGACGACATTCGCGGCGGGCTGGGCAACGACACGATCTTCGCGGGCGCGGGGGATGACTGGGTGCAGGGCGACGGCATCTATGGGCCGGGCGGCGATGACGTCATCTGGGGCGGCGCGGGCGATGATTCGCTGTGCGGGCAGGGCGGCGACGACCTGATCCATGGCGGGCCGGGCAATGACACGCTGCTGGGCGGCGAGGGCAACGACACGCTTCATGGCGGTCCCGGCAACGACTGGCTGTCGGGCCATGACGGCGACGACGTGCTGATCGCCGGTCCCGGCATGAGCGATCTGGACGGCGGGCGCGGCAACGACCTGCTGATCGGCCATGACGGCCCGCAGATGAACTGGCTGCATGGCGGCGAGGGGGACGACACGCTGGTCCCCGGCTCGGGCGATTTCGCCGAGGGGCTGGAGGGGGCCGATACCTTCGTGCTGCGCACGGCCGTCGCCGAGGCGCCGATCATCGCCGATTTCGACGCGCGCGAGGATCGGATGGAGCTGCACCTGCCCGCCGGCATCCTGGAGAGCGCCGTGGTGGACCTGCATCGCGACCTGGACGGCACCCTGCTGGTTCGCGTGAACGGAGAGCCGGTCGGCCGCCTGCTGCAGGACGGTGGCCTGACGGTGGACAGCATCTCGATCGTTCCGCTGCGGGACTGATCCGGGCGCTGGCCGGGACCGGCTGCGGGACCAGCTGCGAGGAGGGGGGATTTTCGCGGCCCTGTCTCGAATTCGTTGCCTTTGCCGGCGTTATCCCCTATAGGCGCTCATCCGCCGGGGCCTCGCCCCTGCGGCGACACTCCATGGGCCAGTGCTGGACGACATCCCGGCCTGCGCCATAACCCTCTGATCCGAAAGGAGACCCCGATGTCGATCACTGTCGAGGAAAAGGCCCGCGTCATCAAGGAATACGGCACCACGGCCGGCGATACCGGCTCGCCCGAGGTGCAGGTGGCGATTCTGTCGTCGCGCATCGCCACGCTGACCGAGCATTTCAAGACCCACAAGAAAGACAACCATTCGCGCCGTGGTCTGCTGATGATGGTCGCGCAGCGCCGCAAGCTGCTGGACTACCTGAAGCGCAAGGACGAGTCGCGCTATACCGCGCTGATCGGCAAGCTGGGCCTGCGCCGCTGACCCGATCCGGTTGACTGTCCAAACGCCCGTGGCCACCGCCGCGGGCGTTTTGCATTGAGTCTGGGGGGCGTGGGGGCCGGTGGCGCGGGGCGCGATTCGCAAGGGGGCGGCGCTTCCGCTTTGGCTTCCCAAATCCCTTGTTTTGCTGTATGGCCCCCCAATCTGTGACGTGAGGCCCGGCCCCGGGGCACATGCGAAAGGATCGGGGCGGCGGCAATGGGGCCGCCATAGGACACGGGACGCGACCGGAAGGGCCGGCGCGTCGCCAGAGGAAATCAGATGTTTGATGAAGTGAAGAAATCCATCCAGTGGGGCCAGGAAACGCTCACGCTGGAAACGGGCAAGGTTGCCCGTCAGGCCGACGGCTCGGTCATCGCCACCCTGGGCGAGACCAGCGTCATGGCCAATGTCACTTTCGCGAAGGAACCGAAGCCGGGCCAGGACTTTTTCCCGCTGACGGTCCACTACCAGGAAAAATACTATGCCGCGGGCAAGGTTCCCGGCGGCTTCTTCAAGCGCGAGGCGCGCCCGACCGAGAAGGAGACGCTGACCGCGCGCCTGATCGACCGTCCCTGCCGCCCGCTGTTCGCCCCCGGCTTCAAGCATGAAGTGCTGGTGATGTGCACCGTGCTGTCGCATGACTTGGTCAACGATCCCGATATCGTGGCGATGATCGCCGCCTCGGCCGCGCTGACCCTGTCGGGCGTGCCGTTCATGGGCCCGATCGGCGCCGCCCGCGTCGGTTTCGCGAATGGCGAATATGTCCTGAACCCCGAGGTTTCGGACATGGACCAGCTGCGCAACAACCCCGAACAGCGCCTGGACCTGGTCGTCGCCGGCACCAAGGACGCCGTGATGATGGTCGAATCGGAAGCCTATGAGCTGACCGAGGAAGAGATGCTGGGCGCCGTGAAGTTCGGCCACGAGGCGATGCAGCCGGTGATCGACCTGATCATCGACCTGGCCGAAGCCGCCGCGAAAGAGCCCTTCGACTTCCAGTCCCCGGATTACAGCGCGCTCTATGCCCGCGTGAAGGAACTGGGCGAGGCCGACATGCGCGCCGCCTATGCGATCCGCGACAAGGGCGAGCGCCGCGACGCGATCGACGCCGCCAAGGCGAAGATCCTGGAGGGCCTGGACGAGGCCGCGCTGCTGGATCCGAACCTGGGCTCGGCGCTGAAGAAGCTGGAATCGGGCATCCTGCGCGGCGACATCATCAATGGCGGCGCCCGCATCGACGGCCGCGACACGAAGACCGTGCGCGGCATCGACAGCGAAGTGGGCATCCTGCCGCGCACCCATGGCTCGGCGCTGTTCACCCGCGGCGAGACCCAGGCGCTGGTCGTGACCACGCTGGGAACCGGCGATGACGAGCAGATCATCGACGCGCTGCACGGCAATTTCCGCAGCAATTTCCTGCTGCACTACAACTTCCCGCCCTATTCGGTCGGCGAGGTTGGCCGCGTCGGCAGCCCCGGCCGCCGCGAGATCGGCCATGGCAAGCTGGCATGGCGCGCGCTGCAGGCGGTGCTGCCCGCTGCGACCGACTTCCCCTACACGATCCGCGTCGTGTCCGAGATCACCGAATCGAACGGCTCCAGCTCGATGGCCTCGGTCTGCGGCGGCTCGCTGTCGATGATGGATGCGGGCGTGCCGCTGAAGGCGCCGGTCGCCGGCGTCGCCATGGGCCTGATCCTGGAAGAGGACGGCAAATACGCGGTGCTGACCGACATCCTGGGTGACGAGGATCACCTGGGCGACATGGACTTCAAGGTCGCGGGCACGGAAAACGGCATCACCAGCCTGCAGATGGACATCAAGGTCGCGGGCATCACGCCGCAGATCATGGAGCAGGCCCTGGCGCAGGCCAAGGACGGCCGGATGCACATCCTGGCCGAGATGTCGAAGGCCCTGACCGAAGGCCGGCGCGAATTTTCCGCCCATGCCCCGCGCATCGAGACGATGCAGATCCCGACCGACAAGATCCGCGAAGTGATCGGCTCGGGCGGCAAGGTCATCCGCGAGATCGTGGAAACCTCGGGCGCGAAGGTCGACATCAACGACGACGGCACCATCAAGATTGCCTCGGCCAATGCCGATTCGATCAAGAAGGCCCATGACATGATCTATTCGATCGTGGCCGAGCCGGAAGAGGGCCAGGTCTATACCGGCAAGGTCGTGAAACTGGTCGATTTCGGCGCCTTCGTGAACTTCTTCGGCAAGCGCGACGGGCTGGTCCATGTCAGCCAGATCGCCAACCGCCGCCTGGGCCATCCGAACGAGATCCTGAAGGAAGGCCAGGAAGTGAAGGTCAAGCTTCTGGGCTTCGACGACCGCGGCAAGGTCCGCCTGGGCATGAAGATGGTCGACCAGGAGACCGGCGAGGAGATCACCGAGCGCAAAGAGGAATCGGCCGAGTGATCGGCGGTTGATTCGTGGAAAAGCCCCGCCTTGTGCGGGGCTTTTTCCTGTGATCCCCTCGCGCTTGTGGCGATGTTCCGGGTGGGGCACAGTGGCGATGATGCGAATTCTGCAGGATGGGCACGCATGGCAGACATCCCCGTCAACATCCTCTGCATGAAATGGGGAACGCTCTACACGGCGCAGGATGTGAACAACCTTTTCCATGGCGTGCGCCGCAACCTGGCGCGGCCGTTTCGCTTCGTCTGCTTCACGGATGATGCGCGGGACCTCGACCCGCAGATCACGTCGATGCCGCTGCCGGATCTTGGCCTGCCCCAGGGCAGCGCGGATACCCGCTGGCGCAAGCTGTCCCTGTTCAGGCGCGACCTGGGCGGGCTGCAGGGCACGGCGCTGTTTCTGGACCTCGATCTGGTGATCGTGGGCGGGCTGGATCCTTTCTTCAGCCTGCCCGGAGAGGTGCTGATCATCCGCGACGATGACCTGTTCCGCCCCAAGCCGCTGCGTCGCCTGCGTCCGGCGCGCGACAGGTTCCTGCACATGGTCGGCAATACCTCGGTGTTCCGCTTCCGGATCGGGAACCATGCCGAGATCCTGGAAACCTATCTGGCCGACCCGATCGCCGCCGCCGCCAGCTATGAACATGAACAGCAGATGGTCAGCGATCTGCTTGACCGGCAGGGCAAGCTTGGCTACTGGCCGCGCGGCTGGTGCGTCAGTTTCAAGAACGATTGCGTCGGCCGGGGGTTGCGCAGCTATCTGAGCGAGCCGCGCTGTCCTGCCGATGCCAGGATTGTGCTTTTCGCAGGCGCCCCGAAGATGGCGGAGGTCCTTGCCGGAAAAGGAGGCAAGTGGTACCGCCGCGTCGGAAACGTCGACTGGCTCCGCCGGGCATGGGCCGGAGAGTGACGTTTACACGGTTGGTCAGGACGATTGCTTTCCATGCTTATCATCACAGGCTCTGACGACAATTACGTCCCCGGCGTGCTGGTGCTTGTCGCCTCGGCGGCATTTCACAACCCGGATGCGCGCTTTGCGGTGCTCGATATGGGCATCTCGCCCGAAAACCGCGCGCGCATCGACCGGCTTGCCGAACGGCTGCAGGTCGATATCCAACGGGTCGAGGTGGGCGAAACGGCCTTTTCCGGTCTGATGGTCAAGCGCCGTCACCTGACATGCAGCACCTATCTTCGCCTGCTGATCCCGCAACTGTTTCCGGCCGAGGATCGCGTGATCTACATGGATTGCGACATGGTGGTGATGGACGACCTGAGCCCGCTTAATGAGGTCGAACTGGGGCGGAATATCGTCGCGGCGGTGCCTTGCCCCAGCCCCGACCCGATCGAGGTGAACGCGACCGGGCATGTCATCGGCAGCTATGTGAATGCGGGGCTGCTGGTCATGAACCTGCCGGTCTGGCGCGCCGAGAAGGTGGCCGATCTGTGCGTCGCCTGCCTTTCGGACCCGCAGAAACCGCTGCTGAGCGAGGACCAGTCGGCGATCAACATCGTCGCCCGGGACCGCATGACCTTGCTGCCCCTGCGTTTCAACGTGTATTCCGATCCTGCCAGCTACAAGCGGCCCGAGGATTTTCCGCATCACCCGGCCGTGCTGCATTATGTCGTCAACAACAAGCCGTGGAACTGGCAGACCAACCTGGCGCAGATCTGGCAGTTTCACGCGGACCGGATCGCCGACCTCCTGCCCCCGCGGCGTCCGATCAGCATTCGCCGCCGGCTTTCGCTGTTCAACCGGGAACGCAAGCAGGTCCTGGGCCAGCTGACGATGCAGCGGAAATACTGCGTTCGGCGCAAGGTGGTGCGCTACATGAACGAGGTCGTGGCGCGGGAATACCTGGAAAAGGCCGCCGCTGCGGCGCGCTAGCGGAACGGCGGGATGGCCCGCCGTTCCATGTGGTTCGCGCCGGGCCTAGGCCGGGTCCTTGGCATAGCGCAGATAGGGCAGCTTGATGTCCAGCGCGCCGTATTTCTCCTCGGCCGCCTTGTCGTCCAGCGCCAGGGCCACGATCACGTCCTGGCCGGGCACCCAGTTCGCGGGCGTGGCCAGGGGCACGCCGTCGGTCTTCTGCACCGCGTCCAGCGCGCGCAGGATCTCGGCGAAGTTGCGGCCGACCGACATCGGATAGGTCATGGTCAGGCGGATCTTCTTGTCCGGGCCGATGATGAAGACGGTCCGCACGGTGGCCGAATGCTGCGGCGTGCGGCCCTCGGTCGGCAGGTAATAGTCGGCGGGCAGCATGTTGAAGGCCTTGGCCACGGTCAGGTCGCTGTCGTCGATGACCGCGAAATTCGCGGGCGTGCCGGCGACGGATTCGATGTCGCGCTTCCATTTCTGGTGGTCGTCGACCGAATCGACCGAGACGCCGATGACCTTGGTGTTGCGCTTCTCGAATTCCGGGATCAGCTGCGCGACGGCGCCGAATTCGGTCGTGCAGACCGGCGTGAAGTCCCGCGGATGGCTGAAGATGATGGCATAGCTGTCGCCCAGCCATTCATGGAATCGGATCTCGCCCTCGGTCGAATTCGCGGTGAAATCGGGGGCGGTGTCGTTGATACGCAGGGACATGGGGCGCGTCCTTTCGGTTGGTTGCCTCGGCCACAACATAGGCGCGCCGCGGGGAAATGCCAGTGACTCGCACCGCCGCGGCGGGACGTTGGGGCGGGGGCCTTGCAGCCGGCGGGACGGGGTGCCACCCTCCGCCACGACCGCAAGACAGGAGAACCCGATGACCGAGATCATGGACAAGCGCAAATTCTATATCGACGGTGCCTGGGTGGACCCGGCCCGGCCGAAGGACCTGGAGGTCATCGACCCCTCGACCGAGGAGCCGGTGGCGGTCATCAGCCTGGGCGACCAGGCCGATACGGATCGCGCGGTGGTGGCGGCGAAGGCGGCCTTCCCGGCCTGGTCGGCGGTCCCGGCCTCCGAACGGCTGGCTTATGTCGAGAAGATCCTGGAAATCTACAAGCGCCGCGCGCCCGACATGGCCGCCGCGATCACCTCCGAGATGGGCGCGCCGCAGGACATGGCGCTGGGGGACCAGACCGGCGCGGGCATCTATCACATCCAGAACTTCATCACCGCCTTCCGGGATTTCGAATTCATCCGCCCGCTTGGCGATCATGCGCCGACCACCATGGTCGCGTGGGAGCCGGTCGGCGTGGTCGGCCTGATCACCCCCTGGAACTGGCCGATGAACCAGGTGACGCTGAAGGTGATCCCGGCGCTTCTGGCGGGGAACACGGTGGTGCTGAAGCCGTCCGAGATCGCGCCGCTGTCCTCGATCGTCTGGACCGAGATCCTGGACGAGGCCGGGCTGCCGAAGGGCGTCTACAACATGGTCAATGGCGACGGGCCGGGCGTGGGCACGCAGCTTTCGGTTCATCCCGACGTCGAGATGATCAGCTTCACCGGCTCGACCCGCGCGGGCATCGCCATCACCAAGGCGGCCGCCGATACGCAGAAGAAGGTGGTGCTGGAACTGGGCGGCAAGGGGGCGAACCTGGTCTTTGCCGATGCCGACGACGAGGCTGTCCGGCGCGGCGCGCGGCATTGCTTCAACAACAGCGGCCAGTCCTGCAACGCGCCGACACGGATGCTTGTCGAGCGCTCGGTCTATGATCGGGCGGTCGAGACGGCGGCGACGGTGGCCCAGGAGACCGCGGTGGCCACCGCCCACCAGCCGGGCCGGCATATCGGGCCGGTGGTCAGCAAGCAGCAATGGGACAAGATCCAGGACCTGATCCAGGCGGGCATCGATGAGGGCGCGCGGCTGGTCGCGGGCGGCCCCGGCCTGCCCGAGGGCGTCAACCGCGGCTATTTCGTGCGCCCGACGGTCTTTGCCGACGTGACGAACGACATGACCATCGCCCGGCAGGAGATCTTCGGCCCGGTCCTGTCGATCATCCCCTTCGACAGCGAGGACGAGGCGGTCGAGATCGCCAATGACACGATCTACGGGCTGACCAACTATGTCCAGTCGCAGGACGGCGCGCGGCGCAACCGGCTGGCGCGGCGGCTGCGGGCGGGCATGGTCGAGATGAACGGCGAGCCGCGCGGCGCGGGATCGGCCTTCGGCGGCGTCGGTGCGTCGGGGCGGGCGCGCGAGGGCGGCGTCTGGGGGATCGAGGAATTCATGGATTCCAAGTTCATCTCGGGCTGGGACCGCGACGCCTGACGTCGGAGGGCGCTGGGGGCTCTGCCCCCGTCGCCGTTCCGGCGACCCCCCCGGGATATTTGGGCCAAGATGAAAGCGGCCACGATGAAAGCGGGGGCGGTCAGGCGATCTCGGCCAGGAAGATATAGCCCGCGCCGTAGATCGTCTTGATCAGGCGCGGGTTCTTCGGGTCCTCGCCCAGCTTGGTGCGCAGCCGCGAGATGCGGACGTCCATGGCCCGGTCGAAGCTGTCGCCCGCCGCGCCGCCCAGGGTTTCCAGCATCTGGCCGCGGGTGATCAGCCGGCGCGGATTGTCGGTGAACATGCGCAAGACCTCGGCCTCGGCATGGCTGAGCGGGGTTTCGGCGCCGTCCGGGGCGGTCAGCATGTAGCGGTCGAAATCGGCGGTCCAGCCGGCGAAGCGGACGGTCTGGTTGGCGCGGCCGGCGGGCTGGGCCGGGCGGCGCAGGCGGGCGCGGATGCGGGCGATGACCTCGGCGGGCTCGAAGGGCTTGATGATGTAGTCGTCGGCGCCCAGCTCCAGCCCCGTCACCCGGTCCTGCACCTGCGCGCGCCCCGAGATGATGATGATCGCGGCGCCGGATTCGGTGGCCAGCCGGTGGACCAGCGCCAGCCCGTCGCGGTCGGGCAGGCCCAGGTCGATCAGGCAGGCATCGGGGGTGATGCGGCGCAGGGCGGCCTCGAATTCGGTGGCGCGGGCGAAGGCGGTGGTGCGGAAGCCCGCCTCCTCCAGCGCCGAGGAGAGCAGGCGGCGGATTTCCGGCTCGTCGTCCAGAATCGCGATCAGGGGCGCGTCGGTCATGCGGGATCCTTGGGTGCCGCCTCGGCCAGGGCGGCGGCGAGGCGGGTGGCGGTGAAGGGCTTGGTCAGCACCGGGCAGCCGGGATCCGCGCGCAGCGGGTCGCCCGGCTGCAGCGAGGTCATCAGCAGCGCCGGCAGCGGGCCGCCGACCAGGTCCCGGCCCAGCCCGTCGCCGAGCTGGATGTCCGAAAGCACCAGGCTGAGGCCGGGCAGGTCGGTCAGGGCGCGGGCCTCGGACAGGCTGGCGGCCTCGATCACCGAATGGCCCAGCCCGGTCAGCATCGAGCGGACCTCGGCCCGGATGGTGTCGTCGTCCTCGACCAGCAGCACCATCTGCGGGGCGACCGGGCGCAGCGGCAGGCGCAGGCTGACGCGGGCGCCATGCGCGGTATTGCCCAGCCGCAGGGTGCCGTCGGCCAGCTTGGTCTGGTCATAGACCATCGACAGCCCGAGGCCCGAGCCCTGTCCCTTCTTGGTCGAATAGAAGGGCTCGGTCGCGCGGCGCAGCGCCTCGTCCGAGAAGCCGGGGCCTGTATCCTCGACCGAGATCTCGATCCAGTCGCCGCTGGTGCGGGCGCTGAGGGTGATCCGGCCGGGGCCGGCCATGGCGGCATCGGCGTTCAGGATCAGGTTCAGCAGCGAATCCTGCAGCGCGCCGGGATCCAGAAGCAGCGGGCCGGGCGGCAGGTCCATGCGGATGTCCAGCACCGTCCCCTCGGTCAGCGAGGGGCGCGCCATCGAGCCCAGGTCGCGCAGCAGGGCCGGCAGGTCGGTGGGCTGGAACGAGGGTTCCCGCGGGGCGCTGATCCGCGCCAGCCGGTCCAGCAGCGCCACGCCGCGGCGGGCGGCGCTCAGCGTCGCCTCGACATCGACCTGCGCGGCCTCGGGCAGATCCATCGCCTGCAGCCGGCCCTGAAGCGCCAGGATGATGGTCAGCAGGTTGCCGAAATCATGCGCCAGACCCGAGGTCAGCTGCGCGGCCAGCGACCGGCGCGAGGCATGGGCCAGCGCCTCGCGGGCCTGCACCTCGGCGCTGACATCGGTGGACAGGATATAGACGCCATGCCCGTCGCGGTCCGGGGTCAGCGCGATGCGGATGCGGCGGCCCGAGGTCGGGTGGGTGATCTCGAAGACCTGCGGCTCGCCCGACAGCGCGCGGTCCAGATGCGGGCGCAGGCGGGTGAAGGTCTCGGATCCCAGGGCCTCCTCGATGCGGCGCCCGACGATCTGGTCCGAGGCGCCGGGAAAGACCAGCGGCAGCTGCCGGTTCGAGAAGGTATAGCGGTATTCCGCGTCCATATGGGCGATATGGGCGGGCACCATTTCCGTCACCTGCCGGGTGCGGGCCTCGTTGCGGGTCAGGACGCGCTGGGTTTCCTGCAGGGCGGCGTTGGTCGCGGCCAGTTCGCGGTTGGCGGCGGCCAGGCGCTCGGCGTTTTCCAGCACCTGCTCGGACAGTTCGGCCGAATGGGCGCGCAGCAGCGCCTCTTGCCGCTTGATCGGGGTGATGTCGGTATAGACCGCGATCCAGCCGCCCTGCGACAGCGGCGCGCCCTCGACCGCGATCCAGCGGCCATTGGCGCGCTCGCGTTCGAAGTAATGCGGCTGGAAGGTGCGGGCCTGGGCCACGCGCAGGGCCACGGCGGCCTCGGGGTCGTCCTGCGGCCCGTATTCGCCGCGCCGGACCAGGAAGCGGATCGTGTCCTCGAAGCTGGCGCCGGGGCGGGTCAGTTCCTCGGGCAGCTCGAACATCGCCTGGTACTGGCGATTGGCCACGGCCAGCCGCAATCCGGCATCGAAGATCGACAGCGCCTGGCCGATCAGGTTCAGCCCCGAGCGCGTCAGTTCCGTCCGAAGCTGGTCGGAAATCATGGTCTTGGGCCGGTCTGGGGGCGCATGTCGATCTCCTCTCTCGCGGGCAGGGTTAGCATCGCGGCGGCGCCGGCGGAAGTCTGTAACATTTTGTTGGAATCAGGCAAAACTGCGGCAAAGATTGCCGGTGAGATTGCGGGCAGCCGAAGGGGAGGGGGACCCCTGCGGCGCGACGCGCAACCGGCGCGACAGGGAGGATACATGACCGAACGGCAGGCGCCCCGGGGCGAATTGCACTCTGTTCCCGCGCTGCTGGCGCGGAATGTGGCCCGTTTCGGCAACCGGCCCGCCTATCGCGAGAAGGAATTCGGGATCTGGCAAAGCTGGACCTGGGCCGAGGCCGCCGACGAGATCCGCGCGCTGGCGCTGGGTTTCCTGGTGCTGGGACTGCGGCAGGGCGATTATGTCGCGGTGATCGGGCGCAACCGTCCGGCCCACTACTGGGCGATGGTGGCCGCGCAGATGTGCGGCGCGGTGCCGGTGCCGCTGTATCAGGACGCCGTCGCCGAAGAGATGGCCTATGTGCTGGACCATTGCGGCGCGCGCTTCGTGATCTGCGGCGACCAGGAACAGGTCGACAAGGTGCTGGAGGTTGGCGCCCGCGCCCCCGCGATCGAGCATATCGTCTATACCGACAAGCGCGGGATGCGCAAATACGACCACAGCCACATGAACGCCCTGGCCGACGTTCAGGCCGAGGGCCGCGCCGCCGCGGCGCGCCTGGGCGACGAGCTGGACGGCCGCATCGCCGCCTTGGGCTACGACGACACCTGCGTGATGCTGTATACCTCGGGGACGACCGGCAAGCCCAAGGGCGTGGTGCTGTCGAACCGCAACATCATCGAGACCGGCCGCAATACCTGCGAATTCGACCGCCTGACCGAGAAGGAAGAGGTCCTGGCCTATCTGCCGATGGCCTGGGTCGGCGATTTCATCTTTTCCATCGCGCAGGCCTATTCGGCGGGCTTCACCGTCAACTGCCCCGAAAGCGCGCAGACGATGATGACCGACCTGCGCGAGATCGGCCCGACCTATTTCTTCGCCCCGCCCCGCGTCTTCGAGGGCCAGCTGACCAGCGTGATGATCCGCATGGAGGATGCCAGCCGCCTGAAGCAGCGCCTGTTCCGCCATTTCATGGCTGTCGCCCGCCGCGTCGGCCCGGCGCTGCTGGACGGCCAGCCGGTCGGGTTCGGCGACCGGATCTCTTACGCGCTGGGGAAATTCCTCGTCTATGGCCCGCTGAAGAACACGCTGGGGTTCAGCCGCATCCGCGTCGGCTATACCGCCGGCGAGGCGATCGGCCCCGAGATCTTCGATTTCTACCGCAGCCTGGGGATCAACCTGAAGCAGCTCTACGGCCAGACCGAGGCCTCGGTCTTCATCACCCAGCAGCCCGACGGGCAGGTGCGCTCGGACACGGTGGGCGTGCCCAGCCCCGGCGTCGAGGTGAAGATCGCCGAGAACGGCGAGGTCTTCTATCGCGGCCCCGGCACCTTCGTGGAATATTTCAACAATCCCGAAAGCACGGCATCGACCAAGGATGCGCAGGGCTGGGTGGCGACGGGCGATGCCGGCTTCTTCGAGCCGGGCAGCGGCCATCTGCGCATCATCGACCGCGCCAAGGACGTGGGCAAGATGGCCGATGGCAGCATGTTCGCGCCCAAATATGTCGAGAACAAGCTGAAGTTCTATCCCAACATCCTGGAAGCCGTGGTGATCGGCAACGGCCGCGACTATTGCACCGCGATGATCAATATCGACCTGGGCGCCGTCGGCAACTGGGCCGAGCGGAACAACATCGCCTATGCCTCCTACCAGGAACTGGCGGGCCATCCGCAGGTCTATGCGACGATCAAGAGCCATGTCGAGGAGGTCAACCGATCCATCGCCGAGGATGCGATGCTGTCGGGCTGCCAGATCCACCGCTTCCTGGTGCTGCACAAGGAACTGGACCCCGACGACGGCGAGATGACCCGCACCCGCAAGGTCCGCCGCGCCGTCATCAGCGAGAAATTCGCCGACCTGGTCGGCGCGCTCTATGACGGCTCGCCCAGCATCTACACGGAAACCGAGGTGACCTACGAGGACGGCCGCAAGGGCCGCATCAAGGCGACGCTGAAGATCGAGGATGCGCAGGTCTTTCCGGGCGCGGAACAGAAGGTGGCGGCGCAATGAACCAGCAGATGCAAGACGGCCATGTCACCGCGGACGGCCGCCAGATCGGCGGCGTGCTGATGGACATGAAGAACATCACCCTGCGCTTTGGCGGCGTGGTGGCGATCAAGGACATCAGCTTCGACATCCGGCAGGGAGAGATCCGCGCCATCATCGGCCCCAACGGCGCCGGCAAGTCCTCGATGCTGAACGTGATCTCGGGCTTCTACGTCCCGCAGGAGGGCGAGGTCTGGTTCCGCGGCGAGAAGCGCGGGCCGATGAGGCCCTACCAGGTCGCGCGCCTGGGCATTGCCCGGACCTTCCAGAACATCGCCCTGTTCGACGGCATGACGGTGCTGGACAACATCATGACCGGGCGGCTGAACCGCATGAAGGCGGGCTTCTTCAGCCAGGCTTTGTGGTGGGGCCGGGCCGAGCGCGAGGAGAACGAGAACCGCGAGCAGGTCGAGAAGATCATCGACTTCCTGGAGATCCAGAACATCCGCAAGACCCCGGTCGGCCGGCTGCCCTACGGGCTGAAGAAGCGGGTCGAGCTGGCCCGCGCCCTGGCGGCCGAGCCGCAGCTTCTGCTTCTGGACGAGCCGATGGCGGGCATGAATGTCGAGGAGAAGGAGGACATGAGCCGCTTCATCCTGGACGTGAACGACGAATTCGGCACGACCATCGCGCTGATCGAGCATGACATGGGCGTGGTCATGGACCTGTCGGACCGGGTGGTGGTGATGGATTACGGCCGCAAGATCGGCGACGGCACCCCCGACGAGGTGCGCAGCAACCAGGAAGTCATCGACGCCTATCTGGGGGTGGCCCATGACTGACCGCGCCCACCTGAACACCCAGCCGCAACCCCGCCGGAGGACCCTCTGATGGACCAGCTTTTCTTCGCCGCCGAGGTGTTCCTGAACGGGCTGATGGCCGGCGTGATGTATTCGCTGGTCGCGCTTGGCTTCGTGCTGATCTTCAAGGCCTCGGGCGTGTTCAACTATGCGCAGGGGGTGCTGGCGCTGTTCGCGGCGCTGACGCTGGTCGGCATCCAGCAGGGCCAGGTGCCCTTCGCGCATCTGATCAACGCCATGTTCGGCACCAACCTGCACCATTTCGGCTGGACCGTGCCCTCGATCCTGGCCATCGCGCTGACCGCGGGGATCATGGTGCTGCTGGCCTTCCTGATCGAGAAGCTGGTGCTGCAGCACCTGGTCGGGCAGGAGCCGATCATCCTGTTCATGGCCACCATCGGCCTGGCCTATTTCCTGGAGGGCATGGGCGACGTGATGTGGGGCGCGGACATCAAGACGCTGGATGTCGGCCTGCCGCAGGGGATCTCGGACACGGTCGAGACGATGACCGCGGACTGGCTGGGCTATGGCTTCTTCCTGGACCGGCTGGACATCTGGGCCACGATGATCGCGGCGCTGCTGGTCGCGGCGCTGGTGGCCTTCGCCCAATATACCAAGCAGGGCCGGGCGATGCGCGCCGTGGCCGACGACCACCAGGCGGCCCTGTCGGTCGGCATCAGCCTGCGCTTCATCTGGGTGATGGTCTGGTCGATCGCCGGCTTCGTCGCGCTGGTCGCGGGCATCATGTGGGGCACCAAGTCGGGCGTGCAGTTCAGCCTGTCGCTGATCGCGCTGAAGGCGCTGCCGGTCCTGATGCTGGGCGGCTTCACCTCGATCCCCGGCGCCATCGTCGGCGGGCTGATCATCGGCGTGGGCGAGAAGCTGTTCGAATTCTGGATCGGCCCGCTGGTCGGCGGCGCCACCGAGAACTGGTTCGCCTATGTGCTGGCGCTGGTCTTCCTCGTCTTCCGGCCGCAGGGCCTGTTCGGCGAGCGGATCATCGAGCGGGTGTGACCATGATGGATTTCGACGCCTCCGGCGGGGGTATTTGGACAACAGAGAAGGCCCGGAGGGCGGAAGCGGCAGGGCTTGCCGTCGCTTCGGAGGCCGATCCGGCGATGGGGCGCGACGCCGCCGCAGACAGCCCGAGCGAGGAGTAACGCGATGTTCTACCGTGAGGCAGGCGACTTCAAGACCACCTATCGCGACGACGGCCAGACATTCCCGATCCGGCTGGATCGCTGGGGCTATTACGTCATCCTGGCCGCGGCCTTCCTGGTCGTCCCGATCTATATCGACGCCTATTGGGCCAATGCCGTGCTGGTGCCGTTCCTGATCTATGCGATCGCGGCGCTGGGGCTGAACGTGCTGACCGGCTATGCCGGGCAGGTCAGCCTGGGGACCGGCGGCTTCATGGCGGTGGGCGCCTATGCGGTCTACAAGCTGATGACCTCGTTCCCCGAGGTCAGCATCGTCATCCACATCCTGCTGGCCGGGGGCATCACCGCGGCGGTGGGGGTGCTGTTCGGGCTGCCCTCGCTGCGGATCAAGGGGTTCTACCTGGCGGTGGCGACGCTGGCCGCGCAGTTCTTCCTGGTCTGGCTGTTCAACAAGGTGCCGTGGTTCTACAACTATTCCGCCTCGGGCCAGATCACCGCGCCGACGCGGCGGGTCTTCGGCTATGCGGTGACCGGGCCGACCACCAGCGCACCGGCCAAGTACCTGATCTGCCTGTGCTTCCTGTTCGTGCTGGCCTGGGCGGTGCGCAACCTGACGCGCGGCACGCTGGGGCGCAAGTGGATGGCGATCCGCGACATGGACATCGCGGCCGAGATCATCGGGGTGAACCCGCTGACCGCGAAGCTGTCGGCCTTCGCGGTCTCCAGCTTCCTGATCGGCATCGCGGGGGCGCTGCTCTTCGCGGTCTATCTGGGCGCGGCCGATGCCAACGAGGCCTTCGGCATCAACAAGAGCTTCCTGGTGCTGTTCATGATCATCATCGGCGGGCTGGGCAGCATCTTCGGCAGCTTCGCGGGCGCGGCCTTCCTGGTGCTGCTGCCGGTGCTGCTGAAGAACATCCTGGTCGGCAGCTTCGGCTGGCCCACCAACCTGGCCGCCCATATCGAGCTGATGATCGTCGGCGCGCTGATCGTGTTCTTCCTGATCGTCGAGCCGCATGGCCTTGCCCGGCTGTGGCAGCTGACCAAGGAGAAGCTGCGGCTGTGGCCGTTCCCGCACTGATTTCCGACAGAACCGGGCGAACCGGCATATCTCATCTTGGGGAGGAGACCCGAATGAAACTGAAATTCACCACCCTGGCCGCAGGCGCCTTCATGGCCGCGGCGCCGGCGATGGCCGATCTGGTCGTGCCGAACCTGTCCTATCGCACCGGCCCTTACGGCGCGAACGGCACGCAATATGCCGACGGGTTCAACGACTATTTCACCCTGCTGAACGAACGCGACGGCGGCATCGGCGGCGAGACGATCCGGGTCCCGGAATGCGAGACCGCCTATAACACCGAGAAGGGCGTCGAATGCTATGAGGCGACCAAGGGCGGCGGCGCGCTGGTCTACAACCCGCTGTCCACCGGCATCACCTATCAGCTGATCCCGAAGGCCGCCGCCGACCAGATCCCGCTTTACACGCCGGGCTATGGGCGGACCTCGGCCAAGAACGGCGCGGTGTTCGAATGGGTCTTCAACGCGCCCGCCAATTACTGGGACGGCGCCTCGGTCGCGGTGAAATACCTGCTGGACGAGAATGGCGGCGACCTGAGCGGCAAGAAGATCGCGCTGGTCTATCACAACTCGGCCTATGGCAAGGAGCCGATCCGCACGCTGGAGGAACTGGCCGAGAAGCACGGCTTCACCTTCTCGGCGCTGCCCATCGACCCGCCGGGGCAGGAGCAGAAGAGCCAGTGGCTGCAGACCCGCCGCGACCGGCCGGATTACGTGCTGATGTGGGGCTGGGGGGTGATGAACCAGACCGCGATCCAGGAGGCCGCCAACATCCGCTTCCCGATGGAGAACTTCATCGGCACCTACTGGTCGGGATCCGAGGTCGACGTGCAGCCGGTGGGGGCCGCGGCCAATGGCTACAAGGCGCTGACCTTCCACGGCGTCGGCATGGATTATCCGATCTATGACGACATGAAGCAATATGTCATCGATCCCGGCAAGGCGTCGCAGGGCGGCCAGTTCGTCGGCTCGGTGCTGTATTCGCGCGGCATGTATGCGGCCGTGGTCATCGCCGAGGCCATCGCCAAGGCGCAGGAGCTGGCCGGCACCTCGCAGATCACCCCGGCGCAGCTGCGCGACGGGTTCGAGGCGCTGGAGATCTCGGCCGAGCGGCTGGAGGAGCTGGGCCTGCCCGATTTCGGCCCCGCGATCACCATGAGCTGCGAGAACCACGGCGGCAGCGGCATGGCCCGCGTGCAGCAATGGGACGCGACCGAGCGCAAATGGACCCTGATCACCGACTTCACCGAGCCGGACCAGGACGTTCTGGGCCCGCTGATCGCCGAGGACAGCGAAGCCTATGCGAAGGAAGCCGGCATCGAGCCGCGCTGCTGATCCGCAACGCCCCGGCGGCCGATGGGTCGCCGGGGGTCTCTCCGGGGGAATGCCATGCTGGACGCCATGACCGACGCGCAGAAAGAGACCCTTCTTGAGGTCAACAATATCGAGGTGATCTACAATCACGTCATTCTGGTGCTGAAGGGCGTCAGCCTCTCGGTTCCGAAGGGCGGCATCACCGCGCTCCTGGGCGGCAACGGCGCGGGCAAGACCACGACGCTGAAGGCGATCTCGAACCTTCTGGCCAGCGAACGGGGCGAGGTGACGAAGGGCAGCATCACCTATCGCGGCGACCGGGTGACCGACCTGGACCCGGCCGCGCTGGTCAAGCGCGGCGTCATCCAGGTGATGGAGGGCCGCCATTGCTTCGAGCACCTGACCGTCGAGGAGAACCTGCTGACCGGCGCCTATACCCGCCGCGACGGCGCGGCCGCGATCCGGCAGGACCTGGAGATGGTCTACAGCTATTTCCCGCGCCTGATGGAACGGCGGAAAAGCCAGGCGGGCTATACCTCGGGCGGCGAGCAGCAGATGGTCGCGATGGGCCGCGCGCTGATGAGCCGCCCCGAGACGATCCTCCTGGACGAGCCCTCGATGGGCCTGGCGCCGCAACTGGTCGAGCAGATCTTCCAGATCGTGAAGGCCGTGAACGAGGGCGAGGGCGTGACCTTCCTGCTGGCCGAGCAGAACACCAATGTCGCCCTGCGCTATGCCCATTACGGCTATATCCTGGAAAGCGGCCGCGTGGTCATGGACGGCCCGGCCGATGCGCTGCGCGAGAATCCGGACGTGAAGGAATTCTACCTGGGCATGTCGGACGAGGGCCGCAAGTCCTTCCGCGACGTTCGCAGCTATCGCCGCCGCAAGCGCTGGCTGGCGTGAGTGACGGACCCGCAAACGAAGCAGCACGGACAAGGTGACAGGGATGACCGCCCATTACGACGATCTGGAGACCCGCGATCCCGCCGAGCGCGAGGAGGCGCTGGCCGAGGCGCTTCCCGCCGCGATCCAGCGGGCCAGGACCGCGCCGGCGCTGGCGCGGCTGCTGCGCGAGGTTGATCCGCAGCAGGTTCGCGACCGCGCCGCGCTGGCTTCGCTGCCGGTGATCCGCAAGGCCGAGCTGTCCGAGGCGCAGAAGAAATCGCCGCCTTTCGGGGGCTATGCGACGCGGCTGGCAGCCGAGTTCGACCATATCTTCCAGAGCCCCGGCCCGATCTACGAGCCCGGCCGGCGCGACGGCGACTGGTGGCGCCTGGGCCGCTTCCTGTTCGCGGCCGGCGTGCGCCAGGGCGACATCGTGCAGAACTGCTTCGGCTATCACCTGACCCCGGCGGGGATGATGTTCGAATCGGGCGCGCGCGCCGTCGATGCCGCCGTCCTGCCCGCCGGCACCGGCCAGACCGAATTGCAGGTCCGCGCCGCCGTCGATATCGGCACCACGGTCTATGCCGGGACGCCGGATTTCCTGAAGGTGATCCTGGACCGCGCCGACGAGATGGGCGAGCGGCTGTCGATCACCCGCGCGGCCGTGGGCGGGGGGGCGCTGTTTCCGTCGCTGCGGCAGGCCTATGCGGATCGCGGCATCGTGACGCGGCAATGCTATGCCACCGCCGATCTGGGCAATATCGCCTATGAAAGCGAGGCGATGGAGGGGATGATCGTCGACGAGGGCGTCATCGTCGAGATCGTCCGCCCCGGCACCGGCGACCCGGTCCCCGAAGGCGAGGTCGGCGAGGTCGTCGTGACCAGCTTCAACCCCGACTATCCGCTGATCCGCTTCGCGACGGGCGACCTGTCCGCGGTCATGTCCGGCACAAGCCCTTGTGGCCGCACGAACATGCGCATCAAGGGCTGGATGGGCCGCGCCGACCAGACGACCAAGATCAAGGGCATGTTCGTGCGCCCCGAACAGGTCGCCGCGCTGGTCGCCCGCCATCCCGAGATCGCCCGCGCCCGCGTCATCGCCGACCGCTCGGGCGAGATGGACGTGATGACCGTGCAGCTGGAATCCACCGCCGACAGCGGCGAGGCCTATGCCGCCAGCGTCGCCGACACGCTGAAGCTGAAGGGCCGGATCGAGATCGTCACCCCCGGCAGCCTGCCCAATGACGGCAAGGTGATCGAGGACCGGCGCAGTTACGACTGAGCCCGAATTACACGGCATTTGATCCGTTAACTTGTTTCATCGGCACCATGGCCCGACATTCGCTCCGGTTCATAGTGACGGAGTGGTGGCATGGCCGCTGGGAAAGGCTCGACCGGGGCCACGATCATCATCAAGCGCGGCGAGGGCGGCGGCGAAGCGGGCCATCACGGCGGCGCCTGGAAGGTGGCCTATGCGGATTTCGTGACCGCGATGATGGCCTTCTTCCTGCTGATGTGGCTGCTGAATGCGACCACGGAAAAGCAGCGGCAGGGCCTGGCCGAATATTTCAACCCGACCATCGTGCATCGTCCCGGCGCCGCGGGCGACGGGGTCGAGGACGGAACCCGGCAGGCCGTCCAGCAGCTGACGCCGGACAGCATGAAGCAGGCCGATTTCGAACGGCTGGCCCAGCAGGTGCAGGATCAGCTGACCGGGACCGGCGCTGAATCGATGCAGCTGACCAACATCCTGCGCCATGTGGTGACCCGCATGACCGACGAGGGGCTGGTGATCGAGCTGACCGACCTGGCCGGCCAGCCGCTTTTCGTCGAGGATACCGCGCAGCCGCAGCCCGTCCTGACCGAGCTGGCGGCGATCCTGACGCGGGTTCTGGGCCATGTGCGCAACGATGTGGCGCTGTCGGGCCATGTCCGCGCCTATCCGGAAATGCTGGTCTCCTCGCCGGTCTGGGCGCTGTCGGATGCCCGCGCCCATGCGGTGCGCAATCTTCTGGAGCGCGCGGGATTCGACCCCATGCGCGTCCAGCGCGTCAGCGGCTATGCCGACCGCAAGCGGCGCAATCCGAACCCGATGGACCCGGAAAACAACCGGATCGAGCTGATTTTACTGAGATAGCGCGCAGAGGCCCGCGCGCATTAGGCGAATCTTAAGCTCTGCCCCGAATACTGCCCCGAACATCAGATAGTGAAAGGTCCGCTTCCATGTCCATGTCCTCTGCCATGAATGCCGGTGTCGCCGGGCTTGCGGCCAATGCCACCCGGCTGGCGACGATCTCGGACAATATCGCGAATTCCGGCACCAACGGCTACAAGCGGATGGAGGCGGAATTCGACTCGCTGGTCCTGAACCAGCATCGCACCAGCGGCCATTATTCGGCGGGCGGCGTTCGCGCCACGACGAAGCGTATCATCGCCGAGGACGGCGCCCTGATCACCACCACCCATCCGCTGGATATCGCGATCGACGGGCGCGGGATGCTGCCGGTGACCTCGGCGGTCGACCTGGACAACGGCTTCGAGACATTGCCGATGATGATGACCCGGACCGGCTCTTTCCGTCCCGACGATGCCGGCATTCTGCGCACCGCCTCGGGGCTGGTGCTGCTGGGCTGGCCGGCGCAGTCGGACGGGACCGTCCCGGTCATGCCGCGCGACACGATGGGCACGCTTGAGCCGGTGCAGATCTCGCCCCACCAGACCGTCGGCGATCCGACGACCCGGATCTCGATGGCGGTGACCCTGCCCGCGGCGCAGACCCGCCCGGATGCGACCGGCGATTCGCTGCCCCTGAAGATCGAATATTTCGGAAATCTCGGGACATCCGAATCGCTCGATCTGACCTTCATTCCCGACACCAGCGTCGCCAGCGGCATGTCAAACACCTGGGTGATGGAGGTGCGGGATTCGGCGTCGGACCCGGCCTCGAACCTTGTCGGATCCTACCGGATCGTCTTTGATGACAGCCAGGCGAATGGCGGCAGCATTTCCTCGGTGACTGTCCTGTCCGGCGGTGCCTATGACCCGGTGGCGGGGACACTCGATCTGCAGGTGGCCGGCGGACCGCTGAGCATGGTCATCGGCGCGCCGGGCGGGACGACGGGCATGCGCCAGCTTTCCGCCAGCTTCTCGCCTTCCCCGATTTCGAAGAACGGCTCGCCTGTCGGCAATCTCGTCACGGTCGAGATCAACGAGGACGGCTTCCTGCGCGCCACCTACGATACCGGTTTCGTTAAGACGCTCTATCAGATCCCGCTGGTGGACGTCCCGAATCCCGACGGGCTGCTGGCGCTTGATGCACAGACCTACAAGATCTCGCCCCATTCCGGCAGCATGTTCATGTGGGATGCGGGCGACGGGCCGACCGGCGCCATCATGGGCCATGCGCTGGAGGCATCGACCACCGATATCGCCCAGGAACTGACCCACATGATCACGACGCAACGCGCCTATTCGTCCAATGCCAAGGTCATCCAGACCGTGGACGAGATGCTGCAGGAAACCACGAATATCAAGCGCTGAGGGCCGTCGTGACCGGCCGAGAGATGACAAAGAGGAACCGAGCATGAGCATAGCGCGCGCCCTGTCCAACGCCATGTCGGGTCTGACGGCGGTCTCCAGGGGAACCGAAACGGTTGCGGCAAACCTCGCCAACGCCTCCACGCCGGGCTACGCGCGCCGCGAGGTCGAGTTGTCGCCCCAGAGCCTCGGCGCGAATAGTGGCGGGGTGCGGATTCACGGCATCGCACGCATCGTCAATGCGGGGCTTCTGGCAGAGACGCGGCTTGCCGAGGCCGCCCGTTCCGAGGCCGCGGTGAAGCTGGCCTTCACGAAGGATATGGAAACGGTGATAGGATTGCCGGGAGAGGCAGGCAGCTTGGGCAATGTGCTGACCGCCTTCCAGGCCGCCCTGCTTTCTGCCAGCGCACGGCCGGATGACAATCTGCGCCTGTCCACGGTGATCGCCGCCGCCGAGGATCTTGCGCACCAGCTGAACACCACGAGCAAGGTGGTTCAGGAGGCGCGCACGAAAGCCGATGCGGCCATCGCCTCGGAGGTCGCACGTCTCAATGCCAGCCTGGAACGTGTCGCCTATCTCAACCGGCGCATTGCGATCATCTCTGCCGAAGGTTCGGATGCCTCTTCCCTGAAGGATGAAAGGCAGGCCGTGATCGGCCAGATCGCCAGTATCGTGCCCGTGCAGGAGGTCCTGCGAGACAACGACCAGGTCGCCCTGTTCACCACCGAAGGTGCGGTCCTGCTTGACGGCAGCAAACCGATCCGGTTGGGTTTTCAGCCGGCGGGACAACTGACGCCAGAGATGACGGTGGGCACGCCGCCAGTCGGCGTGTTGCAACAGGATAGCGTCGATCTTTCCGCCGGCGGGATGCGCCTGTTCGCCGGGGGATCCCTGGCCGCGAATTTTGCGATCCGCGATGAGCTTGCGCCCCAGCTGCAGCACGAGATCGATTCGATCGCGCTGGAACTCTACAACAGGCTTTCCGGCCCCGATGCCGATCCCAGCTTGGCAAATGGCGAGCCGGGGCTTTTCACCAATGCAGGCGGCGCGGTCTCGCTCTCGACGATGACCGGATTGGCTGGCCGCATCTCCGTCAATTCTGCCGCCGTTACGGAGCCCTGGAGGATCCGGGCTGGATTGGCCGCGACGACACCCGGCGAGGTGGCAGACCCAGCGCAACTCTTGCGATGGATTACGGCGCTTGATGCGGTTGCAGCCCCTCCCTCCTCTGGTGCTTTCGAAGGGCAGGGTACGCTTTCGAAGCGTATGGCAGAGCTCGAATCGCGTATCGTGACGAGACGTGTCTTTGCGGAATCCGACAGCACCATTCGCAATAGCCGTTACGAAACGATCACCTGGCGTTTCATGTCGCTTGGAGTCGACAGTGATTTCGAAATGCAAAGACTTCTTCAGTACGAACATGCCTATGCCGCGAACGCTCGGGTCATTCAGGCAATTGATGAAATGATGGATCATATACTGAGGATCTGAAGATGAGCATCTACTCCGTTGGCGATCAGGCCCGCGCCCTCGCACTGCAATCCGCGGCTGGTCGCTTGAAGACGACCCTGAACGTCCTGACCGAGGAGCTCGCAAGTGGCGAAGTTTCGGATATCGGCCAGCGTGTTTTGGGGAACACCCAATCCTTGCGTGCGATCGAAGACAAGATTTCGGTGGCGGAAGAGTTTCATCGCATCTCCGTCGAGGCTGATGGCCTGGCGAAAATGATGGGTGCTGCACTCGATTCAATTCAGTCAGTTTCGTCGAATATTGCGATCAATCTGATCAATGAACCTGTCGGAGAAAGTGCCTCGCTACTGCTGGAACGCTCTGGTCAGGTTGCAAAAAATCTCGATCTGATTGTGACTCGATTGAATACGAGCTTCGGCAGTTATCATGTGTTTTCGGGCACGGCCACGGATCAGCCTCCGCTTATGTCCGGTCCCGAGATTCTGGATATTATTCAAGGAATGATTTCGGGGCTAACCATCGCTAGCGACATTGTCCAGGCGGTAAGCGATTGGTTTGATTCTCCTTCTGGTTCTGGTGGGTTTCTGGACATCGCCTATAGAGGTAATGATGATGGCCGGCAATTCATGGTTTCTGAGGGGCGCGTCGTTGTTCTCGATGTAAATGCAGGTGCTCCGGAAATACGCGATACCTTGAAAGGTATGGCGATATCTTCCCTGGTGAGTAGAGGCGTTCTTTCCACCGATGTTTCTCAGCAGCGTGAGCTGATGCGCCTTGGGGGAGGAATCATCTATGACAGTGATCCTTTGCTGATCTCGGCGCAAGCCAAGATTGGCCATTTTGCTCAATCCATCGAGAGGAATATCGCAGAAAACTCAACGCTATCGGACTCACTGAAGATCTCGCGAAACGATATTCGTTCTGCTAACCCTTATGAAACATCTCTGGCGCTGAGCGATGTGGAGAGCCGACTGCAAGCACTATACGCAGTTACTAATCGTCTGTCGAAGCTCAAGCTTGTGGATTATGTTCGGTGAAGGGTATATTTCTTATACTGGCGATGCTGTTCTCTACGGTTTTTGCCGAGGCGACACCAGTTCGTATCAAGGACCTGGCAGACTTCGATGGAGTCCGCGGCAATGATCTGGTTGGGTATGGGTTGGTTGTTGGTCTGGATGGTACTGGCGACAGCATGCGGAACGCGCCCTTTACGGAAGAAATGCTGGCCGGTTTCCTGGAACGTCTTGGGGTGAATGTAACTGATGACGCGTTGCGTTCAAAGAACGTTGCTGCGGTGATCGTTACAGCGACATTGCCTGAGTTTGCGCGCTCGGGTAGCAGGATAGACGCCAGCGTCTCGACAATCGGAGATGCGAAAAGTTTGCTTGGGGGCACGCTTGTGATGACGCCTCTAAAAGCAGCAGATGGGAATATTTATGCTGTGGCTCAGGGCTCTATTATTGCTGGTGGCGTATCCGTGTCGGGGGACGCGGCTAGGGTTGTGGAGGGGGTGCCGACCGCAGGTAAGATACCAGTTGGCGCACGAGTCGAACGAGAGGTGAGTTTTGATTTCTCCTTGATAAACAACATTAGAATTGCGTTGAGAAATGCAGATTTCACGACAGCAACCCGTATCGAAGATGCCATAAACAGGGATTTCAGGCGTCAGATTGCGCTTGCGCATGACAGTGGAACAGTTATCGTGGGGTTTCGCCAGCTTGGCCAGGTCAATCCATCGCGCGTTCTGAGCCGTATCGAAAACATTCTCATTCAACCGGAGAATCGTGCCAGGGTGGTCATCGATCACAAGACGGGAACGATTGTGATGGGCGATCAAGTTCGTATATCCCGCGTGGCGGTATCCCAAGGAAATCTTACACTCAAGGTCAGCGAGGCTTTGCAGGTGTCGCAGCCAAATCCATTTGCGATCGGCGAAACGATTACGGTTCCGCGGACTTATGCTGAGATCGGCGATGAGCCTGGTATCGGATTTGCCGAAGTTGGGAGTGAGGCTTCGCTTGGTGACCTGGTCGAAGGGTTGAATGCATTGGGCGTGCGTCCCAGGGATATGATTGATATCTTGAAATCCATTCATTCGGCAGGTGCTTTGCACGCGGATCTGGTGGTCGAATAGAATATCTGTCGTCGGTTTCGGACAACTCGACCAGCTGGCCGGGGCTACGTTCATCTCACGCCTGTCGGGCCCGACGACCCGCGCCGCCAGCTGGATGATGATGGGACAAAGCGCCCGATATCGGCGGGGTGAAGGCGAGAATCTTGCGGGTGATGTGGTCGCAAGCGCAGAGCATGAAGAATATGGCATCTCCAAAGATATCTTGGAGCGGTAATTTGGCGAGATGTCAATCGGCTTTTCGCTGTCTGATCTGAGATGGTATTTCGTTGTTCTTCCTGCTTTGGTTGGGTTTTCACGGAATGATCCATTTATGGGTCGGATTTCGGCTCCTTGTTGCGCGAGGGCCATATTTTATCCGCGCGGAGTCGTTACTTGGCCGAGATCCGGATGAGGAAGATACGGCACCGAAAAGAAGAACCTCAAGAAGTGATCAGCCTTGTTCATATTAACAGAGAATATGTTGAACCGGCAATCGGTGTCATGGCTCGCCCTGCCATGAAGCTTGACGCTCATGATGCTTTGGGCCGGCTTCTCGATCTTGGAATCTGCTGGTCGGCTTTCTCACGGAACCCCGCCTTCCGCGGGATTCACGAGGCGAGAGCGGCGGCTGGAGATACCACCATGATCAGGCTAGCACCCATGCGTTACCGCATCATGAACTCGAAATTCCGTAACGATGCGCTCGGATGTCGTTTCATTCAAATGAATCGACAACCTGCTGATCTGGCTGAGCAAGGGGCAGGCGAAACCGCAAGGCTGCCCGCCCCGCGGAACTCCGGTCTTCTCCTGCGCGACGATCCGGCTCGGCCTGATGGTAGCGGTTCTGCGCGGCTTGCCGCTGCGGCACACGGTGGGGATGTTGCCCCAGCAAGGTTGCAGATGGTGGGTCTGGATCGGATAATATCAGCGTTTTTTACTCTGAGCCGCAGGCGAGGGCCATTGTGACGCGGATAACGAACCGCAGTGGGCCGGCCCGTTCAATCTGCTGGTGGACAGCATCGGGATCAGGTGTCCGGGCGATGGTGCATGACTGATCTGCAAGCATGGCGTGCATTGCCGATGCCGGAATCGCGAGGTCCTCTGGTGATGAAGGGGCAATCGGGGTATTCGGGCGGTGGAACCGAGCTCAAGGCGCAAGGGCGACAGTCCCCTCCTGTCCGGTCCGCTGGAGCAGAACCGGGCCGATGAACAGATCGGTCTCGTGGCGGGGATGATGTTTTCGATGCTCGCAGGTATCGTGCCGCGATCTGTGGGCGTGATGGCACGGGCATCATGTTCGGCCGAAAGAATGGGCCTCGGAGAGAACGGACTGTTCTGCCGCCGGGGCGCATGGGCGATGTCCTGCGGATGATTGGGCGCTTCGGCTGGGCGATCCGGAGGGTTGGCCTGGCCGTCATATCTGCAGCCGGGTTGCGGCCATGATGTGATCCCTCAAGCCATTGGGGACCGGATCGCCCCGGTTGGTCACTGTCGATCGTACTGAAGGCGCCATGCATACACTTGGCTGATGGAGCAATGGCACCCAGATTTGCAGCCCTCGCGACCGCTCTTGAAGGAATGGCGGTTGCCTGTTCAGGCATGGGTCGCCTCAACGCCTCCGGGACGGCCGGAGTTGGACGTATGGTCGGGGATCAAGACGAAAGATGTCGGATCGCTTGCGAGATCAGGCTTGCCGCCATGCTGCGACATTTCCGGCGTGGCGGCATCGATGCCGTCCCGGCCGGTCTACTGGCATGGGCTGCCTGGCTGGCGGATGCCTGGCCGTGTCCTTCGCGCCAGGATGCCGTCATTTCCGGCTGACGGTCCGTCTCTCGTGGAAAATCGGTGGGCAAGGGGGGCGCCGCAGCCCTATTGAACAGCTTGTGGGTGAAGCCGTGCTGCGGCTGGCTTGCATGATCGAGGTGGAGATCGATTGCCAGATCCTCGGCCAACTTCGCATCGGTAAAGCCGGATCGATCCGAGGCCGAGGCGGCGCCTCGCCGATGCCACGGCTGGCGGCGACCCTCACCGCGATATTTTCAAGCGGCATGGAAACGCCCTGCGGGAGGTGGATGGCGTAGGCGGCCTGCAGGCGCTTGCCGTCGGTGGCGACTTGGGTATGGCGTTTCGCGAACTGCGCTGTGATCCGCCTCCGTCCGCGCGGGTTGGACATGGCAGGCATGGGCTTGCTTGGCGCAGCAGCAGATGGCGATTTCGTCCCCGATGGCCGCCGGCCGGATGATCGCACCGTTCGCCCTGCCGCCGCGTCACCGGCCGGCGCAGGGTGGCGGCGCCATCCGCGGTTTCGCCAGTGTCTGGGCGGGCCAGTTGCCGCGGCCAACCGGCGCGCTGCGCTCTGACCGGAAGGGCAGGGGCGAGAGATCCCCACAGGCGGCAGGGCGACCCACCTGCCGCCGCCCCTGTCGGCATCCGCTGGCCCGGAAACAGTCGTCCATGCGTGGTTTCTCGGACGCATGAGCCGGATTGCGGACGCAACATACCCGACAGGCTCTCACACTTTCCCGGCGGTTCGTGCTTTCATTCCCCCATGCGCATCGAAACCTTTCACCGTCGTCTCCTCTATCGCGCGGGCAGCTTTACCATTTGCGACCGCAGGCTGGAGCATGTCGATTCGATCGAGGTGGTCGTCACTCGGCAGGGTTGTCGGGGCAGGGGGGAATGCGTGCCCTATCCCCGCTATGGCGAGTCGATCGCCAGCGTGCAGGGGCAGCTGGACCAGTTGCCGCCCACGTTCACCCGGCAGGACCTGCCGACGCTTCTGCGGGCGGGGCCCGCGCGCAACGCGCTGGACTGCGCGCTGTGGGACCTGGAGGCGAAGCTGGCGGGACGGCCGGTCTGGCAGCTGGCCGGGCTGGAAAAGCCCAGGCCCGTGGCCACGATGCGCACCCTCTCGACCGAGACCCCCGAGCAGCTGGCCCGCGACGCGGCCCGCTTCGGCAGGATCCACCACATTCTCAAGCTGCTGCTCAACGGCCCCGACATCCTGCCGCTGGTCGAGCTTGTGCACGCGGCCGCGCCATCCGCCTCGATCGTCGTCGACGCGCGCGAGAGCTGGACCCTGGACGACTATCTGTCGCTGGCGCCCCGGCTGGCCAGGCTGAAGGTGATCATGATCGAGCAGCCCTTGCCGGCGAAGGATGACGAGCTGCTGGCCGGCATCCGGCGTCCCCTGCCGGTCTGCGCCGACGAGAGCTGCCACGAAATCCTGGCGCTGCCGCGGCTGCGGGGCCGCTATGACGCCGTCAACATCAAGCTCGACAAGGCCGGGGGGCTGACGGCGGCGCTTGCCCTGCGCGATGCGGCGCGACGGGAGGGGCTGAAGGTCATGGCGGGCAGCCTGATCTCCTCGTCCCTGGCGACGGCGCCGGCGATCCTGGTGGCGCAAGGCGCGGATTATGTGGACCTGGACGGCCCGCTGCTGCTGCAGGAGGATGGCGCCGGGGCGATACGAACCGTGGGTCCGCTGATCTGCCCGGCAACGCCCGACATCTGGGGATGAGGCGATGGGCGACGAGCGGATCGTGACGCTCTGCCCCGCGCCTCAGCCTGCCTGGCCCGTCCCGGATTCGCTGGCGCGAAACAGCAGCCATTCCTCGATCACGCGGCCGTCGGGAAGGTGGCAATAGCCGACCTGGCCGCCGGATTCGCTCTGGATCTCGACCCGGCCGCCCAGCCGCACGCAATGGGCCGAGGCCGGGTTGGGCATCGACAGCGCCCTTTCCTCGGGCGTCTGCGTGAAGCGCGGCACGGTCACGCCGCAGGCCGCGACCGCGATCAGCGGTGCGAATAGAAGAACGGTCCTCATCCTCTGCCCCCTGTCCTGTCCCCGGATTTGTGCGGCGGCGCGGGCGGGATTGCAAGCCCGCGTCCCGCACCGGGGCTTCCATCCGCCCGGCGGCTCGGCCAGAGTGGCGCGCAAGGAGGCATCCCATGACCCAATCCCATCCGATCAGCCGCTTTCCGGTCCCCGATCTGGCCAGCCTGCCGCAGGACATCCGCGCGGCGATCGAGAAGGTGGCCGAGAAATCGGGCTTCGTTCCCAATGTCTTTCTGGCGCTGGCCCACAGGCCGGCCGAGTTCCGCGCCTTCTTTGCCTATCACGACGCGCTGATGGACAAGGACGAGGGGCTGAGCAAGGCCGAGCGCGAGCTGATCGTGGTCGCGACCAGCGGGCTGAACCAGTGCCAGTATTGCGTGATCGCCCATGGCGCGATCCTGCGCATCCGGGCGAAGAACCCGCAGATCGCCGACCAGGTCGCCACCAACTGGCGCAAGGCCGACCTGACGCCGCGCCAGCGCGCCATGCTGACTTACGCCGAAAAGGTGGCGCTGAACGCCCAGCAGATCGACGACCGCGACCATGCGGCCCTGCATGACGCGGGTTTTTCCGAAGATGAGATCTGGGACATCGGCGCCATCGCCGCCTTTTTCGGCATGTCGAACCGGCTGGTGAATGCCGGCGACATCCGGCCCAATGACGAATTCTACATGCTGGGGCGGCAGTGAGCGCGACCATGACCGACAGCCTCGCCGGCGCCCGGCGCGAGGCCCTGCGCGGCCATGCCGCGATGCTGCTGTTCTCGGTGCTGGTGGCGGGGTCCTTCTCGCTGGGGGTGCGGGCGGCCAACCTGATCCATCCCGAGGCGATCACGGCGGCGCGTTTCGTCATCGCCGCCGGGGTGATCGGCGGGGTGGCGATGGCGGCGGGGCCGGGCCTGTCGCGGCGGGCCCTGCGGGCGCCCTGGCGCTATCTGCTGCTGGGCGGCATGTTCGCGGCCTATTTCGTGCTGATGTTCGAGGGGCTGAAGACCGCCCCCGCGGTCTCGGCCAGCGCCGTCTTCACGCTGACCCCGCTGATGGCGGCGGGTTTCGGCTGGCTGCTGCTGCGGCAGCGGATGACGGCGCGGATCGGGCTGGCGCTGGGGCTGGGCGGCTTCGGGGCGCTGTGGGTGATCTTTCGCGGCGACCTGGCGGCCATGGCCCGGCTGCATCTGGGCCGGGGCGAGGCGATCTATCTGGTCGGCTGCGCGGCCCATGCGCTGTACACGCCGATGGTGCGCAAGCTGAACCGCGGCGAAAGCGCGCTGGTGCTGAGCTTCGGGACGATGCTGGCGGGCAGTCTGGTGATGCTGGTCTGGGGCTGGGGCGCGATCCGCGAGACCGACTGGGCCGGCCTGCCCGCCATCGTCTGGATCACCCTGCTTTACGTCGCCATCTTCGCCAGCGCGGCGACGGCGGTGCTGGTGCAATATGCGACGCTGCGGCTGCCCTCGGCCAAGGTCATGGCCTATACCTATCTGACGCCGGCATGGGTGATCGCGCTGGAGGCGATGCTGGGCCAGGGCCTGCCCGGCCTGGCGGTGCTGCCGGGTATCATCGCGACGCTGGTGGCGCTACTGATGCTGCTGAAGGGCGAGGAATAGCCGCCGCCCAAGGGACCGGGCGGCGGCATGCGGGGCGTCAGATCGGGCGCGTGGCCAGCCAGGCCCACCAGCCCTTCGATGCTGTCGCCCCGACCGGATGGCCGGTGACCTCATGGCCGCCGGCATCGATGGTGACGCGGCCGTCGCGGAAGCGATGCATCACCGGGCCCTGGGCCTGCTGGTTGCGGCCGATGGCGATCACCGCATAGCCCAGGTCGCGCGCGGGTTCGGGGCGGGCCGAAAGCTCGGCCGCGATCATGGCGGCCAGGGGATCGACGGGGGACATCGGGACCAGGCCGGTCAGGTGGTTCGGGGTCATTGCAGCGGTCCTTTCACGATTTCGGCGAAGGCGACCCATTTGCGGGGATCGCGGTTTTCCATCAGCCGCGTCGCGGTCTGCATCGGTTCGCGGCTGTAGATGACCATCGGCGTCCCGGCGATCCGGTAGGGCGCGCCCGAGACCCGGTCGACCAGGTGGATGGCGTAGCAGCGCGGCTCTGGCCGCACGACCCGGCTGATGCCCGAGGCGATCCGGCTGAGACCTGTCGTCATGTTCATGCTGTCTCCTTTCCTCCGGAAACCGTCAGTCCGTCCTGACAGGTTTATTACGACAAACTTTGTCGTGTTATGCAAGAAAAAACGACTCAGCGCATCGTGTATTAATTTTAACGCGATTTTAAGGGTTTCGGCCGATACCGGGCGAAAGACGGGCTGCTGGAAGGGGCGAATCACGGCGATCCGGCCATGCGTGACGCGCGGGCGGGGGCAGAATGCGGCGCGGGCGGACCGGCGCGGCTTTTCATCGGCTCACGCTGTCGTTAGGTTCCGCCGCGAAGAATGGATCAAGGGGCAGCCGGTGGCGCATATCATCGTTGTTGGCAACGAAAAGGGCGGGTCGGGGAAATCGACCACGTCGATGCATGTGGCGACCGCGCTGGCGCGGATGGGGCACCGGGTCGGCGGGCTGGATCTGGACGTGCGCCAGCGCAGCTTCGGCCGCTATCTGGAAAACCGCGCGGCCTTCGTCGCGCGCAACGGGCTGGCCCTGCCGACCCCGGTCATGGCGGAACTGGGGCAGGGGTCCGATCCGCTGACGCCCGCGCTGACCGCGCTGGAGGCGCAATGCGACTTCATCCTGCTGGACTGCCCCGGATCGCATACCACGCTGAGCCAGATGGCCCATACGGTCGCCGACACGCTGATCACGCCGATGAATGACAGCTTCGTCGATTTCGACCTGCTGGCGCGGATGTCGCCCGAGGGCAAGGTGCTTGGCCCCTCGATCTATGCCGAGATGGTCTGGGCGGCGCGGCAGATGCGGGCGCAGGCCGGGGCGGGGCCGATCGACTGGCTGGTGCTGCGCAACCGGCTGGGCACGCAGGCCATGCACAACAAGCGCAAGGTCGGGGGCGCACTGGACACGCTGTCCAAACGCATCGGCTTCCGCGTCGCGCCGGGCTTTTCCGAACGGGTGATCTTCCGCGAGCTTTTCCCGCGCGGGCTGACGCTGCTGGACCTGAAGGATCTGGGGACCGAGCAGCTGTCGATGTCCAACATCGCCGCCCGGCAGGAACTGCGCGACCTGATCGGGGAACTGCACCTGCCCGGCGTCTCGGTCACGTTCTAGCAAGGTGCCGCCTGCGGGCGCCCTGCAGGATTGTTGGCGGCAGCCGCTTTGACTATGTTCGGCGGGCTGACGATCACAAATTCAGGCGGTTGCATGCGCGCCCTGTTCTCTTTCCTCGTCGCAGCCGGGCTGGCCCTGTCGGCCTTCGCCGAAGACGCAGCCCCGGCCGAGGACAGCGGCCGGGCGATTCCGGCGGTGACGCTGGCCACGGCCCGGATCGCCGAGATGCAGGCGCGGGTGCCCGTCTCGGGCACCCTGGTCGCGCGCCAGCCGGTGCAGATCTTCCCGCAGGTTTCCGGCTATGAGATCACCGAAATCCTGGTCGAGGCCGGCGACACGGTCGAGAAGGGCGCGGTCCTGGCGCGGCTGGACAGCGAGACCCTGTCGGCCCTTTTGGCCCAGGCCGAGGCCGAGTATCAGCGCGCCGAGGCCGGCGTCAGCCAGGCGCAAAGCGCCATCGACGCCACCGCGGCGGCGCTGACCCAGGCCGAGACCAGCCTGCGGCGGATGCGGCAGCTGCGCGAAAGCGGCAATGTCTCGCAGGCGGTGCTGGACGAGGCGGTCGCCGCCGAGGCCGCGGCGCGGGCCGAGGCGGCGTCGGCGGCGGACGGGGTGGGCGTGGCGCGCGCGGCGCTGGCCCTGGCCGAGGCCTCGCGGCGGGTGGCGCGGCTGAACATGCAGCGCGCCGAGATCGTGGCGCCGGTGGCCGGGCTGGTCTCGGCGCGCAATGCCGAACTGGGCGCGCTGTCGGGGGCGGGCTCCGAGCCGCTGTTCTCGCTGATCGCCGAGGGCAGCGTCGAATTGGCGGCCGAGGTCATCGAAACCGCGCTGCCGGGGCTTGCCGTGGGCGCCCCGGCGGAAATCAGCGTGGCCGGGCTGGGCCGGATCGAGGGCGAGGTGCGACTGGTCCCGGCCACCGTCGATCCGGTGACGCGGCTGGGGCTGGCGCGCATCGCGCTGGACCCCGATCCGCGCTTGCGCACCGGGCTGTTCGCCAGCGGCTGGGTCATCACCGCGCGGCGCCAATCGGTGGCGATTCCTGCCGGCGCGGTCCTGTCCGACAGCGGCGGCGACCGCGTGCAGGTGGTCGAGGACGGCGTGGTGCGCACCCGCGAGGTCCGGGCCGGCCTGTTGTGGGACGGCCAGCGCGAGATCCTGGAGGGGGTCGAGGAGGGCGAGACGGTGATCGCGCGGTCCGGCGCCTTCTTCCGCGAGGGCGACCGGGTGCGCGAGGCGGCGGCGGCACAGCAGGCGCCGGAACAGGCGGCCGATCCATGAATTTCGCGACCTGGTCGATCCGCAATCCGGTCCCGCCGCTGGCGATCTTCCTGGTCCTGCTGGTCATGGGCCTGCACAGCTTCAACCGGCTGGCGGTCACGGCGATGCCGAATATCGACCTGCCCATCGTCGAGGTCTCCATCGTCCAGCCCGGCGCCGCCCCGGCCGAGCTGATCAGCCAGATCATCCAGCCGATCGAGGACAGCATCGCCTCGGTCACCAATGTGCGCCATATCAGCTCGACCGCCTCGGACAGCGCGGCCACGATCACCGTCGAATTCGAGCTGGAGACCAACAGCGACCGCGCCGTCAACGACGTGAAGGACGCGGTGGCCAATGTCCGAGCGGAACTGCCCGACGGCATCGTCGAGCCGATCGTGCAGCGGCTGGACGTGACCGGCTATCCGATCCTGACCTATGCGGTCAGCGATCCCGGCCAGAGCATCGAGCAGCTGTCGAAATTCGTCGACGACGTGATCGGGCGCGAGCTGACCACGGTCAGCGGCGTGGCCAGGACCAACCGCATCGGCGGGGCCGAGCGGCAGATCAAGGTCGAGCTGGACCCCGACCGGCTGCTGGCCCACGGGCTGACCGCGGCCGAGATCTCGGAACAGCTTCGGGCGCGCAACATCAACATGGGCGGCGGGCGCGGCGACCTGGCGGGGACGGAATATTCGATCCGCACCCTGGGTTCGGCCGACACGGTCGAGGGGCTGGCCGCCACGCCGGTTTCCATCGCCGACGGCAGGGTGATCCGCCTGGACCAGTTGGGCGAGGTGATCGACGGCGCCAGCGAGGAACGCAGCTTCGCGCTGCTGGACGGCCAACCGGTGGTGGCCTTCGGGGTCTGGCGCGCCACCGGAGCCTCGGATCTCAGCGCGGGCGACGGCGTCAAGGAGCGGCTGGAGGAGCTGCGGCAGCGATACCCGGACGTGACGATCAGCCTGATCGACGATGCCACGACCTATACCGCCTCCAGCTATCACAGCGCGATGGAGACGCTGTATGAGGGCGCGGCGCTGGCGGTGATCGTGGTGTTCCTGTTCCTGCGCAACTGGCGCGCCACGCTGGTCGCCGCGGTCGCGCTGCCCCTGTCGATCATCCCGACCTTCTTCGTCATGCACTGGCTGGGCTTCACCCTGAACGGGATCAGCCTCTTGGGCATCACGCTGGTGACGGGCATCCTGGTCGATGACGCCATCGTCGAGATCGAGAACATCGTGCGCCATATCGGCATGGGCTCGCCCCCCTACGAGGCGGCCGAGGAAGCGGCGAACGAGATCGGCCTGACCGTCATCGCGATCAGCTTTTCCATCGTGGCGGTCTTCGCCCCGGTCAGCTTCATGGGCGGCATCGCCGGGCAGTATTTCAAGCAGTTCGGCCTGACGGTCGCGGTCTCGGTCCTGTTCTCGCTGCTGGTGGCGCGGATCATCACGCCGATGATGGCCGCCTATCTGATGCGCGGCAAGGTTCTACCCGAGCATGTGAAGGACGGCTTCGTCATGCGCCGGCTGATGGCGGTCGTGCGCTGGACCATGCGCCATCGCGGGCTGACGCTGCTGATGGGCGTCGGGATCTTCGCCGGCTCGATCTATTCGGCGACGCTGTTGCCGACGGAATTCATCCCGGCCTCGGATGTCGGCCGCAGCCAGATCCAGCTGGAGCTGCCGCCCGGCTCGACCATATCCGACACCGAGGATGCCGGCCGCCGCCTGACCCGGCAGATCGCCGAGACGCCCGAGGTGCAGTCGGTCTTCGTCTATAACGACGGCACGGACGTGACCGAGGCGCGGCTGATGATCAACTATGGCAAGAAGGAGACCCGCGAGAGGTCGCAATTCGTGCTGGAGGCCGAGTTGAAGGAGCGGCTGGCCGAGACGCCCGACCTGCGGATCAATTTCCAGAACGAGAATGGCGAGAACGACCTGTCGATCAGCGTGCTGGGCGAGACCGAAGAGGGCGCGGCGCTGGCCGCCGAGCGACTGGCCGCCGCGATGAGCCGCCTGCCGTCGCTGGAAAATGTTTCCAGTTCGGCCAACCTGCAGCGCCCCGAGATCCAGATCCGCCCGCGCGCCGACCTGGCCGCGCAGCTGGGCGTCTCGGCCAGCGACATGGCGGTGACGTTGCGGGTCGCGACGCTTGGCGCCGACGAGGCCGATCTGGCCAAGTTCAGCGCCGGGGACGAGCAGATCCCGATCGTGGTGCGGCTGAACCGCGAGGCGCGGGCCGATCTGATGGAGGTCCAGAACCTGCGCGTCCGCAGCGCCAATGGCCAGATCCCGCTGGTCTCGGTGGCCGATATCAGCCTGTCGGCGGGGGCGACCGAGATCGGGCGCTATGACCGGCAATATCGTACCACGGTCAGCGCCAACCTGGCCGATGGCGCGCTGTTGGGGCCGGTCAGCGCGCAGGTGACGCAATTGCAGGGCCAGATCGAGCTGCCGCCCGGCACCTCGATCCAGACGGCGGGGGACGCCGAGATCATGGGCGAGGTCTTCGAGGCCTTCGGCACGGCGATGGGGGCGGGGATCCTGCTGGTCTATGTCGTGCTGGTGCTGCTGTTCCACAACTTCGTCACGCCGATCTCGATCCTCCTGTCGCTGCCCCTGGCCATCGGCGGGGCGATCCTGGCGCTGTTCGTCACCGGCCATTCGATCAGCATGGCGGTGGTGATCGGCTTCCTGATGCTGATGGGGATCGTCACCAAGAACTCGATCATGCTGGTGGAATTCGCATTGGCGGCGATGGAGGCGGGCACGCCGAAGCGTGAGGCGATCCTGGACGCGGTCCACAAGCGCGCCCGGCCCATCGTCATGACCACCATCGCGATGAGTGCGGGCATGGTGCCCTCGGCGCTTGCCACCGGCGAGGGGGGCGAGTTCCGCGCGCCGATGGCCATCGCGGTGATCGGCGGGCTGGCCCTGTCCACGGTGCTGTCGCTGCTGTTCGTGCCCTCGCTGTTCTCGCTGATCCATGGCGGCACGTCGCGGCTGGGGGGCTGGCTGGGCCGCCGCGTGGGGCTGAACCGGCCGCGCGAACTGCCGGCCGAATAGGCTTGCGGCCCGCGATGCGCTTTGGGGTATTTGGACAACGAAGAAGCGGCGGGGCGTGAAAAAAAGGGGGCCGCGCGGCCCCCTTGCTGTCGGTATCGGCTGCCCGGGGATCAGGCCAGCATGCCCATCGGGTTTTCCAGATGGGCGACGATGGCCGCCAGAAGCTGGGCGCCGAGCGCGCCGTCGATGACGCGGTGATCGACCGAGAGGGTCATCGACATGACGTTGCGGATGACCACCTCGTCGCCCTCGACCACCGGGGTCTTGATGCCCGCGCCGACGGCCAGGATCGCGCCATGGGGCGGGTTGATGACCGCGTCGAAATTCTCGATCCCGAACATGCCGAGATTCGAGATGGCGAAGCTGCCGCCCTGGTATTCGTGGGGCGCGAGCTTCTTCGACTTGGCGCGGCCCGCCAGGTCCTTCATCTCGGCCGAGAGCGCCGAGAGGGTCTTTTGCTGCGCGTCCTTCAGCACCGGGGTGAAGAGGCCGCCCTCGACCGCGACGGCGACGGCCACGTCCGAGGGTTTCAGCTTCAGGATCCGGTCGCCGGCCCAGACGGCATTCGCATCCGGCACTTCTTGCAGGGCCAGGGCGCAGGCCTTGATGATGAAGTCGTTGACGCTGAGCTTCACGCCGCGGCCTTCCAGCTGCTTGTTCAGGGTCGCGCGGAACTTCATCAGCTCGTCCAGCCTGGCCGAGCGGCGCAGGTAGAAATGCGGGATGGTCTGCTTGGCCTCGCCCAGCCGCGCGGCGATGGTGCGGCGCATCCCGTCCAGCGCGACTTCCTCGGTCTGGCGGTCGGCATAGATCTTGAGGATGGTTTCAGCGGAGGGGCCGGCGGGCGCGGCGGCGGCCGGGGCCGGCGCGGCTTTCGGCGCATCGGCGGCGGGCTTGGCCGCGCCGGGTTTCGCGCCCTCGACATCCGCCTTGACGATCCGGCCCCGCGGGCCCGAGCCCTTGACCGAGGCGAGGTCGATGCCCTTTTCCGCCGCGATGCGCCGCGCCAGCGGCGAGGCGAAGATGCGCCCGCCATCGGCCGATCTCGGTGCGGCCGGGGCAGGGGTTGCCGCAGCCGGGGCGGCCTCGGCTTTCGGCGCCTCGGGCTTGGCCTCCGCCTTGGGGGCCGGCGCCGCGCCGATGTCGTCGGCGCTTTCGCCGTCTTCCAGCAGCACCGCGATGAGCGTGTTGACCTTCACCCCCGCCGAGCCCTCGGCGACCAGGATCTTGCCCATCGTGCCCTCGTCGACGGCCTCGAACTCCATCGTCGCCTTGTCGGTCTCGATCTCGGCGATGATGTCGCCGGATTTGACCTCGTCGCCTTCCTTCACCAGCCATTTGGCCAGCGTGCCTTCCTCCATCGTCGGAGACAGCGCGGGCATCAGGATTTCTGTCGGCATCTCGCTTATCCCCTTATTTGTAGGTGACTTTCTTCACCGCCTCGACCACTTCGGCGGCGGTGATCAGGGCGTGTTTCTCAAGATTGGCGGCATAGGGCATCGGCACGTCCTTGCCGGTGCAGTTGATCACCGGGGCGTCGAGGTAATCGAACGCGTTCTCCATGATATGGGCCGAGACATGGTTGCCGATCGAGGCGACGGGGAAGCCTTCCTCGACCGTCACGCAGCGGTTGGTCTTCTTCACCGATTCGAGGATCGTGCCGTAATCCAGCGGGCGCAGGGTGCGCAGGTCGATCACCTCGGCCTCGATGCCCTCGCCGGCCAGCTTGTCGGCGGCCTCCAGCGCATGGGCCATGCCGATGCCGAAGCTGACGATCGTCACGTCGCGGCCCGCCCGCGCGATGCGGGCCTTGCCGAAGGGGATGGTGAAATCCTCGAGATCCGGGACCTCGAAGCTGCGGCCGTAGAGGATCTCGTTTTCCAGGAAGATCACCGGGTTCGGATCGCGGATCGCCTGTTTCAGCAACCCCTTCGCATCGGCCGCCGAATAGGGCATGACCACCTTCAGGCCGGGGATCTGGGCATACCAGGCGGCATAGTCCTGGCTGTGCTGCGCCCCCACGCGGGCGGCGGCGCCGTTCGGGCCGCGGAACACGATCGGGCAGCCCATCTGGCCGCCGGACATGTAGAGCGTCTTGGCGGCCGAGTTGATGATGTGGTCGATCGCCTGCATGGCGAAGTTGAAGGTCATGAACTCGACGATGGGGCGCAGCCCGGCCAGCGCGGCGCCGGTGCCGATGCCGGCGAAGCCGATCTCGGAAATCGGGGTGTCGACCACGCGGCGGGGGCCGAACTTGTCCAGCAGGCCCTGCGAGATCTTGTAGGCGCCCTGGTATTCGCCGACTTCCTCGCCCATCAGGAAGACCGTCTCGTCGCGGGCCATTTCCTCTTCCATGGCCTCGCGCAGGGCCTCGCGCACGGTCATCGACTTCATCTTGGTGCCTTCCGGCCAGTCGGGGCTGCGGTCGGGCTCGGGGGTCCTGACCTCCTCGACGGCCGAGGCTGCGGGGGCCTCTGCCTGTTCGGCGGGCTTCTCGCCATCATCTGCCTTGGCAGGGGCGGGGGCCTTGATGTCGTCGGCGCTTTCGCCTTCCTCGACCAGCACGGCGATGGGGGTGTTGACCTTCACGCCCTGGGTGCCCTCGTCGATCAGGATCTTGCCGAGGATGCCCTCGTCCACCGCCTCGAACTCCATCGTCGCCTTGTCGGTCTCGATCTCGGCGATGATGTCGCCGGCCTTGACCTCGTCGCCTTCCTTCTTCAGCCATTTCGCCAGCGTGCCTTCCTCCATGGTCGGCGACAGGGCGGGCATCAGGATTTCGGTAGCCATTCGTTCAACCCTCCCTCAGGCGTGTTCTTCGGCGCTGCCCTGCGGCAGGTCTTCGGCATAGATGTCGGTCCACAGCTCTTCCAGAGCGGGCTCGGGGCTGTCCTTGGCGAATTCGGCCGATTCGTTCACGACTTCCTTGATCTCCTTGTCGATGGCCTTCAGCTCGTCTTCCGAGGCGTGCTTGCCCTGCAGGATCAGCTCGCGCACATGTTCGATGGCGTCGCGTTCGTCGCGCATCTTCTGCACCTCCTCGCGGGTGCGGTATTTCGCCGGGTCGGACATCGAGTGGCCGCGATAGCGATAGGTCATCACCTCGAGGATGTAGGGACCCTTGCCGGCGCGGCAGTGGGCCACGGCCTTTTCACCCGCGGCCTTGACGGCCAGCACGTCCATGCCGTCCACCTGTTCGCCGGGGATGCCGAAGGCCTCGCCCCGGCCGAAGAGCGTCGTGGATTTCGTGGAGCGCTTGACCGAGGTGCCCATCGCATACTGGTTGTTCTCGATCACGAAGACCACCGGCAGGTCCCACAGCTCGGCCATGTTGTAGGTCTCGTAGACCTGGCCCTGGTTGGCCGCGCCGTCGCCGAAATAGGTGAAGGTGACGTTGTCGTTGCCCAGATACTTGTCGGCGAAGGCAAGCCCCGCCCCCAGCGGCACCTGCGCGGCGACGATGCCGTGGCCGCCATAGAAATGCTTCTCGCGGCTGAACATGTGCATCGAGCCGCCCTTGCCCTTGGAATAGCCGCCCTCGCGGCCGGTCAGCTCGGCCATGACGCCCTTGGGGTCCATGCCGCAGGCCAGCATGTGGCCGTGGTCGCGATAGCTGGTGATGCGCTTGTCGCCTTCCTTGGCGCAGGCTTCCAGCCCGACCACGACGGCTTCCTGACCGATATAGAGGTGGCAGAAACCGCCGATCAGGCCCATCCCGTAAAGCTGGCCGGCCTTTTCCTCGAACCGGCGGATCAACAGCATGTCGCGATAGTATTGGAGCAGCTCGTCCTTGGATGTGTTGGACGGCGCCTCCTTACTGGCGGCGGGTTTTCTGGCCATGCGGGCTCTCCTCCTCGATGCGTGTCGGGATAGTTCAGCGTTAAACTATCCCTAGCGCATCACCATGGAAGGCGCAATCCGCGACTTGGGCGGCCGGCAGGCGGGCGCAAAAGGCCCTGTCAGCGCAGGATGACCTCGTCGGTGCGGATCATTCCCAGCACCTCGCGGGCGCGTTCGTCCAGCAGGTCCAGGTCCAGGTAATCGTCCGACAGGCGGCGCGTCAGGTTGCGCATCTCGTCGACCTCGGCCTTCAGCCTGTCGCGTTCGGCCTGAAGCTCGGCGGTCTCGGATTCGATCTGCACCCGGCGCAGGATGCCCGAGGGGCCCTGCACGGCGGCGAAGGCGAAATACAGCCCCAGCAGGAAGGTCAGAACGAAGAAGACGATTGTGCCGATCGAGAAGCGCTGTGCCATATGTCCTGCCAGATTTTTGCCGGCGATCATGCCACAGGCGGCGGGGCAGGGGAATCCCGGAAGCGCGGCGCTCAGGCGCGGTCGCGGAAGATCGCCCCCAGCCGGGCGGCCTCTTCGGCCAGGCCCCAGGGCGGGTTGAGGACGAACATGCCCGACCCCGTCATCGAATGGCCCGCGCGGGCGGGCGGAAAGGCGACCTCGGACAGCAGCGCCTCGGGATGGGCGTCCTGCAGGGCGCCGATCATCGGGCGGTGGCGGGCATCGGTCAGGACCGGATACCACAGCGCGATCACGCCCACGTTCCACTTGCGGGCGATCTGGCCGACGAAGCGCGGCAGGGCGGCGTAATCCGCCTTTACCTCGAAGCTGGGATCGATCAGCAACATGCCCCGGCGCGGCTGCGGCGGGCAGACGGCCTGCGCCATGGCGAAGCCGTCCTGGTGGTGGATCGTCGCGAAGGGGGCATTGCGGGTCAGGGCCGTGTGTTCGGCCGGGTGCAGTTCCGCCAGATGCGCCGAATCGCCGGGGCGCAGGAAATGCGCGGCGACCAGCGGCGATCCGGGATAGGCGTCCGGCCCATGCGCCGCCCGGACGGCGGCCAGCGCGCGCAGCAGCGGATGGCCCGCGGGCAGCCAGGATTCGGCTTCGGCCCGCAGGATGCCGGCCTCGGCCTCGCCGGTCTTGCGGGCCTCGGCCCCGCGCAGGTGATAGAGCCCGCGCCCGGCATGGGTCTCCAGATAGCTGAGCGGCTTTTGCTTCCCGGTCAGATAGTCCAGCGCCGCCGCCAGCAGGGCGTGCTTGTGCAGGTCTGCCAGGTTCCCGGCGTGATAGGCGTGCTGATAGCTGAGCATGGACAAAGCCATAGCCCCAAGCGGACCGGACGGAAAGATCGCATCGCTGGAAAAGGAAACGCGGCGGCGCCCAGGGAGGAGGAGGGGCGCCGCCGCTCAACGCTGGCCCAGGGAGGAGGAGGGGCCGCGTATGGGGTGCGGCAAGGGCCGGGAGGAGGAGAGGCCGTTGCCGCTTGCGGCTGCCCTGGGAGGAGGAGAGGGGCGCCGCATCGGGTTGCCGCGAACAGGGCGGCTATGGGGTGCGGTGCAGCCAGGGAGGAGGAGAGGCTTCACCGCTGACGACAGGCTCGGGAGGGAGGAGGAGAGAGCCGGTCGTGTGCTGTGCCGCAATTGGGGCGGCTATGTTTTCGCGGCGGCCTCTGGGAGGAGGAACGAGGCCGCCGCCTGCGATCGGGACCCTGGGAGGAGGAGTGGGTCCGTCTCGGTCCTTTGGGCGGCACCCTCCGGGGAGGAGGAGAGGAGGGTGCCGCCAGATCCCGCCCGGGAGGAGGAGGGGGCGGGAAAGCGAATTCTTACTTCGAGCCCCAGGCCGCTTCGCGGGCCAGGCTGGGGATCATCGAGCGGCTGATGCCGAGGTCGTTCAGATCCCGTGCAGTCAGGGCGTTCAGTTCGCGGACCGTCTGGCGATAGACGGCGCGACGCGCCCGGTTTTCCTGCATCCGCTGAATCGCGCTCAGCAGGCGGCCGCGCAGGCCGGATTCGGCGGCGACAACATTTGCCTGGGCGATGACAGCCATTTCCGTATTCCTTTCACATCTCATCTTCCGCACCGTTCCCGGATGGCCCGGCGCTGTGAGACAAAGATGGCCCTGATGCTGCGTTTGCACAACGCCTGTTTCAGTAATGCTGCCATGCAGCAATCGCATGACTGGTGCTGACCTATTCATCTGTTTGTTACTGAATTATTAACAGAAAATTGTGCAGCATTTTCCGTTAGCGATCACGGAAAACGGGTGATTCCCCTGTGTTTGAAAGCGTTTGTCAGGACTGCGGCGCGCTGTCGCATGGGGGTGGTTGTGGCCGCGTCGCGCATGCTCCATGCTGCTTGCGACGCAAGTAGCAAGGCCCATGACATGACTGTGACGCGCGAAGTTGCCCTTGGGGAAATCTCGGACATTGCCCTGCCGGGCGGTCAAACCCTTGGCCAGGCGGATATCGTCCGTGCGCTGGTGATCGATGGCGGCACCATCCGATTCGTGCTGGAAGTCGCCAGCGCCGAGGCCGCCCGCGCGCTGGCCCCGGTCGAGGAAGAGGCGCGCCGCCGGCTGCTGGCGCTGCCCGGCATCGAGAAGGTGCAAATCGTGACCACCGCCGCGGCCGGGGCCGCGCCCGCGCGGGCATCAGGCGCGCCGGGCGGACAGGGCGAGGCGCCCTCGCTGAAGGTCGGCCGCCATGCGACGCCGCAGGCCGGGCCGCAGCCGATTCCCGGCGTCAGGAACATCATCGCCATCGGTTCGGGCAAGGGCGGGGTCGGGAAATCCACCGTGACCTCGAACCTGGCGGTGGCGCTGGCGCGGGCGGGGCGGCGGGTCGGGCTGCTGGACGCCGATATATACGGTCCCTCGCAGCCGCGCATGATGGGGGTCTCGGCGCGCCCGGCCAGCCCCGACGGCCAGCGGATCGAGCCCCTGCAGGCGCATGGCGTCACCATGATGTCGATCGGGCTGATGCTGAAGGAGGGCGAGGCGGTCGTCTGGCGCGGCCCGATGCTGATGGGCGCGATGCAGCAATTGCTGCAGCAGGTGATGTGGGGGGAACTGGACGTTCTGCTGATCGACCTGCCGCCCGGCACCGGCGACGTACAGTTGAGCCTGTGCCAGAAGGCGGCGGTGACCGGGGCGATCATCGTCTCGACCCCGCAGGATGTCGCGCTTCTGGACGCGCGCCGCGCCATCGACATGTTCGCCAAGCTGAAGACCCCGGTCCTGGGGCTGGTCGAGAACATGTCGGTCTATGTCTGCCCCAATTGCGGCCACGAGGCGCATCTGTTCGGCCAGGGCGGCGTGCGCGCCGAGGCCGAGGCGATGGGCGCGCCGCTGCTGGCCGAGATCCCGCTGCAGCTGGACGTCCGTATCGCCGCGGATTCGGGCCGGCCCATCGCCCTGGAACAGGGCGCGGCGGCCGACGCCTATGCCGCTCTGGCGCGCAAGCTGATCGAGCGCGGCCTGGCCTGAGGCGTCGGGTCCGGGCGGGGAACGGGGCGGCGGACGGGAATTCACGGGACGGCAGGGATTTCATGGGAATGCCCCAGGGCGCGTGCCGGCTGCTGCTGCGCCTTCTGTCTCGGGATCGTGATTCGCCGTGATTCGAACGGTCTAATCCATGAACATGAGGAATGGCTGAAGGTTTTTGAGCGATGTCCCGCTTAGCGGGCCGCCGAAACTGGGATTTTCTGCCACAGTCGGGTGCGACTATATCTTGTGGTTGTGCGCGGCACATTTACCAATAATTGCGGAATCAGGTCGATCCCGGCCATTTTGTGACAGAATCTGAACCGTTCCGCCCGGAAATAATGGCGCCCGCTGCCGCAGAATACCGTTGCTTCCCTTGAATTCCCATGCCACAACAAGATCACGAAAGCGGGCAGTGCAAGGGGCGACAAGACCCCACGAAGGCGAAGCAGGCTTCATACAGGCACCCGTTTTCCAAATCGACCCGGCCGCGTGTGCGAGCAGCACCTCCCCCAGGTGGCACGCGACGGCAAAGGGCAACCCCGCAATGACGGGGCCCAGACATGGGAACGAGGGCGGCGGATCGGGCAGTGGCAGCGGCCCGATCCGCCTTTTCTCTTTCGGGCGGGCGGAAGAGCCGGGACAGTGAGGGCGGGCGCAGGGTGGCGCGGAAATTCAGAGGCACCGAAACCGTCAAGGTCGATGGCAAGGGTCGCATGTCGATCCCGGCCCGGCTGCGTCGCGTTTTCGATGCCGGCGATCCGGGCTTCGCCGCCGGCAATACCGGCCGCACCCAGCTTGTCGCCGTCTATGGCCCCGACTGGTGGAACTGGATCGAGCTTTATACCATCGAGGCCATCGAGGAAATCGACGAACAGATCGACCGGCTGACCCGCGGCAGCAAGGAGCGCCGCTGGCTGGAACAGCTGATGAACGGCCAGTCGATGGACCTGGAGATCGACCGCGAGGGCCGGCTGGTCCTGCCGCAGAAGCTGCGGGAAAAGCTGGGACTGGACAGCGGGGTTGAGACGGTCTTCGCCTCGCATGGCGACTATATCAAGGTCTATCTGCCGGAATCGCCGCCCCGCGACATCGAGGAGCTGGAGGAATACGCCGCCTCGAAGGGGCCGGGCTTCGACCCGCGCGAATTCCTGAGCGACGGCGCGGAAGACGGGGAATAGGGCGATGGCGGACCCGCATATCCCCGTCCTGCTGAAGCCGCTTCTCAGGGCGGTCGCACCCGTTTCGGGCACATGGCTGGACGGCACCTTCGGCGCGGGCGGCTATGCGCGCGGGCTGCTGGAGGCCGGCGCGGAGCGGGTGATCGGCATCGACCGCGATCCGATGGTGCTGCAGATGGCCTCGGCCTGGGCCGGGCAATATGGCGACCGGCTGCGGCTGGTGGGCGGCACGTTTTCCGACCTGGACGAACTGGCGGGCGAGCCGCTGGACGGCGTGGTGCTGGACCTGGGCGTCAGCTCGATGCAGCTGGACCTGGCCGAGCGCGGCTTTTCCTTCCTGCGCGACGGTCCGCTGGACATGCGCATGGGCCAGGACGGGCCCTCGGCCGCCGATCTGCTGAACCGGGCCGACGAGGCGCTGATCGCCGATGTCCTCTATCACTATGGCGAGGAACGCGCGTCGCGGCGCATCGCGCGGGCCATCGTGGCGGCGCGGCCGCTTTCCCGCACCTCGGAGCTGGCCGAGATCGTGGCCTCGTGCCTGCCCCGCGCCAAGCCGGGCCAGAGCCATCCGGCCACCCGCAGCTTCCAGGCGATCCGCATCTGGGTGAATGACGAATTCCGCCAGCTGGTCGAGGGCCTGTCGGCGGCCGAGCGCGCGCTGAAGCCGGGCGGCAGGCTGGCCGTGGTCAGCTTCCATTCGCTGGAGGACCGGATCGTCAAGCGCTTCATGCAGGCGCGGTCGAACAGCGCCGGGGGCGGCAGCCGCTATGCGCCGCAGGCCGTGCAGGCGCCCGCCGCCTTCACGCTGCCCTTCCGCCGCGCCATCGGCCCCGACCCCGAGGAAATGGCGGCCAATCCCCGCGCGCGATCGGCGCTGCTGCGCGTGGCGATCCGCACCGATGCCCCGGCCGCCGCCGTGGGCGATGCCGCGCTGGCCATGCCGCGCCTGCCCGGACAGGAGGACCGCTGATGCGCACGCTGACCTTCCTGGGCTGCATCCTGGTCGTCATGGGGCTGGCCTTCTGGGCCTATCGCGAGAATTACCGCACCCAGGCCTCGATCAGCGAGATGGCGCAGGTCCAGCGAGAGATCGCGCTGCTGCGCGACGATCTGGGCGTCTTGCGCGCCGAATGGTCCTATCTGAACCGCCCGGCGCGGCTGCGCGAACTGGTCGACCTGAATTTCGACCGCCTGCAGCTGGTCCCGCTGGAAGCGGGGCAGACCGTCGACCTGGGCAATATCGATTATCCCGCCCCACCGCCGCCGCCCGCGGCCGAAGGCGAAACCGAGGAGCAACAGCCATGATCCGCACCCCCCTGCGCCCCCTGGCCCGCATCCTTCGCGCCCGCGAACGGGGCGAGAATCCCGACGATATCGAGGCCGAGAACCGCCGCCTGCGGCATGAACGCATCCAGGAACGCGCGCAGAACCGTTCCGGCGTGCGGGTCGTGCTGATGGCCAGCTGCTTCATCCTTGCCTTCGGCACGGTGGGCGTGCGCATGGGGATGCTGGCCTCGTCCGAACCCAGCGAGCCGCGCTCTCAGGTGCTGAGCGCGCAGATCATGTCGCAGCGCGCCGACATCACCGACCGGCACGGGCGGGTGCTGGCGACGAACCTGCTGACCCATTCGGTCTATGCCCATCCGCACCAGATGGTCGATCCGGTGGGGGCGGCGAAGGGGCTGGCGCGGATCTTTCCCGACCTGGAGGAGGAGCGGCTGATCCGCGACTTCACGGGCGACCGCAAGTTCATGTGGATCAAGCGCAAGATCAGCCCCGAGCAGATGCAGGCCGTCCATGACATCGGCGAGCCGGGCCTGCTGTTCGGCCCGCGCGAGATGCGCGTCTATCCCAACGGCCATATCGCCAGCCATATCCTGGGCGGCTCGGGCTTCGGCAACGAGGGCGTCAGCAGCGCCGAGGTGGTCGGCGTCGCGGGCGTCGAGAAGGCCTTCGACGGCTGGCTGCGCGATCCCGCGAACGAGGGGGCGCCGCTGGCGCTGTCGATCGACCTGGCCGTGCAATCGGCGATGGAGGAGGTCCTGGCCTCGGGCATGAAGGTGATGAATGCCAAGGGCGCCGGCGGCATCCTGCTGGAGATCGCCACCGGCGAGATCGTCGCCATGACCAGCCTGCCGGATTTCGATCCCAACGACCGGCCGCGGCCGCTGCTGACGGGCGATCCCTCGGACAGCCCGCTGTTCAACCGCATCGTGCAGGGGCAATACGAGCTGGGTTCCACCTTCAAGATCTTCCCGGTGGCGCAGGCGCTGGACCTGGGGCTGATCAATCCCAACAGCGGCATCAATACCCGCACACCGATGCAGATCGGCAAGTATCGCATCAACGACTTCTCGAATTACGGGCCGCAGCTTTCGGCCACCGACGTGATCGTGAAATCCTCGAACGTGGGCACGGTGCGCATCGCCCAGATGGTCGGGGTCGAGCGGCAGCGGGAATTCCTGCGCGACCTGGGCTTCTTCGACCCGACCGAGATCGAGATGGTCGAGGCTCCGACCGGCAAGCCCCTGGTGCCGACCCGCTGGCCTGCGGTGACCGCCGCCACGGTGTCCTTCGGCCACGGCCTTGCCGCCAGCCCGCTGCACCTGGCCGCCGCCTATGCGACCATCGCCAATGGCGGCAGGAAGGTGACGCCGACGCTGGTCCATGGCCGCCAGCGCCCCGAGGGCGAGCAGGTCCTGTCCACCAGCGCCGCTAACATGGCGGTCAGCATGTTGCGCCAGGTGGTCACGCGCGGCACCGGCCGCACGGCCGAGATCGCGGGTTTCGAGATCGCCGGCAAGACCGGCACGGCCGATAAGCCGCGCCCCGGCGGCGGCTATTACCGCGACCGCAACGTGGCGACCTTCGCCTCGGTCTTTCCGGCCAGCAATCCGCAATATGTGCTGATCGTGACGATGGACGAACCCTCGGTGCGCGGCCTTGCCGGCGAAAGCCGCACCGCGGGCGCCACCGCCGTGCCGGTCGCCGCCGAACTGGTCCGCCGCCTTGCGCCGCTGATCGGCCTGGAGCCGAAAACCGACGAAATCCTGCCGACCATCGCGCCGCGCTTCCAGCCCCGTGTTGAACCGCCCGCGCCCGATGAGATAAAGCTCGTCGCAAATCAATGACGGGTGGCATGGTGGGGCAAGGCGCAAAGAAGCTGTCGCAACTGGGATTTCGGGCACGGGACGGGCGCGACCCGCAGATCACCGGCCTGTCGCTGGACAGCCGGACGGTGAAGCCGGGGCATCTGTTCGCCGCGCTGCCGGGTTCGGCCCTGCATGGGGCGGAATTCATTCCCTATGCGCTGCGGATGGATGCCGCCGCCGTGCTGACCGACCGCGCCGGCGCCGAGATGGCGGCCGAGGCGCTGTCGGGCTGGGAGGGCGCGCTGATCGTGGCCGAGGACCCGCGCGCCGCGCTGGCCGGCGCCGCCGCCCTGTGGTTCGAGGCCCAGCCCGCCCATGTGGTCGCCGTCACCGGCACCTCGGGCAAGACCTCGGTGGCCAGCTTCACCCGGCAGATCTGGCAGGCGCTGGGGCACAAGGCGATCAGCCTGGGCACGATGGGGGTCGAGGGCGATTTCCACGCCCGGCTGGCCCATACGACGCCCGATCCGCTGACCTTGCACCGCATCCTGGCCGAGGCCGCGGGCGCGGACGTGACCCATGCCGCGATGGAGGCCTCCAGCCACGGGCTGGACCAGCGCAGGCTGGACGGCGTCAGCGTCGAGGCCGCGGCCTTCACTAATTTCAGCCAGGATCACCTGGACTATCACGCGGGCTTCGACGAATATTTCGCGGCCAAGGCGCTGCTTTTCAACCATATCCTGGACGAAGGCGCGGCTGCCGTCGTCAATGTCGACAGCGAGCGCGGCCGCCAGATGGCCGATATCGCCCGCGACCGCGGGCTGGTGCTGACCACCGTCGGCACGGGCCCCGAGGCCGATCTGCGCATCCTGGGGCAACGCTATGACGCGACCGGGCAGGATTTGCGCTTCTTCGCGCTGGGGCGGGCGCATCTGGTCCGGCTGCCGCTGATCGGCGGCTTCCAGGCCGAGAACGTGCTGGCGGCGGCGGGGCTTGCCATGGGCGCGGGCGACGATCCCGAACAGGTCCTGGCGGTGCTGCCGCAGCTGGAGACCGTGCGCGGCCGGATGCAGCTGGTCGCGCAGCGCGAGAACGGTGCGGCGGTCTTCGTCGATTACGCTCACAAGCCCGGCGCGCTGATTGCCGCGCTGGGGTCGCTGCGCCCGCATGTGATGGGCCGCATCGTCGTGGTCTTCGGCGCGGGCGGCGACCGCGACCGGGGCAAGCGGCTGCTGATGGGGCAGGCGGCGCGCGATTTCGCCGACGTGGTGATCGTCACCGACGACAATCCCCGCTCCGAGGATCCCGCCGCGATCCGGGCCGAAATCATGGCCGGGGCCGGGCCGGACGCGACCGAGGTTGCCGACCGGGCCGAGGCGATCCTGCGCGGCGTCGATGCGCTGCAGCCGGGCGACGCGCTGCTGATCGCCGGCAAGGGGCATGAGACCGGCCAGATCGTCGGGCAGGACGTCTATCCCTTCGATGATGCCGAACAGGCCTCGGTGGCCGTCGCCGCGCTGGACGGCCGGATATGAGCCTCTGGACCGCAGCCGACGCCGCCGCCGCGACCGGCGGGCGCGCGCAGGGCGACTGGGAGGCGACGGGCGTCTCGATCGACAGCCGCACGATCCGGCAGGGCGATCTGTTCGTGGCGCTGCAGGCGGCGCGGGACGGGCATGATTTCGTGGCCCAGGCGCTGGAGCGGGGCGCAAGCGCCGCGCTGGTCAGCCGCATCCCCGAGGGCGTGGCCCATGACGCGCCGCTGCTGATCGTGCCCGACGTGCTGCGCGGGCTGGAGGATCTGGGCCGCGCCGGCCGCGCCCGGACGCAGGCCAAGGTGATCGCGATCACCGGCTCGGTGGGCAAGACCTCGACCAAGGACATGGCGCGGGTGGCGCTGGCCGGCCAGGGGCGCATCCACGCGGCCGAGGCCAGCTACAACAACCATTGGGGCGTGCCGCTGACCTTGGCGCGGATGCCGCGCCACACCGATTTCGCCATCGTGGAGATCGGCATGAACCATCCGGGCGAGATCGCGCCCCTGTCGCGCATGGCCCGCCCGCATGTCGCCCTGATCACCACCATCGCCGCCGCCCATCTGGAGGCTTTCGACGGCCTCGACGGCATCGCCCGCGAAAAGGGCGCGATCTTCCAGGGGTTGCAGCCGGTCGGCACGGCGGTCATCCCCGAGGACCTGCCGGTCACGCAGATCCTGCGCGACTGCGCCGATGCGGCCGGCGCGATCGTCCTGGGCTTCGGCCAGCACGGCATGGCGCGGCTGGCCCAGGCGAAGCCTGTGGATGGCGCGCTGGCCTGCCGCGCGCGGATCACCGGCGAGACGGTCGATTTCACGCTGCAGACCACCGGCGCGCATTTCGCGATGAACGCGGTGGGCGTGCTGGCCGCGCTGGGTGCCGCCGGGGCGGACCTGCGCGAGGCGGGCAGGCGCCTGGGCGACTGGCAGCCCCCCAAGGGCCGCGGCGCGGTCGAGGACCTGGGCGCCATCCGCCTGATCGACGACGCCTTCAACGCCAACCCGGCCTCGCTGGCCGCCGGGCTTGCGACCCTTGCCGGGCTGGAGGGGGGGCGCCGCGTCGCCATCCTGGGCGACATGCTGGAACTGGGCCCGGACGAGCTGGCGCTGCATCGCGCTGTCGCCACTGACCCCGCCATGGACCGCATCGACCTGGTCCATGCCGCCGGCCCCCGGATGCGCCACCTTCACGACGCGCTGCCGCCGGCGAAACGCGGGCTCTGGGCCCAGACCGCCGCCGAACTGGCCGACCAGGCCGCACATCTTGCCCGACCGGGCGACATCATTTTGATCAAGGGCTCCAAATCGTCGCTGATCTCGACGGTGGTTGACGCCCTGCGCAAATCCTTGCAGACACCCACGCCTTGACGGGGCACGCCTTGAAACGAGGGATTGACGAATGCTCTATTGGCTGAGCGGCCTTTCCGAGGGGGGCGACCTCTTCAACCTGTTTCGCTACATCACCTTCCGGGCGGGTGCGGCATTCTTCACGGCGCTGATCTTCGGCTTCATCTTCGGGCGTCCCCTGATCGACTTCCTGCGCCGCAAGCAGAAGCGCGGCCAGCCGATCCGTGACGACGGGCCGGAGGGCCATTTCGTCAAGGCGGGCACCCCCACCATGGGCGGCATCCTGATCCTGTCGGCGCTGTTCGTCTCTACCCTGCTGTGGGCGCGGCTGGACAATGCCTATGTCTGGATCGTGCTGCTGGTGACGGCGGGCTTCGCCGCCATCGGCTTTGCAGACGACTATGCCAAGGTCAGCAAGCACAATACCAGGGGCGTGCCGGGCCGGGTGCGCATGGGGCTGGGACTGGCTCTGGCGCTGATCGCCAGCGGCTGGGCGATGTGGCTGCACCCCTCGGGGCTCAGCGGGCAACTGGCGCTGCCGGTCTTCAAGGACGCGCTGATCGGCCTTGGCATCTTCTTCATCCCCTTCGGGATGCTGGTCATCGTCGGTTCCGCCAATGCGGTGAACCTGACCGACGGGCTGGACGGGCTGGCGATCATGCCGGTGATGATCGCGGCCGGAACGCTCGGCGTCATCGCCTATACGGTCGGCCGGGTCGATTTCACCAACTACCTGGGCGTCCACCACGTCCCCGGCACGGGCGAGATCCTGGTCTTCATCGCCGCGCTGATCGGCGGGGGGCTGGGCTTCCTGTGGTACAACGCCCCGCCCGCGGCGGTCTTCATGGGCGATACCGGCAGCCTTGCCCTGGGCGGCGCGCTTGGCGCCATCGCGGTCGTCACCAAGCACGAGATCGTGCTGGCCATCGTCGGCGGCCTGTTCGTGGTCGAGGCGCTGTCGGTCATCATCCAGGTCCTCTATTTCAAGCGCACCGGCAAGCGCGTCTTTCTGATGGCGCCGATCCACCACCATTTCGAGAAGAAGGGCTGGGGCGAGGCGCAGATCGTGATCCGCTTCTGGATCATCGCCCTGGTGCTGGCGCTGATCGGCCTGGCGACGCTGAAGCTGCGCTAGTTCCTGCTTTGGTCTTCAAATATCCCGCGGGGGTCCGGGGGCGCGAAGCCCCCGGCGCTATCGGAAAGGTGCACCGCATGATCCCGGTCCAGGGTGTCGAAAACCAGAAGATCGCCGTTCTCGGCCTCGGGCGCTCGGGCCGGGCGACCGCAGCGGCGCTTGCCGCCGGGGGCGCGCAGGTCATAGCCTGGGACGATGGCGTCGACACGCGCGCGGCCGCCGAGGCCGAGGGATTGACGATCGTCGACCTGACCCGCGACGCGAACTGGCATGGCGTGACGGCGCTGATCACCTCGCCCGGCATCCCGCATCTCTACCCCCGGCCGCATCCGGTGATCGCGAAGGCCTGCGCGCTGGGTGTGCCGGTGGACAATGATATCGGGCTGTTCTTCCGCAGCTATGCCACCCCCGACTGGGAGGGGTTCGACTGCGCGCCCAAGGTGATCGCCGTGACCGGCTCGAACGGGAAATCGACCACCACGGCGCTGATCCACCATATCCTGCAGGAATGTGGCCGGCCGACGCAGATGGGTGGCAATATCGGCACCGGCGTGCTGTCGCTGGAGCCGGCGATCGACGGCGAGGTCGTGGTGCTGGAACTGTCCAGCTACCAGACCGACCTGGCCCGCGCACTGACGCCCGACGTCGCGGTCTTCACCAATCTTTCGCCCGATCACCTGGATCGCCATGGGGGCCTGGGCGGCTATTTCGCGGCCAAGCGCAGGCTGTTCGCCGAAGGTGGACCGGACCGCGCGGTGATCGGCGTCGACGAGCCCGAGGGGCTCTATCTGGCGGGACAGATGCAGATGGGTCCGGCGGATGATCGGGTGATCCGCGTCTCGGCCGGGCAGAAGCTGGACGGGCCGGGCTGGTCGGTCTTCGCGCGCAAGGGCTTTCTGTCCGAATACCGCAAGGGGCGGCAGGCGGCCTCGATCGACCTGCGCGAGGTGACCGGCCTGCCGGGCGCGCATAACCACCAGAACGCCTGCGCCGCCTATGCCGCCTGCCGCGCGGTCGGGCTGGCGCCGCGCCAGATCGAGGCGGCCTTCCACACATTCTCGGGCCTGCCGCATCGCAGCCAGACCGTGGCCGAGATCGGCGGGGTCCGCTATGTCAACGATTCGAAGGCGACCAATGTCGATGCGGCGGCGAAGGCTCTGCAGGCCTTCGAGCGGATCCGCTGGATCGCGGGCGGCATGGGCAAGGACGGCGGCATCTCTCTGCTGGCGCCGCATCTGGACCGGGTCAGCAAGGCCTATCTGATCGGCCATTCCGCCCGCGATTTCGCCCTGGAGCTTGGCGCCACGCCGCATGAGGTGGTGGGGACGATGGAGGAAGCCGTCGCCCGCGCCAGCGCCGAGGCCCAGCCGGGCGACACCGTGCTGCTGGCCCCCGCCGCGGCCAGTTTCGACCAGTATTCGAATTTCGAGAAACGCGGCGAGCATTTCGCTGCCTTGGTCGAGGCGCTGAAGGGCGGCTGAAGGCCGGGGGGCTGTCTGCCCCCCGGACCCCCCGAGGATATTTTCGCCAAGATGAAAGCGCGAAGGGTTCACGCCCAGTTGGGCGCGCGTTTTTCCAGGAAGGCGCGGATGCCTTCGTCGGTGTCGGGCAGCAGCATGTTCTCGCACATGACCTCGCCGGCGCAGGCATAGGCCTCGCCGAGGCCGAGGCGAAGCTGTTCGTGGAAGGCGCGCTTGCCCATGTGGACGGCGGCGGGCAGTTTCGCGGCGATGGTCCGGGCCAGCTCCATCGCGGCCTGCGGCAGGTCCTTGGCAGGCACGACGCGGTTGACGAGGCCCAGTTCCCGCGCGCGGTCCGCGGTGACGAATTCGCCGGTGGCCAGCATCTCGAAGGCGGCCCTGGGGGCGATGGCGCGGGTCAGCGCGACCATCGGCGTCGAGCAGAACAGCCCGATATTCACCCCGTTGACCCCGAAGCGCACGCCTTCGGCCGCCACCGCCAGGTCGCAGGAGGCGACCAGCTGGCAGCCGGCGGCGGTGGCGATGCCCTGCACCTCGGCGATGACCGGCTGGGGCAGGGCGGGGATCATCTGCATCATGCCCGCGCAGCGGCTGAACAGCTGCTCGAAGGCGGCGCGGCCGGCATCGTCATCGGCGCGCGCCGCCTGCATCTGCCGCAGGTCGTGGCCGGCCGAGAAGGCCTTGCCCGTCGCCGCCAGGATCACCGCCCGGACATGTTCGTCGGATTCGATCCGGCGGAAGGCGGCGGAGAGCGCGTCGATCATTTCCAGCGACAGGGCGTTGAAATTCGCCGGGCTGTTCAGCACCAGCCGCACGACATGGCCATGATCCTGGCGCAGTACCGGTTCTTGCATCTTGATCTCTCCTTCATTTGCCGGGAAGCGTAAGGCGCGACGAGGCAGGGGGGAAGCATGGAGATCGTCATGGATGCGGCGGCGCTGAACGGATTTCTGGCGCGCGAGTTTCCGCAGGTGGCCGGCAGCTATCGGGTCGAGCGCTCGGACGCGGCGGGGATCCTGGCGCGGCTGGCGGTGGACGAGGCGCATCTGCGTCCCGGCGGCACGGTCAGCGGGCCCTCGATGTTCGCCCTGGCCGACCTGGCGATCTATTGCGCGATCCTGGCGCGGATCGGGCCGGTGGCGCTGGCGGTGACGACCAATGCCTCGATCGACTTCATGCGCAAGCCCGCGGCGGGGCGCGACCTGCTGGCCGAATGCCGGCTGCTGAAGCTGGGCCGCGTGCTGGCCGTGGCCGAGGCGCTGATCTTTTCCGATGGCGGGCAGGATCCGGTGGCGCGCTGCTCGATGACCTATTCGATTCCGCCGAAATGACGGGATTTCGGGGCGCTGCGCCGGGGTATTCTGATACCTAAATCGTAGCGCGTTGAAATCGCGTATGAAATTCACGGGCGCTGCCCTTGACGGATCGCGGGGGATGCCGGATATACCGCCATCTCGAATTATCACGACCCTGAAGGGACGACAGATGAAGACCTATACCGCTAAACCGGCGGAGATCGAGAAGAAGTGGATCCTGATCGACGCCGAGGGCGTGGTTCTGGGCCGCCTTGCCACGATCGTCGCCAACCGCCTGCGCGGCAAGCACAAGCCGACCTTCACCCCGCATATGGACATGGGTGACAATGTCATCGTCATCAATGCCGACAAGGTGCAGATGACCGGCAACAAGCGCGACGACAAGAAATACTACTGGCATACCGGCCATCCGGGCGGCATCAAGCACCGCACCGCGCGCCAGATCCTGGAAGGCGCGCATCCCGAGCGCGTCGTGGTCAAGGCCGTCGAGCGGATGATCAGCCGCAACAAGCTGGGCAAGCAGCAGATGACCCATCTGCGCGTCTATGCCGGGGCCGAGCACCCGCATGAGGCACAGCAGCCCGAAGTTCTGGACGTGAAGGTCCTGAACGCCAAGAACACCCGGAGCGCGTGATTATGGCCGAAGACATCAAAACTCTGGACGATCTGAAGTCGGCGGTTTCGGGCAGCGAGGCTGTCGTCGCCGAAACCGCGCCCCGGCGCGAAGCGCAGCGCGACGAGCTGGGCCGTTCCTATGCCACCGGCAAGCGCAAGGACGCGGTCGCCCGCGTCTGGGTCAAGCCGGGTTCGGGCAAGGTCACCGTGAACGGCAAGGACATCAACGAGTATTTCGCGCGCCCGGTGCTGCAGATGATCCTGCGCCAGCCCTTCGAGGTCGCGGGCGTGACCGGGCAATACGACGTGCAGGCCACCGTGAAGGGTGGCGGCCTGTCGGGCCAGGCGGGCGCCGTGAAGCACGGCATCAGCCAGGCGCTGCAGCTGCATGAGCCCAGCCTGCGCGCCGCGCTGAAGGCCGCCGGCTTCCTGACCCGCGATTCGCGCGTGGTCGAGCGGAAGAAATACGGCAAGGCGAAGGCCCGCCGCAGCTTCCAGTTCTCGAAACGCTGATCTGGCCGTCATGGCTTTCGGAAGGCGCGGCCCCCTGGGGTCGCGCCTTTTGCATTTGCGGCCAGGGCGATTCCCCGACTCGCCGGGGTCTTGCGCCGCCGAGGCCCGATTCCCCGGCGAGGCGCGGCGCCGAGTCGGGCGTTCTTCGGCGGGGCGGGTGGCGTGATTCCCGCCGGATTCGGGCAATCTCGACCATGTTCATGTGGTTTTCGGCCGGATCGCCGGTTTCCGGGCCGCGGGACTGTCATCCTTGTGTCGTCAATTTATCATTGTTTTACAGGTGGATGGAAGAAAATTTGCGCAAGGCGCGAATTTTCCCCTTGCAGGGCGCGGGTGTCATCCGTAAATACCGCTTCACCGAACGGCGGAGACGCTGAACGGGACGGAGAGACGGGCCGGATGGCTCGGAGCTTCGGAGAAAATTCGGGAATGAACGACCGGTAGGGGCGTCGCTAGAGAGGCGCATCTTCCGCGATTTTTTTCCTCTTGCTTTTTGACATTGATGTATCATTGAAGGGATATGCGGGCGGTTTGGTCGTTTTTCGACTGAGGAGTTTGCATATCGGCCTGGTAGCTTCGGCGATGATCCAGGTGTCAGCT
>NZ_QNRC01000017.1 GCF_003709565.1 Paracoccus sigandri | reverse complement strand
GCTCCACGCTGTAGATCCTCCCGCCCTCCCGGCAACCGCAGAAAGGGAAAAGGTGGACGACTTTTACACCGCCCGCAGCAGCACCAAGCCGCCGCTTCCGTGGACTAATTTCGCACCGCCGTTCTCAACAGGTCCATGCCGCCATACTTCGCCTTCAGCTTGTAGAATGTCGCGGGGCTCAGCCCATGCTTCCGACAAAGCTCGGACGTGGGCAAACCAGTCTCCTGCTCCTTGATCATCCCGATAATCTGTTCATCGGGGCTTACGCGGCCCTACTGGGGCCACGGTCCCCTCTTCATCGGTAAAACGGCTCTTCCTCATCTCGTCTGCTCCTTCAGATTGGGCAGACTCTACATCACGGCGAGGGAACTTCCGGCGGGCAGGTCAGCAGGAATGGCTTTGGAGCGATAGAATTTCCGGACGAAGGATCGGCTACCCCCGGACGCATCGTATCGTTTCCACTTGAATAGGCGGCTCGCGGTCACCATCCGGTCACCAGTGCCAAATTTAACCCAATTTAGCGAGATTGGACCTCCCTGCGCCGTTGCCGCCCATTTCGGTTGGTTCACCTGACATCTGAAAACGTGCATTCTCGTGCGTTTCAGTGTCATGAACTGCGCTGGCGTGACAAAGCAGTTCCAGGCTTTACACCGAAGACGTCAGGGGGCGAACCTCTTACCGCCACCATTTCTTTGCGCATTTTTTTATTTATTTTCCATATGCTTATCAACTATCAGAGGCGAGGCGACAAACCGGTCTGAGACAGGACCTCCCGTCCGAAGCCGGCGGATCGCTGGCCACGCTCAACCTGGAAGAGTAACGACGATCGCCCCGCGATCCGTCGCGACGACGGTGTGCTCATATTGCACGACCGGGGCCGAGGGCTCGCTGTAGAGCGTCCAGCCGTCATTCCCCTCGGTCGCCCAAAGCCCGCCGGCCGAGAGGAACGGCTCGACGGTCAGCACCAGCCCCTTGTCGATGCGACGTTTCTCGGTGCGGCTGGGCCAGGTCGGGATGTCCTCGGGATATTCGTGCAAGGCCCGCCCGACGCCGTGGCTGGCCAGATTGCGGATCAGCGTGTAGCCGCGCCCCGCGGCAAAGCGCCCGATCGCCCTGCCGATGCCGGCGAGCGGCCGATCGCTGCCGACCTGCGCAATGCCGATCTGCATGGCGCGCCTGCCGTCGCGGCACAGCCGATCCAGCGAAGGCCGCACCGGCCCGACGCGACAGGTCGCGCCGGTATCGGCGAAATAGCCGTTCTTCGAGGCCGATACGTCGATATTGACCAGGTCGCCCGCCGCGATCACCCTGTCGCCGGGGATGCCATGGGCGATTTCCGCGTTCACGCTGATGCAGGTCGCGCCGGGGAAATCATAGGCGGATTGCGGTGCCGAGACGGCGCCCTCGCGCGCCAGCAGCGTGCGGCCGATCTCGTCCAGTTCCCGGGTGGTCATGCCGGGCTCCATCGCCCCGGCCATCGTTTGCATGGTGTTGGCGACGATCCGGCCGATACCCTTCAGCCCGTCAAGCTCATCCTGGTTGGTGATCGTCATGCTTTCGGTCTCTTTCCGGGCGGGGTCATGCCGGGCAACCTAGCGGGGCATGACGGGAATGTCCCGGACGGCGCGCAATGACCGGGCAAATATATGGCGGCTGCTGGAAAAGCTGCGCAGCTTGGCACTGCGGCCGAATGGCCGCAAGGGGCCGCCTTCCCGCCGCGCCCGCCCTTAACCTGCATTCAGCCCTTCTCCCGGCTTCCCTCGACCAGCAGGGCCTGCAGCCCGGCCAGCTGGAAGCGCCAGAAATGGCGGATCGCCTTGCGGATGTCCTCGGGGCGCTCGTATTCCCGCAGGATGGCGGAGATCGTGTCCAGCGTGCCCGAAAGGATCCGGCGCAGCACGAAGGCCAGCGCCGGATCGCCGCCGTGCGGAAAGCGTTGCAGGGCGCGGGTCGTCATTTCCACGATCATTCGCTCGCGCAGGGGCTCGTAGCGGGTGCCCTGGGCATTGCTCAACAGGATCGCCACGGCGTGGCGATGGCTGGCCCAGAAGGCCAGCAACGCCGCCGCCGCCCCTGAGCCCTCGGCGGTCAGCGAAGTCCAGGCCTCGCCCTGCTCGAAGCCGGCCAGGCGGGCGCGCAGCAGCTTCATGTGGCGGGCGGCCAGCTGCGGCGGGACGGCCTGGAGAAACAGCGCCTCCTTGTCGGGCGCGTATTTGTAGAGATTGCTGGCCGTCGTCCCCGCCTGCCGGGCGATATCGGCAAGCCGCGCGGCTGCGAAGCCGCGGGCGGCGAATTCCGACCCCGCTGCCCGAAGGATCCGCGCCCGCAGTTCCTCCTTCAGGACCTGCGCCATGCCAGGTTCCGCGACAGGGCCTGCAGGCGCGGCAGCCAGGGGGCCGCCCGTTCAAGCTGGAAGGCAAGGCGGAAGAGCAGCGCGTCACCGCCCGCCGGGGCGGTGAAATGGCTGCCGACCGGCAGGCCGGACGGGGCGAGATGCAGCGGCACCGACATTGCCGGGCAGCCGGCCAGAGAGGCCGGGGCGGTATAGGCCGCGCTGCGCTCGAAATGGGCGCGCAGCACCTTGTTGGCGGTGCCGGGCGCGAAGGCGCCAAGCGGAAAGGCGGTGAAGGGGATGGTCGGCGACAGCAGCAGGTCGAGCCCATCCAGGCAGGCCGTCAGCGCCGCGCCGGATGCGGCGATCACCTGCATCGCCTCGCCGATGCGCGACGGCGCCAAGCCGCGCCCGTGATCGGCCAGCCAGCGCGTATAGGGTTCCAGCAGGTCGGCCGCGTCTTCCAGCCCCGGCGCCAGCATGTCGATCATGCCCGCCGTCGTCATCGCCATCAGGTCGAACATCGCCTGGCCCGCAACCGCGCGGTCCAGTCGCGGCCCCTCGACCGGAACCAGCTGGTGGCCAAGCGATCGGCACAGCGCGACGGTCTGTTCCAGCCCGGCCAGCACCTCCGGTTCGGGCAGCGCGCCGAAACAGTCTTGCGCGAACCAGCCGATCCGCAGCCCGGCGGGCGGATCGCCGGCCAGCGCGGCGGGTCCGGGCAGCGGATCGGGCAGCCCCTCCGCCTCGGTCGCGCGCAGCCATGTCGCGCTGTCGCGGACCGTGCGGCTGAGGCAGTGATCGCTGAGGATCCCCGCCAGCGGCGCCTCGGGCGGGATGCCCGCCGGCCTGGTCCGCCCGCGCCCCGGCTTGAAGCCGAAAACCCCGCAAAGCGCCGCCGGTCCCCGGATCGAGCCGCCGCCGTCGGAGGCATGTGCCACCGGCACCATCCCCGAAGCCACCGCCGCCGCCGCGCCGCCCGACGAGCCGCCGGTCGAGCGCGTCGGGTCCCAGGGATTGCGCGTGGCGCCCGTGGCCAGCGGCTCGGTCGTGCCCAGAAGCCCGAATTCCGAGGTCGTGGTCTTGCCCAGCACGACCAGCCCGGCGGCCTCCAGCGCCTCGGTATAGGCCGAGCCCTGCGGCGCCACCTGTCCCGCCATCAGCCGCGAGCCCAGCCCGATGGGCAGGCCGGGCCAGGCCAGCAGGTCCTTCAGCAGGGTCGGGACGCCATGGAAGACGCCCCCCGGTGCCAGCCGTTCCGCGCGCTGCCGGGCGGCGTCGGCATCCAGCGAGGCCAGGGCGTTCAGCGCCGGGTTCAGCGCCTCGCATCGCGTGATCGCGGCCCGTAGCAGGTCCATCGGCGTCGCCGCGCCGGTCCCGACCATCTCGGCCTGGGCCGTCGCGTCCAGATCGATCAGCGGCAGGTCGGCGGTGTCGGTTTGCTCGGTCTTCATGACCGTCTCCATAAGAGAATCATTAATTCTCTTTTATGCGGAACCGCGCCCCGTGTCGATCCGCCCGGCAGGCCGGCAAAGGCCGTCGGCTGTGAATTGCCCAAGGCAGCGTGCAAATGGCGGGGCTGTGTCGCCGAAGGCCCGGCTGTGATATGAGCCCGGCATAGGCGACTTTTTCGGATGCGGAGGAGGTCCCATTGCGCCTGACCATGCTTGGCCTCATGGCAATGATCGCGGCGGCCGGCAGTCACCTGCCCGCCCAGGCCGATGAACGGCTTTTCACCAAGGCGACCGAGAGCGACGACCGGCTGAAGGAGCTTCACCATGATGCCGGCGACCTGTGCCTCAGGAACCCGAGCCGCGACGTCGAGGTGGTCGTCGCCTGCAAGGCGATGATCATCTACGGGCTGGCGCTGAACGAACGGGGCTGGTGCCACGGCCGCCGCGACGAGGCCAATGCCGAGAAGGACTGGCACATCTGCGAAAGCGGTTCCGACAGGTTCTCGCTCGATCACCTGACGGATTTCTAGCGAGGCGCCATGCCGAAGAAAATCGCGCTCCTTTTCGTCGGGCTGGTCGCGCTTCTGCCCGCATGTGGGCTGCTGGGATACGCCATCGGCTATCTCATCTCGATATTCGTCTTTTCCGCAGCGCTGGAGCCGCATACCTACGAACAGGACCGCGATCTCTTTGCTGCCGTCTACGGCATCCTGTTCATCGGCGGCTTCCTCTATGCCGTCGCGGCAGGTTTCACGATCTTCCGCTTCCTGTGCGGCTTTCGGAAAGGCTGATCGCACTGGCCTCCATGCAATCGATGGCGCCGGGGCGGGCCGGTCGAACCGCGCCAAGCAGCGGCCGGATTGTCACGAAGGTCATTTCTGCATAGCATCGCGACAAGCCTTTCCGATGAACCTGGGGAGGAGATCCGCCGACATGGCAAAGCTCGTCTTCGGAATGAACCTGTCGCTGGACGGCTATGTCGATCACGACGCCTTCGCGCCCTATCCCACGCTGTTTCAGCACTGGACCCAGCTGGTGCGCGGCCTGGCGGGCAGCCTCTACGGCCGCCGCATCTACGAGATCATGCGCTATTGGGACGAGGACCATCCCGAATGGACCCCTGCGGATCGCGACTTCGCCGAGGCCTGGCAGCGCCAGCCGAAATGGGTCGTGTCGCGCTCGCTGACATCGGTCGGTCCCAATGCCGCGCTTGTCTCGGACGATATCGAGGCGGCGATCCGCGGGCTGAAGGCGCAGCATGACGGAGAGATCGACATCGCCGGGCCGGACCTGGCGCAAAGCCTGACCGAGCTTGGCCTGATAGACGAATATCGGCTTTATTTCCATCCGGTGGTGCTGGGTCGCGGCAAGCCGTTCTTCGCGGGCCCCTGCCCGCCGCTGCGCCTGACGGCGAGCGACCGGATCGGCGAGGACGTGATCAGGCTGACATATATTCCCGCCTGATCGCGCGATCGGCCCGACAGGTTGTCGGGGTCCCCTTGGGCCGCGGATGCACATGTCACGTCGATGAACTGCCATCGGCATGGGGACATGGATCAGTGCCGGGCCTGACGCGGGAGCCTCGACTTGTCGGGGTTTCGCACGACATGGATTGCGGCGAGTTTTCCGTCCTCGATCTCCAGCGCCGTTGCCTGCAACTCGCCATCCGCCTCCAGCGTGACGACGCCGGACAGCCCGCTAACGAATGCCGTCCGAACGAGTGTCGCGCCATTCACCTCGAACCAGGTCGCCAGGCATGCCTGCGTCTTCATCACGGCGTCGAAACCGATGATGGGCTCGACCGTTGCCGGACGCTTGCCCCCACCGTCGGCATGGTTGCCGGCATCGGCGGCCCGCCCCCTGCGATGGACCGCCGAAGCTGACCGGTTTGCAACAGGCGTCAGAAGCGGGCATGTTCTCGAAGAAACGCTCGCCTTGTCCTTGTGATGGCGATGGTGATGCACGGAACGGCGCGGCCCGTTGATGGGCGGCGTTTCGCAATCGGCTGAACGGGCCATATGAGCGGCCGCCGACTGCCACGGATCTGATCCAGCCGATCCTGTTTGTCAGCAGCAGCGGCTTTCTGTTTCAACCTTCGGCATATCCTGCGGCTTCGAAAATGGTTCCAGCACTCGCCGATGACCCTTCCCAGCCCGGCCCCTTTGGCGCCGTCGCAGCGCGACGGAAGGCAGATCGGGCCGGGCGGGAATATCGGCGGCGGCCGCCGCCTATCTCGCAGCGGTAACGGTCGAACTCTCCCCGCCCATCTTCCACGGACCGTCGTGGTCGTCCCGCCCATCCAGGCGGTCGAAGCCATGGGCGCCGAAGAAGTCGCGCTGCGCCTGGATCATGTTCGCCGTGCCGCGCGACGTGCGCATCAGGTCGAACCAGCCCAGGCCCGTGGCCAGGGCGGGCAAGGCATGGCCGTGCAGCACGCTCTGCGCCACGATCCGGCGCAAGGCGGGAACGGCGGATTGCAGCCTTTCGGCGAAGAACGGCGCCAGCACCAGGTTGCGCGCGGAATCCTCGGCCAGCGCGGTGGCCATGTCGTTCAGCATGGCCGAGCGGATGATGCAGCCGGCGCGCCAGACCCGTGCGATGGCCGGCAGGTCCAGGTGCCATCCGAAGGCGCGGCCGGCGATCTCGATCATCGCGAAACCCTGCGCATAGCACAGGATCTTGCCCGCGATCAGCGCCGCTTCCAGGCTGGCAAGCTCCACCGCCAGGCGCTGCGGGCCGGAGCCGAAACGCGCCTCGCCCGCCCGGCGCTCGTCGATGCGGGCCGAAACGTTGCGGGCCATCACCGCCGCCTCGATCACCGGGACCGGGGTGGCCAGGTGCTGTGCCTCGATGGCGGTCCAGCGACCCGTGCCCTTCTGGCCCGCCGTGTCGAGGATCACGTCCAGCATCGGCGCACCGGTCGCAGGATCGCCGGCGCGCGCAACGGCGGCAGAGATCTCGATCAGATAGGATCTCAGCACGCCCTCGTTCCAGGCGGCGAAGGTCTCGCCGATGGCGGGGGAAGCCATGCCCAGCCCGTCGCGCATCAGGCCGTAGGTTTCGGCGATCATCTGCATGTCGGCATATTCGATGCCGTTATGGACGGTCTTGACGAAATGGCCGGCGCCGGCCTCGCCCATCCAGGTGGCGCAGGGGGTGCCGTCCTCGGCGCGGGCGGCGATGGCCTCCATGACCGGGGCGATGCGATCCCAGTCCGCGCGGGCGCCGCCGCCCATGATGGCCGGACCATGCCGCGCGCCTTCCTCGCCGCCCGAAACGCCCATGCCCAGGAAGCGCATCGGCAGACCCGAGGCGGCACGGCGATTGGTGTCGTGAAAATTGGCATTGCCGGCGTCGATCACCAGATCCTCGGGCGAAAGCAGCGGCGCCAGCGCGGCGATCTGGTCGTCCACCGCCTGGCCGGCGGGCACCATCAGGATGATCGCGCGCGGCGGCGCGATGGCGGCGACGAGCTCGGCAAGGCTTTCGGTCGGGACGATCCTCTCGGCCAGCGGGCCGGCGGCGGCATGGAAGCGGCGCGTGACGTCGCCGGTGCGGTTCCAGACCGCGATGGGAAAGCCCTTCTCGGCAATGTTCAGCGCCAGCGCGGCACCCATCGTTCCAAGGCCGATCAAGCCGATTGACGTTTCAGGTTTCATTCTTCTTCGCTGCTCCGGACTGGGCAATTGCAGGGCAGAGTTCCCGCTTCGGACGGGCGCGGGAACGGATCTGGACGGGCCTTGCCGACGCATCTGCCTGTCCCAGGAAACTGATAGCGATAACGGAAGATGCCGTCAAACCCGGCGCCGCGCAGGAAGGATGGGGGCGCCGGCAGGAGACGAGATCAGCCCAGCAACAGGTCGGGCAGGAAGGTGACGATGCCGGGGAACAGCGCCCGCATGATCGCGACGCCGATCATGATCAGCAGGAAGGGAAAGGTTACCGGCGGCGGCACAGCATCAAAGACCCTATTCGCGAGCGGGAACGGCGGAGCCAGGAAGTTTTCAGAAATGCGGATGTTCGAGCGTCGGGGCGAAGACTTCGGCCGCGGAGATCATCGCCAGCGGCTGTTCTCACGCCCTGGGCCTGGCATGTCGGCTGGCCCGGCCCCACGCGTTGCCTTCCTCGCGCCGTCCGCCTCATCAGGACTTGTTCCGCCAGCACGGATGGATCACACGATCAATGGCCAGAAGCCACTTCCCGCCGACCGCCAAGCGACCAGCCGATGCGCCAAGACGTTCCGGGTCTACAGGAACCGCATCGTAACAGGTGTGGGTCACGCTGCTGCCATCGCCGTCCAGAATTTCATATCCCAATCGTTCGAGCGGCAGATCAGGCGGGGAATCCTCCACTCGCTCCATGGCTTTCAGGATGCCCGCGAATATTCGCTGGGGCGGATGCTGCGGCCAGACAGGCGAGAGATACCATGGCCGGAAATGACGCGCCTCGTCGCGATCGGGAATGACGGATATCGCCTCGCGCATGCTGAGAAACAGGCGAAAGGGCGAGAAATGGGCGGCCGAAATCAACCCGGGGCAATTTCCGTCTGAAACGGTTCCGGCTTTTCTGCGGGCGGAACGAACAGGGGGCCGCGACATTGCTGTCATATGAGGCCGACACCAGATGCGGGCGCCAGTGAAGCCCGCGTTGCAGCCGGTCCGCCTCCGCGCGCGGCCCGATCACGCGCAGGTCGTGGCCCGGCGGCTGGAGGACATGGTTGCGACCATCTTTGCGATCAGAGGACATGAATATTCGGCCCCGGCTTGCTTGGATCGACGTCGCCGGGCGCTTCCCGCATCGCAGCTTGAGGGTCCCTCACCCCGTCCCCTGGAACCCCGCCCGCGACAGGACCAGCGGATCATAGGCCGGGGCCTCGGCCCGGCGGCGGTCGGGTTCGACCGCGGTCAGGGGCTCGGCCGGGGCGACCTTTTCGCCGGCCTCGATCGCCAGGCGCTGGTAGATGGCCGTGCCGCGCCGCTTCCAGTCGATCTCGTCGGCCGACAGCTCGCGCACCACTCGGGCGGGCGATCCGACCGCCAGCGAATTCGACGGGATCTGCGCGCCGGCCTTCACGAAACCCATGGCGGCGACGATGCTGTTCTCGCCCACCACCGCCTCGTCCATGACCACCGCGTTCATGCCGATCATCGCGTTGCGGCCGATATGGCAGCCATGCAGGACCGCCCCGTGGCCGACATGGCCGGATTGCTCGACCACCACGTCCTTGCCGGGAAAGCTGTGAAACACGCAGGTTTCCTGAACATTGCTGCCCTCATGCAGGACGATCCGGCCGAAATCGCCGCGCAGCACCGCGCAGGGACCGACATAGACCGCCGGGCCGATGATCACGTCGCCGATCACCACCGCCTCGGGATGGACGAAGGCCATGGGGTCGATCACCGGCACGATGCCGTCCCAGGAATAGATGCGTGCCATCAGGGGGCCGGGGGCCAGGTCTTGGCGACCATGGTCAGCACGTCATATTGCGCCACGACCGCGCCGTGCTGGTTGGTCACGCGGGAATCCCAGCGGACCTCGCCATGTTCGGCATTGGCGCGGGGGTTGATCTCCTTGCAGGTCAGCCGCACCTGCAGCGTGTCGCCGAAATAGACCGGCGTCAGGAAGCGCAGGTTGTCCACGCCGTAATTGGCCAGCACCGGGCCGGGCGCCGGGTCCACGAACAGACCCGCGGCGAAGCTGGCGATCAGGTAGCCATGCGCCACGCGGTCCTCGAAGAACGGGTTCGCCTTCGCGGCCTCGCTGTCCATATGGGCATAGAAGGTGTCGCCGGTGAAATGCGCGAAATGCTCGACATCCTCCAGCGTGACCTCGCGCGCGGCGGTGACGAGCTGGTCGCCGATCCGCAGCTCGGCCAGCGACTTGCGGAACGGGTGGATGCCCTGCTGCGCATCGGCGCCCTCGATCCACCGCCCGGTCACGGCCGAGAGCAGCCGCGGCGCGCCCTGAACGGCGGTGCGCTGCATGTAATGCTTGACGCCGCGGATGCCGCCCATCTCTTCGCCGCCGCCGGCACGCCCCGGCCCGCCATGGACCAGCCCCGCCAGGGGCGAGCCATGGCCGGTCGAGGTTTTCGCCGAGGCGCGGTTGCCGATCAGCACCCGGCCGTGAAAGGGCGCGACGCCCAGCACCACCTGCTCGGCCACCGCCTTGTCGTCGGTGAAGACCGAGGACACCAGCGAGCCCTTGCCCAGATGCGCCAGCGTGATCGCCTCGTCCAGATCGTCATAGGGCAGCACGGTCGAGACCGGCCCGAAGGCTTCGACCTCGTGGACGGCGCCGGCCGCGAAGGGCTGGTCGGCATAGAGCAGCACCGGGTTCAGGAAGGCGCCCGCCGCCCCGTCGCCCGAGCTAAGCCGCACGTCGTCGGGATCGCCGGCGACGATCTCGGCCACGGCCTGCAATTCGCGGATCCGGTCGCGCACCTCGTCGCGCTGGTCCAGCGAGGCCAGCGGGCCCATGCGCGTGCCCTCGGCATCGGGCAGGCCGAGCGCGGTCTTGCCAAGGCGGTCCCGCAGCGCCTCGACCAGCGCCTGGACGCTGGCGCGGGGTGCGATGACGCGCCGGATCGCGGTGCATTTCTGCCCGGCCTTCACCGTCATCTCGCGCGCGACCTCCTTCACGAAGAGGTCGAATTCCGGCGTGCCCGGCACCGCGTCGGGGCCGAGGATCGCGGCGTTGAGGCTGTCGGCCTCCATGGTGAAGCGCGTCGAATTGGTGATCACCGCCGGATGCGCCTTCAGCTTGCGCCCGGTCCAGGCCGAGCCGGTGAAGGTCACCGCGTCCTGCCCGGTCACATGGTCCAGAAGATCGCCGACCGAGCCGCAGATCAGTTGCAGCGCGCCCTCGGGCAGGATGCCGGTCTCGACGATGCGGCGCACCACCAGCTCGGTCAGATAGGCCGTCTGCGAGGCGGGCTTGACCACGCAGGGCACCCCGGCCAGCAGCGTCGGCGCGATCTTTTCCAGCATCCCCCAGACCGGGAAGTTATAGGCGTTGATATGCACCGCCACCCCGTGCAGCGGGGTCAGGATATGCTGGGCGCTGAAACTGTCGTCGCGCGACAGCAGTTCCACGTCGCCGTCGGTCAGCACGCGGGTGTTGGGCAGCTCGCGGCGGCCCTTCGAGGCGAAGGTCAGCATGGTGCCGATGCCGCCCTCGATATCCACCCACCCGTCGCTGCGCGTCGCGCCGGTGCGGAAGCTCTCGGCGTAGAATTCCTCTTTCTGCTCCATCAGCGCGAGGCCGAGCGCCTTGAGCATCCCGGCGCGCTCGTGGAAGGACATGGCCCGCAGCGCCGGTCCCGCCAGCTTGCGGCCATGGTCCAGCACGGCGGCGAAGTCGAGGCCGGTCGAATCGATCCAGGCGACCGGCGCGCCGGTCGCCGCGTCCAGCAGTTGCTGGCCCTCCTTCTGGCCGGGGGTCCATTCTCCGCAGACATAGCTTTCAAGACGGCGCGGGGCGGTGCGGCGGGCCGGGGCGTTCATATGCGTTTCCTTCGTTGTTTCCTGGCAGGGCGAGGGCCTGTTCCCCCTCGCCGCCGGTCGTCAGAGGCCGAACCTGGCCAGATGTTCCGAGGCCAGCGCCTCCCAGCGCGCCAGCAGCTCCTCGTTCGGCAGGTGGCGCAGGCCGAATTTCTTCAGCGTCTCGTAGCGCGCCGACCCGGCGACGCCGAAACCGGCGGCCACGCGCGGGCGCCAATAGGCGATCGCCTCGCGCGCCTCGGCCTTGCCGTCCTCGGTCGCCGCGATGCGTTCCAGCCCCTCGAGGCCCAGTTCGGCATGGCGGGCCTCGCGCGGGGCGATCTCGCGGAAGACCTCGGCCAGCGGGCCGTAGGAAACCCGCGTCAGCTCGGTCATCTGCACGTCGGTCGCCAGCCCTTGCAGCACGTTCATCACCACCGCGTCGGTCCAGCCGGTGATCGGATAGTGCAGCACCGACAGGCGCATGTCGCCGCCCTGCCGCGCCGTGCCCAGATCGGCGTCGCGCGGCACCCGCGCCGCCCAGTCATGCTGCGACTGGTAGCGGCGCGTATCCGTGCCGAAGCTGCCCATCACGTTCAGCACCCGCTCGGCATGGTCGGCCTTTTCCAGCGTGATCCGGCTGGCGGCGATGCGCTCCTTGATGGCGGGGGCGAAGTTGATCGAATTCGCGAAACCGGCCGAGGCGGCAAGCTCGCTGTCGACGAAGGATGCCATCAGCCGCATCAGCTCGCCGCGATAGCGGGCGGGCACGTTACCGGGCGCGGTCAGGACTCCGCCCTGCGCAAGATAGTCCTCGAGGTTCATGGTGTCGGACATGCTGCCCCCTCCCCTATTCGTCAAAGGTCACGACCACGCGGTCGCTCAACGGCATCGCCTGGCAGGACAGCGCATAGCCGGCCCGCACCTCGTAATCCTCGAGCGCGTGGTTCACCGCCATCTCGACCTCGCCCTCCAGCACCTTGCAGCGGCAGGTCGAGCAGACGCCGGCCTTGCAGGAATAGGGCGCGTCCATATGCACCTCGATCGCGGCATCCAGGATCGACTGCCCGTCGCGCAGCATAGTGAAGCTGCGGGTAACGCCGTCCAGCGTGACGGTGGCCTCGACCCCCGCGCCCGCGGCGGCGGCGTCCTTCGACACCGCCCGCGCCTTGGCCCGGCCCGGCTGGCTGCTGGCGAAAAGCTCGAACTTGATGCGGCTGTCGTCCAGCCCGTGGTCGCGCAAGGACGCGGCGATGGCCAGCATCATCGGCTCGGGGCCGCAGATGAAGGCGGTGTCGACGGATTTCGCGTCGATCCAGCGTTCGAACAGCGCCGCCATCTTCTCGGCATCGATGCGGCCGGTGAACAGGTCGATCTCCTGCCCCTCGGATTCGAGCACATGGATGACCGAGAAACGGCCGAGATGGAGGTTCTTGAGGTCCTCGAGCTCCTCGCGGAACATGATCGTGTTGATCTGGCGGTTGGCATAGACCAGCGTGAAACGCGCATGGGGCTCACGCGCCAGCACCGTCTTGATGATCGACAGAAGCGGCGTGATCCCCGAGCCGCCGGCAAAGCCCAGATAGTGGCGGCTGCTGTCGGGCTGGATCTCGGTGAAGAAGCGGCCCATCGGCGGCATGGCGTCGATCTGATCGCCCGGCGCCAGGTTCTCGTTCGCCCAGGTCGAGAAGGCGCCGCCATCGACGCGCTTGATGCCGACCTTCAGCACGCCCTCGTCGGTGCCCGCGCAGATCGAATAGGAACGGCGCAGCTCCTCGCCGTCGAAGGCGCGGCGGAAGGTCAGGTATTGGCCCTGCGTGAAGTCGAAGAGCGCGCGGTCTTCGTCGCGGGGGGCAAGCGTCACGACCACCGCATCGCGGGTTTCGCGGCGCACGTCAGTGACGGTCAACGGATGGAAGCGTGCCATTTTGTCAGGTTTCCTGTGCCGGTGGCATTCTCAGATGCACTTGAAATAGTCGAAGGGTTCCAGGCAGTCCTTGCAGCGATAGCTGGCCTTGCAGGGGGTCGAGCCGAACTGGCTGACCTTCTGGGTCTGGGTCGAGCCGCAGCGCGGGCAGGCGATCACCAGGTTCGAGGTGCCGGCCAGCCGCGCTGCGCGTCCGATCAGCCTTCCATCGGCGGCGGTGCCGTCGACCGGGGGGGCGATGCCGTAGGCGCGCAGCTTCTCGCGGCCTTCCTCGGTCAGCCAGTCCGTGGTCCAGGGCGGCGAGAGGCGGCGTTCCAGCCGCAGCTTCTCGATACCCCGGTCGCGCAGCGCCTTCTCGATGTCGAGGTTGATGATCGTCGTCGCCGGGCAGCCCGAATAGGTGGGCGTGACGGTGACGACCAGCGTGTCGCCCTGCCATTCGACATCGCGGATGATGCCCAGGTCGGTCAGGCTGATCACCGGGATCTCGGGGTCCGGCACTTCCGACAGCCAGCGCCAGACCTCGGCCACATCGGGTTGGGTCGCACCCTGCATGGCCTCTACCAGGTGGCGCCGGGATAGGCGCGCTGCAGGAACTGCATCTCGGCCAGGATGAAGCCCAGATATTCCGAATGAACGCCGCGCTTGCCGCCCTTGTGCTGATAGACCTCGCCCGGATGGATCAGCGTGGCCTCGTCCAGCACCGCCGCGACGGTCTGCTCCCATGCCGGTTTCAGGCTGGAGGGCAGCGGCGCGATGCCGGCCTCGGCCACGGCCTCGTCGGTCGCGTCGTCCAGGAACAGCTCGCCCGTATAGGGGAACAGCAGGTCCAGCGCCGCCTGCATCCGCGCCCGGCTTTCCTCGGTCCCGTCGCCAAGACGGATCACCAGATCGGCCGAGCGTTCGAGGTGATAGGCCGCTTCCTTCTCGGCCTTGGCGGCGATTTCCGCGACGCGGGGATCGGCCGAGGCCTTGAGCGCGCGCAGCTGCTCGATATGGAAGGCGTCGAACAGGAACTGCCGCATCAGGGTCTGGCCGAAATCGCCGTTCGGACGCTCGACCAGCAGGGCGTTGCGGAAGTCCCAGGCGTCGCGCAGATAGGCGAGGTTGTCGGCGCTGCGGCCCTTGCCCTCGATCTCGCCGGCCAGGCCCAGCCACAGCTGGCATTGCCCGATCAGGTCCAGCGCCTGGTTGGCCAGCGCGATATCCTCTTCCAGCACCGGCGAATGGCCGCACCATTCGGACACGCGATGGCCCAGGATCAGCGCGTTGTCGCCGATGCGCAGCAGGAACTCGAAGACGGCCTCCTGCCCGGCATCGGGGGTCGGCACATCGACGGGACGGGCATGGGCCGCCGCATCGCGCGCAAGCCCTGCCACATTCGGGGTGGTCATGTCGGGAAGCGAGGTCATCTTACATGTGCCCCACTTCTTCGGGGATGTCGAAGAAGGTCGGGTGGCGATAGACCTTCGCGTTCGACGGCTCGAACAGCGGCCCCTTTTCCGAGGGCGACGAGGCGGTGATGTCGTTCGACTTGACCACCCAGATCGACACGCCCTCGTTGCGGCGCGTATAGACGTCGCGGGCGTTGCGGATCGCCATTTCGGCATCCGGCGCGTGCAGGCTGCCGACATGGCGGTGATTGAGGCCGTGCTGGCCGCGGATGAAGACTTCCCACAGGGGCCATTCGCTGGACATGTCTTGCTTCCTCCCGATCGTGGATGAGGGGGCGGGCGCTGGCCGCGCCCGTCGGTTCAGGATGTAGGGCCGGTTACTCGGCCGCGACCTTGGCGGCGGCGCGGCGCGCGTCTTCCTTGCGCGCATGGGCCATCAGCCCCTCGCGGAACCATTCGCCGTCTTCCCAGGCCTTGACCCGCGCGCCAAGCCGTTCCTTGTTGCAGGGGCCGTTGCCGGCGATGACGGCGAAGAATTCGGACCAGTCGGGCTCGCTGAAGTCGTAGCCGCCCTTTTCCTCGTTCCAGCGCAGGTTCTCGTCGGGGATGGTCAGGCCGAGATATTCGGCCTGCGGCACGGTCTGGTCGACGAATTTCTGGCGCAGCTCGTCATTGGTGTTGATCTTGATCTTCCAGGCCATCGACTGCGCCGAATGGACCGAGTCCTTGTCGGACGGGCCGAACATCATCAGCGACGGATACCAGAAGCGGTTGAGCGCATCCTGCGCCATCGCCTTCTGCTCGGGCGTGCCGGCGGCCATCTTCATCATGATGTCGTAGCCCTGCCGCTGGTGGAAGCTCTCTTCCTTGCAGATGCGGATCATCGCGCGCGAGTAGGGGCCGTAGGAGGTCCGTTGCAGCGGCACCTGGTTCATGATCGCCGCGCCGTCGACCAGCCAGCCGACCGCGCCGATATCGGCCCAGTTCAGCGTCGGATAGTTGAAGATCGACGAATATTTCATGTTGCCGCTGTGCAGCTTTTCCAGCAGCTCGTCGCGGCTGACCCCCAGCGTCTCGGCGGCGGAATAGAGATAGAGCCCGTGGCCCGCCTCGTCCTGCACCTTGGCCAGCAGGATCGCCTTGCGCTCGAGCGTGGGGGCGCGGGTGATCCAGTTGCCCTCGGGCAGCTGGCCGACGATCTCGGAATGGGCGTGCTGGCCGATCTGGCGCACCAGCGTCTTGCGATAGCCCTCGGGCATCCATTCCTTGGGCTCGATCTTCTCGCCGCGGTCGATGCGTTCCTGGAAGGCGATCTCCTCGGGCGACATCTCATCGCGCGATTTCGCCCCTTCGGACTTCACAAGCTGTGCATACATGGCTGCTCTCCCCTGGAATTCACACGCGTTCGATGATCATCGCGATGCCCTGCCCCACCCCGATGCACATGGTGCAGAGCGCAAAGCGCCCGCCGGTGCGGTGAAGCTGATACATCGCCGTTGTCACAAGCCGGGCCCCCGACATGCCGAGCGGATGGCCGATCGCGATGGCGCCCCCGTTGGGGTTCACCCGGGGCTCGTCATCGGCAAGCCCCAGTTCGCGAAGCACGGCCAGCCCCTGGGCGGCGAAAGCCTCGTTCAATTCTATCACATCCATCTGGTCGAGCGTGAGCCCGGCCTTGGCCAGCACCTTGCGGGCCGCCGGCACCGGGCCGATGCCCATGATGCGCGGTTCGACCCCGGCCGCGGCCATCGCCACGACGCGCGCCTTCGGCGTCAGGCCCTGCGCTTTCGCGGCCTCTTCGGACAGGATCGCCAGCGCCGCGGCGCCGTCGTTCACGCCCGAGGCATTGCCCGCCGTCACCGTCAGCTCGGCCCCGTTGACGCCGCGCAGCTTGGCCAGCTGCTCGGGCGTGGTGGCCGGGCGCGGATGCTCGTCGGTGTCGACCACGATGGGATCGCCCTTGCGCTGCGGGATCGTCACCGGGGCGATCTCGTCGCGGAAGATCCCGGCGGCCTGCGCAGCGGCCCAACGCTGCTGCGAGCGCAGCGCGAAGGCGTCCTGGTCGGCGCGGCTGACACCGAAATCGGCGGCCACGTTATCGGCGGTCTCGGGCATGGAATGGGTGCCGAAGGCGGCTTTCAGCGCCGGGTTCGGGAAACGCCAGCCGATGGTGGTGTCATAGACGGCATTGGCGCGCGAAAAGGCGGTCTCGGCCTTGGGCATCACGAAGGGCGCGCGGCTCATGCTCTCGACCCCGCCGGCCAGCACGAAATCGCAATCGCCCGCCTTGATCGCGCGGGCCGCCATGCCGATCGCATCCATCCCCGAGCCGCAGAGCCGGTTCACCGTCGTGCCCGGCACGACGATCGGCAACCCGGCCAGCAGCGCAGCCATGCGGCCCACGTTGCGGTTGTCCTCGCCCGCCTGGTTGGCGCAGCCATAGATCAGGTCATCCACCGCCGACCAGTCCACGCCGGGATTGCGCTCCATCAACGCCCGCAGCGGCAAGGCCGCCAGATCGTCGGCGCGGACCGAGGCCAAAGCCCCGCCATAGCGGCCGACCGGCGTCCTGACCCCATCGCAAATGAAGGCTTCCGGCATTGGCGCGGTTCTCCCTGGCTGTTTCGAGAATGGCGGCGATTCTCCCAATTCGCCAACCGATTGGTCAGCTTATATCGCGAAAGCGTCACATCGGGAAGCAAAATATTCGTATACGTGTGATGTTTCTGCGCATGGCGATGGCCGCCATGCAGAATAATGCATTCATATCAATGCGATGACAGGGATTCCAGCCGGGCGCGGGTCTGGGCGGTTTCGCGCGGCAGCAACCCGTCCGAGCCCTCCATCCGCGCCCCGATCCGGGCATCGGCCTGCCCCGACAGCGCCAGATAGAGCCGTCGGAACAGCGCGCGGGCCTCGTCGCCCGGCCAGTCGGGCGGCAGCGCCTCGGGCGGCAGACGCGGGTCGCGCAGCAGCACCGCGCGATAGCTGTGGACCAGCAGGAGCCGCGCCACCAGCGCCTCGGTCCCCGACAAGGCACGACCCTGCGCCAGCGCCTCGTCCAGCGGCGCAAACAGCGCGATCATCCGGCGATAGCCCTGCGCGTAATCGTCAAGCCGCCACAGACGCTCGGCCCAACCCGGCATCAACGCCGCCCCGGCCCGCAGCTCGGCCCCGAACATGAGGCCCGGCCCGGCATCACCAGCCGCCCCCGGCACGAGGTAGAGATCCGGCCCGATCTGCGCCATGGCGGCGCCGCGTGGCGGATCGTCCTGGCCGGGGATGTAGCGGATCGTCCAGCCGCGGCGCTCGGGGCGCGGGCCGAACAGCAGATGCGCGGCCTCGGCGAAGTCCTGGCGCGCGCTCTCGGCCAGCCGATAATAGCTGCGCCGCCCCTCGCGTTCGCCCACCAGCTGGCCGGCCGAGACCAGCCGCGAGACGGCGGTGCGCACCAGCGATTCCCCCAGCCCCAGCGCGGCGCAGGTCTCGACCAGCGTGCCCATCCACAAGACCCCGCCGCGCGGCACCACCACGTCGCCATAGATGGTGACGATCATCGCGGGCGCGCGGATCGCCATCGCCTGCTTGATGTGGGACAGGATGGGTTGCGGGGCAGAGGCGCGGTCAGGTGCCGTGTTCACCGAACAGGTCCTTGCGATGGAGGCGGCGCGGAGTCGGCCCTTGAAACAATGCGCAATCCGGGGCTTGCGCCCGTTTCACTAGCCGCCGCGCCGCGCCGCCGTCAAGGGCGATCTCGGTCAAGACCCCGCGCAGCAGAGGCGAAGGCCGCGTGCCGCCCCGGCCGGTTTCGCACCTCTCTGCCGTGAAGGCGCCGGCGCTGCTCAGCCCTTGCGCGCCGCGAACATCGGGCCGCCGCGCCAGCGCGGGAAGCCGTAGCCGTGGATTTCCACAAGGTCGATGTCCGAGGGCGATTGCGCGATGCCCTCGGCCTGGATCGCCTCGCCCTCGGCCGCCATCTGCGCGACAAGATGTTCGGCGATGGCCGGGCGATCCATGGCCTCGCCCGGCGTGATCTGCCCGGCCAGCAGCCCTGCGACCTCGGCCGAGGGGTGCGGGGTGCGGTCGCCGGGCTGGTAGTCATACCAGCCGCCGCCGGTCTTCTGGCCCTTGCGCCCGGCCCGCACCAGGATGTCGCCAAGCGTCTCGGGCACGTCCCGCCCTTCGGCGCGCGCGCCCTCGCGCTGCAGGAAGGCGATGTCGAGCCCGCCCAGGTCCTGCGCCTCGAACGGACCCATCGCGAAGCCATAGCCGCGCATCGCCGCGTCCACCTCGGCGATGGCGATGCCCCGACGGACCAGGTCCTCGGCCGCGGCGCGATAGCGTTTCAGGATGCGGTTGCCGATGAAGCCCTCGCAGATGCCGGCCTGGACCGGGATCTTGCCAAGCGCGCGGCCGAGCGCGAAGCCGGTCGCCAGCACCTCGGGCCGCGTCTCGGGGATCGGCACGATCTCGAGCAGGCGCATGACATTGGCCGGGCTGAAGAAATGCAGCCCGATGAAGCGGCCGGGATCGGGCACGACATCGGCGATCAGCCGCGGGTCGAGATAGGAGGTATTGGTCGCCAGCACCGCATCGGGGCGGCAGTGGCGGCCCAGTTCTTCGAAGACCGCGCGCTTGACGCCGATTTCCTCGAAGACCGCCTCGATGACCAGGTCCATATCGGCCAGCGCGGCGTAATCGGTGCTGCCGGTGACGCCGGCCAGTCGCGCCGCCGCCTGATCGGGCGCCAGCTTGCCGCGCTTGACGCCGCCCTCGAAGATGCGTTGCAGGTTGGCGATGCCGCGCGCGACGGCCTCGTCGTCGCGCTCGACCAGCACGACCGGCAGGCCCGCGTCGCGCAGCGCCGCCGCGATCCCGGCGCCCATGGTGCCGCCGCCGACGACGCCGATCCGGGCCAGCGGCAGCGGGGCGATGTCGCGCAGCGCGGCCGGGCGGGGCGCCGCGCGTTCGGCAAAGAATACCGCCCGCAGCGCCTGCGCCTGATCCGAGCCGCGCAGGTCCAGGAAGGTGGCGCGCTCGAAGGCCATCGCCTCGGCGAAGGGCGCCTCGGCGGCCTTGCGCAGGCAGGCCAGCGCGCGCAGCGGCGCGGCATCGCCGCGGGCGCGCCGGGCGATGGCGGCCTCGCGCTCGTCCCAGAAGCCCGGCTCGGGCGGGGTCAGCTCGCGTTGCGAGACGGGCGGCGGCAGCGGGCGATCCAGCGCCGCGCGGGCGAAATCCACCGCAGCGGCGCGCAGCTCGCCCGTGACCACCGCGTCGATCAGCCCCAGCTCGCGGGCCTTGGGCGCCTTGACCGGGCGCCCGGTGGTGACCAGATCGACCGCCGCCGCGATGCCGGCAATGCGCGGCGTGCGCACCGTGCCCGAGGCCCCCGGCACGATCCCCAGCGTCACCTCGGGCAGGCCGACCGAGGCGCTGTCCAGCGCCACGCGGAACCGGCAGCCAAGCGCGACCTCGAACCCGCCGCCGAGGGCCGAGCCGTGGATCGCCGCCACCCAGGGGGTGGCGGCGGATTCGATATGGTCCACCAGATCGGGCAGATGCGGCGGCTGCGGCGGCTTGCCGAATTCGCTCACATCGGCCCCGGCAATGAAGGTGCGCCCGGCGCAGATCAGCACCACCGCCCGAACGCCCGGATCGGCATCCAGCGCATCGACCGCATCCCACAGCCCCTGTCGCAGCGCCTGCGACAGCGCGTTGACCGGCGGGTTGTCCACGGTGACGACGGCGATTTCGCCCTCGCGGGCGATGGTCACGACAGGCATTCTTCAGATCCCCAGATAGGCTTCGCGGATGCGCGGGTCGGCGATCAGTTCCTCCGCCGGCCCCTCCATGGTGACGCGGCCGGTTTCCATGACATAGCCGCGATCGGCGATCTTGAGCGCGCCGAAGGCGTTCTGCTCGACCAGCAGCACGGTGACGCCCAGGTCCTTCATGCCGCGCACCACCTCGAAGATCTGGCTGACGATGATCGGCGCGAGGCCCATCGAGGGCTCGTCCAGAAGCAGGCAGGAGGGCCGGCCCATCAGCGCCCGCGCCATGGCCAGCATCTGCTGCTGGCCGCCCGACAGCCCGCCGGCAGCCAGGTTGCGCTTGTCGCGCAGGATCGGGAACATGGCGAAGGCGTCGTCCATGTCCTTTTCCACCCGGTCGTCGGTGAACAGGAAGGCGCCCAGCCGCAGGTTCTCCTCGACCGTGAGATTGGTGAAGATCTGCCGTCCCTCGGGCGATTGCGCCAGGCCGCGCGCCAGCCGCCGATGGGCGGGCACCGGAACCAGCGGCTCGCCCCGGAAGGTGATCGAGCCGCCGGTGACCGGCTGCACCCCCGACAGACAGCGCAGAAGCGTGGTCTTGCCGGCGCCGTTCGCACCGACCACCGTCACGATCTCGCCCGAATCGACATGCAGGTCGATGCCGTGCAGCACCTCGATGCGGCCATAGCGCGACCGCAGACCGTCAACCGTCAGCATGTTCCGCCTCCGCTTCCGCGCCAAGATAGGCGGCGATCACCGCCGGGTTGCGGCTGACCGTGGCCGGATCGCCCTCGGCGATCTTTTCGCCATGGTCCAGCACGACGATATGGTTCGAGATGCGCATGACCATCTTCATGTCATGCTCGACCAGCAGGATCGCCACGCCCGAGGCCGCGACCTCGGCGATCAGGTGGTCGATCTCCTCGGTCTCGACGGCGTTGCAGCCCGCCGCCGGCTCGTCCAGCAGCAGCACCTTGGGGCCGAGCGCCAGCGCGCGGGCGATCTCCAGCCGCTTGAGCGAGCCGTAGGAGAGGTTTCCCGCCTCGCGCTCGGCGGCGCGTTCCAGCCCGACCCGTTCCAGCAGCCTGCGCGCGCCGGCCTCGGCCTCGCGGGCGCGGCGGCGCGACGCGGGCAGGTTGAACAGGTCGGCCAGCACCGACCCGCTTTCCTGCAGGTGATAGCCGGTGATGGCGTTTTCCAGCACCGTCATCGACTGGAAGATCTGCAGGTTCTGGAAGGTCCGGCTCATGCCGCGCCGGGCCAGCAGATGCGGCTCCATCCCGGTCACGTCCTCGCCGTTCAGCACCACCCGCCCGGTTTCCGGTCGGTAGATCCCCGAGATCATGTTGAACAGCGTCGTCTTGCCGGCGCCGTTCGGGCCGATCACCGACACGATCTCGCCCGGCTTGACCTTGAAGCTGACATCGTGGACGGCCTTCACACCGCCGAAGCTGATGCCAAGGCCCTCGATGGACAGAAGTTCGCTCATTCGTCCCTCCCCCGGAAACGCTTGAGGATCGAGGGCAGCAGCCCCTCGCGCAGGAAGATCATCACCAGCATCATCACCAGGCCCAGCACCAGCTGCTCGTATTCGGCGAAGATCGTCAGCACCTGCGGCAGAAGCGTCAGGATGCCCGCGCCGATGACCGCGCCCAGGACCGAGCCGACCCCGCCCAGGACCGCCATGGTCACCATCTCGATCGAATGCATGAAGCCGGCGATGTCGGGCGACACGAAGCGGTTCTGCAGCGCCAGCAGCGAGCCCGAGATCGAGGCATAGACCGCCGAGATGACGAAGGCCTGCAGCTTCATCCGCGCCACGTCCACGCCGACGGTCCGCGCCGCGACCTCGGAACCGTGCAGCGCCCGCAGCGCCCGCCCGGCTGGGCTGTTGAACAGGTTGAGCGCGATCCAGGCCCCCAGGATCATGCAGATGCCCGAGAAGAAATACCAGAACTGCCCGTTCGACAGGTTCAGCCCCAGCCCGTTGACCAGCGCACGCAGCCCCAGGTCGGGCACGTCGATGCCGTCGGGGCCCCGCGTCAGGTCGCGCTCGTTCGTCAGGATCATCGACACCAGGATCCCGAAGCCGAGCGTGGCGACGCCCAGATAATAGCCCTTGAGCCGCAGGATCGGCCGGCCGACCATCCAGGCCAGCACCCCCGAGATGGCCGCGCCCAGAAACACCGCGATGCCCGGATGCAGGCCCAGATGCACGGGCGCCAGCGCGCAGGCATAGGCGCCGATCCCGGCAAAGCCCGCATGGCCCAGGCTGATCTGCCCCGCATAGCCGGTCAGGATCACGATGCCGATGACGGCGATGGCGTTGACGAACATCAACGATCCGATCCGATAGTAGAAGTTCGACGGAAAGAAGAAGGGCGACAGCGCGACCAGCACGGCCAGCACCAGAAGCGTCGCGGTTTTCGGCGAGATCCTCATGTTCACACCCGGTCCGTCGACTTGCGGCCGAAAAGGCCCTGCGGCATGAAGAACAGCACCAGCAGGATGACCACGAAGGCCGCCGCGTCCTTGTAGGTCGAGGACAGGTAGCCCGCCGTCAGCGCCTCGATCAGCCCGATCAGGAAGCCGCCGACCAGCGCCCCCTTGGGGTTGCCCATGCCGCCCAGCATCGCGCCCGCAAAGCCCTTCAGCGCGAAGCCGATCCCGACATTGTAGGCGGTCAGCGTGATCGGCGTGGCCAGCGCCCCGGCCAGCGCCCCGATCCCGGCCGAGAGCGCGAAGGAGAGGGTCATCACGAAATTCGTGTTGATCCCCACCAGCTGCGCCGCCAGCCGGTTGTTCGAGGTGGCCAGCACCGCGCGACCCAGCAATGTGCGGGTGAAGAACACCCAGAGCCCGACGAAGACCACCACCGCGCCGCCCAGCACCCACAGGCTCTGCGGCAGGATCGTGGCGCCGCCGACGCGCAGCGGCGCATCGCCCGAAAATGCCGGGAAGCTGTGGATCTGCTTGTCGAAGACGATCTGCGCCGCGCCCTGGATGAAGATCGAGGCGCCGATCGTGATGATGATCAGCGATACGACCGGCGCGCCGCGCGCGGGCTCGATGGCCAGCTTGTTCATCGCCACGCCGATGGCCGAGGTGATGACGATGGCGCTCAGCGCGGCCAGCGGCAAGGGCAGGCCGGCGGCATGGGCCGCCCAGGTGATCATCCCGCCCAGCATGACGAATTCGCCTTGCGCGAAGTTCACCACGTCGGAGGCGTTGTAGATGATCGTGAAGCCGAGCGCGACAAGCGCGTAGACCGCGCCGACGGTCACCCCCGAAAACAGGAATTGCAATAGTTCCGACATGTTGGCCTCGGGCTGGATGTTGGAATTCAGGCGCCGCTGCTTGCACCCCCGCCCGCGGGCGGGGGCGCCGGGGCGCGGTTCAGTCGACCAGGGTCCACGCGCCGTCGCGGATCTCGAGCATGCGGAAGGCGGACAGGTCGAGGCCCAGGTGATCCTCGGGCGTGAAGGTATAGATGCCGGTGGTGCCGGCCAGACCTTCGGTCGCCTCGATCTCGTCGCGGATCGAGGCCGGGTCGGTGGCATCGGCGCGGCCGAGCGCCTCGGTCAGGATCAGGAAGGCGTCATGGGCATAGCCGCCGAAGGTCCCGACCGAGCTGTTGGTGTGGCTCTCATAGGCGGTCTTGTAGGCATCGACGACGGGTTTCTGCGGATCGTCCTCGGCCAGCAGGTTCGCGACCAGCAGCGCGGTGCCCGGCAGGCGGATGCCCTCTGCCGCGTCCGCGCCGGCCAGCTCGATGAACCCGTCCGAGGCCACGCCATGCGACTGGTAGAAGGGCAGGTCGATGGCCAGCTGCTTGTAGTTGCGCGTCACGATCGACGGCCCCTGCCCGAAGCCCGGATTGACGATCGCCTCGATCCCCGCGGTGTTGCGGATCTTGGTCAGCTGCGCGGTCATGTCGGCATCGGTCGGGTTGTAGGTCTCGTCCGCGACCAGTTCGATCCCGTAATCGCCGATCACCTGCTTGCACTGCGCCTGCATCGAGGCGCCGAAGCCGTCGGTGCCCGAGATCATGCCGACGCGGGTGAAGCCGCGCGCCTGGATGTCCTCGAAGATCTTCTGGCAGGCCATGCGGTCGGTATGCGGGGTCTTGAAGGTATAGGGACGCACCGGGTCGATGATCTCGATGGCGCCGGCCAGCGAGATGAAGGGCACCTCGGCATCCTCGGCCACGGCCAGGATCGACATGGTGGTGCCGGTGGTGGTGCCGCCGATGATGGCGACCACCTCGTCATCCTCGATCAGGCGGGTGGCGAAGGTGCGCGCCCGGTTCGGGTCGCCGCCGTCGTCATACATCACCAGCCGCAGGTTCTCGCCGTCGATGCCCCCGGCCGCGTTCAGTTCCTCGACCAGCAGTTCCAGCGTCTTGGCCTCGGGGTCGCCCAGGAAGGCCGCGGGGCCGGTCGCCGAAATCGACGCGCCGATGCGGATCTCGGCCAGCGCCGCGGAACCGGCGCCAAGCGCGACGATGGCGGCCAGCGCCGTGGTGGACAGGGTCTTCTTCATCTCGGTCTCCTCCCTGAGATCTGGATGCTTTGGGTATGGGTCAGGCCGCGACCTGCCGGCGCCACATGACGCGGCGAAAGCGGGTGGCGACGAAGGCGGTGTCGGTCAGGCTGGCATTGCCGGCGGGATTGGCGCCGGTGACGTGGAAATCGCTGAAGGCCGCCGACTGGTTGACATAGATATTGCCGGTGAGGTTGATCGACAGGTTCGCCCCGGCCCGCGCGAAGGCGCGGATCGCGCGGGCGATGCGGTCCTCGTCGGTATCGTAGAGCGCGGCGGTGATCGCGCCCTTCTGGGCCGAGATCGCGGCGGCGCGGGCGATGGCGTCGTCGGCATCCTCGCAGGCGACGACGAAGGCGACCGGGCCGAAGCATTCGCCGGCCGCGGCGGGATCGCCCGCCTCGACCGCCAGCAGCAGCGGCGTCGCGCTGCGGCCCTCGGGCAGCGGCGCGCTGTCGCGCAGGATGCGGCCGGCCTTGCGCGCCTCGGCCAGTCGCGCCAGCGTCGCCGAGTTGGCGATGGCGCCGGCAACACCCGCGGCCCGCGCGGGATCGGCCAGCAGCCGGTCGATGGCATCGGCGATCCCGCGCGACACCTCGTCGAGGCTCTTGCGGCCCTGGTCGGTCTCGATCCCGCCCTTCGGCACGTAGATGTTCTGCGGCGCCGTGCACATCTGCCCGGAATAGAGCGCCAGCGAAAAGGCGAGGTTGTCGCACATCGCCGCGAAATCCGGGCTGGCGGCGATGGTGACGGTGTTCACCCCCGCCTCCTCGGCAAAGATCTGCGCCTGGCGGGCATGGGCGCGCAGCCAGTCCCCGAAAGCGTTCGAGCCTGTATAGTCGATCAGCCGCACCGCCTGATCGGTGGCAAGCGTCTTGGTGATCTCGGCCCCCGGCGCGTCCACGGCCAAGAGGATCGCGTCGGCGGGCAGCCCGACCTCGGCCAGCACCTCGCGGGCGATGCGCACGGTCAGCGCCAGGGGCAGGATCGCCGCCGGATGGGGCTTGACGATCACCGGGTTGCCGGTGGCGAGGCTGGCGAAGATGCCGGGATAGGAATTCCATGTCGGGAAGGTGTTGCAGCCGATGGTCAGCGCGATGCCGGCGGGCACCAGCGTCCAGTGCTTGTCCATGACGATCGGCGCGGCCTTGCCCTGCGGCTTTTCCCAGCGCGCGGCGGCGGGGAAGCGGGTCATCTCGTCCCAGGCCATGACCACCGCCTCGAGCCCGCGATCCTGCGCATGGGGTCCGCCCGCCTGGAAGGCCATGGCGAAGGCCTGCCCGGTGGTGTGCATGGTCGCGTTGGCGATCAGGAAGCTCAGGCGATTGAGCCGCGCGAGAATCTCGAGACAGGCGCCGACGCGCGCCTCGGGGCCGGCATCGGCCAGCGCCGGCGCGGCAGCCTGCGAGGCGTCCAGCAGCCGGGCCGGATCGGCGGCGGGATAGGCGATCCCCAGTTCCGGACCGAAGGGCGAAAGCTCGGCCCCCAGCCGGCGATCCTCGGGATGGCCGGGCAGCGTGAAGGGCTGGCCGAGCAGCGCGGCGAAAGCCGATTCGCCCTCGGCCTTCGCGGTCTCGCCATAGATCCGGCCGCTGGGAACTTCGGGATAGATCGACCAGAAACCGCGGGCGAACAGCGCCTCGCGCGCAGCCTCGAGTGTCGGCCGGTGATGGTCGAAAAACGCAGTCATGATATACTCCCCCGGACCTCCCCCGGTCTGATTATCATTGACCGTCCGGTCGGTTTATGCAACAGAAATCTTCGAGGGCCGCCGAGAATCCTGCCGGCGGCCAAGGGGGAGAGACATATGACCAGTCCCGAAACCGTCACTTCGGTGCTTGCCGATGGCGTGCTGACGCTGACGCTGAACCGTCCCGAAAAGCTGAATTCCTTCAACGAGGCGATGCATCTTGCGCTGCGCGACGGCCTCCGGCGCGCGCATGACGACGACGCGGTGCGCGCGGTTCTGCTGACCGGGGCCGGGCGCGGCTTCTGCGCCGGGCAGGACCTGGGCGACCGCGATCCGCGCAAGGGCGGGCCGGCGCCGGACCTGGGCCAGACGCTCGAGAATTTCTACAACCCGACCCTGCGGCTGATTCGCAGCCTCGAGAAGCCGGTGGTCTGCGCGGTGAACGGCGTGGCGGCGGGGGCCGGCGCGAATATCGCCTTTGCCTGCGACATCGTGCTGGCGGCCAGATCGGCCCGCTTCATCCAGGCCTTCGCCAGGATCGGGCTGGTGCCCGATGCCGGCGGAACCTGGAGCCTTGCCCGCATCCTGGGCGAGCCCCGCGCCAAGGCGCTGGCCCTGACCGCCGAGCCGCTGCCAGCCGAACGCGCCGCCGAATGGGGGCTGATCTGGAAGGTGGTCGAGGATGACGCCCTGATCGCCGAGGCCGCGGCACTGGCCGCATCGCTCGCCGCCGGGCCGACCCTGGGGCTGGGCCTGACCAAGCGGCTGATCCAGCAGGCGGCCACCAACACGCTGGACGAGCAGCTCGACCTGGAACGCGACTGCCAGCAGCAGGCCGGCCGCAGCGCCGATTATGCCGAGGGCGTCACCGCCTTCCTGGAAAAGCGCAAACCGGAGTTCACCGGCAAATGACCCGCCCGCAGGACATGACCCCGCAGGAACTGGCCGAGGCCTCGGCCCGCGCCATGTGGAACGACGACAGCGCCAGCCAGCGCCTCGGCATGAGCCTCGACCATGTCGTGCCGGGCGAGGCGACGCTGTCGATGACCATCACCGAGGCGATGTCCAACGGGCACGGGAACTGCCATGGCGGCTATATCTTCACGCTGGCCGATTCGGCCTTCGCCTTCGCCTGCAACAGCTACAATCAGTTGGTGGTCGCACAGCATTGTTCGATCACCTACCTGGTTCCCGGCCGGATCGGCGACCGGCTGACGGCGGAGGCGCGCGAGGTCTCGCGACGGGGCCGGTCGGGCATCTACGACATCCGCATCACCAACCAGGACGGCGCCCATGTGGCCGAATTCCGCGGCCATTCGCGCACCGTCAAAGGAACCCATCTGCCGGTGGAGGACTGACCGGCAACCGCAATCCCGAGGGAGGACAGCATGGAAGACCTGACCCCGCGCAAGCAGGACCTGGACCCGATCGAGATCGCGTCTCGCGACGAGATCGAGGCGCTCCAGTTCCACCGCATGAAGCGTTCGCTGAAACACGCCTACGAGAACTCGCCCTTCTACCGCAAGCGGTTCATCGAACATGACGTGCATCCCGAGGAGCTGAAAACCCTCGCCGATATCGCGAAATTCCCCTTCACGGTGAAGCAGGACCTGCGCGACACCTATCCCTTCGGCATGTTCGCCGTGCCGCAATCCAAGCTGGTGCGCATCCACGGATCCTCGGGGACCACCGGCAAGCCGACCGTGGTGGGCTATACGGCCGCCGATATCGACCACTGGGCGAACCTGATCGCGCGCTCGATCCGCGCGGCGGGCGGGCGGCCCGGCGACATCCTGCACAACGCCTATGGCTACGGGCTGTTCACCGGCGGCATCGGCGCGCATTACGGGGCCGAGCGGCTGGGCTGCACCGTGGTCCCGATCTCGGGCGGCATGACCGAGCGGCAGGTGACGCTGATCCACGACTTCAAGCCGCGCATCATCATGGTCACGCCCAGCTACATGCTGTCGATCCTGGACGAGTTCCGCCGCCAGGGGCTGGACCCGCGCGAAAGCTCGTTGCAGGTCGGCATCTTCGGCGCCGAGCCCTGGACCAACGCCATGCGCCAGGAGATCGAGGAGGCCTTCGACATGCACGCCGTCGACATCTACGGCCTCAGCGAGGTGATGGGCCCCGGCGTCGCGCAGGAATGCGTCGAGACCAAGGACGGGCTGCATATCTGGGAGGATCATTTCTATCCCGAGATCATCGACCCGCTGACCGGCGAGGTCCTGCCCGACGGCGAGATGGGCGAGCTGGTCTTCACCACGCTGACCAAGGAAGGGCTGCCGATGGTGCGCTACCGCACCCGCGACCTGACCCGGCTGCTGCCCGGCACCGCACGATCCATGCGGCGGATCGAGAAGATCACCGGCCGCAGCGACGACATGATCATCCTGCGCGGCGTGAACGTCTTCCCGACCCAGATCGAGGAGCAGATCCTGAAATGCAAGGGCCTCGCCCCGCATTTCCAGATCGAGCTGTCGCGCTCGGGGCGGATGGACAACATGACCGTCTGCGTCGAATGCACCGCCGATCACGCCGACGAGGACGCCCGCGCGGCATCCGCCAAGGAGCTTGCGCATCACATCAAGTCGATCGTCGGCGTCTCGACCCGGATCGAGGTCCGCGACCCCAATTCGGTCGCGCGCTCGGAAGGCAAGGCCAAGCGTGTGGTGGACAACCGCCCCAAGGAATAGGCGTGCAAAACGGCGCGGGCGTGACAGTTGCGCGCCCCGCCGCTATAGCGATGACAGGGCCCTGCCCGTTCAGGTTGCTGCCTTGGTCGCGGCGCGGGCAGAATCCCTTTCGAATTCAGGGAATTGACTTCATGGCTCGAACGCGGGCTCAGGATTTCGAGGAAAAGCAGCGCGGCATTCTGGACAATGCCGCCGCGGTCTTTGCGCAGCAGGGGATGGAAAAGGCCTCGATGTCGCAGATCGCGAAATACGCGCAGGTGTCCAAGGCGCTGCTCTATCATTACTATCCCAGCAAGGATGCGCTGATCTTCGCGATCATCATCACCCATCTGGAGGAACTGGACGCCGCGATCGAGGCGGCCGACGACCCGGCCCTGCCGCCCGAGCAGCGGCTGCGCAAGCTGGTCGGCGCGGTGCTCGAGAACTACCGGGGCGCCGACAACCAGCACAAGGTGCAGCTGAACGCCACCGCCGCCCTCTCGGACGCGCAGAAGGCCGAGATCACCGCCGTCGAGCGCAGCATCGTGCGGCGCTTCTCGCTGGTTCTGGACGAGATCAACCCCGGCCTGGACAGCAAGGACCGGCCGCTGCTGATGCCGGTGACCATGTCGCTTTTCGGGATGATGAACTGGGTCTACATGTGGTTCCGCGACGGCGGCCGCATCTCGCGCGAGGATTACGCCGACGTGGCGACGACGCTGATCCTCGAGGGGATCAAGGCAGTCCGATGAGGAGCTTAGGGGGAGTGAGCCCTTGGCGGACGGTCGAGGGAGGCACGGTTCTGTCTGAAGGGATTCACCTTGCAACTTCAGCGTGGCAGCTGGATCGCGTGAGCAGACCGGCACCACCGCGCTATAAGACCCGGACCTGGCCGGCCGACAATGAAGCGCTCAAGCATCGTGGTTCGCCGACGGTCTCTGGTTCGATCCCGAGATGATGTGGGAGGCGAAGCCAAGGGGCAGGCGCAGCCGGCTGCGCAAATCCAGCGATGCCGCACCTGACCAGTCTGGACTGAACGGCTCCCGACTTCAGCACGCCGAGCCGCCGCCAGAAGACCTTGAAGGTCGGCGTCCCGGATCTACCGGCCATTCCCGACAATGCCCCGGACGGGAATCTGAAGCAGCAGCACCCAGGGGTCCGAACCGAACAGGTTCCATCCGACCCGTGTCAGGTCCGCCCTGGGGTCGATGAACTCCTGTCAAGGCCGGCCGTTCAGCGACTTGCAGATCCTGGCCGGGACCGAGACGTCATGGCCCTCGCCGCGCCAGATAGCCGAAGATCACCGTCAGCGCGACGATGGCGATACGATAGAACAGGCCCAGCATGACGAAGAGCGCGGCGATGCCCAGGCCCAGCCAGCCCAGTTCGATCCAGTCCTTGGACAGCGGACCGACCCAGGCGAAGCCGGGATAGGAGAAATGGAACTCGGGCGCGATCCAATAGCGCCAGACGCGATCGTCGCGGATGAAGCGCCAGCAATCCCACAGCAGCAGCGCCCCGAACAGGATGCGGAACAGGGCCAGCGAAGGGGCCGCGACGGGCCGGGACAGACGAGCACGAATGCGGCTGCCCGGAGAGGCGGGCATCGGCGTCATCCTCTTGTCATCTTTTGATGGATTAACGCCGCGCCCCGGCACGTTATTCCCGTCGATGCGGCAGAATCGCAAGGTGGGCGCCTGGCTGCGGGGGTCGCGTAACACCACGGCAGCACCGGTCGCCCGTCAGTCGCCGCCATGGGCGGCATCGAAGGGATGGCGGCGGCCAGGCCGCGTTTTCCTGATGGCGCCCTGCCGCAGGACAGCGCCTGGCGGCCGCAGCAGGATTTCGCGCGCGCTTCACGCCTGGGCCCGGAGGCTCAATGCCCCAGGCGATAGCCCGCGCCGCGCACCGTGTGGATCAGCGGCGCCTCGGCCACGCTGTCGATCTTGGCGCGAAGATAGCGGATATAGACGTCCACCACCTTCGAGCCGGGATCGAAGCCATAGCCCCAGTTGTTGTTGAGGATCTGGGTCCGGCTGAGAACCGCGCCGCTATGTTCCATCATGTAGCGCGGCAGCCCGAATTCCTTCGACGTCAGCTCGATGGGCCTGCCCGCCCGCGTCACCTGCCGCGTGCCGGGGTCAAGGACCAGGTCGGCGACCTGCAGGACAGGGTCATAGCGCAGGTCGGGCGAGCGTCGCAGCAGCGCCTCGACGCGGGCGACGAGGTGGTCGAAGGCGAAGGGCTTGGTCAGGTCGTCGTCGGCCCCGGCGTTCAGCCCCTCGATCTTGTCGCCCTAGGCATCCCGTGCCGTCAGCATCAGCACCCGTGCCGTGATGTTCTCGCTGCGCATCTGCCGGCAGACCGTCACGCCGTCGAAATCCGGCAGCATCCGGTCCAGGATGACCAGCGGATAATCCGCCTTGCGCATCATCGCCATCGCCGTCTGCCCGTTCCCGGCGATGTCGAGCATGTGGCCCTCGGCCTTCAGGCCGCGGGTGACGAAGCTGGCGATGCGGGGGTCGTCTTCGACAAGCAGGATCTTTGCCATCGTCGCCTCAGGACAGAAGAGGAAGGGAAACGCGCACCGCCGTCCGGTGATCCGCGCTGGAGATGCCGATATGGCCCCGATGCCCCTCGACGATCCATTTCGCGATGGACAGGCCAAGCCCGGTCCCGCTGTGCCGGAAATTCGCCGGCTGGCGGGCGCGATAGAAGCGGCTGAAGACGAAGGGCAGGTCGGCCGCCGGGATCTCGGGGCCCTCGTTCAGGATGGCCAGTTCGGCGCGGCCCTCGCCGCAGGACAGCCCGACCCGCACCACCGAGCCGGGATCGGCGTATTTGATCGCATTGTCCAGCACGATCCTCATCGTCTGCGCCAGCCTGCCCGCATCGCCTTCGGCGCGGCAGCCGCCGGGCGGCAGACATGTCGCGATCTGGATGTCGTTCGCCTCGCCCAGGATGCCGGCGTCAGCCAGGGCGATCTCGGCCTCGCCGCGCAGCACCGTCAGGGGCGTGCGCAGATCGTGTCCGATATCGGCCAGGAACAGCATCCGCATGTGGTCCAGCTTCTTCAGCCGCGCATTGGCCTCCTCAAACTCGCGGGTCCGCCGGGTCACCTTCTTCTCGAGGCCGGTCTGCACGTTCAGCAGCGCCGAGCGCTGCGCCTTCAGACACGATGCGGCATTGTCGATCTGGGTGACGAGGCTGGCGAATTCGTCGCGCCCGCGATAGTCCAGCCGATAGGCCAGGTTGCCCTCGGAGATCTTTCGGGTTGCGGAGTCCAGCGCCGCTATGGGCCGTGTCAGCGACCGGCTCAGCAGCAGCGCCGCGATGGCCGACACGACGAAGGCGGCGGCGGTCACGATGCTGATGATCCATTCCAGCTCGCGTTCCAGCCGGTTGGGCTGCGACTGATAGCGCCGCAATTCGGCCTCCTCGTCGGCGATCCCGGCACCGATATGGGCCTCCAGGGCGCTGTCCAGACGCTTCTCGATCTCTTCGCGGAAGATGCGGATCGCCTCTTCCCGCCGGCCCTGGTCGCGCAGCAGTAGCAGCCGCTGGGTCTGCTCGTCAATATTCTCGAAAAGCGAGCGCCTCTCGGCGACGCGGGCCAGTTCCTTCTCCTCGGCGGCGCGGTCCTTCGGGCTGGGCGGCGACGTCGATCTCGTCGCGGATCAGGCCTTCCAGCCGCGACAGGCTGCCTTCCAGGCTGTCGCGCGCCTCGTTGAAATCGGCAAGTTCGGTGCGCCCCAGCAGCAGCAGTTCGGCCACGTTCTCGGAATAGCGGTTCATCGCGGCGGACACCCATTCCCACAGCCGGCGGGTCTCGATCTGGACGTCGGATTGCAGGGTCATGCCCGGCCGCAGCGGTGCGGGCCGGCCATAGGCCCGGGCGCTCTGGGCCTCCAGATCGACGGTGATGCGATAGACCGGCTCTCCCGGCGCGCCGAGCGAGGCCAGCGGCCCCGCCGCCGCCTCGACCAGCTCGCCCTACCCCACGGTCGCGCGCGAGACGCTGCGCATGACGCCCTGATACTGCCCGAATTTCTGGTGGGGAAAGGCGTCATGGCGGACCAGCACGCGCCGACCGGGCGCCACGAAGCCGATGTCGCGGCTGGTCCCGTAGAGCCGGGCCTGAAGCACGGTCCCCGACCACCGCCCGCAAGGCGGTGACGGTGCCCGATTCCGGCGCGGTCACGACGGTTTCGCGCGCGGCCTCGCCCTCGGCCAGTTCCTGGCCGATCTGGGCGATGGCGCGATCGGTTTCGGCCAGCTGCTCGCGCAGCGGGCGCTCGGCGATCTCGGGGGCCAGTTCGACGCGGCTGAGGTTCACGGTGGCGCGGGTGCGTTCCAGCGCCTGAAGGACAAGGGCCAGGTCGAAGGTCGATTCCGCAGCGCGCTGCATGTCGTCCTCGGTCGCCAGGCCCCCGGACGCGCGGCCTTGATCGCGGCCCAGGCCAGCGCCACCCGTTCGCGTTGCAGGGCGAATTCGGTATCCAGGCTGCCGGCCTCTATCCCCGTCAGGCGCCTCTTGCGCTTCCGCCTGCCGGGCGAACGGCGCCCGGTAGCTGTCGCGTTCCGCCGCAAGGCTGTCGCGCCGGGCACGCAGCGCGCGAAGCACCTCTTGCTGGGTCTCGCCCACCGCCCCGCTGCGCCTTTCGCCGGACAGCACGGCCAGGACATCGCCCTGCCGGACCTGCTGGCCCTCCTGCGCGACCAGCCGCGTCAGCACCCCGATTGCGGCGCCACGACCTGAAGCAGGCCCTGCCGCGGCGCCAGCCAGCCTGGCAGCCGCACCTTACGCGTGTATTCGCCGAACGCGACCAGCACCACCAGCCCGCCCAGCAGCAGCACTGCACAGGCGGACAGCACCGTATGCGACAGCCGCGGCGCCAGCAGGACCCAGCCCAGCCAGCGGGGCTGCTGCTCGGCCAACGCCTCGGACCAGCACAGCGGGGGCGGGGGACGGGGGATGTGTCGTCGCGGGGCATCCTACAGGTCTTCCACATACAGCTCGGTGACGGTGAAGCTGACCTTGATCATCTTCCGCCTGCGCCTGGCCGGCAGCACGATGCTGGTGCGCGGATCGAAGAAATCCTTCAGCATCGGCGGCCGGTTGGCGCGGAAATAGAAGGCGGGATCGTCCACGACGGCGGCAGCGGCGACCACCTCCAGCTCGTCGCGCCGGCTGACGGTCTGGACGATGACCGGGGCATGGGTCACCCCCGCCATGCGCAGCGCGCAGGCCCGGTGATAGCCGTTGTGCAGGACGATCCGCTGGCCCATCGGATCCCGCTGAGAAAGTTCGAGCCCTGCCCGACGACGATCCCCACGATCCCGGCGGCCGGTCCGAAACGGCGAAGGCCACCGCCCGCATCGTGGCCGGCAGCTTGCGGCACCGGATGCGGTCGGCCAGGCCGGCTTCGCGTTCCTCCAGTTCGGCAAGATGGTCGTTCGCCCGCCGCCATTCGGCGATGACATCCTCGCGCCGGCGGGCCTCGCCGCCTTCGACATCGCGCGACCAGAGGTCCAGATAGTCGGTCAGGGGCGGCTGACCAAGCAGCCACAGCTCCTCGCGCACGGGCACGGCGCGAAGGGCGGCGGCCTCATCCGCCAAGGTGGCGGGATCTGCAAATTCGAATGGCATCGGCACCTCGCAGGACAGGCCCCGGAGCCCTGGCGGCTCCGGGAATATCGTGGATGAAGCGCGGTCGCGTCAGCTGCTGTTGCTTTTGCTACGGCTACGGCTACGGCTACGGCTACGGCTGCGCGACGCACTTGACCTTGCCGGGGTCGAATGTCTGACCGCCGCTGAGAAGGATACCTATGGCTACAGCCGGCGCGTCAACCGGGATCCAGCGGCACCGGATAATCGCCCGCGCCATGGAGCGCGGCGTTTCCTCGGCCGCGATCGCCGATGCGCTCAATCCTCAGGTCGAGGCAGTCTGCGGCGCTTCCGGCCCCCCGCCCGCAAAGGCAGATCGCGAGACCGCCGCCCTGAGGACCACTTCCCGATGGCGCCGCGAGGCCGCTGGATCGGCCCCATCCACGCCGCACCTTCAGTGAATGCTGCCCAGTCGCCATCATCGGCGGAGAGGCGCAAGCCTGGTCTCCTGGCTTGGCGAATGGCCGAACTGGCGCTTGTAGGCGGTCGAGAAGGCGGCAGGGCTGTCGAAACCCACGCGATAGCCGATGCGGGCCACGCTGTCGTCCTCGCGCCGCAGCAGTTCCCGCGCCGCCTCCAGCCGGCGGCGTCGCAGATAGCCGAAGATCGAGACGCCGAAACATTGCTTGAACTGCGCCGACATGGTCGTGGGATTGATGCCGATCTCGCGGCTGAGCTACGACAGCGTCAGCGGGCTGTGCAGATGCGCCTCCAGCAGGTCGCGGACCCTGTGCGTGCGCAGCAATTCGCAGCGCCGCAGCCCCTTGCTGCCGCAATGGCCGAACCTGTCCTCGTGCAGGCATCGGGCGATCTCGGCCACCAGGTTCAGCGTGCCGGCCTCCATCCGCAGGTCGGTGATGGCGCGGCCGAAGGGCGGAGAGGTCATTTCGCGCACGATCTCGTCGATGACGGGACAGCGCGGCAGGCGGCGGAACTGGATGCCATCGCGGCTTTTCTGGATCAGGTCGTGGAAGACATGCGTGTGATAGGTGTTCGACAATTCCTCGATGAAGGCGGTCTCGGTCGACAGGCCAAGGTTCAGATAGCGGACGCCATTGCGCGGCCGGCCGCTGAACTCGGCCGGCTCGCCCACCATCAGGATGATCGGCTCGTTCGGCAGGATCGATGTCGAGATGCTGCGATTGACCGACAGCCGCGAGGACGCGCCTTCCACGATCACCCCGTAATACAGCATCGGCTGCATCTCGAAGGACACCTCGTCATCAGTGTCGCAGACGGTATCACTGACCGTCAGCGTCAGGCCAGAACGGAATGTCCGGGACGCGGATCGTCTCCCGCACCTATGCGGCCTTCGGCGATGTGACCGTCCCGGTCGGTGAAAGGCTGCGCCTGTCGGCCGGCCTGCGCCTGGCGCGCGACGAACAGGACTTCACCGCGATCTATGAAGGCCAGCGCTTCCCCGGCTCGGTCCCGCGCCATCGCCAGGACAGCCGGATCGAGGACGACTATGTCACCGGACCCGAACCGGATCGCCCGGCCCGTCGCGATGCCAGTCGATGCTTGCCGCCGAAAATTCCCGGAACTGCCGAGTATGGGGGAAAAGCGCCTCGCAAAGCGCTTCCTTGGCCGAGAAGACGCGGGTGATCTCTTCCGCGAGGGGCAGGCCGGACCCTCCCGGCGATCGTTCCGGCATGACCCCCGAGGCGATCTGCCGGGCCGTTCCGGGCGGGACGATCCTTTCGAGATCCAGCCCCAGGACCGTCGAGGCGCGGCCAGCGACCGGCATGGCCACAGCCCCCGCAACCTCATCGCTATGGCTGATGCTGCCCGACCAGCCCGGAGGCCAGTCCGGCAGCTTGTCCTTCCCGATCGCCAACCCGGCAGGACCCGGATGGCCCGCCATTCGCAGGGCCGCCCGCGCAGCCCGTCGCCCCGCGGCAAAGGTGTTTCGCCGCCGCTCGGCTCAATGCCGGGCAGCTTCGGGCAATTCCACGGCCAGCGCGGGACCCACCGGCACGATCATCAACCTTGCTTCGGGCGGCAGGGTCAGAGCGCATACCGCACAAGACAGAGCGTCGGCCGCCGCCCCGAGCCGGATCATCGTTTCCCTGTCGGATGCGAACGCCGAAACATCCGCGGGCTTGTCGACCATCACCAAGAGCAGCCCCGGTTGTCATCGATCGGATTGACCAGTGCGACGATCATGGTCGGCAAGTCGTATCCGGGTCCAGTCGGGGACTTGCCCTGGAAAAGTGAAGAACACCACCCGAGGAACCGGGCGGTGTTCTATGGGACGAGCGAACAGCCCGACGCCAGAGTTTCGGCGTGAAGCTTTGCGGCTGGCGCCGACCACTGGCCGGACGCGGCGCGAGATTGCCGGGCCACGTTCTTTCTGGCGGTTTCGCCGCTCAGCGCCTCACCCCAGTGCGAACAGGAGAGGCAGGCACGCCACGGGCCTTCATCTTTGATATGTCGTCACGGCGGGTCGCAATGGCAGCTTCAGCGCCGCAGCACTGGAACTCAGCGTCAGGCAGCCGACCGTAAGCCGACGGATCCCCGAGTTCGAAGAAGACCTCGGCATCGCACGGTTCGACCGGTCTGCTGCCGGATTCGAACCGCTGCCCGGCGGTGAACCCCATGGCTATGTGATCCCGCCGATTTTGCGCTGCGGTTCGCTCGTGCTTGTTTCCGATATGGGTCCGGGGCGGTTGGAGCGCAGATGCCGAAATTCTCCCGATCAATGATTAATATACTGTCATATAATGATACTATTGGCTGCGGCGGCGGGCGTGGGCGCATTGGACACCGTTTCGCGATGTCGGGGGCATTCAATCTCGTCTGCGCTCCGCGAACGGCATGGCAGCCAGCATCTGACTCGGCTCACTTCACCCGATCCATCATCAATCGCCCGCCGGCCACAGGTTCCGGCTCAGTATTCCTAACATATCCGACAGGTAAGCTAACCTAGGCGATGCTGGACCTGAGCCCCACGGCTGGCATTATATCTAGTCATATTCGCCCCAGCCCAGCCACAAGAAAGCAAGGAACCCATGATCCTCAAGCTGGCCCTGCGCCGACTTGCCATCGGCGTGCTGACATTGCTTATCGTCTCGGCCCTGATCTTTTGGGCCGTGGAACTGCTTCCCGGTGACATCGCAAGCGAGGTGCTGGGACAATCGGCGACACCGGAAACCCTGGCCGCCTTTCGCGAGGCGCACAAACTGAACGATCCGGCCATGACGCGCTACCTGCGCTGGCTGGCTGGCGCGCTCTCCGGCGATCTGGGCCTGTCGCTGGCGAACCAGCGCCCCATCGCCGAGTTGATCGGACAGCGCGCGGCGAACACCTTCTTCCTTGCCGCCTATGCCGCGGCCATCGCGGTGCCTCTGGCGGTCGGGTTGGGGCTGCTGGCGGCACTTCATCGCGGATCATTCCTGGACCGCTTCATCTCGTCCTCGACGCTGGCGGTGATCTCGTTTCCCGAATTCTTCGTGGCCTATATCCTGATCCTGGTTTTCTCGACCTGGCTGGGGTGGTTCCCCAGCCTCGCCACGGTCTCGCCCGCCATGGGGCTGGGAACGCGGCTCTACATGACCTTCCTGCCGGCGCTGACCATGGTGCTGATCGTCATGGCGCATATGATGCGCATGACGCGGGCCGCCATCGTCAACCTGCTGGCACTGCCCTATATCGAGATGGCGCAGCTGAAGGGCCTGCGCCGCTGGCGGGTTATCGCGGTCCATGCATTGCCCAATGCGGTGGCCCCGATCGTCACCGTGATCGCGCTGAACCTGGCCTATCTGATCGTCGGGGTGGTCCTGGTCGAGGTGGTCTTCGTCTATCCCGGCCTCGGCCAGCTGCTGGTGGACAGCGTCGCCAAGCGCGACGTGACCGTGGTGCAGGCCGCCTGCCTGATCTTCGCCGGCACCTATATCCTGCTCAACCTGATCGCGGACGTGCTGGGCATCGTCTCGAATCCGCGCCTTCTGCATCCGAGGTGACCGGCGTGCTCAGGACCCTGAAAGCCGCGCCGCTGTCGGCGAAGATCGGAATGCTGCTCATCGCCCTTTACGCCTTCGTCGCGATCTTCGCGCCGCTGATCGCCCCCTATCCCGAAGCCGGGATCGCCGGCGCGAGATACCTGCCCTGGGCCGCGCCGCACTGGCTGGGGACCGATGCGCTGGGGCGGGACGTGCTGTCGCGACTGATCTACGGCGCGCGCAATACCGTCGGCATCGCGCTGCTGACCACGATCCTGGCCTTCGTGCTGGGCGCGACCCTGGGCCTGCTGGCGGCCACGCTGGGGGGATGGTTCGACACGTTCAGCGCGCGGCTGGTCGATGTGCTGATGGCGATCCCCTCGTTGATCTTCGCGCTGCTGATCCTCACCATTTCCGGCACCTCTGCCATGGCGCTGGTGCTGGTGATCGCCGTGCTGGACAGCACGCGGGTCTATCGACTGTCGCGGGCGGTGGCCCAGGACATCCTGACCATGGACTATATCGAGGTCGCGCGGATGCGCGGCGAGGGGCTGGGCTGGATCGTCCGCCGCGAGGTGCTGCCCAATGCCGGCGCGCCGCTGACCGCGGAATTCGGCCTGCGCTTCTGCTTTGTCTTCCTGTTCATCTCGGCACTGTCCTTTCTGGGCCTCGGCCTGCAGCCGCCGACCGCGGACTGGGGCTCGATGGTGCGGGAAAGCGCCAAGCTGATCGCCTTCGCGAACTTTGCCAGCTGGCAGGCGGCGACCTTCGGACTGGCGCCGCTGCTGCCTGCCGGCGCCATCGCATTGCTGACCGTGGCAGTGAACCTGGTGGTGGACTGGATCCTGCATCTTTCCAGCGGCCTGAAGGAGTGATCGGATGAATACCCTGCTGGAGATCCGCGAGTTGCGCATCGAGGCCCGCAATGCCCAGGGCTGGACCGAGATCGTCAGGGGCGTCGATCTGACACTGAACCGGGGCGAGATCCTCGGCCTGATCGGCGAATCCGGCGCCGGGAAATCGACGCTCGGCCTTGCCGCCATGGGCCATGTGAAGCCGGGTTGCCGGGTCTCGGGCGGCTCGATCCGCTTCGACGGGCATGAACTGGCCGGCGCGAAACCGGCGCTGCTGCGCCGATTGCACGGTCGCCGCATCGCCTATGTCGCGCAATCTTCGGCCGCCGCCTTCAACCCGGCCTGGCGGCTGATCGCGCAATATTGCGAGGGGCCGGTCCGGCACCGGCTGATGCCGCGCCGGCAGGCCGAGGCCGAAGCGGTGGAGCTGTATCGCGAGATGCGCCTGCCCGATCCCGACAGATTCGGCGCACGCTATCCGCACCAGGTCTCGGGCGGGCAGTTGCAGCGGGCGATGACGGCCATGGCGCTGTCCTGCCATCCCGACCTGATCGTTTTCGACGAGCCGACAACGGCGCTGGACGTCACCACGCAGATAGAGGTGCTGGCCGCCATCCGCGAGGTGGTGCGCCGGCACGATGCCGCCGCGATCTACATCACCCATGACCTGGCGGTGGTGGCGCAGATGGCCGACCGGGTGAAGGTGCTGCTGAAAGGCGAAGAGGTCGAAGAGGCCGCGACCCGCAGGATGCTGGCCCATCCGCGCGAGGATTACACCCGCTCGCTCTGGGCGGTGCGGAACTTCCAGCCCGCCCCGCGCGCGGAACAGGCCCGGCCCGAGCCGATCCTGAGGATCGAGAACGTGACCGCCAGCTATGGCACGCATCCGGTGCTGAAGCAGGTCTCGATCGACGTGCCGCGCGCCCGCACCGTGGCGGTGGTGGGCGAAAGCGGATCCGGGAAATCGACCACGGCGCGGGTGGTGATGGGGCTGCTGCCGCCGACCGGCGGTGGGGTGGTCTTCGACGGCCAGCCGCTGGATCCGGTCTGCCGCAACCGGCCGCGCGCCCTGCAGCGCCGCGTGCAGATGATCCATCAGATGGCCGACACCGCGCTGAACCCGCGCCACCGCATCCGCGAGATCCTGGGCCGGCCGCTGGAATTCTTTCTCGGCCTGCGCGGTCGCCGGAAAGAGGCGCGCATCCGCGATCTGCTGGCCGAGATCGAGCTGGAACCCGGCAGCTTCATCGACCGCCTGCCGGGCGAGCTTTCCGGCGGCCAGAAGCAGCGCCTGTGCATCGCGCGGGCATTGGCCGCCGAACCCGAGCTGATCATCTGCGACGAGGTGACCAGCGCGCTGGACCAGCTGGTGGCCGAGGGCATCCTGCGGCTGCTCGACCGGCTGCAACGCGATATGGGGCTGAGCTATCTGTTCATCACCCACGATCTCGCCACCGTGCGCTCGATCGCGGACGAGGTGGTGGTGATGCAGAACGGCGCGGTCGTCGAACAGGGGCCGAAGGAATCGATGTTCCGGCCGCCGCATCACCCCTATACGGAAAAGCTGCTCTCCTCGGTGCCCGAGATGGACCCCGACTGGCTGAGCCGCGTGCTGGCGCAGCGGGAAGCCGCGAAAGAGACGGCGTGATGCCTCGCGACATCGTCGGTTGCAGGCTCGGTCTCGCGGGGACGGGCAAGAGTCGGGCTGCACCGAACTCAGCGGTTCCGACATAGTTCAATCCGCTGCCCCTCGGGATCCGCTCGGCCGAGAGGCAGCCGATGGCCAAGGCTCCATGAGCTGTTCGACATCGCGCAGGTGCCGCCAGCACCGGTTGCGGGCCGGGTGCTGATCCGGCGCCGCAACGGGCAGCCTGGCCGTCATCGACCCCGAGATCGCGCCAGAGCCCCGCCGGCCGCATCGGCCCAAGGGGGGCTCCGGCCCCTTGTCAGAGGTCCAGCACCACCCGCCCCGCCGGGCGCGAGCAGCAGATCAGCGCCTGCCCTGGCCCCGGCGGGTGCAGCGGATCGGCGACATAGTCCACGGCGCCCTCGCGGATGGTGCAGCGGCAGGTGTTGCAGATCCCCTCGCGGCAGCTGAATTCCGGTTCCAGCCCCGCCGCTTCGGCCAGTTCCAGAATGGTGCGGCTGGCGCCGTTCCAGGGCAGGGTCAGGCCCGAGCGGGCGAAGACCACCTCGCCGCCGGCCCCGACGGGCGCGGCCTCGGCCACCGTACCGGGCAGCGCATCGGGCAGGCCAAGCGCATCGGGATCGGTCAGGAATTCCAGCTTGGTCAGGGATTTCGGCGCCTGGGCCGGGATGCGGTTGCCATGGACAGGCGGCACCGGCTCGGCCGCCAGCGCGGCCAGCGAGCCGCCTTTGCCGAAGAACTCGTATGCGATGCGGGTGGGGGCAACGCCCAGCCCGGTCAGCAGCCTCCACATCGCCACCATGAAGGGCGTCGGGCCGCAGAGATAGACCTCGTAATCGTCGAGCGGCAGCAGCGCCTGCAGGAAGGCGCGGTCCACCACGCCCTCGGCGTCGAAGCGGCGCGCGGCGCGGTCGGCCCCGGTGGGGGCGCGATAGACCGTGCGCGCCACGATCCGCCCGCCCGAACCCGCGGCCAGCGCCGCCACCTCGTCGCGTAGCGCATGGACATCACCGTTCTCGGCCGCCTGCACGAAGAACGCCCGCCGTTCGCCCGCCGCCAGCCGGTGCAGCATGGCCAGCAGCGGTGTCAGCCCGACGCCGCCCGCCAGCAGCAGCACCGGCCGGGCGCTGGCCTCGGCCAGGACGAAGCCGCCGCGCGGCGCGGCGATCTCGATCACCTCGCCCTCGGCCAGGTGGTCATGCAGCCAGCGCGAGCCCAGGCCCTGCGGCTCGCGCTTGACGCTGATGCGGTGATGGTCCCGCCCCTCGGGCAGCGCCGACAGCGAATAGGTCCGCAGCACCGGCCCCGAAGGCGCCGGAATCCGCAGCGTCAGGTATTGGCCCGGCCGCATGTCCCACAGCGGGCCGCCATCCTCGGGCACCAGGTGGAACGAGGTGATGCAGGCGCTTTCCGGCACCTTGCGGGCCAACCGGAACCGGCGGAACGGATCGGCCATGGATCAGGCCCTCATCTTCTCGTCGACCATGCGCTCCTCGGCGATCATCGCCTCGAGCTGGCGGCGAAAGCGCAACTGGCCGGCGTCGATCGACAGGTCGATATGCGGCGAGGCCTTGCCGGCCATGCCGATCTGCACCTCGTTCAGCACGGCGCGGTCCTCCTCGAAGGCGTGGCGCACGTCCTCGGACATCATCTTCGACAGGTCCTCGTCATGCGGGCGGATGTTGCGCAGCTGGAACCAGTAATAGCGCGTCTCGGTCTCGGTCGTGGGCGTCATGAAGTTGTAGCTGTCCATGACGAAGGTCTTTTCGTGCAGCGTGCCGTCCGGCCCGCCCGTTCCCGCCGGGGTGAACACCGCGCGGATCAGCGCATGGGCGGGATAGCGCACCTCGTAATGCTGAAGCCGGTCGCAGTTTCCGTCGAACTCGACGATCTTCTTGTAGAAGGGCGCCGGTTCCACATTCATCATCCAGCGGTGGACGATGACGCCGCTTTCGGTGCGCGTGACCTTCAGCGGCGTGTCGCGCGTCGCGTCCTGGGCGAAGCTGCCTTCATGGACCCAGGCGACATGGGTCGGGTCCAGCAGATTGTCGCACATCAGCAGGTAGTTGCAATGCAGCTCCATCGCGGCGCCGCGGTTGATGCCCCAATCCGGGCTGTCGAAATTCGGGATGTCGATGATCTCGTCAGGATCGGCGATGGCAGCGTTACCCATCCAGATCCACACCAGGCCATATTTCTCGTGCACCGGATAGGGGCGGACCTTGGCGGCCGAGGGGATGCGCCCGCCACCCGGCGCCCAGACGCATTGCCCGGCGCAGTCGAAGGTCAGGCCGTGATAGCCGCATTCGACATTGTCACCCTTGATGCGGCCCCTGGACAGCGGCAGCTTGCGATGCGGGCAGGCATCCTCGAGCGCGATCACCTCGCCCTGGCTGTTGCGGAAGATGCAGATCTTCTCGCCCAGGACGAGGATCTGCTGCAGGCTGTCGGTGATCTCATGGCTCCAGGCCCCGACATACCAGGCGTTGTTGAGGAACATGGCTGCACCTTCTGTGGCTGATTTTCGGCAAACATACAGGTGAATACCAAGGGGATCAGCGCAGAAGCACAGCCGGATCGTTTAGCTAGGCTGAACCGTCCGGCTGCGCAGCGGCCTGGTGACGCGCATCAGCCAGTTCAGGAAATCCCGCGCGACGGGGCGGTCCAGCGTCGTCGGCCCCCAGCAGATGAAATAGGGGTCGGGCATCTGCAGACTGGCTTCGGACAGTCGCAGCAGATGGCCGGCGCGGAGATCGTTCTCGACAAAGGAGCCCTGCGCCAACACCGCGCCCTGGCCGGCCACGGCCGCCTCCAGAGCCAGGCCCGACATCGAATGGACGACGACGGGACGGATGGCGGGGATGTCCTCGACCCCCTGCGCCTCGAACCAGTCGCGCCAATGCGGTTCGGTCGTGTAGCGCTCGCCCCAGTCGATGCCGATCAGCGGCAGATGCGCCAGTCTCGCCGGCTTGCACGCCTCGGGATGGCGGCGCAGGAAATCCGGCGAGCAGACCGGAAAGCAGCGATCGGTGAACAGCGCACGGCTGTGCAGATAGCGCCGCGCCGCCTCGCCATAGGTCAGGCGGAAGGTCTGCTCCAGCATGTGCGGATCGGGTTCCTGATGGGTGGCGATCACACGGATCGCCAGGTCCCTGGCAGAGGCCTGGAAATCGGGCAGCCGCAGGTTCAGCCATTTCTGCACCAGCGTCGGCAGGCCCGAGATGGTCAGCTCTTCGCTCTGCTTGTGCGCGAGAATGTAGTCCTGCGCCAGCATGAGCCGACCGAAGCCTTGCGAGATCAGTTCGTGATAGGCCCGCGCCGCCGAGGTCAGCGTCGCCCGCCGCCCGTCCTTGACCAGCAGCACCACGCCCACATGCTCTTCGAGCAGTCGCAATTGCTGGCTGACCGCCCCGGGGGTCACCCCCAGTGCCCGCGCGGCCGCGCTGACCGACCCCAGCCTGCCGAAACATTCGAAGGCTTGCAGGGCGCGCAGGGGAGGCAATGTTGGGTTCATGGCGAAGCGTCCCGGCTATGACCGATAGTTTAGCTGAACTGTCGCGCGCGCCATGCGAACTGATTTGTCCATCACGGGGCTCGGGTCTAGCGTTCAGGTCAGTCACAAAAACGCGCCCCCGTCAATGACGACGCCCGAGAAGCGGCCGGGGACTGCAACAGGGAGAAAGATCCATGACGACCTCGTGTACCCGACGTTCCTTGCTGCTTGCGGCGGGCGCTTTCTCGATGGGTGCCGCCATGGGGCTGCGGCCCCTGCCCTCTTCCGCGCAGCAAACCCCGCGAAGGGGCGGCACGTTTCGTCTGGCCATCCCGGATTTCGATTCGGCCGATACCCTCGACCCGCAGCTGAACGAGACGCGCTTCATGATGGCGCTGCAGTATCAGCTGCGGAACTGCCTGATCGAGGTCGGTCCGCGTGGCGAGCTGGTGCCCGAACTGGCCACCGAATGGGATACGAATGCGGACCTGACGGAATGGACCTTCAAGCTGCGTCAGGGCGTCGAGTTCCATAATGCCAAAACCATGACGGCCGAGGATGTCGTCTTCTCGCTGAACCTGCATCGCGGGCCGAATACCATTTCCGAGATCAAATCGCTGATGGCGATCGTCACCGACATCACGGCGACGACTGCGGATGAGGTCAGGGTGACGCTGGCGGCGCCGAATGCGGGTTTCGCCTCGCTGATGTCGCTGTCCAACCTGCTGATCGTGCCGGCGGACGACAGGGAGTTCGGCAAGGGCATCGGCACCGGCGGCTATACGCTGGAAAGCTATGAGCCCGGCATCGGCAGCCGGACGGTCCGCTTCCCGAACTACTGGAAGGAGGGCCGCGCCCATTTCGACGAGGCCGAGACCCGCTGCATCGCGGATGTGAACGCGCGGACGACCGCGCTTCAGACCGGGCAGATCGATGCGATGGGCGGCGTGGATACCGCCACGGCGATGCTGCTGAGTGCGATGCCCGGCATCAACCTGCTGCAGACCAAGGGCAAGCAGCACTATGCCTTCAGCGTGGACTGCAAGGATCCGCGCTTTGCCGATACGAATGTGCGCATGGCGCTGAAACTTGCCATCGACCGGCAGGAAATGCTGGACAAGATCCTGTCGGGCTATGGTTCGATCGCGAACGACCAGCCGCTTTCCGACGCCTATCCCTTCCACCATCCCGAATTGCCGCAACACGCCTATGACCCGGACCAGGCCCGCGCCTTGCTCAGGAAGGCCGGCGCCGAAGGGCTGGTCATCCCGCTGCATGTGGCCGAAACGCCGTTCTCCGGCGCGACGGACATGGCCCAGCTTTATGCCGAGCAGGCAAGCCAGGCCGGCATCACCGTCGAGATCAGGCGCGAACCCGACGACGGCTACTGGTCGAATGTCTGGGGCAAGCGGCCGATGTTCGCGACGAACTGGACCGGCCGGATCAGCGAGGACGTGATGCTGACGCTTGCCTATTCCCGTGAAAGCATCGGCAGCTGGAACGAAACCAACTGGGACAACGACGCCTTCAACACCGCGCTGACCGCCGCGCGCGGCGAGAAGGACGAGCAGAAGCGCAAGGAGCTTTACTGGGAATGCCAGTCGCTCATCGCCGAGGATGGCGGCATGATCGCACCCCTCTGGGCAGATTTCCTGGATGCCGTCTCTGACAAGATCGGGCATGGCGAACTGGCCCGCGATTGGGAACTGGACGGCGTGCGTGCCGCGGAACGGTGGTGGTTCACGGCCTGAGGCAGGCACCCCTTCCGCGCCATTCGTCCCCTGCGGAATTCGGCGGTGCCCGGACGCCACCGGGTGCCCGCTTCGATCCGGCCCCCCAGCGGGCGGAAACCCGCAGCCCCATGGAGCAAGACATGAAACATGCAATCATCATCGGCGCCGGCGTGATCGGCTGCGCAACCGCCTACGAGATGGCGAAGGCCGGCTGGGCGGTCACGGTCGTCGACAAGGCGCCGGAGGCCGGCTACGGCTCGACCTCGCATTCCTCGGCGGTGATCCGGCTCAACTATTCCGTCTATGAATCCTGTGCCCTCGCCTATGAGGGATGGACCTATTGGACGAACTGGAAGGATTACGTCAACCTGCCGGAATCCTGCCCCCTGGCGGTCTACAAGGAAACCGGATCGCTGGTCATCACCAACCGCGACAGTCCCGATCTGGCGAACATCACCACGATCATGGACCGGCTTGGCTGCCGCTATGACCGTCTTGCGGCGGATCAGATCGGACGCTACCTGCCCGGTGCCGACCTGCATGGCTATGCCCCGGCTCGGCGGCTGGAAGACGAGGATTTCGGCGAGCCGACCGGCGAACGGATCGCCGGTGCGGTCTTCTTTCACCAGGCAGGCTATGTCAACGATCCCAAGCTGGCCGCACAGAACCTGCAATGGGCGGCCGAGGCGCATGGCGCAAGCTTTCGTTTCCGCGCCTGCGTCGCCGGGATCGAGATCGCCGGCGGCCGGGCCTGCGGCGTGCGCCTGGCGGATGGCCAGGTGATCCGCGCCGATGTCGTGGTCAATGTCGGCGGGCCGTGGTCGTCGGGGCTGAACCGCATGGCCGGGGTGACCGGGGACATGACCATCCGCACCCGCGCCAACCGCCAGGAGGTCGCCTATATCCCCGGCCCGGTGAACATGGATTTCCGCAAGGAGGGGATCGTGGTCGCCGATCTGGATGCCGAGGTCTACATGCGCCCCGACCCGGTCGGGATCTGCATCGGCTCGACCGATCCGCAATGCGATCCGCATGAATGGGTGGACGACCCGGATGAGCTCGACACCCGTTTCACCGACCAGTGGACGACCATCGTCATGCGCGCGGCGCAGCGACTGCCCGAGCTGCGCATTCCCGGCCAGGCCAGCGGCGTGGTCGCCATGTATGACACCTCGGACGACTGGCTGCCGATCTATGACAAGACCGGCCTGCCCGGTTTCTACATGGCTTGCGGCACCTCGGGGAACCAGTTCAAGAATGCGCCGGTCGTGGGCAAGATCATGACCCATCTGATCGCCGCATGCGAAGCCGGCCACGATCACGACATGTCGCCCCTGCGCTTCCAGCTGGAGCATATCGGGCACGAGATCGATCTGTCGGCCTATGGCCGGCGCCGGGTCATCAACGACCGTTCGAGCTTTTCGGTCATGGGCTGAGCATCGCTTGCATCCCGGATCCGGGATGCGCGGCCTTGAATGCAGATGGCGCCCGCAGCCGTCCCGGACGACCCGGATGCCGTTCCGGCCCATCGTGCAGGCCGACGTGCCGAGGCGCTGCCCAGCCAAAGCGGGCTTGAGGCGCCGGCGGCATCACGGGCCGCTGCCTCGTCCAATGTTCGGATCTGGATCGTGATCGCGGCGCAGGATCCCGCGCGCATGGATGGGATGCGACCCGGCTGGACGGCAGTTTCGGGAAATGCCCCGGCGTGGCATGAGACGGGGCCCATGAAGGTCATGGGCCCACTTCGTCGTCCTGCGTAAGGCTGCAGCGCGGCAGCGTTGATATCAGTATCCGGACCCAGTCTCACCTTCGGAAGCCAAGCCCATCTCATCAGGCGAACTGCCTTTGGGATGAGCCTCGGAGAGACCGAGGATCACCCGACTGGACAGCTCCCCTTTCAAACCGACAGGCAGATGTATTTGATGTCGAGGTAATCCTCGATGCCGTAGCGGCTGCCCTCGCGGCCGAGACCGGATTGCTTGACGCCGCCGAAGGGCGCCACCTCGGTCGAGATCAGGCCGGTGTTCACGCCCACCATGCCGACCTCCAGCGCCTCGGCCACGCGCCAGACGCGCGACAGGTCGCGGGCGTAGAAATAGCCCGCCAGCCCGAATTCGCTGGCATTGGCCAGCGCCACCGCCTCGGCCTCGGTCTCGAAGCGCCAGACCGGGGCGACGGGGCCGAAGGTCTCCTCGCGCGCGATCTTCATCGAGGGCGTCATGCCCGACAGCACGGTCGGCTGGAAGAAGCTGCCGCCAAGCGCATGGCGCGCGCCGCCGGTGGCGACGGTCGCGCCCTGGGCGCGGGCATCGGCGATGTGATCCTCGACCTTGGCCAGGGCCGCGTCGTTGATGAGCGGGCCGATCGCGACACCGTCGACTTGCCCGTCGCCGACCGCCAGCGCCGCGACCCGCGCCGCAAGCCTTTCGACGAAGGCATCATGGACGCCGGCCTGCACGTAGATGCGGTTGGCGCAGACGCAGGTCTGGCCGGCATTGCGGAACTTGGCGGCCATGGCGCCCTCGACCGCGGCATCCAGATCGGCATCGTCGAAGACGATGAACGGCGCGTTGCCACCCAGCTCCAGCGACAGTTTCTTGATCGTCTCCGCCCCCTGCCGCATCAGGATCTTGCCCACCCGGGTCGAGCCGGTGAAGCTGATCTTCGCGACCCTGGGATTGGCGCAAAGCTCGGCCCCCATGCCGGCGGCATCCAGGCCGGGCACGATGTTCAGGACCCCCGCCGGGATGCCCGCGCGCTCGGCCAGCACCCCAAGCGCCAGCGCCGAGAGCGGCGTCAGTTCCGAGGGCCGGGCGACCATGGCGCAGCCCGCGGCCAGCGCCGGGGCGATCTTGCGCGCCAGCATGGCGTTGGGGAAGTTCCAGGGCGTGATCGCGCCGACGACGCCCACCGGCTGCTTCAGCACGATGATGCGCTTGTCGGGCATGTGGCCGGGAATGGTGTCGCCATAGACGCGCTTGGCCTCCTCGGCGAACCATTCGACATAGGACGCGCCATAGGCGATCTCGCCCCGCGCCTCGGCCAGCGGCTTGCCCATCTCGGCGGTCAGGATGCGGGCCAGATCCTCCTGGTTGGCCAGGATCAGGTCATGCCAGCGGCGCAGGATCGCGGCCCGGTCCTTGCCGGTGCGCGCGGCCCAGGGCTTCTGCGCGGCATGGGCGGCGTCGATGGCGGCGCGGATCTCGGCGGCGCCCATGTCGGCGACCTCGGCCAGCTGCGCCCCGGTGGCCGGGTTCGTCACGCCGAAAACCGTCTCGCCCTTGAAGCGCGAACCGTTGATGAAGGCGCTGCCGGTCAGCAAAGAGGGATCGGTCAGTTCGAGCATCTGCCTGTTCTCCAGCATCACGCAGCCCTCGCGGCAGCGATCGATGCCTCGATGATGTCCAGCGCCTCGGTGAAATGCGCCTCGTCGATGGTCAGCGGCGCCAGGAAGCGGATGACGTTGCCATAGGTGCCGCAGGTCAGCAGGATCAGCCTGCGCTCCAGCGCCTCGGTGCGGATGCGGTTCACCAGGTCGGGGTTCGGCACCCTGCCGTCGGCGGCGGTGAACTCGGCCGCGACCATGAAGCCCGGCCCGCGCACCTCGGCCAGTTCCGGGGTGGTGGCGCGGATCGCCTCGAGCCGCTGGCGCAGGCGCGAGCCGAGCCGGTTGGCGCGGGCGCAGAGGTCCTCCTCCTCGATCACGTCCAGCACCGCATGGGCGGCGGCGATGCCCAACGGGTTGCCGCCATAGGTGCCGCCCAGACCGCCGGGATTGGCCGCATCCATGATCTCGGCCCGGCCGGTGACGGCGGCCAGCGGCAGTCCGCCGGCCAGGCCCTTGGCCATGGTCGTGATATCCGCCGCAATACCGTGCTGTTCCATGGCGAACAGCGTGCCGGTGCGGGCAAAGCCGGTCTGCACCTCATCGGCGATCATGACGATGCCGTGCCGGTCGCAAAGCGTGCGGATGGCGCGAACGAAATCGGTCGGCGCGGGGTTGAAGCCGCCCTCGCCCTGCACCGGCTCGAAGATGATCGCGGCGACGCGGGCGGGGTCCAGATCGGCCTTGAACAGCTTCTCGATGCCGGCCATGGCGTCCTCGGTCGTGGCGCCGTGCAGGGCGACCGGGAAGGGCACATGGAAGACATCGGGCATCATGGCGCCGAACCCGGCCTTGTAGGGCTGGACCTTGCCGGTCAGCGACATGCCCATGAAGGTGCGGCCGTGAAAGCCGCCGCCGAAGGCGATGACCGCGTTCCGCCCGGTATGGGCGCGGGCGATCTTGACCGCGTTCTCCACGGCCTCGGCGCCGGTGGTGACGAAGACGGTGCGCTTGTCGAAATCGCCCGGAACCGCCGCGTTCAGCCGCTCGGCCAGGCGCAGGTAGTTCTCATAGGGCAGGACCTGGTGGCAGGTATGGGTAAAGGCCTCGGCCTGGGTCCTGACGGCCTCGATGACGCGGGGATGGCAATGGCCGGTATTGACCACCGCGATACCGGCGGCGAAATCGATGTAGCGGGTGCCCTCGACATCCCAGACCTCGGCATTGCGGGCACGGGCGGCATAGACCTGGGTCTGCATCCCCACGCCCCGGGCGATGGTCAACTGGCGCAGTTCGGCAAGTTCGGTGTTCAGCATGGGGAAATCTCCTGTGGTCCGGGATGGGTCCGGCTGTCCCCGCATCTGCACTGTTCAAGATCGCTTGGATAGTCTAATTCTTGCCATTTTTAACCCTTTGAAAATCATGATTGGCATGGAGAATCGTTTACGATCATGAACAAGGAAAACAGCGAGCCGGGCGATCTGAGGCTGGGCGCGCGGCTGCGAATCCTGCGCGAGCGCGCCGGCCTGTCGCAGCGCGCGCTGGCCAGGCGCGCCAATGTCACCAACGCCACGATCTCGCTGGTCGAGGCGGAGAAGATGAATCCCTCGGTCGGCGCGCTGCGGCGCATCCTCGACGGCATCCCGGTCAGCCTGTCCGAGTTCTTCGCCTTCGAGCCCGAGCCCGAGCAGGTCATCTTCTACCAGGCCGACGAGCTGCCCGAGCTGGGCAAGGGCAAGCTGTCGCTGCGCCGGGTCGGCCACAGCCAGTTCGGCCGCGCCATGACCATCCTGCACGAACGATACGAGCCCGGCGCCGATACCGGCCGGGTGATGTATCAGCACGAGGGCGAAGAGGGCGGCGTGGTGATCTCGGGCCGGATCGAGATCACCGTGGGCGAGGAACGCCGCATCCTCGGGCCGGGCGACGCCTATTACTTCGACAGCCGCAGGCGCCACCGCTTCCGGCAGGTCGGGACCGAGCCCTGCGTCATCGTCTCGGCCTGCACGCCGCCGACCTTCTAGCGCCGCATCAGATCGCGGCTGGTCTGCTGCAACGCCTCGATGAAGCAGCGGATGGCCGCGCGATCCTGCCAGTCCTGCCGCGCGGCGATCTGGAAATGCGCCGCATAGGACAGCAGGTCCGGGCGCAATGGCCGCAGGCGCCCGGCGAATTGCGCCGCGAAATGCGCCGGCAGGTGCCCCAGATAGGCGCCCGACAGGATCAGATGCGCCTCGGCCTCGATATTGGCGACGGTGGCATGGGGCGCGGCGATGGCAAAGATGCGGATGTCGCGCGCCGCCCAGTAGCTGCGGGCGATGATGCGGTGTTCGCGCACCGTGTCGATGCCTATATCGTGGTCCGGCACATTGAAAAGCGGATGGCCCTGCGCGCAATACAGGTGGTGGGGTTCGTCATGCAGGTCCAGGTAGTCCAGTCCCAGCACCGCGCGCGGGAAGCTGCCGACGGCCAGGTCGATCTTCTGACCGATGACCTCGCGCAGCAGTTCCCCCGGCGGCAGCGTGATCACCTCGAGATGGACCGAGGGCGCGCGCTCGGCAAACAGCGCCACGGCGCCAGCCACCGGGCAAAGCGGGTCGGTGATGATGGTGTCCACGATCCCCAGCGTCAGGTTGCGCGGCAGTTGCGAACTGAGCCCCGCGATGCGGGTGGAAAACTGTTCCATGGTCGCGACCAGCCGCTGAGCTTCCTTGTAGAAGTCCTCGCCCGCCGGCGTCAGGGAAAAGCCGCCGCGCCCGCGCTTGCACAGCTTGAGCCCGAAGCGCGCCTCCAGCGCGGCGATCTTTTCGGAGATGCTCGACAGCGCCAGGTTCAGGTCGGACTGCGCGGCGGACAGCCCGCCCGCCTCGACCACGCGCAGGAAGATGCGGATCAGCCGCAGATCGGCCGTCTCGACCGGGACCGCAGCCCGAGGCTTGCCGCGGGCCTCCGGCATTCGGGCCTTGGCTGGGGATGGCGGCGCATGGCTCACGCGGTCGGATCCTTCGGTCGATGCCTTGGCAGCATCGCCCCAGGGGCGCGCGGTTTCAAGCGGCTTCGCGGGCGATGCACCCGGCGCGGTCAGTTCGCGGCCGCGGTCGTCACATGCTTGACGCCGCAGCAGGCGGCCAGCCCCCAGGGACCCAGCTCGCGGCCGATCCCGCTTTGTCGGAAACCGCCCCAGGCGGTGCCGGGCGGAATGATCTGCGCATTGTTGATCCAGACATGGCCGGCGTCGATGCGGTTGGCGACGTTCTGCGCATCCTGGCCGCCGACCACGGTCGCCGCCAGGCCGAAGTCGCTGTCATTGGCCAGCGCCAGCGCCTCGTCCAGGCCGGCGGCGCGGCGGATCGCCAGCACCGGCCCGAAGATTTCCTCGCGCCAGACCGGGTGATCGGTCTGCACGTCCAGATAGATCGTCGGCTCGACGAAAAACCCAGGCCCGGCGGCAGCGGCGCCCCCGGCCAGGCAATCCAGCCCGTCACGGCGGGCCGTCAGCAGGTAGCCAAGCACCTTGTCGCGCTGCGCGGCCGTCGTCAGCGGCCCCATCACGGCGTCGGGATCATCGGGCCCCGCCACCACCATGTCGGCCACGTGCCGGCGCAGCCCGTCGATCACCGCGTCGGCGATCCCGGCATCGACGATCAGGCGCGAAGTGGCCGAGCACATCTGCCCGGCGTTGAAGAAGATCCCTGCCGCCGCGATCTCGACCGCCTGGGCCACATCGGCATCCTTAAGGATCACGATCGGCGACTTGCCCCCCAGTTCCAGCGCGACCGGCGTGCAGCGTTCCGCCGCCGCCGCCATCACCCGCCGGCCAGTGGCATTGGCGCCGGTGAAGCTGATCTTGCGAAAGGTCGGATCGGCACAAAGCGCCGCGCCCACGGGCCCGGCGCCCGGCAGGATGTTCAGGACACCCGCCGGCAGGCCGATTTCGGCGGCGATGTCGGCATAGACCAATTCCGCCGGCGTCGTGACCTCGGACGGCTTCAGCACCGCCGTGCAACCGGCGGCCAATGCCGGTGCCAGCTTCCACGCCGTCGTCACCAGCGGGAAGTTCCAGGGCACGATCAGCGCCATCGGTCCCAGGGCCTCGAACCGGGTGCGCCCGGAAAGCCCGTCCGGCATCTCGACCGCACCGTCCTGGCGGGCGTCGAAGGCTTCGGCCAGCCCGGCGTAATAGTCGAAGGTCGCGGCGGCATCGTCCAGGTCGATCTGCGCCTCGAACCGGGGCTTGCCGTTGTTCAGCATCTGCAGCGCCACCAGCGCGTCGGCGCGCCGGCGCAGGCCGGCCGCGAAGCCGCGCAGGAACCCCGCCCGCAGCGTCGAGGCCTGCCTGCGCCAGCCGTCGAAGGCCCGCGCGGCGGCGGCGGCGGCCGGGGCGACGTCCTGCGGCCGGGCGCCGGCCAGCCGCACCAGTTCCTGCCCGGTGCCGGGATCGATCGAGCCGATGGCCTCGCCCTGGCCCGTTTGCCAATCCCCGTCGATGAACAGCCAGGCGGGGCGGTTCAGCAGGTCGGCGCAGCTTTCATTCGGCATCACAATAGCCCTCCAGGGATTTCGGCGGGCAGTCTGCCGGTGGCGGTGCTGCGGAAACATCACGAAAAAACGCCATTCGCTTCGGTATATTCCGAAGTGTCCGCGCGATAGTTACGTCGGCTTATACCGAAGCCAGCTTCGCTCAACCCTGATTTTCTCGAACTTTCCGGGATGGCAGCCTGCACGCATCTGAAAACGGAGTTCCCGAATGACCCAGTTCAACCAGCCGCTCGGCGGCAATGCCATGCCGCGCTTCGGCGGCCCCGCCACCATGATGCGCCTGCCGGCGCAGGACAGCGCGGCGGGGCTTGACGCCTGCTTCCTCGGCATCCCGATGGATATCGGCGCCTCGAACCGGCCGGGCACGCGGCTGGGGCCGCGCCAGATCAGGGACGAAAGCCGCATGATCCGGCCCTACAACATGGCGACGGGCGCCGCGCCCTTCGACAGCCTGCAGGTGGCCGATGTCGGCGACGTGCCGATCAACACCTTCGACCTGAAGAAATCGGTCGCCATCATCGAGACGCATTACAACGAACTTCTCGCCCATGGCGTCGTGCCCCTTACACTGGGCGGCGACCACACGCTGACCTGGCCGATCCTGCGCGCCATGCGCGAACGCCACGGGCCGGTCGCGCTGATCCATGTCGATGCCCATTCCGACACGAACGAGCACATGTTCGGCGAACGCGAGGCGCATGGCTGCCCGTTCCGGCGCGCGTGGGAGGACGGCTGCCTGATCGACGACAAGGTCTTCCAGATCGGGCTGCGCGGTTCGGGCTACACGGCCGAGGATTTCGACTGGGGCCGCGACAGGGGCTGGACCGTGGTGCCGGCCGAGGACTGCTGGCACCAAAGCCTCGCGCCGCTGATGGCCCGGATCCGGGACCGGATCGGCGATGCGCCGGTCTACCTGTCCTACGACATCGACAGCCTGGACCCGGCCTTCGCCCCCGGCACCGGTACGGTCGAGGTCGGCGGGCTGACCACGATCCAGGGGCTGGAGATCATCCGCGGCTGCGCCGGCCTGAACCTGGTCGGCTGCGACCTGGTCGAGGTCTCGCCCCCCTATGATCCGGCGGGCAATACCGCGGTGATCGCCGCGAATTTCCTGTTCGAGATGCTTTGCGCCCTGCCCGGCGTCAAGCGCCGCTGACCGCGCGCCGATTGCAGGCGACCCGGACGGCCGGGTCGCCGCTTTCCCGCGCCCTCAATGCCCGAGCCGCCGGCGCCGGATGATCAGGATGGCGATCATGGGCACCAGCGCCAGCACCGTCATCCACATCGAGATGTTCATGGCGCTGACGTAATCCCCGTCCCCGCCCAGCACATAAGCTGCGATCGAGGGACCAGCGGCGGTGCCGATCAGGTTGGTGAACTGGCCAAAGGCCACCACCGTGCCGGAATGGTCCAGGTCGGACTGGATGCTGAGGAAATAGGGGAAGACGACCGCCCAGGCGATGGTGAAGATCATCGTGCCCAGCAGGAAGCCCGCCCCGCTCTGGAAGGTGACGAGGATCCAGATCGACAGCAGCTGCGCCAGGATGCCGACGATCAGCGGGATGAAATGGCCCAGCCGGTTGCCCAGCCAGATCACCCCCAGCGCCGCGACACCCGCAATGACATTGGCCAGGGCGATGATGTTGCTGATCTGCGTCACGTCCAGGCCGGAAAGCCGCCCGATCCCCTCGGAATAGGCCCAGATCGCGCCGTTCGAGGCACCGTAGATCATGAAGCCGATGGTGGACAGCGCGGCGGGCAGGTGCAGCAGCAGCGCCCATTCCATCTGGTCGGGATGCGGCTCCTGGTCGGCGGCCAGCAGCTCGGCGCGCAGCCGGAAGGCGCCGACCACCGGGGCAAGCCCCAGCGCCGCGACGATCAGGGCCATCTGGCAAAGCAGCAGGACGTCGAACCCCCAGCCCCCCTCCAGCAGGCTGGGCAGGAACCAGGCGCCGAGGCCGGGATAGACGAACTGGAAGCAGGTGAAGATGGCGAATGCACGTTCCGAACGCTGCGTGCGCGCCAGGGCCGCCGACACCGCCGCCTGCGCCAGCCCGCCGCCGAAACCGGCCAGGAAGGTCAGCAGGAAAAAGCTGGTCAGATCCTGCAAGACCAGGCTCATCGCGCTGAAGAACAGCATCAGCGCCATGCCGACGACCGACACCCGCCCCATCGACCAGTGCTTGGTCCGCAGCGACACCAGCACCGTGGCCATCGCCAGCCCCAGCAGTGCCGCCGAGGAAATGCGCCCGGCCGTATCCGGGCCGAAGCCCAGCTTCACGTCATAGGCATAGACCAGCACCGGCAAGAGCATCAGCGGCGACAGCGCGACCGAGCCCACGAAGCCGGCCAGCGTCTGCGCCGCCCAGCCATCCGGGTCCAGCCCCACCAAGCCCACCGTCCGTTGCGGCGCCGCCACGCGGTGGCCAAAGATTCCATCCAGCCGCCGGATCATTGCCGCACCTGCCGCCGCTGGCCCTGGCACAGTCCCGCACCCCACGGCATGGAGATGCCGCCTCCCCGTCGCGTGATTGTCATTGCTGCTTCCCGTTGATGTGCTTTGCCGGGAAGGGTATCCAACGGGATACCGGCCTTATATATCCGGCGCAGAACGCTCGGATTGATGGCGGCAAATGTCCTGGTGCTGGCGCAGCAGCTCGTCGCGAACATGGGCGATGGTGCGCGACAGGCTGCCGGTGCGGGTGGCAAGCTCGATTTCCGCGACATAGTCGTCATCAGTCACGGGCAGTTGGCGCAGCCGTCCCGCCGCGACCATGGCCTCGGCCGCATGGACGGGCAGCAGCCCGACATAGGCCCCGGACAGGATCATCAGCATCTGCGCCTCGATGTCATAGACGATGCGGTCGGAATCGATGCGCTGAAAGCTGCGCTGCCGCCGCCCGCCCCAGTAGCCGCGATGCACCCAGGGCTGCGCATAGGCCAGATCCCGCGTGATCGCGGCCTCCGGCATGCCGGCCAGCACATTGCCCGCCCCGCAATAGAGCCGGTGTTCTTCGTGATACAGCAGGTGATAGGACAGCACGCCCAGCCGGCTGTCAAAGCCGCCGATGCCGATGTCCAGCTCGTTTTCCGCCAGCGCGGCGCTGATGTCGCCGGGACGCATGATCTTCAGGTCGACCTCGACCATCGGCGTGTTCCCGGCGATCGCGGCCAGGGCCTCGGGCAGGCGGCAATGGATGTCGCTGGCGACGCAATCGACGATGCCGATGCGCACCTTGCCCACCATGACGCCGCGCAACTGGCTGAGGCGGCGCGACTGCTGGTCCAGCCCCGCCAGCACCTCCAGCGCGATCTGATGCACCACGCGGCCCTTTTCTGTCAGGGCAAATCCGCGCCTGCCGCGTTCGCACAGCTTGACGCCCAGGCGCTGTTCCAGCGCGGTCAGGTGGTTCGAGATGGTGGGCTGGCTCAGCGACAGCTCGACCTGCGCCGCGGACAGGCCGTTATTGCGCACGACGCTGTCGAAGACGCGAAACAGGTGCAGGTCGGAGCCCGATATGTTCATGCCCTCATTTATTCTCCTAAATGTTTCGATTGGCAAATCGGCATTTCAGCCCTGCGGCCCTGCCTCTAGATCGCTTCGACACGCTCAAGAAACGCGAGGCATCATGTCCAAGATCATCCGAATCGACCGCAACGGCCTGTCCGGCGCAGCCTTGACGCCATGCTCGGCCGTCCCGCCCGAGGCCGTCCTGACCGGTGCCGCCCAGGAGACGGGCGCAGTGCACCTGTCGCAGGGCAAGGTCACCGTCGGCACCTGGGAATGCACCCCCTATGCCGAAATCCTGTCCTATCCGACCATGACCGAATACACGACCGTCCTGTCGGGCCGCGTGGCCATCACCGATGCCGACGGCAGCGTGCAAGAGTTCGGCCCCGGCGACAATTACGTCCTTGCCAGCGGGTTCGAAGGCCGGTTCGAGGTGCTGGAAACCCTGCGCAAGATCTATGTGCTGATCGAGGACTGAGGCCGAAGCCATGACCACCTCCCGTGCCGCCACCGCGCTTGCCGACGCCACCTTCTTTCCCTTCTGGCTGGACCGCGCGGACGCACCCGCAGCCTCGGACCCGTTGCAGGGCCGGACGCGGGCCGACCTTCTGGTGGTGGGTGGCGGGTTCACCGGGCTCTGGGCCGCGATCCTGGCCAAGGAATCCGATCCGTCCCGCGACGTGGTGCTGATCGAGGCCGACCGCATCGCGCATGGCGCCTCGGGACGTCCGGGCGGCATCGTGTCGACCTCGGTGATGCACGGCCTTGGCAATGCCGCGCGCATCTTCCCGCGCGACATCCGGGCGCTGGAGGCACTGGGCCACGACAATATGGCGGGCTTCACCGACACGGTCTGGCGCCACGACATCCAGGCCGACCTGGAATGGACCGGAGAGATGACGGTCGCCGTCTCGGACGCGGGCCTGCCCGCCGTGCAAGAGGAATACGAATTGCACCGCGCCCATGGTCATGACGTGGCGCTGCTGGACGGCCCGCAGACACGCGCGCAGTTGGACTCGCCCCTGTTCCGGGGTGCGCTGTGGTCGCGCAAGAACAGCGGCATCGTGCATCCGGCCCGGCTGGCCTGGGGCCTGCGGCGCGCGGCGCTGGCGCTTGGCGTGCGCGTCCATGAGCAAACGCCGATGACAGGGGTCGACGACCGCGGCGACCGCCTGCTGGTGCGGACCCGCGACGGAGCGGTCGAGACGCCGCGCGTCCTTTTTGCGACCAATGCCTTTGCCGCAGGTCACCGCCGCATCCGCAGCCGCGTCGCCATGGTGCGCGACCGCATCCTGACCACCGAACCATTGACGGCTGAACAGAAGGCGGCCGTGGGATGGGCCAACCGCCAGGGCGTCTACGACACCCGCACCCAGCTGAACTACATGCGGCTGACCCCCGATGACCGCATCCTGTTCGGCGGGCGGCTGGGCTATTTCATGAACAGCCCCCGCGACCCGGCGCTGGACCGCACGCCCGAGCCCTATCTGCGGCTCGCGGATGCGTTCTTCGCGACCTTCCCGCAGCTCGAGGGGATCCGCTTTTCCCATGCCTGGAGCGGGCCGATCGCGCTGACCACCCGCATGGCGGTGCATTTTCAGACCTATCACGGGGGCAAGGCGGTCTATGCCGGCGGCTATTCCGGCTTTGGCGTGTCGGCCAGCCGATTCGGCGCGCGGGTGGGCCTGGCCAAGCTGATGGGCCAGCACCTGCCCGAGACAGGCATGGAGTTCGCCGCGACCGAGCCGAACTGGATCCCGCCCGAGCCCTTCCGCAGCATCGGCGCCAAGATCACCATGGCGGCGCTGGACGGCGCCGACAGCAAGGGCGGATGGCGCCTGCCATGGCTGCGGCTGTGCAGCAAGATCGGCTTTCCGCTGTCGTGATCCGCGGAAAACCCGCCTCTTGGCGAGGCCATGCAGGCGTCTCGCTCCATATGCCCATGCAGTGATCGTCCAGTTCCTGGATATCGGCAATGGCGGCGGTATCGACAAGGCATCCCGCCGGAAGGTTCGCTACCTTCCGGCCAGCGTTTTCGCCCGTTCGACGATGGCTTCCTTTGTGATGCCAAACTCCTGGTAGAGCCTGTCGATGGGGGCGGAGTCGCCGAAGCTGTCATCTTATTCGGCATGACCCACCTGAAATTTTTCCTCACTCTGAATGGACCCGCTTCGGCGACCCTCGCTTGCCGGAAATGCTGCGGCAAGTATGAACGACGGGTCTGAGGATGCTGCGCCGCAGCGCCTTGCCGATGCCGACAGGCAACTATGGGCCGGGGATGCCCGCGGGGGATGCCGCGTTTCGTTGCTGCGCCCGCGATGAATGGCCGGCTATTCCCGGTCCAGCGGATCGGATGACCCTGCAAGGGTGCCGACATGGCGCAGCGAGAGGGCGGCGAGGGCCACGAGGGCGGCAACGATGATGGCACTGACCATGGCGGCACCGTGGAAGCCTGCGAGGAACGCGGCCTGCGCTTCCTCGATCAGCCCGCCGGGCAGGTCCGGCGCCACCGCCGATGCGGCCCACAGGCTGTCCGCGACCGCCTCGCGCAGGGTTTCGGGGGTGTCATCCGGCAGGCGCTCCAGCATGGTGCGGCGGTAGATGGCCGTGGCGAAACTGCCCAGCACCGCGATGCCGAGGGACGCGCCGAGATCCTGCACCGTCTCGGACAGGGCCGAGGCCGATCCCGCCTTCTCTGCCGGCGCGGAACCGACGACGAGGTCCGTGCCGAGCGCCGCGATGGTCCCGAGACCGAGATAGGCGAGCGAGAAGCCGGTCACGACCGTGGCAAGACCCGCATGGTCGTTGCCAAGTCGGGCCAGCAACAGATAGCCCACCACCGACAGGCCGAGCGCGCCGGCCACCACGATGCCCGGCCGGACATGCCGGGCGATCAGCGGCGCGCCGATGCCGGCGGCCACCATGGCCAGCGCCGGCGGCCCCATCCACAGGCCGGCGACCAGCGGGGAAAAGCCGGCCACCAGTTGCAGATATTGCGTGACCAGCAGCATGGTGCCGCCCACCGCGACCAGCCCGAAGAGCAGCACGACCAGGGCCGCGGTGAAGGCCCGATTGCGAAACAGCTCCAGGTCGAGCAGCGGATCGGCGAGTTGCCGTTGCCGCCGAACGAAAACGACGGCGAAGACGGCACCCATGACGGCGGCGCCGACGGCCTCCGCACCCAGCCCGTCCTTCGCGATCTGCTTGATGCCGTAGATCACCGGCAGCATCGCGGCGAGCGAGAGCGCGACGCTTGCCAGGTCGATGCGGCCGGCGTTCGGGGCGCGGTATTCGGGCAGCAGCACCGGCGCGAGCAGGAGCAGCAGGCCGACGACGGGCACCGCCAGCAGGAAGGCCGCGCCCCACCAGAAATGCGCCAGCACCACGCCCCCCACCACCGGCCCCATCGCCATTCCAAGCGCGAACATCGTGGCCCAGACCCCGATCGCCAGGGCCCGCTGGCGCGGATCGGCAAAAAGCGTGCTGATCAGCGCCAGGGTCGAAGGCATCAGCGTCGCGCCGGCCACGCCGAGCGCGGCACGGGCCGCGATCAGCATGGCGGCGCTGGTCGAGAAGGCTGCGATCCCCGAGGCCGCGGCGAAGGCGGCCGCACCGAACATCAGCAACTTGCGCCGGCCGATGCGATCACCCAGCGTGCCCATCGTGATGAGGAAGCCCGCGATCATGAAGCCATAGGCATCCATGATCCACAATGCCTGCGTGCTGGTGGGCTGAAGATCGGCCGCCAGGGCCGGAAGCGCCAGATGCAGCAGCGTCAGGTCGAGGCCAAGCAGGACGGTCGGCAGGGCCAGCAGCGCCAGCCCCAGCCATGCGCGGCCCCCGGCCTGCGTGGAGGAGCGGGACGCCGGGCCGGAAACGGGTTCGGCAGGGCAGGATGCGGTTTCGCAATGCGTTGTCATGGTGCCTCCTTGTGGAGAGCAGACATTGGGCGCAGGATAAACCTGTTACAATGTTGGAAATCATCCCGTTACTGGAGGCAACAGCATGTCAGGCAGGACCCTTGAACGCACCCGAGGCGAGCTTTCCGATTTCCTGATGCGGCACAGGGCGAAGCTGCGGCCGGCCGATGTCGGCCTGCCGACCACCGGCGGCCGCCGGACGCCGGGGCTGCGGCGCGAGGAGGTCGCCCAGCTGGCGGGTGTCGGCCTCACCTGGTACACATGGTTCGAACAGGGCCGCGACATCCAGGTCTCGGAAAGCTTCCTGCTGCGGGTGTCGAAAGCCCTGCGGCTGGACGATGCCGAATGCTGCCACCTCTTCCTTCTGGCGCACCGTCGTCCGCCGCCGGCCGAGGCCGGCCAATCGCCCTCGGTTGGCCCGCTGATCCAGCAATTGCTGGACGATCTGGTGGCGCGTCCCGCCTATGTGCTCAACCTGCGCTGGGACGCGGTTGCGTGGAACCGGGGCGCCGACGATCTGTTCGGCCTCTCCGGCCGACAGCAGGGCGATCGCAACATCCTGCGGATGGTCTTCGCGGATCCCGGCATGCGCCACCGCCTGCCGGCATGGCATGAGGATGCGCCGAAACTGGTGGCGCAGTTCCGCTGCGATCTGGCGGCGGCGCCGGACGATCCGGGCATGCTGGGGCTGGTCGATGACCTGAAGGCGGTCTCGCCCGATTTTCGGCGCTGGTTCGAGCAGCCCGGCATGGACAGCTACGCCCGCGGCGTCGGCGCCGTCCTCGACCTGGCCGGTGCCCGGCAGGATTTCACCCATGAAATGCTGGTCGTGGACGAATATCGCCATCTCAGGATGATCGTCTACTTCCAGTCACCACCCACGGAACGCCGCTAGCTGCACAGCATTGGCGGCGACCCCGATTGTGAGACGGGTTTCGCCCAGGCTGCCTCCCACCATTCCGGTTGAAACGGAGTGCCGGTCTCGGCCGTTCACGGTCTGCGATTGGCGGGATCATGTTCAATTGCCATGGACCGATCGAAGCATTTTGCGCGAGTGGAATTATCCTTGCTTGTCGGGGCTTTCGAAATCGGAGTTGGCGTGAAAAAGCCTCGGCAGCGCCTGATTGCCGATCAGGTGCGGAACAGGTCCCCGAAACCGGCCGCGCTCATGAATACCGCCGGGGAGGACGTGCCGACCTGGATGGCCTTCATGGCGGGGCCTGATGGAGCGGACCGAGGAAGACCACGCGCGTCACATCATTTCTCGAAACATCACCCGAGAAAGGCCGCTGGTTCTCCCGACTGACCTGATCTGCAACGGATTCTGCCGCAGGCCGCTTGCCGTCATCCGCGATGTCATCCGTGCCAGCAACGGGCGCCTTCCACCCACGATCTGGCCGGAAGGCCGGCAACCAAGCCGCATCATTCCGAGGTCGGCCGCGGATCGCATTTCGTGCCAATACCCGAGAATCATTCACTGACAGGATTAAAATCCGCAGATCAACCGCTGCGCTTTTACTATTTCTTGACGAATCAATAGAAAATGATAAAATTCTCATGATTTAAACGATCACACCCGAATTGGATATATTTCCAAACATCATTCCTTTCGGGGTGTATTTAAATCCACAGCGAAGCCAGAAACCATCCCGACACGAGGCGCAGGTAACATCTCCTGTCGCCTGCGGCACGATTATGACCATCTGTCTGCACCCGCTCATACCTTCGGAACTGAACGGCAATTTCACGGCGAGGGAAAAATGCCCGTAAATCCGACTTATCCCGGCGTATATCTGCAGGAATTGCCCAGCGGCGCCCGCACGATCGCCGGCTTGCCTACCTCGATCACCGCATTCGTGGGTTGTTTTGTCCGCGGACCGGTCAATGTGCCGGTCCGGGTTTTCAATCCCGGCGATTTCGAGCGGAATTTCGGCGGCCTCGACCGGCAGCGCGAAACCACCTATGGCGTCACCCAGTTCTTCCAGAATGGCGGCGGGCAGGCGTTGATCGTTCGGGTCGCGCCCGGCGGCGTGGCCGCCAGCGTCGAGATGCTGGACGATGCCGCAGGCGTTGCGCTGGTCGCCACGGCCGGCCAGCAGATCGGCGAAGCCTCGGCCGACAATCCCGGACTTTGGGGCAACAACCTGCGGCTGGACGTGGATTATGCCGCCGCCGATCCGGCGACGCAGTTCAACCTGACGGTGACCGAGATCCGCGAGGATGCCGGCCGCGCTCTGGTCGTCCGCAGCGAGACGTTCCGCAACCTGTCGATGGACGAAACCCTGACCAGCCATGCGCCGCCGGTGGTGAATGACGGCTCGGTGCTGATCCAGCTGACGCAGGGCGGCTCGACCGACCGCCCGGCCGTCACCGGGACGCTGGCGGATGCCGGGGCCGACCCCTCGGCCGCGACGGCGGGCGACAGCGCCATCGACATGACCGTGACCATCGGCGGCGCGGCAGTGACCGAGACGCTGGAGATCGCGGGGGCGGACATGCCCGCCAGCCTGCCCGACGCCCGGGCGCTGCTGGAGGGCCTGATCCGCGCCGCCCGCCCGACCGAGCCGATGTGGGCCCAGGCGGCGGTGCAATTGATGGATGGCCGGCTGCGCGTGCTTCTGGGCCGCAACGGCACCGACTACGATCCCGAGGCCGTGGTCAGCTTTGCCGACGACACCGGAGACCTGGCCGCCAACCTGGGGCTGGCGGGCGGCGCTGTCACCGAAAACGTGCAGCAATACCGCCTGGGCAGCCCGAATGCCGCCCTGGCCTTTCGCGGCGCCGCGGTGGCGGGCGTCGACGATACGGGCGCGACGGCCGCGGCGCTGGCCGGCAGCCGCGCCGCCCGCAGCGGCGTCTTCGCGCTGGAGACGGCGGATCTGTTCAATATCCTCTGCATCCCGGAGGCCTCGCTGCTGGACGGGCCGGGGCAGGTGACCAACCTGAACCAGGTCATGTCGGCGGCGATCCCCTATTGCGAGGAACGCTTCGCCTTCCTGCTGATCGACCCGGCCCCCGATGTGGACACGCCCGACGATGCGGCGGGCTGGCTGGACGACATCGCCACGGCCGGGATGCGGCATCGCAACGCCGCCGCCTATTTCCCGCGCCTGCGCATCGCCGATCCGCTGAACGACAACCGCCCGCGCAGCATCGGCCCAAGCGGCGCCATGGCGGGGCTCTACGCCCGCACCGACGGCGATTTCGGGGTCTTCCGCGCACCCGCCGGCATCATCGCCAATCTGCGCGGCGTCCAGGGCGTCGATTACCGCATGACCGACCCGGAAAACGGCCTGCTGAACCCCCTGGGGCTGAACGCGATCCGCATCTTCGACAATATCGGCACGGTCAGCTGGGGCGCGCGGACGCTGGTGGGGGCCGACATGCTGTCGCCCGACTGGCGCTATGTCCCGGTCCGGCGCACCGCGCTGAACATCGAGGCATCGCTGATGCGCGGGCTGCAATTCGCGGTCTTCGCCCCGAATGACGAACCGCTCTGGGCCGAGATCAGGCTTGCGGCCAATGCCTTCATGTCGCGCCTGTTCCGGCAGGGCGCGTTCCAGGGGGCAAGTCCGCGCGATGCGTTCTTCGTCAAATGCGACGCCGAGACCAATCCGCAATCCGACATAGATCTGGGCATCGTCAACGTGCTGGTCGGCTTCGCTCCGCTGAAACCCGCCGAATTCGTGGTGCTGAGCCTGCAACTGATGAACCTGCAAGCCGCGAACTGAGGGAAAAGCCATGCCTCGTTTCACCGTCAACGCCACCCGCTTCGACCCCTACAAGGATTTCCGTTTCCAGGTCTCCATCGACGGGCAGGCCGTCGCGGGACTGTCCAAGGTCTCGGCGCTGAGCCGCACCACCAGCGTGATCGAGTTCCGAGAGGGCGGCGATCCCGCCAGCCCGCGCAAGATGCCCGGACAGACCACCTTTGCCCCCATCACGCTTGAACGCGGCGTCACCCATGACACCACCTTCCTGCGATGGGCGAACAAGGTCTGGAATTTCGGCGCCGGGCCGGGGGCGGAAAGCTCGCTGAAGGATTTCCGCAAGGACATCATCCTGAACCTGTTCAACGAGGCCGGGCAACTGGCCCTGTCCTACAAGATCTATCGCGCCTGGGTAAGCGAGTTCCGCGCCCTGCCCGACCTGGATGCCTCGGGCTCGGGCACGGCGATCCAGTCCATCAAGCTGGAAAACGAGGGCTGGGAGATCGACCTCGATACGCCCGAACCCGCCGAGCCCTCGTTCGACGTCCCGGCCGGGTGACGGCCATGTCGGCGGGCGCGATGACAGGGGGCGGGGACCGGCGGCTGCTGGATCTGTGGGACCGGACGGGGGCGGCGCCGATGGCGGCACGGCCGGCGGTGCTGCTGGACGGGTTGCGGCAACTGGCCGGGCTGCCTGCCGATCCGCCCGCCGACAGAATGTCGATCGGCCAGCGCGACCGCGCGCTGATGCTGTTGCGTGCGCAACTGTTCGGTCCGCAAGTCGCGTTGCAGGCGGATTGCCCCGATTGCGGCCAGGTCTTCGATCTGTCGCTGGACCTGCCCCGGCTTGTCGAGGAGGATGACGGCGCGCCCCCCCCGGCCCTGCTGCGGATCGGCCCGGATCGCATATCGCTGCGCCCGCCCGCCACCCGCGACCTGCTGGCGGTGCTGGCGCTGCCCGCCCCGTCGCGGGCCCAGGCGCTGCTGGCCCGCTGCGCATCGACGCCCCTGCCCCGCCCCCTGGACGCCGCCGAGATCGAGGCAGGGGCGCAGGCCCTGGCGCTGGCCGATCCCCATGCCGATATCCAGCTGGCCACCCGTTGCCCGGCCTGCGCCGCCGCGCAGGTGCTTGGCTTCGACATCGCCGCCAGCCTGTGGGACGACCTGAGCCGGCTGGCCCGCCGCCTGCTGCGCGAGGTGCATCGCCTGGCCTCTGCCTATGGCTGGACCGAGGCGCAGGTCCTGTCGATCCCGGCGGCAAGGCGGCGCGAATATATCCTGATGGCGGGGGGGCAATGACATTCCTCGACCGCCTGATCGCCCGCGCCACGGGCCACCTGCCGGTGCCAAGGAACGCCTCGGCGCTGGCGCGGGAACTGGATCATCCGGCCTATGGCCCGCCCCCCGAGGACGACCCCGCCCCCGAGGAAGCGACGACACCCGTTCCCCCGCCCGCCGCGCGGCGGCAGCCCGCGCGGCCCCCGAGGCCCGAACCCGTTCCCCAGGCGGTTCCCGCCACGGCTCGGACGGCGCCCGCCAGTCCCGCCGCGCGATTGCCCGCCGAAGCTGCGCCTTTCATTCCCCCGGAATCCGCGATGGCCAAGACACCCGTCCCGGCGGAAGCCCGGCCCCCGGACAGGCGGCCGCCCCGTCCGCCCGCAATGGAGTCCTTCGATCCGCCGCCCCGCATCGCACCGGCAGCCGCCCGGCCGGACCCGAAGAGACAACAGTCCGCGCCCGACAGCCGCCCAAGGCTTACATCCCTACCCGAACCGGCGGCCCCCCGGCCCGCGCCGCCCCAGGGCCGGCCGGCACCCCGCCTCGACCGGCCCCCGCCGGCCCCGCAAGACCCGCCGGCGGCACCGCAGCCCGACTCCATCGAGATCCATCTTGAAATCGGCCGCATCGACCTGGTTTCCCCCCAGCCCCCACAGCCTCGGCCCGCGACGGCCAGCCGCCATGCCCGCCCCGGCCCGCATCTGACGCTGGCCGACTACCTCGACCGCCGCAGGGGGATGGGATGAGCAGCGCATTGGCCATTGCCGGGGTGACACAGGTGCTGCGCGACCTGCTGAACGACGGCGTGGTCGATCACGACGTGGCCGCCGCCGTCGGCGCCGCCGTGTCGATCCGCGCCCTGCCGCCGGATCGGTTGCAGGCGGTGGTGACGGAATCGACGCCCTCGCTGAACCTGTTCCTGCACCGGGTCACGCCGAATATCGGATGGGCCAACCACGACCTGCCGCAACGCGACGGACGCGGAGAGCGCGTGCGGGCGCCGCTGCTGGCGCTGGACCTGCACTACCTGTTGACCGCATTCGGCTATGACGACCTTCATGCGGAGATCCTGCTGGGCTTCGCGATGCGGGCCCTGCATGAAAACCCGATCCTCAGCCGCGCCCAGATCACCCGCGCGCTGTCGCCCGCCCCGCCCGTGACCGGCGGCTTTCCCCCCGCGCTGGAGGCGCTGGACCGTTCCGGCCTGGCCGACCAGATCGAGCAGGTGAAGATCACCACCGACCACCTTTCGACCGAGGAGATGACCCGCATCTGGTCGGCCATGCTGACCCAGTATCGCCCGACCACGGCCTATCGCGTGACCGTGGTGCTGATCGAAAGCCCCTTGCTCAGCCGCATCGCCCGCCCGGTCCTGCGGATCGGCGCGGACAATCGCGGCGCGGCGGTCACGCCCGCGATGCAGCCGCCCCTGCCCGCGATCACCCGGCTGATCCCGCCCGCGCGCCAGCCCAGCATCCGCCTGGGCGAAAGCTTCGTCGTCGAGGGGCGGCACCTCGACGGGGTGACGGTGCTGGGCCAGCTTCGCCATGCCCGCCTGCCCGACGCGGTGCCCCTGCCCCCCGATGCGGGCGGGACCGCGGCGCTGGCCGCCTTCTCGATCGCCGACACGCCCGCCAACGCCGCCGCGCTTGCCTCTGGCCCGGCGCTGCTGAGCCTGCGGGTGCAGCGCGCGGGCGAGCCCGCCCCGCGCGACACCAATGTCTGGCCGGTGATGATCGCCCCGATCGCCGATTTCGCCGGCGCCACGGTCCAGCGCGCCGGCAACCGCGTGACCGTCGACCTGCAGGTGCGCCCCGACCTGCACGAGGGGCAGGAAATCGCCCTGACCCTCGGCTCGGCCAGCGCGCCCGCGCAGCCTCTGGCCGCGACGCCCTCGGCCGCGGTGCGCTTCGTCTTCGACGACCTGCCCGCCGGCAGCTATCCGGCGTCGCTGCGGGTGGACGGGGTCGACAGCTGGTCGATCCTGCGCGACCTGCCGCCCATCGCCCCCGATTTCGCACCGCGCCCGCCGGAGTTCGACCCGGCCCAAGCCCTGACGGTGCCCGCATGAACGCCCCGCTGGCAGATGTCCATGCCGCCCATGCGGCGGGGCTGCGCCGCCTCTGCGCCGCCCTGCGCTGCCGGCTGGAAACCCCGGCGACCCGGATGCCTCCGAGCGCCGATCCGCCCCCCGCCGTCTCGTCCCTGGACCTGCCGCCGCTGCTGGAAACGCTGGCCGCGCGCTTTGCCCTCTCGCCCTTCGAGACCGAATTGCTGGTCCTTGCGCTGGCCGTCGAGATCGACCCCGCCACGGCCGAGGCCGTGCGCAACCGCCAGCCGGGCGGCGATCCGCGTCCCAGCTTCGGGCTGGCCTTCACCACGCTGACCGCCCCGCATTGGAGCGCCCTGACCCCCGACCGCCCCCTGCTGCGCTGGCAATTGCTGCGCGCGGGCCATGCGCCCCTGATGGCCGACGCCCCCCTGATGCTGGAACCGCGCCTGCTGCATGCGCTGATGGGCGCGGGCAGCGCCGACAGCGTGCTGGAGCCCTGGGGCCGCAGGCTGGGCGCCCCGCAGCCGCTATCCGCCGCGCAGCGGGCGGTGGCCGCCGAACTGGCCCAGCTTCTGGGCCGGCAACCCGTGCAGCTGATCGGCCCCCGGACCGGCGATCGTGATGCGGTGTTGCGCTGCGCCGGGGCTGGCCGCAGCCTCTGGCGCCTTGACGCGATCCCGGCGGACCCCGCCGCCCTGCTGCAACTGGCCCGGCTGATCGAGCGGGAATCCGTGCTGACCGGCATGATCCCCGTCCTCGACGCCGGATCCGAGCCCGCCCGGCGGCTGGCGCTGGCGCTTGACGCCGCCTTCGTCCTGACGGGAACAGAGGCCTGGCACGGGCTGGATCGCCCTGCCCGGACCCTCGCCCTGCCACCGACCGATTTCGCCGCCCGCCGGGAACTCTGGCGCGCGGCGGCGCCCGATGCCGCCCCCGAGGGGCTGGACCGGCTGGCCAATGATTTCGCGCTGGATGCCCTGGCCATCGCCGAGATCGGCGCGGCCTGCGACGGAACCGGCCAGATGCGCGACATGGCCCGCCTGCGCTGCCGGGTGCCGCTGGACGGGCTGGCCGCGCGGCGCCGGCCGCTGACCGAATGGGACGACCTGGCGCTGCGCCCGGCGCAGCGGGCGGCGTTGCAGGCGCTGGCCGAACGGGTGCGCCGGCAGCCGCGCGTGCTGCATGACTGGGGCTATGCCCGCGCCTCGGGGCGGGGCAACGGCACGGTGGCGCTGTTCACCGGCCCCAGCGGCACCGGCAAGACGCTGGCCAGCGAGGCGGTGGCGGCGGCGCTGGATCTGGACCTCTTGCATGTGGACCTGGGCCAGGTCGTCAGCAAATGGCTGGGCGAGACGGAAAAGAACCTCGACCGTATCTTCGACGCGGCGGCCCAGGGCGGGGCGGTGCTGCTGTTCGACGAGGCCGACGCGCTGTTCGGCAAGCGCGGCGAGGTGCGCGACAGCCGCGACCGGCACGCCAATATGGAGATCAGTTTCCTGCTGCAACGGATCGAGGCCCATGACGGGCTGGTGATCCTGACGACGAACCAGCAGCAGGCGCTGGACGACGCGTTCCTGCGCCGCATCGCGGTGATCGTGCAGTTCCCCTTTCCCGATGCCGAGCTGCGGCGCGACATCTGGACCCGCAGCCATCCCGCCGCCGCGCCGGTCCTTGGCCTGGATGCCGGGCGGCTGGCGCAGATCGCCGTCTCGGGCGGCGAGATCCGCAACATCGCGCTTGGCGCCGCCTTCGGCGCGGCGGGGCGCGAGGCGGATGCCATCGGCATGGACGACCTGCTGGCGGCGGCGGATCGGGAACTGGCCAAGCTGGGCCGCCCCCGGTCGGGGCGCAAGGACGGGGGCCAGAGATGAAACGCATCGTCAGGCTGCGCATAGACCACCTGCGGCTGGACCGGCACGCCGCCGGGCCGACCGCCTTGCTGCCCGCCGAACTAGCCGATGCCCTGACACGGTCGCTGGCGGCGCACCATCACGGCAGCGGCCCCGACTGGCCCGCCGCCGCGCGGCCCGCGCTTCGGCAGGCGGCGCAACTGCCCCTGCCCGGCGGGGAGGGCGACGCATGAGCCGCGCCACCACCATGATGCCGCCGGTCTCGGTCGGAGAGGCGAAGGCGCCGCAGGAGGCCCGCGCCGATCAGGAGGCCGCGCGGGCCTCGGACCGGATGGGGCTGGGATATGCGTCGGGCGTGTCGCCGGCCACGGATCGCTTCGGCGGCGGGGCCGCGCCGCAAGCGGCGCTGCGCGCGGCGCAAGGGACGGGACACCCCCTGCCGCAGCCGCTGCGGGGGCGGATGGAACAGGGCTTCGGCCGCGACTTTTCGCGGGTGCGCATCCATGACGGTCCGCAGGCGGCGCAGGGCGCGCAGTCGGTCGGCGCGGATGCCTTTGCGCTGGGGTCACATATCGTCTTCGGGGCGGACCGCTGGCAACCCGGCAGCCGCCAGGGCGCGGCGCTGCTGACGCATGAACTGGCGCATGTGGCAAGCGGCGGCGACGACCGGACCCTGCGCCGGGGGGTCGGTTTCTTCCAGAAGATCGCCCGGTTCTTCGGGGGCGGCACCTTCGAAGAACCGGAATTGCAGGATTACCTGTATCGGCTCAGCGGCAAGAACCCCTCGGGCCTGCCCGGCGCCGATACCGGCAGCATCGAGGGCAACATGGACAGCGACAACAAGGCCCGCGCCGTGGTGCGCAACGGCCTGCACAAGGACCAGCCCATCCGCGTCCGCCACCTGCTGATCGAGGAAATGCTGGACGGCGTGGTCACCGAGGCCGATGAGGAGGCCATCATCCAGATCCTGCAGGACGCCTTGCCCCCCGACCTGATCGAGATCGTGGAACTGGTCGGCTCCAAGCGGTTGCAGGACAAGCTCGACGGCAAGGAATACCGCGATTTCATGGCGCTTCTGGGCACGATCCGGGCCACCGATCCGCTGCCCGCCGTGCCACTGGACTGGAAGATCAACTCGACCATTTCCGGCGCGCCCAACGCCATGCCGGGCAAGCAGGGCATCTGGATCGAGGCGCTGGAGTTCCAGACCATGGACGGCAGCTCGACCTCGGTCGCCAGCGACGTCAGCGTGACCCAGCCCCTGCAACAGGTCGCCAGCAATATAGGCCATCCCCGCAACGCGCCGGGCGAGGTCTTCATCAACGCCCTGCCCGGCCGGATCGAGGGCGAAAAGGTCATCCCCCAGGCCGCCGGCATGCAGCAGGCCAGGACCGACTATCCCATCATCAGCCACGAGTTCGACACCGTCGAGGTGCTGCTGGACCTGGTCTATTCCGAACGCCAGTCGCGGGTGGACAAGACCGGCAACACCCGTGAAACCGGCACCACCAAGGGCACCGACCAGGCGCATACCGAGGGTAAGTCGGTCTCGAACACCACCGGCACGAACAGGACCACCGGCCAGCACGATTCGACCAGCGGCACCGTCGGCGTGACCAAGGGCGCCACGCAGGGCGGCTCGGTCACGGTGAAGAAAGGCGCGGCGGTGCGGCAGGGCGCGGCGGATACCGATGTCGACCTGAAGACGACGACGGACGAGACGACCACGGTCGATGAAAAGACCCAGGTCGATACCAAGGACAGCTACGACCTGACCGGCAAGACCACCGGCACCAACACGACCACCGGCGACATGACCATCGACCTGAGCGACATCACCTTCGATGCCGATGTGAACACGGCGATCAAGGGCGGCGCCGAGGTGGCGAAGGGCAGCGACAGCTGGAGCCGCAAGCTTCACGAACTGACCAAGCCGATCCAGCGCAAGATCATCGAGAAGGTGGTGAAGCGCTATCTGGGTCCGGGCAGCGGCCCGGCCGCGGACGGTATCCAGTGGATCATCGACAAGCTGGTCGGCGACCCGCCCGACTGGACCGTCTCGGTCGACCTGAAGAACAAGGGCAAGGTCAAGGGCAGCCTCTCGGGCGAGGTCACGGCGAAATGGACCGAGGTGCAGAAGATCGACACCAAGACCAAGACCACCGGCGACGTCACCACCAGCGGCACCCAGACCACCACCGGCACCAACACGACCAAGGGCAGCGGCACGGTCAAGGGCACGCAAAAGACCGACAGCGTCGAGGTCGAGCAGAGCGCGGGCGTGGAGCAGTCGGCCTCGGGCTCGCGCAGCGTCGATGTGTCGAAATCGGCCAGCAAGGGCCAGACCAGGATCGACGAGACGACCAGGGTCGACGAAACGACGGCGGGCACGAGCAGTTCGGACACGACGACGCAGATCGACCGTCGGCACGAGTCGAACGCCGAATTCACCGGCACCGACAGGAATGTCTTCGAGGCTTTCTTCGAACGCGCCGACCTGCGCGTGCGCCTGACCGGCGAGAAGGGCCGCTATCACCAGAAATCCCAGCCCGGCCAGCGCGGCGGCGGCGGCAGCCAGCGCCCGGTGCAGCAGGAGGGGGCCGAGAAATGACGCTTTCGAACGCCCCCCGCCTGTTGAAAGCCGCCTTCGCCGTGGTCGATCCCGAAAGCGGCAGCGTCCGGCAGGTCATCCCCTTCCAGTTCAACCCCGAGCGCCTGTCGCACAAGATCACCGCCCGCGACATCGACCCCGAGGGCGACCCGATGCAGCTGGTCCGCCTGTCCGGCCCGCCGCGCGAAAGCCTGTCCTTCGAGGCGATCATGGACGCCACCGACGCGCTGGACCAGGGCGGCGCGGTCGAGGTCGAGCATGGGCTCGGCCCCCGGCTGGCGGCGCTGGAACTGCTGATCGCGCCGCGCCTGGACGCGCTGCTGGCCGCCGACCGGCTGGCCGACCAGGGGGCGCTTGAACTGCTGCCCGCGCCGCCCGCGCTGACGCTGCTGGTCTGGAACGCCGATCGCGTTTCCGCCGTGCGCCTGCGCGACCTCTCCATCGAGGAGGAGTTGTTCGACCAGAACCTGAACCCGCTGCGCGCCCGGCTGACCCTGTCGGTCGAGGTGCTCAGCAGCGACGACCTGGGCGTCGGCAGCAAGGGCGGCGGCGTCTATCTGGCTGCCCTTGCGGGCCAGGAACGGCTGGCCGCCCGGTTCCGCCCCGCCACCACCGCAACCCCAGCGCCAAAGGCCATCTGATGAGCCCGCATTCCGACATGCTTGCCGCCCTGCTTGCCGCCCCGCCCGAGGCGCAGACGCGCTATCCGCCGAATTCACGCTATCACGGGCTGGCGGCGCGCAGCCGCGCCCTGCCCGATGGCCGCGTCGTCACCCATCTGGTGCCGCGCCTGCTGCCCGACCCGGCGGCGATGACGCTGCTGGCCATGCATCCCGTCCAGCCGCTGGACCGCTGCGACAAGCTGGCGGCGGCCTGGTTCGGCGATCCGTTGCTGGGCTGGCGCATCGCCGACGCCAATACGCGCGGCATTCCCGACGAGTTGACGCAGATCCCCGGCCGCCGCCTGCGCATCGCCATCAGCGAGGGGGACGGCGCATGATCCGCGACGTGCAGCTTGAACTGTGGATCGGGCCGGCGGCGCCCCTCAAGGCCTCGCGCCAGGTGATCGAGGCCGTGCAATCGGTCACGGTCATCAACTCGGCCAGCGGCCCCGACGCCTTCCAGATCACCTTCGAGCTGTCGAACCAGTCGCCGCTGAACACGATCTTCCTGCTGGCGGGCGGCGCGGCGCTGCCGCTGGTCAGGACGGTCATCGCCGTCCGGGTCAACGGCAGGCGCGACATCCTGATCGACGGCGTCGTGACCCACCAGGAGGTGCGCGAGGCCCGCACGCCCGGCAAATCCATGCTGACCGTGACGGGCGAGGACCTGACGCGGGTGATGGATTACATCGACTTTTCCTTCATCCCCTATCCGGCCATGCCCGATTTCGCGCGCGTGACGCTGATCCTTGCGAAATACGCGGTTCTGGGGATCGTTCCGAACGTGATCCCCAGCCCGCTGATCGACGTGCCGCTGCCGATCCGGCGCATCCCGTCCCATGACGGCAAGGACCTGGGCTATGTCCGCAAGCTGGCCGACCGCTCGGGCTATGTCTTCTACATCGACACCACGGATGCGGTGGGGGTGACGCGGGCCTATTGGGGGCCGAAGATCCGCCTCGGCCCCGACCAGCCCGCCCTGTCGCTGGATTTCCGCGCACGGCGCAATGTCGAGAGCCTCAGCTTTTCCTATGACAGCGAAAAGGCGACGCTGCCGCTGGTCATGATCCAGAACCAGGAAACCAAGGCGATCCTGCCGATCCCGGTGCCGGACATCATGTCGATCCTCGATCCGCTGGCGCGCATCCCGGCGATCCCCAAGAACCTGACGCCGATCAACGAGACCGCGAAATACAGCCCCGTCGAGGCGGCGCTGGTCGGCATCGGCATGGCCACCAGGCTGGCCGATCCGGCACGGGCGAAGGGCAGGCTGGACGTGCGAACCTATGGGCGGGTGCTGAAGGCCCGGCGAACGGTCGGGCTGCGCGGCGCGGGCGCGGCCTTCAACGGGCGCTGGTATGTCGAACAGACCACATCGGTCATGCAGCCGGGCAGCTTCACGCAGGATTTCGTGCTCAGCCGCGACGGGCTGATGGCGGCAAGCGAAAGGGTGGTGGCGTGATGCCGGAACAGGGCAGATATTACGGCAAGTACCGGGGCACGGTGGAAAGCAATGCCGACCCGGAATTCCTGGGCAAGATCAGGGTTTTCGTCCCCGATGTCTTCGGCCCCGCCATCGCCCATTGGGCCATGCCCTGCCTGCCCTATACCGGCGTCAATGCGGGCTTCCTGGCGCTGCCTCTGCCCGGCGCGGGGGTCTGGGTGGAATTCGAGCAGGGCGACAAGGACTATCCGGTCTGGGTCGGCGGCTTCTGGGGCACGGCGGCGGAACTGCCGCTGCTGTCCAACACCGCCAGGCAGCCCCTGCCGGCCGTGACCATGCAGACGCCGGGCAAGAACGGCGTCGTCATCTCGGACGCGCTTGGTCCGATGGGCATGGGCGGCGTGGTGCTGCAAAGCGCGACGGGCGCCACCATCGCGGTGAACGATACCGGGATCTATATCGACAACGGCAAGGGCGCGCAGATCACGCTGGTCGGACCAAGCGTGACCGTCAATGCCGGCGCGCTGGTGGTGACGTGATGCCGGGGCCGCTGCTGCATCTGAACGCCACCGTCATGTGCGCCCATGCGGGCCGCGCGACGCCCACGCTGACCAGCCCCCGCGTCACCCTGTCGGGCCAGCCCGTCGCGCTGGCGCCGGGGCCGTGGGTCATCGCGGGCTGCGCCCTGCCTCCGCCGCCCTCGGGCAACGGGCCATGCGTCACCGGCAGCTTCACGACCGCGGCGACGCGGGTTGCGTCGATGGGAATGCCGGTCCTGTTGCTGGACAGCCAGGGCAGCTGCGCCCCCACCGGCACGCCGATCCTGCCGATCGCCGCCCAGACCCGCGTGACGGGGATGTGACCGCCATGCCCGACATCGCCTTCCCCTATCGCATCGACGCCCGCGGCCGCACCGCCGAGACAAGCCGCGCCGCCCATATCCGCGACATGATCGAGCTGATCCTGTTCACCGCCCCGGGCGAGCGGGTGATGCGCCCCGATTTCGGCGCGAACCTGCTGGCCAGCCTCTTTGCCCCGGCCGGCCCCGAGGCCGCCGCCGCCCTGCGCGTCCTGGCGCAATCGGCGCTGCAAGAACATCTGCGCGACGTGATCGAGGTCCAGGACCTGGCCGTCACCAGCCAGGACGGCACCGTGACCGTGCGGCTGGCCTATGCCATCATCGAGACGGGCGAGCCGGTCGTGGACGAATTCAGGCGGGCCGCGCCATGATCTATTTCTGCTGCGATCAGTTCCGGCGGGCGGCGGTGCGGGGCAGCGCCCTGAACGGCATCGACTTCGTCGAGGTCGTGGATCGCGACGCCCCCTCGCCCGCGATGCGCCAGCGGATCCTGCATGTGCATCTGCTGAACGATCCCGGCGCATTGGTCCTGAGCCGCGACCAGATCCGCATCGAGGGCGGCGAGCGCATCCGCGACATCCGCGTCGATACCGTCACCATGGGGCTTGGTCCACAGACGAATATCGTGATGGTGGAACTGGATCGCGCGGGCGATTTCTCGCCCTATCGGCTGCGCCTGCGCCGCAGCGCGCTGGACGAAGACCCGCCCGCCGGGTTCGATCCCATGCTGGCGGCGGCAGAGTTCGGCTTCAAGGCCGAATGCCCCTCGCCCTTCGACTGCAAGCCCGCCTGCGATTGCGCGGAAAAGCCCGAAGCGCCGCCCGAGATCGACTATCTGGCCAAGGATTTCCCCAGCCTTCTGGCGGTGATGCGCGACCGGATGGGGCTGCTGGCGCCGGGCTGGAGCGAACGCAACCCCGCCGACCCGATGATGACGGTGCTGGAGCTTCTGGCCCATGCCGCCGACCAGCTGTCATGGGCGCAGGACGCCGCCTTCAACGAGGGCGCCATCGACCGCTGCCAGTCGCGCATCTCGCTGCGGCGGCTGGTGCGGCTGGTCGATTATGCCATCGGCGAGGGCTGCAATGCCCGCACCCATGTCCATGTCGCGGTCAGCGCCGATGTGGTGCCGCTGGCGGGCGATCCGCCGGCGATCCCGCGCGGCACGCCGCTTGCGACCCTGCTGCCCCAGGCGGGCGTGACCGTCGCCAACACCGCCGAGCGGCTGGCCCCTGCCGCCGCCGTCTACGAGACGATGCACGACCTGCGCGACCTCTATGCCGCGCATGACGAAATGGCCTTCCACAGCTACGGCGACCGGCGCTGCTGCCTGCCCAGGGGCGCCACGCAGGCCACGCTGGCCGGGCATTTCCCCGATCTGCGCGCGGGCGAGGTGCTGGTCCTCGAGGAAATCATCGGCCCCCGCACCGGCCGCCCCGCCGATGCCGATCCGGCGAACCGCGCGCCCGTGCGCCTGACCCGCGTGACCGCCTTCGACGGCGCCGCGCCATTGGCCGATCCGGTGACGGGCACGCAGATCACGGAAATCGAGTGGGACGCGGCGGATGCGCTGCCCTTTCCGCTCTGCCTCTCGGCCGAGACGGACCCGGAATTCGGCGCGGCCTTCCTGCCGGTGGTCTCGATCGCACGCGGCAATATCGTGCTGGCCGATCACGGCCGGACCATCGCGGCCGAGGATCTGGGCACGGTCCCCGCGCCCTCGTTCCGGCTGGCCGCCGCCGATCACGGCTGCAGCGGCGGGTGCGAGCGTCGGGCGCCCGCCTTTGCCCCGCCGCGCTATCAGCCGGTGCTGGCGCAGGCGGGGCTGACCCATGCCCAGCCGCTGGATCCCGGCCTTCCGGCAAGCCTGTCGCTGATCCAGGATCCGGCCCGCGCCCTGCCGCAGATCGGCCTGACCAGCCAGCCGGGCGGCGCGGACTGGACGGCGGTGCGCGACCTTCTGGGCAGCGGCCCCTTTGCCGACGAATTCGTGGTCGAGACCGAAAGCGACGGCACCGCGCGGCTGCGCTTCGGCGACGACATCAACGGCCACCGCCCCGAGCCGGGCACGGGCTTCAGCGCCACCTATCGCCTCGGATCGGGACGCGCGGGGGCCATCGGCGCCGACCGGCTGCGCCACATCGCCTTGCCGCTGGCGCAGATCACCGGGCTGCGCAACCCCCTGCCCTCGACCGGCGGCATCGACCCCGAGACCATGGCGCAGGTCCGCGCCCGCGCGCCCCATGCCTTTCGCAGGCAGGAACGCGCGGTGACGCGGCAGGACCATGCCGATATCAGCCGCCGCCTGCCCGAAATCCAGCGCGCCGCCGCGACCTGGGTCCATACCGGCAGCTGGCACACGATCTTCGTCGCCGCCGACCGCCTTGGCGGCGGGCCGGTCGATACGGACCTGTCCCGGCGGCTGGCCGCGCATCTGGACCTGTTCCGCATGGCGGGATACGACCTGAACATCCACCCGCCGATCGTCGTGCCGCTGGACATCGCGTTGCAGGTCTGCGTCGCGCCGGGCCATTTCCGCGCCGATATCCGCCGCGCCGTCCTGGCCGCGCTGGCCGGTCCCATCGGCCCGGACCGCGCGCCCGGCTTCTTCGATCCCGACCGCTACAGCTTCGGCGAGACGGTCTGGCTCAGCCCGATCATCGCCGCCGTGCAGGCCGTGCCCGGCGTGGCCAGCGTCCGCGCCACCACCTTCCGCCGCCTGGGCGATCCCGGCATCGGCGGGCTCGAAGCCGAGCGGCTGGATTTCGAACGGCTGGAAATCGCCCAGTTGGACAACGACCCGAATTTCCCCGAACACGGCCAACTGGCCCTGACGCTTTTCGGAGGGCTGTGACATGACCTGCGGCACCCGATGCACCTGCGGCTGCTGCGAGGGGACCGCCGCCCGCGCCCCCGTCCTGCCCGAGAACGCGCCGCTTCTGCCCGAAATCGGCTATCGCTCGGGCGATTGGCAGAGCTTTCGCGACACGATGCTGGCGCGGCTGGGTTCGGCCGAGGCGGGCGTGCTGGCCGGGCTCAGCACGCGCGATCCGCAAGACCCGACCATCGCGCTGATCGACGCCTGGGCGGTCGCGGGCGACATCCTGACCTTCTACAACGAGCGCCTGCTTGGCGAAAACCTGCTGCGCACGGCGCAGGAACCGGACTCGGCCCATCAGCTGGCGCGGCTGATCGGCTATCGCCCGGCGCCGGGCGTGGCGGCGGTGGCCGATATCGCCTTCACCATGGACGCCGCCGCGGGCGCGCCATCCCGCGCGACGCTGGCGGCGGGGCTGAAGGTCCAGTCGACGCCGACCCAGGACAAGCCCGCCGTCATCTACGAGACCACCCGCACCATCGAGGCCCGCCCGGCCTGGAACGCCCTGCGCCCGCGCCTGGACCAGCCGCATCTGCTGGACGGCACCACCAGCCAGCTGTGGATCGAGGGCCATGCGCTGTCGGCGCTGCCGGGCGACGCGGTCCATTGGCGCGGGGCGGGCGGGTCGTTCTTCGGCCTGGTCACGCAGATCGAGCGGCTGGCGGGCGACCGGCTGGCCGACCCCGAGGCGCGCGATTTCACCCGGCTCGGGATCCGCCTGCTGCCGGCGGGCCCGATCCATGAAGGGACGATGCCGCTGTTCATGGGCTTTGCCACTCCGCCCGCCCCGGCCGGCGCCTATCTGGACCGAATCATGGACGCGGACGATTTCGCCGCCGAAACCATGGCGGCCGGCCATGACGGCGACCAGATCCTTGCCACCTTCGCCAGCGCCCCGCCGCCCCGGCCCTTCGTCACGCTGTTCCGCGCCCATGCCCCGATCTTCGGCCATGCCGCGCCGCCCTTCGACACGCTGCCCATCGCCCTGACCGGATCGGTCCCGAATTACGAGGTCCATGACGGCGTCGTCGTGGTCAACGGCGTCATCACCGGCCCCTTCGCGGGCCAGTCGGCGAATTGGGCCGACGGCATGCTGACCGTGCTGGACGGCGACAGCAACGCCACCACCTATCTGGAGGGCGCGCAGCCCCTGCTGGCACAGGGCGGCCATGTCGTGCTGCGCGACGGCGACAACTGGGTCTCGGGCGTGGCGGAGAGCGTGGCCGAGACCTCGATCTCGCGGTTTTCGGTCTCGGGCAAGGCCACGATGCTGCGGCTGGATTCGGCCTCGGGGTTCGGCTCGCTATCGATCCGGGGGACCACGGCCTATTTCGCGGCGGAAACCCTGTTCCTGGCGCGGCCCCCGCTGGAATTGTCGCTGAGCGGCGGATCGGCCGCGCCGATGCCCCTGCAGGGCTATGCGCCGGGGTTGCAGGCGGGCCAGCGCATCGCCATCGGCGGGCGGCGCCTGGGGGACGGGCAGGCGACGACCACGCTGATCGCCACGCTGGACGAGGTGGTCCACGACTTCCACCTGGGGGGCGGCACGTCGATCCGCTTCACCCCCGCCCTGCCCGGCGGGTTCGACCGTGCCTCGGTCCGCATCAACGCCAATGTCGCCCCCGCCAGCCATGGCGAGACCGTGGCCGAGATGCTGGGCGGCGGCGATGCGGCCGCGCCCTTCCTGACCCTGGATCTGACGCAGGCGCCGCAAACCCATGTGACCGATGCCAGCGCCTCGGGCGCCGCGCCCACGCTGGAGCTGCGGGTGAACGACATCCTCTGGTCCGAGGTGCCGCATCTGCTGGAATCCGGGCCCAAGGACCACGTCTATACCACCAGCATCGACCCGGCGGGCAGGACGGCGATCCGCTTCGGCGACGGGCTGACCGGCGCGCGCCCGCCAAGCGGCAGCCAGAACATCCGCGCCCGGTTCCGCAAGGGGCTGGGACTGCAAGGCCGGGTCGGCGCGGGTGCGCTGAACATCCTGATGAGCCGCCCGCTTGGCCTGTCCTCGGCGGTGAACCCGTTGGCCTCGTCCGGCGGCGCCGATCCCGAGGGGGTCGAGGAGATCCGCGGCAATGCGCCCCTGACCGTGCGGACGCTGGACCGGGCCGTCTCGGCCATCGACTACCAGGACCTGGCACAGGGTTTCGCCGGCATCGCCAAGGCCGAGGCGCGCCTGCTGGCCGACGGCGTGCGGCAATTCGTGCATCTGACCGTGGCGGGCGAGGACGGCGAGCAGGTGCCGCCCGGCAGCGCGCTGCACGAGGGGCTGGCCGCGGCCATCGCCGCCCATTCCGATCCCTATCGGCGGGTGCTGATCTCCAGCTTCCGGCCCGCGGCCTTCCGCCTGGGCGCGGCGCTGAAGCTGGATCCGGCGCATCTGCCCGAGCAGGTGCTGGCGGCGGTGACGGCGCGGCTGCGCGAGAGCTTCGGCTTTGCCGCAAGGCGGTTCTCGCAGACCGTGTGGATGTCGGAAGTGGTGGCGGAAATCCATCGGGTGCCGGGCGTGATCGCCGTGGACATGACCCGGCTGCACCGCAGCACCGCCCCCGACGGCACGCCCTTGCCCGAGGCCAACCTGCCCGGCCTCCATGCCGAGCCGATGCGGATGCTGGGCGCGGGCGAGGCCGTCGGGGCCGAGCTTCTGACCCTGCATCCGGGCCCCCTCGACCAGATCACGGTGATGCCATGACGCTGTTTTCCGCCCCCCAGCTCTACGACCGGCTGCCCGCCATCATGCGGTTGCGCGACGGCGAATCCGATGGCGCGCTGCGCCAGCTGATCCAGATCCTGGGCCTGCAATCCGCCATCCTGGAAGAGGACATTCGCCGCCTCTATGACGACCAGTTCATCGAGACCTGCGCCCCCTGGCTGACCGCCTATATCGGCGACCTGATCGGCTTTCGCCCGATCCACGGGGTGACGGCCCGGATCGCCAATCCCCGCGCGCTGGTCGCGGGCGAGATCGCCCGGCGCAAGCGCAAGGGCACCGTCACCGCGCTGGAGGCGCTGGCCCGCGACGTGACCGGCTGGCCCGCCCATGCGGTCGAATATTTCCAGCGGCTGATCTGGACGCAGAACATGAACCATGTCCGCGCCCGGTCGACCGGCACCCCTTCGCCCGGCCGCCCCGACCCGCTGCGCCCGCTGGACGGCGCCTTCGACGCCAGCGCCCGGACGCTGGCCCTGGGCCGCATCCAGCCGGGCGAAGGGCGGCACAATGTCCGCAACATCGGCATCCACCTGTGGCGGCTGGCCGCCCTGCCGGTGCGCGATGCGCCCGCCTTCCGGCTGGACGGGCATCGCTGGTTCTTCAGCCCGCTCGGCGCCGACCAGCCGCTGTTCTCGGCCGGACGGACCGAGCCGGACATCACCCATCTTGCCGGCCCGCTGGACATGCCCGACCGCATCGGCATCCTGGCGCTGCGCGACCACCGCGCCGCCTATTATCCGCGCGACCTGCGGGTGGTGGTCGATGGCGTGCCGGTGCCGGAAGACCAGGTCCGCGCCAGCTATCTGGCCGACGAGGGCGGGACCTGGGCGCATGACCCGCCCTCGGGCGTGGATATCGACCCCGAGCGCGGGCGCATCGCCTTTCCCTCGACCGCCCCCGCGCCGACATCGGTGACGGTCAGCTATCACTACGGCACGCCCTTCCCCATCGGCGGCGGCAGCTATGACCGCGCCGCCGACATGGACGCGGGACTGCAACCCCTCGTCCCGGCACGGCACGGCGATGACCTGCAACCGCTGATCGACGGCGTCGCGGGCGGCGGCGTGGTCGAGATCGCCGACAGCGGCATCTTCCCCCTGACGCCCGCGCTGGACCCCGCCGCCGATGCCCGGCTGGGCCTGCGCGCGGCCAATGAACAGCGCCCGACGATCCTCATGGCCGGGGACCTGGCCATCGCCGGCGGCGACGGGGCCGAGGTCGTGCTGGACGGGCTGCTGATCGCCGGCGGCGCCCTCCGCGTAAGCGCCGCGTCGGGGATAAGGCGGCTGATCCTGTCGCATGTGACGCTGGTGCCGGGGCTGTCGCTGAACCATGACGGCAGCCCGGCCTCGCCCGGCGCGCCCTCGCTGATCGTCGAGGCCCCGAATGTCGCGGTCGAGATCCGCGCCTCGATCCTGGGCCCGATCCGCTGCGTGCCCGACAGCGAGGTCTCATTGCAGGACAGCATCGTCGATGCGGGCACGCCGACCGGCGTGGCCTTCGCCGCGCCCGACGACGAGGCGGCGGGCGGTCCCCTGCAGGCCGTCGATTGCACGCTGATCGGCAAGATCCATGCGCAGTCCATGCCGCTGGTCTCGAACTGCATCCTGGATGCGCGGCTTGCCCCCGCCGATGGCTGGAGCGCCTCCGTCCGCGCCGTCCGGCGGCAGATCGGCTGCATCCGCTTCAGCGTCACCCCGCCCGATGCCCGCACGCCGCGCCGCCATCGCTGCCTGCCCGAGCTTGCGCCCGCCGCCCAAAGGGCCTGGGCGCAGCCGCTGTTCACCGACCGCCGCTATGGCCGGCCCGCCTATCTGCAACTGTCGCGCGGCGGCTTTCCGGGCATCGCCACCGGCGCCGACGACGAGGGCGAGATGGGCGCGTATCACAAGCTTTTCGCACCCCAGCGCCTGGCCAACCTGCGCCTGCGCATGGACGAATACCTGCCCGTCGGCCTCGAGGCCGGCATCATGTTCCAGACCTGACCGGATTGGAGGGCCCAGGCAATGACCATGGATATTTCAGGCAAGACCTTCGATCCCCGCGACAATCACGGCGATCTTCTGATCGCGCAGGGCAAGCTGACGCTGGATTCCGAACAGAACGCGGCCGCCGAGGCCCGCGACCGGCGCTGGCGGGTCCAGACGATGGACATGATCGGGCGCGCGGGCTATCCGGCGGGCCTGCCCGAAAGCTTCCGCATCACGCTTGGCGGTGGCGGAGAGGTGCTGATCGGCGTGGGCCGGATGTATGTGGACGGGCTTCTGGCCGAAAACCACGGGCTGACGGCAGCGCAGGGCGGCACGGTCGGCTTCGACGCGGCCCATGCCGAGCTGCGGTCCTCGACCGCCGTGCCCTTCGACCAGCAGCCCTATCTGCCGGGCACGGCCCCGCCCGATCCCGCGGCGGGCGATCACCTGGTCTATCTGGACGTCTGGCGGCGCGAGGTGAACCACCTGAAGGATCCCTCGCTGGTCGAGCCCGCGCTTGGCGTCGATACGGCCGGGCGCAGCCAGACGGTCTGGCAGGTCCGCAGCCTGCCCGTGGCCGACGGCGTGACCTGCGCCACGCCGGATGACGAGATCGCCGACTGGGCCGGCTTGATCGCGCCCTCCTCGATACGGCTCAGCAGTTTTCTGGTGCCGGTCAGCGACCCCGACAACCCCTGCGAGATCCCGCCGGGCCAGCAGCTGCGCACGACCGAGAACCGCACCTATCGCGTGGAAACGCACGGCCTGGCCGCCGATGGCCGGGCGCTGCTGAAATGGTCGCGGGTCAACGCTTCGGTCGCCACGCGGGTCGTCAGCATCGACAGCGCCACCCGGATCACCGTGGCGCAAGTCGCGCGCGACGACGTGCATCGCTTCGTTCCCGGCGACTGGATCGAGCTGATCGACGACCGGCTGGAATTCGCGGGCCAGCCCGGCCTGATGCGCATGGTCGCCACCGCCGATCCGGCGACGAACGTGCTGACCTTCGACGGCGCCATTCCGGCGGGGACGTTCCCGGTCGATGCCGATGGCGTGCCGACGCCCGACCTGAACCTGCGCATCATCCGCTGGGACCAGGGCGGCGTGGTCCGCGCCTCGGGCGGGGCGGTGCTGGCGGATCTGACCGATGCCGCGGGGCCGGGCGTCTTTCCCGCCCCGCCCCCCGGCGAATTCGTCGAACTGGAGGCCGGGATCGCGGTCGGGATCGGCTTTGCCCCCGGTCCGCAGCGGGTGCGCGTGGGCGATCACTGGATCTTCCGCGCCCGCGCCGCCACGGGCACCATCGACATGCTGGCCGATGCGCCGCCGCATGGCACGCATCACCATTATGCCCGGCTCGCGGTGCTGGAGGGCGGCGCGGGCGGCTTTGCCGAGCCCGTCGAGGATTGCCGCGATCCGATCGACCCGGACGAGGTCTGCTGCTGCACCTTCGTCATCCAGCCCGGCGAGGATATCCAGCAGGCCATCGATGGCCTGCCTCTGGCCGGCGGCTGCATCTGCCTGAAGCCGGGCGAGCATGTCCTGCCGCGCACGCTGGTCCTGGCGCGCTCCGACGTCACCCTGCATGGTGAAGCCAGGGGCGTGACCCTGCGCGCCCCGCCGAACGAGCCCGCGCTGCAACTGGCGGGCACGCTGGCCGATCCCGTCTCGCGCATCCGCATCCACACCCTCGCTTTTGTCGGCGAGGGGGCCGAGGGCGCGAACAACCGCCTGCTGGGCATGGACGGGGTCGAGGATGTCACGGTCAGCGATTGCGACTTCAGCGCGCTGCAGGTGGGGATCGGCACCGCCATCCGCATCAGCAATGCCAATGACGTGACGGTCGCGAATTGCCGCATCTCGCGGGCGCTGGCGGGGGTGGTGGCGGACGAGAACAGCGGCGATATCGTGGTCGGCGATTGCGTGATGGCGCTGGCCAATGCGCGCGGCCAGCCCGCGCTGATCGGCATCGGCATGGCGGATGCCACCGGCCCGATCACCGTGCGGGACTGCACCATCAGGGGCGCGCTGGCCGGGGTGGTCGTGAACGACGACCCGAGCGCCCCGCCGGCATCGCTGGCCACGAATTCGCGGGTCACCGGCTGCGTGATCGAACTGGCCGACCTGCCGCCGGGCAATGCCCCGCCGTCGCTGGTCTTCGGCATCGACATGGCGCCCGAGTACGCCACCGTCAGCGGCAATGCCGTCACCTATGGCAGCGCACCGCGCGTCGGCATCCGGATCGCGGGCGCGCATTCGGTGGCCAGCGGCAATCACTGCCGCTACCAGTCCCGGCCCCCCGGCCTTTCGGCGGTCGGGATCGTCCTGGGCGCGACCAATCCCGACGGCGCCGCCGCCGCCCGCACCGACGACGTGACGGTGGGCGGCAATACCGTCGAAGGCCCGCAATCGGGCATCTTCGGCATCGCCGCCGCGCATTGCCGGATCGCGGGCAACCGCATCGATGGCGGCGAGCTGGGCAATACGACGCTCGGGATCTTCCTGAACGGCTGCGACGACATGGATGTCGCGGGCAACACCATCCTCGGCGCGGCCGCGGCCATCGGCGCCGTCGAGGGCGATCGCTGCCGCCTGCGGGACAACCGCATCGAGGGCGGCGGCTTCGGCATCGTCGCCCTGCGCATGGAGGCCCCGGCCATCACCGGCAACAGCCTGCGCGATTGCGGGCAAGGCGGGGTGCTGATCGCGGCCACGACCGAGCGCAGCCTGATCGACCGCAACCGGGTGATCCGCTGCGGTTCGGCCGCGGACCAGGGGCTGGGCATCGCCGCCTTCCTGGTGCTGGGCGAGGCCACGATCACCGGCAACGAGGTGATGGATACCGGCGAAGGCCGGAACGGCTCCTCCTCCTCCGCCACCGCCATCGGCATCCTGGGCGACCTGATCCTGGAGGCCCTGGTCCAGGGCAACCTCGTGACCTATGGCGGCGGCCAGACCCGCGACGCGGCCAACGAGGACCGGGCGATGCGCCTGCGCGGCTTGCTGGAGGCCTCGGTCAATTTCGGCGATCGGCGGCTTGTCCTGGGCTTCCCGGTCAAGATCCTGGGCAACAGCTTCATCGGCACCGGCCAGACCGCGCTGGTCGAACTGCTGGAGCAGCGGCTGACCGACAACCTGGTCATCCGGTTCGAGCGCGTGACCTTCAGCGACAACTACTGCCTGCACTTCTCGCCGCCGCCCGATGACCGCCGCGCCACCGTAAGCTTGCGCGGCCATCGGGGGGTGATCGTCGGCAACCACATCAAGTCGCTGGCCGGGCAGTATTTCCCGGTCAATCTGAACGGCGTCACCTCGACCTATCTCGGCAATGTCGCCGAGGCGCCGCCCATCCAGGGCGCGACTGTGCCGATGCCCGTCGCCAATTTCAACCTGGACACCTGAAAGGAGAGCCAGATGGACCTGTCAGACCTGATCCGGCAACACGCCAAGGAACTGGCCGCGACCGCCCGCGAGGCCGCCCAGGAGAAGCGGAGCGAAGCCGATCTGGCCCGCCCCGCCAACCTGTATCGCGCCAGGATCGAACGCGTCGACGCCCGCCTGAACCTGCTGGAACGCCAGCGCGCCGAAACCGAAAAACGGCTGGTCGCGGCAATCGAGGCGCAGAAACGCCTGCGCAAGGCCCTGGAGAAGGAGGCCAGGTCATGGGAAGAGCGGGCGCCCCAGCGGCCCGATCCAAGCCCCGCACCCGGTCCCCGGCCCACCCGGCAGTCAAGCGCAACGACCGAAAAACCGGCCAAGGCCAAGCGCGCCACCGCGGCCAGGACGACCAAGGCGGCGAAACCGAAAGCGCCCCGCTCCGGCAAATCCACATGACGGGGCATGCGGACCGGGGTCAGCGGCGACTGGCCGACGATCCCTGCCCCGGCGCCAAGCCAGCCCCATCGCCAACACCCGCCTATCCGCGCCGGCCGGACCAGCAAGCCGCCTCCCCGTCGAACGGTGTGGAACAGGGGCTCTGACGTGGTTGATCCCGAACAGGAATCCCAGCGGCGCAAGGAACCGGCACGGCGCCATCGCGGGAGTCGGTTTCCGCTGCCAGCATGCCAGGACCTGGACCAACACCACCCCGAAGGGGCGAGGATGATGTGGCCGCAGCCGCAAGGCATGGCAAAGGCGGCGTCTCCGGTCCTGCCCTTCTGCGAACGGCGCGCCGCCCTCGGGGAACGTCTGCTCACCGATCTTCCGCTGGACGACCGGATTCTGGCGGAAAGCGGTGTGGCATCAAGCGATCGCGGGTTGCCCGACATGCCGGAGCCGGGTCGCACGGCACAGGGCAAGATGATCCCGCGCAGGTCAGGCAGCGGGTGTCTGTTGGTGCGAGATCAACTTCCACGCCTGATCCTGGGCTACATAGGTGCTTGAACACAACGCGAGGTAGGGCGCACTCCCCTTCCGCCTTCCGGTGCCGCGGTAGGCCAGGACCAGCGTGTCGCCTACTTTCAGCGCCATTCTCTCTTCCATTTCGACATGATGCAGGCGAGGTCGACGAACCCGAGGAAACTGTCTGCGGTTTTATCGTGGCGGGTTGCCAGCCGCCGGGTGTTCTTCAGCTTGTCGAGTGAGCCCGTGAACGCCACCGGTTCGAGAGAACGGGCGAACGCGTTCGACCATGTTGCGTAGCGTGTAGATGGTCATGTCGACGACCTTGCGAACCTTCCGGTTCTTGCGCATCGGGATCATCGGCAGGGCGTTGCGGCTCTCGATGTCTTCCCGAATTTTATCAAAGCCATAGCCCCTGTCAGCGACCAGAACGGCGGGCTGCGGCAGGTTGTCGGCCATCACCAGGTCATAGCCGGTGCAATCGGAATCCTGCCCCGGCGTGATCTCGGTTCTCATCGGGAGGCCAGCGCCGTTGACGCGGAGATGGATCTTGGTCGAGAAGTGGAAGGTGGTCCAGAAAACGATCCGGCGGATCGTTTTCCCACCGGACGCTCTCGAACGGCC